>NZ_JACUZY010000006.1:0-497223 GCF_014851605.1 Achromobacter sp. ACM02
CGTGGGAGGCGAGCAACCTCGATGCGCCCGAGGGAATCTGAAGGGAAGGCCGAAGGCCTGGACGAAGATGACGAAGGGGCAGTCCGGAGCGAAGGCTCCGGACCGCAATCGTGGGCGCTCGCCTCCCACGCGCCGGCGCCGACGGGCGGCCTACGAAGCACTACGGCACCGGCACCGGCACCGGCACCCGCACCCGCACGCACGCACGACGTCAACACCAACCAGCACTCACCAGACGCCAAAAAAAAAGCGGCGCTAAAAAGCGCCGCCCTCTTACCCAACAGCAAGCAAAATCAACGCTTGCCCTTCTGCTTCAGCTGCGACAAATCCCGCACAGCCCCGCGATCCGCCGAAGTCGCCAACGCCGCATACGCTTGCAGCGCCTGCGACACGACACGTTCGCGACCGACCGGCTCCCAGCCATCGGCACGAGCATCCATCGCCGCCCGGCGGCGCGCCAGTTCCTCGTCGGACACCGCCAGATGCATCTTGCGGTTCGGGATATCGATCTCGATCACGTCGCCCTCTTCCACCAGGCCGATCGTGCCGCCTTCCGCCGCTTCCGGCGAAGCATGGCCGATCACCAGACCCGACGAACCGCCAGAGAAACGGCCATCGGTAAACAGCGCGCAAGTCTTGCCCAGGCCCTTGGACTTCAGGTACGACGTCGGGTACAGCATTTCCTGCATGCCCGGACCGCCCTTCGGGCCTTCGTAGCGGATCACCACCACGTCGCCAGGAACGATCTTGTCGCCCAGAATGCCTTCCACCGCATCGTCCTGGCTTTCAAAAACGCGCGCACGGCCGGTAAAGACCCATTGCGACTCGTCCACGCCCGCCGTCTTCACGATGCAGCCCTTTTCAGCCAGGTTGCCGTAAAGCACGGCCAGGCCGCCGTCCTTCGAATAGGCGCTTTCCTTGCTGCGGATGCAGCCCGTCTTGCGGTCGGTATCCAGCGTCAGGAAGGTTGCGTCCTGGCTGAACGCCACCGTGGTCGGAATGCCGCCCGGAGCCGCCCTATAGAACTTCTGCGCCTCTTCGCCAGCGCCGCCGGCCACGTCCCATTGCTTGATCGCATTGCCCAGCGTGCCGCTGTGCACGTTGCCGCAGGACAGATCGAGCAGGTCCGCGCGCGCCAGTTCACCCAGGATGCCCAGGATGCCGCCAGCGCGGTGCACGTCCTCGATGTGGTATTTGTCGGTGGCGGGCGCCGCCTTGCACAGGCACGGCACCTTGCGCGAAATGCGGTCGATGTCGGCCATGGTGAAGTCCACGCCAGCTTCCTGCGCCGCGGCCAGCAAGTGCAACACGGTGTTGGTCGAGCCGCCCATGGCCACGTCCAGCGCCATCGCGTTCTGGAACGCGCTCTTGGTGGCGATGCTGCGCGGCAGGACCGACGCGTCCTCTTCCTGGTAGTAACGACGGCACAGGTCCACCACCAGGCGGCCGGCCTGTTCGAACAGACCCTTGCGCCAGGCGTGCGTGGCAACGATCGTGCCGTTGCCCGGCAGCGCCAGGCCGATGGCTTCGGTCAGACAGTTCATCGAGTTGGCGGTGAACATGCCGGAACAGGAGCCGCAGGTCGGGCAGGCGCTGCGTTCGACTTCCGCCACTTCCGCATCCGACACCTTGGGGTCGGCGGCCTTGATCATGGCGTCGATCAGGTCGATCTTGGCGATGACCTTGCCGTCGGTGGGCGACTTGACCTTGCCCGCTTCCATCGGACCGCCCGACACGAACACGACCGGGATGTTCAGGCGCATCGCGGCCATCAGCATCCCCGGGGTGATCTTGTCGCAGTTCGAGATGCAGACCATGGCGTCGGCGCAGTGCGCGTTGACCATGTATTCGACCGAGTCGGCGATCAGTTCGCGCGAGGGCAGCGAATACAGCATGCCGCCGTGGCCCATGGCGATGCCGTCGTCCACGGCAATGGTGTTGAATTCCTTGGCGACGCCGCCTGCGGCCTCGATTTCCTTGGCGACCAGCGCGCCCAGGTCGCGCAGGTGCACGTGGCCCGGCACGAACTGCGTGAACGAGTTCACTACCGCGATGATCGGCTTGCCGAAGTCGCCGTCCTTCATGCCGGTGGCGCGCCACAGGGCGCGGGCGCCGGCCATGTTGCGGCCGTGGGTCGAGGTGCGGGAGCGGTAGTGCGGCATGGTTTGTCTCTGGCTGTAGCTGTTAGCGTAGGCGGCAAAACGTTAAATAATACGCTGGTTCGGGCCGCCCTCGCCCGTCGGCCGCCCCCGGGACGCAGCCGCGGCCATCAGGCGGACGCCATGCCGCGGGCCGCGAAGGCGCTGGGCGGCTCGCCCACGGCCTTGCGGAACATGGCCGCGAAAGCGCTGGGGCTTTCGTAGCCCAGGTCCAGCGCCACCTCCAGCACACGTTCGCCGCGCGCCAGCCGCTCCATTGCCGCCAGGAGCCGCGCCTGCTGGCGCCACCGGCCAAAGGTCATGCCGGTGTGCCGCAGGAACAGCCGGTGCACCGTCTTCGGGTCCACTCCCAGCGCGCGCCCCCAGTCGGCGGCGCCGTCCTGGCGTTCCGGGTGGCGCACGATGGCGCGGCAAATGCGCGCCAGGCGGGGTTCGGAAGGCTGCGGCAGGTGCAGCGGCAGCACCGGCTCCTGGCGCAATTCGTCCAGCAGCAACATCATCAGCCGGCCGTCGCGCGTGTCGGGCGCCCAGTCCAGCGGCACCTCGGCCGCCGCGACCATCAGCTCGCGCAGCAAAGGGGAAATCGACAACACACAGCAGCTGGACGGCAAGTGCGCGGCCGCGCCCGGCTCCACAAACACGGTGCGCATGCGCGGCTCGCCACTCATGCGCAGGCCGTGCGACACCCAGGCCGGCACCCAGACGCCGCGCGTGGGCGGCACCACCCAGATCCCGGCGTCGGTATCCACCACCATGACCCCGGAGATGGCGTACAGCAACTGGGCGCGGCGGTGCCGGTGGCGGCGCACGCGGTGGCCGTCTTCGTAGTCCACCGCCAATCCGGCCACCGGACGCCGCGAGGACTCATAAGGAAACAGGTCCAGCTCTGCGGGCTTATAGGGCTTGCGGGCAGCAGGCTTGTCCATTTTGCGATGATTGTGATTCAAGTGGCGTGGAATGGTCTGCGCCAGTGTACCCACGTCCTTGGGTTCATCCACGCAACGCCAGCAGCGAGTCCTGCAGATGCCGCAACCCCCGGCTGAGCGGTTTGTCCCTTCGCAGCACGATGGCCAGGCTGCGCGACAGGCGCGGCGCCAGCGAGCGCACCTCCAGCGCCTGGCGCTGGCCCGCGCCCGAAACCGCCAGCCTGGGCAGGATCGCGCAACCCAGGCCCGCGGCGACGATCTCCTTCATGGCCTCGGTGCTGCCCAGCTCCATCACGGGCTTGGCGGCCAGCCCGGCGTCCTCGAACCAGTCGTCCACCAGGCGGCGGGTGCGCGCGCCCGGTTCGAACAGCACCAGCGGCAGCTGCGCCAGCGCCTGCGGCGTGGCGGCCGCGGGTATGGCGGCCGGATCGCGGGCGGGAAAGATCGCCACGAACTCGTCATCCAGCACCGGCGTGACCTGGAACATGCGTCCCGGCGCGGGCAAGGTGACCAGGCCGATATCGAGCGTGTTGTTCTCCAGCCCGCGCAGCATGTCCGCCGTATTGCCGGTGCTGGCCACGATATCCAATGCCGGAAAGCGCCGCCGCAGGTCCGCCAGGATCGGCGGCAGCAGATAGGTGCAGGCGGTGGCGCCCGTGCCCAGCCGGATGCGGCCGGACACCTGCGACGCATGCGCGGTCATGGCAAGTTCGGCCTGCGCCAGCGCCGCGTCGATGACGCGCACGTGCGACAGCAGCTCCAGCCCGGCCGCTGTCGGGCCGGCGCGGCGGCCGATGCGTTCCACCAGCTTCAGGCCGAAGCGCCGCTCCAACTGGCGGATCTGCAGGCTGACGGCGGGCTGCGTCACGCCGCCCCGCTCCGCAGCGGCGGAAAAACTGCCCAGTTCGATCACCTGCGCAAAGGTGCGCAGGTGATCCAGGTTAAGGCCACGCATCGCTGAATCCAAAGTTTTACTTATACAAATCATAATGGACCAAAGCTTTATTAATAAATAAGCTTGCGCGACACTGGCGGCTTCTGTTTTCCTTTCCTGCTCACGGCCCGCCCATGTCGTCCCCCCGCCCCACCGTCCTCATCCGCGACAGCGCGGAAGCCGATCTTCCCGCCATCAAGACCATCTACGCCCACCATGTACAGCACGGCACCGCCTCGTTCGAGCTGGAGCCTCCGTCCATCCAGGAAATGCGCCAGCGCCGCGGCGCCGTACTGGAAAAGGAAATGCCCTATCTGGTGGCCGAGATCAACGGTGAGGTCGTGGGCTACGCCTACGTCACGCCTTACCGCCCGCGCCCGGCCTACCGCCACACGGTCGAAGATTCGGTGTACGTAAAGGCGGGCCGCTCCGGCCTGGGCATCGGCGGCAAGCTGCTGGCCGAGCTGATCGAGCGCTGCACCGCCGCCGGCTGGCGCCAGATGCTGGCCGTCG
The DNA here is from genome assembly GCF_014851605.1 of Achromobacter sp. ACM02. Lineage (NCBI taxonomy): Bacteria > Pseudomonadati > Pseudomonadota > Betaproteobacteria > Burkholderiales > Alcaligenaceae > Achromobacter > Achromobacter sp. ACM02. Next base: position 4,533 of record NZ_JACUZY010000006.1, read on the forward strand.
TGGGCGACAGCCGCAACGCCGCATCGCTGGCGCTGCACGCCAGCCAGGGCTTCCATCCCGCCGGCACCCTGCGTTCGGTGGGGCACAAGCATGGCGAATGGCGCGACACGGTGCTGATGCAGCGCGCGCTGGGCGAAGGCGACGCCACACCGCCGCAACGGCCGTGATTGCGCCGCGCGCCATCGTCTGCCTGGGGCTGACGCAACTGGTCGGCTGGGGCGTGACGTACTACTTGATCGGCGCCCTGGGACCCGCAATGGCCGCCGACCTGGGCTGGAACGCCGCCACCGTCTACGGCGGTTTTTCGGCGGCCATCGTGGTGATGGCCCTGGTGTCGCCGCTGGCCGGCATGGCCGTGGACCGCTGGGGCGGCCATCGCGTCATGCCGCTGGGCGCGCTACTGGGCGCGCTGGGCTGCACGGGCCTGTCGATCGCGCACGCCATACCTTGGTACTTCCTGTCCTGGGCCGTGCTGGGCGTTGGCATGCGGCTGAGCCTGTACGACGCGGCTTTCGCCTCGCTGGCGCGCGCGGCCGGCCCCTTGGCGCGCCGGCCCATGTCGCAGATCACATTGTTCGGCGGACTCGCGTCCACGGTGATGTGGCCGGTAGGCCATGCGCTGTCGGGCTGGCTGGGCTGGCGCGGCGCGGCGCTGGCCTATGCCGGTTTGGCGCTGGCCACGGTGCCGCTTTACCTGGCGCTGCCGCGTGCACGCTATGCAGCGGCCCCCGGCGGCAAGGACAAGGCGCCCGCCGGCCTCACCCGCAACGCCGCCGAGCGCCGCCTGGCGGGCGGACTGTACGCGTTGGTCGCCATGCTGACCAACTTTCTGGCGGCGGGCAACGCGGCCCATCTGATTTCATTGCTGTCGGGCCTGGGCTTGGCCGCGGCCGCCGCGGTCAGCGTCGCGGCCCTGTGGGGCGTCGGCCAGTTCGCGGCCCGTCTGGCCGACGTGGCGTTGGGCTCGCGCCTGCATCCGCTGACATTGACGCTGGCGGTCGGCGCGCTGCTGCCCCTGTGCTTCCTGCTGGCGCTGCTGTCCGGCGGCAACCTCTATGCCACCGCCACCTACGCGCTGCTTTATGGCGCCTGCAATGGCCTCTTGACCATCACGCGCGGCACCCTGCCGCTGGCGCTCTTCGATTTCCGCAGCTATGGCACGCTGGTGGGTTCATTGCTGATCCCCAGCTTCCTGGTCACCGCCGCCTCTCCGGTCGCCTATGCCTACATCGTGGACAGCTACGGCGCACGCGGCGCGATGGGGCTGTCGGTGGGCTTGGCCGCGGCTATCGGTGCGGCAGCGTTCGCGCTGCGGTGGAAGTTCATCGCCAGGACGCGCGCGGCGTTTGCCTGAAGCGCCCGCCGCGCGATGGCGGCGGCCGGCGTCTCAACCCTCGGCGGCGGAGGCCACCACCCATTTTTCCCAACCGATCTTGCGCAGCTTGCAGGCGGGACACTCGCCGCAGCCGTAGCCCCAGTCGTGGCGCGCGCCGCGCTCGCCCAGATAGCAGGTGTGGCTTTCCTCGACGATGGTTTCCACCAGCGCGTCGCCGCCCAGCCGATGCGCCAGCGCCCAGGTCTCGGACTTGTCGATCCACATCAGCGGCGTCTCGATCGTGACCCGCGAGCCCAAGCCCAGGCCCAGCGCCACCTGCTGCGCCTTGATGGTGTCGTCGCGGCAATCCGGATAGCCGGAAAAATCGGTTTCGCACATGCCGCCCACCAGCACGTCCAGCTGACGGCGGTAGCCCAGTGCGGCGGCCAGCGTCAGGAACAGCAGGTTGCGCCCAGGCACGAAAGTGTTGGGCAGGCCGTTGGCCTGCATTTCGATGGCGCGGTCGCTGGTCATGGCGGTATCGCCCACCTGGCCCAGCACCTTCAGGTCCAGCAGATGATCCTCGCCCAGGCGCGGCGCCCAGTCGGGGAAATTGCTGCGGATCTCGCGCAGCACGTTCAGCCGCGCAGTCAGTTCAATGTGGTGGCGCTGCCCGTAGTCGAACGCCACGGTTTCCACATGGGCGTAGCGGTCCAGCGCCCAGGCCAGGCAAGTGGTGGAATCCTGGCCGCCCGAAAACAGCACGAGCGCGCGACGTTGATGATTTTGCATAAATGGGGGCTTCTGGAAAGACGAAGGGACTGAAGGCTTGTACGCACAGGTGACGGCCTGCCTTTAGTGTAAACATGCTGCTGGCGGACTTTAAACCGATGCCGGCGGCTGGCGTAAAAAGTCTGCGTAAAATCTTCCAGATTCTCTTTCCCGGTTTACCTGCAACGCCTCTTCTTTCCTACCCCTTCCCCTCTCTCAGCAGCCTCGACGGATCCCCGCCAGATGAATGCCATGCGCCCGCAGTCCGATTCAGCAGAACCCTTGCGTCACGATATCCGGCTATTAGGCCGATTACTGGGCACCGTCATCGAGGAATGTGAGGGCAAACGCGTCTTCGACACCATCGAAACCCTGCGCCGCACGGCCGTAAAGTTCCGCCGCGAAGGCAACGACGCCGACGGCAAATTGCTGGAGCAGCGCGTCAAGCGCCTGCAAGGCAGCGACCCCAACTCGGTGGCGCGCGCCTTCAGCTACTTCCTGCACCTTTCCAATATCGCCGAAGACCGCGACCAGAATCGCCGCCAGCGCGCCCGCGCCATCGCCAGCGGCGCGCCCGAGCGCGGCAGCCTGCGGGACGCGGTGCAGACCCTGGGCCGCCAGGGCGTGGGCGTAGCCCGCATCCGCCGGCTGCTGGCCGAAGCCTGCGTCATGCCGGTGCTGACCGCGCACCCCACCGAAGTGCAGCGCAAGAGCACGCTGGACGTGCACCGCGAGATCGCCGGCGCGCTGACGCAGCGCGAAGGCACGCTCACGCCGGAAGAGCTGGCCGACCTGGACGCCTCCCTCCTCGGCCGCGTCGCCACACTGTGGCAGACCCGCATGCTGCGCTACACGCGCCTCACGGTGGCCGACGAAATCGAGAACGCGCTGTCGTACTACCGCAGCACCTTCCTGCAAGTCATTCCGCGCGTGTACGGCGACCTGTCCAAGCTGCTGAGCCGCGAGTCCGCCAAGCCCTTCGCCGCTCCGCCCGCGCCGCTGGAGCCCTTCCTGCGCATGGGCAGCTGGATCGGCGGCGACCGCGACGGCAACCCCAACGTGGATGCCAGCACCCTGGAACGCGCGCTGCTGCGCCAGGCCACCGTGCTGTTCGAACACTATCTGCAAGAGGTCCATGCGCTGGGCGCGGAGCTGTCCGTCACCACCTTGCTGATTGGCGTGGATGCCGAACTGCTGGCCCTGGCCGACGCCAGCGGCGACGATTCGCCCCACCGCCGCGATGAGCCCTACCGCCGCGCGCTGGTCGGCGTGTACGCCCGCCTGGCCGCCACCGCGCAGCGCCTGACGGGCCAGGACCTGGCGCGGCGCAGCACCGTCGCGGCAGCCCCCTACGAAGGTCCGCAAGAGCTGTCCGCCGATCTGGCCGTGATCGCCGCGTCGCTGGCCGCCCACCATGGCTCGCCCATCGCCAAGCTGCGCCTGGCCGGCTTGCAGCAGGCCGTGGAAGTATTCGGCTTTCATCTGGCCACGGTGGACCTGCGCCAGAGTTCCGACGTGCACGAGCGCGCGCTGGCCGAGCTGTTCACCCTCGCCGGCACGCAACGCGACGGCAAGCCGCTGGACTACCTGGCGCTCACCGAAGAGCAACGCGTCGAACTGCTGCGCGCCGAACTGGCGCAGGCCCGTCCGCTGGCCTCGCCCTGGATCGCCTATAGCGAAGACACCACGCGCGAACTGGCGGTGCTGCGCGCCGCCGCCGCCGGCCGCGCGCGCTACGGCAAGCAGGCCGTGCGCCAGACCATCGTGTCGCACACCGAAACGCTGAGCGACCTGCTGGAAGTCATGGTGCTGCAAAAGGAAGCCGGCCTCATCGCCCCGGCGGGCCAGGAGATCCAGCCCGAGGACGGCCTGATGGTCGTGCCGCTGTTCGAGACCATTCCCGACTTGCAGCGCGGCGCCGAGATCATGGCTGCCTGGCTGGACCTGCCCGAAATCCGCCAGCGCGTGAAGCTGGCGCAGAACGGCGCGCAGGAAGTCATGCTGGGCTATTCGGACAGCAACAAGGACGGCGGCTTCCTCACGTCCAACTGGTCGCTCTACCAGGCCGAGCGCGCGCTGGTCGACGTGTTCTCGGCCCGCAACGTGCGGCTGCGCCTGTTCCATGGCCGTGGCGGTTCGGTAGGCCGCGGCGGCGGCTCCAGCTTCGACGCCATCCTGGCACAGCCCCCGGGCACCGTGGCCGGCCAGATCCGCCTGACCGAACAGGGCGAAGTCATCCAGAGCAAGTACAAGGACGCCGAGGTCGGCCGCTGGCACCTGGAACTGCTGGTCGCGGCCACGCTGGAATCCAGCCTCGCGCCGCGCGCCGAAGCCACCAGCGCGGAAGACGCGCACATGGCCCAGCACGGCCCGGCCATGTCCTTCATGTCCGAAACCGCGCAGCGCACCTACCGCGGCCTGGTCTACGACACCCCGCGCTTTGCCGATTACTTCTTCGCCGCCACGCCCATCAGCGAAATCGCAGGCCTGAACATCGGCTCGCGTCCCGCCTCGCGCAAGAAAGGCCAGCGCATCGAAGACCTGCGCGCCATCCCCTGGGGCTTTTCCTGGGCGCAATGCCGCCTGATGCTGACCGGCTGGTACGGCATGGGGTCGGCCATCGAGGCCTATCTGGAAACCGGCGCCCCCGACGCGCCCCGCTCGCGCCGCGGCCGCCTGGCCCAGCTGCGCGAAATGGCGCGCGACTGGCCCGCCTTCCGCACGCTGCTGTCCAACATGGAAATGGTGCTGGCCAAGTCCGACCTGGCGATCGCCGCGCGCTACGCGCAGCTGGTGCCGCAGCGCGGCGTGCGCGAACGCATCTTCGGCGCCATCAGCGCCGAGCACGGCCGCACGCTGGCCATGCTCAAGCTGCTGACCCAGCGCGAACTGCTGGCCGACAACCCCACGCTGCAGGCGTCGTTGCGCGAGCGCTTCGCCTACATCGATCCGCTCAATTACCTGCAGATCGACCTGATCCGCCGCCACCGCGCGGCGCAGAAGCATCCCGAGGCCGAGGTCGACAAGCGCGTGCAGCGCGCCATCCACCTGACGATCAACGGGATTGCGGCGGGGCTGCGCAACTCGGGCTAGCGATTGCTGGTGAAATGGCGCGCGGTATAGAATGAGTCTGATTCTCATCCTTTACCCGCGCCATTTTTGCCGCCTTCGCGCGTTGCAGGGGCCCGCATGTCGACCAACCAATCCGCAGCGCAGCAGGGCATCGAAGGCCTGTATGCCGATCATCACAGCTGGCTGAGAAGCTGGCTGCGTCGAAGGCTGGGCAATGCGTTCGACGCGGCGGATCTGGCGCACGACACCTATCTGCGCATCCTGCACACTGGCCGGCTGCCCGAACCGCACCAGTCGCGCCAGCATCTGGCGCAGGTCGCCCGCGGCCTGGTGATCGACCTCTACCGCCGCCGCCAGATCGAGGCCGCCTATCTCGAAGCCCTCGCCGGTCTGCCGCAGGCGCATGCGCCGTCGGAAGAAGCCCGCGCCATGGCGGTACAAGCCCTGGTCGAGATCGACGCCGTGCTGCAGAGCCTGCCAGCCAAGGCGCGCGAGGCGCTGCTGCTGCGCAAACTGGACGGTTTGAGCTACCGCGACATCGCGTCGCGGCTGGCCGTGTCGGTGTCGTCGGTGGAGAAATACGTGGCTTCCGCGCTGCTGGCCTGCTACCAGGCCCTGCACGCGCCCCCTGGCGGCTGACCGGGCATGTCCGCCACGCCCGGCATTCCGTCAAATCCCCAGGGCTTGAATCGGGCCATCGACCCCGCCATCGTGCAGCGGGCAGCCGAATGGATGGCGCGCTTGTGGTCGGAAGACGTCAACCCCACCGACCAGTCCGACTGCGCCCGCTGGCGCGCGCAACATGCCGACCATGAACTGGCTTGGCAACGGCTGCTGGAATTCGAGGACAAGCTCGGCAGCGTATCGCCGCAGGCCGCCAGCCACGCTCTGCGCAAACGCCCGGCTGGCGTCTCGCGGCGCCGCGCGATCAGCCTGCTGGGGCTGGGCGCAACCATCGTGGGCGTGGGCTACATCCTGCGCGGCACCGACTCCTGGCAAACCGCAACGGCCGACTACCGCAGCGGCACTGGCGAAATCCGGACCATCACCCTGCCGGATGGGTCCAGCGTGACGCTGTCCACCGCGACCGCCATCGACCTCAGGTTCACCGCGGACGAACGCGTGGTGGTGCTGCACGCCGGAGAAATCCTGGTAGCAACCGCGCCAGATCTCGCAGCCATGGCCCGGCCGTTCCGGGTGCGCAGCCGCCACGGCTCCATCCAGGCCCTGGGCACCCGATTCTCGGTCAGGGACGATACCGAAACCTCCCGCGTGGCCGTGTTCGAAGGCGCCGTGGAAATCCGTCCCCTCGGCGCACCGGAACAGGCAGTCCTGCTTCAAGCCGGCCAGGGTTCGCGCTTTTCGTCAGGCGGCGCCGCGGCACCTAGTCCTGCGCAGGAAAGCGCGGCGGCCTGGAGCCGCGGGGTATTGGTGGCCGATGCCATGCGCCTGGACGAATTCCTGGCAGAACTGGCCCGCTACCGGCCAGGCCTGCTGCGCTGCGATCCCGAGGTTGCGGGCCTGCTGGTGAGCGGCGTCTTTTCCGTACGCAACACGGACCGGGCGCTGGACAACCTCACGCGGGCTCTGCCGGTGGCGGTTAGCTACCGGACGCGCTACTGGGTGACAGTGCAGGCAGCGCAATGACGGCCAATCGGCTGTCGCCGTTACAAACTTTTCGAGGCGGCAATTGCGGATTCGGCGTTCTTGCTCGGGATATAGGGTGACCCCCTTTCATCTCCAGCACGAACCGCAAGGCATCACCCAATGTCCCGTCACCCGCAGCCCAGGTCCCATTCCCACGCGCCAGCCACGCCAGCGCTCCGCCCCGCGATTCCCCGCCTGATGCGCCTGGCGCTGTTTCTCAGCGTGGCGTTCTGCGTCATCCCTGGCGCGACCGCCACCGCGCAGGCGCAGAGCGTCGAGACCAGGCGCAGCTACGACATCGCCGGCGGCCCGCTGAGCCAGGTGCTCAATGCCTACGCCAGCGCGGCCGGCGTAGAACTGAGCATGGACGCCGCGCTGCTGCATGGAAAGCGCAGCAACGGCCTGTCAGGCAGCTATTCGGTGCGCGAAGGCTTCGGTGAATTGCTGCGCGACCAAGGCCTGCAAGCCCTGCCGGAAAGCAACGGCAGCTACACGCTGCGCCCCGCGCCGGCGTCGCACCACGACGCCACCACTCTCGAAGCCGTGACCGTCACCGCGCAGGCCGCGGAGACCGCCACCGGCCCCCTGCATGGCTACGCGGCCCGGCTCAGCGCGACCGGCACCCGTACCGACACGCCCATCATCGAAACGCCGCAATCGATCTCGGTCGTGGGCGCGGAGGAAATCGACACCCTGAAATCGCAGAGCATTCAAGATGCGCTGGGCTACGTGGCGGGCGTCAGCCGCGCTGAAGGCATGGACCGCACGTCTGACAGCCTGTTCCTGCGGGGCTTCCGCAGCAACCTGGGCAACTACTACCGCGACGGCATGCTGTACACCGTGAACATCTACAACGGGCGGCAGGAGGTGTATGGGCTGGAGCGCATCGAGTTCCTCAAGGGCGCATCCTCCGTCCTCTACGGCTCCGCGTCGCCCGGCGGCATCATCAATACGGTCAGCAAACGCCCCACCGTGGAGCCGCTGCGCGAACTGAACGTTGAAGCGGGCAACTACAGCCGCAAGCAGATCTCCGGCGATTTCGGCGGCGCGCTCGATGAAGATGGCAAGTGGTCGTACCGATTGACCGCCTTGCTGCGCGAGAGCGATACGTTCATCGACCATGTGCCTGACGATCGGACCTACATCGCGCCTGCCATCACGTGGCAGCCAAGCGCCGCCACCTCGCTGACCCTGCTTGCGGAATACCAGAAGGACCACACCGTCTACGTTTATGGCCTGCCGGCGCAAGGCACGGTGCTCCCCAACGTCAACGGCCGGATCCCACGCAATCGTTTTACCGGCGAGCCTGGTTTCGACAAGTTCAACATGGAACGCTATTCGATCGGCTATCTGTTCGAACACGCCTTCAACAGCCAGCTTAAGCTGCGCAACAGTGCACGCTATTTCCATGCGGACAGCACCTATCACTCCACCGACATCTGGCAGCTCGCGCCCGACCAGCGCTGGACCGCCGATCGCGGCGCCATGCCACGCTGGGATCGCTCCTCCGCCCTGATCTCCGATACGTCCTTGCAATACGAGGTGGGCAGCGGCATGGTGCGCCACACGCTGTTGGCGGGCATCGATTACTCGCTGCCCAAACACGAAACCGAACGCTATATCCGCAGCAACAACAACATCGACCTCTACGATCCTGTGTATGGCATGCCGCTAGGCCCCGTCGCGCCGTTCCCCGGGTCCTCCTCCGTCACCGACATGAAGCGCCTGGGCATCTACGTTCAGGACCAGATCAAGATCGCCGACAAATGGGTCGTCCTGCTGGGCGGACGACAGGATTGGGTCACGGTCGACGAGCACAACTTCTTCACCGACGAAAAATATGCGGACGGCGAAAAGAGCAAGGCCTTCACCGGCCGCGCCGGCCTGGTCTACCTGGCCGACAACGGGCTGGCGCCGTTCCTCAGCTATAGCGAGTCATTCGAGCCTACCAGCGGCCAGGACCGCCAAGGCAGCCGCTTCCAGCCCACCACCGGCCAGCAGTACGAAGCCGGGCTGCGCTACCAGCCCGCCGGCTCGGACACCATGCTGTCGGCGGCGGTCTACCAACTGACCCGCAAGAACATGACCGTGACCGACCCCTTGGACACGTCCTATCAGATACAGGCCGGCGAGGCGCGGACCCGCGGCCTGGAACTGGAGGCGCGCACCCGCATCGGCCGCAATGCCAACCTGATCGCCGCCTACGCCTACACCGACGCGCGCACGCTCAAGGCCAGCCCCTTGCAGCCCGACGAGGAAGGCAAGCGCCTGAGCTCGGTCCCCTACAACCAGTTCTCGCTATGGGGCGACTATGGTTTCGGCGACTTCGGCCTGCCTGGCTTGAGAATCGGCGCTGGCCTGCGCTATGTGGGCAGCACCCGCGGCATGGCGCACGGCATGCCGGTGGAGGTGCCATCCTTCACCTTGTTCGACGCCATGATCAGCTACGCGACGGGGCCATGGAAGTTCGCGCTGAACGCGTCCAACCTGACCGACAAGACCTATATCGGCAGTTGCACCTACGGCTGCTTCTACGGCGAACCGCGCCGGGTGATCGGCACAGCCACCTACCGCTGGTGAGGTCAGGCCGGCCCGCGCTCGCGCCAGAGCGCGGGCCGGCGTCCCCTGCCTGCGCACCGTCCACCAGCCGGACACCCAAAATCCCCCATTTGTCCGCCCCCCGCGACTTTTAGTACTATCTCTTTCAGAAATTCTATATACGCACAAATGTTCGTATATAGAACATAAAGATTTTTCTGGCCAGGCGCACAGGAAGGCACACCCGGAAGAGACAGAAAGCATCCTGGTTCCGCACGTGCCCGCCCGCAAGCCCGGCGTGTCAGCACCGAGCGAACCATCATGGATACTCCCCTCAAGAATCTCGCCATCGTCGGCGCAGGCGCCATGGGCAGCGGCATCGCCGCGCTGTTCGCCTCGAAGGGATTGAACGTCGTCCTGATCGACCCGATGGAAGGCGCGCTGGACCGCGCGCTGCAGACCATAGACCGCCAGTTGAATGTCTATGCCCCGGGCAACGTCCAGGAAGCGATGCAGCGCATTCAAGTCGCACCGGGGCTGGAAGCGGCCTGCAACAGCGACCTGGTGATCGAGGCCGTGCCCGAGAACCTGGAGCTCAAGCGCGGCATCTTCGCCAAGCTCGATTCCCTGTGCCCCGCGCACACCCTCTTCGCCACGAACACCTCCGGCCTGTCCATCAACGCCATCGCCAGCGCGGTAGTGCGGCGCGACCGTTTCGTGGGCACCCATTTCTTTACGCCCGCCGACGTGATTCCGCTGGTGGAAGTGGTGCGCAACGACGGCACCTCCGAGGACACGGTCGCCCGGGTGATGGCCACGCTGCGCTACGCCGGCAAGCGTCCGGTGCTGGTGCGCCAGGACATCCCCGGCTTCATCGCCAACCGCATCCAGCACGCCCTGGCACGCGAGGCCATCTCGCTGCTGGAGAAAGGCGTGGCCAGCGCCGAGGACATCGACGAAGTGGTCAAGTGGAGCCTGGGCATCCGCCTGGCCCTGTCGGGACCGCTGGAACAGCGCGACATGAACGGCATCGACGTGCACTACGCGATCGCCAGCTATCTCTACAAAGACCTGGAAAACCGCACCGAACCTTCCGAACTCCTGAAGAGCAAGGTCGAAAGCGGCCAGATCGGCGCCAAGAGCGGCCAGGGCTTCTACACCTGGAGCCCCGAACGCCGCGAGCGCGTGCTGCGCGAGAAAAGCGCCGCGCTAGGCGAACTGGCTGACTGGCTCAACGGCAAGGCCAACGGCTCCTGACGGCCGCGCAAGCAAAGCATTCACTACATAAGGCGCGGGGCATCCCGCCACCAGCGCCAGCGGGCCACAAGCCCAACCACACAAAGAAAGCAATCGTCCCACCCGCCCCCGCCGACACCCGGCGCCGGGCGGCGCAAGACGCGAGAAAACTTAGCCTTACCGGAGTTTGTAGGAGGCACCATGAATAAACTGGCTTCATTCTTTACGGAGCTGATGCGCAAGTATCTGCCCGACCCCTTCGTCTTCGCGATCGCGCTGACCCTGCTCACCGTGCTGCTGGCCATGGGCGTCGAGGGCAAGGGCATCGGCGACATCACGCGCGCCTGGGGCAACGGCTTCTGGAGCCTCCTGGCCTTCACGACCCAGATGGCCGTGATCCTGGCGATGGGCTACGTGCTGGCCACGGCGCCGCTCACCGACCGCATGCTCAACCGCATCGTCAGCCACGTGCACAAGCCGCACACCGCCATCATCGTGGCGACGCTGGTCGGCGGCATCGGCAGCTACCTGAACTGGGGCTTCGGCCTGGTCATCGGCGGCATCGTCGCCAAGAAGCTGGCGCTGAAGGTCAAGGGCGTGCACTACCCCCTGATCATCGCCGCGGCCTACAGCGGCTTCACCATGTACGGCCTGGGCCTGTCGGCCAGCATCCCCGTGCTGGTCGCCACCCCCAATCACCCCACCGCCAAGCAGATGGGCACCATCCCGCTGTCGGAAACCATTTTCTCGGTGCCGATGCTGATCACCAGCCTGGTGATCATCGTGACGCTGCCGCTGCTCAACGCCTGGCTGCACCCCAAGAAGGGCGAGAAGATCGTTGAAGTGGACCCGGCCATCGACCGCGACGCCAACACGTCCAGCGCCGCCGAAGACATGCTGGAAAAAGGCACCATCGCCTCCAAGCTGAACAACAGCCGCATCCTGAGCCTGCTGATCGGCGCGCTGGGCATCGCCTACGTGACCTTCCACTTCATGGACGGCGGTTCGCTGGACCTGAACCTGATCAACTTCATCATCCTGTTCCTGGGCATCATCCTGCTGGGCACGCCGGCCGCCTACGTGGCCAAGCTGACCGAAGGCATCAAGACGATCTCCGGCATCATCCTGCAGTACCCCTTCTACGCCGGCATCATGGCCATCATGGCCGCCTCCGGCCTGGTCACCACGATCTCGCAAGTGTTCGTCGACGTGGCCACGCCCGAGTCGCTGCCGTTCTGGGGCCTGATCAGCTCGTTCGTCATCAACTTCTTTGCGCCTTCGGCCGGCGGCCACTGGGTCATCCAGGGTCCGTTCATGATCGACGCCGCCAAGGAAATCGGCAGCGCGCTGAACCAGACCACCATGGCCGTCATGCTGGGCAACGCCTGGAACGACCTGGTGCAGCCCTTCTGGATCCTGCCCGCGCTGGCGCTGTCCAAGCTCAAGCTGCGCGACGTGATGGGCTATACCGTCATCATGATGCTGTGGGTCGGCGTGATCCACATCACCGCCGTCCTCCTTTGGGGTTATCTGACCCACTGACCGGCGCGCTTACTCTAGGAACGGAACCGATATGAGCAAACCTACTGCGTATCTCGTGACCGGCGGCAGCGCCGGGATCGGGGCTGCGATCATCCGCATGCTGCTGGATGCGGGACACAAGGTCGTCAACATCGACTACAAGCTGCCCGAGAATCCGCCCGCGGGGCTGGTGTCTTATCAGGCCGACCTGACCGACGAAGCGCGCACCAAGGAAGTCGCCCGCGAAGTGACCGCGGCCTACAACATCGTGGGCCTGGTCAACAACGCCGGCGCGACCCGCCCGGGCACGGCCGACACGGCCACGCTCGCGGACCTGGACTACGTGGTCAACCTGCACCTGCGCACCGCGCTGATCCTGGTGCAGGCCGCGCTGCCCGCCATGCGCGAAGCCGGCTTCGGCCGCATCGTGAACATGTCGTCGCGCGCCGCGCTGGGCAAGCCGGACCGCGTGGTCTATTCGGCCACCAAGGCCGGCCTGGTGGGCCTGACCCGCACGCTGGCCATGGAACTGGGCGGCGACGGCATCACCGTCAACGCCATCGGTCCCGGCCCCATCGCCACCGATCTGTTCACCAAGAGCAATCCGGCAGGCGCGCCGCAGACCGAACGCATCATCAACAGCATCGTGGTCAAGCGCCTGGGCACGCCCGAAGACGTGGCGCGCGCCGCGATGTTCTTCCTGTCGCCGGACAACGGCTTCGTCACCGGCCAGATGCTGTACGTCTGCGGCGGCACGACGCTGGGCGTCGCGCCCATCTGAGATCCGCCGTGCGCACGCCAGCCGCCCTCGTCTCTCCCCTGCCCCGCCTAACGGCGAAGCAGGGCGTGGTTGATCTGGTCGGCCGCGCGGCGCAATGGCGGCAGAAACGCCGCCAGCATTTCCTCGCGCGTAAAGCGGTTGGCATGGCCGCTGACGTTCATCGCGGCGATCACGCGACCGCTGCGGTCCATGATGGGCACGGCCACCGACTGCAGCCCCGGCTCCAGCTCCTGCGCGACGCAGGCGTAGCCGTCGGCGCGCACGCCGGCCAGCACGCGCTTCAACTCCGCGAGGTCCGTGACGGTGTGCGGGGTGTAGGACTGGATCTGGCTCAGCGCCAGCACCCGGTCCAGCTCCGGCTCCGTCAGCCCCGCCAGCAACACGCGGCCCATCGAGGTCGCCCAGGCCGGCAGGCGGCTGCCCACGGCCAGGTTGATGGTCATGACCTTGTGCGTGGACAGGCGCAGGATGTAGACGATGTCCGCGCCTTCCAGCACCGAAACGGAACACGACTCCCGCGTCTGCTCGGCCACTTCTTCCATGTACGGCAACGCCAGGTTCCACAGCGGCGTGCCGGACAGGTAGGCGTAGCCCAGCTCCAGGATGCGCGGGGTCAGCGAGAACTTGCGGTCGTCGACGGTGACGTAGCCCAGGTGCTCCAGCGTCAGCAGGATGCGGCGCGCGCCGGCGCGAGTCAGCCCGGTCACGGCCGCGACCTCGGACAAAGTCATCTCGGAACGGTCGGGGCCGAAGGCCCGGATCACGGACAAGCCGCGCGCGAAGGACTGCACGTAGCTGTCGCTGGGTTGCTGGGTATCTTGCTCGGCCATCCGTCTACCGCAAAAAGAGTAAATGGGGATGACGCCGCGCCGGCTCGCCTTGACGCCCGGCTCATCCCCATGAAACGATGTTCTTCAGAAGAACGAAAGTTCTAATTAAGAACAAATTATGACACGCCACCTATGAGCAAACATCATGATTTCTAAGCTTGTTGCAAGCGCGGCGGCCGCCCTGGCGGACGTACCCGACGGCGCCACCGTCATGATCGGCGGCTTCGGCACAGCCGGCCAGCCCATGGAACTGATCGACGCCCTGCTGGAGCAGGGCGCGAAGGACCTGGTCATCATCAACAACAACGCCGGCAACGGCACCACCGGCCTGGCCGCCCTGCTGGGCGCCAACCGCGTGCGCAAGATCATCTGCTCGTTCCCGCGCCAGGTGGATTCGCAGATCTTCGACGGCCTGTACCGCAGCGGCAAGATCGAGCTGGAACTGGTGCCGCAGGGCAACCTGGCCGAGCGCATCCGCGCCGCCGGCGCCGGCATCGGCGCGTTCTTCACGCCCACCGGCTACGGCACGCCGCTCGCCGACGGCAAGGAAATCCGCGAGATCAACGGCCGCCAGTACGTGCTGGAGTATCCGCTGCACGCCGACTACGCGCTCATCAAAGCCGAACGCGGCGACCGCTGGGGCAACCTGGTCTACCGCAAGACCGCCCGCAACTTCGGCCCCATCATGGCCAGCGCGGCGCGCGTGGCGGTGGCGCAGGTGCGTGAAGTGGTCGAACTGGGCGAGCTGGACCCGGAAACCGTCGTCACCCCCGGCATCTTCGTGAAACGCGTCGTGCAGATCGCAGCCACCCCGGCCGCCAAGGAGCAGCAATGAGCACCAAACTGACCCGCGACCAGATCGCCGCCCGCGTGGCGCAGGACATTCCTGAAGGCGCCTACGTGAACCTGGGCATCGGCCTGCCCACGCTCGTCGCCAACCATCTGCCGGCGGACCGCGAAGTCATCCTGCACACCGAAAACGGCATGCTCGGCATGGGCCCCGCCCCCGCCAAGGGCGAGGAAGACTACGACCTGATCAACGCCGGCAAACAGCCCGTGACGGAACTGCCCGGCTGCTCGTTCTTCCATCACGCCGACTCGTTCGCGATGATGCGCGGCGGCCACCTGGACATCTGCGTGCTGGGCGCCTTCCAGGTTTCGCAGCACGGCGACCTGGCCAACTGGCATACCGGCGCGCCCGACGCAATTCCCGCCGTGGGCGGCGCGATGGACCTGGCGATCGGCGCCAAGGACGTGTTCGTGATGATGGAACTGCAGACCCGCGAAGGCCAGAGCAAGCTGGTCGAGGCCTGCACCTATCCGCTGACCGGCGTGCGCTGCGTGTCGCGCGTGTACACCGACGTGGCGGTGTTCGACATCCGCGCCGACGGCGTGACCGTCATCGACATGTTCGGCGACACCACCGCCGACGAGTTGCTGCGCCTTACCGGCCTGCCGCTGAAGTTTTCCCGCTGAATTTTGTGCGCGCTCCGGCATCGCCGGAGCGGCTTTACAGGAGAGAGTCATCATGTTGTTCATGGTTCAAATGCAAGTCAATCTTCCCGTCGACATGCCCGCCGACCGCGCCGACAAGCTGAAGGCCGACGAAAAGGCCCTGGCGCAGCAGCTGCAGCGCGACGGCAAGTGGAAGAACCTGTGGCGCGTGGCCGGCCGCTACGCCAACGTCAGCATCTTCGACGTCGAAAGCAACGACGAGCTGCACACGCTGCTGTCCTCGCTGCCGCTGTTCCCGTACATGGACATCAACGTCACGGCGCTGGCGCGCCACCCCTCGGCAATCTGACCAGGAGCGGCTGATGCCCTACATCATCGAAACCTTCGACAAGCCCGGCCACCAGGAAGTGCGCCAGCAGCATCGCGCCGCGCACCTGGAATACCTGGACGCGAACAAGCAGCTGCTGCTGGCCTGCGGCGCCAAGCTGCAGGACGACGGCAAGGACGCCGGCGGCGGCCTCTACATCGTGGCCCTGGAAACGCGCGAAGCCGCGCAGCAGTTCATCGACGCCGACCCGTTCTCCCAGGCCAATCTGTTCGAGCGCGTGACCATCACGCGCTGGCGCAAGGCCTATGTCGACGGCGTCTGCCACCTGTAAACGCAAGGAATAAACCCGCATGTCTTACGCCGATCTCAGCCAGGCACGGCTGTACTACGTCATCGATGGCCCCGCCGACGCGCCGGTGCTCGTGCTCTCCAACTCGCTGGGCACCTGCTCCGACATGTGGGCCCGCCAGATTCCCGAACTGAGCAAGCACTTCCGCGTGCTGCGCTACGACACCCGCGGCCACGGCAAGTCGTCGATCCCCGAGGGCGAATACAGCTTCGAGCAGCTGGGCAACGACGTCGCCGAACTGCTGGCGCACCTGAACATCAAGCGCGCGCACTTCTGCGGCCTGTCGATGGGCGGCCCCACCGGCCTGTGGCTGGCGCTGGCGCGTCCCGAACTGCTGGACAAGCTGATCCTCTGCAACACCGCCGCGCGCATCGGCTCGGCCGAAGGCTGGAGCGCCCGCATCGCCGCGGTCGCCGAACAGACCCTGGAAAAGATGGCGCCCACGCTGGTCGAACGCTGGCTCACCGACAGCTACCGCGCGGCCGAGCCTGGCCTGACCCAGGTGCTGATCGACATGCTGCGACGCACGCCGGACGCTGGCTACTCGGGCAACTGCGCCGCGCTGCGCGACGCCGACTTCCGCGAACAAGTGGCCTCGATCAAGGCGCCCACGCTGGTCATCAGCAGCACGCACGACCTGGCCGCCACCCCGGCCCAAGGCCGTGAACTGGCTGAGGCCATCCCCGACGCGCGCTACTTCGAAATGAACACCTCCCATATCTCGAACTGGGAGCAACCCGAAGTCTTCACCCGCACGGTCGTCGACTTCCTGAAGGGGTAAGCGGCATGCAGCGCTGGAAAAACCGGCCCGAAGGCTCCAACTGGGGCGACTTCGGGCACGACGACCAACTCGGCCGCCTGAACCTCATTACCGAAGAACAAGTCCTGAAAGGCGCGCGTGAAATCCGCGCCGGCAAGACCTTCTGCCTGTCGCTGCCGCTGGACCTGCCCGGCGGCAACGTGCTCAACCCGCGCCGTCATCCGCCGCAACTGAGCCCCACGCGCCTGGCGGACACGCCCTACCTGAACTTCCCGCTGCGCAACGTCAACCCGGACGCGGTGGACGTGCTCAGCGATGACCAGGTGCTGCTGTCGATGCAGTATTCGACGCAATGGGACGCGCTGGCCCACGTGGGCGCCTTGTTCGACGCCGACGGCGACGGCAAGCCCGAACTGCGCTACTACAACGGCTACCAGGCCGGCGTGGACGTCGTCGGCCCGGCCGACGGCGACCATACCGGCTGCGGCTGCAACAGCGGCGGCCCGTCGGCGGCGCTGAAGCTGGGCGTGGAAAACCTGGCGCAGAAGGGCATGCAGGGCCGCGGCGTGCTGGTGGACCTGTTGCGCCACTACGGCCCCGGCCGCACACTGATCGGCCATGCCGAACTGATGCATGTACTGAAGACGGACGGCATCAGCGTCGAAACCGGCGACATGCTGGTGCTGCGCACCGGCTACGCCGAAGCGGTGGTCGCCATGAACGGCACGCCCGACGCCGAGACGCTGCACACCTACGGCGCCGCGCTGGACGGCACCGACCAGGCGCTGCTGCAATGGATCACGGACAGCGGCATCGCCGCCATCTGCGCCGACAACTACGCCGTGGAAGCCTATCCCGCGCGCGAGAAGACCGGCCCGCGCGCCATGCTGCCGCTGCACCACCATTGCCTGTTCAAGCTGGGACTGCCGCTGGCGGAACTCTGGTACCTGAAGGACCTGGCGGACTGGCTGCACGCCAACGGCCGGCACCACTTCATGCTGACCGCCCCGCCCCTGCGCCTGCCGCATGCAATCGGTTCGCCGGTCACGCCGATCGCAACGGTGTAATCGCCAGCAACCCGGCGCCATCGCGCAAATGAAAAGAGCTCCAGACCTGGAGCTCTTCTTTTTTTGATGCGGCGATCGTTACTTCATGCCTTCCCAATGCGGTCCGGGCACGATGATGTCGAACAGCTCCAGCACCCGCGCCACGGTATGGTCCACCATCTCTTCGATGGAGGCGGGCCGGTGGTAAAACGCGGGCAGCGGCGGAAACACGATGCCGCCCATTTCGGTGACGGCAGTCATGTTGCGCAGGTGCGCCAGGTTGAAGGGCGTCTCGCGCACCATCATCACCAGGCGCCGGCGCTCCTTGAGGGTCACGTCGGCGGCGCGGGTAATCAGGTTATCCGACAGGCCGTGGGCCACGGCCGCCAGCGTGCGCATGGAGCACGGCACGATGACCATGCCGGCCGTCTGGAACGCGCCGCTGGCTAGCGTAGCGCCCACGTCGCGCACGCTGTGCACGTGGTCGGCCAGGGCATAGACATCATGGCGGCTGACGTCCAGCTCGTGCTTGATGTTCAGCACGCCGGAGGCCGACACCACCAGATGCGTTTCGACATCGTCCACGCCGCGCAATGCCTGCAGCATGCGCACGGCGTACAGGGAGCCCGTGGCGCCCGTGATGCCGATGACCAGTCGCCGCATGGGCTGATCAGGCCGTTGCGCCGGACTGGTCCAGCAGCGTCTTCAGTTCGCCGGATTCGTTCATCTCGTTCATGATGTCCGAGCCGCCGATGAACTCGCCGGCCACGTACAGCTGCGGAATCGTGGGCCAGTTGGAGAATTCCTTGATGCCCTGGCGGACTTCGTCGTCCTCCAGCACATTGACGGTGACCAGCTTCTTCACGCCACAGCCCTTCAGGATCTGAATGGCCTTGCCGGAAAAGCCGCATTGCGGGAACTGGGCGGTGCCCTTCATGAACAGCACGACGGGGTGCTGGGTCACGGTTTCGCGGATGAATTCTTGAACGTCGCTCATGGTGGTCTCTTGGACAGGCATAACGGAATACGCCAATTATAGGTACAGCGGGAAAATTCGCCCGGATACCCCGGGCGTCCCGCCGGGAATGCGGTCAGGCGGGCAGCCGGCCGCCGGAAATACGCTCGATGCCGGCCAGGTCCTGGCGGCTGTGCACGTCCTGGAATCCGGCCGCGGCCAGCAGGCCCCGCACGGCTTGTGCCTGGTCCCAGCCATGCTCCATCCACAGGGATCCCCCCCGTTTCAGGTGACGGCCGGCGCCCTGGACGATGCGGGCCAGGTCTTCCAGACCGCCCGCGCCGTCGGTCAGCGCCCCGCGCGGCTCGAAGCGCACGTCGCCCTGGTCCAGGTGCGGGTCGTCGCAGGCAACATAGGGCGGATTGGACACGATCAGGTCGAAGCCCTCGCCGGCTGGCACGGCCTCGTACCAGCTGCCTTCGACCAGGCGCACGGATGCGGCCAGGTCCCAGGCGTTGCCGGCGGCGACCGCCAGCGCGGCGGAGCTGACGTCGGACGCCATCACCCGGGCGTCGCGGCGCGCCAGCGCAATCGAAATGGCGATCGCGCCGCTGCCTGTGCCCAGGTCCAGCACCGCGGGCGCGGCCAGGCCGGCCAGGCATTCCAGCGCGGTCTCCACCAGCACCTCGGTGTCCGGGCGCGGAATCAGCACGTCCGGGGTCACGCGGAAGCGGTGACCCATGAATTCGCGGTGGCCCAGCAGATAGGCCATGGGTTCCCCGGCCAGGCGCCGCTGGGCCAGGGCCTCGTAGGCCGCGGCCGTTTCAGGCAGCAAGGGGTCGGTATCGTGCGCCAGCAGCCAGGCGCGCGGCTTGGCCAGCACGTGCTCCAGCAGCATGCGCACCTCCAGGCGGGGCAGGCGCGTGTCGAGCAGCAGGCTTTTCAGCTGGGGCGGCGTCATGGCCGGGCTCAGATGTCGTCGCCCAGGGCCGCCAGCTGCTCGGCCTGGTGTTCGGAGATCAAGGCGCCGGTCAGCTCTTCCAGATCGCCTTCCATGATCTGCTGCAGCTTGTACAGCGTCAGGTTGATGCGGTGGTCGGTCACGCGGCCCTGCGGGAAGTTGTAGGTGCGGATGCGCTCGGAGCGATCGCCCGAACCGATCAGGCTCTTGCGCTCGGCGGCTTCCTTGCTCTGCCGTTCGCGGGTTTCCTTGTCCTTCAGGCGCGCGGCCAACACCTGCATGGCCTTGTCCTTGTTGCGGTGCTGGGACCGGTCATCCTGGCATTCCACCACCAGCCCCGTCGGCAAGTGGGTGATGCGCACCGCCGAATCGGTCTTGTTGATGTGCTGGCCGCCCGCGCCGCTGGCGCGGAAGGTGTCGATGCGCAGGTCGCTGGGGTTGATGACGATTTCCGACATCTCGTCCGCTTCAGCCATGATGGCCACCGTGCAGGCGGAGGTGTGGATGCGGCCCTGCGCCTCGGTGGCAGGCACGCGCTGCACGCGGTGCGCGCCGGACTCGAATTTCAGGCGGCCATAGGCGCCATCGCCGTCGATGCGTGCGATCACTTCCTTGTAGCCGCCCAGCTCGGATGCGCTTTCGGACATCAGTTCCACGCGCCAGCCGCGCTGTTCCGCGTAGCGCGTATACATGCGCAGCAAGTCGCCCGAGAACAGCGCGCTTTCATCGCCGCCCGTGCCGGCGCGGATTTCCAGGAACACGCTGCGCCCGTCGTTGGGGTCGCGCGGCAACAGCAGCAACTGCAATGCGCCTTCCAGTTCCTCGAGCTTGACGCGGCCGGACTTGATCTCGTCCTCGGCCATGGATTTCAGGTCCGGGTCGGACAGCATTTCTTGCGCCGCGGCCAGATCATCCTCGGTGCGGGCAAAGGCGGTGAACGCCTCAACCACGGGTTCCAGTTCAGCGCGTTCACGCGAGAGCTTGCGGAAACGGTCCATGTCGGACGCGGTTTCCGGTTCGGCGAGCAGCGCGTCGACCTCGATCAGGCGGTGACACAGGTGCTCCAGCCGGCTGCGCATGGAAGATTTCATGGGGAATGACCAAAAAGAAAAGCGGGAAAGCGGATAGCGGGCGCCCAAAAGACGAACGCCCGCCAGGAGGCGGGACGTGGGGCAGAGTCGCTAACGGCGGGAGTCGCGGCCGGGGAACAGGCGCGGCATCCAGGCAAGCAGTTGCTTGCGGTCGTCGCCTTCGCTGCGGTTCAGGGCCGCCAGCGGGCCGTGCAGGTACTTTTGAGTCAGGCCGTGGGCCAGTTGTTCCAGCACGGCTTCCGGCGATTCGCCCCGCGCCAGCAGGCGGCGGGCCCGTTCCAGCTCGGCGCTGCGCACGTCCTCGGCGGCCTGGTGCAGGTCGCGGATGACGGGCACCACTTCGCGGGACTGCATCCAGTGCATGAAGCCCTGGACGCGGGTTTCGATGATGGCTTCGGCCTGCACCACGGCCGCGCGGCGCGCGTCCGTGCCGGTCTGCACCAGCCGGCCCAGGTCGTCCACCGAATACAGATAGACGTCGTCCAGGCGGCCGACCTCGGGTTCGATGTCGCGCGGCACGGCCAGGTCGATCATGACCATGGGGCGGTGGCGGCGCAGGCGCGTGGCCCGTTCCACCATCCCCAAACCGAGGATGGGCAGGGAGCTTGCCGTACAGGAAACGATGACGTCGAACTCGGACAGACGGTCGGTCAGGTCCGACAGCTTCATGGTGCTGGCGGCAAAGCGGTTGGCCAGGACCTCGGCGCGTTCGGCCGTGCGGTTGGCCACCACCATGCTGCGCGGACGCTGCGCGGCGAAGTGCGTGGCGCACAATTCGATCATTTCGCCCGCGCCGATGAACAGCGTGCGGGCCTGGTCCAGATTGCCGAACACGCGTTCGGCCAGGCGCACCGCGGCGGCGGCCATGGACACCGACTGCGCGCCGATGGCGGTCTGCGACCGGACTTCCTTGGCCACCGAGAAGGTGCGCTGGAACATCTGGTGCAGCAAGGTACCCAGCGAGCCGGCTTCGCCGGCCGCGCGCACGGCGTCCTTCATCTGGCCCACGATCTGGGTTTCGCCCAGCACCATGGAATCCAGGCCGCTGGCCACGCGGAAAGCGTGGCGCACGGCGTCGTCCTGATGATGGCGGTATAGATGCGGGCGCAGCGTGCCGGCGTCCAGGCGGTTGTAATCAGCCAGCCAGGCGGGCAGCTGATCGGCCACGTGGCCGTCGGCGGCGCAATAGATTTCGGTGCGGTTACAGGTGGACAGGATGGCGGCTTCGCGGACCGAGCCGCCGAATGCCGAGCGCAGGCCTTCCAGCGCGGGCTTCACCAGATCGACGGGCATGGAAACACGCTCGCGGACCGAAACCGGCGCGGACGTGTGATTCAGACCGAAGGCAAGGACAGCTACCGACATGTGGGAAGGATGGCCGGGCCATCCGCGCGTAAGCGTTAAGTACTGCCACTAAGAACGAGGCGCCGCACCGGGATATTCAAACCTGGATGCAGCGTCAGACCGCTAATCATTATACCCCTGCGGGTTATCCCCAGGCCATTTCACCCCCGGGGCGCGACCCTGGGTCGCACCTTTCGTGCCGTCTGACCAACAGTCAGCCCATGATTCATGCGGCGGCCCGGCCGGGAAACGACATATCTCAGGATTTTCGCCTCCGACTGGCGCAAGCCTCAAAAATTGTGTATAGTTGCGGACTTCGTTGGCCTGGTAGCTCAGTCGGTAGAGCAGAGGATTGAAAATCCTTGTGTCGGTGGTTCGATTCCGCCCCAGGCCACCAAAAGATTCAAGCACTTAGCCCCGCGAAAGCGGGGCTTTTTGCTTTGGTCTGTCGCGACGGCCAGTTCTGCGCCCAGTTCCCCACGTCCATCGATGATGTTCAACACATCTTCCAGGTCATGGCTGTTCATGAAGTCGCCGCCGCCTCGGCTGGCGAAAGCTCCAAGTTTGGTGACAAGCTCACGCTCGCGGGCGCGCCCGGTGCGCAAGGCATCCAACAACGCGAGCAGGCGGTGCAGCGCCGGGTCCGATAGAGCAGCCTGCGGTGTTGTGCGGTAGAGCGGCGAAAGCGTGGGCCCTTTTGATGAGCCCGTGGGGTATGCCCAGACGGGCGCCTCTCCTGGAGCTGCCGTCAATTGGCTGGCCAGGGGGTCGCTGCCGACAGCTATCGGGACGCCACTCTTGACCGGGCCCAGTGTGGCCGGCCAGACGTAGCGCACGCCGTACACGACAAACTCTAGAAGGTTGGCACGTACCGGTGACCATTGGACGCGTGCCGGCGCCACCGCCAAGCCCGAAGCCACGGAACGCTTCACGCTCGCATGGGTTTCCGAAGCGCTCATGGACAGCGCTGCGCCCAGCGCGGCATAAGTCCAGCGCTGCGGCGGATGGGCGGCCACCTTTAGCAATACCAGCAGGTCTTGGGGTTTTAGTTCCATCTCAGGGTGATATTCGCTATTCGCGAATAGCGAATATCACCGACGAGACAGTTTTTGTGCGAGTGTCCTACCTTCTATCCGAGGCCAAAAAAAGCCCAGCCCTCACCGGCTGGGCTTTTTGCTTTCCGGACGCCCCTTTCCCTCAAGCGCGCTTCCGCGATATCGTAAGACGCCATTTTTCGTAGCCCGCCGCATCCATCCACCGGAGCCGCGACATGCGCGCCCAAGCAACAGCAAGAGCAAAAGCGCTTTTCGGTCTGATTGCACTGCTGGCCAGCCTGCTCGGTTCCCCCTACGCGCAGGGCGCCGCGCCGGCGCCGGCCTCCCCCGCCCCGGCTTCCACGCAAGCCCACGCGATCCTGGTGGCAGAGATTCCGCTGCGCGCGGACACCGACCACCGCTATGCCGAAAGCGTCATGGAGCGCATCACGGGGGCCGACCCCACCGACTCGCTGGCGCCGCGCCTGGAATCGATTTCCCGGTCCGTGGACGAAAAGCTCCAGCAATTCCTGCCGGCCCAATTGCGCACCCTGCCGATCATGCGGCTGGAAAGCCTGGAGCGGCACTGGATGTTCGATGCGAGACGTTTCGCCGACTGGCAGGAGGACATGCGCCAGGCGACCGCCGCCTACGCCAGCGATGCCGCCGAGCTGGCGCGCCGCCGCGAAGCCTGGCAGGCGCTCAAGGGAGCCCCCGGCGCCGCCGATCTGCCGCCGGCCCTGACCGCGCGGATGGACTCGGTCATCGCGCAATTGGCTCGGGCCGAACAGGCGTTATCGGTGCCGCTGGGCCGCCAGATCGCGCTGGGCCAGCGCGCCAACTCCGTCGAAGAGCGCATCCAGGCCGGACAGCGCTCGGTGGCCGACGCCATCCGTTACATCGATGCCCGCCTGCTCGAACTGGACGGACCGCCGCTGTGGGCCGCCACCTTCACGCCCACCGCCCGCAGCGATGCAAAGGCCTACCTGCGCAGCGGCCTGGACATGGAATTGCGCTTCGCCCGCCAGTACGCGGCGGCCGATACCGGCAACCAGCTCGCCCTGCACGTGCTGCAAGTGGTGCTGCTACCCCTGTTGCTATGGCTGGCCTGGCACAGCCGCCACGCGATCCGGGCCGGCGAAATGAGCGAGACGGCCGCGCGGGTGCTTGGGCGCCCGCTGTCAGCCTGGCTGCTGCTGGCCATGATGGGCGTGCAGCTGCTGGAGTCGGACGCGCCGCTGATCGTGCTGCAGATCGCCCTGCTGCTGGCGGTCGTCCCGGTACTGCGCCTGCTGCCGCCAACCGCGCGCGAGCAGTTGGACCTGTGGCCCTATGCCATCACCGGCCTGTATCTGGCCGAGCGGCTGGGCATTTTCTTCCTGGCCAGCGAAACGCTGTACCGGCTGCACAACCTCGTCATCACCCTGCTGGCCCTGGCCACGGCGCTGTGGCTGCATGCCCGGGCCAAGCGCCGCGGCAGCGCTGCCCAGGCTCCCGGCCGGCTGCACCGGGCCGTGCGCATCGGCGCCTGGGCCGCGGTGGCGCTGCTGGCCATTGCCGGCGTCGCCAACCTGATCGGCAACCTGTCGATGGCCGAGATGCTGACCAGCGCCGTCATCAGCAGCGGCTATTTCGGGCTGATGCTCTACGCCGGGGTCACCATCATCGTCACCCTGCTGCAACTGATGCTGGCGCGGCCCGGCGTGTCGCGCTTTCGCATCGCGCGCGAGCATGCTCCTCCGCTGGTGCAATTGTTGATCCGCCTGGTGATGGCCAGCGCGGTCGCGGGGTGGGCCATCTACACGATGGACCGTTTCCGCATCCTGCGCGCGACCTACGCCTTCACCACGAAGGTGCTTTCGTACACGCTGGCGCTCGGCGACATCACCATCAGCCTGGGCAACATCCTGGTGTTCGCGATCTCGGTGCTGATCGCGTTCTGGGCCGCGCGCGCGATCCGCCTGGTGCTGCACGACGAAGTGCTGGCGCGCATGCCGCTGCCGCGCGGCGTGGGCAACAGCATCGCCTCGCTGACCTACTACTCGGTGCTGCTGCTGGGACTGGCAGTGGCGCTGTCGGCCGCCGGAGTCAGGACCAGCCAATTGGCCCTGGTGCTGGGCGCCCTGGGCGTGGGCATCGGCTTCGGCCTGCAGAACGTGGTCAACAACTTCGTGTCGGGCCTGATCCTGATGTTCGAGCGCCCCATCCAGCCCGGCGATGTGGTGGAAATCGGCGAAACCTCCGGTCAGGTACGCGAGATCGGGATGCGCGCGACCCGCATCAGGACTTTCGAAGGCGCCGACGTGGTGGTCCCCAACGGCACCCTGCTGTCGGAAAAACTGACCAACTGGACCATGCTGGACCGCAACCGCCGCATCGAGATCAACGTGGGCCTGGCCTACGGCACGGACCCGGCGCAGGCCATCGAACTGCTGGGCTCGGTGGCGCGCGGCACCCTGGGGGTCTCCACCCAGCCGGCTCCGATCGCGCTCTTCATGGGATTTGGCGCCAGCACGCTGGATTTCAGCATCCGCGCCTGGACGCCGGATTTCGATCAGTGGATGTCCATCCGCAGCGACATGCTGTCGCGGATGTACGAGGCGCTGACGCAGGCCGGCATCGAGATCCCCTATCCGCAGACCGACCTGCACCTGCGCAGCATTTCCCCGGAAGCCGGCGCCGTCCTCGCGCAAGCCCGCCGCGCGGCGCCCGATGGCGGGCCGCCGCCCACATGACGCGGATATTGTGTATAGTGGCGGACTTTCGCGTTGGCCTGGTAGCTCAGTCGGTAGAGCAGAGGATTGAAAATCCTTGTGTCGGTGGTTCGATTCCGCCCCAGGCCACCAATGAATTCAAGCACTTGGCCCCGCCTTTGGCGGGGCTTTTTGCTTTGGAGCGCGGTGGCGCCTGTCGGATAGCATAATCATGCCGTGCCCCCCTGACTTCCCCTCCACGCGATGAAGCCTGATTCTTCTTCCCCCTCTTCCTCCGTCGGCATGGGCCGCGCGGCGATCGTGCTGTGTCGCGCGCTCTGGCACTATGCCGACGGCGCGCGGCGGCAGCTGATGGGCGCCATCGCGCTGCTGTCGGGCGCGCAACTGGTCAAGCTGACCCTGCCCTGGCTGGCCTCGCACGCCATCAATGCCTTGCAGCAGAACGACATGCCCACCGCCGGCTTGTGGATCCTGTTCCTGGTTGGCAGCTACATGATGTCCTGGGTATTCCATGGCCCCGGACGCGTCCTCGAAGGCAATGTGGGTGTGCATGTCCGCGAACGGCAGGCCGACGATCTTTATGCCCGCATCGCTGCCGCCCCGTTGACCTGGCGCGACGGCAGGCATTCCGGCGACCTGCAGCATCGCGTATTGCAATCCAGCCGCGCACTGGCCGCTTTTGCCCGCAGCATGTACGGCTACCTGCACAGCGCCTTGAACTTCATCGGCCCGCTGGTGGCGCTGACCTTGCTGTCCCACGTCAGCGGCATCATCGCCGTAAGCGGTTACCTGATCATCGCCCTGGTCACCTTGCGCTTCGACCTCGCGCTGATGCGGCTGGCCCGCGACGAAAACGACCAGGAACGCCGCTACGTCGCGGCGCTGCTCGATTTCGTCAGCAACGCCGGCACCGTGATCGGCCTGCGGCTGCAAGCCGCCTCGCGCAAGATCCTGGGCCGCCGCCTGCAGGCGGTCATGAAGCCCTTGCGCCGTGCCCTGTGGATCAACGAAGTGAAATGGTGCGTGGTGGACCTGGCGGGCATGTGCCTCACCTGGATCCTCGTCGTGGAGTACGTGCTGCGGCACCGCGAGCCCGGACAGGCGCTATTGCTAGGCACCACCTTCATGATCTACCAGTATGCCCAGCAGGCCGCGTCCGTGGTCAGCGCCATCGCCTCCAACTTCCAGAGCTTCGCGCGCATGCACACCGACTACAGCAGCGCCGAACCCATCTGGCAGGCCCCGGGCAACCCCAATGCCGCCGTCCCCGCGGTCCAAGCCGACGCGCCTTGGCAGACCCTGGAGTTGCGCGGCGCCACCTGGCGCTATTCGGACGAAGGACGCGGCGGCCTGCATGGCGTCGACCTGGTGCTGCGGCGCGGCTCGCGCGTCGCGCTGATCGGCGCCAGCGGCGGCGGCAAGAGCACGCTGCTGCGCACCCTTGCCGGACTCTATCCGCCGCAACACGGCGAACTGCTGCGCGACGGCAAGCCGGTGGACTGGGCAGAACTGCGCACGCTGGCCACGCTGATTCCGCAGGAAGCCGAAGTCTTCGAAGCCAGCGTGCAGGAAAACCTCACCTTCGGCGAACCCGCCGACGCGGCCGCGCTGCAAGCCGCCGTGCATACCGGCGTGTTCGACGAAGTGCTGCAACGCATGCCCGAGGGTCTCGCCAGTCCGATGAATGAACGGGGCAGCAACCTGTCCGGTGGGCAACGCCAACGCCTGGCCCTGTCGCGCGGGGCGCTGGCTGCGCAGGGCAGCTCCTTGCTGCTGCTGGACGAGCCCACCAGCGCGCTCGACCCGCAAGCCGAAGGCCGGGTGTTCGACCGCATGTACGCCGCGTTTCCGACCGCTTGCATCGTGGCCTCGGTGCACCGGCCCAGCCTGCTCAGCCGTTTCGATACCATCGTGGTGATGGAAGCCGGACGCGTGGTGGATGCGGGCCCCCGCGACGAAGTGCTGGCCCGGCATCAGCCTTGATGAACTCCCTCTGCCGACCAGGCGTCTACACTCAGCATCCATGACACAGCCGCCCGCCACCCCAACTGCACAGCGCCAGCCCAGTCGACGGCTCGCGAATCTGCTCTTCTATGTCTGCCTGGCGATCAGCCTGACGTTCGTCTACCTGGGCTCGCAAATGATCCGGGACGGCGCCGATGCAGGCATTCCCGTCACGCTGTTCTTCGGCGTCTGCGCCGCGACTGCCGTCCTGCAGATCTGGCCGCAACTGCTGCAGCGCGACTCGCGCTCGGCCGCAACACTGCTGGCGCGGTACCCAGGCCCCCTGGAACTCAAGGCCGCGAAAGGCAAGCTGCTGGCGTTCTCGCTGCTGTCCGCGGGCTTCGGTGGCGTGATCCTGTGGATGCTGCTGCAGGAATCGCTGCCGCCTCTCAAGCAATTGATCCTCTGGCCGGGCGCCGCATTCTTTCTGCTCGGCGCGGTCATGCTGCTGGTGCGCGCCGCCAAGGACGACATCGGCCTGCGCCTGGGGCGCGACGGCTTTCAAGCGCGACAGGTGTGGAACGGCAGGACAATACGCTGGCGAGACACCAGCGAGTTCAACGTGATCAGAGCCAGCCGCGCGGTGCCCAAGCTGATTGTTTTCGACGATGCTGCGGTCGAACGCAGCGGCACTGCCGGGCTCAACAAGCATTTCGTCGGCCGCAATTCCAGCCTGGGTGAAACTTACGGGCTGACCCACGAAGCTTTGGCCGACCTGCTCAATGCTTGGCGCAAGCGCGCGCTGGAGCAGGATGCGATTTTTACGCGATGGCCTGATAACCAATGACCGCCGCATCGTGTCGGATGTACGCCCGCCTGCCCCGCAACATTACAAAAAAGTAATCCGCGCGTAACCTCCTCGCCCCGGTCAGCACTCCAAACTGGAGTTAATGCACTTCCAGACCACAGAAAGGAGCTGACCATGAAGACCCTGACCACCTTGTTCAGCGCGTGCGCGTTGAGCCTGGGATTACTCGGCGCGGCCCACGCGCAGGCGGGGAACGGCGACCATGCCACGCATCATCCCGCGTCGCCTGCGGCGGGCGAATCGGCCACGAAGCCGCAAATGGCGCCGGACGCCGGCATGATGAAGAACATGGAGGCGCACATGCAGGCCATGAACGGCATGCACCAGAAAATGGCCGCCGCCCAGACGCCCGAAGAGCGCCAGGCCTTGATGGCCGCCCACATGAAGTCCATGCCCGCCAATGGCGCCGACATGCAAGGTTGCCGCCAGATGATGGGATCGATGATGAACCCGGCGGGTGATGCACCCTCGGCGGCGGAACCCGCGACTCCCCCGGCGGCCAAGGGCTGATCGCCATGGGCCATCGCTGCGGCCGGCTCCGCGGCGATACCACTGCGGCCAGCGGTTGCGCCGCAAACACCCCAGCCTGGGCATAATAGGCGCACGAAGGATCACACCAGTACTCGAAAGGGATGGGTATGAATCACTCTCGTCACGGCGACGCGGCATCGAAAGACGGCACGCTCTACGTGTGTCCCATGCACCCGGAAATCCGCCAGGACCATCCGGGACGCTGTCCGAAGTGCCAGATGCATCTGGTGCCGCAGGGACAGCCAGAGGATCAGGCTGCGCATGCATACGGCGGCCATGATGCGCACCAGCATCACGGTCACGGCAAGCGCCACGCGGGCCACGACGATGCCACCGCGCTTCCAGCCGCGCCCGCCGACGCCCCCACCGATGTCCCCGCGGGCACGATCTACACCTGCCCCATGCACCCGGAGATCCGCCAGGATCACCCCGGGAACTGCCCCAAATGCGGCATGACGCTCGAACCGCTCATCCCGCTGGACGAGGAAGACAACAGCGAACTCAAGGACTTCCAGCGCCGCTTCTGGTGGACGCTGCCCCTGACCCTCATCGTCGCCGTGATGGCCATGTTCGGCCATCGTCTGGGCTGGTTCGACATGGCGACCCAGAGCTGGCTGGAACTGGCGCTATCCCTGCCGGTGGTGTTCTGGACGGGTTGGCCCTTCTTCGTGCGCGGCTGGCAATCCCTTGTGCATCGCAGCCCGAACATGTGGACCTTGATCAGCCTGGGCACGGCGGCGGCTTTCATCTACAGCGTGGTCGCCACGCTGGCGCCGGGCGTGTTCCCGGATTCCTTTGTATCGATGGGCCGCGTGGCGGTGTACTTCGAAGCCGCCGTGGTCATCATTTCGCTGACCATGCTGGGACAGATCCTGGAGTTGAAGGCGCGTTCGCAGACGTCCGCCGCGATCAAGGCCTTGCTCGGCCTGGCGCCCAAGACGGCGCGGCGTATCAACGCTGACGGCAGCGAGGAAGACGTGCCGCTGAACCATGTGCATGTGGGCGACCTGCTGCGCGTGCGGCCCGGCGAGAAGATCCCGGTGGACGGCGTCGTCACAGAAGGCCGCAGCGCCGTGGACGAGTCCATGCTTACCGGCGAGCCCGTGCCCGTCAGCAAGCGCGAGAACGACAAGCTGATCGGCGCCACCCTCAACACCAGCGGCACCCTGGTGATGCGATCGGAGAAGGTCGGCGCGGCCACCATGCTGGCGCAGATCGTGCAGATGGTCGCCAACGCCCAGCGCTCCAAGGCGCCCATGCAGCGCATGGCGGACGTGGTGGCGGGCAAGTTCGTCATTGCCGTGGTGCTGGTGGCGATCTCCACGCTGCTGGTGTGGGGCTTTTTCGGGCCGGAGCCTAGCTGGGTGTACGGCCTGATCAACGCGGTCGCGGTGCTGATCATCGCCTGCCCCTGCGCGCTGGGGCTGGCCACGCCCATGTCGGTCATGGTGGCCACGGGCCGCGCCGCGGCGCAGGGCGTGCTGTTCCGCGACGCTGGCGCGATCGAGAAAATGCGCGAGGTGGACACGCTGATCGTGGACAAGACCGGAACGCTCACCGAAGGCAAGCCAGCCTTCGACACCGCCATCGCCGCCCCCGGATATACGCCCGACGAAGTGCTGCGCCTGGCGGCCAGCCTGGACCAGGGCAGCGAACACCCGCTGGCCGACGCCATCGTCAGCGCGGCGCGCGCCCAGGGCCTGGCGCTAGCCAAGGCCGGGGACTTCGATTCCGGCAGCGGCATAGGCGTGCGCGGCACGGTGGAAGGCAAGCGCCTGGCGCTGGGCAACACCGCCCTGATGGAGCAGGAAGGCGTGCGGGTGGACGCGCTGCGCGCGGACGGCGAGCGCCTGCGCGGCGAAGGCGCCAGCATCATGCATTTGGCCGTGGACGGCCAGTTCGCCGGCATCCTGGCGGTGACCGACCCGATCAAGCCCAGCACGCATGAAGCCATCCAGAACCTGCACGACAGCGGCCTGCGCATCGTGATGGCGACAGGCGACGGCCTGACCACCGCCCGCGCCGTCGGCGCCGCGCTGCGCATCGACGAGGTGCACGGCGAGGTCAAGCCGGCCGACAAGCTGGCGCTGGTGGAAAAACTGCAGAAGGACGGCCACGTGGTGGCGATGGCGGGCGACGGCATCAACGACGCCCCCGCGCTGGCGCGCGCCGACGTGGGCGTGGCCATGGGCACGGGTACTGACGTAGCCATGAACAGCGGCCAGGTGACCCTGGTCAAGGGCGACCTGCGCGGCATCGCCGCCTCGCGCCAGATCTCGATCGACACCGTGCGCAACATGCGGCAGAACCTGATGTTCGCCTTTG
This sequence comes from Achromobacter sp. ACM02, assembly GCF_014851605.1. Lineage (NCBI taxonomy): Bacteria > Pseudomonadati > Pseudomonadota > Betaproteobacteria > Burkholderiales > Alcaligenaceae > Achromobacter > Achromobacter sp. ACM02. Next base: position 35,949 of record NZ_JACUZY010000006.1, read on the forward strand.
TCTACAACGGCATCGGCGTGCCGATAGCGGCGGGCGTCCTGTATCCGTTCACGGGTTGGCTGCTGTCGCCGATGATCGCGGCGCTGGCGATGAGTTTGAGTTCGGCTTCGGTGATATTCAATGCGTTGAGGTTGCGGGGTGCGAAATGAGCGGTCCAGGACAACCGCAGCCGCGCGATATCAAGGTTACTTTTTCAGTGCTGCCAGCCATAGCGGCCGTATCGCCCCCACGGCTTCGTTCAACGACACTTTCGCCAACCCATTCTTGCGCAGAAAGGCATCCCACTGTTGCACCTTTCTTTCGTCTTGGACGAATTCGTCAGCCAATCCCAAAGGGAAATCTGTCGGAAGCGGTGTTTCGCGGCGTGCAAACGTCGCGCGCACCGCGCGTGCGAGCATCCCATCATCGAGTTCTGCGCGCCGCGCCATCACCCAAAGATCGAAGTAATCCTTCATGCGTGTATTGCCCATGCCCAGTGAAACGATAGCCTCCAGCTTTTCTGCGACAACTGTGTACTGGGGATAAACCTGCAGGCGTGGCGCAGGCATGTCGCCGAAGATGACGGGATACTGCGCCTCTTCCGGCCCAGGAACGACCGCATCTCCAAAGCCTATATCGATCTGTACCGGACATCGTGCGCCGTCCAGAGAGCCGGCCAGATTTACGCGTATGCCCGCATAGTTGGCTTCTTTGCGAATTTCGGCAGCCCTTACCGACTCAGGCCGAAAGGTCATGCCGTCCTCGCAGGCGATGGCGCTGATCTCTTGAAACACGGCCATCAAGTGCGGCACTTCCGCGAGCGTGAATCCGAGAAGATCGGTATCGTGCGTCGGACGATGCGGCATGTCAAACCACAGGTCAAACAGCAACGAACCCTTCAACAAGAACTGCTCGCGGTAGGGTGAGACACTCAGGCGATACAGAATGCGCTCCAACGCATAGCGGGTGAGCAGCAGGTTGAAATTCTGCTTGTCCGCGCGCGCCTTGTTGAGCAGCCGCGCCCGCACCGATGCCGCGATATTGCGAGCGACAGTCATTCCAGACTTTCAAGATAGGGGCGCATTACGTTGGCCACCCTGCATAGCTTCGCATAGCGCCACATTTCATCGCTGGTCATGCGTTTTTCGCGCCACGCTTCACGCAACGCCTCCAGGGCAACGTCCAGGCCAATCTTATTGCGGAACTTGAAGCAATCTGCCACGGTCTTGGCGACTCCCGTGACGTGGATGAGTACACCATCAACCACATGCTCCTCTACCCCTGCGGCCAGCGCAATTGTGGAAAACCGCAGAACACGCAATGGCGGATAGTCAAGCTTCGGGGCCGCCGCTTTGTTGCCGATGGCAAGCCACACTTCACTCGGCGCCTGGGTCGTAAGGCCATGAAAGCGGAGTGCCGACAGCAGACAAACGACTCCCTTGGGTACGCGCCGGGCCGTCTCGGCCAGTGTCGCGTGCTCGGAAATCCGGCGGGATGACAAGCCATACAGTCCACGGCCTATGCGCTGCAATTGGCCCTGGCGCACGGCACGGGTAAGCGTCACGCGGGCAATGCCTTGCGGGACCAAGTCGCGGGCGCGGATCAGCCCCTCGTCGCGGGCCAAGGCCAGAAGTTTTTCAGTGGCGCTCGTCATCCGGCGATGATGTTCCAATAAATAGGTATATGTCAATAATTACCGATTTTTTGGAACACCAACACCCCCGCCCAACCGCGCCAGCGTCCTCGCCACCACCCTGTCGCAATCATCCCCATCGAACTCGAACAAGCTCTTCTCCGCCACCCCGATATCCCGCGACAGCGCCTCGCGCAGCAAGGCATTGGCGCGGAAATGGCGGCTGCGGACGGTGGCCTCGGGGATGCCCAGGCAATGCGCCGTTTCCTCGACGGACAGTTCCTCGACCGAGCGCAGCACGAACACGGTCCGGAACGAGACCGGCAAGGCGTCCAGCCGCGCTTCGAGCAGGCCCCTGAGCTCGGCTCGGGCAGCGGCGTGGTAAGGCGGGTTGAAGTCGTTGATGGTCATCGCATCAACCTCTTTCTCGATGTCGTCGGCGATGGGCAACAGCGCTACGCGGCGGCTGTGCTTGCGCCGCCGGCCGTAGCATTCGTTGAGCAGGAGCCGCGACAGCCAGGTGAACAGCGTCGAATCGCCACGGAACCTGTCGATGTTCCGGTAGGCCGCCAGGTAGGCTTCCTGCAAGGCATCCTCGGCGTCGGCATCGTTGCGCAAGGTGGCCCGCGCCAGGCGGTAGAGCCGCCGGTTGTGCCGCCGCATCATCAATTCGAACGCGGTCTGCTCGCCCGCCGCGATGCGGTGCGCGAGCGCCAGGTCGTCATCCTCGGCCGGCGTCGCCGCCAGCGCTGCAAGTGCAGTCATAGGTCGACCTCCGCCATGCGTCATTGCGCGATCAAGGTGCCCTGCATCGTCGGATGGAACAGGCAGACATAGGCGCTGCTGCCCTCCTCACGCACAGTGTAGGTCCAGGAGGCGCCGGCGGCGATAAGCCCTGAGTCGAACGCCTTGGAAACGGCGGTGGCGGTATGCGGGACCAGGTCCTTGTTGATCCACGTCACCTTGTCGCCCCGCTTGACGGTCAGCTCGGCGGGCGTGAACTGCATCCCTTCGATGGTCACCACATGTTCGGCCAGCCGGGTGCCGGCTGGGTTCTGTTGGGCGGCGGCCAACCCGCCCGCCAGCAACAGGCCCGCAGCCAGCGCGGCCAGGCTTGCGCGTCCGGACCCGCGCGCTCCGGGGGTCGTTCTTTCAGCCACCGTTGAGCCTCTTTTGCAGGGATTTGGCATGCTCCAGGTGCGCGATGAACGCGGGCCGCACCTTGACCAGCAAGGCCTTCAACTCCGCGTTGTGGGCGCCCGGAATCAGGGTCGTGTCCAACGCCTGGATCACGGCCTCGTGATAGGCCACCTCGTGATCCACATAAGCCTTGTCGAAGGCGGCGCCGCTCATGCCCTTGAGCGCGGCGAGGTTCTTGTCGCCGCCCTGCTGCAGGCTGTCGCTGGTCGGGTTCGGTTCGGGGGTGACCTTCAGCTTCTGCACCAGTTCGCCGGCCGACTTGTTGACGGCGGCATGGTCGGTCACCATCAGCGTGGCGAACTCGCGGACATCCTTGTTGCCGGTTTTATCCTGCGCCAGCTTGCCGGCGTCGATGTCGACCTGGTTGGCCACCACCACGATCGCCGCGATCTGCGGATCCGTCGGCCCGTTGCCATGGGCAAATACCCCGCAGCTCACCAGGGCCAGCGCATAGAACCATCTTGCTTGAATCGCTTTCATCTCATCCCCCAAACCCTGGATGCAGGCGCGGCCGGAATGGCCAGGAATCTTGCCTGCTTATGGGGTTGGATGTCGCGAAAACGCGCCGCGTTCCGGCGCAGAAAACATACGGAGAAATCAGCCCACCGGCACCGCCATGCCGTACTTGGCGCGGTTCAGCACCACCAGCGTGGAAAAGCGCTTGACGTTGGGATTGCCCCAGAAATTGCGCTGGGCGAAGGCCTCGTATTCGGCCATGTCGCGCATGGTGATGGTCAGGACGAAGTCCACCTCGCCCGTCACCGACAGGCACTGCATGATTTCCGGCGCGGACTGCATGGCGCGCTTGAACTGGTCGAGCTTGTCGGCGCGTTCGCTCTCCAGCGTCACCAGCACGACCATCATGATGCCGCGGCCCACGGCGGCGGGATCGACCACGGAAACGTCACCCAGCACCACCTTGGATTCGCGCAGCCGCTTCATGCGGCGCAGGCAGGAAACCGGCGACAGGTTCACGCGCTGCGCGACTTCCTGGCTGGTGCGCTGGTTGTCTTCCTGCAGGCTTTGCAGGATCTGGAGGTCGAAATCGTCTAGTTCCATAAGGGTCTCGGAACGGCTGGAAACGGGCTGGAAAGGGCTCGCCAACAGATTCTAAGCCCGGCCGCGCCGGAATCCGGCCCCATTTTGACGGGAAACTTCATTTCCGCGTCCCGCGATGCAGGAATTATTCAGCAGGCTTGCTTACACTGAGAGCCCTCTGCCCGCGCCGCGGGTACGTCCGCCCCTCGTATCATGCCGTCACTCCAGCTTTTCCTGCTGTTCCTCGCCGCCGACGCGGCGCTCAAGCTCACGCCCGGCCCCGACATGGCGCTGACCCTGTCCCGAGGCATGACGCAGGGCTTCCGGCCCGCCTTCCACAGTGTCCTGGGCAACGTCGCCGCCGGATTCATCCAGGTGCCGGCGGTGGTGCTGGGCCTGGCCTCGGTGCTGCAGGCGTTTCCGTCGCTGTTCATGGGCATCAAGGCAGCTGGCGGCCTGTACCTGGGCTACCTGGGCATCAAGGCCATCGTCCGCTGCGCGCGCTCGGCCGACGTATCGCTGGCCGCACGCCCCGGGGATGCGCGCGACGCCTTCTGGCAAGGATTCACGACCAATCTGCTGAACCCCAAGGTGTTGCTGTTCATGATCGCCTTCCTGCCGCAGTTCACCACGCCGGACAACGGGCCGGTCTGGGTGCAGATGCTGGTGCTGGGCGTGACGATGAAAGTGTTGAGCCTGCCCTACGGCAGTTTCTTTGCCTACGGCGCCTCGCGCATCCGCGGCTGGGTGGGGCGCAATCCCTGGTTCCTGCGCATGCAGCAAGGCCTGCTTGGCGCCGTCATGCTTGGGCTGGCGCTGTATGTGCTTTACTCCACCGCCGCACACCTGACGCCCTGAACCTGCCGCCGTTCCCTACGCATTCCGCTTTTCCGCCATCGCCATGACCGCCGCAACCCTGAATACCGGACGCAACGCGTCGTCCTCCACCCTGCTCCCCATCCTGTCGTTGATCGGCGCGATGGCCTCGCTATGCGTCGGCACCTCGTTCGCCAAGTCCCTCTTCCCGATGGTCGGCGCGCAGGGCACGACCGCCTACCGCATCGCCATCGGCGCGCTGATTCTGGTGGCGATCTGGCGCCCGTGGCGCTTTCCGCTGACGCGCCAGGCGGCAGCCAAGATCGCGCTGTATGGCGTGACGCTGGCCTGCATGAACCTGCTGTTCTACATGGCCTTGCGCACGCTGCCTCTGGGCGTGGCCATTGCCATCGAATTCATCGGCCCGTTGACCCTGGCGGTGGCGCTGTCGCGCCGCGCCATCGACTTCGTCTGGATCGGCTGCGCCATCGCCGGCCTGGTGCTGCTGATTCCCACGGGGCAATCGGTGCATGACCTGGATCCGGTCGGCATCGCCTTTGCGCTGGGCGCGGCGGTGTGCTGGGCGCTCTACATCATCTTCGGCAAGATGGCCGGCAACGTGCATGGCGGACAGGCCACGTCGCTCGGGCTGACCGCGGCGACGCTGGTGGCGCTGCCCATAGGTGCAGCGCATGCCGGCGCCGCCCTGCTGGATCCGACCCTGATCCTGGCCGGCATCGCGGTGGGCGTGCTATCCAGCGCCTTGCCCTATTCGCTGGAAATGGTGGCGTTGCGGCGCCTGCCGCAAAAGACCTTCGGCGTGCTGCTCAGCATGGAGCCCGCCATGGGCGCGCTGGCCGGCGTGATCGTACTGAACGAGCAGCTGTCGCAAACGCAATGGCTGGCCATCTGCGGGATCATCGTCGCTTCCGCGGGCTGCGCGGCGACCGCCCGCCGGCAAAACACCGCCCCCACGCCCGCGCCGGACTGAGCGCGGACGCGCGCCGCCGCCCGAGGCCGTTTCAGCCGAATCCGATCTCGCGGCGGGGCGGCGCCAGCGGATCGAAGTCTTCCCAGTGGTTGTTGCGCCAGCGGCCGTTGGCGTGTTCCACGTCCGCGCCGCCGGCATCGCGCAGGATGCGGCACGCCAGCATTTCGCGCTGCGGCCGCGTGCGCACGGCAACCATCACGCCGGCCTGCCGGATCTCGGCATGGGAATCAGGATTGAAGTGGCCATGCTGGGTGCTGCCGTGGCCCGTCACCCAAAGCGCGCCGAAGAGCGATCCCAGATAGGCGCCGACCCCGGCCGCGGCCAGGATCAGTGGCGTGGAATCGCTGATCTCGGACATCACGAACCCGCCAAACACCGCGAAACCTGCTCCCACCCCGCCCGCCCCCAGAAAAGCGCCGATATCGGCGCGTCCCGAGTCCGGGTCGGAACGGCGGTCGCCGCCCAAGGGGTAGCGGCCGTGCTCGCCGGCCGGATTGACGTAGAAGGTATTGATGTCCCAGTCTGGAAAACCGCTGGCGGACAGGCGCTCGGCCGCGGCGTTCGCCGCTTCGAAACCCTCGAACCGGGCTGCTACGATCAGAGACATGATGTGCTCCTTGCCCGGGCTGCCGGGCAGGATATACGTGTCTTTATCGTACGCCCGCGGCGCGGGCGCGAACGCGCCGGTTACACCTTGCGGCGGCTGTTACCGTCCGCCGTCAGTTGGCGGAAATGTTCTTGCTCCGGATCACCGCGCCCCAACGCTCGTATTCCTTGCGCGCATAGTCCGCGAAGGCCTGCGGCGTGCTGCCCGTGGGCTCCATGCCCTGCAGCTTCAATTGCTCGGCCACCTCTGGCGAACGCAAGGCCTGCTCGATGGCCCGGCTGAGTTTCTCCACCACCGGCGCCGGCGTGCCCGCGGGCGCCACCACGCCCTGCCAGGCAGCAGCCTCGAATGCCGGGCCACCCGCCTCGGCGAAGGTCGGCACCTGGGGCAATTGCCCGGAGCGCTGCGCGGCCGGCACCGCGATGGCGCGCAGCTTGCCCGCCTGGATCAGCGGGCGGGCGGCGGCCAGATCGGCCATCATCATCGGCACCACGCCGGACGCCACGTCCTGCAGGGCGGGCGGCGTGCCCTTGTAGGGAATGGCCGTGGCGCGGCCCTGGACGGTATCCAGGAACAGCTCCATGGCCAGGTGATGGGGGCTGCCCACGCCCAGGGACGCATAGCTGCCCGGTTTGTCGCGCTTGAGGTATGTCTTCACGTCGGCCAGCGTATGCATCTGGGTATCGGGCGACACCACCAGCACGATGGGCAGCGACACGAGCGTGGAAACGGGGGTCAGGTCCTTCCCTGGATCGTAGGGCAGCTTCTGATACAGCCAGGGGTTCAGCGCCAGGGTGCTCATCCCCGCCGTCAGCAGGGTGTAGCCGTCAGGCGCGGCGCGGGCGGTTTCCTGGGCGGCGACGATCGTGGCCGCGCCCGGACGGTTTTCCACCACCACCGGCTGGCCCAGCGCGTCGCCCACGTGCTTGGCGACGATGCGGGTGGCGATGTCGCTACCCCCGCCCGCGCTGAACGGCACCAGCCAGCGGATCGGATGATCGGGAAACCCGGCCGCCGCAGCCTGGCCCGGGACGATTGCAGCCCCTGCCAGCGCCGCCGCCAGCAAGGCGCGATGCAGTATGCCTTTGAACATGTGCGCTCTCCTCGCCTGCCTATTTATTTAACATATTAATGATTTATTATCGGACGCAGGACGCTGGCGCACATCACAGGAAAAACCCGCAGTCCAAGCATCAGGACCGGCGTCAGGTGCGCGCGGCGGCCAGCCAGCGCAAGCCGGCCGAAGTGCCGGCGGCCGGCCGGTACTCGCAGCCTATCCAGCCGCCGTATTCCAGTTCGCGCAGCACATTGAACACCCAGCCATAGTCCAGTTCGCCACGGTCAGGCTCCTGGCGCAGCGGCACGCCGGCGATCTGCAGATGGCCGACCCGCCCCGTGGGCAGGTATTCGCGCAGCTTCATGGTGAGGTCGCCTTCGACGATCTGGCAGTGGTAGAGATCCATCTGCACTTTCAGGTTGGACGCATTGACCGCCTGCACCACGGCATGCGCCTCGTCCTGGCGGTTCAGGAAATAGCCGGGTATGTCGCGGGTGTTGATGGGTTCGATCAACACGGTGACGCCCGCCGAACGCGCCTGGCGCGCGGCCCAGTCCAGGTTCTCGCGATAGCAATCCAGCATGGCCTCGCGCGATGCGCCGGGTTGGACCAGGCCCGCCATCACATGGAGATTCGGGCAGGCCAGCGCGGTAGCGTAGGACAGCGCCTGTTCGATGCCCGCCTGGAATTCCGCCTGCCGTCCCGGTTGCGCGGCCAGTCCGCGATCGCCGCGGGCGGCCACGCCGGGCGGCGCGTTGAAGAGCACCTGCGTCACGCCGGCTGCGTCCATGCGTTCGCGCACGAAGGCGGCCGGAGCCTCGTAGGGAAACATGCATTCCACGCCGGCGTACCCGTCCGCCGCAGCGGCCGCGTAGCGGTCCAGGAACGCGTGTTCCGTGTACATCATCGAAAGATTGGCGGCGAACTTCAACATGGCGGAGGCTCCGGACCGGGCGGCATGCATGGAAATTAGCACAACCGCCCGCCCCGCCATCGCCGCAGCGCTAGGCGCCGAAGTCGGGCGCCGGGTGCAGGGTCAGCCGCGGTCCCGCCTTGAGCAGCTGGCTGGGAATGTCGTGCCCCACCAGCGCGGGCAAGGTCGCCGATACGCCAAGTATGGCGTCCAGGTCCACGCCGGTGTCGTAGCCCATCAGTTCCAGCATGTGCACCAGTTCCTCGGTGCAGACGTTGCCGCTGGCCCCCGGCGCGTACGGGCAGCCGCCCAATCCGCCCAGCGATGCGTCGAAGCGGTCGATGCCGGCCTCGATGGCCATCAGCGTATTGGCCAGCGCCATGCCGCGCGTGTTGTGGAAGTGCATGGTGGTGGTCAGTCCCGGGAACAGCTTGCGGACCTCGCGCCCGATTTTGCCGACCTGCGTGGGATAGGCCATGCCGGTGGTGTCGCACAGCGTCACCCCGTCCACCCCCAGCGCCGCGAAGCGTCCCACCAGTTCGAACACCTCGAAAGCATTGATGTCGCCTTCCATCGGGCAGCCGAACACGGTGGACAGCGACACGTTGATGGCGACGCGGCTGCCGCGCACCGCATTGACCACATCGCTCAATTGCTCGAACGACTGCTCCCGCGTCATGCGCAGGTTGGCGCGGTTATGGGTCTCGCTGACCGACATCACCAGGTTGACCTCGTCCACCTTGCACTCCAGCGCCCGCTGCGCGCCGCGCACATTGGGCACCAGCACGGTGTAGACGACGTCCGGATTGCGCTCGATCTCGTGCATCACGATCTCGGCGTCGCGCAAGGCGGGAATGGCCTTGGGCGAGGTAAAGGACGTGGCCTCGATCTTGGCGAATCCGCTGGCGGACAGCCGGTTGATGAAGGCAATCTTGTCCTGGGTTTCGATGAACTGCTTTTCGTTCTGGAAGCCGTCGCGCGGCGCGACTTCCTGGATGTACAGCCGCGGGCGGCTGGCAGTGGTTCCGGGGTTGGTCACATTCATGGCTGCCTTCCTCAGATGATGCCGCGCGCGCGCCAGTCCTGGCGCTGCGCCTCGCCTATGCCCAGCCCGGCCAGCACCTGGTCGGTGTCCTGGCCCAGGGCGGGCGCCGGGCTGCGCACTTCGCCCGGGGTTTCCGACAGCTTGGGCACGATGCCCGGCACCTGCACGGGCGTGCCGTCAGGCAGCGTGCCGTCCAGGATCATGCCGCGCGCCTGGTAGTGCGGGTCGGCCGCGATATCGGCCACGTCATAGATCTTGCCCGCGGGAATCTGGCCGTCATTCAAGCGCTCCAGCACCAGGTCCAGCGGATGCTGGCCGGTCCATTGCGAAATCGCGTCGTCAAGCATGACCACGTGCTTCACGCGCCCGGCGTTGTTCGCCAGTTCCGGCGCATCGGCCAGATCGGGCCGGCCGATCACGCCCATCAGGCGCTTGAAGATGCTGTCGCCATTGCCGGCGATCAGCACGTACTTGTTGTCCTGGCAGCGGTAGGCGTTGCTGGGCGCGATGCCCGGCAGGCTGCTGCCGGCCGGCTGGCGGATCTCGCCGAACACCGAATACTCGGGCAGCAGGCTCTCCATCATGTTGAAGACGGATTCATACAGCGCCACATCGATCATCTGACCCGTGCCATTCTGGTCGCGCGCGCGCAGCGCCAGCAGGATGCCGATGACGCCGTGCAACGCCGACAGCGAATCGCCGATGGACACGCCCACGCGCACCGGCGTGCGGTCAGGCTCGCCGCTGAGGTGGCGCAGGCCGCCCATGGCCTCGCCGATGGCGCCGAACCCGGGCAGATCGCGGTACGGACCTGTCTGGCCGTAGCCGGACACGCGCAGCATCACCAGCCGCGGGTTGATGGCGCGCAGTTCTTCCCAGCCCAGGCCCCAGCCTTCCATGGTGCCGGGCTTGAAGTTCTCGACCACCACGTCGATGTCCTTGACCAGGGACCGGATCAGGTCCTGCGCCTCGGGCTTGCGCAGGTCCAGGCTGACCGACTTCTTGTTGCGCGACTGCACTTGCCACCAGACGGAAGTGCCGTCGTGGATCAGGCGCCAGTTGCGTAGCGGATCGCCCTTGCCGGGCGGTTCGATCTTGATGACCTCGGCGCCGAATTCGCCCAGCATCTTGGCGGCGAACGGTCCGGCGATCAGCTGGCCCAACTCCAGCACTCGGATCCCGCTCAATGGTTTGGATGACATGATTGCCTCGTCAGCTCTTGTGTTTGCCCAGATAGGCCTCGCGCACGCGCTCGCTGGCCAACAACTCCTGGCCCGTGCCCTCCATCACGATGGAGCCCACTTCCAGGACATATGCGCGGTCGGAGATCGCCAACGCCTGGTTGGCCATCTGTTCGACCAGCAGGATCGTCATGCCGCGCTCTTTCAGCGACTTGATGATCTTGAAGATCTCGGCCACGATCAGCGGCGCCAGTCCGAGCGAGGGCTCGTCCAGCATCAGGATGCGCGGCTTGCTCATCAAGGCGCGGCAGATGGCCAGCATCTGCTGCTCGCCGCCGGAAAGCGTGCCCGCGTATTGCGCGCGGCGCTCCTTCAGGCGCGGGAACATCGCAAAGCACTGCTCGATCTCCGCAGCCAGTTCAGCGGGCGATTCCTTGCGCAGAAACGCGCCCAGCATCAGGTTGTCGTAGACGGTCTGGTCGGGGAACACCTGGCGCCCTTCCGGCACGTGGGCGATACCCAGCCCCACCCGCTTGTGCGCGCTGATCCCGCCCAGATCCTGCCCGGCGAACGCGATGTCGCCAGTGGATTTTTCGATGCCCGACAGCGCGCGCATCATGGTGCTCTTGCCCGCGCCGTTGCCACCGATGATGGTCACGATCTCGTTCGTGTCCACATGCAGCGACACCTGCTTCAGGGCATTGACGGCGCCATAGCTGACCGCCAGGTTCTTGATGTCCAGTAAACGGCTCATTGCGGTCTCCTATGCCGGCGCGCCCAGGTAGGCTTCGATGACTTTCGGATTCTCCTGGATGTGGTTCGGCAGGCCCGAAGCGATCTTCACGCCGTAGTCCAGCACCACGATATGGTCGGAAATGGCCATGACCAGATCCATGTGGTGCTCGATCAGCAGGATGGTCAGGCCCATGTCCTTGAGCTTCACGATCAGGTCCGTAAGCTGGTCGGTTTCCGCAGGATTCAGGCCTGCGGCAGGCTCGTCCAGCAACAGCAGGTCCGGCATGGCCGCCACCGCGCGGGCGATTTCCAGGCGGCGCTGCAGGCCGTAAGGCAGGCTGTTGGCGGCATCGTCCGCGTAGCGATCCAGCTCGAAAAACCGGAGAATGGCGTAGGCCTGGCGGCGGATGCGCCGCTCTTCGGCCAGGCTGCCGGGCAAGCCCAGCAGGTTGGAGAAGAAGCTGGACTTCTGCACCCGGTAGAAGCCCACCATCACGTTCTCCAGCGCGCTCAGCCCGTCGAACAGCTTCAGGTTCTGGAACGTGCGGCCAATGCCGGACGCAGCGATCTCATTGGGAGACAAGCCGACCATCTGGCGGTTCTTGAAGCGGATGCTGCCGGCGTCCGGCACCACCAGGCCCGACAGCAGGTTCAGGGTGGTGGTCTTGCCGGCGCCATTGGGGCCGATCAGCGACACGACGGAACCGCGCTCCAGCGAGAACGACACCTTGTTGGTAGGCACCACGCCGCCGAAGGCTTTGTACAGGTCCTTCACTTCCAGGAAGCCGGACGCCGCGCCGCCGCGGTCGGCAGGAGGCGCCGGCGTCCAGTCGGCGGCGCCCGCCTCGGCAGCCAGCGCCTCGCGCTGGCCGCGCTTGGGCAGCACCTTGGCCAGCAGGCCCGCCAGCCCTTCCGGCATGGCGTACAGCGCGAACAGCAGGATCAGACCATAGGCGAAATGCTGCACTTCCGGCCAGCGCGCCAGCATGGCGTCGATCACCGTCAGCACCACTGCGCCCAGGAAAGAGCCCCCCGGCGTGCGGCCGCCGAACAGCACCAGCACCAGGAAGAACACCGACAGGTTGAAATTGACGAAGTCCGAATTGATGTACTGGTTCTGCTGCGCCACCAGGCCGCCCGCGATGCCGCAGGTGATGGCGCTGATGGCGAAGGCCAGGATCTTGAAGCGGTAAACGCTGATGCCCACGCTCTCCGCCGCAATCTCGGACGTGCGCACCGCGGCGAAGCCGCGGCCGAAACGGCCGTTCAACAGCAGCGAGGTCATGGCGTGCAGCGCCAGGCCCAACACCACGACCACCACCACCCACTGGCGGCTGTCCAGCGTGGCGCCGCCGAAGGTCAGGCCGGTGATGCCGTAGAAGCCTTCCTGCCCCTTGAACACGTCGGTCCATTCGGACACGATCTTTTCGATCAGAAGGCCAAAGGCGATGGTCACCATCGCCAGGCTCGGCCCCTTGACCTTCAGCGCCGGAATGGCGATCACCACGCCGAAGACCGCTGAAACAACCGCGGCGCAGCCCAGCGCCAGCCAGGGATCGACTTGGTAATTCACGGTCAGGAGCGCCACCGTGTAGGCGCCGACGCCGAACAGGCCGGCATGGCCCAGCGACTTCTGCCCGGTCTGGCCGACCAGGATGTTGAAGCCGGTGGCAGCGATGTAATAGACCCCGATGTTGAACAGGATCAGCAGATAGAAGTCATTCAGGCCCGAATAGGCGTAGCCGATGGCAAGCGCCGCGATGACCAGCGGAACGAGGATTTTGGAGAGCTTCATACTTTCTCCGCATGCACGCGACCGAGGATGCCGGCCGGACGGAAATACAGCACCACGATGATCAGCGCGAACACCGCGATCTCGCGCAGGTTCGAATACCAGAGGCCGATCAGCGATTCCAGCAGCCCGATCAGAAAGCCTCCAAAAATGCAGCCGCGCGGATTCTCCAGCCCGCCCAGGATTGCGGCCGAAAAGGCCTTGAGCGACAGCAGCGTGCCCACGAACACCGAGGCGGTGGCAATCGGCGCGACCATGACGCCGGCGATCGCGGCCAGCGCCGAACTGATTGCGAACACGGCAATCGCAACCGCGTTGGCATTGATGCCCATCAGGCTGGCGGCGGTCTTGCTGAACGCCACCGCGCGCACCGCCTTGCCCATCTTGGTCTTGTGCAAGGCCCAGTCGAACACGATCATCAGCGCCAGCGTGGTGCCGAACACCAGAATTTCTTGCGGCCGCACGCCGGTACCCAGGACCGTGATGATGCCCTCGCCCAGCGGCGACGCCACCGCGATGGGCGCCGGGCCCCAGACCAGCAGCGCCAGGTTCTGGATGATGATGCCAAAGCCGATGGTGCTCATCACCCAGGACAGCCCCGCCTCGCCCACGAAGTGGCGGATGGCGGTGATGTAGAGCACGTAGCCCAGCAGGCTCAGGACCAGCATGGCGGCCAGCAGGGCGAACAGGAACGTGCCCCAGGTTACGTCCTCCGGATTCGGAAAACCGATCAGCTTGCCCTGGCTGACCAGCAGGATGGCGCTGATGCCGATCAGGCCGGCCAGCGCCAGGAATGCGCCCTGTCCGAAGTTGAAGGTCTTGGTCGTGGTGTACGTGATGCTGAACCCGAACGCGACCAGGGCATAGACGCTGCCCATGGCCAGCCCGCTCAAGATGGCTTGTAGTATTTGCATGCTGGATGCCCCCCTATTGACGACTCCCCGGCGCGCCTCCGCGCACCGGGGAGAGATCTTTCTCGTTGCCGCGCCTTCTTACAGCTTCAGGTCTTCCGGCTTGATGGCGCGGGTGTATTCGTCATCCACCGACACCACCTTGCCGTCGATCCAGCGCACCAGGCGGAAGTCCTTCACCGACAGGGCTTCGTGGCTTTCCGCTGTGAACGGCTTCTCGTAGGTCTTGATGACGCCCTTGGCCTGCGCCAGGTTCTGCAGCGCGGCTTGCACGGCTTCGCCTTCGGTCGACTTGGCCTGCTCCATGGCGGCGGCAATGAGCTTGACCGAGTCATAGGCCTGCGCGGCCATGACGTAGGTCGGCACGCGGCCGTCGCGCTTCATCAGCGTGTCATACAGCGCCTTGGACTCGGGCGAGGAGTCTTCGGTGATCGAAGCCGTGAAGATCATCTTGCTGGCCAGCTCGGGACCCGCGATGCGCAGGAACGGCGAGCTCAGGTTGGCCCAGGAAGCCAGCGTGGTCGGGAAGTAGCTGATCTTCTCGAGGCTGCGCATGACGTGCGCGTTGGAATCCGCCAGCGCGTAGACGATCAGCGTGTCGGCGCCCGAACTCTTGATCTTGTTCAGCTGCGACGACATGTCCGTGTCCTTGGGACCGAACTTCTCGTTGGCCACGGGCGTGATCTTGTGCAGCGCCAGGATCTCGACCGCATCCTTGGCGCCTTGCTGGCCGTAGCCGGTGGTGTCGGCGATGATGGCGACCTTGCCGTTCTTGCTGGCGCGGGCGGCGTAGGCCGCCAGCAGCGCGATCTGGTCGCGGTCGCGCATGGACACGCGGAACACGTAGTTGGCGGGCGACTTGGCGTAGCGGCCGGTGATGTCGGTGGCGGTGGCCACGGGCGAGATCGTCGGAATCTTCTTCTGCTGCACCAGGTGCAGCCAGGCCAGCATGTTGCCGGAGTTGACTCCGCCCAGCATGGCGTTGACCTTGACGTTGTCGACCAGTTCGTTGGTGTTCTGGATGGCCTTGGGCGGCGCGCCAACATCATCGCGCTCGACGATGACGACCTTCTTGCCCAGCACGCCGCCAGCCGCGTTCAGCTCATCGGCCGCCTGGCGCGCGCCGGCCAGCGCGGAAATGCCGAAGTCCGCCGAGCCGGTGGCCGACATGTCGCTGTTGAAGCCGATCTTGATGTCGTCGGCCAGCGCGGCGCCGCTGGCGCCCGCCAGCGCCGCCGCCAGCAGCAGGGACTTCATGGTCTTGGGGAAATGCTTGAAGTACATCTTGTCTCCTTCTGGATCACTCTGGTGACCGCTGATTGGCAATTCAGGGTTGTTTGATGAGGTCGGCGGCCTTGTTGCCGATCATCATCGTGGCCGCGCAGATGTTGGCCGACGGCATGGCCGGCATCACCGAGGAATCGATGACGCGCAGATTGCCCACGCCGTGCACCCGCAACTGCGGGTCGACCACTGCGTACTTGTCATCGGCCTGGCCCATGCGGGCCGTGCCGTTGACGTGATACGACGACACGCCATAGCGGCGCGCGAAGTCCAGCAATTCGGAATCGGATTCGCACAGCGGACCGGGCAGCACTTCGCTGTCGAAATACTGCGAAAGCGCTTGCGAACGCAGCAGCTGACGCGCCAATCGGATGCCGCGTACCAGCGTCATCTGGTCGCGCTCGTTTTCGAGGTAGTTGGCCAGGATCACGGGGTCCTGCAGCGGGTCCGCCGAACGGATGCGCACCTGGCCGCGGCTCTCGGGCCGGTGCTGCCAGACGCCCGCGGTCATGCCGGGGAAGTCATCCAGCATGCCCACATAGCCTTCCTTGTAGCTGGCGGGCGTGAACACGCCCTGCAGGTCAGGCAAAGCGAGGTCAGGCGTGGACTTCCAGAAGTAATGCAGCAGCGACGGGCTCAGCGCCATGATGCTGGGACGCTTCATCATCCAGCGGCTGATCTGGCCGGCCAGGCTCAGGCCCTTGACCAGCTGGTTCATGGTCTGGCTGTTCTTCACGCGCGCCACGACCCGCACCGAATAGTGGTCGCTCAGGTTTTCCCCCACGCCCGGCAGGTCGCACACCACGTCGATGTTGTGCTGGCGCAGCAGGTCCGCCGGTCCCAGGCCCGACAGCTGCAGCAGCTTGGGCGTGTTGATTGCGCCGCAGGACACGATCACTTCGCGGCGCGCGCGCACTGCGCGGACCTGCGAAGGGTGGGCCGGGTGGCAATAGGCCACGCCAGCAGCCTTGCCGCCATCGAACAGGATGCGGGTTGCCTGCGCGTAGGTACGCACTTCCAGGTTCTTGCGGCCCATGGCGGGCTTGAGGAAGCACTTGGCCGTGCTCATGCGCCAGCCGCGGTCGATGGTGCGCTGGAAGTAGCCCACGCCGGCCTGATCCGCGCCGTTGTAGTCGGGGTTGCGCGGGATGCCCTGTTCCACCGCGCCGGCGATGAAGGCCTCGCACAGCGGGTGGATCCAGTCTATGTCCGTGACCGGCAGTTCGCCCTTGCGGCCGCGGTAGCGGTCGTCGCCGCCCATGCGCCGTTCCATGGACTTGAAGTACGGCAGCACCTCGTCATAGGACCAGCCGGTATTGCCCAGCGCGGCCCAGTGGTCGAAGTCCGCCGCCTGGCCGCGGTTGTAGACCAGGCCGTTGATGGAAGTAGACCCGCCCAAGGTTCGGCCCTGCGGAATCGGCACGCGCCGTCCGTTGGTCTGCGCCGTGCCTTCGCTGGAGAACTGCCAGGCGTACTTCTTGTTGAAGACCGCCTTGATGAAGCCGGCGGGTACGTGCAGGTACGGACTGCGGTCCGGCGGGCCGGCCTCCAGCACGCAGACCGTCGAGCCGTCCGCGCTCAGGCGGTTGGCCAGGATGGAGCCGGCCGCGCCGGATCCCACGATCACATAGTCGAACTGATCCGCGTCGCGGAGGGAAGGCTGTGCTTGGCTCATGTCTGGATCCGCGGGCGTCAGGGAATCGCGTTGAACGACTTGCCGGCAAGGCAGACGTACTTGATTTCCAGGAACTCTTCGATGCCGTACTTGGAACCCTCGCGGCCCACGCCCGACTCCTTGATGCCGCCGAAGGGGCCGACCTCATTGGACACGGCGCCGGTGTTCACGCCGACAATGCCGTATTCCAGCCCTTCCATCATGCGCCAGACCCGCTCCAGGTTGGCGGTGTAGAAATAGGCGGCCAGGCCCGAGGCACTATCGTTGGCGCGCGCCAGCACGGCGGCTTCGGATTCGAAGGTACTGATGCCCACCACCGGGCCGAAGATCTCTTCGTGCGCCAGCTCCATGGCATCCGTGATGCCGGCCAGCAGGGTCGGCTCATACAGCAGCGTGCCCGGCTCGCGCAGCTTGCCGCCCGCCAGGAGGCGCGCGCCGCGCGCCGTGGCGTCGTCCACCAGGCGGGCCACCTTGTCCACCGCGCGCTGGTCGATCAGCGGTCCTTGCGTAACGCCTTCTTCCAGCCCGCCGCCCACCTTCATGCGGCGCATTTCCGCCAGCAGCTTGTCGTTGAAGGCGTCTGCGACGCTGGCATGGACGTAGACGCGGTTGGCGCATACGCAGGTCTGGCCGGCGTTGCGGAACTTGGACTGCACCAGGCCTTGCACGGCCTCGTCCAGATCGGCGTCCTCGAACACGATGAAGGGCGCGTTGCCGCCCAGTTCCAGCGACAGCTTCTTGATGTTGGAAGCGCTTTGCTGCATCAGCAGCCGGCCCGTCTGGGTGGAACCGGTGAAGGTCAGCTTACGCACCGTGGGGTTCTGCGTCAGCTCCGTGCCGATGGGCGCGGGGTCGCCGATGACCACGTTGAGCACGCCGGGCGGGATGCCGGCCTGCTCGCCCAGCCAGGCCAGCGCCAGCGCAGTGAACGGCGTCAGCTCGGATGGCTTGAGCACCACCGTGCAACCGGCGGCCAGCGCCGGACTGACCTTGCGCGTGACCAGGGCCGAGGGAAAGTTCCAGGCGATGATCGCCGCGCACACGCCCACGGGTTGCCGGATGGCCAGCATGCGCTGGTCGCCGCGCGTATGGGGCAGCACGTCGCCATACACGCGCTTGGCTTCTTCCGCGAACCATTCGACGAAGGACAAGGCGTAATTCAGCTCGCCGCGGGCTTCGGCCAGCGGCTTGCCCTGCTCCAGCGTCAGCAGCAGCGCCAGGTCGTCGGCGTGCGCCTCGATCAGGGCATGCCATTTCCGCAGGATGGCGCCGCGCTCCTTGCCCGTCCTGGCCCGCCAGGCCGGCAGGGCGTCATCGGCGGCCGCGATGGCGCGGGCCGTCTCGGCCTGGCCCAGATTAGGCACCGTACCCAGCACGCTGGCGTCAAAGGGATTGCGCACCGTAATGGTGGCGCCATTGTCGGCGTCGCACCAGGCGCCGCCGATGTAGGCCTGCTGCCGCAGCAGCTGGCTATTCTGCAGATTCATTTGTCTCGCGCTCCATCCATCATGCTCCGCACGGTCCGCGCTGGGGGGCCGGGCGAAATTTTTTGGGGAGAATAGCCCTGGCGCCCGCCTGCGCAACAGCAGTCATTAGCGATGCCGCCATCACCATCCGCGATGACAAGCCTGCCCATGGCTACAATGGAACTTCTCGTCCGCTTTCCCGCCCGTCCCGCCATGCGTCTCGATCCCACCTCCCTCAAGCTCTTCATCAGCGTGGTCGAGCAAGGCACCATCGCCGCAGCGGCCGAACACGAGCACATCGCCGCGGCCGCCATCAGCAAGCGGATCAGCGAGCTGGAAGAGAACCTCAAGATCCGGCTGCTCATCCGCACCAACAAGGGCATCCGTCCCACGCCGGCCGGCGTCGCGCTGTCCACCATGGCGCGGCGCGCCCTGCACGAACTGGATGAAATCTCGGTCCACATGCGCGACTACTCGCGCGGCCTGCGGGGCTTCATCCGGGTGCACGCCAATATTTCCGCGATCACCCAGTTCCTGCCCCAGGACATCAAGCTCTTCCTGAACGACTACCCCAACGTGCAGGTCGACCTGGAAGAGAAAATCACCTCGACCATCATCAAGTCGGTCGCCGAAAACGCAGCCGACGTAGGCATCTTTTCCGGCACCGCGCCAGACCACGACGTGGAAATCCACCCCTACCGCGAGGACACGCTGGCGCTGGTGGTGCCCGCCGACCATCCCCTGCGGGACAGGCCGGGCTTTCGCTTCGCCGACGCGCTGGAACACGATTTCGTCGGCTTGCACCGCGGCAGCGCCATCAACCGCATCCTGTCCAACGCCGCCAGCGATGAAAAGCGCAACATCCAGCTCAAGGTGCAGGTCACCGGCTTCGACGCGCTGTGCTTCATGGTGAATTCGGGGCTGGGCATAGGCGTGCTGCCGCTGGACATCGCGCGCCGCTACTCGGCCATGTTCGACATCCGCATCATTCCCCTGACCGAACCCTGGGCGCGGCGCCAGATCCAGATCTGCGTGCGCTCCTTCGACGCCCTGCCCACGGCTGCCAAGCTCTTCGTGAACCACCTGAGCAAGCGCCAGCCCTGAACCCGGGCCGGCGCCTGCCTGCCACCCTACTGCTTGAGTTCGTCCGGCTTGATGCTGCGGCTGACTTCGTCGTCGACCGTGACCACCTTGCCATCGATCCAGCGCACCAGACGAAAATCGCGGTACGACAGCGCTTCGTGGTTTTCCTTGGTGAAGGCCGGCGCGTAGGTCTTGATCACGCCGTCTACCTTACCCAGCTTGTCCAGCGCCTGCTGCACCTTCTCGCCGTCGGTGGAATTGGCCTGCGTCATCGCCGCCGCCAGGATCTTGACCGAGTCATAAGCGTGCGCCGCGAACACATATGTCGGCAGCTTGCCGTCCTTCTTGATGATGGCGTCGTAGAGCGCGCGCGATTGCGGCGTGGAATCCTCGGTGATGGAGGCGGTGAAGATCATCTTCTTGGCCAGCTCCGGCCCCGCGATACGCAAGAACGGCGGACTGAGGTTGGCCCAGGAGCCGAGCGTGACCGGGAAGTAATTGATCTTTTCCTGGCTGCGCATCAGGTGGCCGTTGGCGTCAGCCAGCGCATACACGATGACCGTGTCCGCGCCCGCGGCCTTGATCTTGTTCAGCTGCGACGACATGTCCGTGTCCTTGGGACCGAACTTCTCGTTGGCCACGGGCGTGATGCCGTACAGGCTCAGCACATGCGCCGCATCCTTGGCGCCCTGCTGCCCGTACCCGGTGGTGTCGGCGATGATGGCGATCTTCTTGTTCTTGGTGGCCTTGGCGGCGTAGGCCGCCAGGAGCGTGATCTGGTCCAGGTCGCGCATGGACACGCGGAAGACGTAGTTGGCCGGCTCCTTGCCATAGCGGTTGGTGATCTCCGTGGCCGTGGCCGACGGCGAAATCGTCGGCACCTTCTTCTGCTGCACGATTTGCAGCCAGGCCAGCATATTGCCGGAGTTCACCCCACCCAGCATTGCCACGACCTTCTCGTTGTCCACGAGTTCGTTGGTGTTCTGGATCGACTTGGGCGGCGAACCCACGTCGTCGCGCGGCACGATGACCAGCTTGCGGCCCAGCACCCCGCCCGCCGCATTGATCTCCTCGGCGGCCTGCCGCGCCCCGGAGAGGGCCGACACGCCGAAGTCGGCGGAGCCGCTGGCGGACATATCGCTGTTGTAGCCAATCTTGATGTCGGCCTGCGCCCAGGCGCCCGGCGCCAGGGCCACGAAGGCCGCCGCGCAGGCAATGCGGATTAGCTGCTTCTGCTTACTCATTACTTTGTCTCCTGACTAGATGTAATGCTGCTTCGACTTGCTTCCGCCATCGGTCTGTGCGCCGTTCGCGGTCCACCCTGCGCGCTGATGCCGTGGAAATCGTCCAGGTCCCGCCCAGGACGCTAGAGAATCAATTCGATCGGATTCTCCAGCAATTGCTTTACCGCCCCCAGGAAGCGCGCGCCCAGCGCGCCGTCCACCACGCGGTGATCCGCCGACAACGTAAGGCTCATGACGTGGCCCACGCGGATGTCGTCGCCGTCGACCACCGGCTGCCTGACCACGGCGCCCGCGGCCAGGATGACGCTTTGGGGAGGGTTGATGATGGCGGCAAACTCGCGCACGCCATGCATGCCCAGATTCGACAGCGTGAGGCTGCCGCCTTCGTATTGTTCGGGTCGCAAACGGCCACGGCGCGCCTGTTCCGCCAACTGCGCGATCTCGGTGGAGAGCTCGCGCAGGGATTTCCGGTTCGCGTTGCGCACGATGGGCGTGATAAGTCCGGACTCCAGCGCCACGGCGATGCTCAGGTCCACCTGGCCCAGCTGCACGATGCCTTCGTCCGTCCATTGCGCATTGATGCCCGGGACTTGGCCGGCCGCCCGTGCCACCGCCATCGACAGCAGATCGTTAAGGGAATGGCGCATGGGCTCACGCGCAGACTCGCTGCGCGCATTCAATGCGGCACGGGCGGCCAGCAGCGCGTCCATGCGGCAATCCACCGTCAGGTAAAAGTGCGGCACCTGCTGCTTGGACTGCACCAGGCGGCGCGCGATGGTGGCGCGCATGGAACTGTGCGGCTGCAAGCCGGCGCTGGAGACCGGCACGGCGGGGGTAGCCCCGGATTGTGCGGATGCCGCGGCGGCATTCTCGATGTCGATCCGTACGATGCGGCCGTTCGGGCCGCTGCCGGAAAGCGTGTGCAGGTCCACGCCCAGCGCGCGCGCCAGGCGTCGCGCGGATGGGCTGGCGAACAGGCGCTGCTCAGCCAGGCCCGAACGATCCCCGGATGGCAGGTCGGCCGCAAGGGCAGGACGCGTGACGGCCTGGGGAGCCGCTGCTGGCGGGTTCGCGATTGCCGGCGGCGGACTGGCGGCCGGCTGCATCGCACCGCCCCGGCGCAGCAGCGTCGCGATGACGCCGCCTACCGGTACCTCGGCATCGCCCGCGGGCACATGGATGCGGTCCAGCACCCCATCGTCCAGGGCTTCCAGTTCTATGACGGCCTTGTCGGTCTCGATCTCGGCCAGGATATCGCCCACCTTGACCGTGTCGCCGGACTGCTTCAGCCACTGCAGTATCTTGCCCTGCGTCGTGCCCGCGCCTATGGCGGGCATCACGACCTCGATATCCATGTCTTACTCGCTCTATGTGTTGGCCAGATTGCCTGTCTTCTCGATGTACAGGGCTGCGTCCGATATGTCCGCCACGATGGCCGCGCGCGCAGCTTCGCCGTCGCGGCGCTTCAAGGCGTCCAGCAAGGCGGCGTGGTGGCTGAAGGATTCCCAGCTTTCGGACTTGCGGTCCTTGCTGCCCATGCTGAGTGAAAACAGCGGCGCGATCTGCAGCCAGATGTTCTCTATCATCGTGACCAACAGAGGCATTCCGGCCGCCTCATACAGCGTGAAATGCAGATTGCGGTTGGCCTCGATGGTCTTCAAGGTATCGATCTTGCGTTGATGCCCAAGTTTGTCGAACTCGTCGGCGTAGCGCTGTATGCGCGCCACGGTCGCATCCGTCATGATCTGGGCCGCCTCGGCCGCCGCGAAGCCTTCCATGCAGCAGCGGATGCGCACGATCTCGCGGAACTTGGTCAGGCCGGGCTTGGGCACGCGCAGGCCACGGCTGGGCAACATTTCCAACGCCCCTTCGGCGACAAGTTTGTTGACCGCTTCGCGTACCGGCATGGGACTGGTGTTAAGCACCGAGGCCAGCCCGCGCAAGGTGACTTTCTCTCCCGGCGGCACGGCGCCGCTCATCAGGAGTTCACGGGTCCGTTGATAGATCTGATCCGCGACGGTGACGCGTTCCTGCTTTTCGAGCAGGCCTTCCAGTGTGCTGTTGTCCATGTCGTCTCAATTCATGTAGACGCCACCGTTCACGTCCAGGGTGGCGCCGCAGATGTAGCTCGCGCCATCGGAACAGAGAAAGGCGATGGGCAAGGCGATTTCGCGAGGCCGGGCTATGCGCCGCAGCGGAATTCTATTCGCATCGAAGGCCTGCCCACGGGTCATTCCCGTCTCGGTCACGCCTGGCGCGACGCTATTGACGGTGACGGCGGAATCGGCCGCCTTGCGGGCCAGCCATTTGACGAAAGCCTGCGTGCCGCCCTTGGCCGCAACGTAGTGTGGACTGGCGGCCAGCCCTCCCATGCGCGCGGCGACGGAAGACACCAGCACCATGCGGCCGGCGCCCTGCGCGCTCATCTTCGCCAGCACGGCGCGCGTCAGGTGCATCAGCCCCAGCAGATTGACGTCGATGACATGGTGGAAGACCTCGTCCCAGCCCGCCTCGTGCCAGTCGTCCCAGGGGCAATAGCCCGCATTGGCCACCAGCGCGTCCAGGCGCCCGATGTCGGCCACGGCCGCCTCGGCGGCGGCCCGGTCCGTCACGTCGAAGGCGATGGCGCGCGCCGGCACGCCCTTGGCTTGCAACTGCGCAACCAGTTCCTGCGGTGGTTCGCGATCGGCCAGCACCAGCGATGCGCCCTGCTCGCCGCAGACTTCGGCGGTCGCGCGGCCGATGCCGCCGGCCGCGCCGGTGATCAACACGGTCTTGCCCTCAAGCGCGCGCGGCATGAGCTTGCTCCTGTTGGCCGACCGAGAGCGCACTGTCGGCCTGCATTTCACGAATCAGGGCGCGGATGTCGTCCTCTCCCGCCAGCGCCGCGCGCTCCAGCGCCTGCGACACCACGGGAGGCGCCCAGCGGCCGGTGACGCGCTTGACCGGCTGGTCCAGGTAGTCGAAGTAGCGCCGCTGGATCTCGTCGGCGATCAGCGCACCCAGGCTGGCGCCGCGCGTGGTCTGTTCGACGATGGCGACGCGCCCCGTCTTCATGACGGACCGGCCGATGGTTTCGTAATCAATGTCCCGCTGCGACAAGGTGCGCAGGTCGATGACGTCGGCGCGTATGCCCGCCTCTTCCACCATGCGGCAGCATTCATCCACCATGGTCAGGGTCGTCAGCAGCGTTATCTGGTCCCCCTCGCGTACGCGCTTGGCGCGGCCGATGGGGATGTAGTAGTCCAGGTCCTTGGGCACAGGCGTCTTGCGCTTGTGCAGCTGCTGCGGCTCGATGACCAGCACCGGGTCTTTGCAGCGCAGCGCCGAGTTCATCAGGCCCACGTATTCGAAAGCATTGGACGGCGCCACGATGCGCCACCCGGGAAACAGCGCGAACACGCCTGCCGGGTCCATGGAATGCTGCGAGCCATAGCCTTCCGGCCCGGGGATGCGCGCGCGCAGCACCAACGGCACTTCGGCCGTGCCATTGAACAAATGACGGATCTTGCCAGCCTGGTTCAGCAGCTGGTCGCCCGCCACCAGGAAGAAGTCGCTATACATCAGCTCGACCACGGGCTTCAGGCCCGACAGCGCTGCGCCGGTGGCCAGGCCGCAGAATCCGTTCTCAGTGATCGGAGTATTCACCAGCCGGCCGGCGTATGTCTCCGTCAGTCCGCGGGTGGCGCCCACGGTGCCCCCGCCCATGTTGGCCACGTCCTCGCCGAACACGTGGATTGTTTCGTCTTCGGCCATGCGCGCGCCCATGGCCCGCGAGATCGCCTCGATGTAGGACAGGGGTTCCATCTCTTCGGCGGCATAGTCCTCCGCCTCGGCGTAGCGCACGCCATCGAACTCCGACATGTCGCTATTGAGGTGTTCGTCCACGCTGGCCGCCGCCGGCCAAAGGCCGGCGCGTATGCGGGCCAACGAGCCTGCGCCTTCGATGCAGGAGGCGGCGGCCGTTTCCACCGCGTCCGTCACCGCGGCGTCGACGGCCGCCAACTCTTCCTCGCGCAGAATGCCGCGCGCCTTCAGTTCCTGTTGCAGGAACAGCCAGGGATCGCGTGCCTTCCACGCGTTTTCCTCTTCGCGCGTGCGGTAGCCGAAGGCGCTGCCCGGAATCGACGAACTCTGGTGGTAGTAACGGTACACCTCTGCCAGGACGAAGGCCGGGCGCCCGGTGCGGACGATATGGTCTTGCGCCCAGCGCGTGGCCAGCCAAGTGGCGAACGGGTTCATGCCGTCCACCTTGACTCCGGCGATGCCGTGGCCCTGCGGCCGGGTCAGCAATTCCGTCTCGAAAGTGGATTGCTCCACGCTCATGGAGACGGCGTACTTGTTGTTCTCCAGGAAGAAGATCATGGGCAGGCCGTACAGCGCCGCCAGGTTCATGGCTTCGTGGGTGGCGCCCTGGTGCACCGCGCCATCGCCGAAAAACGTGACCATGGTCTTGCCCGAGCCACGCTGCTTTTCCGCGTAGGCGTGGCCGCAAGCGATGGGAATGCCGCCCGCGACGATGGCATTCGTGCCCATGATGCCGAGCTCCGCGCGGCGCAGGTGCATGGAACCGCCACGGCCGCCGGTCCAGCCGTCCTTCAAACCCAGGATCTCGTGCATCATTCCCTGGATTTCCTGGCGCATGCGCAGCGTCAGGCCGGCCGCGGAGGGGTCCAGGTCGCCGTCGTAGAGCGCGTTGATGGCCTTGGCAATGCACTGGTGATGCGCGCGGTGCGTGCCATTCATCAGCGTGTCGACGGGCAATGCGGCGATACAACCGGCCGCGGCGCCTTCCTGGCCGATGCTGGAATGCGCCGGCCCGTGCACCAGGTTCAGCTTGTCCAGCTGCAGGATTTTTTCCTCGAAGCGGCGCGCGGCCAGGAACAGCGTCGTCAGGCGCAGGGCCTCGGCGCGTGTCAGCTGCGCCCAGTCGCTCTCTTCCACCACCAGTTCGTGCACCGGCGTCTTCTGCCGGACTTCTTCGAGTTGCATGCCGTCCCCTCGTTGTGCTTTGCGGCCGCCGCGCGGCGTTCAGATATGCGCGGTCACGCCGCCGTCCACCACCACGCTGGCGCCCGTCATGAAGTCGGACGCGGCGCTGGCCAGGAACAGGGCGGGTCCGACCATGTCTTCCGGTTCGCCCCAGCGGCCCATGGGCGTGGTCGCCACGACGCGTTCCGCGTGGCCAGGAATGTCTACCCGCGCCTGGCGCGACAGCGCCGTGTCGATCCAGCCGGGCTGGATCACGTTGACGGTGATGCCATCGGCCGCCCAGGCGCAGGCCAACGAACGGGTCAGCTGCAGCACCCCTCCCTTGCTGGCCGAATAGGCCGCGGTCATGGCGTTGGACGCCAGTGCCAGGATGGAGCCGATGTTGATGATCTTGCCCTTGCGGCGCGCCTGCATGGATGCGTGCACGGCCTGGCACATATTGAAGCTGCCCTTCAGATTGATGTCGATAATACGGTCCCAGACGTCTTCGGCGTACTGCTCCGGACGCATGCGGGTATTGACGCCGGCGCAGTTCACCAGCACGTCCACCCCGCCGAAGGCGGCCACCGCCTCGTCCACCACCGCGGCGCACGCGGCGCGATCCTCCACCTGCAGCGCGTAGCTTCCGGTCTTGGCGCCGGATCCGCGCAACTCGGACGCCAGCGCGTCGAGCTTTTCCCCCGCCAGGTCGGTCAGCACCAGCGTCGCGCCCGCCTGGGCATACGCCCGGCTGAGCGCGGCGCCGATACCGCCTGCCGCGCCGGTGATCAAGACAATCCTGCCTTCGAGATCGAACAGTTCGTGCTGGGCCATGCTGCGTCCCTTGTTTGCTATTTTTGATATGTGATCACAAATCAAATTCTAGGAACGGCTTTGAAGGCCGTCAACATGCCTGCCATCGGGGTCTACCCGTAGAACGAAAAAAATGGCGGAACGGGGACATGCCCATTCCGCCTTGGAGGCATCCGCCAATGGCTGGAAAAATCAATACGTCATGCGCACGCCCAGCAGCACGCTGCGCCCGGGCAGCGGCGCCACCGTCGAAATGAAGGACGCGTGGTTGTACGCCAGCTTGTTCAGCAGATTCGTGCCGCGCAGGTAGACCTCATAGCCCGTGGCGCCATATTGGCCGCGGTAGGCCACCACCGCATTGACCATGTTGTAGCCAGGCGTGGTCTCCTCGTAGGCAGCGATGTCCTTCTGCGCAAACACGCGCGCGTACTCGACGCCGCCCGACCACTGCTGCCACTTCATATCCGCGCGCACGCCGGCGCGCGCTGCCGGGATGCGCGGCAGGTTGCCATCGCCGCCCGTCAGCTTGCCGCGCACGTAGTCGCCGAATACCGCAGCCGAAAACACCGGGGTGAACTGGTGGCGCAGTTCGCCCTCCACGCCCGTGAACTCTGCGTCGCGCTGGGTGTACTCGATCAGACGAAAGTCTTCGTAGCGGTCCAGCGTGTTGGCATAGATGTAGTTCTTCACGCGATTGTGGAACACGCTGGCCGAGAACGTCGTGTCGCCCGAATGCTTGCGCAGGGTCAGGTCGATGTTGTGCGAGGTCTCGCGGCCCAGGTTCGGATTGCCCAGTTCGTAGGTGTTGGTGGCCAGGTGCACGCCGTCCGCATACAGTTCTTGCGCGGTGGGCAGGCGCTGCGAGCGCGACAGGGACAGGGCCACCGAATACTGCGGCGCGAAGTCCCAGATGGCCGCGGCCGACAAGGACGTGCCGGACAGGCTGCTGCGCTGCGCGCCGCCCGTGGGCGAGATGCGCTGCCAGTCCTGCCGCGCGCCCAGTTCGAAGCGCCAGTCGTTCAACTGGTACTCCTCCAGCACGAACAGGCCATAAGAGCGCGTCTTGCTGCGCGGCAGGAACGCCTCTTCGCCATCGGCGCGGAAATCGCTGTAGGCATTCTGCACGCCCACCACGCCGCGCCAGCCTGCGATGGGCTTGTGCTGCATTTCCACGCGCAGGTCGTAGCCCTTGTTCTTGAAGCGAGTGCCCACCTCGCCGCCTTCGATTTCGTCGTGCTGGTAGTCGGTCAGGCCGCCGCGCACGCGGATTTTCTCGAAGCCCGCAAATGGATCCTGGTACTCGGCGCGCAGATCGAGGCGGTTGCTGCGCAGCTTCACGTAAGGCACGCCGCCGTGTTCGTGCTCATGGTCGTGATCGTGGCCGTCTTCGTCGTGGTCATGATCATGGCCGCCGCAATGCAGATGAGTACCGTGCGGGTGGCAGCCTTCGTATTCGTGGTTATGTCCGGGCAGGCCGTACTTGCTTTCCAGATGCGTGAACGCCAGGCCGACGTAGCCGCGCGGCGTGATCCAGGACATGCCCACCGTGCCCTGCGTCGACTCGCTGTACGAACCTTCCAGCTTGCCGCCCGGCCAATCCGGCACGTCATAGTCGCTGGTGCGGCGCTTCAGGCCTTCCACGCGCACCGCGAACTGTCCTTCGCCCGCGGTGATACCCACCGCACCCGCACGTTCCTTGGTGCCCGTGGCGCCGCGCAGCTCGGCCTCGGCTTCTATGCCTTTTTCCGGCACCGCCGTCGGGATCTTCTTGTCCACCACATTGACCACGCCGCCGATCGCGCCGCCCCCATACAGCAGCGTTGCCGGACCGCGCAGCACTTCGATGCGTTCAGCCAATAGCGGCTCCACCGTCACCGCATGGTCAGGAGAGATGCTGGACGCGTCCATCACCTCGGAGCCGTCGGACAGCACCTTTACCCGCGGCGCAGTCTGGCCGCGGATCACGGGGCGGCTGGCGCCGCCGCCGAAGGTGTCGCTGTTTACGCCGGGCAGGTTCTTCAGCGTGTCGCCCAGGGTGCCGTTGCGCTGCTCGATCAGCGCGTCGCCTTCCAGCACCGAGGCCGGCAAGGTGGTGCTGTTCAGGTCCAGCCCCAGCGGGTTGGCGGAAACCGTGATCGGCGCCAGCGTCCTGGCGGCCGAGCGTGCCGCCGCGGCTTCCGCGGCTTCGTCGGCCTGCGCGGCGGGCGCGGCCAGCATCAGCGCGCAGACCAGGGGCTTCAGCGCACCCCGGCGGCCCGCCCGCAGGGCAACCCTGCCGCCGCGTTCCCTCTGCCACCCCAGTTTCTTGCCATTCATCATCGCCCTCTTTCAAATGTTATAACGTACCAAATAATTGACGAATGATATAACATTTCGAAAATGACGCAAGCTTGCAGACGCAGTGAATGTGCCGCTGCCGCTCATGGCCGGGCCGGCACGGGCGCGCGTATCATAGGGCGATGGTGTTCCCCCGACTTCCGACTCCTCCCACGCTGACCGACACCGTCGCCAAGCGCCTGCTCGCCGAGATCGACGGAGGTCGCGTGCCGCCCGGGGAAAAATTGCCCACGGAAAGCGCGCTGGCGGAGCAGTTCGGCGTCAGCCGCACGGTCATCCGCGAAGCGGTTTCGCGGCTGCGGCAGGACGGCATCGTCGAAGCGCGGCAAGGCAGCGGCGTGTACGTCACCGGCCACGCCGGCAACCGCGCTCTGCGCATCGACGCCGCCGATCTGTCCTCGCTGGACGCCGTGCTGCATATCGTGGATCTGCGCCGCGCGCTGGAAACCGAGATCGCCGCGCAGGCCGCGGCAGTGCGGAAAAAGCAGGACATGGCGGAGATCGACGCCGCGCTGGCCGCCATTTCGCAGGCTGTGGAAAACGGCGGCGACGGCGTGCAGGAAGACGTCGCCTTCCATCGCAGCATCGCCCGCGCCACCGGCAACCCCTATTTCCTGACAACCCTGGCCTTCGTCAGCCAGTTCCTGGAAGCGGCCACGCGCGTCACGCGCGCCAACGAGGCGCGCCACGCCAGCCTGATGCGCGACGTACTGCAGGAACACATCGCCATCGTCGAAGCCATACGCGGCAGGGACGTGGACGGCGCGCGCGAGGCCGCGCGCATCCATATGGTGAATGCGGCCAAGCGGTTGAGCCAGGCGCACCGCTAGACGGGAGCGCCGCGGCGCATGCGCTGCGGCCGGCGCCTAGCCGAATGCCTTGATGAAGAAATCCCGCGTGCCGAAGTTGCCTGATTTCAGCGCGATGCTGATGTCGCCTTGTGCCGCGGGCGCATGACCGGAGCACCAGGGAACGCCGGGATCGATCTGCTCACCGATGGCGATCTGCTGCAGTCCCAACGCCTGCACCACCGCCCCCGAGGTCTCGCCGCCCGCCACGATCAGTTGCCGCACGCCGCGTTCGACCAGACCCGCCGCGATGCGCGCGATGGCGTCCTCGATCATGGCGCCCGCGCGCGCAGCGCCAAGTTCGCTCTGCGCCTGCCTCACCTGCGCGGGCTGCGCGGTGGAGTAGATCAGCACGGGGCCATCGTGCATGCGCGCATCGGCCCAAGCCAGCGCCTCGCCCACGACGTCGTGACCCGCAGCCAGCCGCCGCGGATCCAGCGCCAACGCCGGCCGGCCGCTTTCAATGAATGCAGCCACCTGGCCATTGGTTGCCGCCGAGCAACTGCCCGCCACCACCGCCTGCAAGCCGCGCTGGCGCGGTTGCCGGGCGTCCGCGGACGCCGCCGCCAGCCCCCAGTTGCCGGGCAGTCCGATCGCCACGCCCGACCCCGCCGTCACCAGCGGCATGCCGGCAAGCGCGGGGCCCAAGGCCAGCAGGTCGTCATTGGACACGGCGTCCACGATGGCGATCCCCACACCCTGCGCCTGCAACTCTTGAATGCGGGCGCGGATGGCCTCGCTACCGCGCGCCACGACGCTGTAGTCGATCAACCCGACTCGGCGGGAAGTCTGCGCGGACAGAACGCGCACCAGATTCGGGTCGGTCATGGGCGTCAGCGGATGGTGCTGCATGCCCGATTCGTTCAGCAGCACATCCCCTGCGAACAGATAGCCTTTGAACACCGTGCGCTTGTTGTCCGGAAAGGCCGGCGTGGCGATGGTGAAATCCGTGTCCAGCCGCGTCATCAGCGCATCGGCGACCGGCCCGATGTTGCCCTCGGGCGTGCTGTCGAAAGTGGAGCAATACTTGAAGTAGATCTGTTCCGCGCCCTGCGCCAGCAGCCACTCCAGCGCCGCCAGCGACTGCGCGACGGCCTCGGCCGCGGGCAGCGTGCGGGTTTTCAGCGCGACCACCACCGCATCCGCCGCGCCGCGCAGGGGTTCGCCCGGTATGCCTATGGTCTGCACGGTGCGCATGCCGGCGCGCACAAGGTTGTTGGCCAGATCGGTGGCGCCGGTGAAGTCATCGGCGATGCAGCCCAGTTTGATGCTCATTTGGCCTCCGGCAGGGCGATGCCCGGGAATATCTTGATCACCGCGCTGTCGTCCTCGCGGCCGTGGCCGGCGCTGGAGGCCTGCATGAACATCTGATGCGCGGTGGAGGCCAGCGGCAAGGGAAAGCGGGTATGCCGGGCGGTGTCCAGCACCAGCCCCAGGTCCTTGACGAAGATGTCGACCGCGGAGAGCGGCGTGTAGTCGCCGGCCAGCACATGGGCCATGCGGTTCTCGAACATCCAGCTATTGCCCGCGCTATGCGTGATCACTTCATACAGGGCGTCCGCGTCCACGCCTTCGCGCAGTCCCAGCGCCATGGCCTCGGCCGCCGCTGCGATGTGCACGCCCGCCAGCAACTGGTTGATGATCTTGACCTTGCTGCCCGCGCCGGCGCGGTCGCCCAGGCGGTAGACCTTGCCGGCCATGGATTCCAGCACCGCGCCGCAGGCGTCATAGGCCGCCGCGCGCCCGGCGGTCATCATCGTCATCTCGCCCGAAGCCGCGCGCGCGGCGCCGCCCGAGATGGGCGCGTCCAGGTACAGGATGCCCTGCGCTTCGAGCCGCGCCTCCAGCGCGATGGACCAATTGGGATCCACGGTGGAACACATCACGAACACCGCCCCCGGGCGCAGTGCGGCGGCAAGGCCGCCTTCCCCGTACAGCACCTCCTCGGTCTGCTGGGCGTTGACGACCACGCTGATGACGATGTCGCAGGCGGCCGCCATGTCGGCCAGGGTGGCGCAGGCCACGCCGCCCTGCACCGCGAATGCCGCGCAAGCTTCCTTGCGGATGTCGTACACGTGCACGTCGTGGCCCGCCCGGCGCAGGCTTTGCGCGATGCCCGCGCCCATGGCGCCCAGGCCGATGACGCCGACGCGGCGGGATGGGGTTTGAGGATTGCTCATATCGTTGGCGGCCCGGCTACGGTAGGAATGGAGAGCTGCCGGCGCTCAGCGCGGCAGGTCGTCGGCCATGTAGGCGCGGATGATGTCCGCGAAGTCAGCGTCACCGCGCAGGCCCAGGCGCTCGGCCCGAGCGGTGTCCCAGCGTCCAGGCCAGCTGCCCACGATGCGCTCGACGCGCTCGTCAGGCTTCCAGCCGACACGGCCGGCGACCTCCTCGCCCGCGACCTCTCCCAGCGCTTGCACCATTTCGCTTGCCGTGACCGACACGCCAGGCAAATTGATGGGAGCACGGTCCGCGACGGCGGCCGTCTCGAGCTCGCAGCCGGCGATCAGGGCCTGTATCGCGCCGCGCGGCGACAGCAGCCACAGGCGTGTGTCGGCGCTGACCGGGCAGGCGGCCTCCAAGCCGTTCAAAGGTTCGCGGATGATGCCGCTGGCAAACGACGACGCCGCCGCATTGGGCCGCCCCGGACGCACGCTGATGGTGGGCAGGCGCAGCACGCGCCCGTCCACGTAGCCGCGCCGCGTGTAGTCCGCCAGCAGCAGTTCGGCAATGGCCTTCTGCGTGCCGTAGGACGATTGGGGATTGAGCGCGGTATCGTCGCGCACGGTGTCGGGCAGCGCGCCGCCGTACACCGCGACCGAACTGGTGAAGATTACCCGCGGCTTGTGGCCCAGCGCGCGGCAGGTTTCGAGCAGCGCGCGCGACGCGTCCAGGTTGATGCGCATCCCCAGGTCGAAGTCCGCCTCCGCCTGCCCGCTGACGATGGCGGCCAGATGGAAGATGGCGCGGGTTTGCGTGTCAATGGCCTGCCGCAGCATCGCGGGGTCGGCGATATCGCCAAGCTGCGCATGGATGCGCGGATCATCCGGCCCCTGCGCCTGCACCACATCCAGCAGGTCGATCCGCGTGATGGCTTCGGGCTTGCCGCCATCCAATGCCAGCGTGCCGCGCTCCAGCAGCTTGCGGGCCAGGCGCTGCCCCAGGAATCCGGCGCCGCCGGTGATGAGTATCTTCATATCGCGGTATGCCCCGTGTGTGTCAGATAGGGCCGGGCCCAGCCCAGCCCGGCGGAGGTGCCGGCCCGGGGCCGGTATTCGCAACCGATCCAGCCGGCATAACCCAACGCATCGATCTGTTCGAACAGATATGGATAGTTCAGCTCTCCCAGGTCCGGCTCGTGGCGGTCGGGCACGCCCGCGATCTGGATGTGGCCGATGCCCGCCATGTCGCGCTTGAGCTTGACCGCGATATCGCCTTCCACGATCTGGCAGTGGTAGATGTCGAACTGGACTTTCAGATTGTCTGCGCCGACTTCGGCACAGACGGCTTGGGCCTCGTCCTGGCGGTTGAGAAAGAATCCCGGAATGTCGCGCGTGTTGATCGGCTCGATCACCACCGTCACGTCGGCGGATGCCGCAGCGCGCGCGGCCCACGCAAGGTTCTCCAGATAGACCGCGCGATGCGCCGCGCGGTCCTGTCCGGGCTGTATCAGCCCAGCCATCAGATGCAGCTTGCGGTTGCCCAGCGCAGCGGCATATTCCAAGGCTTGGTCGACTCCGCGCCGAAACTCGCTTTCACGGCCTGGCAGCGAGGCTGTGCCGCGCTCGCCCGCGGCCCAAGCGCCGGGCGGCGCGTTGAACAGCGCCTGGGTCAACCCTTGCGCTTGCAGCCGCGCCTTGAGTTCGACGGCCGGGTACTCGTAGGGAAACAGGAACTCCACTCCCGCGAATCCGTCCCCCGCGGCCGCGGCAAACCGGTCCAGGAAAGGATGCTCGGTGTACATCATGCTGAGATTGGCGGCCAGGCGCGGCATCGCGATTCCTTGATTCAATAGCGCGCGCCGAACACGTCGCGCAGTTCGTCGATCGCCGCCGCGCTCAATGGCGCCGGCCGGGGATCGCTCATCAGCCACAGGCGGGCGGTTTCTTCCAGTTCTTCCAGCGCGTAAGCCGCATGCGCCACGGAACGCTCCCACACCACCGGCCCCAGGCGCTCGAATAGCGCCCCGCGCACCTCGCCGGCCACGGCGGCGACCTCGGCTGCGGCCTGCGGATCGCCGGGACGGCGATAGGGGATCAGCGGAATCCTGCCGACCTTCATGACCTGATAGGGCGTGATCGGCGGCAGCACTTCATCGGGCCGCCATACGCCCGCGAGCGTCAGCGCCACCAGATGCGTGGAATGCGTATGCACGATGCCGCGAGCGCCGGGACTGGCCTGGTAGATGCCGCGATGCAGCTCCAGCGTCTTGGACGGCTTGCCGCCCGAAACATGCCTGCCCGCCGCATCGACCTTGGACAGTTGGACGGGATCCAGCCTGCCCAGGCAGGCATCGGTCGGCGTGATCAGCCAGCCATCGTCCAGGCGCGCGCTGATGTTGCCGGCGGCGCCCACGGTATAGCCACGGTTGTAGAGGCTGGCGCCGACGGCGCAGATCTCTTCGCGGATGCGGGATTCTTCGGTCATGGACGCCCGCCGGCCGGACAAGGGGCGAGCATGCGTAATGTGGATGCCAAGGGCATGACGACGTTGCCTTCCAAGAGTGAAGTCATAATGTCATCATACAAATTTGCCGTAAAGCACAGTGCCAGGGTAAACACTGAGCGATAGACGCGGCCGGACGCCAACCCGGCCGCAACGGTTTCAGTCTTGCTGCCTGGCGCCCAGCTCCACGCCGGCCAGTTGCTCGGACAGGCGGGCGACGGCAGTGTGGTCCTGACCCTTGCCCAGCGTCTTGCCGGCCGAGGCCCAAAGTTCGCGGCACAGCGAGGCAAACGGCGTGGGCGTGCCGGTGTCGGTCGCGATGCCTAGCGCAATGCCCAGGTCCTTGACCATCAGGTCCAGGCCGAAGCCCGAATTGAACTGGCGCGACAGCACGAACTGCTTGAACTTCTTCTGGGTGGAATTGTTCATGCCGGTCGACGCGTTGAGTACGTCGACGATAACGTTCGGATCGAGGCCGAATTGCTGGCCGATCAGCATGGCCTCGACGCCGATCAGGAAGCCGCCTGCCGACACCAGGTTGTTCAGCGCCTTCATGGCATGGGCGCTGCCCACCTCACCCACGGGCGTGATCGTCGTGCCCATGCTGGACAGGGCCGGACGCACCCGCTCCAGCGTCGCCGCGGGTCCGCCGTACATGATGGCCAGTTCGCCCGTGCGGGCGCGCGGCACGCCGCCGGAAACCGGCGCGTCGACCATGACGCCGCCAGCGGCAGCCACGGCCTGCGCCAGGCGCTGGGTATGCGCCGGCACGCCGGAACTCATGTCCACGACCACGCTACCCTGGTGTAAGCCCGCCAGCACGCCCTGTTCGCCGTTCAGCACCTGCTCGACGATCGCGCTGGTGGGCAGCATGGTGAAGATGATGTCGGACTGCGCGGCCAATTCGGCGCAGGTGGCTGCGGCCTGGCCGCCTACTTCCTGGGCGAACTTGGCGGCCTGGCCGGGCACGGCGTCGAACACCGTGACCGCAAAGCCGGCCTGCACCAGGCGGGCCGCCATGGGCCAACCCATGCTGCCGATGCCGATCAGGCCCACCCGCTCTTGCGGGGCGTTCATGCCTTGGACTCCTTGAAAGCGCCCTCTTCTTCCAGCACCTGGTTGGCGACCTTGAACGCGTCCAGCCCCGCCGGGATTCCGCAGTAGACCGTGGCCTGCAGCAGGATTTCCTTGATCTCCTCGACCGTCACGCCGTTGTTCAGCGCGCCCTTGACGTGCAGCTTGATCTCGGCCGGGCGGTTCAGCGCGGTCAGCATGGCCAGGTTGAGCATGCTGCGGGTCTTCTTTTCCAGACCGGGACGGCCCCAGGTATAGCCCCAGCACCATTCGGTGGTGATGTGCTGGAAGGCCATCATGAATTCGTTGGCGCGGGCGATGGAGCCGTCCACGTATTCCGTGCCCAGCACTTCGCGGCGCAGGTTCAGGCCTTGGTCGAACAGGGCCTGGGTTTCGGATTTGATGTCTGCCATGAGTTCCTCTTGTGATGGGGTGACGGGCTTTGCAGGGGATTTACGCCCACTGTTTTGTCTGATTGTCCGGCAATTTTCCCGCGATCGTCAATAGTCTGATTGTCTGACAATCTTCTTGACTGCTTAAAATTTGAGCACAATAATGTGCCGCAGAGCGCCGGGCCGGCAGCCTTGCGCCACACCCAAAAAAGCCAGGAGACAGACATGACAAGACCCCAACAGGCCATGCGCCGCGGGCGCAGGGAATTCGTCGCTGGACTGGGCGCCGCCGCACTGGCCGCCAGCCTGCCCGGCCGTGCGCTGGCAGCGCCGTCGGAAGTCAACGTAGGCGTGATCCTGCCGCTGTCAGGCGCCAACGCGCAGTTCGGCATCAACTCGCGGCAAGGGCTGGAACTGGCCGCCGATGAAATCAACGCGGCCGGCGGCATCAAGGCCATGGGCGGCGCCAAGCTCAAACTCATCGTCGCCGACGCCACTTCCCAGCCCACCACCGCAGCCACCGTGGCGCAGCGCCTGATCACGCAGAACCGCTGCGTGGCCATCATCGGCGCCTACGCCTCGTCGCTGACGCTGGCCGTGTCGGAAGTGACCGAGCGCCGCGGCATCCCCCTGCTCACGATGTCGTTCTCCGATGTGCTCACGGAGCGCGGCTTCAAGCACATCTTCCAGGTGGTCTCCAAGGGCTCGGTGCTGGGCCGCGCGCAATACGACTACGCGGCATCGGTCGTGGCGGGCGCCTCGGACATCAAAAAGATCGCGTTGCTCTACGAAGATACGGCCTATGGCACCTCGCAGGCGGTCGGCGTGCGCAATGCAGCCAAGGCCGCCGGCACTCAGATCGTGCTGGACGAAGCCTATCCGCTGGGCATCACCGACGTCACGCCCCTAATCAGCAAGTTGCGCGGGTCCGATGCCCAGATCGTTTTCCCGATCTCCTACCTGAACGACAGCCTCCTGATCATCCGCGTCATGCGGCAGCAACGCCTGACCGTGCCCATCGTGGGAGGCGCAGCAGGCTACGTGATCCCCGACTTCGCCAAGGCATTGGGCCAGTATTCCGAAGCGGTGCTCTCGATCGCTCCGGCCAACTACGACCAGGCGCCCGAATACACCGAACGCTACCGCAAGCGCTTCGGCACCTTCATGCCGCACGAGGCGCTGGAGCATGCCGTCTGCGCGGGCGTGCTGGCGCAAGCGCTGGAAGTCGCCGCGTCCGACAAGCCGGAAGCCGTAAGCCAGGCCCTGCGCGCGAAAAAGTACGACCAGGGTTGGGCAGGCGTGATGTCCGGCGGCGGCGTGCATTTCGACGCCAATGGCCTGAACACCATGGCGCAGCCCATCATGGTCCAGTGGCAAAAGGGCGAACTGGTCTCGGTCTGGCCGCAGGCATTGGCCAAGGGCCGCGTCATCGCGGCTGCCTGAGTCCGCGCGGAGAACAGTCATGCAATTCCTCCAGGCGCTGGTGGACGGCATTCTGCTGGGCGGGGTCTACGCGGTGATCTCCATCGGGCTCACGCTCGTCTTCGGAGTCGTCTCCATCGTCAACTTCGCCCAGGCCGAATTCCTGATGGTGGGCATGTTCGTGGCGTACTTCGCCTGGAAGCTACTCGGACTGGATCCGTTGCTGGGGTCGCTGCTGTCGTTCGCGGTGGCATTCGTGCTCGGCGTGCTGACGCAGAAATACCTGATCGACCGGGTGCTGAAGGCGCCAGCCGTGGCGCAGATCTTCCTGACGGTGGGCCTGCTCATCGTCATGGAGAACCTGGCGCTGATCCTGTTCGGCTCCGAGTTCCGCTCGGTGCAGACGCCCTACCAGATGACTGCGCTGGCCGTGGGGCCCATCCTCCTCAGCGCGCCCTACCTGCTGGCATTCGTGGTGGCCTCGGTGGCCGGCCTGGCGCTGTGGTGGGTGCTCAAGAAAACCTGGTGGGGCATGGCGGTGCGCGCTACCGCTCAGGACCCCATGGCCGCCAGGCTGTCCGGCATTTCGACCCACCGGGTGCACCAGCTGGCGTTCGGCCTGGGCGTGGGCATGACGGCGCTGGGCGGCGGCATCATCCTGCCCTACCTCACGGCCTCGACCACGGTCGGCGCGCAGTTCAGCGTGCTGATGTTTACCGCGGTGGTACTGGGCGGACTGGGCAGCGTGATAGGCGCGGTGGTGGGCGGCGTGGCGGTCGGGGTGATCCAGTCGCTGTCTTCGCTCGTGCTGCCCATGCAGTTGCAGAACCTGGCGCTGTTCGCCATCTTCATCCTGGTGCTGGCCGTGCGCCCGGAAGGTCTTTTGAAAAGGGCGGGCTGATGACTAGCAACCGACAACTCCTGCTGTGGGCGCTGCCGCTGGCGGCGGCCCTGATCGCGCCATGGCTGATGCAGGATCAGGGCTACGGCATCCGCGTCATGACGCTGGTGCTGCTGTTTGCCGCCATGGGCCAGTCCTGGAACATCGTGGGAGGGCTGGCGAACCAGATCTCCCTCGGACACGCGGCGTTCTTCGGGCTGGGTGCCTACACCTCGACCCTGCTGCTCATGCGCTACGGCATTTCGCCCTGGCTGGGCATTGTCGCAGCCATGGCGGTGGCCGCGGCTGCGGGCGCCCTGCTCAGTCTGCCTACCATGCGCCTGCGCGGACACTACTTCGCACTGGCCACGCTGGCCTTTGGCGAAGTGCTGCGCGCCATCGCCAACACCTGGGCCTCTGTGACCGGCGGACCGGTGGGCGTGTCGATCCCGTTCTCGGAAGGCTTGGCGCAGATGCAGTTCAAGTCCAGCATCCCCTACTACTACCTGATGCTGGGGGCCGCGGTGATCACCTCGGCGGTGTTCGCGCTGATCAGCCGTTCGCGCCTGGGCTACCGGCTGCGCGCGGTCAAGGCCAATCCCCAGGCCGCCGAGGTGATCGGCGTGAACACCGCCCGCACCCGCATTCTCGCCGCCGTCATCTCGGCCGCATTGATGGGCGCCTGCGGCACGCTGTACGCGCAGTTCATCTACTTCTTCGACCCGGACACCGTCTTCTCGCTGGTCGGCGTTTCGGTGCGCGTGGCGCTGATCTGCATCATCGGCGGCGTGGGCACCGTGGCCGGGCCGCTGATCGGCGCGCTAGTCATCATCCCGCTGGAGGAACTGTTCAACGACTGGCTGTCCGGCCATACGGCGGGCGCGTCGCAGCTGGCTTTCGGGCTGATCCTCATCGCCATCATCCTGATCGAGCCGCGTGGCCTGTCGGCGTTGTGGACCCGGCTGCGCAACCTGACACGAGGCCAGCATGCCTGACATCCTGAACGTTTCCCGCATCCAGCGCCGCTTTGGCGGCCTGAAAGCCGTGGACGACGTGTCGTTCAACGTGGCGCGCGGCGATATCCTGGGCCTCATCGGCCCCAATGGCGCGGGCAAGACCACTCTATTCAACCTGCTGGTCGGGTTGTACCGCGGCAACGGCGGACGCATCGAACTGGAGGGCCGCGACATCAGCGGCCTGCGGCCCCACCAGATCGCCGCGCTCGGCATGACCAAGACCTTCCAGAACGTGGCGCTGTTTCCTGAAATGACGGTGCTGGACAATGTGCTGGTCGGCGGACTGCTGCGCCATGACGTAAGCCGCGCGCGCCAGCTGGCGCTGGGCAACCTCGAGCGCGTCGGCCTGGCCGGCATCGCGCGCAAGCCGGCCGGCGAGCTCTCGTTTCCCGAACAGGCGCGGGTGGAGCTGGCCCGCGCGCTGTGCACCGATCCCAAGGTCTTGCTGCTGGATGAGGTGATGGCGGCGCTGAACGAATCCGAAATGGACGCGCTGCTGGATCTGATCCGTGCCCTGCGCGACGACTCGGGCATCACCTTCATCGTGGTGGAACACCACATGCGCGCCATCATGCGCCTGTGCAATCGCATCCTGGTGCTGTCGTTCGGCCAGAAGATCGCAGAAGGCAGCCCGGCGGAGATCGCGGCCGATCCCACGGTAATCGAGGTCTATCTCGGCAAGTCGCTGGAACAGGTGGAGGAACTGGCATGAGCCTCCTGCATATCGAGGGACTGACCGCCGCATACAACCGCAGCCCGGTGCTGCACGACGTGTCGCTGGATGTGCCCGAAGGCGGTTTCATTGCCGTGGTCGGCGCCAATACAGCGGGCAAGAGCACGCTGCTGCGCTGCATATCCGGCCTTCTGGACAAGGTTGGGGGCAGCATCCGGTTCGACGGGGAAGAGATCCTGCGCCTGCCCCCGCACCGCATCCCTGAACTGGGCATCGCCCACGTTCCGGAAGGCCGCCATGTCTTTCCGGAAATGACGGTCGAGGAAAACCTCTACCTGGGCGCGTACACCCGACGCGGGGACATGGCCGCGGTCAAGCGCGGCTGCGACCGCATCTACGCGCTGTTTCCCCGCTTGCTGGAACGGCGCCGCCAGCAGGCCGGTACGCTTTCCGGCGGCGAACAACAGATGGTGGCATTCGGCCGCGCGCTGATGCTGGAACCGCGACTGCTGTTGCTGGACGAACCCAGCCACGGCCTGGCGCCCAAGATCGTCGAGGAGATGCACCAGGCCATGATCGACATCCACCGCAGCGGCCTGACCATCCTGCTGGTGGAGCAGAACACACGTCTGGCGCTGTCGGTGGCGGAATACGCCTACGTGCTGCAATCCGGCTCCCTGGTGCTGTCGGGCCCCAGTGGCACGCTGCTGCAGGACAGCCGCGTGCGGGCGGCCTACCTCGGACTGTAGCCATGGCGCGCCGACGGGATATATTGCGTCTTTACGTAGACACGGCGGTTCGCCGCGGCGCGGCCATGAGCCTGCGCCAACGGACGGATTCGCCGCCAGCATAAGCGAGAGACAGCCATGGCCAGCCCGACCGGCGCGGTATTCGAAAAACCCGGCACCCTGCGCACCCGCGTGGAGGAATTCCTGCGCGCGTCCATC
Organism: Achromobacter sp. ACM02; assembly: GCF_014851605.1. Taxonomy (NCBI): domain Bacteria; kingdom Pseudomonadati; phylum Pseudomonadota; class Betaproteobacteria; order Burkholderiales; family Alcaligenaceae; genus Achromobacter; species Achromobacter sp. ACM02. The sequence goes on from NZ_JACUZY010000006.1 coordinate 76,640, forward strand.
ACGGACGGACGGATCAAGGGCGGGGAACGCCTGCGCGAGCAGGAACTGTGCGAGCAACTCGGGATCAGCCGCAGCACCCTGCGCGAAGCGCTGCGCACGCTGGAAGCCGAACGCCTGATCACGATCGAGCCGCACCGCGGTCCTACCGTGATGCGCATCACCGAAAAGGCCGCCCGCGATCTCTACGCCCTGCGCGCCCTGCTGGAAGGCTATGCCGCGCATGAATTCGCGCGCCTGGCGAGCGACGCCGATGTCGAGCGCCTGCGCAAGGCCGTGGATGCCCTGCACCGCCAGGCCAAGGGCAGCAACAAGTCGGCGCTGCTGGCGGCAAAGCGCGATTTCTACGACGTGCTGCTGGGCGGCTGCGACAACGATCTGGTCAAGGACATGCTGCCCGGCCTGCTATCCCGCATCAATCTGCTGCGCGCCACCTCGTTCGCGCGCCCCGAACGCCTGCCGGAAAGCATGGCCGAAATCGACCTGATCTACGAGCGCATCCACGCCCGCGATCCGCAAGGCGCGCAAGACGCCGCACAAAGCCATATCGTCAACGCCGAACGCACCGCGCTCGACGTGCTCAGGCGCCAGCAACAGGAGACATCCGACAGTGAACGCGATCGTTCAGAAGCTAAGAGCCGCGGCGGCCCTGGCGCAGCAGGATAGCGAGTTCATCCTGGCCGCGCGCGGCCTGCCCTGCGCCCTCTGGCTGCAGGCCGGCGCCGCGGCGCAAGAGCGTGTAACCGCCTGGGCCGGCCAGCCCACCGCACCGTCGCAATGCATCACCATCAGCGCGCCGCCGGAAACCTGGCGCAAGCTGCTCAGCGACACCCCGCCTCCGGGCTACCACTCTTTCACCGCTGCCCGCCGCCAGGCCCAAGGCCTGCGAGTCACGGGCGATGCGCTGGCCATCGCCCAGGCCCTGCACCCGCTGGAGCGGCTTTTCGAAATCCTCCGGGGCCAGCTTGACGCCACGCCGGACCTGCTCGACCGCAGCGCGATTGCCGGCTCCTATGCGACCATTGATATCGGCGCGGCGCAGACTTCCATCTACTATGAAACCAGCGGACTGGCGGTCGGGCCGGCGCTGCTGATGCTGCACACGGCGGGCGCGGACTCCCGGCAGTACCACGCGCTGATGGCGGACCCCGGCCTGCGCCGGCAATGGCGCATGATCGCCTTCGACATGCCCGGACACGGGCGCAGCATGCCGCTGCCCGGCCAGGCATGGATCGACGCGGGCCTCTCGCGCGATGCCTATCTGCAGACCTGCCTGGCGGTGATTCGCCAGGTCGCGGGTGGACCGGCGGCCCTGCTGGGTTGCTCGATGGGCGCGGCAATGGCGCTGGTGGTGGCGGCGCACAGCCCAGCCGACGTGGCAGGCGTCGTCGCGCTGGAGGCGCCGTACCAAGCGGCCGGACGCCGCACCCCGATGCTGTGCCATCCTCAGGTCAACCAGGCCGCGCACAACCCCGCCTACGTGCGCGGATTGATGGGCCCCGCCGCCACGCTGCAAGCCCGGCGCGACGCAGCCTGGATCTATTCGCAAGGCGGTTTCAATGTCTACGCCAATGACCTCTGGTTCTACAGCGAGGACTTCGACGCGGCCCGCCATCTGACGGGCCTGAACGCCGACGCCTTCGGCATATCGTTGCTGACCGGTGCCTACGACTACTCGGCCAGCCCGGAGGATTCCAGGCGGGTGGCGGCCCTGATTCCCGGCGCACGGTTTCAGGCCATGCCCGAACTGGGCCACTTCCCCATGGTGGAGAACCCGCAACGCCTGCTGGAATATCTGCGCCCCGAACTGGACCGCCTGCGCGCAACCGGAGCCATCGCATGACACTGCCCCACTACGAGGTCTACGCCTTGCGCTACGCCACGGTAGCGCGGCAGCGTAGCCAGAACTTCATCACGCCCCCGGATCCGCACGACGGCCCGATGCCGATGGATTACTTCGTCTGGGTCATCCGCGACGGCCAGCGCGTCTGCCTGGTGGATACGGGCTTCAACGAGGCCGCAGCCCGGGCCCGCGGCCGCGAGTTCTTGCGCTGCCCGATTGAAGCATTGGAAAAGCTGGGTATCGCGCCCGCGGACATCCGCGATGTCATCGTCACACATCTGCATTACGACCACGCAGGCAACATCCGCAAGCTGCCGCAGGCCCGCCTGCATCTGCAGGAAAGCGAGCTGCACTATGCCTGCGGCTGCAACATGCGCTTCGACATGCTGCGCCACGCCTATGCAGTGGAAGACGTGGTCGACGTGGTACGGGGCGTGTACGACAAACGCGTGGCGTTCTACCATGGCCACGACGAAATCGCACCGGGCCTGCAACTGCTGCACATCGGCGGCCATACCCGCGGACTGCAGGCGGTGCGCGTGCACACCGCGCGCGGCTGGATGGTGTTGGCGTCGGACGCCAGCCACTACTACGACAACATGGGCCTGGACGCACCGTTTCCCATCGTCGACAACGTCGCTGACATGCTGGCGGGCTACGAGATCCTGCTGAAGTTCGCGGAATCGCCCGACCACATCGTGCCGGGGCACGATCCTTTGGTCAGGACACGGTACCCGGGACTGGCCGGCGCGGATACGGAAGTGGTGGCGTTGCACCTGGGCAACGGCGCGCGCCCCTGAACGCCAGCGCGCCAGCGGCGCGGCATCACAATCCCAGCGGCCGAATCGCCTCGTCCACTTCTTCCGCCGACATGTCCTGCACGATGAGGACCATGGCGCCCGCCCGCTGCGAGCCTTCCACTCCCTCGACAGGCTCGGGCACAGAAAAGACATGCCGCACGCCATGGACGGCGCGCAGCGTCCCGTCCGTCCAGCGCAAGAGCCCTTTCGCGCGCAACAGCCGGTCTCCGACCTGGCGCTGCATGTGCCGGGTCCAGCGCGCATAGTCCTCCCAGCCCACCGGCTGGCTCTGCGTAAAGGCGTAGGACACGATTCCGTAGCGCAACACGTGCGCCAGCGGCCCTGCGGCTGGCGCGGCGTTCAGCGCCGCAGCATCCAGATGCTCGGCGCGCAGGTCGTCGAACAGCGCGGGCGCTTCCTCATCCACGGTGTCCGGCGACACCGCGCGGATGGGCGCGCTGGCGTTGTAGCCGCGCAGCGCAGCGCGCATCGTGTCTATCGCAGCCTCATCGGCCAGATCGGCCTTGGTCAGCGCGATGCGGTCGGCGATGGCGATCTGGGTACTGGCTTCGCGGTAGGCGTCCAGCGTCGACAGGCCATGCAGCGCGTCCGCCGTCGCCACCACGCCGCCGAAGCGGTAGTGGCGGGCGATGAGCGGATCCGCCGCCAGCGTATTGATGACCGGACAAGGATCCGCCAGCCCCGAAGTCTCCACCACCACGCGCGTGAACGCGGGAATCTCGCCGCGCTGGCGCCGGTAATAGAGCGACTCCAGCGTGTCCTGCAGCGAACTGGTGGCTGCGCAGCACAGGCAGCCGGAATCCAGCAGCACCACGTCGGTGTCATCGGCCTTGCCCACCAGCATGTGGTCCAGGCCGATCTCGCCGAACTCGTTGATCACCACCGCCGTATCGGCAAAGCGCGGGCTGCGCACCAGCCGCGACAGCAGCGTGGTCTTGCCGCTGCCCAGGAAACCCGTCAGCAGGTAGACCGGCAACGGTCCGGCGGCGGTCGCGGACATGGGCGGCTCAGGCCTGTTCCGCCGCGGCCGGCGCGGGCAGGTTGCGCAGGTAATCCTGCACTTCGCGCGACGGGATCACATCGGCGTACTTGCAGTTCAGGTCGAACAGGCTCATCGCATGGCTGGCCTGGAAGCGGTCGAACGCAGCCTCTTCGGGAATGATGACCTTGAAGTTGTACGAATAGGCGTCCACCGTGGTGGCGCGCAGGCATCCCGAAGACGTGCAGCCCACCAGGATCAGCGTGTCCACGTCCAGGAAGTTCAGGTGGCTCATGAAGATGGTGCCGAAGAAGCAGGACGGCTTCTGCTTGGTGATGCGGATGTCCTGCGGCCGCGGGGCCAACGGCTCCACGGTCTGCGTGGCATGGGTGTTGGCCAGCACGGTCTTCTCGCCGCCGCGATGGTTCTTGCCCACTTGCACGCCGCTGTCCAGAAGGTCGGCGCGGCGGCCGCTTTCGGTATAGAAGACCGGTATGTTCTTGTCGCGCGCCAGCTCCAGCAGCGGCACGATATGCGCCACCGCGTCCCAGGCCTCCCGGCCGCAATGGGTGCGGTACTGCTTCAGGCCTTCCAGGATGTCCTGGGGCGTATCGCCGCAGAAGTTGTACTGCACGTCGATGATGAACAGGGCCGGACGCTTGCCGAAGCCGCCACGCTTGCCGTAGCCGGCCTGCGCCAGCACCTGCTTGTCGCGTTCAGTCAGAAAGTCGTCCCAGATTCGCTTGGTTTCGCTCATGGTAGTGCCTGCCAGAAGAGGAGTAGGTTCAGTTCAAAGACGCTTGAGATAGCGGCCGCCGGGATTGCTGCGCGCAGCATCGGTAATGCGGCCGTCCAGCGCCACAGTGCGCCCGCGCACCAGGGTGCGCACGGGCCAACCCTTCAGGGTCATGCCCTCGTAAGGGGAGTAGTCGGAATTGGATTCGAGCGTGGAGGGATCGACGGTGCGCTCCAGATCCGGATCCACCAGCACCAGATCGGCATCCTTGCCGATCTCGATGCTGCCCTTGGCAGGCATGCGGTAGATGCGGGCAGAGTTCTCCGCGCTGACTTTCATCAACGTTTCCAGCGGCACGCCGCGGCGGTGATAGCCTTCGTGCAGCAGGATCGGCAACATCAAGCCGGTGCCGGGAAAGCCGTTGCTGGCTGCCCAGATGTCGGTGTCCTTGGTGGCACGCTTGCGCGGCACGTGGTCGGTGCCGATGGTGGTAATGGAACCATCCAGCACGCCCTCCCACATGGCGTCCACGTCGGCCTGGCCGCGCACCGGCGGATTGACCTTGGCATAAGTCCCGGCGGGCGATTCGTCGTTCAGGAACAGGTAGTGCGGGCAGGTCTCGACATAGATCGGCGGCGCGTCCGGCGTGCGCCGGTGGCGCCGCGCCTCGTCCAGCGCCTCGCGGCTGCTAAGGTGCACGATGTTGACCGCGGCGCCGGTCTTGGATGCGAAGTAGCAGACGCGGTGCACGTTCTCCGCTTCCAGGAAGTCCGGGCTTTGTTCATTCCAGGCCTTCAGGTCGTCGCGGCCAGCGGCGCGCAGCGGATCCCGCAGGACGGGAATCACTTCCACGTTCTCACAATGCACGCCCATGATCGCGCCCGGGATCGCGGCGGTAGCGCGCAACGCCGAATACAGCAGGCCGTCGTCGATATCGGTAAAGCCCTTGGACAGCCCTGCTGCGCCCTTGTACATCATGTAGAGCTTGTAGGAATTCACGTTGAAGCGGCGCGAAATTTCCTCCAGCGTCTCCACGTGCAGATTGCTGGTGATGCCGAAATGGAAGCCGAAGTCGACGCAGCTCTGCGACAGCGCGCGGTCGCGCACCTTGTCGAAGGATTCGCGGATATCCGCCGAGCGATGAAACGACAGCACGGAGGTCGTGCCGCCGAGGGCAGCGAAGCGCGACTCGGTTTCGAAGTCGGTCTCGGGCGAGCCGAATCCGAAATGCACGTGCGGATCGATCAGACCTGGCAATACCCAAAGCCCTTGGCAATCTATGGTCTCGCGGGCCTCGAACTGCGCGCCTGGCTCGGCGATGATGGCAATGCGACCGTCGATGACGCCGAGTACGCCTTCGGTCAGCCCCTGCTGGGGCAAGTACAGTCTGGCATTGGTAAGCAGCAGATCCAGCATGATGTGGTTTTCCCGATAGATGCGTGTTTTCAGCGATGGGCCGCATCAGCGGCCTGCGTGTCGTTCAAAAAGCCGTTGAGGACGCTGGCAGGAATGCCGCCCTCTGCCATGAGTTTGCGTTCGGCGCGAGTGAGCACCTGGGCGTAGGCCTGGAAGACGATGCGGCGCTCGCCGTCTTCGGCGACGACGGTGATGGGCTCCCCCTTGCGCACACCGTCAGCCACGTTGTCGAAACGCAGGGTTTCCGCCCCGGTCAGGCCCAACTGGCGCCAGCCCTCGCCCGGGGCGAAAGCCAGCGGCAACACGCCCATGCCCACCAGATTCGCCCGGTGGATGCGTTCAAACGATTCCGCGATCACGGCGCGCACGCCCAGCAGCGCCGAACCCTTGGCGGCCCAGTCACGGCTGCTGCCCATGCCGTAGTCCTTGCCGCCCAGAACCACGCTGGCCACACCCTCGGCGCGGTAGGCTTCGGCCGCGTCGACCACCGCCATGCGCTGCCCGCTGGGAAAATGGCGGGTCACCCCGCCCTCCACATCCGGCACCAGCGCATTCTTGATGCGGATGTTGGCAAAGGTGGCGCGGGTCATCACATGGTGATTGCAGCGGCGCGCCACATAGGTATTGAAGTCGCGCGACGCCACGCCCTTGCCGATCAGGTACGCGCCAGCCGGCGTATCCGCCGGGATCTCGCCGCTGGGCGAGATGTGGTCGGTCGTCAGCGAATCGCCGAACGCCGCCAGCACGCGGCCGTGCTTCAGGCTGGCTTCCAGGTCTGCCAGGGCATCGCGGCCGGGCTCGGTCTTGAAGAATGGCGGCTCGACCAGGTATCGCGATTCCGGGTCCCAGGGAAAGCGCAGCCCCGAGGGCGCCGGCAGGTCGCGCCAGATCGCGCTGTCCAGGCTCGCCGGGTCATAGACCTCGGCGAACAAGGCAGGATCCGCGGCCAGCGGCAACAGGGCCGCTATCTCTTCCTGGCTGGGCCAGACGTCGCGCAGATAGATCGGCGCGCCATCGGAGCCCGGCCCCAGCGGTTCGCGTTCGAAGTCCAGGTCTATCCTGCCGGCCAGCGCATACAGCACCACCATGGCCGGAGAGCCGATGTAGTTGGCGCGCAGCAGCTTGTGAATGCGGCCTTCGAAATTACGGTTGCCGGACAGCACCGCCGCGGCCACCAGGCCGCCCTCGGCGATGGCGTCTGCCGCCGCGGCGTCCAGGGGGCCGGACTTGCCGCCGCAAGTCGTGCAGCCATAGCCGATCACGTGAAATCCCTGCGCCTGCAAGGCCTGCAGGAGGCCGGCGGATTCCAAATAGCGCGTGACGGCGCGCGATCCCGGCGCCAGCGAACGCTTGACCCAGGCGGGCGGCGTCAGCCCCAACGCCAGCGCCTTTTTCGCGACCAGGCCCGCGGCCAGCATCACGCCAGGATTGGACGTATTGGTGCAAGAGGTGATGGCCGCCAGCGCCACGGAGCCATGGCCCAAGGAAGCGCGGCTGGACGGATGCGCGGCCAGCGCGGCGGCGTCCACGCCGAACCCGCCTTCCGTCAGGGACTGACCCAGGCGGCGGCGGAAATCCGCCCCGACCTCGCCCACGTCCATGCGGTCTTGCGGCCGTCGCGGACCCGCCACGCTGGGACGCGCCGCCGACAGGTCGATCTCTATCACCCGGCTATATGCGGGCGCCGCGTCGCCGGCATCGCGCCACAGGCTGTTGGCGCGGGCATAGGCTTCGATCAGCGCCAGTTGCTCGTCGCTGCGCCCCGTCATGCGGGCATAGTCCAGCGTGCGGGTGTCTATCGGGAAAAAGCCGCAAGTGGCGCCGTACTCGGGCGCCATGTTGGCGATGGTGGCGCGTTCCGGCACGCCTAGCGCCTGCGCCGCAGGGCCGAAGAATTCGACCATGCAGCCCACCACGCCCGCCGCGCGCAATTGCTGCGTGATCAGCAGGGCGGCGTCGGTGGTGAGCGCGGGCGCCTCGATGGCGCCGCGCAGCCGCACCCCCACGACCTCCGGGATCGGGAACGTGTAGGCGTGGCCCAGCAGGGCCGCCTCGGCGTCGATGCCGCCCACGCCCCAGCCCAGCACGCCCAGGGCGTTGACCATCGGCGTGTGCGAGTCGCCGCCGATGACGAAATCGGGATAGGCCCAGTCGCCGTCCGGCCGTGACTGGCGTATGACCACCGGCGCCAGGTACTCCAGGTTGACCTGATGGATGATGCCGATGCCCGGCGTGATGACCCGCAGACCCTTATAAGCCTGCTGCGCCCATTTCAGGAACCGGTAGCGTTCGTCGTTGCGCTCGAACTCGCGGCGCAGGTTGCGCTGCACCGCGCCTTCGTCGCCCCAATGGTCGACCTGCAGGGAATGGTCCACGATCAGGTCCACCGGAATCCGGGTGTCCACCCGCGCCGCGTCCCCGCCCGCCTGGGCCACCGCGTCGCGCAGCGCCGCCAGGTCCTGCAATACCGGCAGGCCGCTGGAGTCCGGAAGGATCACCCGCGCGACATGCAGCGGCAAGTCGGCGCCGGCATGCGCGCGCCAATCCCAGAGCCTGCCGATCTCATCCTCGGACACGGCGGCGCCCCATGCGCGATGGCGCAGCAGGTTCTCAAGCAGCACGCGGATGACATAGGGATATGCGTGGATGTCGCGCCCCGCGGCTCGGGCGGCGGCGGACAGGTGCGCGTAGCGCAGCGTCCTGCCGCAACAGGGGAAAGACTGGATCATGGCAGCGGTAATCGGGAAAATCTCAACTGAGTCCATCTTACGGCTTACGAAATAATAGTGTCAACACTATAGGCCATCACTGAATCGACAATGGGTGCGTCAAATACAGTTTGGCATAGCCTCATCGAAAGTGTAGATACAAGAACCACCCCCATAGAGCTAGGGATAACCCCGAAAAGTCTCTGTAAAATGGGCGAAACATCAATGGCGACGCCTGTAATCCGGTATCGCCGCCACGACCCTGCCAACTCCAAAAGAGTTGACACTTTTTAAATTCCTTTGATAGGCTGTCAACACTATGAACACCGCCACGACCTCCATCGCCATCAAGGAAGACGCCTCCGGCCCGCTGGCCGACGTGGTGTTCGACCAGGTGCTGGACGCGATCTACCAAGGCCGGTTGGCCCCGGGCAGCGTCATCAATGAAGTCGCGCTGGCGCAGGAATTCGGCGTCAGCCGCGGTCCGGTGCGTGAGGCCGTGCGCCGCCTGCAAGGGATCCAGCTGATCACGCGCGAGCCCTACATCAAGGCGCGCGTGGTGACGTTGTCGGCGGAATCCGCGCTGGAACTGTTCCAGATGCGCATGGCACTGGAAGGCGTGGCCTGCAATCTGGCCACTCGCCGCATGAGCGACGAGGAAATCACGCAACTGCTGGCCGAGCTTGAACAGGACCGCCAGCGGCGCCTGGAAGCGGCCAATGGCGGCGCCCCCGCGCCGCGGGTCTTCGACTTCCATGAGCGCATCGTGCGGGCCAGCGGCAACAACCGCATCATCAACGCCCTTTGCGGCGACCTCTATCACCTGCTGCGCGTCTACCGCCGGCACTCCGGCACCGTGCTGGAGCGCAAGGACGACGCCTACGCCGAACACTGGCAGATCCTGCGCGCGATCCGCGCGCGCGACGCCGAGCTGGCGGAATCGCTCATGCGCTCGCACATCGAACGCGCGGCGCAACACCTTTTTGAACATCTGGCGGAAGGGGCGTCCGGCATCGCCGGGCACCCCGTCTCCGCTGCCTGACACTCTCTGGAGCAGTACGACATGAACAACCCGCGCCACCAGTTCCGGCAATTGCTGAAGAACGAACCTTTCATCGTCTCCCCTGGCGTGTACGATGGATACAGCATCCGCCTGGTCGAGGCCGCGGGCTTCAAGACCGCCTGCACCAGCGGTGCGGCAGTGTCGAACGCCCTGCTGGGCATCGCGGACATCGGCGTGATGGGCCTGTCGGAAAACGTCACCCACTGCCGCCATCTGGCGCGGTCCGTCTCCATTCCCCTCACGGCTGACGCCGACACCGGCTACGGCAACCCGGTGAACGTCTACCACACGGTGCAGATGTTCGAGGAAGCCGGCGTCGCCGGCATCAACCTCGAAGACCAGGTCAGCCCCAAGCGCTGCGGCCACATGCCCGGCAAGGACGTGGTGAGCGAAGCGGAAATGGTCAAGAAGATCGAAGCCGCCTGCCTGGCGCGACGCGACGATGACTTCGTCATCATCGCCCGCACCGACTCCCTCGCGATCGAAGGCATCGAAGGCGCGGTCAAGCGCGCCCGCGCCTACGCCAAGGCGGGCGCCGACATGCTGTTCCCCGACGCCGTGCGCACCGAGGACGACATCAAGCGCCTGGTGGACGCCGCCGGCATTCCGGTCAGCATCAACATGGGATTCGGCATCCGCAACCGTCCCACCACGCCGCTGATTCCGCTGCCGCGCCTGAAGGAAATCGGCGTCAAGCGCATCAGCCTGCCGCGCATGCTGCCTGCCGCTGCGATTTACGGCATGCGCCAGGCGTTGCAAGTCATGCAGGGCGTGATCGCCAGCGGCGAGCCCGCCGACCGTCCCGACCTGCTGGTGGGCATCGAAGACATCATGCAATTGATGGGCTACGAGCAGATGCGCGCCATGGAAAAGCGCCTGACGACGCTGGCCGACTGAGCGCTTCGCCATGACTGAGCGGAATGCGCAGGCGCATTGCGTCCTGACGGGCGCGTCGTCGGGCATCGGCCTGGCGCTGGCCGAGCTGCTGCTGGCGTCCGGCTGGCAGGTGACCGGCGTGGACATCGCGCCGGCGGCCATCAAAGGCCATGGACAGTATCGCCATCTGGTGTGCGACCTGACCGACGCCGCCGCCTTGCGCGGTCTATGCGCGCTGCTGGACGGCTGCGCCCCGACAGCGCTGGCGCATTGCGCGGGCGCAGTGCGCACCGGCGGCGCGCTGGACACGCGCCCGGAAGACGCGGACTGGCTTTGGCAATTGCACGGCGCCGCGCCGATGGCGCTGGTCCGTGCGCTGGCGCCGCAACTGCCTGACGGCCGCGGCCGCATCGTGCTGGTGTCCAGCCGCGCCGTGCTGGGCCGCGCGCAACGCCTGGCCTATGCGGCGACCAAATCCGCCCAGATTGGCCTGGCGCGCAGTCTGGCCGCCGAACTCATCGCGCGCGGCATCACCGTCAACGTCGTCGCGCCCGGCGCGGTCGACACGCCCATGCTGCGCGATCCCAAGCGCGGCGCTCCGCCGCAGGTTGAACTGCCGCTGGGCCGCCTGATCGACGCGGGCGAAGTCGCCGCGGCCATTGCCTTCTTCCTGGGCGCGCAGGCAGGCGCCATCACCGGACAGACGCTCTACGTCTGCGGCGGCGCCTCGCTGGGAGCGATGCCGCTATGACACAGACGAACGCACCCGCGCTGCATGGCAAGGTCGTGATCCTGACCGGCGCAGCCGGTGGATTGGGCCAGGCGATCGCGGCGCAATGCCTGCTTGCCGGCGCCCGCGTGGCCTTGCTGGACCGCGATGCGGAACTGCTCGCGCAAACCCGCCAGGCCCTCGCTGGACCTGATACCCAGATGCTGGCGATCGCCTGTGACGTGAGCGACGCGCAAAGTACGCGCGAAGCCGTGGAAAGAACGACTGCGCACTGGGGTGCGATCCACGTCCTGGTGAACAACGCGGCCACCGTCACGCCGGGCAACAAGATCGCGGACCTTACGCTGGAGCAATGGCGCCAGGCGCTGGACGTGAACCTGACGGGCGCGTGGCTGATGAGCAGATGCGCCATCCCCCACATGGCGCGGGCCGGCAGCGGCGTGGTGTTGAACATCGCCTCGCAGCTGGGCAGCGTGGCCGCGCCGGGCCGTGGTGCGTATGGCGCCAGCAAGGCCGGTCTGATCGCGCTGGCGCGCGCCATTGCCGTGGATCACGCGGCCGACGGCATCCGCGCCTTGAGCCTGTCGCCGGGCGCGGTCCTGACCAGCAGGCTGGTCGCGCGCTATGGCAGCGCGCGGGCCGCCGGCGCCGCGTTGGCGGCCAAATATCCAGCCGGACGCCTCGGCACAGCCGAGGAGATCGCACAGACAGCAGTTTTCCTGATCAGCGACGCCGCCTCATTCATCACGGGTACGGACATACGCGCGGACGGCGGCTACACCGCGCTATAGCTCCAGCCGCCACCATCGACTTCACACAAGACTTACATCACACAGCAAGGGGCTAGAACCATGAAGCACACCAACACCTCCGCAACGCACGGACGCCCGGCGCGCCCTGCCCTCCGCCGCAGCATGCTGGCGCTGCTTGCCGGCGCCATTGGCCTGGCTGCCGCCCCAGTCTTCGCGCAGGGTACGGACAACTTCCCCAACCGCGCGGTCACCATCGTCGTACCCTTCCCGGCCGGCGGCGCCACTGACATCACCGCGCGCCTGGTGGCCGAAGGCCTGTCCAAGAAGTGGGGACAACCGGTGGTCGTGGAAAACAAGCCCGGCGCAGGCGGCAACGTCGGCTCGGAATATGTAGCGCGCGCGGCGCCCGACGGCTACACCCTGGTGCTGGGCGTCACGGGTTCGCACGGCATCAATACCTCGCTCTACAAGAACATGCGCTATGACCCGATCAAGGACTTCGAGGCCATCACGCAGGCCACGCTGTATCCCAATGCCATCATCGTCAACAACGATGTGCCGGCCAACAACCTGCAGGAACTCATCGCCCTGCTGAAGAAGCCCGACGCGCACTACTCGTACGGATCGGACGGCAACGGCACGGCATCGCACCTGGGCATGGAGCTGATCAAGAACCAGGGCAAGTTCGAGATTGCCCACATTCCCTACCGCGGCAGCGCGCCGATGGTGACCGACCTGCTGGGCGGCCAGATCCAGGTGGGCGTCACCGGCCTGCCCGCCGTGCAAGCCTATGCCAAGAGCGGCAAGCTGAAGATCGTGGCGCTGACCACGGCGGGGCGCTTCGCCAGCGCGCCCGACTACCCCACGGTGGCCGAACAGGGCTTCCCCGGCTACGCCGCTCCGCCCTGGTCGGGCTTTTTCGCCCCCAAGGGCACGCCCAAGCCTCTGGTGGAGAAGATATCGGCGGACATGCGCGAAGTCATGGCCGATCCCAAGACCAAGGAAAAGCTCGCCGCCTCCGGCAGCGAATTCACGCCTTCCACGCCCGAGCAGTTCCAGGCTTTCGTGCGGCAGGAAATCGCCAAGTGGGCCGAGGCCGTCAAGATCTCCGGCGCGCGCATCGACTAAGCCGGAATACGCGACGCCAGCGCCGCGGCTGCGGCGCTGGCGTATTGCGCGTCAGTTATAGCGGAACGTGGCGGTCAGCATCGCCGAGCGGCCCGGCGCCACATAGCTGAACAGCCCCACGTGCGAAGCCTCGTAGATGGTCTCGTCGGTCAGGTTGTTCAGGTTCAGCTGCAGGCCGAAGTTCTTGTTGAACTGATAAGCCGCCATCGCGTCGTAGCGCCAGTAGGACGGCAACTGATAGACGTTGGCGTCGTCCACGTAACGCTTGCCGGTGTAGGTGGCACCCGCGCCCACCGTCAGCTCCGGCAGGAACTTGTAGGTCGTCCACAGGCTGGCGCTCTGGCGGGCGATGAATTTCATCTGATTGCCGCTGTAGTCGGTGCCGCCGCTCTGGTAGCTGGTGACCTTGGGGTCCATGTAGCTGTAGCCGCCCCAGACCTGCCACTTGGGCGTGATGGATCCCGCCACGCCCAGCTCGATGCCGCGCACGCGGTTGCTGCCGGACAGCGTCACGTCGCCGGTGATGGGATCGGAGCTGCGGGCATCGGTCTTGCGGGTTTCGAACACCGCTGCCGTCAGCGACAGGCGCTCGTCGAACACGTCCCACTTGGTGCCCAGTTCGATGCTGCGGCTCTTTTCAGGCGCCAGCGCCGCGGTGCCCGCGGTCAGGCGGCCGCCTGCCGCGCCGTCGGCGCCGCCTGACTGGCCTGCCGTTTCGCCGGACGGGTTGGACGAGGTGCCGTAGGACACGTAGATGCTGCCATTGGGCGCGGGCTTGTAGACCAGGCCCAGCTGGTAGTTCCACATATTGTCGGTACGCTCGACGTTGCCGCTGGTCACGCGGTAATTGTCGTAGCGCAGGCCGGCGTTGGCTTCCCATTGCTCGCTGAACTTGACCGTGTCGAACACGTAGGCCGCGCGCGTGATGGTCTTGGCAGCGTCGTAGCGCGGCCCCCAGCTCAGGCTGCCGGTATACGGCTGGCGGGGATTGGGGTTGTACAGGTCGTCCTGCAGGGTCTTGTCGAAGCCGCCCGAGGGCACGCCGTCGCGCTTGCTGATCGTCTCGGTGCTGAACTCCAGGCCGGCCACATAGCTGTGACGCAGGCCGCCGGCGGTGAATTCACCGAACATGTCGGTCTGGTTGATGAAGGAGCGGTTGGTCTGGTTCAGGCTGCGCAGGGCCTTGCTCATCTTCACGCCGTCCGCTTCGTTCGAGCAGGGCGCCACGCCATAGGCGGGGTTGGGCCTGCCACCCACACGCGCCGCGCAATTGTCGAAGGACGGTCGGGTCATCACGTATTCGTTGGTGGACTCGCTATAGCGCGTACCGTTGCGCAGCTTCAGCTTGTCGCTGAACTTGTGCTCGACCATCAGGGTGGTCATGTCGGCCTGGTTCTTGCGATAGTCGCGGCCGATCAGGCCGTAGTAGTTGTTGCGGTCCACCTTGGGCGGCGTGACGCGATCCGGGCGCGACTCGTTCTTGAACGGAATGCCCAGGTCGGGCGTGTCGTCGTTCTGCAGATGGTAGTAGCTGAGCGTGACCTGCGTCGGCGTGCCCAGGCCCCAGGAGAATGAGGGCGCCACGCCCCAGCGATCGGTTTCGACATGGTCGCGGCCCGGGATGTCCCCACCCTGTTTCATGAAATTCAGGCGGAATGCCGAGCTCTCGCCCAGCGCCCAGTTGCCGTCGCCGGTCAGGCGCCAGTTGTCGTCGGTGCCCACGCCGACCGTGCCTTCGGCGAAATTCTCCAGCTTGGGGCTCTTGCTGACCAGGTTGATGCTGCCGCCGGTCGAACCGCGGCCGGAATAGGCGGAGCTGGGGCCCTTCAGGATCTCGACCGACTCCAGGTTGAAGGTCTCGTGCGAGAAACGGCCCAGGTCGCGCATGCCGTCAACCATCATGTCGGTGCTGGCCTCGTAGCCGCGCACGAATGGGCGGTCGCCGGTGGGCGTGCCGCCCTCGCCCGCGCCAAAGGTGATGCCCGGGGCGGTGCGCAACACATCCATGAGCGAGGTCGCCGCGCGGTCGCGCATCAGCTGTTCAGTGATCACGGTGACCGAACGCGGCGTGTCCAGCAGAGGCGCCGTCATCTTCGGAGAGGACGCGATGTTGGCTTCGTAGCCATCGCTGACCGCCTGCCCCTGCACGTGCACCGGCGACAGTTCGTGTACGGCGCCTGGCGCCACGCTGCCCTGCGCCAGGGCCAGGCCCGGCGACATCAGCGCGCCGCACATCGCTGCATAAATGGAGGCCGAAGTATTCCCACCGGCCTTGGCATGGGCCGTCGATGTATCTGCTTTGTTCATTGGACTCTGTCAGAAGCCGCCCCGCGGCGGCTGCGCTATCAGCGCGATCTTGGTTTTTTAAGAGCGCCAATGATATTCATTCTTATTTTTACGTTCAACAAATAGTCAGGATTTATTCAGACAAATGTCAATTTTGTGAAATTTGACCGGTTCACAAGGCCAGAATGCAGCGCAATAACAACAATCCATGCGTATCGATCTGCTCACAGCAGGTGCATATCGGCGCCTATCCTCAGGCTTCAGACATGAAAAAGCCCCTTTCTCCAGATGTCCAGTCATCTGGAGAAAGGGGCTGGGCAAGCTGCCGGTCAGCTACCGTCCAACCTTACAGCGAGTACCGGTAGTCGCAGTTGAGGGTAGCTTTCAGCGGAGTATCGGCCTGCACCCCCGACACGCTGCGGGGCCGTGGAGCCGTCAGCTTGGCCTGGAATTTGCCAGCGGCGTCGCCATTGCTTTCCCGCTTGACCGCCATGCTGGACGGTATCGCGTACAGCGTGAGCGGCTGGCCTTGGGCCGCCACCACCAGCGTGAACACGGCCTGCGGAAAGTCCGCCACGACATAGCTCTGGTTCGCGTCCGAGTCGAACGCCAGGCTGCCGTCCGCATAGCTCAGCTTCAGCTTCATTTCGTCCGATGAGGATGAGGGGATCGCGCCTTCCAGCGCGACCTTGCCGCTTTCGGATACGCAGCTCAATTCTGCGGGCGCCGATCCCGCGTGAGCGATACCGCTCAACAACAAGCCGGCCGCAAGCCAGACTCCACGCACTGCCATGAGACTCTCCTTCGTTAGACCCGGCCCAGGCCGGGATCGGGCCGCCGTATCAATGCGCGCTTTCGTCTGCCGGCTTCAGCACGCCGGCTTCCCGCAGCGTCTCGGCGGCGCTGTGGCGGATCGCCGACAGGCAACGCGCGACTATGCCGCGCAGCAAGGCCTCCGAGGGCAGCGCGTCGGGTGCAGCCACAAAGCTCTCGATCGCCGCCGAAACGCGGTTCGTGACCACATCGCCGCTGCTCTGCGTGATGTACAGCTTCACCGCCTTGCAACGGTTGTTGACCGTATTGATGATCTCCAGCAGCTCGGCGCGCCCCATGCCCAGATCGGTCGCATCGGCGAAGGACGGATAGACCAGGCGCAGGAATTCGGGATCGTCGGCGCTCAGGCTGAAATACAGGGTGCCCAGTTCGGGATGGCGGAACAGGACATCGCCCTCTTCGTCGATCCGGGCGACCAGACCCAGCTCTTCCTGGATCACATGTTGGTAGAGCTCGGCAAGCGGCGTGGCGCCGGCGGTAACGTTGGACATGTTTCGACTCTCTTCGTATGGATCGCACGGCGGTTGCCGCGCTGAACTTCGCGCCGCGAAGCATAGCGCCCATTGCGCGCTCGTGCTTGTCCGATTTGCGCAGACGATCGCCAGCGAGACATGCGCTAGGATGTAGGAACCCGCCCAGGCCCTGCGAAGGGACCAGGCCAGGATGTCCATCAGAAGGAGCTTGCCATGCCATCAATGAGACAACTCGCCCGCGCGGCCGCGCTTGCGCTGTTGCTGCCCGGCGCGGCCTACGCAGAGACCGTCGTGCTGCAGGTGGCGCGCGCCACCGCCGGCGCCGACCCGCAAACCTCCGCCAGGACGGTAGACGTCGAACTCAAGCCCGAAAGCCGCCAGGCCCTTGCCGACTTCACCCGCGACCGCGTGGGCAAACGCATCCAGCTGCGGTCGGGCGGCGTGCTGTTGTCTTCCGCCACGCTGCAAAGCCCGCTGGAAGGCGACAGCTTCCGCATTACCGCGGGGGAACACGGTTTTGCCGGAAAGTCCGCCGAGGAGATCGCCCAGAGCATCATGAAAAGCGGCGGACTGACGGTGGACGACGAGAACACCGCCAAATAGCCGGCCTTCAAGCCTGAGGCGTGCGCAGCCCCAGCGTGGCGGTCAGCGCAGTGCGCCCCGGCTGCGACGCAACGTCCAGCTCGCCCCCTACCCGGGCGATGCGGGCGTGCATGCTGCGCATGCCCACGCTGATGCCCGCGCGCAGCACCGCGGCCACGTCGAAACCGACGCCGTCATCCTCGATGCGCAGCTCCAGACGGTCGGATTCGGACTGCCGCAGTTCCAGTTCCACGCGCCGGGCGCGGCTGTGCTTGAGCACGTTCACCAGCGATTCCTCAACCAGCCGCGTCAGCGCCATGCACTGCAGGGCGCTGGGCGGCGTGCGCCATAGCTCGGGCACCCGCCAGGTGGCGCTGATGTCCAGTTCGTCGAACAGCTGCATGAAACGGTGGCGCAACGGCGCTATCCATTCCCGCGGCGTGGCCGGCACCGTGACGCCCGCGCTGGAACCGCTGTCTATGGTCTGCCGCAGATCATCGCGCAACAGCTTGAGCATGGAAAGAAACTGCTGGCTGTGCAGCGGCGCGCTGGCCTGCTCCACCACGGCCATCATGCGGACCAGGGAGCCTCCCAGCCCGTCGTGCAGATCGTGCGCGATCTGCAGCCGGTCCTGCAGCCGGGCATTCGTCAGCGCCAGCGCATGCTCGCGCTCCAGCGTGGTGGCGAGTTCGGTGCGCGCCTGCTCGATGCCGCTGGCCAGCTCCTGGTTGAAGCGCTCGATGCGGCGCACGCTGCGCGCATGGCGCAGCCCCAGCACTGCGGACATGCATAGCGTGACCACCACGCTGGTGAAAGGCGTGTAGGTGGCCTCGCCGTCGATAAGCCTCAGCATCAGCAGCAGATCGTGCGCGCAGGCAGCGAAGAAGGCCAGCAGGCATGCCGCCAGCATGGCGTGCTCTGGCCGGCGGGTGCGCAGCGCGTGAAACGGAAATTGCAGGCAATTGGCGAAGAAGATCGCCGACACGATCAGCACCACGCTCAGCTGCACTTGCGGCAGATGCCCCTGCGGCACGAAGGCCATCGCCGCCAGCAGCACGGCCGCCAGCAGCCATAGCGCCTTCTCGATGCGCGGCAAGGACTGGTCGCCAAAGCGCCATGTAAAGACGCAGAAGCAGGCCACGTACAGCACCAGCACCATGATGTTGGCCCGAGCCGCCGTCAGGCTGTCGGGGAACGGCCAGGGACTGGTCACCAGCACGTTGGCAATGAACAGCACCCAGAACAGGGCCATCAGCGCGTACCAGCCAAAGGCGCGCTGTTCGCGCCGCATGAGCCAGATGAAGAAACACAGGCCGCCCAGGACGCCCGAGACGATCAGGTTGAGCGTGAACAACGTGCGGTTGCGCCACCACAGGTCTTCGTACTGCTGCAACACCGTCCACTGTCCGCCCAGACGCACCGGCCCCAGGCCGGGCGTCTGCCCCGCCACGCCGACCACGCGGATCCACAAGGTGTTCTCGCCCGGATGCAGCAGGGCGTCGGGAATCACCCAGTAACGCGGCACGTTCCAGCTGCGCGACAGCGGCTCTGTCAGGTGCGGATCGCTCCAGATCCGTTCGTCATTGATATAGACCTCACCCGCCATGACGATGGATTCCAGCGCCAAGGCCACCTGCCCGGACGCCGTGCCAGCGCAATTGCGCGTCCAGCCGATCCGGTACCAGGCGGTACCGCTGTAGCCCGGCCAACGCGCGCTCCAGTCGTCGGGCAGTTCGACCGCCTGCCATTGCGCCGGCTCCGGACGCCTGCCATCGTCACCGCCCTTGGCAACCTGTACCGACAGCACCTGCGCCGTACAGGCGTCAGCGGGCTCCTGGGCCCACGCCGGCGCCAGCCATAGCGCCAACCACAGGACGGCCAGCCACTTCAATCGAGCAAGCCGCGCGTGCGCGCCGCGTGTATGGCACGCGTGCGCGAGGAGACCGCGAGCTTGCGGTAGATGTGCTTGACGTGGCATTCGACGGTGTAGCGCGACAGATGCAGTTCCTCGGCGATCTCGCGGTTGCCCAGTCCCTCGGACACCAACCGCAGGATCTGGCTTTCGCGCGGACTCAGGGTTTCGACGGAATCGCCCGCAGCCTCGTCGGCGCGTTCGGCCCGCCTGGGGCGCAGTTCTTCGATGATGCGTCGGGCCACGAAGGGATCGATAGGCGCCCCGCCCCGCAGCACGCTGCGGATGGACAGGGACACCTCCAGGTCGTCTCGTTCCTTGAGCACATAGCCCGTGGCGCCCGCGCGCAGCGCGGCAAGAATCGCGTCTTCCGTGCTCCATGCCGAAATCACCAGGATCGCCAGGCTGGAATCCTCCGCGTGCATCTCGGCGATCAAATCGGTGCCGTTGCCGTCGGGCAGGCCCAGATCGACCAGAGCCAGCGCAAACGGCTGGCTGGCGAGTTGCTCGCGCGCCTGCGCCAGCGTGGCGGCAAACACCAGCGCCTCCGGCGCGTAGCCAAGCTGCAGCAGCAGGCCTTCCAGCCGGCGGCAGATCAGGGGTTCGTCCTCCACCAGCAGCACCGGGGCAGGCAGGGTCGACTCGGAAGCAAGCATGTGGGCGGTCATCGGATGAGAGCGGGCGGAATTGCCCAGCCTGAACTATGTCTCAGCCGCGCGAAACCGCATATCCCTGGAAGTTGGTATTTTCACAGGAATTTCGCATCAGGTGAGGCTACCGCTTCCGGCTCTCGATGAACTCGGACAACACGACGGGCGGCGACAGCACATAGCCCTGCCCGTGGCTGCATCCCATGGACTGGAGCAGAGCGATGTCCGGCGCGCTTTCGATGCCTTCGGCGATCACGCGCAGGCCGAGCCGCTCCCCCAGCAACACCGACAGGCGCGTGATTTCCCGCGCTTTCCGGTCGCGGCGGATGCGGCGCACGAAGCGTCCGTCTATCTTCAATTCGGCGATGGGCAGCGCGTTCAAGAGCTGCAGCGAGGCATAGCCCGTTCCAAAATCGTCCATGCTGACCTGGCAACCGGCCTTCGCAAATTTCTTCAAGGACTTCCGCAGCATCTCGAGGCGAGTGATGGGCTGGTCTTCTGTCAGCTCGATCCGGAAGCGCGTCAACGGAATGTTCGCCGCGGCGGCGTGACGCGCCAGGACGTCGACCGCATCATGGCTCGACAAAGTTGAGGCCGAGGCGTTGATCGCCAACGGCACGTCGATTCCCTCTTCCTGCAGCGCCTGCGCTGCGGCGACCGCCAGGCGGCAGATCTGCTCAAAAAAAAGCAGGTCCAGGCCCAGTCGATGGACGGCGGGAACGAAATCGGCGGGTCCGATATCGCCCATGGTCGGATGCTTCCAACGAGCCAGACATTCCGCGGCGACCATTTCGCCGTTCATCAGGTTGAATTGCGGCTGTAGGGCGACGCTCAAGCCATCGCCTCGCCATGCCATCGACATGACTTCGTGGTCGCCAAGTTGCTGGCATTGCGCTGCAGCGCGTTTCATACATCATTCCTGGTGGACTGGGGAAGGAAATTCACATACAGCCACTCTACGGCGCTTCGAGAGCGAAAAATGTAGGAGGATTCAGAATGTGCGGTTCACTCGCTCCAGGACTGCACTCAAATTTTTGACGACCGGGACATAGTCGGCCAACAGTTCCTCACGCGCCTGACCATCCTTCCTGCCGAGCATCGCCTCAACGCGCAGGCAAAGTTCAACCAAGGCGCTGCAGCCCAGCAATTGCGCGGTGTTCAGAATCCGGTGCGCATACCGCTTGACCTCCGCCCACTGCTCCTGTTCGATCGCCAGCAGCAAGGCATCGACGTCCTTCCTGTGGTTGACGTGCAGGCTATGCGCCAGCTCGGCGGCAATGTCCAGGTCGTTGCCTACCTTGGAAAGCAGTTCATCGCGCAGCACCGCCACCGCCTGGATCTGCGAGTTTTCCTGCTCGGGATGCATGGCCGAAGCCGCTGGGTTCTGCACGCGGAAATATGCCCTATGAGAAATTCACATCGATATTTTCGATTTTCTGGCGAAATCGACTAATTCAACCAGGGAACCGATCTGCAATTTGGTCATTATCCTGGTCTTGTGCGTGCTGACCGTCTTATTGCTGATGAATAGCGCGTCACCGATTTCCTTATTGCTCAATCCTTGGGCCAGCATCTGCGTGACGACCATTTCCTTGTTGGACAGCAGTTCAAGTTTCTTCTGGTAGGCGTCCGCCACATCCACCTGGCCTGCCGTCTTGGCCGAATTCGGAAACACGCGGTAGCCAGCCAGCACGGACTCGATGCAACGGATCAGTTCCTTGATCTCCAGCCGCTTGCTGGCGTAGCCGCAGGCGCCGAGTTCGGCCACGCGCGACGCGAAGACCGACGGATCATGCGCCGACACCACCAGTATCCGCAAGTCCGGATTGATGGCAAGGATTCTGGATATGGCTTCCAGGCCGCCCATTTTCGGCATGTCCAGGTCCAACACGATGAGATCAGGGCGCTCGCTGCGGGCCAGCGCCAGCGTATCGACCCCGTTGTCCGCCTCCAGTATCCGGCTGGCGCTGGGCAAAAGGGCAATTTGCGTCCTCAGGACCAGACGAAACGCTGGATGATCATCAACAATCAAAACCGTCGACATTTCGCCCCCTTTTTTAATGGACCGTCGTCCCGCCGGACGGCGGCCGCTTGCCGTGCGCGAGGATGAAGGATTGCAGCGTCTGCAGATCCACCGGCTTGATCAGCACGGCGTTCATGCTGGCGCGCGCGCCGGAAGCCAGATCGAGTTCAAGTTCGCTCGCGGTATAGCCCAGCACCGGCGTTGCCGCATTCAGGCCGTCGCCGGCCCTCAGGGCGGCCGTGAACGCGGTGCCATCCATGACGGGCATGACGCAGTCGCAGATGATCAGATCGAACTCCAGCCGTTCCGCCAACGCCAGGCCAGCCGCGCCATTCTGCGCAAATTGCGCGGAATGCTTCAACATCCGCAGTTGGTGCTTGAGCAGCAGGCGGTTGGCTTCGTGATCGTCGATGACGAGGATGCGCAGGCCGCCGGCATCGGCCGCCCTTGGCGCTGGCGCCGACGCCACGGCGGCATTTTCCGAAGGCGGCAGCGCCAAGGGCAACTGCACAGATATGCTAGCGCCCTGTCCGGCCGTGCTGGCAATTTCCATGGAGCCGCCCATCAGCCGCGCGAGTTCGCTGCATATGGACAGCCCCAACCCGATGCCCGCGCCTTGCCCGCCTGACGCGGGTTCAAAGTGCGGCGCGGCCAGCCTGGCCTGGACATCCTCGGCAATCCCTGGGCCGGTGTCCTCGACGCGGATCGTGATCCACTGCACCTCTTCCGTGGCGCGTCCGGCACTCAGCGTGACGTCGATGCGGCCATGCTCGGTAAAACGGACCGCGTTGGACAGCAATTTGTCCAGCAATTGCTTGAGTCGGACCGGATCCGAGAAATGGCGCTCTGCCAGATCGCTGGCGATTTCCAACGATAGCTGCAGCCCCTTTTCCTGGGCAGCAGCCCGGAACGGCGCGAGCGTATCGGCCGCCAACGCGCGCAGGTCGATGCTTTGCCGCCGCAACTGGAAGTGGCCGGTCTCCAGCTTGGAGATGTCGATCAAGCCGCCGATCAGGGACAGCAGCGATTGAGCTGACTGGCGCGACATGGCCAGCCGCTGGTGGGTCTCGCCGGAAAGTCCGCCGCGCGACAGCATCAGTTCCAGCATGCCGATGATCGCGTTCAGGGGTGTCCGGAGTTCATGGCTGATGAACGCAAGATACGTCGATTTCATCAGGTTGGCCCGTTCCATGTTCAACCGGGTTTCGGACACGTCCCGCAGCGTGTCGGGGAAGCCGCGAAAACGCGCGCTGCCCCCGATCAAACCGATGACGGCGCCGTCCGTCCCGCGCAACGGCGCGGCCCATGCGGCCACCCCACACGTGGGGTCATGCTCGAAGGGGTGCTCGCGGACCAGGGTTTCGCCGCTGGCCAACACCTGGCGATAGTCACAGATGACTTCATCCAGGTTGGACGGCAGTTCGCTACCCGGGGCTGGCGCGGACAAGGAATCCAGCGGGACATGCAGAGGACGGCTCCAGCCTTCGCTGCGGCAGATGGCGGCGTAGTCCTTGAGCGCGTCATTGCGCGTCACCAGATTCAGGTCCAGATCCCTGATGAAAATTCCGGCGGGCAGCGTATCCGCCAAGCGCGCCAGCCTGACCAGCTCGCCACGCGGCGAACTGGCGCCGCGGATGCGCAGCGCGACCCAGACCAGCATGACGACCAGCGCCGCCGCCAGCGCCATGTTCAGGAACACGCTAACGGTAAGTACGGAGCCTGTCTCGCGATCGACCACTATGCGGCTCCATCCCGCGCAAGCGCGCTTGCGGCAGCTACGGCCTGCAGGCAGGAAGCAACGGCAGCATCCAGCGCGAACAAACCGGCGGGCTTGGCCAACACCTCGCTCATGCCGGCCCGCAGGCCCGCTACACGCTCTTCCGTGCGCACATCGGCGGTGTATCCCAGCACGGGAACGGTAGCGTTGCGGCCCGCGCCCGCACGCAACGCCCGCATGAACTCGGCGCCGTCCATGTCCGGCAGCGCGTCATCGCAGACCACCAGATCGAAGCTGCCTTCCCTGGCAAACGCCAAGCCCTGCGCGCCAGCATCCGCCGTCTGCACGGCATGGCCGAGGAATTCCAACTGGCTTTTCAACAGCAAACGGTTGCCGGCCTGGCTTTCGACCACAAGCATCCGCAGCCCAGTGGCGGGCCGGGACTTCAACCCGAACACGATCTCCTGCGGCGAGTCGCGCAGCTCGCCGGGCGCCAGCGGCAGCGGCACGCGGACATGGACATGCGTGCCCTCGCCGACAATGCTGGAGATGTGGATGGTTCCGCCCAAGCGGTGCACCATCTGCTGGCAGTAATGCAGGCCCAGCCCGGCGCCATCGGACGAGGCGCTCAGCCCCGCTTCGTAACGGGACGCCGACAGATTCTGCTGTATGTGCGGCTCGATACCGCTGCCGGTATCGATGACCGACAGCGTGAGCCATTGCCGGCCATCCTCCACCGGAGCGCCGTCCAGATGTACCCGGATCCCGCCGCGTTCCGTAAACCGGATGGCATTGGACAGGAAATTGTTGAGCAACTGATTAAGACCCTGAGCATTCGTCCAGTGGCTGGCGGCGACCCCGGGAGCCACCTCCAGCGTCAGGCTTATGCCCTTTTCGTAGGCGCTGGGCGCGAACAGCGCCACCACGTCGGCCGCAACCCTGCGCAGCGAGACGGCCATGCGCACGCACGCCAGATCGCCCGTCTCCATTCTGCGGGTATCGACGATGGCGGGAATCAACTGGAGCAGGGATTGCGTGGAGGAACACACGGTCACCAACATCTCTTTCGACTGCCGGGGCATCGCGGAATCGGCCGATGCCATCTCCAGCAGGCCCGCCATGGCGTTCAAGGGATTGCGCACATCGCGGCTGACCGCCGACAGGAACCGGGTCTTCATGTCGTTGATGCGCTCGGCGCGGCGGCGCGCGCTTACCGAATCGTCCAGCGACTGGCTATGGCCCAGAAAGTACATGCCCATGGAGAGCAGTCCTATGACCTGATCTTCAGCGCCTCGCAACGGAAAAACCCGTGCCTGGATTGGCACCTTGACGCCGGCGACCCCCATCAACTCATGGCCGAAGTCATAAGTGCGCGGTTCGCCGCTGGCCACCGCAGCCTGGAATTCCCGCAAGATTAGGGCAAGTTCGGGCGACACAGGGATCTGATCCTTCTCCGCGCCGGACAGAAATCCCAAATCGAGGTACTCGGGCCTGATCCATCCATTCCTGATGAGGATGTCGGCAATGCTCTGCATGCCGGTGCTTAGTCCGACCAACCTTAGTGATTTTTCCCGGATGGCCATGTCCACGGGCGCCGCGGCGATCAGGCGCGCGGCTTGCCTCAATTGCCATAGCGGATCACGGCTTTCCCTTGTGGCGCTTTTCAGTGCCAGCCCTGCCCATAGCAGGGCCAGAAGCAGGGCGCCGTTCAATACCCAGGACAGGATCGCAGCGGAAGCAAACTGTTCCTGTAGCGACGCGGCAATCGTCGGTGCGCCCAGCGCACCTGTCAGGACTATGAGAATCGCGGCCGCGCCTACCGCCAACCGGGTGCGGACGATGCCGCCGCGCTGCATAGCGCTCGCAAGAACTTCCGGCTTCATTCTGGGAGTGTCGGTGGTCGTGCCTGTGGCTGGATTCAATACGCGCTGCGCAGCCGCGATTTTATCGCAGAAGCCATACCGCCGACCTGTTATGCGAGGTGCCAGCGCCACAAAATTCACCAAGCGTTGCTTTCAAATCACGGAAAAATAGACCCAAGAAATACCAATTAAACCGCCTCATTTCGAAAATATTGGCAATTATTAGCAAGAATCGCCAGTCGTCGTTTTCATATGAAATTTCATACAACAAGAAAAGAGGATTCATACATTTTAGAAATCCTGATTATTTTAACTTTCAACTGCCGACGAAATGCAGGCTGCGGGATTCGGAAGGGCAGGCAAATGGATTATCTGGCTGCACCTTTAAATCAATATTCGAATTTAATCTTGATAACAACGAATCACACGGAAGTTAATTCCTGAAACCCGAAAGAAAGCATTTCGAAAGTCGGTCGCCCTCTGTTTTAAATAATCTCCAGGCGGCGCTTTTGATTATTAATCGACTCAGGATTTTTACTTCCATGAACAAAAACACCATTACCAAGTTTGCCCTGCTCGCCACGGCAGCCGCTATTTCCCAAACCGCCTGGGCCGAAGACGGGCGTATTAATTTCATTGGCGAAATCGTCGACGCCCCGTGCGACGTCTCGCCCCAGGCAACCAACCTGGTCGTCCCGCTTGGAAAAGTGTCCAGGACCACCCTGGACGGCGCCGTGGGCAAGTACTCGACGCCCGCGCAATTCGAACTCCAGTTGGCCAACTGCAGCGCCACGGCCAAGGGCGCCAGCGTGACGTTCACCGGCACCGCGGACACCATCAACACGGACACGCTGGCGATCGGCATCGGCGAGTTGGGCAGCGCCACCGGCGTGGCCGTCGAGCTGCGCGATTCCACCCAGAAAAAAATCAAGCTGGGAGCGGAGTCCCCCGAATACACGCTGCGCGCCGGCACCAACAATCTGAAGTTCGGCGCCGTTTATGTGTCGACCGCCAACACCGTCACCGTCGGCCCCGCCAACGCCACCGCGCAGTTCACGGTGAACTACAAGTAACGCCGCTTTGCCGGACCGCCAGCCCCTCAAAAGCGGGGCTGGCCGCAAGCCTACTCGCAGCAGGCGGTTCCACGAGAACCCGATGGCTTGCGAGCACAACATCGAGATCCCCATGCTGAAAGACATCGCGCAACGGTTCGTGCACAAGGCGCGGCCCTTCATGATTTTCGCCCTGGCGGCCACGCTGGCCCACGCCAATGCGGCAGCCGGCGTGCTGGTCGGCGGCACCCGCGTCATTTTCAACGAGAAGGACCGCGAGTCCTCCATTCCCGTCAAGAACACTGGCGTGTCCCCTTACGTCGTGCAGGCCTGGATCGATGCAGGCGAAGGCGCTGCCAAGGCGCCGTTCGTGGCAAGCCCGCCGCTGTCGCGGCTGGACCCAGGCCAGGAAAACGTGCTGCGCATACTGCGCCTGGCCGGCAATCTGCCTCTCGACCGCGAATCGGTGTTCTGGCTCAACGTCAAGGAAATTCCGGAAAAAAGCCAGGACGAAAACGTACTGCAGATCGCGGTGCGCACCCGCATCAAACTGTTCTACCGGCCGTCGGGCCTGGCGGGCAAACCCGGCGAACAGCGTCAGCAGTTGCAGTGGGCGGTCGCCGCCGGCGGCAGAGGCGCTGTGCTCAAGATCGCAAATCCGTCTGCCTATCACGTCACCTTCGCCACGCTGAACGTCAATGGCGGCCAGCAGGAGATCAACGGCGGCATGGTGTCGCCCGGCGGCACCCTGGAGTACCCCTTGTCCGGGCTGTCCGCGCCCAGGGACGTGGACGTCGTGTTCACGACCATCAACGACTACGGCGCCGAGACCCCCGAGGAAAGAGTCCGCGTACCCAGCGCCCAAGTTCCGGTCCACGTCAAGGCCGAGCCCGTCGCGCCTGCCGCAAGCCGTTAATGCCCGGAGCTCATGCAATGAATGGCGTATCGCAGGGTCGCATGCCCCCTTTCGCGGCATTGGCATCGCTGTTGCTGGGCCTGGCTTCCTTTTCCGCTCAGGCCGCCGAGCCGGCGGGCACGGTCTTCAATCAGGAGTTCCTGGGCACGGGCGGAGACCAGCCGCAGGCAGACTTGTCCATCTTCAGTTTCGGCAATAGCGTGCTGCCGGGCGAGTACCTGGCCGACGTGTTCGTCAACGATCAGTCCATGGGCGCGAGCCGAATCATCGTCGAAGTCCAGGAGGGCCTCAAGCAGCCCTCGGTCTGCCTGACCCGCGGCCAATTGGAGAACTGGGGCGTCAACATGGCCGCGCTGCCCGAATCCGCCGGCGCGGACGGCGCCTGCGTGGACCTGCCCGCGCTGGTGCAAGACGCCGCCGTGAATTTCGATGGCGGCAAGCAACGGCTGTATCTGAGCATTCCGCAGGCCGCGCTCAAGCGCGCGGCGCGAGATTCAGTCGACCCGTCGCGCTGGGACAAGGGCATCACCTCGGCCCTGCTGGACTATCAGCTCAATATGTCGCGCCAGGGCGGAGGCAACTCCTCCAACCGCGGCGCCGAATCGCCCTACGCGGCCTACGCCGGATTGCGCGGTGGCTTGAACTTCGGCGACTGGCGCCTGCGCCACGCCTCCAACTACAACCGCGGCACCAACGGTCGCGGTGAATGGCAGTCGCTGGAAACCAATCTGCAGCGCGACCTGCGCTCGATCAACGGCCAATTGCTGCTTGGCGACGGCAACACGCCGGGCAACTTTTTCGATAGCGTGCCATTCCGCGGCGTGCAGATCTCTTCGGACGACTCCATGCTGCCGGACAGCATGCAGGGCTACGCGCCGACCATACGCGGCATCGCCCAGACCAATGCGCTCGTCACTGTCAGGCAGAACGGCTACATCGTCTACAACGCCTATGTCGCGCCCGGCGCGTTCGTGCTGGACGACCTGTACCCGTCGTCCTCCGGCGGCGACCTGGAAGTCACCATTACGGAGTCGGACGGACGCCAGACCCGTTACGTGCAGGCCTATGCCTCCGTGCCAACGCTGTTGCGCGAAGGCACCTGGCGCTACAGCGCCACCGCCGGACGCTATCGCAGCGCCTCCGGCTCCGACGAGCGTGAACCCACCTTTGTGCAAGGCACGATCGCGCGCGGCCTGGGCCAGGAATTCTCGTTGTATGGCGGCATCACCGCGGCCAGCATCTATCAATCCGCCCTCGTGGGCGTAGGCAAGAATCTGCGCAGTTTCGGCGCGATTTCGTTGGACCTGTCGCACGCGCGCACCTCCACCGAGCGATTGAAAACGCAGGGCCAGTCCGTGCGCTTCCTGTATGCCAAATCCCTCGACGAAATCGGCACCAACTTCCGAGTCGCCGGCTATCGCTATTCCACCAGCGGCTACCGGACCTTCCGGGAAGCGACCGGCGTCGACGATTTCGAGCCGGGCTACAAGATGCCCAGCCGCCGCAACGAACTACGATTCGAGGTAAGCCAGTCGCTGGGCTCTTGGGGTTCGGTCTACGCCTCGGCGCGCCAACAGTCGTACTGGCAGACGAATCAAAAGGAGCGGCTGATCCAGGTCGGATACTCCGGTTCCTACAGACAGGTCAGTTACAACGTCTTCGTCGACATGAACACCGGCCGCAGCGGTTCGAATGACCGCCGGGTCATGCTGTCGATGTCGATTCCGCTGGGCGCCTCGGGCAGCAGCGCCCACTACTCCCTGACCACCGGCAACAATGGCGAGACCAGCCACGCGGCCACCGTTTCCGGCTCCGCGTTCGAAGACAACCGGCTCAGCTACAACCTGACTGCGGCGACCTCCAACCAGAACGGCGTCAACAGCTCCGGCAACGCCTACTACTTGTCCAGGATCGGCCGCTTCGACCTGGGCGCGTCGCAGGGACGCAACTACAACCAGATCAACGCGGGCCTGTCAGGCGGCATCGTCGTCCATGCCGGCGGCGTGACGTTCGGCCAGCCTCTGGGTGAAACCGTGGCGCTGGTGCACGCTCCGTCGGCAGAGAACGTGCGCTTCGAATCGCATCCGGGCGTCAGCACCGATTCCAGCGGCTACGCCATCGTGCCGAGTCTGAGCCCGTACCGTTCCAACCGTCTGGCCATGCTCACCGCAGACCTGGGCGACACCGTCGAAGTCAAGAACGCGGCGGTGAATCTGGTCCCCACTCGCGGCGCGGTGATACGTGCCGGGTTTGAGACGGTGGTTGGCTATCGCCTGATGCTGACGCTGACCCGCAAGGACAACAGCGTGGTGCCGTTCGGCGCGCGCATCGACAACGAGGCGGGCCAGGAAATCGGCATCGTCGGGCCGGACGGCCAAGCCTTCGTGACCGGCGCGCAGCAGTCCGGAACGATGCGCATCGTCTGGGGCCGCGGCGCAGCCGACAGCTGTGGTGTGTCCTACACCCTGCCGCAAGAGGACCGCCCCGCTCCCATACGTGAAGTCGCCTACATGTGCCTGTGATGCCTGGCTTGGCGATTGCAAGCTTGAGGAATGAAAAACAAATGAAAGACTCTCGGATCAAGAAAAAAAGATGCGCTGCCGGCATGCTGGCACTGTCGTGCATGGCGTTGATGCTGGGTGCATATGCGCCGCAAAGCCTGGCAGCGTGCGCCCTGGGAGAAGGTATCGCCCGGAATGTGATCAACATCTCCTTGGGCAATATCGTCGTCCCGCCGGAAAAGGGACCGAGCAGGGTAGTGCCGATCGCGGACAGACGATTCCCCATCAGCCACAAAGGCAACGCGCTCCTCGTCTGCAAGGATGGAGGGGGAAAGGCGCTAGCGTCCCTGCACAAAGGTACGGTCGTAGACGATACCCACATCTATCGCACCAACATTCCCGGTATCGGCATACGCCTCGGAATGCGACCGGGCGATCACGTCGGAACCTTCTATTTCCCGACGACCTGGTCCCTCTCCGGCACAGGCACGGAGACGACTATCGGCAACAAGGGCTGGATTCACGTCCAGCTCTTCAAGATCAGCTCCGACACCGGCAACGGAGCCCTGGAGGAAGGGACTTACGCCACGCTGTACGCGCAGGACGCGCCAGGGGACTCCCTGAAAGTGATACTCACCGGCAGGACCACGGCCATTGTCACTCCGTCGTGCACCGCCGCTCCCACTCCGCCCGTACAGCTGGGAAAGGTCTGGAAGAACCTGTTCAGCTCGGTCGGCAGCACAGCAGCCGAACAACGCTTCAACATCAAGCTGAACTGCCGCGAGGCCAAACCCGAACTGAACGCTGTCTACCTGCGCATGGACGCAAAACCCCACGCGTCAGGCGCGCCCGGCGTGATCGCCTTGAGCCCCGACGCCAATTCCGCCACCGGCGTCGGCATCCAGCTCCTGGACAAGGACCGTCAGCCGGTCAATTACGGCGACAGCGCCTTGGTCGGCATGTCCAAGGACGGCGTCTATGACGTGCCGTTCCACGTCCGCTACTACCAGACCGCAAACCAGGTGACGGCCGGCGCGGCGAACGGCACCGCCACCTTCACGCTTGAATACAAATGATCTTCCCAGCTTCCACGAACCACAGGCCATCGATCATGAAAAAGCCCGCATTCAACCACACCGTCCATGTCTGCGTCGAAGCCATAGAGCCAGCGGCGACGCTAGTCCAAGGGCTGGGCGACCGTGCCCAGATGGTGTGCCTGACCCAATCCGCGCTCCGCTTGCAGGAACAGCTGGCCGAACCCGGATTGCACTACGTCGTCATGCACGGCAGCGTGGAATGGCTGGCCGCCATGCTGGGCGCGCGGCGCGGCCCCTACGTCACCGGACTGGTGGTCATGATCACCGCCAACGATTCCTCCAATGCGCGGGCCGAACTGATATGCGCCGGCGCCGACGCCTGCCTGGCCTCGAACGCGGGCATCGACGAACTGCTGGCGGCGCTGAGCAGCCTGGAACGCCTGTCCTCGGCATTGCGTACTCGCCTGCAGCGCGAAGCCGCCCCCGCCGCCGACGCCCTGGCGCGGCAGCGGCGCGCCTTGACCGGCACAGTCGCGACAGTCCGCGTCACGCCGGTCCGGGAATGGGCCCTGATCGAAGCGGAGAAAACGCTGCGCGCGCCTGACAGCGCCGGCAAGATCGCGTTGAGCAACAAGGAATTTGCGCTGCTGTCGTGCCTGCGCGGGCATGACTTCCAGTACTGCAGCATTGCGGATCTGCACCGCGAAGTGTGGCCGGATGCGGCAAGCCGCCCCATCCACCTGCAACGCGCCATCGTCTCCAGCGTGGTCGGGCGGCTACGCCGACGGGCGCGCATGGCGGGAATCGAGCTGCCGCTGCGCACGAGCTATGGACAGGGCTACACCTTCGTCCATCCGCTGAACAACGCCAACTAGCGGCGACGCCAATCGCGACGCTGCAATGGCGGCGGTTGGCTCCCGATCAACGCGACCCTGCGCAAATTCGTATTTCTCAGATGCGGAAATCGATGTCTTCCGACTAAATTTCCCGCCCCCGCGCCATAAAGTATCCGTACTCGCCGGCCCGCGCAGATTCGAGCGCACAACCGACGGGTACGAGCCGCCTGGATATCGCCGCATTCGCGGCGTCGGGCCTTACATGAATCCCCAAAAAGATCGCTGCCTTCCGGATGCGCAAGGACCGTCCCGGTCCGACCCGCGCCCGGGACGGTCTCGATCGCCGCGGGCAAGCCTAGCTTCAAAGGAAATACAACATGAAACGCAGTCTCGTCGCCTCTCTCCTGGCCTCCGGAGCCCTGGTCTCCGTGCTCGCGCCGGTGCCCGCCCACGCGGTTGACGGCGTCATCAACTTCATGGGCGTTATCCGCGCTCCCGGTTGCGACATCAACGGCAACACCCCGGGCCTGGGCAACACGCAGACAGTGCAGCTGGGCACGCCCACGCCGGAGGAAGTCGGCCTGGGCAATGCCGTCGAAGCCGAGTTCCAGCTGAATCTCGCGGGCGGAGCAGGCTGCACCGACGGCCGGAAGGTCCGCATCATGTTCGACCCGACCAACGCCACGCCAGCGGGCAACCTGGCGCTGCTGGATGCCGACCGCGCGCCCAACGTCGAGATCCAGATCCGCAACAACGCGACCGGCAACACCGGCATCATTCCCATTGGCGGTTCGGAAACCACGCCGCAGGTCGCCACGGTCACGGGCAATCCGGGGACGGCGGAACTGAAGTACGCCGCCAAGTATGTCGAGGTCGGCGGCGCGGCGGGCGCTGGCTCCGGCGCGTCGAGCATCAAGTATCTGCTGTCCTACAACTAAGCGCGGGCCGGTCATGGCGTCGATAGCGCGCATCGTTTCATCCCTGGCTGCCGTCTGCGCCATGACCCTGTGTTCCTGGGCTACACCGGTCCGGGCCGGACTGGTGCTGCAAAGCACGCGCCTGGTCATCTCGCCGGATTCCCGCGACGTGACGCTGGCCATCCGCAACGCGGGCGCCGGTCCCGTGCTGGCGCAGAGCTGGCTGGACGACGGCAATGCAGACAGGTCGCCGGCGGACATGCGCGTGCCTTTCGTCCTGGCGCCAGCGGTCGTGCGGGTGGACCCGGACAGCGGCGCGGTGCTGAGGATCTCATACACCCGCGAGCCGCTGCCCGCCGATCGCGAGAGCCTGTTCTATCTCAACGTGTTGGAAACGCCGCCGCGCGATCCGAACGAAGCCAATGTGCTGATCTTCCAGTTCCGGTCGCGCATCAAGGTTTTCTTCAGGCCAGCCGCGCTGCGTCCTCACGTTCAAGCCGCGCCGGCGCTGTTGAGCTGGAGGCTGCGTGGACGCGCGCTGGAAGTTACGAACCCGACGCCTTATTACGTCTCCTTCGCCAGCGTCGATCTGGTCGCAGGCGACAAGCGCACCGTGCTCGAAGGCGGCATGGTCGCGCCATTCGACAAGGCGCGCTTCGAATTGCCGTCCCGCGCGGCCAAACCCGCGGGCCGGGTCTCGGTCGAGTACGAGGTCATCACCGACTACGGCGGAACCACGAAGACAAAGCAGGCCGTTACCGAGTAAAGGCGCGGCGCAGCTTGCGCCCGCGAACCACAGAGCTGACACGTCCCGATGGAAAATCTACACGCAAGGGCTTGCCCCCGCTTGCCAGACCCCGCTCGTCCAGCGAATCGGCGCCAGGCGGCGGAAAGGCTCGCATCCGGTCTTGCCGCCGCGCTGGCGGTCTGGGTCGCTCCCGTACAAGGCAAGCAGGCGTTCTTCGACCCGCAGATGATGTTCCAAGGCGCAGGCGGCACGACCATCGACACGAGCCGCTTCGAGCGCGGCAACTTCATGGAGCCCGGCCGGCACAAGCTGGACGTCTACGTCAACGGCCAGTGGCGCGGCGTGGAGGAGGTCCCGTTCCGCCTCCTGGCCGGCAGCGCCAGCGCCACGCCGTGCTATGACAGCGCATTGCTGGCGCGTCTTGGCCTGGACGTCGACAAGGCCGCGCGCGGCGAGGGCATGCTTGCGCTATCCTCGACCGCAGCCTGCGGCGAGCTGTCGCGCTACGTGCCCGGCGCGCAGGTCAAATTGGAGGTGGCCGAGCAGAAGCTCTATCTCACCGTGCCCAAGTATTATCTGCGCCTCTCCACGCCCGGCGCCTACGTGGATCCATCGAACTGGGACTTCGGCGTGACGGCGGCGCGGCTGAACTACAACAGCAACCTCTTCACCTCTGAAAGCCGCGGCACGCGCACCACGCGTGGCTATGCGGGCCTGAATGCAGGCGTCAACGTGGGCGCATTCCGGCTGCGCCACTACGGCAGCGCGACCTGGTCGCCGGGCCATGGCGCGAACTATCAGCGCGGCTATACCTATCTGAAGACCGACGTACCGGCGTGGAAGTCGCAGCTGTTGATGGGAGAAAGCTCCACCGACGGCGACCTGTTCGACTCCGTATCGTTCCGGGGCGTGCAGCTGGCCAGCGACGAACGCATGCTGCCCAGCGCGTTGCGTTCCTACACCCCGGTTGTCCGCGGCACGGCCAACAGCAATGCCCAGGTGTCGGTGTACCAGCGTGGCTACCTCGTCTACGAAACCACCGTGGCGCCCGGCCCCTTCGCGCTCGAAGACCTGCAGGCGGCGGGATATGGCGGCGACCTGGACGTGCGTATCGTGGAGGCGGACGGCAGCGCGCGCAGCTTCGTCGTGCCCTTCGCCACCACCGTCCAACTGCTGCGGCCCGGCACCAGCCGCTACAGCCTGACGGCGGGGCGGGCGATAGATCTGGGCATGGGCAGCAGTTCGCAGTACTTGCTGCAGGGCATGTTCAAGCGCGGGCTGGGCGACATGTACACGGGTTACGGCGGTCTCGCTTTCACCCGGCACTATGGTTCCGCGCTGGCCGGCGCCGCGGTGAACACCGCGCTGGGCGCATTCGCGGCCGACGTCACACTATCCCGCGCCGAGCTTCCGGACGAAGGCACACGGACGGGCGCCAGCTACCGCCTGTCGTACAGCAAGAACCTGCCCAATAGCGGCACCAACTTTTCGCTCCTGGCCTACCGCTATTCCACCAGCGGCTTCGTGGGCTTGCGCGAGAGCATCGCCCTGCAAGGCGCGCCACAGCGCTACCGCTGGTTCGGCGACGTGGGCCGCACGCGCGGACGGCTCGACGCCAACATCAGCCAGCAGCTTGGCGTCAACGGCGGAAACGTCTACCTGTCGGGGTCGGCCATCCAATATTGGCAAGGCCATGGCAACACCATCAACTTCGCGCTGGGCTACAGCAACCGTTGGCGCGACATTTCCTATTCCTTCGGCGTGCAGCGCATGCAAAACCTGGCCACCCGAAATTCCTACCGGGGCGGCGGCCGCGACAACTCCACACTGGTCACCGTGAACCTTTCGATTCCCCTGGGCCGGGCCGAGCGCGGCGCTCCCATGCTCAACAGTTACTACAGCGCCGATTCCCGCGCCGGCGCCAACTTCACCACCTCGGTCGCGGGCTCGATGGGCGAGTCCGACCAAGGCACCTATTCGGTATCCGCCTCTCATGCCAGCCGCGAGAACGCCAACTCGGCAAGCGCAAACATCGGCTACCGCCTGCCGCAGTCCTGGGTGGGAGCGGGTATTTCGCAGGGAGCGGGCTTCCGCCAGGCATCGCTGAACGCGTCGGGCGGTGTGCTTGTCCATGCTGGCGGAGTGACCTTCTCGCAGACGCTGGGGGAAACGGTCGCGCTGGTGCGCGCCGACCACGCGCAAGGCGCGCAGATCGGCTACGGCGGTGACCGCCTGGACGCCCGCGGCTATGGCGTCGTCGCCAGCCTGAGCCCCTACCAGCTCAACACCGTCGACATCGATCCGCGCGGCATCCCCGACGACGTGGAGCTGCAGGCCAGTTCGCGCAACGTGGCGCCGCGCGCCGGCGCAGTCGTGCTGCTGTCCTACCCGACCCGCGTGGCCCGGCCGGTGCTGATCGACGCCCGCCAGGCCGACGGCGCCGCGCTGCCCTTTGGCGCGGAAGTGCTGAACGCCGCCGACGGCAAGCCGGTGGGCGCGGTGGGTCAGGGCAGCCGCATCGTCATGCGGGTGGAACAGGATCAAGGCCGCGTCATCGTGCAGTGGGGACCGGGGCCGCAGCAGCGCTGCGCCATCGACTACGCCCTACCCGAGCGCGCGCGGCAGCGCGCCCGGGGTTACGATGAGCTTTCGCTCACCTGCGCGCCGATGCCGGCGGACGGCGGCAGGCCCACGGGCCCCGGCCCGCTGGCGCGCCGATGATGGGCCTGCTGCGCGCATGCGCACCGCGCCTGACCGCCGGCCTGCTGATGGCCTGCATGGCAGCCTGGGCGCATGCGGACCTGACCGTGGTTGGCACACGCTTCATCTATCCAGCGCAAGCCAGGTCGCTGACGATACGCACCGGCAACTCGGGGCAGACGCCCATCCTGGTGCAGACCTGGCTGGACCAGGAGCAAGCGCAGGCGCGCACCGATCCCAGCAAGCTGCCCGTCCCTTTCGTGCTGACGCCCCCGGTCTACCGGCTGGATGCCGGGGAGCGCAAGGCGCTGGAGCTGCGCTACACGGGCGAACCCCTGCCGGGCGACCGCGAATCGGTGTTCTGGATCAATTTCCTTGAAATCCCTTCGCTGCAGCCGTCGCGCCGCAACCAGTTGCAGCTGTCGTTCCGGCTGCGGATGAAGGTCTTGTTCCGTCCGCCGGCGCTGCAAGGCGATCCTCGGGAGGCCCCGGCGCAAGTCGCGTGGAAGTACCGGCGCTCTGGAGACGCCGCTGCGCCATGGCAGCTGGAAGCGCACAACCCCACCCCTTTCCATGTGTCGCTGGCACGGCTGGAGCTTCCCGCCGCGGCGGGCGTGCAGCGCCTGGACGGTTTGACCGTGCCGCCGTACGCCACCTCCCGGTTCGCGCTACCCGCCGGCCATCAACCCCAGGCGCACGCAAGCACGCTGCGCTACGAGGCCGCCGATGACGCCGGCGACCTGATCCACGGCGCGGCAGCGCTCGCAGCCGCAAACTGAGTCCAAGCCGATCCCGGCATCCAGGAGTACACCCTGATGAGCAAGCTCCCTATCCCCGCACGCACCCATGCGATCGACAAGCCTGCACGGGCCGCCCTCCTCCTGCTGGCCGCCGCGATGGCATTGCCGTGCGCCCCGGTTCGCGGCGAACTGGTCATGAACCGCCCTGCCATCCACTGCAGCCAGTCGAACCAGGCCGGCGGCCCCTGGCGTGAAGTCTCGCCGCTGACCAGTTCCTCGCAGATTGGCGATGTGCTGTTCGAGCGGGGCGCCGGGCTTTTCAACAATTTCCAGCTTGGCTCGGGCGTGGGCGCAGGCGTCCTCCACGAATTGGTTGCGGCGGCGCAGTGGGGTCCCAACGCAGGCGTGGCCGCCGACGGCACGGCGCAGACAAACGTACCCGGCATCGGGCTGCAGGTATCCGTCATGGGCGCGGACGGCATCGAAAGACGGATCAAACCCGGCGCGCTGCCCGTGGTCATGGACAAACGTCCCGTGTACTACGACACCGCCGGGTCCGCGTCGCAGAAAAACTCCACCGTCACCGAGTACATCCAGCGCCTGGTACTGACCGACGCCGCGGCCAACCTGCCCAGCGGTGAACTGAAAGTGACGGGCGTGGACCCCAACATCACGCTGATGCTCTATGCCGTCAACTACCAGCAGGGCGCGGTGGGCTACGGCGAGGCCATCCAGAACTTTCCCGTCTGGACACCGGGCATTACCGGCGTCTGCGGCAGTCTGCCGTTTTCCTACCAGGGCACCGGCGTCATCGGCATTGGCGGTGGCACGGGGGTAATCGTCCCCAACAAATGCGAGGTCGGCGCCTACCGGACGATCCCAGTCTCGCTGGGAGACCTGCCCCTCTCGCTCTTCGATACACCGGGAGCCACCTCGCCAGCCAAGGAATTTTCCATCGTGCTGACCCAATGCAGCGCCTCGGCCAAGCCGACCATTACTTTTGCCGACAAGTACGGCCCCAACACCGATCCCCATGTGCTGAACCTGAAGCCCGGCTCCGAAGCCGCCGAGGGCATAGGCATTGCCATGATCAACGATACCGGCAAAGTCCCGGTCCGCTTCGGCGCCGCGTATGACATGCAGCGCGTCGGCGACCAGGCCGTGCTGATGCTGCGAGCCCACTATCTCCGCACGGCGCCGGTCGACGGAGCGGTCAAGGCCGGCATCGCCGATGGCAGCGCGGAGTTCACCTTCGAGTTTCCCTGAGGCCAGGGCGCCTCATGCCAACAGGGCCACGGACGCGCGCGTCCATGGCCCTGTTCATGCACTGTCGATCAACGCTCGACAATCCCGTAGTTCAAGCCCACCGGCGGCACCAGGGATGCCAGCCCCAACGTGCTGTTGGCGCGCAGCACGCCGTAGTTCGCGCCGGCCAGGCCGCCGTAGGTATGCTGAAGGGAGTTCACGAAATTCACCTTGCCGCTCGCGCTGGAATAGGAGATTTCGCCCTGGTTCAACCCAGCAATGCCCCCCAGCAGGGCGCGGCTCGCGCCACCCACTTCGCCCGAGGAAGAGGACTGCCGGACCTCTCCCATGTCGCCGTTCTCTCCCACCACGCCACCGGCACGGCTGTTGACGCCGCCGTAGACATTGCCATTGGCCATCGCCGAAACGATCAGGCCCTGATTGGCGCCGACCAGCCCCCCGACCGCACTGCCCTGCCCCGCTGTCACGTTGCCGCTGGCGTTGACCGTGCCCAGCGTGCCGGTGTTGTAGCCGACCAGTCCCCCGCTGTACCCATAGTGTCCGCCAGCAACCTTGCCGCGGGCGACCGAGGCTTCTATCGTGCCGCTGTTATAGCCGGCCAGACCGCCCGCCCGGCCTCCATTCCGGTTGTAGCCGGCCTTGACCTCGCCACCCGCCTCCGCCGTATCGATGCGTCCATCGTTGGCGCCGACCAGGCCGCCCACATTGACGCCATAGGCGGCCGTCACATCGCCTGCGGCCTTGACGTCCAGCAGCAAGCCGCCGTCGCTGTTGCGCCCTGCGAAGCCGCCGGTGGAGCCGCCGCCCTCGGCACTGACGCCACCTTCGGCGGCCGAGCCTGAAATGGCTCCGCTATTCAACCCCACCAGGCCGCCGGTGTATGCATCGCTGCCGTTCTGCACCCGTCCGGTCGCAAGCGAGCGTTCGATGTCGCCGCCCAGATTGCTGCCCACCAGCCCGCCCACATTGTGGCCAGCTCCCGTGGCTTGCGTGCCGGCGTGGCTGGCGGCGTCCGCGATCAGGCCGCGGTTCACGCCAACCAGACCGCCCATGCCGCCCAGCTCATCGCGCTGCATCGCTCCCGATACGACATTGCGCGAGACGCTGCGCGTAATGACGCCGCGGCTCGTCGCGGAATTCAGGTTTTCACCTGCCAGCCCGCCTATGGCGATCGTGCGCGAACCTGCATATACGCTGCCTGCGACGGTGGCGCGGTCGATACTGCCGCCGGCGTTGGTGCCCACCAGGCCGCCCACCACGTTACGGTGATACGAACTGCCCTTCACGTGCATCCCGGACGTGGATACGTTGACGATCTGGCCCGAGTTGCGGCCCACCAGCGCGCCCACCGACATGGATGCCGCGCCGGTGGCAGGCGCATTGACAGCCATCGACGCCAGGTTGACATTGCTGATGCTGCCGGACGAGGCGGCGAACAAGCCCACGTTGGGACCCGCGCCGCTGACCGAATAGCCGCTGAGCGTATTGCCCAGACCGTCGAAGACGCCTGAAAAGATGCCATGCGGACCGCCTATGGCCTGGATCGAGCCGCGTCCGCTCAGCTTGTTGCCTAGCACGTACAGGCCGCTCAGGTTGCGGTCGATGTCCTGCAGCTGGGCAAGGTTCTGGATCACCGCGTAACGCTGGCCATGCGCGCTGAACGATGCACCTGCGCCGGACAGCGTGATCACCGCCCCTTCGCCCAGAATATGGCCTCCGGGCGCCTGCAAGGACAAGGCACCGTTGATGCCGGTAATGGCAGTCTTGCCGTTAAGCGCGATTTCCCCGCCGGCGGACAGGGCAATGGCGGCGTTCTGGCCGGTTGCGGCCAGGTCTGCGTTGACCGCGATATCACCCGCCGCAACCAAGCCGAGCGTGTTGCCGCTGTGCCACGCGATCGGGCCATTGAGCGCGACGTCGCCCGCAGCGCCTTCCAGCACGATGTTGGTGGCCGCGAGATTGCTGGCGACGGTGTCCGCGTGCACCGTGACGTTTGCCGCGGTGGAGTTTTCGCCCACCGTCACCCCTGCCGACGCGATGCACCAGGTGCCGCTATCGCCGTTCAAGGCCCGCGTGTCGACCTCAGTGCCAAGCCGCACGGCCACCTGCTGCCCCCGCATCTCCACCTCGCCGCCGTTGCCTGGCGAGGCAAGCGCGCTGGCATTCAGCTTGCCCGCAGCCACCACCACACCGGCGCCTCCGCCGTCCAACGTAATCTTGCCGCCTTGACCCTGCAGCGTCTTCGCTTCGATGATGCCCTGGCTGTTGACCACCGTGCGCAAGGCCGCTCCCGCGGCGCTGGCCGTCATCAGGACCTGCCCGCCGTCGGCGCTCAGCATGCCGCCATTCTCGGCCAGGGCGGACAGCGCGGCGCCATCCATCCGCAAATCGAGCAAGCCGTTGCCGTC
Source organism: Achromobacter sp. ACM02 (assembly GCF_014851605.1). Taxonomy (NCBI): domain Bacteria; kingdom Pseudomonadati; phylum Pseudomonadota; class Betaproteobacteria; order Burkholderiales; family Alcaligenaceae; genus Achromobacter; species Achromobacter sp. ACM02. The sequence continues at coordinate 117,149 of NZ_JACUZY010000006.1, forward strand.
GAAGTTCACAGTGAACTCTGCGCCGGCTGCCAGCGCGATCCGCCCCAGCCGCGCCTGGATCACACCCTGATTGCTGACCTTGGCGCCCAGCAGCGCGACGCTGCCGCGGTCGCGCGCGGCAATCACGCCCTGGTTCAATACGGAGGCCTCCGATGGCCCGGCGAAGCGATAGTTGCCCGCGTTGAAATCGGTGTCGGAAAGCTGCTTGGTCGACGCTACCAGTCCGCCCACGTTGACCTCCGCGCCCCTGCCGAAGACGATGCCGTTGGGGTTGACGAGGAAAACCTGGCCATTTGCGTCCATGCGTCCCAGGATCGAACTTGGCGACAGGCCGTTCACCCGGTTCAGCGCGATGGATCCGACGCCAGGCTGGTTGAAGGCGACACGTTCGTCGGCGCCGATACTGAAGCTGTTCCAATCGATGATCAGCTTTTGCGTGTGCTGATTGATCGACACCTGTTTCTGGTCCAGCGTGGTGTGGATATCGCCTATGCCATTGCCGGCCGCGATCGTCCCTCCCGTCGGTGCAGCATGCGCGCCAGACAGGCTCGCCAGTCCGATCAGGGCCAGCGCGGCAACGTGACCACGCCTGCCGCCGCCGCATTTTCCATGGCGGCGCGCCGACTCGCGCGCCACGCTCCAACTTTGTCTGGCCTCGTTCCATACCAATGCATATGTCTTGTTCATGATTGCCTCGCGAGAATGGCGCATCCGCCGCCACGGCAGACTGCGCCGGTTGAGAAAACTGCGCGCGTGATGCGCCTGCGTCAGAAGTAGCGCGACGCCTGGAACCACAAGCGGGGCTCGCGGTCCGCTTCCGTCGCGGGTAGCTGCCGGCCCATCGGCCAGGCGATGCTCAGGTTCACCTGATGGTTGGCGCCGTACTTCGTGATGCCGAATCCCGCCGCACTCAGGTCGTTGCGGTTGCCTTCGCGCGTCCAGCGCTGTTTGCTCAGGCGCACGCTGCCGCGGTCCGCAAAGGCGCTCGCCTGCCACCCGGGAGCCATTTGGTAACGCAATTCGACGCCGGCCAGCCAGCCCTCGTCGCCGCTGGCCGCGCCCAGCGGATAGGCGCGTACGCCATAGGGTCCGCCCAGGCTGAATTTCTCGGAACTGTCCAGGTTCTTCGACGCCCATTGCGCGTCCAGCCGCGCATACAGCTGCAGGCGGCCCACGAGCTGCTGCAGTCGGCTGGCCGAAAGATTGGTCTTGGCGAACCCGCCCGCAGTGCGCACGGTCAGACGGTCCTCGCGCTCGGCTTGCGAATCGCCCAGGCGCAGTCGGCCGCGGCCATGCGACAGCTGCAAGATGGTCCTTCCGCCGCCGAGCCATCCGTCCTCGCTGCTGCCGGCCAGGGCCACGGTCCATAGCCCGATACGCTTGCTGCTGCTTACGTCGAAGAGATCCATGCTGTCGACCAGACGCTTGCGCTCGTGCTGCAATTGCAGGCGCAAGCTGGCGCGGCGCGTGCGCACCAAGGGCTGCTGGATGAACACGGTCGACACGTCGGCGCGGCCGTGCGCACCCAGGGGTTCGAAACGCCTGCCGAGTTCGTACCGCATGCTGGACATGCCAATGCCGACGCGCGTGGACCAGGAGCCAAGGGGAAGCTGATAGCCGGCGTTGTAGTAGCGCTGCCCGCCATCGCTCCCCAACAGTCGCAGATTGAGCTGGTCGCCCAGGCGCAGGGGGTTGTTGACGCCGATGCTTCCGCTCAGCCGGTATTCGCCGGTGTAGTAGCCGCCAAAATTGTCCGCGTCCACGCTGCCGAAGACGAGCGGTCCCGCCTCGGCATCCACCAGCAGGCTGGTGCTGCCGGTTTCGGCGCCGGGCCGTAGCGTTCCCTTCACCGCCACGCCGGGCAGCTCGCTGAGCAACAGCAGCGCGCGCTCCAGCTCACGGGCCTGCACTGCATCCCCCGGATGCAGGGCGGAGAGCGGCTGTTCCAGCACAGCATCGCGGATCCGCGAGCGGTTTCGCAGACCGATCTCGCCATAGCTGCCCTCCAGCACGGCGATGCGCAGGACGCCCGCATCGATGTCTTGCGGCGGCAGGTAGGCGCGCGCCAGCACATAGCCCCGATCATGGTAGTAAGCGGTGACGCGATCAGCGGCCAGGCGCAAGTCCGGAAACGTCAGCGCCGTGCCCGCCAGATCGGCCAGCAGCGCCCGCAGCGTCGCGTCGTCAACGGCGCGGTTGCCTTCGAAGCGGAACTCGAGCACCTTGACGGCGGGGCCTGTGGCCGCTTCGCCGGACGCGGCTGCGGGCGGCTGCGGTTCGGGCAATTGCACCTCCGGAGCCGTGCCACCCGAGGGCATGGCGGGCAAGACCGATTGCAGGTCGCGCATGGCGCGCCCCGCATCCGGGATCTGCGCCCGCGAGACGTCCGCACACAACGCCATGACCAGCCCGGCGGCCAGCGCAGCCATCCGATGGCGCGCGTTCTCCCCTGTCATCTCCCGCCCCCTGCTCTCTGCCTTTTTTTCACAGGAAGCGTTTGCCCCCGGGCCGGCTGCCGCTCCTGCCAAGCCGGGCGATTCTCGTCCTGCCGGCAGAATACGGAGCGGACGGGAGTGGAACTGTGGGAAGACTACGAAATCGGAGTCGTACTACTACGATTCGGCAGTCGCCTGCCGCGGAGTTGGGGGTGGCGGCGGCTGCGACGAGCGCCGCACTTTAGTACTCCTCCTATTCTTTGGCGAGGACGCCGTCGGTAATATGGCGGCACGCGGCATCGCCACAGCAGCCGCGCACATACAGCGTTTCAAACGCCTGCTTGCGAAACTTGGCGGCAATCGCCATGGACGCACGGCAGTTCCGCAGCAGGCTCTGGATGAACGGGGAAAGAAACATGTCACACGGCCGCATCCGCGTCATCATTGCCGACGACCATCCCATCGTGTCCCTGGGCGTGAGCCACGAGCTCGCGCGAGATCCGGCCATCGAAGTGATCGGCTGCGCCAGGAACTCCACGGACCTGGTGGCCCTGCTTGAAACTCAACCGTGCGACGCGGTGGTCTCGGACTACGCGATGCCGGGCGGCAAGCACGGTGACGGGCTGGGGCTCATCGGATTTTTGCGGCGGCGCTTCCCGGCGCTGCGAGTGGCCGTGCTCACCATGGTCGAGCATCCCACGCTGCTGCGGGCGCTGCTGGCCGAAAAGAACCTGTGCATCCTCAGCAAGGCAGATTCAACGCGCCATATCGCCGAAGCGATACACGCGATGAGCCGCGGCCGGACCTACTATTCGCCGACGGTGAAGGACATGATCATCCGCGAATCCCTCTCGCCGCAACAGCCGCGGTTGACGCGGCGAGAGGCAGAGATCATCCGTCTGTTTTGCGCGGGCGCAACCATCACCGAGATATCGCGTATTTCCAGCCGCAGCGTGCAGACGGTCAGCTCACAGAAGCGCAGCGCGATGAGGAAGCTGGGCATCGAACGCGACGCGGACCTGGTCCGGTACGGCTGCGCCGCCCTGCCGATGGCCGATATGACGCCACCCGACGTGAAGGGCGAGAAAGCGGCCTGAGTCTCCGGCGGTACCAGTGCTTGCCCCTTGTTCAATGTCGACACGCTGGACGCGACCAGACCCGAGTGGCAGCCGCTTGATCCATGTCAAAGCCGCTGGCAAGCCTTTGCGCCAAACGGGCCGGAATAATGTTCAAGTAGCTGCGCCCGCCCCCAGAAACCCGCAGCGCCCGCCTATCCGAGACGGCATGCCGGCGCCGCCTGACACCCATCCTCCCGCGCCTTGATTCGACTACGCCACCGCCTGAGCCCCTCGCGGCTCGACACCGTGACGCGCTTTCGCCGCTATCAGCGCTGGCAGAGCCTGGGCGGCGGCGTGCTGATCACGGTCGCGGTGCTGCTGACCTTCGCCCTGGAAGCCAAGACCACCGCCGAAAAATATCTGGAGTACGTGCGCCAATCGTTCGTGGCCGAACACGCCGTGCTCATGAAGGAAATCTATACGCGCGAGAACGCCTTCCGCATCAGCCTGGCAAGCGCGGAGCTGATGTGGCGAGAAGCGGCGCCCTTTGACGCGGCCCAGATCGCAAAGTACCGCAGCCGGGGCGAAGAACTGCTGGTGGAGGCCGACGAGGATTCCCGCTCTCAATGGATATTGGGTTCGGGCGGCGGCCGGGTGACGAACGCTGCGACAGGAAAGTTCTTCAATCTGGCCGAGCAGATCGGACGCGTTCCCTCAGGCGGGCCCGCGGCCCATGACAACTCGCTGGCCTCGTTCTTCTTTGGGGTCAATGGCAGCATCGCCGGCCTGGTCCCTGCCCCCGAAGCAGCGGTCCGCCAGAGGATCCTGGCGGACCGCGACCGCTACCTCGCCCTGCTGACCGGCGAAGTCAGCCGGCGCATGCTGATCGCGACCGATGCCGGCACCGACACATGGCGCTCCTTGCGCTGGATCCCTCCCGTCGCTAATCCGATCACGGGCAAGCAGGTCTTCCGCATCGGTGGAACCATACTGGACAAGGGCGTGCCGGTCGCCGTGCTGGTGACGGAGTATTCCCCCCTGCAACCCGGCGCCTCGCAGGCGGCAAACCTGCAGGCGGGCGACTTCGCCATCATGTCCGCCAGCGGCCAACTCATCGCTGCGTCGCCGGGCGGCGGTGTCGGCGACGCGCAGGAAACCGCTCCGGCCGCCGACCTCGCCGATATCCCTGCCGGAACGCGCCAGGAAAGAACGCGCTCTGGCCAGTTCTCGATTTCAGAAGGATTGGGCCCGACGGGCTGGGTGCTGGTCTTCACGCTGGACTGGAGCAGCATCGTCAATGCCATCAGCGCACAGCTGACCACGCCCGCGACCATGACCGCAACCACGCTGGCGTTGATATGGGCGCTGCTGCTCTACTTCGAGCTGCGCGTGGTCCGGCCCTTGATGAACCGTTCCAGGCTGGCGCTGGAGAGCGAGCATCTCAACCGCACGCTCATCGAGACGGCTCCCGTGGGCCTGGGTCTGATCGACGCTGCCAGCGGCAGTCCGCTGTTGCACAGCCCGGCCATGGAGAAGATGACCGCGCGCGTGGGCGTGGGAAAATTCAGCCTTTCGGCAGAGCTGGCCAATCGTTATCGGCGGCGCGCCGGCACGGCCGCAGGCAGGCGCGATACGGATGTGGTGGAGGAAGACCTCTCGTTCGTTGCCTGCGATGGCACTCCCGTCACCTTGTCGGTCAGCATGGCAGGCGCGCGCTATCGCGGATCTAACGTGGTCGTGGCTGCGTTCATCGACGTCACCGAAAAATATCAGCTGGCCCACCGCCTGCGTGAAGCCAAGGCCGCCGCGGACCGCGGCAATGCCGCCAAGTCGGCCTTCCTGGCGGCGATGAGCCATGAAATACGCACGCCGCTGCACGCCATCCTGGGACACCTTGAGCTGCTCTCGCGCTCGCGCCTGGCGCCAATCCAGCGCAATCATCTCGAAACCGTGCGGGTGTCGTCGGGACTGCTGCTGGCCACGATCAGCGACGTGCTGGACTTCTCCAAGATCGAGGCCGGCGAACTGAGCCTGGAGCAGACGGAGTTCGACCTGCTCGAAGTCGCCTCGCACGCCCTATCCATGTTCGCGCCCCAGGCCCAGGCCAAAGGACTGGCCTTGCTCGGCGATCTGGGCGCTGCGCTCAGGCAGCCCATGCGAGGGGATGCCACCCGACTGGGACAAGTGATCCACAACCTGCTCTCCAATGCCATCAAATTCACCGACCACGGCAAGGTGGTGCTGCGTACCCGCACCGACGCGGCCCGCATCGCCGTCGAGGTGGAGGACACCGGCATGGGCATGACGGAAGAACAGACCCGGAGTGTCTTTCGCGCTTTCAGCCAGGCCGACGCGACCATAGGCCGGCGCTATGGCGGCACGGGCCTGGGGCTGACCCTGTGTTGCCGGTTGGTCGAGGCAATGGGCGGCTCCCTGTCCGTGCGCAGCGAACCTGGAAGCGGCAGCCTGTTCGCGTTCTCCTTGCCGCTGGGCATCGAGAACGCCGAGGCCGACAGGCCATGGTTCGCCGGCGAGCAGGTGTTGCTGCTGGCCGCGCGCGACAACTGCCGTCACGGCCTGGAAGCCGTCCTGCGAACCTGGGGACTGCGCGTCAACGCCCACCGCCATCCATCCGAACTGGACGAAGACTCGCTGGACGAAGCGACGGTCCTCATCATCTGGGGCGACAAGACGGACTGGCAGCCGGAGGACGAAGACAGGTTGCTGGACCAATCTTCATGGGTGATCGATTGCGGCATGCTTGGACCCGCCACGCCGCAGGACACGGGACGCAAGCTCAGCGTTTCGATGTACGGATTGCATGGCCTGGCCTCGGCCTTGCGGCATGTGCTGCAGGACGCGCCCCTGTCCACCGCGGCCCCCGCGCCCGCGCCGCGGCATTCGACCCGCTCGTTGCGGGTGCTGGTGGCCGAAGACAATGCCGCCAACCGCGGCCTGTTCGAAGAACAGTTCAAGCTGCTGGGCTGTGAAGTCGATCTGGCGGAGGGAGGTGCGCAGGCTTGCGCACTGCTGGCAGCGCACCGCTATGACGTGCTGGTCACCGATCTCGCGATGCCCGGCGTGGACGGCTACGCGCTGGCCCGACAGGCCCGATCCATGCGGCCGGACATGCCCGTCATCGCCGCCACGGCCTGCGTGACGAAACACGAGCGGCAGCGCTGCAATGAAGCCGGCATCGCGCGGGTGCTAACCAAACCTTTGCCGCTGGCCGAACTCGAACACGCCTTGCTGGACGTATGCGGGCAAGCCGGCCGCGGCCCGCAACAGGCCCCGGCAGCGGCCGATAACGGTCCGCAAGCCTTGACCGGTGGACGCGCCTTCCCCCCGGCGCTGCTGCGCACGCTGGAGCAATCTTGCGCGCAGTCCCTGGACACCATCAAACGCGCTGCCATCGACGAAGACAGCGGCAGCCTGCGCGGCGAACTGCACGCCTTGCGTGGCATGCTGGCCATTTTCCGCCTGCCCGCGCTGGCCGAACAGTGCGCTCAGCTCGATACCCGCCTGAACCAGCCAGGCGTGCGCGGGTCGGCGGACGCGGTGGCGCTCATCTGCGACGACGTGCTCGCCGCAGTGAAAAGCGCCCTGGCCAAGCCTGCCGGCCAACCGACCACCGAACAGGCTTGACCGTCCGGTTTGCGCCGCAAGTTCAAGCGATACCCGATGCCGGCACGCGCGCCGGCAACTGGTCCGCAGGCCGGGTTGCGAGCATGGCGGCCAGTTCCCGCCGTTTCGCGGCATGACCCGGATCGTCGAAGAGATTGTCCATCTCGTCCGGATCTTCGGCCAGGCAATACATCTCGCCCGCGCCGCTGCCCAGTTCGACGGTCAGCTTCCAGTCGCGCGTGCGCACCGTGCGCAGCTTCAGCTCCACGCCGCAGCGCGATGCCGCCACGTCCCATTCGCTCAAGGCGAACTCGCGGGTGGCATCCCCGCCTTCCAGCAACGGACGCAAGCTGCGGCCGTGTTGCGGCCCCAGGGCCGATGCGCCGGCGTAGTCGCAGAAGGTCGCAGCAAGATCCAGCGTGGAAACCGGGTCTTCCACCTTTCTCCCCGCCGCGATGCCGGGGCCGCTGGCCACCATGGCCACGCGCAGCAGGCCTTCATACGGCATGGGCCCCTTGAGCATCAGCCCGTGGTCGCCCAGCCATTCGCCATGATCCGAGGTGAAGATGACGATGGTGTCCTGATCCAGCCCGTACTCGCTCAGCGCCTTCATGATGCGCCCCACCTGATGGTCCACCAGCGAGATCATGCCGTAGTAGTTGGCGATGATCCGGCGCAGCGCCTCGTCTGATTGGGTCGGCATGCGCGAAAAATTCTGCCGTACCGCCTGCACTTCGGCATTGCCCATGGGCTTGCTTTCCATGCTGGCCCTGTGCCACCAGGGCCGGCGATCGTAGTCGGTGACGCGATGGCGCGGCAGATCGACCTCGTCGGGATGATGCAGGCGCGACCAGGGTTCGGGGCAATCAAAAGGGTGATGGGGATCGGGAAACGAAGCCCACAGGCAGAACGGCTGATTGCGATGCTCGCGCAAATAATCGATGGTGCGATCGCCGATCCAGGCGGAGTTGTGCCAGGCCGCCGGCAAAGCGGAATGGAAGGTCTGCGGCGCGCCGCTGGCCGGGCCCAGGTCGGTCTCATACAGCTGGTTGCGCAGTTCGCCCAACCCGTCGCCGTAGTGCCAGCGCGAATGATTCAGGCCGCCGGGCAAAGGCGTGGGCAGCCAATAGTTATGGCCTTCCACCACCAGCTCCACATGCTTGAAGCCCATGTACGGCCCCGCCCAGCCCGGTCCCATGCCCGCCTCGCTGTACTGGCATTCGGGCCGTCCCGTGGCCTGGAAGGTGTGGTGCGTGGAGAAATGCGCCTTGCCGATGAAGCCCGTGTCGTAGCCGGCAGCGGCCAGGCTGCCGGCAAAGCCCGCCTCGCCGGTACGCAGGTCCAGGTCTATGCCGTTGTCGCAGACGCCATGCGTCAGCGGCAGCAGGCCGGTCAGCATGGAGGCGCGCGAAGGCTGGCAGACGACGTTGGGCGTGATGCAGGCCGCGAAATGCGTGCCAGTGCGCGCCAGCAGATCAATGTGCGGCGTCTTGACCCGGCGTCCCGCAAAGCCCAGGCAGTCGCCGCGATGCTGGTCGGTCGTGATGAGAAGAATGTTGGGGCGTTTCATTGCTGCTTGCTGGTGGCGGTCTTGATGTCGGAAAGCACGGGCGCGAGCACACGGATGTCATGGGCGATGCGTTCGTTCAAGCCCAGCCCGTCCTGGTCGCCCACGATCATGCCCTGGGCCTGCATCTTGTCCCGGACCTCGGGACTCTTCAGGACAGCGGCGACGGCGCGCTGCAAATCGGCCAGCACCGGAGCGGGCGTCTGCGCCGGCGCGAACAGGCCGAACCAGCTGTAGAACGTGAAGTCCTTCACTGCGTCCTTCACCATCGGCAGGTCGGGCGCGCCCGCGATGGGCGCGGCTCCCGCGTTGGCCAGCCCCTGCACCTTGCCGGCCTTGATCTGCGGCACGGCCGTGCTGGCGACGATGAACATCAGGTCGACCTGGCTGCCCATCACGCCGACAAAGCCCTGGGGCGCGGCCTTGTACGGCACGTGCTTGAGCGAGATGCCAGCGGCATGCTCGAACAACGCCATCGCCAGATGATGGGTGGAACCCGGACCGCCGCTGGCGTAGGTAATGGAGTCGGGCCGGGCGCGCGCCTGCTCCAGCAGTTCACGCAAGGACTTGAACGGCGCCGTGGGCGCCGCCACCAACACGTACTGCAGGGTCGCCAGCGTCGCGACGGGCGCGAAGTCCTGGGCACGATACGGCACGTCCTGCATCAGGTAAGGCACCGCCGTGAACGAGGCGTCCGGCCCCAGCAGCAGCGTGTAGCCGTCGGGCTTGGCGCGTGCCACCGCCTGGGAACCGATGACGCCGGCGCCACCGGCGCGGTTTTCCACGATGACCGGAACGTTCCATTGTTTGGACATTTCCGCAGCGACCAGACGCCCGACCACATCGGCCGCGCCGCCGGGCACCGAGGGCACGACCAGCGTGACGGGGCGGTCCGGATAAGCCGCGACGGCCGCCTGGGGAACGGCCAGAGGTACGGCCAGACTCAGGGCGGCCAGGGCGCCGCGCACAAGTTTCAGCATGATTGTCTCCATCCCGCGGCTCGCCTCATTCGCGGGCGGCTCGCTGGCAATCATCATCGACCAGCCCATCATTCCAGTCCAATGATATATTTTTCACTTTCCATATCAGAGTTGATATGTGGAGATGAACCCTCCCGACACCATCGCTCCCCTGCAGCAAGACTGGTATCTGCGTGGCCGGCTGCGCCTGCGCCACCTGCAACTCATGCTATTGCTGGACGAAGTCCACAACGTCGGCGTGGCGGCGCAACGCATGGCCACCACCCAGCCAGCGGTGTCGCGCATGCTCGCGGAACTGGAGGACATGCTGGGCGCCCGGCTGTTCGACCGGACCCCGAAGGGCACCTTCCCCACGCCCCATGGCGACTCCCTGATCCGTCACGCCCGCTGGGTGCTGGGTGACCTGGAACGCATGAGCGGCGAATGGTCCGCCGCGCCCGGCCTCGACGCGGAAACCATCCATGTCGGCGTCAACTCGGCGGCGGCGGCTTACCTGGTGCCGCGCGCGCTGCTGCGTTTCGAGCAACAGGCGGCCAATGTCAATGTGCTGGTGCGCGAGGGTTCACTGGAAGCGCTGATGCCAGACCTGCACACCCGCAAGCTGGACCTGCTGGTGGCGCGCATGGGCGCCGCCGTGCGCACGCCCGATACCCTGACGCAAGTGCTGTACGAAGAGCCGATGTGCGTATGCGCGCGCAGCGGACATCCGCTGGCGGACGTGGCCCAGGTCTCCTGGGCGCAACTGGCGGCCTATCCGTGGATCATGCCGCCGCGCGGCAGCCCGGCGCGCATCGGCCTGGACATGCTGCTGCAGCGTCACGGCCAGTACCCGCCGTCGCGCATCGAATCGGCCTCGGCCCTGAACAATATGATGCTGATGGCCAGCAGCGACCTGCTGTCGCTGCTGCCCCGTTGCGTCGCACGCCACCCGGCCGGCAGCGGCGGCGTTGCCGTTCTGGATATCGAGCTGCCTCCCGTATTCGGCCCGCTGGGCATCGTGCGGCACCACAGCCTGGATTTGTCGCCGCGGATGCGGGATTTGATCGAGTGCCTGCGGGCCGAGGCGGCTGACGCGGCGGCGCCACGCTGAACATATGCGGGACGCGTCGCGCGCGTCCCGCATGACGCGCTAGCTCGCGCGGCGCGCGGTCAGCCATTGCGCGGGCTTGAGCGCCTTATCCACGATGCGTATCTCGCCGATGCTGCCGAAGAAGCCGTCGGCGCGTTCGCCGTCCCACGAACCCGCTCCGATCACCCAGGGCATGTCGGCGGCCAGCGTCGCCAGGCCCGGCGCATTGCAGACGTTGCGCAATACCGGCGCGCCCTCGATGTACAGAATGGTCTCGTGCGTGTCGGCGTCGTTGACCACCGCGACGTGGAACCATTTGTCCGCGATGATCTCGCCCGACCAGTTGGTCTTGCCGCCACGCTCACCCGCCACGACCGGCACGATTTCCCACTGGATCTCGCGCAAGCTGGACACGGCGAAGATCAAGGGCGGGGATTCCGGGTCGCCGCCATTGAACCCGGCCAGATCGCCGCGCTTGCCGTCGCGCGTCATCACGTTCATCCAGGCGTGCTTCTGCGCGCTCCAGTCCCGGTCGATCTTCAGGAACGCCTCGACCGTGTAGCCGTTCGGCACCGTGGCGCCGTTGATCGCGGCAGTGGCTTCGGTGGTGAAGTAACTCATGCGCGCAGTGTTCTTATCGGTGTTCAGGAACCGCACTGAACCGGGCGCGGCGGACAGGTAATGGTGATCGTCCGACCACAGCAGGTCGCCTTCCTGCGCGCCCGCCACGCCGTCTATGTTGAGCGCCGCGCGGCGGATCGGATTCAGGCCGGTCAGATCCGCGACGGTCTCGCCCACCTTGACGGACAGGCCGGCCTGCCCGCCGAAGAAGCGCCAGTGCGCCAGCGTCCCCGCCACCAGCGGGTAGTCGTTGACGTCCGCGGCCGGCTTCTGTTCGACGGTCGTGGGATCCGTGTAGTTGGCCAGGATCAGCGCCGAGGCCTGTTCGACCAGCGAGGTATGCGAGGGCGCCGCCGCCTTGAACGTCTTGTTGAAGCCGGAGAAGCGGCTGGCGAAGTCCATCTTGATGGTGAACTGCTCGTTGGGCGCGGTCAGCACCGCCTGGTCAAATGCATTGAGCGTGTCCTTGGGCTTCTGCGGCACCCAGGGCGAGAAAGACAGCACGCGGATCTCGTTGTTGCCCAGATCGAATTCGTACAGACGCATCAGGCCGTTGCCGCCCTGGTAGGCCATCTGGTAATCCACCACCATCTCCTCCACCGCGTTGCCATAGGCGTTGGTCTTGGTCAGGCGGGTGGCGCCATGGTAGTGGCCGTTGAGCGTCATGAAGATCTGATCGTTGTCGCGGATCAACTTGTCCCACAGCATCTTGCCGTAGGGCACTTCCAGCGGACTGACGCCATCCTTGTCGATGTTCAGCAGCTGGTGGTTGATCAGAATGGCGGGCAGCGTGGGATTGGCGCGCAGCACCTGGTTGGCCCAGGCCAGCGCGTCATTCGATGCGCGCCAGGACAGCGACAGCACCAGGAACTTCTGCCCTTCGGCCTCGAACATGTGGTACTCGTGAAAGCCGCTGGCATCGCGGCCGCCGAAGGTGGCCTGCTGCTTGGCGCGCGTGACGCTGAAATGCTGCAGGTAGGGTTCCTTGGCCAGGTCGCGCTGCGCGTCGGTATTGGCCGACTGGCTGCTCTCGTCGACATAGTCGCGGTCGACGATCACGTCGTGGTTGCCCGCCAGGATCGAGTACGGCACCTTGGCGTCTTCCAGCACCTTCATCGCGGCGCTGGCCACCTTCCACTGGTCGGGCTTGCCCTGCTGGTCGACCACATCGCCCAGATGGACCAGGAAGGGAATGTTGAGCGCCTTGGCGTGCTCGGCCACCCAGCGCGTCTGCGCCTGGTAGGGCTCGCTGCCGTACTTGCGCATGAACTGCTGGTTCTCGGCGTCGGTCGCGTAGCGAGAATAGAACTGCGTATCCGGCAGCACCGCCAGCGCAAAGCTCGACACCAGGGCCGGCTGAGGCTTGCCCGTGCCGCCATCGCCGTCATCATCATCGTCATCGTCGCCGCCGCCATTGCAGCCGCTGAGCAGGAAACTTCCGCCCATGGGCAACAGCGTCACGCCCAAGCCGGCGCGCAGCAGGCTGCGCCGCCGGTTGTCGGGCGCCTGCGGCAAGGCATCCGCCGCCTGCTCCACGATCTGCGTATCACCCTGGCCGTGCTTGCTGTCCTTCGTCATCTCTGCTGCCTGTTCGAAAAAGGCGGGAGTCTAGAGACGCGGAATGACGGCGGGATGACTGAATCCGACACGCAAATGCAAAAAAGCCGGCAACGCTTGCGCGATACCGGCTTTCAGCCAAAGGCGTCGGGAAACACCTTCATGAATTCGACCACATGAGTGGTCGGGGCGAGAGGATTCGAACCTCCGACTCCTGCGTCCCGAACGCAGTACTCTACCAGGCTGAGCTACGCCCCGAGTCTTAGTACAACTCTTACTACTACTACTGACTTCGCTGCGCTCAGTGCAACCAAATCATCTTTCGCTTTCACTATCAACCGCCACGTTTCAGGCCACCGGGCTTTCCCATCCGGGTTTTCCCAACACCTGGGTTGCCCCAGATTTTTCGCCTAATTCGCTTAGCGATCTCTGTTCACCGCGAAAGCGCAGAATTCTAACAGAGATTTTTGAAAAGGGGAAATGGGGTAAGCAGAAAGTGCTTTTCGGGCCAGATCCGCTTCGGCCACGGCGGCCTGGCGGGCGTGTTCCAGGGCATCGGTAGCCTGGATGGCGGCGGCCACGGCGGCGAAGTCGGCGTCGCCGGTCTTGATGGCGTCGCGGATCAATTGCTGCTGTTCCGGCGTGCCCACTTCCATCACGCGGATCAGCGGCAGCGTGGGCTTGCCCTCGCGCAGGTCGTCGCCCACGTTCTTGCCCAGGGCGGCGGCGTCGCCGCTGTAGTCCAGCACGTCATCCACCAACTGGAAGGCGGTGCCCACGTGGCGGCCATAGGCGGCCGCGGCGGCTTCCTGCTCGGGGGTGGCGCCCGCCAGCACGGCGCCCACCTGGGCGGCGGCCTCGAACAGCTTGGCGGTCTTGTAGCGCACCACTTGCAGATAGCGTTCCTGCGAGACGTCCGGATCATGCACGTTCAGCAGCTGCAGCACCTCGCCCTCGGCGATCACGGTGGTGGCTTCGGACAGGATGCTCATGACGCGCATCGAGTTCGCTTCCACCATCATCTCGAAGGAGCGCGAATACAGGTAGTCGCCCACCAGCACGCTGGCGGCGTTACCGAAGACCGCGTTGGCGGTTTCACGCCCGCGGCGCAGGTCGGATTCGTCGACCACGTCGTCGTGCAGCAGGGTCGCGGTGTGGATGAACTCAACCACGGCGGCCAGCAACTGGTGGTGCGTGCCATCGTAGCCCAGCGCGCGCGCCACCATCAGTACCATGGCCGGGCGCATGCGCTTGCCGCCCGCGCCTATGATGTAGTCGCCGATCGTGCGGATCAGGACCACCTCGGAATTCAGCCGCTCGCGGATGACCGCGTCGACGGCTTTCATATCGTCTGCAATGGGGGCAACAAGCTCGGGGAGATTCAAGACGTATCCGGGAGAGTGAAACGAGCCGCGGCGTGAACGCGCGCCGGCTCTTACCGCTGGGCCCGCCGCAGACGGCGGGAGGATTCGACCAAGGATTATACGGGGAGTGACGGACGCGAGCCGTCATCCTGGCGGAATCGCCGGCAGGGGTGGCGCCCCGGAGCGCGCCCCTGCCCGGCGCCGTCCTGCGGCGGATCAGGCGCCTTGCCTCGGCAGGCCGCGCGCGGCCAAGCTGGCGTAAAGTGCGCGCACCCCGAAGGTCCAGGGCTCGATCTCGGTGGCCAGACGCACTTCGTTGACCAGCGCGCCCAGGCGCTCGGACGCGATCACGACGCGGTCGCCCAGCTTGTGGGTGAAGCCGGTGCCCGGGCCCATGCGGTCCTGGGTGGGCGAGAACATGGTGCCCAGGAACAGCATGAAGCCGTCCGGGTACTGATGATGCTTGCCGCAGGCCTGGCGCGCCAGGTCCAGCGGATCGCGGCTGATCTCGCGCATGTGGCTCACGCCGTCCAGCACGAAGCCGTCCAGGCCCTCGATGCGCAAGGACACATCGGCCTGGCGCACGCTGTCCAGGCTGAAGTCCCCGTCGAACAGGCGAATGAAGGGACCGATGGCGCAAGAGCCGTTGTTGTCCTTGGCCTTGGTCAGCAACAAGGCGCTGCGGCCTTCGATGTCGCGCAGGTTGACGTCGTTGCCCAACGTGGCGCCGACGACCTCGCCGCGACTGTCCACCGCCAGCACGATCTCGGGTTCGGGATTGTTCCAGCGGGATTCGGGCAGCACGCCGATATGCGCACCCGTCCCCACCGACGCCATGGGCGGCGCCTTGGAGAAAATCTCGGCGTCCGGGCCTATGCCGACCTCCAGGTATTGCGACCACTGGCCGCGCTCGGTCAGCTCGGCCTTCAGCTTGGCAGCTTCGGGCGAGCCCGGCCGCAGGCGGGACAAGTCCGAGCCAATCAGCGCCTGCATGCGGACACGGATTTCCTCGGCGCGGCTGGCATCGCCGCCGGCCTCTTCCTCGATCATGCGTTCCAGCAGGCTGATGGCGAAGGTGACGCCCGCCGCCTTGACGGGCTGCAAGTCGCAAGGCGCCAGCAGGCGCAAGCCCTCCCGGCCTGCCAGGCTGGCTGCCATCAGGGCATGCACATCGCCCAGCGACTCGCCGGCGGCGCTGGCGGCGAGCGCCACGCGGTCGGGACGGTCCAGCAGGTCCGCCATGGTGGACGCGGCCGCCGTGATGTCGATCACCTCGCCGCGGCGCACCGCCACGACGCTGGGACCATGCCCCGGCCTCCACACCCGCCCCACCAGCAACGCCTGTTCCAGATCGACGGGCAGCGCCTTTGCTTGGTCCATGAGTCTCCTCGCCTTGTTCGAATGATGTGTGGGGCAGTCTAGGAGACTTCCATTATCATGTCCAACATCATGAATTTATGTCCAATATGTTGGACAAATAGAGCATGGCAACCGTACACGACGTCCCCGCCATCCGCCGCACGCACGACATCCTGCAAGTGCTGGCCGGCCGCAACACGCCGGTCAAGGCATCCGAGCTGGCCGAATCCTGCCAGCTCGCCCGCAGCACCCTCTATCTGCTGCTGGATTGCCTGGAACAGCGCCGCTGGATCGAGCGCCGTGATGGCGGCTACGTCATCGGCATCGAACTGATGGCGCTGGGCCATGCCTATCTGCGCCAGGACGGGCTGCAGGCGGCGTTCCAGGCGGCCGCGGGCGCTTTCGTGGCGCGGCACAACGAAGTGGTGCAACTGGCGACGCTGGATGGCTTCGACGTGGTCTACCTGGCCCGCGAAGACGCGCGCCGCCCGGTGCGACTGGTGTCGGACCTGGGCCTGCGCCTGCCGGCGCACGCCTGCGCGCTGGGCAAGGCGTTGCTGGCCAGCCTGCCGCCCGAAGACCTGGCCGCCCGCGTGCCGGATACGCTGCCGCGCGTCACCGAGCGCAGCCTCGCCACCCGCGCCGCGCTCGATCAGGAACTGGCCCAGGTGCGCAGCACAGGCCTCGCGCAGGATCTGGAGGAAGTGGCGACAGGCCTGGTCTGCTATGCCGCCTACGTGGGCATGACGCCGCAGGGCAAGCGGGTGGCCGTCAGCACGTCGATCCCCACCGACCGGCTGGACGAGACGCACCGCCATGACGCCATTGCGGGCATCCGCCTCGTGGCACGGGACATCGCCCTGCGGGTGATCCCCGGCGCTTGAAGCGCGCATGCGACACCTAAGCCCTTAGCCTGCAACGGCTTTTTGACTTTCTGAAAGTCCCGGGCTAATATTCCGGATTCGGTCAGCAATGCCCGAATTACGTCGGTTGCATTTGCGTCACCCCTCTGGGTGCCAAGGAAGGTTCTACTTTCCCAGGCATCAAGGCCTTTCCCTCTCTTGCCAGGCTCTGGCGCCAGGAGAAGAAAGCGCCCGCCAGAGCGGCAATCCCGCCCAGCAGGGCAGGCAGCGCGGATGAACCCATTTACCTATTTAAGGAATCCCCCATGTACGCGGTCGTAAAAACCGGTGGCAAGCAGTATCGCGTTGCCGCTGGCGAAAAACTCAAGATAGAACAGATACCGGCAGACATTGGGCAAGAAATCACCCTGGACCAAGTGCTGTCCGTGGGCGAAGGCGACCAACTGAAAGTTGGCACGCCCCTCGTCTCCGGCGCAGTGGTCAAGGCAACGGTTCTTGCGCAAGGCCGCCACGACAAGGTCAAGATCTTCAAGATGCGCCGTCGCAAGCACTACCAGAAGCGTCAGGGCCACCGTCAGAACTACACCGAAATCCGCATCGAAGCCATCACGGCTTAAGAAGCGACTCGGTACCACTTAGCAGGAGCTAAACATGGCACAGAAAAAGGGCGGCGGCTCTACGCGGAACGGACGCGACTCAGAATCGAAGCGTCTGGGCGTCAAGGCATTCGGCGGCGAATTGATTCCCGCTGGTTCGATCATCGTGCGTCAGCGCGGCACGCGCTTCCACGCTGGCGTGAACGTCGGCATGGGCAAGGATCACACCCTGTTCGCGCTGATCGACGGCAAGGTTCAATTCGGCTTCAAGGGCGCGTTGAACAAGCAGACCGTTTCCATCGTCGCTGCCGAGTAATCGGACCAGCACGGTCAGCAACGCGGTTCGCCGCGTTCCAGAACGGCAAAAGCCCTGTCGCATGCGGCAGGGCTTTTTTGTTTTAAGCTTTTCCAGATTTCGGGCAGCAGCCGGACGGTTCCGGCCCCTGCCTCCCGGCGGCGCCGAATGACGGCCCCGCCCCACTCCTTACCACTACACGCGCGGACATCATGAAATTCGTAGACGAAGCCACCATCGAAGTCGTCGCCGGCAAAGGCGGCAATGGCGTGGCGAGCTTTCGCCGCGAAAAATTCATTCCCAGAGGCGGCCCGGACGGCGGCGACGGCGGACGCGGCGGCACCATCTACGCCGTGGCAGACCGCAACATCAACACGCTGATCGACTACCGCTATGCGCGCCTGCACCGCGCCAAGAACGGCGAAAACGGCCGCGGCTCGGACCAGTACGGCGCGGCCGCTCCGGACATCACGCTGCGCGTGCCGGTGGGCACCATCATCCATGACGCCGACACCGGCGAAATCCTGTTCGACCTCAACCAGCACGACCAGAAGGTGGTGCTGGCCGCAGGCGGCCAGGGCGGCATGGGCAATATCCATTTCAAGTCGAGCGTGAACCGCGCGCCCCGCCAGTGGACGCCCGGCAAGGAAGGCGAACACCGCTACCTGCGCATGGAACTGAAGGTGCTGGCGGACGTGGGCCTGCTGGGCCTGCCCAACGCCGGCAAGTCCACGCTGATCACGCGCATCTCCAATGCCAAGCCGAAGATCGCGGACTACCCCTTCACCACGCTGCACCCCAACCTGGGCGTGGTGCGCACCTCGCCGTCGCGCAGCTTCGTCGTGGCCGACATTCCCGGCCTGATCGAAGGCGCCTCCGAAGGTGCCGGCCTGGGCCACCTGTTCCTGCGCCACCTGGCGCGCACCCGCGTGCTGCTGCATCTGGTGGACGTCTCCACGCCCGACCCGGACGCGGATCCGGTCGAGCAGGCCGTGGTCGACGCGCGCGCCATCGTCGAGGAACTGCGCCGCTACGATCCGGAACTGGCCGCCAAGCCGCGCTGGCTGGTCCTGAACAAGCTGGACATGGTGCCCGATCCCGAGGACACCAAGCGCCGCTTCCTTGAACTCTACGACTGGAAGGGCCCGGTGTTCGGCATTTCCGGCCTGTCGGGCGAAGGCACGCAAGACCTGATCTATGCGCTGCAGGACTACCTGGACGCCGAACGCGAAAAGGAACACCTGTCGCAAGACCAGGCCGAAGAGAACTATGTCGCGCCGGACCCGCGCTTCGACGACAAGCGCTCGACCGCCGACCAGCGCCCCGCGCCGCGCGGCGACGACGAATAAGCCATAATCGCAGTCCTTACGATTACGCCTTTTTCTCGCCGCAGCCGGCCGCCATCATGTCTGCTGAAACACCCGCCGTTTCCGTCGTCACCAACGCCCAGCGTCTCGTCGCCAAAGTCGGCTCGTCGCTGGTCACCAACGAAGGCCGAGGCCTGGACCGCGCCGCCGTGGCGCACTGGGCCGCGCAGATCGCCGCCCTGCACAAGCAGGGCAAGCAGATCGTGCTGGTCTCCAGCGGCGCCATCGCCGAAGGCATGGCGCGCCTGGGCTGGCGCAAACGCCCGTCGGTCATGCACGAACTGCAGGCAGCCGCGGCCGTGGGCCAGATGGGCCTGTGCCAGGCCTACGAAGCGGCCTTCGCCGAATACGGCCTGCGCACCGCGCAAATCCTGCTGACGCACGAAGACCTGGCCGACCGCCACCGCTACCTGAACGCGCGCAGCACGCTGTTCGCCCTGCTGCGCCTGGGCGTGGTGCCGATCGTGAACGAAAACGACACGGTCGTCACCGACGAAATCCGGCTGGGCGACAACGACACCCTGGGCGCGCTGGTCACCAATCTGATCGAAGCCGACACGCTGATCATCCTGACCGATCAACGCGGCCTGTACGACTCCGATCCGCGCAAGAATCCCGACGCCAAGTTCATGTCGCATGCCCAGGCAGGCGACCCCGCGCTGGAAGCCATGGCCGGCGGCGCGGGCAGCGGCATCGGCACCGGCGGCATGCTGACCAAGGTGCTGGCGGCCAAGCGCGCGGCGCATAGCGGCGCGCATACCGTCATCGCATCGGGCCGCGAGCGCAATGTGCTTACGCGCCTGGCCCAGGGCGAGTGCATCGGCAGCGAATTGCGCGCCGTGCTGCCCGTGTGGTCCGCGCGCAAGCAATGGCTGGCCGATCACCTGCGCCTGCGCGGACGCGTGGTGCTGGATGACGGCGCCGTGCAGGCGCTGCTGCGCGAAGGAAAGAGCCTGCTGCCCATCGGCGTGACCGAGGTGGAAGGCGAGTTCGGCCGTGGCGACGTGGTCGCCTGCGTGGACGGCCAGGGCCGAGAATGCGCCCGTGGCCTGATCAACTATTCATCGGCCGACACCCGCCGCATCCTGCGACAGCCTTCGTCGCAGATCGCGCGCATCCTGGGCAGCATGACCGAACCCGAACTCATGCATCGGGATAACCTGGTAGTACTCTGAGACCCTGCTCTCTTGCGGCGCCTTCGGGCAGCAGGATGTAGCCCCATCCCCGCACCGCAAGCACGGGCAAGTCGATATTGAGGCGGCGCGCCTTGCTGCGCAGCCGCGACAAGAGCACATCCACCCGCCGCGCCCCTTCCATGGACTTGCGCGTACCGGCAGGGAAAAAACATTCCCGGCGCAGGCAGTAGCCCGGCGCGCTCAACAAGCGGACAAAAAAAGCGCGCTCGGTGACCGTCAACGGCAGGAACTCGCCAGCCGGTCCCGCCAGTGCGCCCACGTGCGGGTCTAGTCGCCAAGGCAAGGCGGTGGACGGCGCGCGCCGGTACAGATTGCGCAGCAGAGCATCCCATTCCAGCGCGTCCATGCCCGCAGGGGTACAGACGTCCGCCCCCGCATCCAGCGCGGCAATGCGATCCGACGCGCTGGCATCCGCGGCCTGCCACAGCACCGCCGCAGCGGGCGCCGCCCGGCGCAGCATGGCGATGAGGCCAGGCACGCCCTTAATACCTCCCAAAAGTACCAGGGCATCAGCGCCCTGCGCCTGCAAGTGTTCCAATACGGCAGCGGACGAATCGAACACGCGGACCTGCCAACGCATCAGACGCAAAGCCTCGGCGAAATCCTCGCGCGCCGTTGCGTCGAGCCGTACGACGAAGACGCTGCCTCGTTGCTCCATGCGCTCACCTTTGATAAATATCACTTAAGTAATATTTATAACCACCAAAGCGCGTGACCAGCAAGCTTCAATCGCCGGTGTGAAAACATTCTCAGACCGACTGAAGCATGCGCGCCTGCTGCGTGGCCACACGCAGAAAGACCTCGCTCGTCTTGCGCGCATTTCGCAAAGCGCCATCGGCAGCTACGAAAGCGGCCTGCGGCACTCAAGCCGCTCGGCCCGCAAGCTGGCACAGGTCTTGAAGGTCGAGGTCGAATGGCTGGAAACCGGCAAGGGCCCGCTGGAACTTCCCGTGGAAGGCTACGACCTCAGCAACACGCTGCCCGCGCCTGGCGTGGCCGAACCCGTGCCGCGTCCCGGCGGCCGGCCGCGTCCGATGGCGCCCTGGCCCTTCCCCAACATTTCGCCTTCGCAGTTCGAATCGCTCACGGCCGACGACCGCCTGATCCTTGAATCGATCACGCAGGCCTACATCGAAAAAACCATCCTCGTCCGTCGCGGCGCCAAGACGCGCGGCCGCAAGCTGGGCTGATCGCAAACTATCTTTGCCGGCCTCGCGCAAGCGCGCGCCCGCCAAGCGCATCCCAGTGACAGATATCGCGCAGTAGCTCCCCTGCCTCCCGGTAAAGCACGTAGGCAAATCACGTCCCTGCTGCCAGATGATGGTTATCGTGAATTGCAGCAAATGCTGCTGGAGGATCCCGCCTGCGGCCATGTGATTCCTGGCGGAGGCGGCATACGAAAGGTGCGCCACGCGCGGCCGGGAATCGGCAAGAGCGGGGGGATACGGGTGATCTATTACTGGCTCACCGATGACGACCAGATTCTGATGCTGTTGGCCTACCCAAAGAACTTGCGGGACAACTTGAGCTCAGCGGAACTTTCTGAACTGCGGGCGTTGGTAAAGGACTTGTGACATGGACAGGCAGTTATTCGCCGATTTGAAGGCGAGTCTCAAAGAAGCGGCAGCGATACGCAAGGGAGAGACGCGTCCTTCGAGAATATCCACGCTTGATCCTCTGGATGTGAAGCGGGTGCGCGAACAGACCAAGCTGTCTCAAGCTGAGTTTGCGGCGGCGTTGCAGGTCAGCGTTCGCACCTTGCAAAACTGGGAGCAAAAGCGCCGGTCTCCTACCGGACCAGCTGCTGCTCTGCTGAAAGTCGTGGCCAACGAGCCTGAGATCGCGCTACGCGCCCTGCACCGTTAGGCGCATGGGACCGCGCAAAAGACGCCAAGCCCTCATCCACCCTCCCCCGCGCATTGTGCGCGGCCATGAAAAAGCCCGGCATGCCGGGCTTTTTTGTCGCTTGCTGTGCTCTGTTCAGGGCTTGGCAGCAGGAGCCGGAGCGGCGCCGCCAGCCGGCGGCACGGCAGCGTCGCCGCGGATCTTGGCGGCGATTTCCGAGGCGGCCTGGGCCGAGGCCACGCCAAAGGCCAGCACGCCGCGGTTCAGCGGTTCGCCGATCAGCGGAGCGGCGACCAGTTCCTGGTCGATCACGAGCGCCAGCATGTTGCCGACGTTCTTGGTGCTGACGTCATTGAGCTTGCGGGCGCCGGCTTCCGAGAAGCGCAGGCCGACGAAGTTCTGACCCTGGCGGTCCACCAGCGCGGCGGCGTCGGTGAGGTCGGCGCGCGTCAGGACGGGCACGGTCTGCATGTAGAGCTTGCCGTCAGGCAGCGCAATTTCGCGCATGCCTGCGCCAGGCTGCTTCTGCGCCAGGTAGAAGTCCACCGAGGCCGCGGCTGCCGGCTTGGCGGCCTCTTGGCCTGCTTGCGGCGTGGCGGTGTCGCCAGACGTCTTAGTCGGGGCGGTCTTGCAACCCGCTAGCGCCAACGTCACGACTACCAGGGCGGGCGCCAATTTGCGTAGGGTCAGTTGCATGCTCGTTTCCTTCTTAATGTGGACTAAGACCAGGCGATGCACTTCATCCCCGGCACTGGGAAAAGTGTACCGAACCTGAATGACGGTGTCGCCATAGTCTGAATCCAATTGTAAAGCGGTAATACCAGCTCCCGCCTGCTCCGGCCGACGCGGCGCAGCAGCCGCGCGATTCGTCGGAACGCGCGCCAGCCTCTATACTTCGCTTTCGCGCAGGGGTACTCGTCCCGCCTACATGGCCGGACGTGTTGAGAGAGTCCCTTCGTACCAGTACGGATAATGCCGATGCTGGGAGCCGTATTCCCGCCATGCGTCTTTGCGCGCGCGGCGGGAATTCCTTCCCGATCGGCTCCAACCACTCGCTTGGAGCTTTCCATGAACGCCAATCCCAAATTCCTGGCCGCTACCGCCGAAGTCGACGCGGCGGCCGTCGCACCGCTGCCCAAATCCCGCCGCGTGTATGAAGTGGGCTCGCGCCCCGACATCCGCGTGCCGTTCCGCGAGATCGAGCAGGACGATACGCCGACGATGTTCGGTGGCGAGAAGAACCCGCCGCTGACGGTCTATGACTGCAGCGGCCCCTACACCGACCCCGAAGCCAAGATCGACATCCGCCGCGGCCTGCCCGAACTGCGCCGCGGCTGGATCGAAGAGCGCGGCGACACGGAAGTGCTGTCGGGCCCGACCAGCGACTACGGCAAGGAACGCCTGACCGATCCCAAGCTGACGGCCATGCGCTTTGACCTGCAGCGTCCGCCGCGCCGCGCCAAGTCGGGCGCCAACGTGTCGCAGATGCATTACGCGCGCCGCGGCATCATCACGCCAGAAATGGAATACGTGGCGATCCGCGAAAGCCTGCGCCGCGAACACTACCTGCAGACGTTGCGCGAAAGCGGCCCCGATGGCGAAAAGATGGTCAAGCGCCTGCTGCGCCAGCATCCCGGCCAGTCCTTCGGCGCCTCGATTCCCGCGGCCATCACGCCCGAGTTCGTGCGCGACGAGATCGCGCGCGGACGTGCCATCATCCCCGCCAACATCAACCACCCTGAAGTGGAGCCGATGGCCATCGGCCGCAACTTCCTGGTGAAGATCAACGCCAACATCGGCAACTCCGCCGTCAGCTCCGGCATCGGCGAGGAAGTGGAAAAGATGACCTGGGCGATCCGCTGGGGCGGCGACACGGTCATGGATCTGTCCACCGGCAAGCACATCCACGAAACGCGCGAATGGATCATCCGCAACTCGCCCGTGCCGATCGGCACCGTGCCGATCTACCAGGCGCTGGAGAAGGTCGACGGCAAGGCCGAGGACCTGACCTGGGAGATTTTCCGCGACACGCTGATCGAGCAGGCGGAACAGGGCGTGGACTACTTCACCATCCACGCGGGCGTGCGTCTGCCGTTCATCCCGATGACGGCCGACCGCATGACCGGCATCGTCTCGCGCGGCGGTTCGATCATGGCCAAGTGGTGCCTGGCGCACCACAAGGAAAGTTTCCTGTACGAGCGTTTCGAGGAAATCTGCGAAATCATGAAGGCCTACGACGTCAGCTTCTCGCTGGGCGACGGCCTGCGCCCGGGTTCGGGCTACGACGCCAACGACGAGGCGCAATTCGCCGAGCTGAAGACGCTGGGCGAACTGACGCAGGTGGCGTGGAAGCATGACGTGCAGGTCATGATCGAAGGGCCGGGTCACGTACCGATGCAGATGATCAAGGAAAACATGGAGCTGCAGCTGGAACACTGCCACGAGGCGCCGTTCTACACGCTGGGCCCCCTGACCACCGACATCGCCCCCGGCTACGACCACATCACCTCGGGCATCGGCGCAGCGCTGATCGGCTGGTACGGCACGGCGATGCTCTGTTATGTGACGCCCAAGGAACACCTGGGCCTGCCGAACAAGAAGGACGTGAAGGACGGCATCATCACGTACAAGATCGCAGCCCACGCAGCGGACCTGGCCAAGGGCCACCCGGGCGCGGCAATCCGCGACAACGCGCTGTCCAAGGCGCGCTTCGAGTTCCGCTGGGACGACCAGTTCAACCTGGGACTGGATCCGGACACGGCCAAGGAATTCCACGACGAAACGCTGCCGAAGGATTCGATGAAGGTGGCGCACTTCTGCTCGATGTGCGGACCGCATTTCTGCTCCATGAAAATCACCCAGGACGTGCGGGATTATGCGGCGGCTCAGGGGGTTAGCGAGAAGGATGCGTTGCAGAAAGGGATGCAGGAGAAGTCTGTGGAGTTCGTTAAGAAGGGAGCCGAGGTTTATCATCGGCAGTGATGTTTTTGCTGCTGCGTGTGCGTTGAGTTCTTGAGGCGCACGGCGCGGCAGTGGCCTGCCGGGCGCGGGGCAACGATTGCGGTCCGAAGCCTTCGCTCCGGACTGCCCCGTCGTCATCGTCGTCCAGGCCTACGGCCTTCCCTTCCGATTCCCTCGGGCTTATCGACGCCCCGCACCCGGCAGGCCACTGCCGCGCCGTGCTCTGTCTGTTGAATTTTCACGATCGCCGAGACGAGCTGTTTGCTTGGCGTTTTCGCCACCGGCGGGGGTGGGCGAGGATCTTGCGGGGCCCGCCCCCGGCCGGCCGCGCGGGCGGCCTTTGGGGGCTTACGCGGTGTCTCGCGTCGAAGGATGACGCTGCGCGCTGGTGTTGAGTGCGTGGAGATGGGCAGGACGGGGGAGTGTGTAAGGGTCCGGCCGTGAGCTACTTGTGCTGGACGCTGGGGTTCTTACTTGATGCTTCACCCATCCCACGGAAGCGTCATGAGGCGGCAAACGTTCGTCATTTCAACTCCGCCGCCGGATGGGCGGCGCGCGAGAGGATCCGCGTGCGCAAGCTTCTGTCCAACGCGCGCCGCCCATCACCGCCCCCCAAAAAACGGCGACAACCACTAGCAAACCGCTCGTCGCATTCGCGCCAGCGCACCCATCACGACGCAAGCAAGCGCGCATGCTCATTGCGGCCGCCCGGGCGGCCGCAATGAGCGGGCCCCGCAAGACTCGCCACTGAACACGGCTCTAGCAACGCAACAAGCCAAGACGCAGATAGCACGGCGGTGCGGGCGGCATGGCGGCGAGCAACCTCGATGCGCCCGAGGGAATCTGAAGGAACCGCCGAAGGCGGTGACGAAGATGACGAAGGGGCAGTCCGGAGCGAACGCTCCGGACCGCAATCGTGGGCGCTCGCCGCCATGCCGCCCGCACCGCCGTGCGGCCTACGAAGCTTCGCTCATGCACACCGCCGAAGCCCCGCTCAAAAACAACCCAAAAAAAACTACAGCAACTTCCCCGGATTCATAATCCCCGCAGGATCCAATACAGCCTTGATTTCCCGCATCAACCGCAACTCCAGCGCGTCCTTGCTATGCAGGAAATGATCCCGCTTCAGCTGCCCGATCCCGTGTTCTGCCGAAATGCTCCCGCCATAGCGATTGACCTCGTCCAGCACCGCATCAGTGATCGCCGCCCCATGCACCGCCACCCAGTCGCGATCGGCTCCGGCCGGGCGCGACAGGTTGTAGTGCAGGTTGCCGTCGCCGAAGTGGCCGAAGATGAAGGGGCGGATGTCCGGGTACAGCGCGCGCACGCGGGCCTCGGCGGATTCCATGAAGTCGGGAATGCGTTCGATCGGCAGCGACACGTCGTGCTTCAGGTGCGGGCCGTCGGCGCGTTGGGCTTCGGAGATTTCCTCGCGCAGCTTCCACAGCGCCTGCAATTGCGCCAGCGACGCCGACACGGCTGCGTCCAGGCACAGGCCGCGTTCCAGCGCCGTGCCGATCACGTTTTCAACAAGGCCATTGAGCGCGGCCTCATCGGCCGTGTCCGCCAGCTCCACCAGCACATAGGCCGGATAGCGCTGGTCAAAAGGTTCCTGCACACCCGCGGCGTGCGCCAGCACCAGATCCAGGCAGTCGCCCGAGAAGTACTCGAACGCCTGCAGCCGCGCACCGCATTGTTCGAACAGGATCTCGAACAGTTGCAGGGCCTGCGCCGGCGACTCGACGGCGGCCAGCACCACCGAGCGCACATCAGTGCGCGGGAACAGCCGCAAGGCGACGGCGGTAATGACACCCAACGTGCCTTCGGAGCCGATCAGCAATTGCTTGAGGTCATAGCCGGTGTTGTCCTTGCGCAGCGTGCGCAGGCCGTGGAAGATCTCGCCCGTGGGCAGCACCGCTTCCAGGCCCAGCACCAGTTCGCGCGCCATGCCATAACGCACCACGTTCACGCCGCCGGCGTTGGTGGCGACGTTGCCGCCGATCTGGCTGGAGTCTTCCGCGGCCAGGCTCAGCGGCAGCAGGCGGCCGGCGTCCTGCGCGGCACGGCGCAAATTGCCCAGGATCGCGCCCGCCTCGGCCACCATGGTGTTGGCGATGGTGTCGATGGAGCGCACGGCGTTCATGCGGTCCAGGCTCAGCACCACATTGCCCGCGGCGGCATCCGGCGTGGCCCCGCCGCACAGGCCGGTGTTGCCGCCGCGCGGCACTACCGGCACGCCTGCCTCCTGGCACAGCGCCAGGCAAGTGGCGACCTCGGCGGTTGTGCGCGGGCGCACCACCGCCTGCGCGTTGCCCTTGTACAGGCCGCGCCAGTCGGACAGCCAGGGCGCAATGTCGGCCTCGGCGGTGATGACGGTATCGGGGCCCAGGGCCTGGACCAGGCGTTGCGTAAAGTCGGATGCGCTCATGATGTCTGCCTTGCGGCGGGAGAGAGGAGATCGAGTTGCAGGCGGCTGGCCGCCTGTTGCAGATGGCGGGCGGCGGCGTGCCGCGCCCGTTCGGGATCGCGCGCGCGGATGGCCTCGAACACGGCCACGTGCTCCTGGTGCACGGCGGCCGTCAAACCGGCCTGCAGGCGGCTGTTGCTGCGCGCAGTGCTGACCGCCAGCCTGAGCTGCAGGTTCAGATACTGCAACAGGTCCTGGTAGCAGCTGTTGTGCGTGGCGGCGGCAATGGCGCGGTGAAAGGCGATGTCGTGCTCCACGCCCTGCTCCGGGTCTTCCAGATGCGATCCCAGGTCAGCCAGGGCGCGCGCCATGGCGGCCAGGTCAGCATCGTCGCGCCGCAGCGCAGCCAGCGCGGCCGCGCCGCCTTCCAGCTCCATGCGCAATTCGTAGACCCCGGCCAACTGCTTGCGGTCCACGGCGATGCCGGCGGACAGCTGGAAGCCCTGCGCGCCCGTGCGCGACAACACGGTGCTGCCGGAACCCTGCCGGCTCTGGATCAGACCCTGGGCTCGCAGGCGTTCGGTGGCCTCGCGGATGACCGCGGCGCTGACGCCGTATTGCTCGGCCAGCACGCGGCCCGCCGGCAGCTTTGCGCCGACGGGATAGGCGCCCCCGGCGATGTCGGCGGCGATCTGGCGGGCGACCTGTTCGGTCAGGGTGAGGCTCTTGGTCAGCATCCGGGCATTATAGGCACACTTCTCAGGTTATCTGATAACTTTTTAGAAAGAAGCCGCTTCCAGATCGGGTTCAGGCTTGATGGATTACGCGAAGCGGGCGGATCAGGCGACGGCGGGTTCGTCGTCCCGGACGGTCTTTTCGGCCTCATCCGCCCCGGCCACCGCGCAACAGCGGCCGCCCTGCGCCTTGGCCCGGTAGAGGGCGGCATCGGCGGAATGCAAGGCAGCTTCCGGACTGCGGTTGGCGCCGGACACAATGGAAATGCCGATGGACAGGCCGACACTGACCCGCGTGCCATCCGCCAGCGTGATCGGCTGGGAAGCGTCATGCAGCAGGTGCTCGCCCAGCCGTAGCGCGGCCGTGGCGTCAATGCCGGTCACCAGCACGATGAACTCGTCGCCACCAATCCGCGCGGCCACGTCGTCCACCCGCAACATGGAGCGCATGCGCTGGGCGATGGTCATCAGCACCTGGTCGCCGGCAGCATGGCCGTAGGTGTCGTTGATGAGCTTGAAGTCGTCCATGTCCATGTACAACAGCGCCGCAGAACTGTCCTGGCCGCGCGCGCTGGCGCAGACGCGCTCCAGCGCGGCCTGCAGGCCGGCGCGGTTGGCCAGGCCGGTCAGCGCGTCTTCGCTGGCGCGACGTTCGCTGTCGCGCTCGGCCAGCATGGTCGACACCAGGATGCGGTTGAGCCGGTGCGAGGCGACACTCATGCTGACCAGGTAGAACGGAATCTGGATGAAGACGATGGCTGTGACGTATTCGCCGGTGAAGGCCGCGCCCAGGCACATCGGCCCCAGGCTCAGGAAGATCATGGCGCCGACCAGCCGCGGCGCGCCGTAGTTCCGGAAGCAGATGCCGCCGGCCATGGCCCCGCAGGACACGCCGGCCAGGGTGGCGGCCAGCCAGTCACCGTTGATGAAGGTGACGAAGACGCCGTAGCCCACGCTGAACGCCCACAGCAGCGCCAGCAGGATGTAGATATCGGTATGGGTATTGCCGCCCTTGGGCGCGGCGCGCAAGGCGGACCGCAGGATCAGCACGCGGACCAGGGCCAGTATCACCTCCATCGCCAGCCAGGACAGGTACAGCGGCTCGGGGCGGCGCCAGGCGACCACGCCGGAGATCATGAGGGTGTTGATGACGCCGCCGGCAAAAATGGGCAGCGTGCCGAACAAGCTGGCGATCAGGGCCGAACGGATGTCCGCAGGGGTGTCGTGCCCGGAATGCGTCAGCCAACGCGTCAGGCGCCATTTGGGCAAACTGAACTTCAGTGCTGTATCCACGCGGTCACGTCCCTGGCCATCTACCCGCTTTCGGGTAGGCTGGCTGGCGTTATAGCAGGTATTTCAAGCCTTTAATATTGTCCGCGGGGCCAATCCCGGGCAGGAAATCAGTGCCCGCGATGGCCGCAGACGGCGCATTCCGGGTCGCGCTGGACGTTGACGCTGCGCCATTGCATGGTGCGCACGTCCAGCCACAGCAGGCGGCCGGACAGGCTTTCGCCCACCCCGGACAGCAGTTTCAGGGCCTCTGCGGCCTGCATGCTGCCGATGATGCCGACGACCGGGGCGAACACGCCCATCGTGGCGCAATTGGCTTGCTCGACGTCGTCCGCTTCCGGGAACAGGCAGTGGTAACAGGGCGCGTTGTCGTCGCGCAGGTCATAGACGCTGACCTGGCCGTCGAAGCGTATGGCCGCGCCCGATACCAGTGGCTTGCGGTGCTGCACGCAGGCGCGGTTGATGGCGTGGCGGGTGGTGAAGTTGTCGGTGCAGTCCAGCACCAGGTCCGCCTGGGCGACGGCGTCGGACAGGGCCTGGCCTTCCAGCCGCTCGACGCGGGCATGGACCCGAGTCTGCGGATTGAAGGCCGCCAGCATGTCCCGCCCCGACTCGGCCTTGTGGCGGCCGACGCTGGCGGTGGTGTGCAGGATCTGGCGTTGCAGGTTGCTCAGCTCGACGACATCGTCATCGGCCAGGGTGATGTCGCCCACGCCGGCAGTGGCCAGATAGAGCGCGGCGGGGGAACCCAGTCCGCCCGCCCCCACGATGAGCACACGCGCCGCCAGCAGTTTTTCCTGCCCTTCGATTCCCAGCTCGTCGAGCAGGATGTGGCGGGCGTAGCGCAGCAGTTGCTCGTCGTTCATTTGTCCTTGCTGGGCTCGACTCCGGTCGGCGTGATCTTCATGCGCTGGGGCGTACCACCGCCGGCCTTGGCATCAGCCTTGGCCTGGGCGCGGGCCGAACCCTTCTGCACCGGCTTGCCGGCCAGCACGTTCAGGGCCTGTTGCAGCTGGAAGTCGTCCTTGCCGCCGAATTCGAACACCTTGGCCGGCACATCGGCGTTGTCTTCGCCGGCGCTGGACTTCACTTCGTTGGCCGTCTGCTGGTTGGACAGGTGGCGCTGCAGGTCGGCTTCGCGCGGCAGGCGGAACAGGTCGCCTTCGGCGGTGTCGGCCACGACGTAGTCGGGTTCGATGCCGGTGGCCTGGATCGAGCGGCCGCTCGGGGTGAAGTAGCGGGAGGTGGTCAGCTTGACCGCAGTGGTTTCGGACAGCGGCAGGATCACCTGCACCGAGCCCTTGCCGAAGGTGCGGTTGCCCAGGACCTTGGCGCGCTTGTGGTCCTGCAGCGCGCCGGCCACGATCTCGGACGCCGAGGCGGAGCCCACGTTCACCAGCACCACCATCGGCACGGTCTTGGTCCAGGCCGGCAGGCCGGCCAGGTAGTTGCTTTCGCCGCGGGCGTATTCCGAAGGCGTGGCCAGGTACTTGTGGCGGGCGTCCGGAGTACGGCCGTCGGTGGTCACCACCACCGAGTCGGGCGGCAGGAACGCGCCGGACACGCCGATGGCGCTGGTCAGCAGGCCGCCCGGGTCGTTGCGCAGGTCCAGCACCAGGCCCTTGGGGGCTTCCTTGGCGCCGAGGTCCTTCAATTGCTTGGCCAGGTCGGCGCCGGTCTTTTCCTGGAACTGGGCGACGCGGACGTAGCCGATGCCGTTGTCCAGCATCTTGCTGCGCACGCTGCGCACCTTGATGATGTCGCGCACGATCTTCAGCACGATGGGCTGCGGACGGTCGGCGCGCATGATGGTCAGCGTGATCGGCGACTTGGGCGCGCCACGCATCAGCTTGACGGCATCGTTGAGCGTCATGCCCTTGGTGGGCGTGTCGTCGATCTTGATGATGAGGTCGCCAGCCATCACGCCGGCACGGGCCGCGGGCGTGTCTTCGATGGGCGAGATGACCTTCACGAAGCCGTCTTCCGCGCCGACCTCGATGCCCAGGCCGCCGAACTCGCCTTGCGTGGCCGTCTGCATTTCGCGGAAGGCGTCGGCGTCCAGGTAGGCCGAGTGCGGGTCGAGGTTCGACACCATGCCGGAGATGGCATTGTCGATCAGGGTCTTGTCGTCGACGGCCTCGACGTAGTTGTTCTTGATGGCGGCGAACACATTGCTCAGCTGCCTGAGTTCGTCCAGTGGCAGAGGGCTGCCGCGCTGGGCGACCGCGGTCACGCCTACGCTGAGCAACACACCAGCCACCGCACCGATGGCAATCAGACCGAAACCGCGAAACTTACGAGTGCCCATGCACACTTCCCGAATTTTGTTTTCGCCGATGGGGTTTGGTAATTACCAACGACATCAATCTACTGCGCCAGCCATTGTGCCGGATCCACAGGAGCGCCACGATGGCGAATTTCAAAGTATAGGCCGGATTCCACTTGGCCGCCGGTCGCCCCGACCGTGGCGATGGTATCGCCACCCGTCACCGAATCTCCCACCCGTTTGAGCAGACTTTGGTTGTAAGCATAGACGGTCAGGTATTGCTGCCCATGATCCACAATGATGAGGTTGCCAAAACCCCGCAGCCAATCGGCGTAGACCACCGTGCCGGGGGCCACCACCTTGACCGGCGTGCCTTCGGCCGCGCGCAGCACCACGCCGCGCCATACGCCGCCATCCGGACGGTCGACCCCGAAGCGCCCCTGCACCTGGCCGCGCACCGGCATGGACAGCCCGTGGCGCAAGCCGTTGCCGCCGCCCACCGCCGGCGCGGCGCGCGCGGTCTGGGTTTGCTGCGCAGGCTCGCTACGGCTTGGAGCGGGTTTTTCCTCTATAGGTTCCGCCTTCCTGGGCGGTTCCGCGGGCTTGGTCTGAGGCGGCGGTTCGGGCGTGGTCAGCCGGGATTGCTTCTGCTCGGCCGGGCGCAGTCCGGCGGCATCCGGGTCGGCCACGGCCACGGGACCGCGGTTCTGGCGTGAGGCGGCTTCGACCTGTTCGCGCGCCTGGGCGGCATCGCGGGCGTCACGGGCGTCGCGCTCGCGCTTGGCGTTGTCGGCGGCCTGCTTGGCATTGTCTGCGGCCAGCTTGCGGTCAGCCTCGGCCTTCTTGCGGGCCTCGTCGGCGGCGCGGCGCTCGGCGTCGGCGCGTTTTTTGGCTTCCTCGGCGGCGCGGCGCGCTTCTTCCGCGCGACGCACTTCCTCGGCCCGCTTGCGCGCTTCCTCGGCGCGGCGGGCGTCCTCGATCTGCTTGGCGATGGCCGCGTCCAGATCGGTGATGAGCCGCGACAGGCGCTGATCATCTCGGCCCAGCTTGTTGGCTTCGGCGCGCTGGGCGGCGATCTGCCCTTCCAGCTGGGCCAGCAGCGTAGCGCGCTCTTTTTGCTGACCGACCAGCGCGGTCTTCTGCTCGGAGGTCTCGGCCACGACTTTTTCGATTTCCGCGCGGCGGGCGTCGGCGCGTCCCTGCAGGGCGGCCAGGCGCTCGATGTCCTCGCGCAGGGCCTGCACGGCCTGGGCGCGGGCCTGCGACACATAATCCAGATAGCCCAGGTTGCGCCCCAGCACCTGGGGATCGTCGCCCGACAACAGGGCGGTCCAGGGCGACAGGCCGCTGGTGTACTGGGTGCGCAGCTGTTCGGCCAGTTCGGTGCGGCGCTTGGCCAGCACCGCCTGCTGGGCGCCGATCTGCTTTTCCAGGCCGGTCAGGTCGGCCTGCGCCTGGCGGTTGGCCTCGGCCAGCTCCCGCAGGCGCAGATTGATCTTGGAAATCGCCGACTCGGACTGCTTGAGCGAGTCGGCGGCTTCCTTGCGGGCAGCCTCGCGGTCATCGATATCCTTTTGCAGGTTCTCGATGCGGTCGCGCAAGGCGGCCTGCTGCTTTTCCGCGTCGGACTGGCGGCCGGCAAGGTCGTTGGGCGCGGCGCGAGCCGACAGCGCCCCACCGGTCAACATGACCGCCAACAACAACCCTGCCGCGCGACGCATAGGAATATCAGTCCTTCTTAGCCTTGCCCTGGGCTGCCACCGCAGCCATGGCCGCCTCGATCTCGGCGGCATCGCCCAGATAATAGTGGCGGATCGGGCGCAGGTCATCATCCAATTCGTACACCAGCGGCTGGCCGGTGGGAATGTTCAGGTTGACGATGTCTTCGTCCGACACGTTGTCCAGGTGCTTGATCAGGGCGCGCAGGCTGTTGCCATGGGCGGCGATCAGGACATTGCGGCCGGCGCGGATGGCCGGAGCGATGGATTCGTTCCAGAACGGCAGCACGCGGGCTACGGTGTCCTTCAGGCATTCGGTGGCGGGCAGCTGGTCGGCCGGCACCTTGGCGTAGCGCTTGTCGAAACGCGGGTGGCGTTCGTCGTCCAGCGCCAGCGGTTCCGGGGCGATGGCGTAGGCGCGGCGCCAGATCAGCACTTGCTCGTCGCCGTACTTGGCGGCGGTTTCGGCCTTGTTCAAGCCTTGCAGCGCGCCGTAGTGACGTTCGTTCAGGCGCCAGGTCACGCCGACCGGGGTGTACATGGCGTCCATGGCGTCCAGGGCGATCCACAGGGTGCGGATGGCGCGCTTGAGCAGCGACGAGTAGGCCAGATCGAAGGTGAAGCCTTCTTTCTTGAGCAGTTCGCCGGCCTTGCGGGCCTGTTCGCGGCCGGTCTCGGTGAGGTCGACGTCGGTCCAACCGGTGAAGCGGTTTTCCAGATTCCACTGGCTTTCGCCGTGGCGCATCAGAACGAGTTTGTGCATGATTTGGGACGCTTGTAACGCGGGTTAAAGTGAAGGAATGCGCTCATTTTATAATTGAGCGATTTTGCCCTTGATTTTGCCCCGGCGCACCCGCCCATTTCTGCGGCGCGGCGCATCAGGGTTCGCCTATACCAGGCTAGTCGCCGCACTTCAGGATGCCCCGTGGACCTTTTGCAATTCTTGATCGATAAAAACAACGTCTTCATCGTCGCCGTTGCCGTGATCTCCGGCATCATGCTGGCCATCCCCGCCCTGCGCAAAGGCCGCACCGGCTCGGCCGTGAGCACGACCGAAGCCATCCAGATGGTCAACCAGCGCCAGGCCGTATGGGTCGACGTCCGTCCCGCCGAACAGTTCCAGGCGGGCCACATCGCCCAAGCCCGCAACGTGCCGGCGGCCGATCTGGAGCAAAAGGCCGCCTCGCTGCCCAAGAACAAGCCGCTGGTCGTGGTTTGCGACAATGGCCGCGATTCTGCCCGCGCCGCCGCCAAGCTGCGCGCCCAGGGTTTCGCCGATGTCGTGCCGCTGGAAGGCGGCATGCGCGCCTGGTCGGCCGCCAGCCTGCCCGTGACCCAGAAGGGTTGAAGCCTGGGGCCGCGCCCCCATCTACCTATTCTTGTACTCACAGGAGCGCCCATGAATAAAGTCGTCATGTACAGCAAGGACTATTGTCCCTATTGCGCCCGCGCCAAAGCCCTGCTGGAGCAGCGCGGCGTGACCGACCTGGAAATCATCCAGATCGACCGGGACCCGTCCCAGCGCGACGTCATGATCGAACGCACCGGCCGGCGCACCGTCCCGCAGATCTTCATCGGCGATACCCACGTCGGCGGTTGCGACGACCTGATGGCCCTGGACCGCTCGGGTGGCCTTGCCCCCATGCTGGCCAGCTAAATCGCCCCCTTTTTGCCCCTCCCACCAACGGAAACACTCATGGCTGATCAAGACCAAAACACCCAGCAAGAAGGCGGCAACGCGCCCTCGTTCAATCTGCAGCGCGTCTACCTGAAAGACCTTTCGCTGGAAATGCCGAATGCGCCCCACGTCTTCCTGGAACAGGAAGCGCCCCAGGTCGAGGTAAGCATCACCGTGGGTGGCC
The DNA here is from genome assembly GCF_014851605.1 of Achromobacter sp. ACM02. Taxonomy (NCBI): domain Bacteria; kingdom Pseudomonadati; phylum Pseudomonadota; class Betaproteobacteria; order Burkholderiales; family Alcaligenaceae; genus Achromobacter; species Achromobacter sp. ACM02. Next base: position 152,183 of record NZ_JACUZY010000006.1, read on the forward strand.
AGCGCCTGGCTGAAACCGTGTTCGAAACCACGGTTACCGTCACCGTCACCACCCGCATCAATGAAAAGGTCGTGTACCTGGTCGAAGGCACGCAAGCCGGCATCTTCGAGGCCGCCAACATCCCCGAAGAACAGCTCGACCCGCTGCTGGGCATCGTCTGCCCGACCATGCTGTACCCCTACCTGCGCGCCAACATCGCCGACGCGATCACCCGCACCTCGATGCCGCCGCTGCACCTGACCGAAGTGAACTTCCAGGCCCTGTACGAGCAGCGCCTGGCCGAGCTGCAACAGCAGCAAAGCGCCGCCAACGGCAACGGCAGCGACTCGGGCATCATCCTGCCCCCCGGCGCGACCCGCCAGTAAAGCAGCCGCGGCGTCCAATGAAAAGAGCCCCCACGCTGCGCCTTCGGCTTGCTGCCCCCCGTGGGGGCGCTTTTCATCTTGAGGCGGCTCGGCGATGAAAAATCCCATCGAGCCACGCCTGCGCGTCGCCGTCCTGGGTGCGGGAAGTTGGGGCACCGCGCTGGCGGCGGCTGCCAGCCGCCGCCACGCCACCGTACTCTGGGCGCGCGATGCCGCGCAGGCCGCCGACATGGCCGCCTCGCACGAAAACGCGCGCTACCTGCCGGGCATCGCCCTGCCGCAGGCACTGAATATCTCCTCCGATCTCGACGCCACGCTGCGCAGCCTGCAAGAAGACGGCGCGCGCCGGCTGATCGTGCTGGGCGTGCCCGTGGCCGGCTTGACCGCCATCTGCGGCGAGCTGTCCCGCCGGCTGCCCGCGCTGGGATTGCAGGACACTCCCATCGTCTGGACGTGCAAGGGCTTTGAAGCCGACACGGCCAGGCTGCCCCATGAAATCATGCGCGAGGCCCTGCCTGGCGCCACCGGCGGCGCATTGTCGGGCCCCTCGTTCGCGCGCGAAGTCGCGCAGGGCCTGCCGGTCGCGCTGACCGTGGCCAGCGACAGCCCCGCCTTGCGCGATGCCACCACTGCCGCCTTCCACGGCGCGGCGCTGCGCGTCTACGCCAGCACCGACCTGGTGGGCGTGGAAGTGGGCGGCGCGCTGAAAAACGTGATCGCGGTCGCCTGCGGCATTGGCGACGGCCTGGCCCTGGGCACCAATGCCCGCGCCGCGCTGATCACCCGCGGCCTGGCCGAGATGACCCGCTTCGGCGTGGCGCTGGGCGCGCAGGCCGAGACCTTCGCCGGGCTGACCGGCCTGGGCGACCTGGTCCTGACCGCGACAGGCGAGCTGTCGCGCAACCGCCGCGTGGGCCTGGAGATCGGCGCCGGGCGCAAGCTGGCCGACATCCTGGCCAGCGGCATCACGGCCGAAGGCGTGCGCTGCGCGCGCGCCGCGCTGGACCGCGCCCGCGCCATCGGGGTCGAACTGCCCATCACCGAAGCCGTCTGCGCCGTGCTGTTCGACGGCGTGGCCCCAATGACGGCCGTGTCCGCCCTGTTGGCGCGCGACGCCCGCTACGAAAGCGGGATAGCCAGCCAGCCGGACGCGTCGCCGGACAACCGGCCCCGCTGAGCCGCCCCAAAAACAAATACCACGCACAACCCCGAGGAGACATCCTTCATGACGCAAACCCGCAAGTTCCGGGTCGGCCCGCTGCTACGCGGCCTGTGCCTGAGCCTGGCCGCCATCCTGCCCGCCGCCGCCCATGCCGACTGGCCCGACCGTCCGATCCACATGGTCGTGCCCTTCCCGCCCGGCTCGTCGCCCGACATCCTGGCGCGCACCATCTCGGAACCGCTGTCGCAGGCGTTGGGCCAGCCCATCGTGATCGACAACAAGCCGGGCGCCGGCGGCAACATCGGCACGCGCATCGTGTCGCAGGCCAAGCCGGACGGCTACACGCTGCTCTACACGATCAACGGCCCGCTGGTCACCGCCCCCACGCTGTACAAAAAGACGCTGGGCTATGACCCGCTGCGCGACCTGCAGCCGGTATCCCTGGTGGGCACCAGCCCCAACGTGCTGGTCGTGCCCAGCAGCCTGAAGGTCGATAACGTCAAGGACTTCGTCACGCTGGTGAAAGGCCGCGGCAATTCGCTTAACTACGGTTCCGTGGGCCCGGGCAGCTCGGCTCATCTGGCGATGGAAATGTTCAAGGAAAGCGCCGGCGTGGACCTGGCGCACATCCCCTATTCCGGCTTCCCGCAGGTCATCTCGGCCATCATCGGCGGCGATGTCCAGGCCGGCTTCATGGTGCCCGCCATCGCCGTGCCCCAGGCCCGCGACGGCAAGGTGAAGCTGCTGGCCGTGACCAGCCTGCAGCCCAGCGAGGCGCTGCCGGGCGTGCCGACGATGGCATCCCAGGGCTATCCGGACTTTGAAGCAATTTCCTGGAATGCCGTGCTGGTTCCCGCCGGCACGCCCACGCCCATCGTCGAACGGCTCAACAGCGAGCTGGCGCGCATCATCGGCAGCGATGCGGTGCGCAAGCAGCTGGCGCTACAGTACTTCACGCCCGCGCCGTCCACGCCCGAAGCCCTGACCGCCCGCATCAAGAATGAAAAGGCGCGCTGGGACCAGGTGATCGAGAAGCTGAATCTGTCGCTGGATTGATTGCAGCCCAGCCGTGACGGGCCAGGCGCGCCGGCTTCAGCGCGCCCCCGTCACACTCCCCCTTCATACCCCTGCTGACGCCAGGCCTCGAACACCGTCACGGCGACGGCATTCGACAGGTTCAGGCTGCGTTGGCCAGCGCGCATCGGCAGGCGCAGGCGCTGCTGGGGCGGGAACATCGCCTGATGTTCTTCCGACAGGCCCGACGTTTCGCGGCCGAATACGAACACGTCGCCCGGCTTGAAGCCGATATCCGCCACGCTGCGTTGCGCATGCGTGGTCAGCGCGTAGATGCTGGACGGCGCGGCGCCGGTATCGGCCAAAGCCTCCTCCAGCGTGTCGTGCACGCGGACGGGCTGCCATTCGTGGTAATCCAAGCCGGCGCGGCGCATGCGGGCGTCGTCGAGCTCGAAGCCCAAGGGACGAACCAAGTGCAATTGCGCGCCCGTATTGGCGCACAGGCGGATGGCGTTGCCGGTATTGGGCGGGATTTCGGGACAAACAAGGATGACGTGGAACATGGCGCTAGGGACTCGGGACGGCTTGCGGCGGAAACGTCGCCGCGCACCGGGAATTGTCGCCGATTTACCTGGGGGCCGGCTCAGGGCGTGCGCGCCGCCACCAGCACCGTGACATCCGCAGCTCCTGCTGCCAGCAGCGCAGCGGCGGCCGCGTTGGCGGTGCTGCCGGTGGTCATGACGTCGTCCACCAATAGCAGCTGCCGGCCGCGCACGTCGCCCACGCAATAAAACAGGTTTTGCGCCCCGAGCCGGCGGGCCTGGCGGCCCTGCGCGGTCTGCCGGGGCGTCTCGCGCCGGCGCCGCAGCAGCCCGCGCGCCAGCTGCAGCCCCAGCTCCGCCGCCAGGCTGCGTGCAATTTCGCCGGCCGGATTCATGCCGCGCTGGCGCAGCGATGCACGGCTGGCGGGAACGGGCACCAGCAAGGCGCCGTCCGACGCAGGCCCGTCGCGGGCCACGGCAGCCGCGATCATCCGGGCCAGCACCGGCGCCATGCTGAGGCGCAGCCGGGTCTTCAGCATCAGGATCAGGGTGTCGGCGGGCGGCGCGTAGTCAAAGGCGGCAATCGTGCGCGAAAACGTCCGGGGCGCGCCCAGGCAGGCGGCGCAGTGCGGCGCATCCGGGCGCAACCGCAGGGCGCAACGAGGACAGCGTGGCGCTGCAGGGCGACGCGCGACCACCCCACTATCGGCCCGGCGGAGAGCATCGCCGCAGATATCCGCCTCGCAGCCCGCGCAAAGCCTAGCACCCGCCACCCGGGCGCCGCACAAGGGGCAGTCGCAACCGACGCGCGACAGCAGCCACCGCCCCATGACCCGTAGGGGCAATCGGAAGCCGCGGCCGGGATGCGCAATAATGGATGCCATCCCTCATGAAACCATGATCCGCCCGCGTTGCAGACGCGGGTGCGACCGAAATGTCCCTGCCAGAATCCGCAACGCTCCCCTCCCTGCCCATCGTCAGCGCCGACGTGCCCCGGCAATTCGCCCGCCGCGGCGACCTGGCCGAGGCCCAGTTCCTGTACGGGGAAATCGCCCGCCGCATGCTGGGCCGCCTGCAATACATCCGGGTCCAGCCGCAAGCCATGCTGGACGCGGGCTGCGGCGCGGGCGACAACCTGCCGCTGCTGCGTGAACGCTATCCCGACGCCGCCTATACCGGGCTGGACAACTGCGAACCGCTGCTGGAACAGGCGCGCAAGCGCCATGCCCCTGCCGGCCTGTCGGCCTGGATCGGCAAGCTGGCGCGCCGCGGCCCGGCCGCCCCTGCCTTCGTCAACGCCGACCTGGCGGCGACGGGCCTGGCGCCCGAATCGCTGGAACTGGTGTGGTCCAACCTGGCCATGCACTGGCACCGCGCTCCGCACGCCGTGCTGGCGGAATGGCGGCGCATCCTGAAAGTGGGCGGACTGGCGATGTTCTCCTGTCTTGGGCCGGCCACGCTGCGGGAACTGCGCCAGGCCCTGGACGACGCCGGCCTGCGCACGGCTACGCCGTCCTTCGTGGACATGCATGATTTCGGCGACCTGCTGGTGGAAAACGGCTTCGCGGATCCGGTCATGGACCAGGAGATCCTGACCCTGACCTACCGCAGCCCGGAAAAGCTGCTGCAGGACGTACGCGCGCTGGGCGGCAACCCGGCCGAAGGCCGGCGCGGCGGCCTGGTGGGCCGCGACTGGCGCGATCGCCTCGGCGCCGCGCTGGAAGCGCAGCGCCGGCCCGACGGCCTGATCGTGCTGAGTATCGAAGTCGCCTACGGCCACGCCTGGCGCGCCGCGGCGCATCGCACCGTGGCCGGTGAAACCCGGCTGTCGGTCAGCGCGATTGGCGGCCGGCACCGCGCGCCCTGACCTGGGCCGCAGGCTGACCGGCAGAGCCGGCGCTTTGCGGGCGCCGGCCTTCCCGTCTAGTGCAGGCGTTCCGGCATCGGCACGCTGACCCCGGGCTCGGAAGCCGGCAACGCCGACATGGGCTCGGAGGTTGCACGAATGCGGCGCCTCAGGACCGCCGTCGGTTCTGCGGGCCCTACGCCGGGCGAAGCCACGCCGCGCCAGGCGTTCGACATGGCCTCCACCACCAGCGGCAGGTCGCGCAAGCGGTGGAACTGGCTGCGCAGCCAGCGGGAATCGTTGCCGCTGCGCATGGATTCATCGCGCAGGGCGGCGATCATGTCGCCCGTGCCCAGCTCTTCAGCCACCGGCATCAGGCGCTGGAACAGGTTGCGCAGGTGGTCCATCAGCCGCAGGCGCTGGCCGTCCGGCGTCACGTAGCTGCCCTGCAGGCCGAAGCGGCAAGCCTGGAAGTGATTGCTGCGGTAGGACAGCCAGGCGCCGTCGCCGGGATCGCCCTCGCGCATCAGCAGCACCGCCAGGGCCTGGGCAAAGGCCGCCAGCTGGCAGGCCCGTTCGACCGTCAGCGGCGTGTCGCACACGCGGATTTCGACCGTGCCGAATTCCGGCTTGGGGCGGATGTCCCAGTACAGGTCCTTGATGCTTTCCGCCAGGCCATAGGCGCGCAGCTGCGCCAGATGGGCCTCGAACTGGTACCAGTCCTTCACCTCGGGCGGCATGTGCCCGGCCAGCGGGAAGCTGTTGACCGCGTTCAGGCGCGAGCACGAGAACAAGGTGTCCACCCCCTCGCAATAGGGCGACGAGGCCGACAGGGCGATAAAGTGCGGCACATAGGGCGACAGGCGGCGCAACAGTTTGATGGAATCGTCGCCGCTCTTGACGCCCAGGTGGATGTGCTGGCCGAAGACCGTAAATTGACGCGCCAGGTAACCGTACATTTCGGCCAGGTACTGGAAGCGCGGGGTGTCCGAAATGGACCGTTCCTGCCAACGCATGAAGGGGTGGGCGCCCCCGCCAGCGACCGATACGCCCACGGCGTCCGCCGCTTCGATCAGGGCGTCGCGCATTTCGCGCATCTCGGCCAAGAGGCCCATGGGGTGCTCGTGCACCGAGGAATTCAGTTCAATCATGGACCGCGTGATTTCCGGTTTAACGCGGTCGGCGATGGGGTGGTTGGCCATTTGGGCCAGCAGCTCGTCCGAGGCTGCGGTCAGGTCAAAACTGCGCGGGTCTATCAGTTGCAGCTCGAGCTCGATGCCCAGGGTGTTGGGGGCCGACGAAATGAACGGGATCTGTTCCATCTCGGACTCCTTTCTGAATGTTTGATGAGGGTGTGCGCCGTTCGACCTTGAAGCCCGGAAACAGCCCGGGGGGCACTAGACGGCAGCTTGTGCACGCATGATAGCCGCTGTTTTGTGGCAAGAAGATGGAAAATCGTGACATTTATGTGCAACATCACGAAGCAATCGGTTTTTCCCTGTGAAGGAAAGTGAGCGAGCGCTCACGGCATAGAAATGGCGCGGCCTCCCGGGCTGCGGCAGCCGGAAAGCAAGCGCTCAAGGGGCTTTCAAGAGGGGGTGGGACAACCCTTATAAGGGTTATCCCTTATCTATTTCCGCCAGAAAATAGGGGTGAACAACACCAGCACCGTCAGCAGTTCCAGGCGCCCGATCAGCATCGCGAAGGTGCAGACCCAGATCTGGAAATCGGACAGGACGGCGAAGTTGCCCATGGGTCCGACGGGCCCCAGGCCTGGTCCGGTGTTGTTGACGCTGGCGAAGACGGCCGAGAAGGCGGTGATCGGATCCAGGCCGGACAGGAGCAGCAGGCTGGTGAAAACGGCGATGGAAAGGCCGTAGAACAGCATAAAGGCCAGCACCGACGACATGGTGCGGGTCTCGACCGCGCGGCCATTGATGCGCACCGGGCTGACCGCGTGCGGGTGCAACATTGTGACCAGCTCATTGCGCGCCTGCTTGACCAGCAGGATCGCCCGGATCATCTTGATGCCGCCCCCGGTCGACCCGGCCGACGTGGCGAAGCCCGACAGCAGCAGCATGGTCAGCGGGGCGAACAGCGGCCATTGCGCGAAGTCGGTATTGGCGTAGCCCGTGGTGGTCGCCATGGAAATCGTGTTGAACATGCCGTAGCGCAGCGCCTGCAGCGGGTCTTCATAGACCCCTTTCAGGAACAGGAACACCGAGATGACCAGCCCGACTCCCAACACCACCACCAGATAGGGGATCGCCTCCGGACACCGCACGTAGGCGCGCGCGCTGCGCTGGCGGAAGGCGTTGAAGTGGGTGGCGAAGTTGATGCCTGCGATCAGCATGAACACCATCGCCACCATTTCCACCGCGACCGAATCGAAATGGGCGAAGCCGTCATCCCAGGTCGAAAAGCCGCCCAGGCCCATGGTGGTGGCCATGTGGCACCAGGCCTCGAACCACGACAGGCCGACCGCCCGGTAGGCCAGGAAGCACAGGATGGAGAACACGAAATACACCGCGTACAGCGCCTTGGCGGTGCTGGCGATGCGCGGCGTGAGCCGCTCGTCCTTCATCGGTCCGGGGGTTTCCGCCCGCACCACCTGGTGCCCGCCGACCCCGAGCAGGGGCAGAATGGCCACGGCCAGCACCAGGATGCCCATGCCGCCGATCCAGATCAGCGTGGCCCGCCACAGGTTGATCGACGCGGGCAAGGTGTCCAGATTGGTCAGGACGGTGGCGCCGGTGGTGGTCAGGCCCGACATGGCCTCGAAATAGGCGCCGGTAAACGACAGCGGCAAGCCGGCGCCATGGAAGTAGAGCAGCAGCGGAATGGCCGCCAGCAGGGGCAGGCCCGCCCACACGGCCGACACCAGCACGAAGCCGTCGCGCGCCCGCAACTCGCAGCGGGCGCGGCGCGTTATCGCGGCCAGGCCGCCGCCTATGCCCACCGAGATCAGGAACCCGTCCAGGAAGGCCTCGCGCGCGCCGTCGCCGCCCACGTAGGCGACGGTCAGCGGGATCAGCATGGTGAGCGCGAACATCACCATCGTCAGGCCCAGGATGTAGAGAGTGCCCAGGACGCGCTTCATGGAGCTATCCGGCCGCGCGCGGCCCGCGCAGAAGGAAGGAGGCGGCGCGCATCAGAAGAACGACGCCGAGACTTGGAACAGCTTTTCCACGCGCGGCATCTGCCGGCGCGAGGGCACGAAGACGATGACGTGGTCGTCGGATTCGATCACGGTGTCGGCGTCCGGCAGGATGATTTCGTCCTCCCGCACCAGCGCGCCGATGCTGGCGCCCTTGGGCAGGCTGATCTGCCCGACCGCGCGCCCCACCACCTTGGAGGTGGAGCGGTCGCCGTGGGCGATGGCCTCCAGCGCTTCCGCCACGCCCTGGCGCAGCCGGTGCACGGCGGCCACGTCGCCGCGGCGCACATGCCGCAGGAGTTCGCTCATGGTGGCCTGGGATGGCGACACGGCGATGTCGATATGGCTGCCCTGCATCAGCTCGCCGTAGGCCTGGCGGTTGATCAGCGCGATCACCTTGCGCGCGCCCAGGCGCTTGGCCAGCAGCGAGGACATGATGTTGTCCTCGTCGTCGCTGGTCAGCGCCAGCCAGGTGTCCATGTCCTCGATGTTCTCGCGTTCCAGCAACGCCTCGTCGGTGCCGCTGCCGTGCAGCACCAGCACGCTGTCGGGCAACTGGGTCGCCAGGTATTCGCAGCGCTTCTGGTCGCGCTCGATGATGCGGACGCTGTATTTTTCCTCGGCCAGTTGGCGCGCCAGGCGCAGGCCGATGTTGCCGCCGCCCGCGATCATCACGCGGCGCACGGCACGCTCGGCCTCACGCAGTTGCCGAACGGCGCGGCGCGCATCGCGCGAGTCCACCACCAGCACCACCTCGTCGCCCGGGGCGACGACGGTACCGCTGCCGGCCCGCAGCGGCCGGCCGCCGCGCAGCACGTCGATCACGCGCGCCTTCACGTCGGGCCAGACGTCGCGCAGCTTGTCGACCGGCGAATGGGCCATCGGGCTGCCCGCCCCGACCCGCACGGTCACGACGCTGACCCGGCCTTCGGCGAACTCCACCACCTGCAGGGCCTCGGGAAATTCGATCAGGCTGTGCAGATAGGTGGTGACGCTGCGCTCGGGGCTGATCAGGGCGTCGATGCAGAAGCCCTCTTCGCTCATGAGTTCCGGGTGTTCGGCGAACTCCACCGAACGGATGCGGGCAATGCGGCGGGGAATGTTGAACAGCTGGCGCGCGATCTTGCAGGCCACCATATTGGCCGAATCCGAGGCCGCACAGGCGATCAGCAGGTCGGTGTCGGCGGCGCCAGCGGCCTCCAGCACCGAAACCTGCGAGCCGTCGCCATGGACGACGCGCAGGTCGAAGTGTTCTTGCAGGTATTGGAGCTGGACAGGATCCGAATCGATCACCGTGATGTCGTTCTCTTCGGACACCAGGTTCTCGGCCACGCTGGTGCCTACGCGACCAGCGCCCATGATCAGGATCTTCATGAGCTCCGCTTGCGGGCGGACTCGATGCCCAATTGCTTGAGCTTGCGATACAGGTGGGTGCGTTCCAGCCCCGTGCGTTCCGACACGCGGGTCATGCTGTGGCTTTCGCGGACCAGGTGGTATTCAAAATAGATGCGCTCGAATTCGTCGCGCGCCTCGCGCAGCGGTTGGTCCAGCGAAATGCTGCCCAGTTGGCCGTTGGACGTGACGGGGACTTCGTTGGACGGCGCGGCGGCCTGGACCGGGGGATCGAGTTCGTCTTCCAGCGCCACCGCGGGGCTGGCCACGGCCGAATGCGCGGCGGCAGGCGCCGGATGCGGCGCGCGGCCGCGCGCCAGGCCGGCGGCGACCGTCTTCAGGAGGCGTTGCAGCGTGATCGGCTTTTCAAGGAAGTCCATGGCGCCGATGCGCGTGGCTTCGACTGCCGTGTCGATGGTGGCATGGCCGCTCATCATGATCACGGGCATGTCCAGCAGGCCTTGCGAGCCCCATTCCTTGAGCAGGCTGACGCCGTCCGTGTCCGGCATCCAGATGTCCAGCAACACCAGGTCAGGACGCATGCGCAAGCGTGCGGCGCGCGCTTGCGCCGCGTTTTCAGCCAGCTCGACCGTGTGTCCTTCGTCGTATAGGATTTCCGACAAAAGCTCGCGTATACCGACTTCGTCGTCAACCACCAGAATTCTGGCCATAAAGCATCCACCTATTGCGTAGCCGCATTATCCTTTTCTTGCGCGGTCGCGTCCATAGTATCGGCCTCGGAAGCCAGCCGGGTCAACAATATGGAGATCCGCGCGCCCCCTTCCTTGCGGTTCGCAAGGTCTATACGCCCGCCGTGTTCTTCCACGATCTTGCGTACGATTGCCAATCCTAACCCAGTCCCGTGGGACTTGGTGGTGACGTAGGGCTCGAACGCGCGCTGCATGACCTGGGGAGGAAAGCCCGGGCCCGTGTCGGCGACCGTGAACCTGAGCGCCTGATGGGCCGCCCGGTCGGGCTGCTCGCTGCGCATGAGCTGCGTGGTCACGCTGACCCGCCCTTGCCCGCCCTGCTCGGCGATCGCGTCGCGGGCATTGGACATCAGGTTATGGATCACCTGCCGCAACTGGGTGGGATCGCCCTCGATGGGCGGCAGGTCCGGCGCCAGCGTCACGTCCAGATTCAGGGCCTTTTCGGCCAGGCGCGACGAACCGCCTTCGGGCTCCCAGCCGTACAGCGACAGCACGTCCGCCACCAGGGCGTTGAAGTCGATGCGTTGCATCACGGCCGGCGGCGTGCGGGCATATTCGCGGAAGTCGTCCACCATCTGCTTGAGCGATGCCACCTGGTTGACGATGGTATTGGTAGACCGTGCCACGATCTGGGCCTCGGCGGGAGGCAGCTTGCCCTCCAGCTTCATCGCCAGGCGCTCGGCCGATAGCTGGATCGGCGTAAGCGGGTTCTTGATCTCGTGCGCCAGCCTGCGGGCGACTTCGCCCCAGGCCACGGTCCGGTTGGCCGAGATCACTTCGGTGATGTCGTCAAACACCACCAGATAGCCGTTGCCGCGCCCGTCCACGCGCAGATGCGTGCCGCGCGCCAGCAGGGTCAGGGGCTGCGAGCCAGCGGGCGCGTCGTCCTGGCCCGGGGCGATCTCGAATTGCTGCTGCCAGTGCTGGCGCTCGGACCCCACCGCGGCGTGGGCGGAAAAAGCCTGCCGCACGATGTTGGCGAACTCCAGCATGCCGGCCACGATTTCCAGCGGCCGTCCGATCACCGAGCGCAGGTCCGCGCCCAGGATGGTCTGGGCGCCCTGGTTGACGGTGGTGACGCGGAACGATTCGTCGAACACCAGCACCCCGGAGGACAGGTTCGACAGCACGCTTTCCAGATAGACATTGGAGCGTTCCAGCTGCTGCCGGTTGCTCTCGACCATGCGGCGGGCCTCGTCGAGCTGGCGTGTCATGGCGTTGAACGAACGCGTGAGCTGGCCGACTTCGTCGCGCTCGGGCGGCTCGGGCAAGGGCCGGTAGTCGCCCACGCCCACGGCCTGCGTGCCGCCCGCCAGGCTGAGCAGCGGGCGCACCAGCCGCTTGGACAATGAGAGCGCCACCGCGATGGCGCCGAAGGCCGCCAGCAGCAAGGCCAGGGTCAGGGTGATGCCGTACAGCTTGCGCAAGCCCAGCCGCGACAGCGCCAGCTCCTGGTAGTCGCGAAAACCCTGCTGCACCAGATTGGCGTTGTGGGCGATCTGCTCGGGTACCGGCTGCAGCAGCTGCAGCCAACGCGGTTCGGATGCCGGTCCCAACAGGTTGTCGTAGCGGTCGGGGCCGGTCAGCGGAATCACCACCCGCAGGTGCAGCCCGCCTTCAGCGCCGGGGGTCACCGGGTCATCGGCCTCGGCGGCGGAGTAGCCGCGCGCCAGCCGCAGCTGGTTCATGACGGTGGACGGCGGCATCGCGGGCAGCAATTGCCCGTACTGGCTGGTGGAGAACGCGATCATGCGCCCGCTGCCGGTAAAAACCATGGCTTCCTGCACGCCGTTGGCCTCGCGCAGCCGCGTCAAGGCGAGCGTCACGCCGCTGTCGGAACTGCGGTTCAGTTCCATGGCCATGGAGCGCGCACGCGCGTCCAGGTCGGCCAGCAGCGAATCCAGCGCGGCGCGGCCCAGGTTCAGGCCCGCCTCCAGCGCCGTGTCCACGCGCACGTTGAACCAGGATTCGATCGAGCGTGACATGAACTGCACCGACACGGTGTAGATCAGGGCGCCGGGCACCACGCCGATCAGCGCAAACGCCAGGGAAAAACGGGCCGTCAGCCGCGCGCCGAACTGGCGTCGACGGATCTGCCGCGCCAGCCTCACGGTCAGCGCCACCACCCAGATGAAGAGCGCCAGCGCAAAAATGCCATTCAGCACCAGCAGCGTGTCGTAGTAGCGCGCAAAGCGCGAGGCATTGCCGGTGGACCACGCCAACAGCCCCAGCAATGCCAGGCCGCTTGCGGCGCCAACCATCAGGGCCAGCCGAAGCACAAGCCTCATGACGGGTCTTTCTCCTTGTCGCTGAGCACGAACGTGAAGTCCATCCACGGCGTCGACTGTACCCAGGAGCTGCTGTTCAGGGCGTTGACCTGGAAGGGCCGCGGCAGCAGCGACGTATCCAGGCGCAGGCGCAACTGGCCGCCGTACAGCACGCCCGCATCGAAGTCGGCGGCGTCCGCCACCGGCCAGTTGCGGATATGCCGGATGACCCCCATGGCGTCATCCAGCGAGGCGACTGGAAAGGTAAGTTCGCCCACGCCCACCCGCCATTGCCGGGTCAGGGCGTTGTAGATGATGCGCCAGGTGCGGGACGTGTCGACCAGGGACTTGTCGAACCACCACCAGCGTTCGCGCGTGACGGTGAGGTCGGCGGTGAGATACAGCGGCACTCCGCGCTGGGCGGCTTCGCGCAGCTGCGAGTTCAGTTCGAACTCGATGTCCGCGTCGATCTGGAGCTGGCCGTCTCGAACCGCCGGGCGAACTTCGGTGACCTTGGGTTCCGCCCCATGCGCCTGCCCGCCCGGCACGAAGGAAAGCAAGGCAGATGCGAGCAACAACCCGAGAAATAAGCGCGGAATAATGGACATACGGCACCGGAACTACGTCATGCCCCCTATTCTTGGCGATTCAGGACTGCTTGGCAAACAAGGCGTAGAAAAACCCGTCGCGCTGCGCCGCAGGTGTTGCATCGACCGCAACTGGCAGCAATTGGCCGGGCGCGTCCAGGCGCTGCGCCTCCGGATGGCGCTGCATGAACTCCAGCGCCTGGCGCGTACCCTCGATCGGGAAGATCGAGCAGGTCACGTAAAGCAGCCGCCCGCCGGGCGCCACGGTGCGCCAGAGCGCGTCCAGGATGCTGGCCTGCAGGGTGGCCGTGCGACGCACGTCGTTCTCGCGCCGCAGCCAGCGGATGTCGGGATGGCGGCGCACGATGCCCGAGGCCGTGCAGGGGACGTCGGCCAGCACGGCGTCGAACGGCTTGCCGTCCCACCAGGCGTCCAGGTCGGCCGCATCCGCCGCTTTCAACTGGACACGATCGCTTGCCAGACCCAGCCGGTCCAGGTTCTGGCCGACACGGGCCAGCCGGTCGGCGTCGGCATCCAGCGCCAGCAGATCGATATCGGCCAGCTCCAGCAGGTGGGCGGTCTTGCCGCCAGGGGCCGAGCAGGCGTCCAGCACCCGCATGCCGTCGGCAGGCGCCAGCAGTTCGGCCGCCAGTTGCGCGCCGGCGTCCTGCACCGACCACCAGCCCTCGGCAAAGCCGGGCAGTTGCGTGACCGGCTTGGGCGTGGCCAGTACCAGGCCGGACTGGCCCACAGGTTCGGCCGCCAGGCCGGCGGCCTGGAAGGCGGCCAACACCTGCTCGCGGCTGGCGCGGCGGCGATTGACCCGCAGAGTCAGCGGCGCGGGCACATTGGCCGCAGCCAGGATCTCGCGCCATTCCCGCGGATAGGCCACGCTCAGCTGCTTGACCCACCAGCCGGGGTGGTTCCATTGGGCCTCGGGGCTGTCCGCCACGGCAGCCTCGAGCGCCGCGCGCTCGCGCAGGAAACGACGCAGGCAGGCGTTGAGCATGCCCTTATAGGAAGCCAGGGCGCGGCTGCGGGAGGCCGCCGTCACGGCCTGGTCCACCACCGTGTGCGCCGCGTAGACCGGCATGCCCGGCAGGGCGGCGGCGGCATCGCCTTCTTCCTTCAGCAGGGTCAGCGACACCAGCAACAAAGATTCGAACAACACGCTGGGATAGCGCTGCACCATCTCGCGACCCACGGCGTCGGCCCAGCCCAGGTAACGCATGGCATGGAACGACACGGCCTGCGTGGCGGGCCGCAGGGACGATTCCACGTCGGCCAGCGCGTCCGTCAGGGAGCGGCCGTCCAGCACGCTCTCGACCACCTCCGCGCTGGAAAGCAGGACGGAGGACAGCGGAGGGGCCAAATTGGGGGAGTCGGAACGCGTGGACATGATGCAAATTCAGGAGATAAGACCGCTATGGTAGCCGGACCTGGACGAATGGCGGCCGTCGCGGCACACTGGCCCCAGCCACGGAGCCCCTCATGACCCTCGCCACCCTGCTGCTCTTCATCCTGGCCTCGGCCGTCACCATCATCACGCCGGGCCCCACCGTCCTGCTCGCCATGAGCAACGGTTCGCGCCACGGCGTGCGCGCTGCCTGCTGGGGCATGGCCGGCGCGGTGCTGGCCGACCTGGTCCTGATCGGCGCGGTGGCGTCGGGCCTGGGCGTGGTGCTGGCGGCGTCCGAAATCGCCTTCCAGCTCATCAAAGGGGTGGGCGCGGCCTATCTGGCGTACCTGGGCTGGAAGATGCTGCGCTCGGACGCGGCGCTGGTCATGCCCGCCGCCCAGGCGGACGCCCGGCGTCCGGCCGGCCTGGCGCTGGGCCTGCGCAGCTTCGCGGTGGCGCTGACCAACCCCAAGGCGCTGCTGTTCATGTCCGCCTTCCTGCCCCAGTTCATCAATCCCGCCGCCCCTCTACTGGCGCAGTACGCCGTACTGGCCGGGGTCATGGCGCTGATGAACGTCGCCGTGATGCTGGCCTACGCCGCGCTGGGCGCGCAGATGGTGCGCGCCTTCCAGGGCGCCGGCCTGCGCTGGCTGAACCGCGTCTGCGGGGGACTGCTGATCGGGCTGGCGGGGACGCTGGCGCTGTATCGGCGCAGCGCGCCTTGATGCAACCTCGATTCCAAATCCCGCGCGGATACACGTTGGGCAGCACCCAACAACGTGGATGCATCGATCCGCCTCGCGACCGCACTACGCGCGGGGATGATTCCTGACAGCAGGCACATCGCGCTATTGGAGCGCCCCGCGCTTGACCTACGGCAATGCCGTATAATTAAAAATTCGCCTTCGCCGCCCATCCTGGCGCGATGGCCTGAACCCTGGGACGCCATACAGGCGCCCGACTTTTGAAGAGCCATGAAGAATGCTGCCCCGACGGCGCGCAGCGTACCGTGGCAGGCGTCGCATATCAGCGAAGCACGCAGCCGCGTGGGCCTGCCGCAAACGGATTTCGCTGAACTGCTGGGCGTGAGCGTACGCACTCTGCAAGATTGGGAGCAAGGACGGCGCACCCCCTCGGGCGCGGCGAAGACCCTGCTGCAGGTAGCAATGATGCATCCCGAGACCCTGCGAGAGCTGCCCCCGTGGCCCGCCAACGAACACGCTGAATCCTGAGGCCAGCCGCCCCGGCCTCGCCCGACACGAACAACACATCCGCCGCGCGACACGCTTGCCGCGCGATTTTTTGGTGAACGACATTGGAAATCCTCGAAACCTCCCGGCCTGGCAAGGGCCCCGGCAAGGCCAACGACGCTGACGCGAACGCGTCCGCCACCTCCGCCCTGGCCGACACCATCGCCGCCGCCAACGCCGACGGCCGGACCCCGCGCGTGGGATTCGTTTCCCTGGGCTGTCCCAAGGCCCTGGTCGACTCCGAGCGCATCCTGACCCAACTGCGCACCGAAGGGTACGTAGTCACGCCCGAGTACAACGATGCCGACGTGGTCGTCGTCAATACCTGCGGCTTCATCGACAGCGCCAAGGCGGAATCGCTGGAGGCCATTGGCGAAGCCCTGGCCGAGAACGGCAAGGTCATCGTGACCGGCTGCATGGGCGTCGAGGAATCGGTGATCCGCGACGTGCACCCCAGCGTGCTGGCCGTGACCGGCCCGCAGCAATACGAAGAGGTGGTGCGCGCGGTGCACGAGGCAGCGCCGCCCAAGAAGGACCACAACCCCTACCTGGACCTGGTGCCGCCGCAAGGCATCAAGCTCACGCCGCGGCACTACGCCTATCTGAAGATTTCGGAAGGCTGTAATCACCGCTGCAGCTTCTGCATCATCCCGTCGATGCGCGGCGACCTGGTCAGCCGGCCGGTGGGCGACGTGCTCAGCGAGGCCGAGCGCCTGGTCAAGGCGGGCGTGAAGGAATTGCTGGTGATCTCGCAGGACACCAGCGCCTATGGCGTGGACGTGAAGTACCGCAGCGGCTTCTGGAACGGCCGTCCGGTGAAGACCCGCATGACCGAGCTCTGTACGGCCTTGTCCGAGATGGGCGTGTGGACGCGCCTGCACTACGTGTATCCGTACCCGCACGTGGACGAAGTGATCCCGCTGATGGCCGAGGGCAAGATCCTGCCCTACCTGGACATCCCGTTCCAGCACGCCAGCCCGCGCATCCTGAAGGCCATGAAGCGCCCGGCCTTCGAGGACAAGACCCTGGCCCGCATCAAGCGCTGGCGCGAGATCTGTCCGGACCTGACAATCCGTTCGACCTTCATCGTCGGCTTCCCCGGAGAAACCGAGGAAGACTTCCAGTACCTGCTGGACTGGATGCAGGAAGCGCAGCTGGACCGCGTGGGCTGTTTCCAGTATTCGCCGGTGGAAGGCGCGCCCGCGAACCTGCTGGACAATCCGGTGCCGGACGAGGTCAAGCAGGAACGCTGGGAACGCTTCATGGAGCTGCAGCAATCGATCTCCGCCGCCCGCCTGGCCAGGAAGGTCGGCCGCGAGATCGACGTGCTGATCGACGAAGTGGACGAAGACGGCGCCGTGGGCCGCAGCAGCGCCGATGCGCCTGAAATCGACGGCTGCGTCTACGTCAGCTCGGACAAGCCCCTGAAGGCGGGCGATCTGGTGCGCGCCCGCGTCACCGATTCCGACGAATACGACCTCTGGGCCGACGCGATCTGAATCCGCTCCCGCGCGCGGCGCCCGCCGCGCGCAGCTCAGGCTTCCAGCAGCTTGAGCCCAGCCACGCCGCCCACGATCATCGCAATGCACAGCAGGCGCGCGGCAGACGGCGAATCCCCGAACAGCATGATTCCCAGCACGGTAATGCCCACGGACCCGATACCGGTCCAGATGGCGTAGGCCGTGCCAGCAGGCAGCTGCTTCATGGCCAGCGTCAGCAGGAACACGCTGCCCAGGGCGGCCGCAATGCCGATCACGCTGGGCCAGAATCGCGTCCAGCCATCCGCATACTTCAAGGCCAGGGCCATCACGATTTCCACCGCGCTCGCGGCGACCAGAATCAACCAGGCCATTGCGGCCTCCTGCCAGAACCAGGGAACGGCTAGCTTAGAGACTATAGTTACCACAAGACAAGTACGCACCTTTTGGTAACTATGAAAAAGCCATCCGCCTCCGTGCCCTCGGGCGACGTGTTCGACGCTGCCTGCCCGTCGCGCCGAGCGCTGGAACTGATTGCCGGCAAATGGGTGCCGCTGATCCTGCCTGCGCTGGAACATGGCCCCATGCGCAACAACGAGCTGCTGCGCAGGCTGGACGGGATTTCACAGAAGGTCATGACCCAGACGCTCAAGGAACTGGAGCGTCACGGCCTGGTGCTGCGCGAGGACCTGGGCACCGTGCCGCCGCACGTGAACTACCGGCTGAGCGAACTGGGCCAATCCCTGAACGTGGCCCTGATCGCGCTGGACCGCTGGGCCGAGAACCATCATGCGGCGCTGGACGCGGCCGCGCGCCGCCATGACGCCCGGGCGGCGCGCCGCGTCCGCTAGCGCTTGGCCAGGAAGTCCGACATGTCGTCGGCGTGCTCTTCCTCCACCGCGAGGATCTCTTCCAGCAGGCGGCGCGTGGTGGTGTCCTGTTCGCCGATGTACTCGATCATCTGGCGGTAGCTGTCGATGGCGATGCGCTCGGCGATCAGGTTCTCCTTGATCATGTCCTCCAGCGACGTGCCTTCGACGTACTCGGAATGGCTGCGCTCCAACAGCCCCTTGGGCGACAGGTTGGGCTCGCCGCCCAGCTGCACGATGCGTTCCGAGAGCCGGTCGGCATGGTCCTGTTCCTGCGTGGCGTGTTCGGCGAATTCGGCGGCCACGGGCTCGGCGTTCAGCCCGCGGGCCATGAAGTAGTGGCGCTTGTAGCGCAGCACACAGACGATCTCGGTGGCCAGCGCTTCATTCAGCAGCTTCAGCACGGTCTGGCGGTCGGCGCGATAGGTGTCGGTCACGGCGCCGGACTCGATGTCCTGGCGCGCCTTGGCGCGTATGGCCTTCACGTCCATGTCGAACGGGCGGCTCGCCTGCGTTTGGGTACGGGTTGCTTGTTCCATATCGTGGCTCCTCTTGGTTAAGTGAAAGCACTGCGACACTGGGCTTCCAGTCTCTCCGTACAACCCAGTCTACCGATCGTGGCGGAACATGCTGTGTCCAAACATTGCCTGCGCCCCCCCAAATTGCCCGGCGAAAACGGTTTTCGATCCTTGCGTAAACTATGGGCTTCCCGAAAACCCGTGACGCAATCTGTAACGGGATGGGCATCACCCGAAGATCTATGACTTTGAAGAACATTTGCGTGTATTGCGGCTCGAACCCGGGCGCCCGGCCGGATTACATCGAGCAGGCCCGCGTGCTGGCCCGCGAACTGGTGCGGCGCGATCTGGGGCTGGTGTATGGCGGCTCGGTCGTGGGCATCATGGGCGTGGTCGCCAATGAGGTGCTGGCCGCCGGCGGCCGCGTGATCGGCGTGATCCCCGAACTGCTGATGAAGAAGGAGCAGGCGCACCGCGGCCTGACCGAGCTGCACCTGGTGCAGAACATGCACGAGCGCAAGGCCATGATGATGGAGAAGGCCGACGGCTTCATCGCGCTGCCCGGCGGCGCGGGCACGCTGGAAGAGTTCTTCGAGGTCTGGACCTGGGCGCAGCTGAACATGCACCAGAAGCCCTGCGGCCTGTTGAACATTGCCGGCTACTACGACGCGCTGGTCCAGTTCGTGGACCATGCGGTCGAGGAAGAATTCATCCGCCCCCAGCATCGCGACATGCTGGTGGTGGAAGAGGACCCTGCTTTGCTGCTGGACCGCTACGCCATGTACGAACCGCCCAATGTCTCGAAGTGGTTCGAACAGATCAAGGCCTGAGGCCATCCATCCACCCGACCACAACGGAAGCCCCGCAATGCCCACCCATGCGTTGACTCCCGCCAGCACCGAGTCCGTCCTGCGCGACTACTTTCATGCCAAGGACGAGAACCGCCCGCACTACATGGCGCGCGCGTTCGCGCCGGACGCCGTGCTGAAGATGGCCTTGCGCACGCAGGCCATCGCCTTCCCGCCCGAGTCGCACGGCCTGGCCGCCATCACCGATACGCTGGTGCGCAAGTTCGGCCAGACCTACGACAACGTCTACACGTTCTATCTGGCGCGACCCGAAGCCGGGGCGCGCCTGCCCGCCTACCAGTGCGACTGGATCGTGGGCATGACGGAAAAGGCCACGGGCAACGTCCGTGTGGGCTGTGGCCGCTATGACTGGGAATTCCAGCCCGAGCCCTATCGCGCGAGCAACCTCGTCATCACCATCGAAACCATGGTGACGCTGCCCGCGCACGACACCGAAGCCGTGTTCGGCTGGCTGCTGGGTCTGGACTATCCCTGGACCAGCGCCGCCCGCGTCGTGGCCGGCGCGCCGCCGCTCGAGGGCCTGGCTCCCGTCGTGCACTATCTGCTGCATCCGAATGGCGCCTAGGGCCGGCACAAGACTATTTTCAGCATCAACAGGCTCAGAGACCCGCGACTTGAAATACGACATCGCCGCTTTTGATTTTGATGGAACCCTGGCGGACACCATGCCATGGTTCAACTCCATCCTGAATACGGTGGCCGACAAATATGGCTTCCGCAAGATCGACGCCTCCGAACGCGACCAGCTGCGCCATCGCGATGCCGCCGAGATCCTCAAGTTTCTGGGCATCCCGCTGTGGAAGCTGCCCGCCATCATGGCCCACGTGCGCACGCTGATGCAGGAAATCGACCCCAGCGTGCACCTGTTCGACGGCATTCCCGACGCGCTGGCGCGCCTGAAGGCGGGCGGGCTGCGGCTGGCGGTGGTCAGCTCCAACTCCATCGAGAACGTGCAGCGCGTGCTGGGCGCTGAAACCGCCGCCCTGTTCGACGACTACGAATGCGGCACCGACCTGTTCGGCAAGTCCGCCAAGATCGACCGCCTGCTCAAGCAGCATGGCACCGCCCCCGAGCGCTTCCTGCTGGTGGGCGACGAAATGCGCGACATCGACGCCGCCCGCAAGGCCGGCGTGCGTATCGGTTCCGTCGCCTGGGGTTATAACCATGTCGAGGCCCTGCGCGAACGCGGCCCCGACGAGCTGTTCCTGACCGTTGCCGACCTGCCAGCCGCGCTGGCCTGAACCTGGAACCCGCAGCCATGCATATCGATCCCGCCCATCTGGTCACCGACGCAAACGCCCTGCAGGCGCTGTATGGCGCGTCCGGCGAAGCCTCCATCAAGAAGGAGGTGGATCATGTGCATCCGCACTACCGCGCCTTCATCGAAGCGGCGCCTTTCGCGGTGCTGGCCACTGCGGGCCCCGATGGCCTGGACGCTTCGCCGCGCGGCGATCCCGCCGGCTTCGTGGTGGTAGAGGACGACAAGACGCTGCTGCTGCCGGACCGCCGCGGCAACAACCGCATCGACAGCCTGCGCAACATCCTGGCCGATCCTCGGGTCGCGCTGCTGTTTCTGGTGCCGGGCGTGGGCGAGACCCTGCGGGTCAACGGCGCGGCGCGCATCAGCGTGGACCCGGCGCTGCTGGCGCGCTTCGAGATGGACGGCAAGCTGCCGCGCTCGGTGCTGGTCGTGGACGTGCACACCGTGTACTTCCAGTGTTCGCGCGCCTTGCTGCGCTCCAAGCTATGGGATCTGGCGACACAGGTGCCGCGCACCGCGCTGCCCAGCGTGGGCCGCATCCTGTCGGACCTGACGGCGGGCACCTTCGACGGCGTCACCTACGACCGCGAATTGCCTGCCCGCGTGGCCAGCACCTTGTATTGAAGAAAGATCCCGGGGCCTGCCTGGCCCCGGCGGGTTCAGGCCGGCTGCCAGCCGCGCGCGAACACGTCCACGGGCTGGCGCTTGCCGCCCGCTTTCTGCAGTTCCAACAGACGCAGCACGCCGTTGCCGGTGGCGATGTCGATGCCCGTGGCATCGGCGCGCAGCACGCTGCCGGGCGCAGCCGTCGTGGCCTGATCCAGCGCCTGCGCGCGCCACACCTTCACCGGATCTGCCAGGCCGGGCAGGCGGATGCTGGCGCCCGGCACGGGATTGAAGGCGCGCACGCGGCGCGCCAGCAGTTCGGCTGGCTGCGTGCAATCCAGCGCGCCTTCGGCCTTGTCGAGCTTGGCGGCGTAGGTCACGCCGGCCTCGGGCTGCTTGCGCGGCGTCAGTCCGCCTTGAGCCAGCGCGTCCAACGCCGCAACGATCGCCTCCCCGCCCGCCAGCGCCAACGCATCGTGCAGTTCGGCCGCCGTGGTGTCGCCGCCGATGGGCACGATGCGTTCCAGCAGCATGTCACCCGTATCCAGGCCCTGATCCATTTGCATGATGGTCACGCCAGTCTGCGCGTCGCCGGCTTCGATGGCGCGCTGGATGGGCGCGGCGCCGCGCCAGCGCGGCAGCAGGCTGGCATGGATGTTCAGGCAGCCCAGGCGCGGCAGGTCCAGCACCCACTGCGGCAGGATCAGGCCATAGGCCGCCACCACCATCACGTCGGGCGCCACACGCTCAAGCAGGGCCCGAGCCTCGCCGGCCTCTTCGGGATAGCGGCCGTCCAGGCGCAGGCTGCGCGGCTGGGCGACATCGATGCCGGCGTCCAGTGCCGCCTGCTTCACGGGGCTGGGCGTCAGCTTCAGCCCGCGCCCGGCCGGGCGGTCGGGCTGGGTCATGACCAGCGGGATCTCGTGGCCTGCGGCGCGCAGGGCGTCAAAGGCGATACGGGCGAATTCCGGCGTGCCGGCAAAGACTAGGCGCATGGGACGAGAAAAGAAGAATGAAATGGAACGGACGTTCAAAGAATCGCGTTGCCCGCAGCCAGGAGGCCTGGCCGATCCGGGGCGCCGCGGATCCGGCTTTGCCGGTTCGCCTGCGCCGCCCCCTGGACGGCGGCCCGCCTGAGGGGGCCCGCGCAGCGGGTAGGGGGTGAGCCCCTTACGCTCGCAACGCTTCGCGCTCGGCCTTCTTGAGCCTGGTCTTGATGCGGTTCTGCTTCAGGCTGGACAGGTATTCCACGAACACCTTGCCTTCCAGATGGTCAAGCTCGTGCTGCACGCACACGGCCAGCAGGCCGTCGGCCTCGAACTCGAAGGGCTTGCCGTCGATATCCAGCGCCTTGCAACGGATGCGGGAGGCCCGCTCGACGTCGTCATAGACGCCGGGCACGGACAGGCAACCCTCTTCGTAGATCTTGTAGTCGTCGCTGCGCCAGGTGATCTCGGGATTGATCAGCACCAGCAGCTGGTTGCTTTCCTCGGACACGTCGATCACGACGACGCGCTCATGCACGTCGACCTGGGTCGCGGCCAAGCCTACGCCCGGCGCGTCGTACATGGTTTCGGCCATGTCGCGCACCAGTTGGCGGATGCGGTCGTCGACCTCGGCGACCGGCTTGGCCTTTTTGTGCAGGCGCGGGTCCGGGTAGCGAAGAATAGGAAGTAAAGCCATTGCGGGGGAAATGCCAGTAGTCAGGTTTACATAAGAGTTTAATTCATTAGACTCTTGATTTCTAATAGTTTTCGGCTAATCCCGGGATTGGCCGGATTGCCATGTCCGCGGCGTTTCCTGGCCGCTCCGCGCCGCAAATCAATCCGCCTCGGGCCCGCGGTCCAGCGCCCCGCATGCGACACTCTCGCACCACCGACGCCCTTACGCGCCCGCACGATGCCGCTTACGCAATCCCCTTCCGAACTGGCCGCCTGGCTGCGCCTGTCCCTGGAACCGAACATAGGCTCCGCCACCGCCTGCACCCTGCTCGGCGCGCTCGGCCTGCCGGAACAGATCTACGCCCAGCGCGCCACCGCCTTGTCGCGCCATCTGCCCGAGGCGCTGGCGCGGCAACTGGCCGCCCCGATGCCGCCAGAAATGGCAGCGCAGGTCGAAGGCGCGCTGGAATGGGTAGCCGCGCCCGGCCGGCACATCCTGACGCTGGCCGATCCGACTTATCCGCAAAGCCTGCTGACCATCGCCGACCCGCCCATCCTGCTCTATGTCGCAGGCGACCCCGCTTTCCTGCAGGGACCGTCGCTGGCCGTGGTGGGCGCGCGCAACGCCACGCCCGGCGGCCAGGAGAACGCCCGCGCCTTTGCGCGGCATTTGGCTGGGCATGGCTGGCGCGTCATCAGCGGGCTGGCGCTGGGCATCGACGGCGCCGCCCATGAAGGCGCGCTGGACGCCGGCCCCGATGGCGCCGGCACCGTGGCCGTCATGGGCACCGGCATAGACCGCATCTACCCCGCCAAGCATCGCGACCTGGCGCACCGCATCGCGGCGCACGGCGCACTGGTGTCGGAACTGCCACTGGGCACGGGCGCGCTGCCGCAGCACTTCCCCAAGCGCAACCGCATCGTGGCCGGGCTGGCGCGCGGGGTGCTGGTAGTGGAAGCCGCCCGCCAGAGCGGATCGCTGATCACGGCCAGGCTGGCGGCTGAAGGCGGGCGCGAGG
This sequence comes from Achromobacter sp. ACM02, assembly GCF_014851605.1. Classification (NCBI taxonomy): domain Bacteria; kingdom Pseudomonadati; phylum Pseudomonadota; class Betaproteobacteria; order Burkholderiales; family Alcaligenaceae; genus Achromobacter; species Achromobacter sp. ACM02. The sequence continues at coordinate 176,155 of NZ_JACUZY010000006.1, forward strand.
TCTTCGCCATTCCCGGATCCATCCATTCACCGCTTTCGCGCGGCTGCCATGCGCTGATCCGCCAGGGCGCCAAGCTCGTGGAGACCGCCCGCGACATCACCGACGAATTGGGCGGCGACCCCACGCCGGCCGTGCGCGCCCAGCCTGCCGCCGCGGAGGCCTTGCCTGACCACCCGGTGCTGGACGCGCTGGGCTACGATCCGCTGCACCTGGATGCGATCCAGGCCCGCAGTGGAATGGACACCGCCGACCTGCAGACGCAACTGGTGCAACTGGAACTGCAAGGCCGCGTCGTCCAGCTGGACGACGGCCGTTACCAACGCATGAAATAGGGTTGTTCCCCCTGGACCTCCCTGCAAAACAGGGTCGGCGCTATGGCGCTAATATTGAGCAGATAGCGCCGCCCTGCCGCGCCGCCTACCCCATCCCGAGACAGGAATAGACATGGCTTTGCCCTCCCGCGTGAAGATCGTCGAGGTGTCGCCCCGCGATGGCCTGCAGAACGAAAAGGAATTCGTGCCCACCGACATCAAGGTGGAACTGGTCAACCGCTTATCCGCCGCAGGCTTCCCCAACGTGGAGGCCGCCTCGTTCGTGTCGCCCAAATGGGTGCCGCAAATGGCCGACGGCGCGGAAGTCATGGCCCGCATCGAGCGCCGTCCCGGCACCATCTATTCCGTGCTGACGCCCAACATGAAGGGCTTCGAGGGTGCGCTGGCTGCCGGGGCCGACGAAATCGTGATCTTCGGCGCGGCCAGCGAAGCTTTCTCGCAGAAGAACATCAACTGTTCCATCGCCGAATCGATCGCGCGCTTCGAGCCCGTGGTGCAGGCCGCGCGCGCCGCCGGCATCCGCGTGCGCGGCAGTATCAGCTGCGCGCTGGGCTGTCCCTATCAGGGCGAAGTACCGGTGGAAGCGGTGGTGGACGTGGCGCAGCGCTACCTGGCAATGCAGGTCGACGAGATCGACGTGGCCGACACCATAGGCGTGGGCACGCCCAGGCGCGTGCGCGAAGTGATGACCGCGGTGACGCGCGTGGCCGACCCGGCCCGCATCTCCGGCCACTTCCATGACACCTACGGGCAGGCGTTGGCCAACATCCTGGCGGCGCTGGAAACCGGCATCTCGATTTTCCACACGTCGGTGGCCGGCCTGGGCGGCTGCCCCTACGCCAAGGGTGCCACCGGCAACGTCGCCACCGAAGACGTGCTGTACATGCTGCGCGGACTGGACATCGACACCGGCGTGGATTTCGACGCCGTGGTCGATATCGGCCAGTGGATGTCGGCCCACCTGAACCGCAAGGGCTCGAGCCGCGCCGGCAACGCCATCGCCGCCAAACGGGCGGCATGACGGATCGCATGAATACTCCGGCCAGCACGCCCTCCGCCGAGGAGCACGCGGCGCTGCTGCGGACCATCGGTCCCCTGCCCTTGTCCGGCCAGGCCTGGCCCGACTGGGTCCGCATCCTGACCTGGGTCATCCTGGCAGTGCTGGGCGTGCAGGTGGTCACCACCGCCATCCGCGCGCCCTCGCAGCCCTTCGACACTTTGCTGGCCGTCGTGGTGGGACTGTGCTTCCTGGGGCTGCTGTTCGTTTCCTGGCACATGCAGACATCCATCACCACCATCGATGAACGCGGCCTGCGCCAGACCTGGTTCACGCGCCGCGAAGTCGCCTGGGAAGACGTGCGCTACGCGCGCTTCGTGCCGATGCTGTTTTCCAAGCGGCTGGTGGTGTTCACGCACCGCGGCCGGCCGATGATCTTCCAGGGCGGCACGCGCGAATTGCGCGCCGCGTTCGTGAAGATCGCGGAGTTGTACCGGCGCGGATAAAGCCATCGGGCTTCGCGCACGGGCAATCGAGTACCCAACGCGCGAAACCCGCCGTCATCACCGTATTGGCAACGCGTACATCAGGCCGCCCTGCGTCCATTGCGCATTCAGCCCGCGCTTGATCTTCAGCGGGCTGCCCTGGCCCACGTTGCGCTCGAAGCTTTCGCCGTAATTGCCCACCTGCTTGACGATGTTGTAGGCCCATTTCTCGTCCAGCCCCAGGTTGGCGCCGCTGCCGGGCGTGACGCCCAGGATGCGCTTGATATTGGGGTTGGCGCTCTTGGCCTGCTCGTCCACGTTGGCGGACGACACGCCGTATTCCTCGGCTTCGATCATGGCCGACAACGACCAGCGCACGATGTTCAGCCAGGCATCATCGCCCTGGCGCACGAAGGGGCCGAGCGGTTCCTTGGAGATGATCTCGGGCAGCACCACGTAGTCGTCGGGGTTCTGCAGCTTGGAAATGCGAATCGAGGCCAGGCCCGAGGCGTCGGTGCTGAAGACGTCGCAACGGCCCGCGGCGAAGGCGTTGACCACCTCGTTGAAGGTCTCGATCACGACCGGCTTGTAGCTCACGTTGTTGGCGCGGGCCCAGTCGGCCAGCGTGTTTTCGTTGGACGTGCCGGTCTGCAGGCAGATGGTGGCCCCGTTGATCTCCTTGGCGCTCTTCACGCCCAGGGACTTCGGCACCAGGAAGCCCTGGCCGTCATAGAAGTTGATGCCGGCGTGGATGATGCCCAGTGCCGTATCGCGCTGCTGCGTCACCGTGGTGTTGCGCGTCAGCACGTCCACCTCGCCGGATTGCAGGGCGGTGAAGCGCTGCTGCGAATTCAGCGGCACCACCTTGATCTTGCTGGCGTCGCCGAAGACCGCTGCGGCAATCGCGCGGCACAGGTCGACGTCCAGCCCCTGCCACTTGCCTTGCGCGTCAGGCGCGGAGAAGCCCGCGAAGCCTGTGGTCGTACCGCAAGCCACGGCGCCGCGCTGGCGCACCACGTCCAGCGTGGCCGCTTGCGCGCCCTGCGCCGCTGCCGCCAGCAACGCTGCGCCGATCAACCCTTTTGCAATGTTCATGACCTCGTTTCCTGTTCTGCTTTGCGGGCGCGGGAACGCGCCGAGGCAAGAAGCTTATAGACATGAAGCGCCCAAACCAAATAACCAGCGCTTATTTAGGTATGCGCGCCCCGGCACGCAAGCGCCGGGGCGGACAGGCAGAAGAGCATAGCAACAGGCCGCACAGCGGCGCATGCGCGCCGTCAAGCCGGCATCAGGCGGCCAGCGAGATCGACACTGGTTCGTTGGCCTCGCACGCGTCCAGCGCGCGGCCCAGCCGCACCATGCCCTGGGCGATCTGGCTTTCATTCATGGTGGCGAACGACATGCGCATGGCATGCAGGTCGGCCTGCGCAGCATCCGCGTAGAACGCCTTGCCCGGCACGTAGACGACCTCGTGCTCGATGGCGTAGGGCAAGAGGCGCGTGGCGTCGATCTCGCCCGTCAGGCGGGCCCAGAAGAACATGCCGCCCTCGGGCTTGCTGAAGGTGACGCGGCCGTTGAGTTTGCGGGCCAGCGATTCCGCCATGGCGTCACAGCGCAGGCCGTAGGCTGCGCGGATGCGCGGCACGTGTTCGCCGTAGCGGCCATTGGCCAGGTATTGGGCCACGACTTCCTGGATCCAGGCGGACGAGGCCATGTCGTCGGCTGCCTTGGCGCTGACGCAGCGGCGGCGGACTTCGGGCGGCGCCACCAGCCAGCCGATGCGCAGCGCCGGCGCCATGGTCTTGGACATGCTGGCCAGGTACACGGCCCAGTGGCGCGCTTCGCCCTCGGCCAGCGCGGCGATGGGCGGCACTGCTTCGCCGGCAAAGCGCAGTTCGCTGTAGGGATCGTCTTCAACGATCAGGAAGCGGTGCTTGACCGCCAGTTCCAGCAGCCGCAGGCGGCGCTCGCGCGTCAGGGTCGCGCCGCAGGGGTTGGAGAACGATGCGACCACGCAGACCATCTTGGGCTTGATGCGGCCGGCCAGTTCGTCCAGCGCGTCCACGTCGATGCCTTCGGGACCCGACTGCACCGTATGCACCGTTGCGCCGGTGTAACGCAGCGCCTGCACGGAATTCGGAAACGCGGGCGATTCGATGATGGCATGGTCGCCGGGCTGCAGCATGACGCGGGTCAGCAAAGCCAGGGCCTGCTGCGAGCCGCCGGTCACGACCAGCTCGGTATCCGCGTTGCAGATAAGGCCGCGCTCGGCCGACAGACGCGCCAGCTCGTGGCGCAGGCTGGCCTGGCCGTCGATGTTGGAATACTGCAGGCAGGCGCCCAGGCGGGCCAGGACCTGGGTCGACGCGATCGACAGGCCTTCCACGTCGAACAGTTCCTGCGCGGGATAGCCGCCCGCCAGCGAAATGGTGCCCGGCCGCATGGCATACGGCATGAGCGATCGGATGGGGGAAGCTGGGGGATTCAGGAAAGGCGTGGCGAAAGCGTATTCAGGCGCTGCGGTGGACATGGCGGGAGACTGTGTAGGTTGGATACCGTGTCGCCCGCTGGGGCGGCGCCGGATGGCATAGAACATTGAAATATAAACAAATATCTTCAAATTCTAAGCCTGCCGATCAGACAGGGTCAACGACGCGCACGGGCGCTGTGGCGAAACGATCGGGCGCAGTCCTACACTATGGGACATCCCGTTCCTACCAGAGAGCTGAATGACCGCCGTAGACACCATGGCCGGGCGCCTTGCCCAGATCCAGCAACGCATCGCCGACGCCTGCGCGCGCGCCGGCCGCAGCGCGGACAGCGTGACGCTGCTGCCCGTCAGCAAGACCTTCGGCGTGGACGCCATCCGCGAGGGCATGGCGCTGGGGCTGACCCGCTACGGCGAAAACAAGACGCAGGAAATCCGCCAGAAAGCCGCGGCGCTGGACGGCCTGGGCCTGCAATGGGTGCTGATCGGCCATCTGCAGACCAATAAGGCCCGCGACGCGGCGCGCGACGCGGCCGAAGTCCAGTCGCTGGACCGGGTGGAGCTGGCCGAAGCCCTGCACCGCCGCCTGGCCAACGAAGGCCGGACGCTGGACGTGCTGGTGCAGGTCAAGACTTCGTCCGAGCCCACCAAGTACGGCATGGACTCCGCCGACGTGCCCGCCTTCCTGCGCCGCATCACCGCCGACTTCCCGACGCTACGCGTGCAAGGCCTGATGACGCTGGCCGTGAATTCGCCGGATCCCGCCGAGGTGCGCGCCTGCTTCCGCACCCTGCGCGAGTTGCGCGACCGCCTGCGGCAGGAAAACCTGCCAGGCGTATCGCTGGACCGTCTCTCGATGGGCATGAGCGGAGACTTCGAGCTGGCGATCGAGGAAGGCTCGACCGAGGTGCGTATCGGCTCGGCGATCTTCGGCGCCCGCAGCTATCCCGATCCGCAATAAGCCGCTGAAAGCAGGGCACAAAACATCTGCCGATTGCCGGGGACGCAAGGCATAATAACGGCGCATAACAGGCCCCCCGCATACCCTGCGGCGGCGGCCCATACTCAATTCCGCACTTGGAGACACCCCATGCATAAGCACGCGAAGCGCCTGTTGGCGCTGGCCGCCCTGTCCCTGGCCGCCGGCGCGGCCTCGGCCCAATCCTGGCCCACCCAGCCGATCCGCTGGATCGTGCCCTACCCGGCCGGCGGCGGCACCGACGTCGTGGCGCGCACGGTGGCAAGCGGCCTGGAAAAGCCGCTGGGCCAGACCATCGTGGTCGAAAACCGCCCCGGCGCCGCCACCATCATCGGCGCCACCGCCATCGCCCAGGCCGAGGCCAACGGCTACATGGTCGGCACGGCCGACTCGGGCACGCTGGCCTTCAACCCGTCGCTGTACGCCAAGCTGTCCTACGATCCGTCCAAGTTCACCTACATCGGCGGCATCGCCAAGTTCCCGCTGCTGCTGGCCGTGAACGTCAATTCGCCGTTCAAGACCGTGGACGACGTGATCCAGGCCGCCAAGAAAGAGCCGGGCAAGCTGTCGGCGGCGTCCGCCGGCGCGGGTTCGCCGCATCACCTGGCGCTGGAACTCTTCAAGCAGCGTACCAACGCCAACGTGCTGCACGTGCCCTACAAGGGCGCAGCGCCCGCCGTGCAGGATCTGCTGGGCGGACAGGTGGACCTGATGTTCATCGACCTGGCCTCGGGCTTGCCCAACGTCAAGGCCGGCAAGCTGCGCGTGTTGGCCGCGGCCACTCCGGAACGCGTCGCCGCGCTGCCGGACGTGCCCACCATGGCCGAACAAGGCGTGCCCAACTTCACCGCCTATGCCTGGCAAGGCCTGGTCGGCCCGGCCGGCCTGCCGGAGCCCGTCGTCAAGAAGCTGGCCGCCGACCTGGAAGCCACGCTGAAGTCGCCCGCCGTATCGCAGAAGATCCTGGACATGGGCGTCATCCCGATGCCGATGTCCTCGCAGCAGTTCAAGGCCTACGCCGAACAGGAACGCAGCGCCTGGGCGGACGTGATCAAGAAGGCCGGCATCAAGCTGGAGTAAACCTCCGGCTCACTGCCACAGCTGAAAAAAAACCGCGGCCAGCAATGGCCGCGGTTTTTTCTTGCGCGTATGTTGCGCGGACTGCCGGCCTAGACCAGCACCCGCTCGATGCCGCCCGCGTTGGCGCGGCGCACGTACTCTTCCATCCAGCCTTCGCCCAGGATATGGCGCGCCATCTCGACCACGATGTAGTCCGCGTCCATGCCGGTGTCGCCTTCATAGCGCGACAGACCCTGCAGGCACGACGGGCAGGAGGTCAGCACCTTCACGTCGCCAGTGAAACCGTCGCTGCGCAAGGCGGCATCGCCCTTGAGCAGCTCTTCCTGCTTGCGGAAGCGCACCTGCGTGGAGATGTCCGGACGGCTCACGGCCAGCGTGCCCGATTCGCCGCAGCAGCGGTCGCTCTTGACGGCGTCGTCGCCAACCAGGGCGCGCACGGTCTTCATGGGTTCCTGCAGCTTCATGGGCGTGTGGCAGGGGTCGTGGTACATGTAGCGCACGCCCTTGGCCCCTTCCAGCTTGATGCCCTTTTCCAGCAGGTACTCGTGGATGTCGATCAGGCGGCAGCCCGGGAAGATCTTGTCGAACTCGTAGCCCGCCAACTGGTCGTAGCAAGTGCCGCAGCTGACCACCACCGTCTTGATGTCCAGGTAGTTCAGCGTGTTGGCAACGCGGTGGAACAGCACCCGGTTGTCGGTGATGATCTGCTCGGCCTTGTCCGTCATGCCGTTGCCGCGCTGGGGATAGCCGCAGCACAGGTAGCCCGGCGGCAGCACGGTCTGCACGCCCGCGTGCCACAGCATGGCCTGCGTGGCCAGGCCCACCTGCGAGAACAGGCGTTCGGAGCCGCAGCCCGGGAAGTAGAACACCGCTTCCGTGTCGGCCGTGGTGGCCTTGGGATCGCGGATGATGGGCACGTAGTTCGCGTCTTCGATGTCCAGCAGCTTGCGCGCCGCCTGCTTGGGCAGCCCGCCGGGCATCTTCTTGTTCACGAAGTGGACCACCTGCTCGCGCAGCGGCGGCTTGCCCACCGTGGCCGGAGGCGCGGCGGTCTGCTTCTTCACCAGGCCCGACAGCAGGTCATGCGCGGCGCGCTGGACCTTGTAGCCCACGCCCACCATCGCCTTGCGGGTGGCGTTGATGGTCGCCGGATCCTTGGCGTTCAGGAAGAACATGGCGCTGGCCGTGCCCGGATTGAACGACTTGCGGCCCATGCGGCGCAGCACGGCGCGCATGTTCATCGACACGTCGCCGAAGTCGATGTCGACCGGACAGGGGTTGTAGCACTTGTGGCAGACCGTGCAATGGTCGGCCACGTCCTCGAACTCTTCCCAGTGCTTGAGGCTGACGCCGCGCCGGGTCTGCTCTTCGTACAGGAAGGCTTCCACCAGCAGCGAGGTGGCCAGGATCTTGTTGCGCGGCGAATACAGCAGGTTGGCGCGCGGCACGTGGGTGGCGCATACCGGCTTGCACTTGCCGCAGCGCAGGCAGTCCTTGATGGATTCGGAGATGGCGCCGATGTCGCTTTGCTGCATGATCAGCGACTCGTGGCCCATCAGGTTGAAGCTGGGCGTCCAGGCGTGGCGCAGGTCCGCGCCCGGCATCAGCTTGCCGGCGTTGAAGTGGCCGTTGGGATCGACGCGGCGCTTGTAGTCCTGGAACGGGGCCAGTTCGGCCTCGGTCAGGAATTCGTACTTGGTCAGGCCGATGCCGTGCTCGCCCGAGATCACGCCGTCCAGGTCGCGGGCGATCTGCATGATGCGCTCGACGGCCTGGTGGGCCTCCTGCAGCATGCCGTAGTCGTCCGAGTTGACCGGGATATTGGTATGCACGTTGCCGTCGCCGGCGTGCATGTGCAGCGCCACGAACACGCGGCTCTTCAACACGCGGCCATGGATGGCGATCATCTCGTCGATGATCTTCTTGTAGGCTGCGCCCGAGAACGTGCGCTGCAGGCCCGCCAGCACTTCCGTCTTCCAGGACAGGCGGATGGTGCGGTCCTGCACCACGTCGAAGACGCGTGCGCCGGGCTGCGCCGCGAGGCGGTCCGACAAGGCGGGTTGCAATTCACCCAGGCCCAGGCCGTGCAGCTCGGGCAGCGCCTGCAGGAGCGGCAGGTCCAGGTTGTCCAGCAGCCACTGCCAGCGCTGCCGGACGGCGGCCACCAGTTCCAGCGCCTGGCGCGTGCGCTCGGCCAGCATTTCGGCGCGGGTCGTCTCGACGTCCGTGTCGTCGATCTTGCCGACCGGCAACGGCGTGCACAGATAGGCGTCCAGCTCGCCCAGCAGCTTGAGCTTGTTGCTGGTCGAGAGTTCGATGTTGATGCGTTCGATGTGATCGGTGTACTCGCCCATGCGCGGCAGCGGGATCACCACGTCTTCGTTGATCTTGAAGGCGTTGGTGTGGCGCGCGATGGCGGCGGTGCGCGAACGGTCCAGCCAGAACTTCTTGCGCGCTTCGGGGCTGACGGCCACAAAGCCTTCGCCGTGGCGCGTGTTGGCCAGGCGCACGACTTCGCTGGATGCCGCGGCCACGGCGTCTTCGTCGTCGCCGACGATGTCGCCGATCAGGACCATCTTGGGCAGCACGCCGCGCTTGCTCTTGGTGGAGTAGCCCACCGCGCGCAGATAGCGTTCGTCCAGGTGCTCAAGACCTGCCAGGATGGCGCCGCGGGCGCGGCCTTCGCCGTCCAGGTAGCCCTTGACCTCGACGATCGACGGGATCGCGTCGCGCGCCTGGCCGAAGAACTCCATACAGACGGTGCGCGTGTAGCGCGGCATGCGGTGCAGCACCCAGCGCGCCGACGTGATCAGGCCGTCGCAGCCTTCCTTCTGGATGCCGGGCAGGCCAGCCAGGAACTTGTCGGTGACGTCCTTGCCCAGGCCTTCCTTGCGGAACACGCGGCCCTGGATTTCCAGGGTTTCGGTCTTCAGCAGGCGCTCGCCCGGCTTGCCGCGGCCGTCGAACCACTTGAGCTCGAAGCGCGCCACGTCCACGTCATGGATCTTGCCCATGTTGTGGTCGAGGCGGCTGACTTCCAGCCAGTTGCCGTTCGGGTCGACCATGCGCCACCAGGCCAGGTTGTCCAGCGCGGTGCCCCACAGCACGGCCTTCTTGCCGCCTGCGTTCATGGCGATGTTGCCGCCCACGCAGGAAGCCTCGGCCGAGGTCGGGTCGACGGCGAACACGAAGCCCGCGGCCTCGGCGGCCTCGGAAACGCGCTTGGTCACCACGCCGGCGCCGGCATGGATGACCGCCACGGGCTCGGTCAGCCCGGGCAGCAGACAGGACTCGACCTTGCCCAGCTTGTCGAACTTTTCGGTGTTGATCACCGCCGACTTCCAGGTCAGCGGAATGGCGCCTCCGGTATAACCGGTGCCGCCGCCTCGCGGGATGATGGTCAGCCCCAGTTCAATACAGGCTGTGACCAGCGCGGCGATCTCGTCTTCCGAGTCCGGCGTCAGCACCACGAAGGGGTATTCCACGCGCCAGTCGGTGGCGTCGGTCACGTGCGAGACGCGCGACAGGCCGTCGAACTTGATGTTGTCGCGGGCGGTGATGCGGCCCAGCACCTTCTGCGCCTGCTTGCGCATCATGGCGGTCTGGTCGAATTCGCCCTCGAATGCGGCGATGGCGGAGCGCGCCCGCGCGAGCAGTCCGACGACCTTCTCGTCGCGGTGCGGATCATGGCCGGCCTCGGCGGGCACGTCCGGTTCGCGGCGACGGTCGATTTCGCCCAGGCGGTGATGCAGGGCTTCGATGAGCTGCTTGCGGCGCTTGGGGTTGTCGAGCAGGTCGTCCTGCAGATAGGGGTTGCGGCGCACCACCCAGATGTCGCCCAGCACCTCGTACAGCATGCGCGCGGAACGGCCGGTGCGGCGTTCGCCGCGCAGGTCGCTCAGCAGGCTCCAGGCGTCGTCGCCCAGCAAGCGGCCGACAATCTCGCGGTCGGAAAACGACGTGTAGTTGTACGGGATTTCGCGCAAGCGCGCGGGTGCTGCGGGCGGCATCGCCCCGTTCAAGATGTGGCTAGCGAGTGGGGCGTTCATGGCTGCAAGAAGGGGGCCCTTAAAAAATTATTTTATGCCATAGGCCGAGTCTGGCCCCTAATACCCCTAGGGAAGCGCTCGAAACTCGGAAATGAGAGGGGTGGTGCGTCCCCAATTAAGTGCAATCCTGGCGCTAGATCTGCCCGGGGAAAAACCACAGCAGTCCGGCCGTCATGACCAGATAGCGCAGGAATTTGCCGATGGCCATGTAGACCACGCAAGGCCAGAACGACAGCCGCAGCCACCCTGCCACGGCGCACAGCGGATCGCCCACTGCGGGCAGCCAGGACAGCAGCAGCGCCGGCGGCCCCATGCGGTGGATCCAGTCATGGGCCCGCTCGTTCCAGCGTCCGCGCATGCGTCCGCCTTCGGTCGCGTCAGGATGGGGATGGGGGTGGTGTTCCTTCCAGCGCTGCACGGCGCGCTCGGCGCCCAGGCCCATGGCATAGCTGATGGCGCCGCCCACGGTATTGCCCGCGGTCGCCACCAGGATGGCCGGCCAGAACATGTCCGGCGCCAGCTTGATGTAGCCGAACACGGCGGGTTCCGAACCCAAGGGCAGCAGGGTCGCGGACACCAGCGAGACCGTGAAGATCGCGGACAGGCCGACCGAGGGCAGCGACAGCACCCCCAGCATCCAATGCACAGCGGATAACAGACTTTCTTCCATAGTGGGGCGAGTGTAGCCGCGCGCGGGTGCATAATCTGCCCCACCTTCCTACTTCTTGCCCCGCCCGCTGTCCATGTCCACTGACTATCTGAAACGCATCCTGACCTCCAAGGTTTACGACGTAGCGGTCGAATCGCCGCTGGAGACGGCGCCGCTGCTGTCGCAGCGGATCTCGAACACGGTGCTGCTCAAGCGCGAAGATACCCAGGCGGTGTTCAGCTTCAAGCTGCGCGGGGCTTACAACAAGATGGCCAACCTGAGTCCGGCCGCGCGCAACCGCGGCGTCATCGCGGCCTCGGCGGGCAACCACGCCCAGGGTGTGGCGCTGGCCGCCAGCCGGCTGGGCTGCCGCGCCGTCATCGTCATGCCCACCACCAGCCCGCAAGTGAAGATCGACGCGGTGCGCCGCCTGGGCGGCGAAGTCGTGCTGGCCGGCGAGAGCTTTTCCGACGCCTACGCGCACGCGCAGATCCTGGAAAAGAAAGAGAAGCTGACCTTCGTCCACCCCTTCGACGACCCTGACGTGATCGCCGGCCAGGGCACCGTGGGCATGGAGATCCTGCGTCAGCATCCCGGCCCGATCGACGCCATCTTCGTGGCCATCGGCGGCGGCGGGCTGATCGCGGGCGTGGCCGCCTACATCAAGCAGCTGCGCCCGGAAATCAAGATCATCGGCGTGCAGACGGAAGATTCCGACGCCATGCTGCGCAGCGTGCGCGCGGGCCGCCGCGTGCAGTTGAACGATGTGGGGCTGTTCTCGGACGGCACGGCGGTCAAGATGGTGGGCGCGGAAACCTTCAAGCTCACGCGCCAGTATGTGGACGACTTCGTGGTGGTCAACACCGATGCGATTTGCGCAGCCATCAAGGACGTGTTCCAGGACACGCGCAGCGTGCTGGAGCCGGCCGGCGCGATGGCGGTCGCGGGCGCCAAGCAGTACGCGGCCGAACACAATCTGAAGGGCAAGACGCTGGTGGCGATCGCCTGCGGCGCCAACATGAATTTTGACCGGCTGCGCTTCGTATCCGAACGCGCCGAGGTCGGCGAAATGCGCGAAGCCGTGTTCGCCGTCACCATGCCGGAGCAGCGCGGCAGCTTCCGCCGTTTCTGTGAGCTGGTGGGCGAGCGCAGCGTGACCGAGTTCAACTACCGCATCTCCGACGCGGACCGTGCACACGTCTTCGTCGGCATCCAGGTGTCCTCGGCGTCCGAACCCGACAAGATCGCCGCAAACTTCCGCCGCCACGGCTTTGACACGCTGGACCTGACCCACGACGAAATGGCCAAGACCCACCTGCGCCACATGGTGGGCGGGCGCTCGGCGTTGGCGCGCAACGAACTGCTGTACCGCTTTGAATTCCCGGAACGCCCGGGCGCGCTGATGCGCTTTCTGAACGCCATGAATCCGGACTGGAACATCAGCCTGTTCCATTACCGCAACCAGGGCGCGGATTATGGCCGCATCCTGATCGGCATCCAGGTGCCGCCCGCCGACAAGAAACAGTTCCGCAGCTTCGTCGCGGAACTGGGCTATCCCCACTGGAACGAGACCGACAATCCGGCCTACAAGCTGTTCCTCTAAATCCACGCCCTTCACGCGGGCGCATAAAAAACGAGAGGGCCTCCTTGCGGAGGCCCTTCCCTTCCCTGCTCTATAAACGTCCGGCGGCAACCAGTAGGGGGGGTTCGCTGTCACTCGGCGGCCCACGGAGATGAGCCGCGCATTCAGCAAGGTCTTGCCGGACGTCCTAGCGCTTAGAAACGGTGACGCACACCCACGGCGACTGCCGTGTCGGTCGCATCGCGCTGGAACGCGTAGTTGTCGCCGTAGGAGGCGTACGCGTACAGGTTGGTGCGCTTGGTGAAGTCGTAGGTGTAGCCCAAGCTGTAGACGTTGAACGTTGCGTCGTCGCCCGTCAGCTTGTCGTTGCTGGCGGTCGCGCGCTGCCACGAACCGAAGACCGCGTGGCGGCCCAGCGGCACGGTCGCGCCGATCATGTACGAATTGACGCGGAAGCCATCGGCCAGCTTGAACGTGCCCAGGTTCTGCATGCCAGCGGGCGTGGTGCCCATGTTCTGGCCGACGAACCAGCCGTCGCGGGTCTGGCCGAATGCCGCCGCAACCTTCACGACTTCGAAGTCGTACGAACCGCCCAGGATGTATTCCTGGATGCGGGCTTCGGACTTGCCGCCGGTCTGGCCGTTGGACGGATTGAAGCGGTCATACGCAGCAGCCAGGTTCAACGGGCCGTTGACGTATTGCACGCCCGCGGTCAGCACGCGGTTGTTGTTGCCAGTCTGGAAGCCGGTCTGCGAGGTGTCGCTGACGGCGTCATCGGCGCTGAAGGAGTAACCCACGCCCACCTTGAAGCCGCCCATGCTGGGGGTCTGGTACAGGACCATGTTGTCCAGGCGCATCGTGTTGGCGCTACCGAACGTGGTACCCATGTTGGCGGTGTTGTAGCTGATCGAGAACGGGTCGATCGAACCGAAGTACTTGGAAGCCAGGTTGGTCTGGCGGCCGAATTCCAGGCGGCCCCAGGTATCGCTGTCCAGGCCCACGGTGGCCTGGCGGCCCCACAGGCGACCGTTCTGCAGCGACTTGCCGTTCATGGGGCCGAAGCCGCCTTCCAGCGTGAACACCGCGCGCAGGCCGTCGCCCAGATCTTCGGTACCGCGCAGGCCAAAACGCGAGCCGCTGCTCACGCCCTGCACGCCGCCGAAACGGCTTTGCGAATTGCCGTCGAACTTGACCTTCTCGTAGCCGATACCGGCGTCGATCAAGCCGTACAGCGTCACGGAGTCTGCGGCTTGCGCAACGCCGGCAAAACCAGCCAGCAGCGCGACAGCCAATAGCGTCTTCTTCATATAAGTCCCCAAAATGGCGAGATGAAAGGCAAACCGCAAACCCACCGCGCACAGAGCTGGGAGTCTGCGTGCCGCTGCGAACAAGTTAGCGGCGCATGCACTGAAGCCAGTGTCCAGCCTGCGCCAATTCGAAGTAACCCGGATTTCGAAGAACTACTTTCCATGGTTGGGATAATCACGGCCCTCTTACTAGCTACCCTCTTTGGAAACCTGCGTTAACGTGTTGATATCAAATGCGAATTAAGGCTCGCAAAAAATCAAACAAGCCTCAGACATTCTCCTGCCGCGCCTGACCGGCCAACAAGACTTGTTGGCTGATTCGCACAATTCTGATGCGCAAACGCGACACTATTTGGCAAACGCAGCCGAGCGCACCGCGCAGAAAAAAGCCCCTCGGCGTCCGTAGGGGCTTTTTCCTTGGTAGCGGGGCGACTTAACGGCCTTGGGGCGGATAGTCCAGTTCACCAAAGCTGTACTCGCCGCGCGCCTTGGCTTCAGCCAGTTCCTGGCGCACTTGTTCGCGGCTCTTGCCCGCGGTTTGCGACACGGCGGCTTTGGGCGGGTAGTCCAGTTCAGCAGAGGTCACCTGGCCAGCGGCCTTGGCGCTTTGCAGTTCCTGCTGGACTTGTTCACGCGACAGGCTGGTGCGCTCGACGGTGGCGGGCGGGTAGTCCAGTTCACCAAACGTGACCTGGCCGGCGGCCTTGGCGGCTTGCAGTTCCTGCTGGACCTGTTCACGCGTCTTGCCATCGGCGTGAGCGGCGGACATACCCACCAACGTTGCGGTAACCATGAGTGCGGTAGCTAGGGCTTTCATTGAGATGACTCCATCCTAAACCTTGCACATCGTCTTCTGCCAGGCTGGCAGGTGCGATATGACAATTTGATTGCTGGGACGAAGTATCTGGCGATTGCGGCCTAGTAAAAACCCTTATTTTGGGGAACATATTTGCACAGATGGGACAATTACGGGATGTTATCGCCAGAATCTGCGCATTTTTTGCACGGTTCCCCATACCATCCAGCGACGGCAAGACTTGCCAGCATTCAGCGGGAAGCAAGCTAGGTAAGAGAACATATGCAGCTGGTCGGGTGGATGCGCCGTTCAGCGTGGGGAAATAGACATTTCTACTGGCGGGACAATTATTCCATTTATCATATGAATCCACCCAGAAATGGAATTAAATCGTGAGAGCCCCCATGGATATCCAGCTTAACGACATCGCTCTGTTTGTCGAAGTCGCCAAGCGCAAGAACTTCAGCCACGCGGCCGAAGCCTTGAATATTCCCACGTCCACGCTCTCGCGCCGCGTCAGCGAACTGGAGCGCAGCATCGGCATGCGGCTGCTCAACCGCAGCACGCGCAAGATCGACCTGACCGAGGCCGGCGCCATCTACTTCGAACGCTGCCGTCATATCGTGGAAGAAGCGCGCATTGCGCACGATCAGTTGCTGGACATGGCGGTCCAACCCAAGGGACGCCTGCGCATCTCGCTGCCCACCAGCCTGGCGCAGCTGTTCCTGCCCGCCGTCATCAGCGAATTCCGCGAGCAGCATCCGGATATCGAATGCGACTTCGATCTGAGCATGCGCCCGATCGACCCCATCAGCAATCCGTTCGACCTGATCCTGCGCTTTGGCCAGCAGCCGGACTCCAGCCTGATCTCGCGCAAGATCGTGCTGATGGCCCATCAGCTATATGCCTCTCCCGAGTACCTGGCCCGCCACGGCGAGCCTCGGGTGCCCGCGGATCTCAGCCATCACGAATGTCTGCGCCCCACCATGCGCGAGGAGTCATCCTTCTGGATGCTGCATTCGGGCGACAAGGTGGAACGCGTACAAGTGTCGGGACGCCTGTCGGCCAACAACGTCGGCATGCTCGGACGGCTGGCCGGACAAGGCCTGGGCATCACGCCGCTGCTGGTCTTTGACGCGATGGAACGCGCAATCAAGCAAGCGGGCCTGGTGCGGGTGCTGCCGGAGTGGAGCCTGACGCCCCTGCCGCTCTTCGCGCTGCTGCCTTCGCGCATGCTGCCGGCGAAGACCAAGGCTTTCCTGGATTTCATACAACCCAGGTTGTCGGACGCTTGAGCGGCGGTTGTTGATGAGTTACGCGGGCGTGTCGGCGCTGTACTGACAGACGGTGTAGAGCGGCGTGCCGGTGGCGGCGACCTTGGCGGAACCGCCCAGGTCGGGCAGATCGATGATGGCGGCCGCCTCGACCACGTTGGCGCCCAGGCGCTGCAGCAGCTTGATGGCGGCCAGCATGGTGCCGCCGGTGGCGATCAGGTCGTCCACCAGCAGGACGCGCTGGCCGGTGCGCACGGAGTCCGTGTGCATTTCAACCGACGCGTTGCCGTACTCGAGCGAGTACTCCTCGGCCACGGTGCGGAACGGCAGCTTGCCCTTCTTGCGCACCGGCACAAAGCCCAGATTGAGTTCGTAAGCCAGCACGCTGCCCACGATGAAGCCGCGCGCATCCACGCCAGCCACCAGGTCCAGGCGCTGGCGCATATAGCGATAGACGAAGAGATCGATAAGCACCCGGAACGCGCGCGGATCCTGCAGCACGGGCGTGATGTCGCGAAAAATGACACCGGGTTGGGGCCAGTCTGGAACGCTGCGGATGGTGCGCCGGATGTACTCGGCGTTGTCGGTCTGCATGGAAGACGGCCCTGAAGAATTGAAGCAAGGCGAACTATAACCTCGCAACAGCGCTTAAGCCAGGGTTGCCGTCCGCGATGACAATTCACATTGCTGTAGCCGGCCGCCCTGCAGTGCGTAGCGGCGATCGACCGCCCCTGCGGGCAACGCAGCGTGGGTGGCCAGCACCACGGCGCGTCCCCGCAAGGCGCCCGCCAGATCGCTGAAGAATGCCGCTTCGGCCTCGACGTCCAGACCGGCAGTGGGTTCGTCCAGCACGATGACCGCAGCTGGCGACAACAGCGCACGCGCCAGGCACAAGCGGCGCGCCTGTCCCGCCGACAGCTGCGACCCCGTCTCCCCCGCCCAGGTGTCCAGGCCATCGGGCAGGCCACGCACGAAGTCGCCCAGCCGCGCAGCGTCCAGCGCGCGCCACAAGGCGGCGTCGTCCGCCTCGGGATCGCCGATGAGCAGATTGGTGCGCAGGGTTCCCAGGAACACGGGAGCGTCCTGCGACAGCAGCGCGATGCGCCGGTGCCAATCCGCCTGCGTACAGGCGCGCGCGTCGCAGCCGCCGAAACGCACCTGTCCCGCCTGCGGGTCTTCCAGACGAAGGAGCAGGTGCAACAGTGTCGACTTGCCCGCGCCGCTGGGTCCCACGATGGCGATCCGTTCACCAGGCGCCACGCGCAGGCTTACGCCGTCCAGCACGGGCGGACTCGCGGCCGCTCCCCGGGCGGGATAGGCAAAGCGCACGCCGTCCAGCTCCAGCGCGCCGCTCTCGGGCAAGGCGCTGGGCGTCGTCGGATCCTGCATGTCCGGCTCGCTTTGCGTGACTTCACGGATGCGTCCGGCCGCCGAGATGGCCGAGCCCATGCGCGATGCGCCCCGCATGATCGGGCCGGCCACTTCGAAAATGCCGATGACCGCCAGCAACAATCCGGCCAGCGTGGGACCTTCCATGCGCCCCATCTCCAGCGTGTCCAGGCCGAACCAGAGCAAGGCCAGCACCGATGCGCCGGCGGCGGCCTGCAGGAAAAACTGTCCCCGCGCAGCCACCCGCGCCTGGCTGCGGCGGGCGAGCGCACTGGCGTCGCACAGACGTTCGAAATGCGCGGCCGTCTGCGCCTGCGCGTGCAAGGCCACCATGTCGGCATGCCCATCCACCGCGTCCAGCGTCGCGGCGCGCAGTCCCGCCGCGCTCTCCTGGGCCGCCGCGCCAGGTTTGCGCGCGGCGCGCAGCAGCCACAAGGGCACCAGCACGCATGCGACCAGCAAGGCCAGGGCCAGCGCCAGTGCGGCGGCGGGCACCCACGATCCCAACACCGCGGTCAACACCGCTCCCGCCAGGATGGCGGTGATCAAGGGCGCCAGCACAAACAGGAAGACCGTATCGAGCGCGTCGACGTCGCCCGTCATGCGCGCCACCAGATCGCCGTCGCGATAGCGCGCCAATTGCCGCGGCGTAAGCCGGATCAAGGCCGAGAACACTTTGGCGCGCAGGTCCGCCAGCAGGCGCAGCGTGGCGGAATGGCCCACTACGCGGTCGGCGTAACGCGCCACGATGCGCAGGAACGACAAACCCCGCACCAGCGCCGAAGGCGCAAACAGATTGAACGCGCCGCCCGCCCCCGCCAGCGCCGCGCCGGTCAGGAACCAGCCCGACACGCCCAGCAGGCCCACGCCGGCCGCCACGGTGGCCAGCGCGCAGAACAATGCGAGTAAAAGCCCGCTTTTTCGGCGCACATAGAGCGGCAGGAGCAACAACAGATTCTTCATGCGTCTTCCACTTTTCCGCCAACCACCTGCAACGTCCTGCCCAGCCGGGCCGCCACCGCGGGCGCGTGCGTTGCCAGCAACAAGGTACGGCCGGCCGAGAATTCCAGGATCGCGTCCAGCACGCGCGCCTGCGTGCCTTCGTCCAGATGCGCCGTGGGTTCGTCCAGCAGGATCAAGCCCGGATCGCGCAGGAATAGACGCGCCAGCGCGACGCGCTGCGCCTGGCCGCCGGACAGGCCGTGCCCGCGGCCGCCCAGTTGCGTCGCCAGCCCTTGCGGCAGGGCCTCGGCGAACTCCAGCACGCAGGCGCGGCGCGCGGCCGTCTGCACTTCGGCATCGGAAGCCTCCGGACGCCCCAGGCGAATGTTGTCGGCGATGGATCCCGTCAGCAGCTGCGGCTTCTGCCCAATCAGCGCCACGCGCTGGCGCAGTGCCCCCTCGCCCCAATCCGGCAAGGGCACGCCGTCGATGCGGATATCGCCTTGAAACGGCCGCAGGCGCGCAATCGCCTCGATCAGGGAGGATTTGCCGATGCCGCTGGGCCCCATCAGCGCGGCATGCTCGCCGGGCGCCAAGGTCAGGCCAGCGTCCGCCAGTACCGCCTGGCTGCGGCCTGGCGCGTCAAGGTTCAAACCCGCAATAGCCAGGGCGGCGCCGGGGCCGCGGCTTTCGGAAACGCGTCCCGGGCCTGCGGCGGCCTTGCCTGCGCCAGGCGCTCCATCGGTTGCAGCATCGCCAGCCTGCGGCAAGCCATCGAACAGCAGGGAGATCTGCGAAACTGCCGCAAGCGCGGCCGCGCGATCGTGATAGTGCGCCGCGAACTGGCGCAACGGTGCATAGACCTCCGGCGCCATCAGCAGACAGAAGAGCCCTGCCTGCAGAGTGAGCGGCGACCAGCGCAGATCCAGGAATCCCAGATAGGTCAATCCGATATAGACCGCCACCCCGGCCACGCCCAGCGCCGCGAAGAACTCCAGCACCGCCGATGAAAGAAACGCGATGCGCAGCACCGACATCGTGCGTTGGCGCAGCGCGTCGCTGGCCGCCACGACGGACTCGGCTTCAGCCTCGGCGCGGCCATAGAGCTTCAGGGTGGACAGACCGCGCAGCCGATCGGCAAAGAAGCCCGACAAGCGCGCAAAGGCGCGCAGGTGCCGGCGGCTTGCGCCCTGGGCGCCCCAGCCCACCAGGGCCATGAACAAGGGAATCAACGGCGCCGTGATCAGCAGGACCAGTCCGGCAATCACGTCCATCGGCAGCAGCACCACCGAAAAAGCGACCGGCAGCATGGCGGCCGCGGCCATGGCGGGCAGATACTTGGCAAAGAACCCGTCCAGGGCCTCGACCTGGTCCACCACTGCGCTCGCCAGTTCTCCAGACGCCTGCCCCCGGCTCCAGTACGGCCCCTTCTGCACCAAACGCCGGAAAAGCGACAGCCTCACGTGGCGCTTGATGCGCTCGGCCGCGTCCGCGCCCGCGCGCTCGCCCGCCCAGGAGATGCAGGCGCGCACCAGCATGAGCCCTGCGATAGCCAGGATGTCGCCCAGCAGCTCCTGCCGGGGCGCCTGCCTGACGATGGCCGCGTCGAGCACGCTGGCCAGCAACCAGGCCTGCACCACCAGCAAGGCGCCGCTGACCAGAGGCGCGGCGCCCGCCAGCATCAGCGGCAGCCTGGCCGTCTTGGCGAGCGCCATCAACCACCGCGACTGTTCGCGCGGCGGTTTGTTGAGGGTGGCCGAGGGATCGTGCTCGAGGCTGCTGGCGCCGCCGCTCACTCGTCGTCGCGGCTGGCGCGCGGATCATGGGTATGACCCTCGCGCAGCTCGAACCACATTGCATTGAGGATGGCGAAGGCGCACGCCAGGCCCAGACCGAGTATCCACGAGAAATACCACATGGTGGAGGCTCCTTTATCAGTATGAGTTGGGCGTGTCGCCGACCGACTCATGGGTGACCTTGCCGCGCATGACGCGGTAGACCCAGGCGGTGTAGACGGTCACGATGGGCAGGAAGATGGCGACCGCGATCACCATGATCCATAGCGTCAAGTGGCTGGAGGATCCGTCCCAAATGGTCAGGCCGGCCTGCGGCTTGGTCGACGAGGGCATGATGAACGGGAAGAGCGAAAAGCCCACCGTCAGGATCACGCCAGCGATCGACACCGACGACGCCAGGAACGCCAGCACGTTGGCGCGCACGCTAAGCAGCAGCGCCACCAGGACGGCGCCGCCCACGCCCAGCGCGGGCGCGATCCACATCAGCGGCCATTTCGCGTAGTTGGCCATCCAGGCGCCGTTTTGCACCGTCACGGCCTTGAGCATCGGGTCCGACGGACCGGCCATGTCCACCGCGCTGGTGATCACGTGGCCAGGCAAGCCGCTTGCCACCCAGAAGCCGCCCGCCGCGAACAGCGCCGCGGTCAGCAAGGCGCACAGCCTGCCCCAGTTGCGGGCGCGCGACGAGATCGGGTCTTCCGTGCGCCAGGCCAGCAACACGGCGCCGTGCATGGCCAGCATCACCACGCTGAGCACGCCGGCCAACAACGCGAACGGCATGAACAATTGGTAGAAGTGGCCTTCATAGATCGGACGCAAGGTCACCGGATCGAACGTGAACGGCACGCCCAGGATGATGTTGCCCATGGCCACGCCGAACACCAGCGAAGCCACCACGCCCGAGAAACAGAGCACGCCGTCCCAGCGGTTGCGCCAGCTGGTGCCTTCCATCTTGCTGCGGTACTTGAAGCCGACCGGCCGCAGGATCAGCGCGATCAGCACCAGCATCATCGCCAGATAGAACCCGGAGAACGACGCGGCGTACAGCAAGGGCCATGCCGCGAAAATGGCGCCGCCCGCGGTGATGAGCCAGACCTGGTTGCCTTCCCAGACCGGTCCCACCACGTTGATCACCACCCGGCGCTCGGCGTCGGTCTTGGCTACCACCGGCAGCAGCGCGGCCACGCCCAGGTCAAAGCCGTCCATGACGGCGAAGCCGATGAGCAACGCGCCCAGCAGCACCCACCAGACCACGCGCAGCGTGCCGTAGTCGAAAGGAATAAGAGTATCCATCGCTGTCTCTCCTTCAGGCCCGCACGGCAGCGTGCACAGGATCGGCGGCGGCAGCGCCGGGCGCCGGCCCATCGGATTTCGGTCCCTTCCTCACGGCGTGCAGCATCACCTTCACGCCGATGATCAGCAGCACCGTGTACAGCACCAGGAATATCGTCAGGCTGATCGCCAGGTCGACGATGGTCAGGCCGGAAGCCGCGTAGTAGGTCGGCAGCACGCCTTCGATCACCCAGGGCTGGCGGCCGTATTCGGCAACGAACCAACCGCTTTCGATGGCGACCCAGGGCAGCGGCAGGCTCCACAACGCCACCTTGAGCAGACCGCGCCGGCTGTCCAGCCGCCCGCGCGAGGCCAGCCAGAAGGCCACGCCGAAGAACAGGATCAGGTACATGCCCACCGCTACCATGATGCGGAACGCCCAGAACAGCGGCGCCACGTTGGGCACGGTATCGACGGCGGCCTTTTTGATGTCGTCTTCGGTGACCTTGCTCATGTCGGGCTGATAGCGCTTGACCAGCAGCGCATAGCCCAGGTCGGGCCAGGTCTTGTCAAACACCATGCGCGCGTCCACGTCCTTGGGATTGGCGCGGATCTTCTGCAAGGCGTCATAGGCCACCATGCCATCGCGGATGCGGTTTTCGGCGCGGCGGATCAGGTCGTCGATGCCCAGCAGCGGCGTGGTGAGCGAACGCGTGCCGATGATGCCCATGACGTAGGGAATCTCGATGGCGAAGTCGTTCTTGCGCTCGGCCTGGTTGGGGATGGCGATCAGGTTGAAGGACGCGGGGGCCGGCTCGGTGTGCCACATGGACTCGATGGCCGCGATCTTCATCTTCTGGTGTTCGGTGGTGAGGTAGCCACTTTCGTCTCCCAGCACCACGACCGACAGCGCCGAGGCCAGACCGAAGCTGGCGGCGACCGCCATCGAGCGCTTGGCCAGGTCGATGTGGCGGCCCTTCAGGAGGTACCAGGCGCTGATCGACATGACGAACATGGCGCCCGCGACGTAGCCTGCGCTGACCGTGTGCACGAACTTGGCCTGCGCCACGGGGTTGAAGATCACCGCGGCGAAGTCGGTCATCTCCATGCGCATGGTGTCGGGATTGAAGATCGAACCGACCGGATTCTGCATCCAGCCGTTGGCGATCAGGATCCACAGCGCCGAAAAATTGGTGCCGAACGCCACCAGCCAGGTCACGATCAGGTGGCTGACCTTGGACATGCGGTTCCAGCCGAAGAAGAACAGGCCGACGAAGGTCGCTTCCAGGAAGAAGGCCATCAGCCCTTCGAGCGCCAGCGGCGCGCCGAAGATGTCGCCTACGTAATGGCTGTAGTAGGACCAGTTCATGCCGAACTGGAACTCCATCACGACGCCGGTGGCGACGCCCAATGCGAAGTTGATGCCGAAGAGCGTGCCCCAGAACATCGTCATCCGCTTCCAGATGGCGCGGCCGGTCATGACGTACACGCTTTCCATGATGGCCAGGATGAACGACAGGCCTAGCGTGAGGGGGACGAAGAGGAAGTGGTAGAGCGCGGTCGCGGCAAACTGGAATCGCGACAGATTTACGACGTCGAGATCAATCATTGGGTCGCTCCCAAGCAGTTGAGGTGCCGCGGCAACCGGCATGGTTCCCAGGCCGTCTCTCGCGCCATGTTACGGGCGTTGCATACAACTTCATAGAGGTTTCCTGAAAAATCGGGGCGGATCAGGCTTAGCCCTTGCCCCGCAATTTGCCGGCGAAACCCAGCACCTTCTGCACTTTCGAACCGAGCTTCATCAGGTTCTGCAGGGTTTCTGGCGGCAGTCGTTGAACCTCATCGAACCATCCGGTGGACAGTTCGATGAGCTCCAGCATGTCGTTCATGCGTTGTTGCGCGTATGCCTCATCCGGACCCGACGGGGGTTCCAGCAAGGTGTCCCGCAGCAGGGTCAGCGTGGGATCGATTTCGCGCTTGCGCTTTTCTTCCATCAGGATGCGGAAGATCTCCCAGACGTCCTTGGGAGTTTCGAAGTAGTCGCGGCGGTCGCCGACCTGATGCATGAGCTTGACCAGCCGCCAGGACTGCAGCTCCTTCAGCCCATGGCTGACGTTGGAGCGCGAGAAGCCGAGGGTTTCGGCAATGTCATCGGCGTTCAGCGGCTTGGGCGACAGGAACAGGAGGGCGTAGATCTGGCCGACCGTGCGGTTCACGCCCCACCGGCTGCCCATTTCGCCGAAATGCAGGACGAATCGTTCGTTTTGGGGAGACAGGGCCATGGGTTGCGCTACGCCGGCAAGGCCAGGACGCGTCGCCCTGGCCGATAAAAACAGTTACACCGATTTCAGAAAATTCTGGAATTTCCGAAATTATCAAACAATCCATGCGAAAGCGCAAACCACACCGGCGGCAGGGGGATGATCGCAAGACATGATGTCGCGGCAGTGACAGACGGCTTCCGCGGGTTTGGCAAAAGCCGCGGACAAGCGCAAGCGGCCACCAGCCGGTGAGCTGGTGGCCGCTGGAAAAGGGGAAAAAGAAGCGTTAGCCGGCCTTGACGGACACCGCCGCCGACACCCGCTTGGCCTTGGCGCGAGCCGCCGCCACGTCCTCGGCCACGGCCAGGCCCACGCCCATGCGGCGCTTGACGAAGGATTCGGGCTTGCCGAAGAGACGGAGGTCGGTGCCGGGTTCGGCCAGCGCTTCGGCCACGTTGTGGAACGAGACCGCCGCGGCCTCGACCCCGCCGTAGATGACGCTGCTGGCGCCGGGCTGGCGCAGGCTGGTATCCACCGGCAGTCCCAGGAACGCCCGGGCGTGGAGTTCGAATTCGTTCTGGACCTGGGTGATCATGGTGACCATGCCGGTGTCGTGGGGACGCGGGCTGACTTCCGAGAACCAGACCTGGTCGCCCGCCACGAACAGCTCCACGCCGAAGATGCCCAGGCCTCCCAGGTTGGAGGTGACCGCCAGTGCGATGTCCCGCGAACGTTGCAGCGCGGCGGGAGACATCGGGTGCGGCTGCCAGCTTTCCACGTAATCGCCGTCGACCTGCTTGTGGCCGATGGGTTCGCAGTAGCGGGTCTCGACCTGGCCGTCGGCGCCGCGGGCGCGCACGGTCAGCAGGGTGATTTCGTAGTCGAAGCGGATGAAGCCCTCGACAATGGCGCGCCCGCCGCCCACCCGGCCGCCCTCCTGGGCGTAGCGCCAGGCGGATTCGACGTCGTCAGCGCTCTTGATGACGGATTGGCCCTTGCCCGAGGAGGACATGACCGGCTTGATGACGCAGGGATAGCCGATGCCGCCGTCGATGGCCGCGCGCAGTTCTTCTTCGGTGTCGACAAATCGGTACGGCGAGGTCGGTAGCCCCAGGGTTTCAGCCGCCAGCCGGCGGATGCCCTCGCGGTTCATGGTCAACTGGGCCGCGCGCGCGGTCGGCGTCACCCGGGCCACGCCCGCCTCTTCCAGCTCCACCAGCAAATTGGTGGCAATGGCTTCGATTTCGGGGACAATAACGTGGGGCCGTTCCTGTTCGATGACCTTGCGCAGGGCCTGCGGGTCCGTCATCGAGACCACATGCGCCCGGTGCGCCACCTGGTGGCCCGGGGCGTCGGCATACCGATCCACGGCAATGACTTCCACGCCCAGCCGCTGCAGGGCAATGATGACCTCTTTGCCCAATTCGCCGGACCCGAGCAGCATGACGCGGGTGGCCAAGGGGGACAAAGGCGTGCCAAGGACGGGGCTGGAAATGCTGGACATGGAGCGGGCCTGGAAAAAAGTTGGAAAGCCGTTGAAATGACCCGCCAGCATGCCATACGCCCTTTCCGGGGGCAAACCCGCATACTGATATTAAAATCCACGTATGACTGACCATCCCACAACATCGTCCGAGACCGCGCTGGCATCTGCGCGCAGAACGCTGCAGATCGAATGCCAGGGCCTGATGGACCTGTCCGCCCGGCTGGATGACAGCTTCACGCAGACCGTCGCGATGCTGCTGGCCTGCCGCGGCCGGGTGGTCGTCAGCGGCATCGGCAAGACCGGCCACGTGGCCCGCAAGATCGCGGCGACCCTCGCCTCGACCGGCACGCCGGCCTTTTTCGTGCACGCCGCCGAGGCCGTCCACGGCGATCTGGGCATGATCACCCAGGATGACGTCCTCATCGCGATTTCCTATTCCGGCTCCGGTCAGGAACTGCTGACGATCCTGCCTGTCGCCCGCCGCATGGGCGCCAAGCTGGTCGCCATCACCGGCAATCCGCAGTCCGAACTGGCCCGGCTGGCCGACATCCACCTGGACGCCAGCGTGGCGCAGGAAGCCTGCCCGCTGAATCTGGCGCCCACGGCCAGCACCACCGCTGCGCTGGCCCTGGGCGATGCCCTGGCCGTCGCCTGCCTGGAGGCCCGCGGCTTCGGCCCGCAGGATTTCGCCCGTTCGCACCCGGGCGGCGCGCTCGGCCGCCGCCTGCTGACCCATGTGCGCGACGTCATGCGCCAGGGCGACGCCCTGCCCATCGTCATGGCCGGCACCCCGGTATCCCAGGCGCTGGAAGTCATGTCCGCCAAGGGCATGGGCATGACCGTCGTAACCGACGCGCAGCGTCGCCCCCTAGGCATCTTCACCGACGGCGACCTGCGCCGCCTGATCGCCCGGCAGGGCGACATCCGCAGCCTGACCGTCGAATCCGGCATGACGCGCTCGCCCCGCAGCATCACTCCCGACGCGCTGGCCGTCGAGGCGGCCCAGCAAATGGACAAACTACGGCTCAACCACATGCTCGTGCTGGACAGCGACGGCGTTCTGCTCGGCGCCCTGCACATGCATGATCTGATGGCCGCCAAAGTGGTATGACTATGACTCTTTCTGTACCCGTGACGCATCCGGCCGAAGCGCTGGTCCTGGCCCGCATCCCCGCCGGCGTGCGCGAACGCGCCGCCGCAGTGCGCCTGATGGTGTTCGACGTGGACGGCGTGCTGACCGACGGCAGCCTCTATTACGGCGACAACGGCGAACTCCAGAAGCGCTTCAACGCGCTGGACGGCCACGGACTGCGCCTGCTGATGGAAGGCGGCCTGAAGGTTGCGCTGATGACCGGGCGCTCCGGCCCCATCGTGGCGCGCCGCGCCGCCGAGCTGGGTATCGCCGAGGTCATCCAGGGCGTACGGGACAAAGGCGGCGCCCTGGCCGAACTCGCGCAGCGCAGCGGTGTCCAACTGAACCAGACCGGCTACATGGGCGATGACGTCATCGACCTGCCGGCCCTGCAGCGCGCCGGCTTCGCCGCCAGCGTGCCGAACGCGCCGGGCTACGTCAGCCAAGCCGCCCACTGGGTCTCCACGCACACCGGCGGCAACGGCGCCGTGCGCGAATGCTGCGACCTGCTGCTGGCGGCCCAGGGACGCCTGGGCGCCTTCCTGGCGGCGCCTGGCCTGCTTGGCCCGGGCGCCATCCAATGACCGCCAGGACAACCCATACGCCCTTGCGGCAGACCCGATGAAAGAACGTTTTCCCTCCCTGATCGCGCTGTTCCTGCTGCTGGTGCTGGTCGCCAGCTCTTGGTGGGCGGCGGATTACGCGCAGCGGGCCATCCAGACGGATCCGCCGCGCCGCGTCACCCACGAAATGGACGCCTGGTCGCGCGACTTCGTCATGCTGCGCACCGACCCGAACGGCAAGCCCATCAACCGGCTGGAAGGCGACTACGCCGAACATTTTCCGGAT
Organism: Achromobacter sp. ACM02; assembly: GCF_014851605.1. Taxonomy (NCBI): domain Bacteria; kingdom Pseudomonadati; phylum Pseudomonadota; class Betaproteobacteria; order Burkholderiales; family Alcaligenaceae; genus Achromobacter; species Achromobacter sp. ACM02. The sequence continues at coordinate 203,300 of NZ_JACUZY010000006.1, forward strand.
GACGATTCCTACCATGTGACCTCGCCGCGCGCCGTGGGCCAGCGCGAGGACAACCCCATTACCGTGGCCGTCTCCAAGACCGCCGTGATGGAGCAAGGCGGCAAGCGCATCGTCATGAACGGCGACGCCCACGTGCGCCGCCAGCCGGACGCCAATAACGACCTGCTGGACGTGCGCAGCCAGCAATTGATCATCCTGCCCGACGACGACGTGGTCTACACCGACCTGCCGGCGGAAGTCATCAAAGGCCGTTCGCGCATGAACGGCACGGGCATGCACTACAACAACAAAACGCGCCAACTGCAGGTTTCGGCATCGACCGATGTGGAAATTGCCGGTTCCGAAGGCAGGCAGCAACGCCGGACCGAAATTCCCGCCAACAACACTGACCAGAAAAAACCATGACCGACCTCCGGATTCTCCTTGCCCCGACGACCCGCTTGCTCGGCGCCATCCTGCTGACGGCCTCGGCACTGGCCCCGGCCCATGCCGCGGATCCGGCGCCCAAGGCAGCGACGCCGGCGGAAGAGCCCAGCACGCTGATCCTGTCGGACACCCTGCACTACGACGACGTGAAGAAGAAGAGCGTCTTCACCGGCAACGTCAACATGACGCGCGGCCTCATGACCCTGACGTCCGACGTGCTGGAAATGAACGAAGACGCGCAAGGCAACCAGTACGGCACGGCCACCGCCAACAAGGGCAAGATCGTGACCATCCGCCAGGAACGCCCGGAAACCTTCGAGCTCATCGAAGGCACCGGCCTGCGCGCCGAATACGACGGCACCAAGAGCACCTTCGACCTGATCGGCCAGGCGGTCGTGATCCGCTACGTCTGTGGGAAACCGTTCGATACCATTCGCGGCGAGCGGGTACGCTACAACGAGAAGACCGGCACCTACGAAGCCCATGGCGGCCCCAACTCCGCCGCGGCTGGCGGCCGGGTCCGTTCGGTGGCTGAACCGCGCGCCAAGTCGGACGCAGCCATCGCCGAATGCCGCAAGCAGCAGGCAGCCAAGAAGGGGCGTTGAACGCCTCCCATGCAACACCACTCGCAGCCACGATGAACCAACCTTCAGTGCCGACTCCGGTAACCTCCGCGCCCTCGGGCGTCAAGCAGGGCAGCCTGCGCGCAACTGGTTTGCGCAAGACCTATAACGGCCGGACCGTGGTGCAGGACGTATCCCTGTCCGTGGTCAGCGGCGAAGTGGTGGGCCTGCTCGGCCCCAACGGGGCTGGCAAAACCACCAGCTTCTACATGATCGTGGGCCTGGTGCCCGCGGATGCGGGCCGCATCGAGATCGACGGTTCCGTCATCACTTCGATGCCGATCCACAAGCGCGCGCACATGGGCCTGTCGTACCTGCCCCAGGATGCTTCCGTGTTCCGCCGCCTGACGGTGGAACAGAACATCCGCGCCGTGCTGGAACTGCAATTGGGGCCGGATGGACGTCCGCTGTCCACGCCCAAGATCAACGAGCAGATGGAATCGCTGCTGGAAGAACTGCAGATCGGCCACATCCGCAGCAACGCCGCGATCTCCCTGTCGGGCGGCGAACGCCGCCGCGTTGAAATCGCGCGCGCGCTGGCCACCAGCCCGCGCTTCATCCTGCTGGACGAGCCCTTCGCCGGCGTGGACCCCATCGCCGTGATCGAGATTCAGCGTATCGTGCGCTTCCTGAAGGGCCGCGGCATCGGCGTGCTGATCACCGACCACAACGTGCGCGAAACCCTGGGCATCTGCGACCGCGCCTACATCATCAGCGAAGGCAAGGTTCTGACCGACGGCCATCCCGATGAAATCGTGGGCGATCCCGCCGTGCGCCGGGTCTATCTGGGAGAGCATTTCCGCATGTAATGCGGCCCTGGGGAAGACCCCTAGGCGCCGCCTGCGCAAAGCCGCATGCACCCTGGGGCCTCAGCCATAAAAATGCCATGAACTTGCGCTAGGTCAGCTTGTTTTATCGGCCCGAGTCTATACACTAGTACTAAACGAACCCGCTCAATCAAGGAGAACGCCTAACGAATCAGCCGCGCTTTTTGCGCACCCTTTTTTCCTCTTTTAGAAGGAGAGCACACTATGAACCTGAGCATCTGCGGTCGTCACCTCGACGTCACCCCGGCCATCCGGGAATATGTCATGAACAAACTGGCGCGAGTGCTGCGGCATTTCGATCACGTCATCGATACCCAGGTCATGCTCTCGGTAGAGCCCCTGCGGCATAGAGCCGAAATCACCATGCGTCTAAGCGGTAAGGACATTCATTGTGAAGCAACCGATGAAAACCTCTATGCAGCCATAGACCTTCTTGCTGACAAAGTCGACCGTCAGGTCATCAAGCACAAGGACAAGGTACGAAGTCACACGGCGGAGTCCGTGAAGCGGCAAGCGGCAAATCTAACGCCACCCCAGCAGTAACGCGCTTCATGAGCACTCGCACTGCGAGACTAGCTAAACAGCGATTCTAGAAATCCTGCCTGAGTCCCGGTGTCCCGCTAGACGCAACGTCCAGCTGGGGCATCGGCAAACTTCCCCTCCTTGTAGTACCTCCCGCAGTACCCCCCCTTATTTGTCCCCTATTCCCGGTTCCGCCGGCGATTCCGTTTTTCCAGGTTTCCGACGCTTTCCCCAGGGCCAACCCCGCCGCCGGGAGCAAGAATGCCCACAATCCGCCGCTATCGGTCTATGCTGTCGCTCTTGCCGCCCCATGATGCGACCGAGCCGAGGACGCATCTCAGAGGCCGATTATTGCAGTGCGTCATATAACCATATAATGACCCGATGAATCATTTGTCGCGCATCCTACCCGCCGGCAACGTCGTGCTCGATATGCTCGCAACGAGCAAGAAACGTGCGTTCGAACAGGCCGGCCTTCTCTTTGAAAACAACCATGGCCTGGCGCGCGCGCTCGTCTTCGACAGCCTGTTCGCCCGGGAACGCCTGGGCTCCACCGCGCTCGGGCAGGGCGTGGCGGTGCCGCATGGCCGGGTGAAGGGCCTGGAACAGGCCCTGGCGGCCTTCATCCGCCTGGCCCAGCCCATCACTTTCGATGCGCCTGACGGGCAGCCCGTGTCGATGCTGCTTTGCCTGCTGGTGCCGGAAACGGCCACGCAGCAGCACCTGGACATCCTGGCCGAACTGGCGCAGCTCATGTCGAACAAGGCCTTGCGCGAGGCCCTGGCCACAGAGCCCGATCCCGCTGTCGTCCACAAGATGCTCACGACCGGCCAACTCTGAACTCCACGCGGAAGCGCAGCCATGCTCACGGTGCAGGAACTCGTCGACGACAACGCCGACAAAATCCCCTTTAACTGGATTTCCGGCCAAGGCGCCGCGGACCGCGCAATTCCCGACGACGGCATGTCGGCCGCGGACCTCGTCGGCCACTTGAACCTGATCCATCCGTCCCGCATCCAGGTGTTCGGACAGGAAGAGCTGGCGTACTACACCCGCTTCGACCTGCGCCGCCGCATGCATCACATGGACGAGCTGCTGATCGGCGGCGTGCCCGCCATCCTGCTGGCCGACGGCCTGACCCCGCCGCAAGACCTCATCGACCAGTGCGACCAGCATCAGGTGCCGCTGCTCTCCACGCCGGTGGCGGCGGCGCAGTTGATTGACCTGCTGCGCATCTACCTGGGCAAGAAGCTGGCGCCCACCACCACCGTGCACGGCGTGTTCCTGGACGTGCTGGGGCTGGGCGTGCTGATCACCGGCGAATCCGGTCTGGGCAAGAGCGAACTGGCGCTGGAACTGATCTCGCGCGGACACGGCCTGGTGGCCGACGATGCCGTGGAGTTCTCGCGCACGGCCCCCAACATGATCGAAGGCCACTGTCCGCAGCTGCTGCAGAACCTGCTGGAAGTGCGCGGCCTGGGCTTGCTCGACATCCGCACCATCTTCGGCGAGACCTCCGTGCGCCGCAAGATGCGCCTCAAGCTCATCGTGCACCTGGTGCGCGCCACCGCACAGGACAAGTTCGAGCGCCTGCCGCTGCAGGACATCACGCAGGACATGCTGGGCCTGCCGGTGCGCAAGGTCATGCTGCAAGTGGCCGCGGGCCGCAACCTGGCGGTGCTGGTCGAGGCCGCCGTGCGCAACACCATCCTGAAGCTGCGCGGCATCGACACGCTGGGCGAATTCATGGAACGCCAGGCCATGGCGATCCTGCAAAGCAGCAAGTAGGCGCACATCGGCCGGCGGCACCTTGAGCCTGTATGAAACTCTGGCCGCCGAGATCGCCAAGTCGATCCGCGACGGCGTATTGCGCGCGGGCGACAAGCTGCCCTCCGTGCGGGACGCGTGCGCGGCGCGCGGCCTCAGTCCGTCGACGGTGTTCCAGGCCTACTATCTGCTGGAAGCGCGCGGCCTGATCCGGGCGCAGCCGCGCTCCGGCTATTACGTCAACGCCCCTGCCGCATCCCTGCCGCCCGAACCCGGCGCCTCCAGTCCGGACGGAGAGTCGACGGAGCTCGCGATCAGCGAACGCATCTTCGACATCCTCGGCTCGGTGCGCAACCGCGACGTGACGCCGCTGGGCTCCGCCTTCCCTTCCCCGCTGCTGTTTCCGCTGCCGCGGCTGGCCCAGGCCATGGCCGTGCACCTCAAGCGCCAGGATCCGCTGGACACGGTGGAAGACCTGGCGCCGGGCAATCCCGGCCTGCGCCGCCAGATCGCGCTGCGCTACCTGATCGGCGGCATCAACGTGCCGGCCAGCGACATCGTCGTCACCAACGGCGCGCTGGAAGCGCTGAATCTCTGCCTGCAGGCGGTCACGCAGCCCGGCGACACGGTCATGGTCGAGGCCCCCACGTTCTATGGCGCCTTGCAGGCGCTTGAGCGCCATGGACTGAAGGCGCTGGAAATACCGACGCATCCGCGCACCGGCATCGACCTGGACGCGATGCAGGCCGCCATCGAGCGTCATGCGCCGCGCGCCTGCTGGCTGATGACGCAATTCCAGAACCCGCTGGGCAGCCTGATGCCCGATGAGAAAAAGCGGCAACTGGTCCAGCTGCTTGCACGCCACGACATTCCGTTGATCGAAGACGATGTATACGGCGAGCTGTATTTCGGATCGGTGCGCCCGGTACCCGCCAAGGCCTATGACACCCAGGGGCTGGTGCTGCATTGCTCGTCGTTTTCGAAGTGCCTGGCGCCGGGCTACCGCATCGGCTGGACCTCGGCCGGCCGCTACACGCAACGCGTGCAGCGCCTGAAACTGTCGTCGACGCTATCGGCGTCCGGCCCCGCCCAGGGCGCCATCGCCGAATACCTGGAACAGGGCGGCTATGACCGCCACCTGCGCCGCCTGCGCGAAACGCTGCAGACACAGCAGCAGCGCATGGCCGAGGCGATCGCCCAGGAATTCCCGGCCGGTACGCGCGTGACGCGTCCGCAAGGCGGGTTCTTCCTGTGGCTGGAACTGCCGGCCGCGGTGGATGCGCTGACGCTGCATCGCCAGGCGCTGGCGCGCGGCATCAGCGTGGCGCCGGGACCGATCTTTTCGGCCAGCGGCCAGTTCGGCAGCGCGCTGCGCCTGAACTACGGGCATCCTTGGGACGCCGCTACGCAGGCCGCCATCCGCGTGCTGGGGGAGTTGGCGCGCGAGGCCTGCGCACAGGCCGTCAAAGCGCGCTGATTCCGCGTCAGTTCAGCGTCGATGCGGCGCGCGCCCGCTTGACTTCCAGCGGTGTCACACCGCCCGCCTCATTGCCCCAGCTATTGCGGATGTACGTCACCAGCATCGCGATGTCGCCGTCGTTGAGCAGTTGTCCGAAGGGCGGCATGCCGTGCGGCCGCGGATTCGCCGCCGTGGCCGGCGCGTAGCCGCCATCCAGCACCATGCGGATCGCGTTGACGGGCGACGGCGCCGTCACGGTCGGATTGCCGGCCAGCGCGGGCCACGCCGTGCCGCTGCCTTCGCCCGCGGATTGATGGCATTGGACACATTGCTGGCGGTAGATCTTGCCGCCCAGCTCCATGGCCGCCGGCGCGACAGCCGTCCGCGTGCGTTCCGTTGAGGCCGCCGTGGCGGGCAGGGATTTGATGTAGACGCCGATGGCCAGCGCGTCAGCGTCGGTCAGGTGCTGTGTGCTGCCCAGCACCACTTCGGCCATGGGCCCGCTGGCGCTGGAATGCTTCGAAATGCCAGTCTTGAGCAAGGCTGCAATGTCTTCGGCGGACCATCTGCCCATGCCGGTTTCCATGTCGTTGGTGAGCGGCGGAGCGTACCAATCCAGCACCGGAATCACACCGCCGGCCAACGGGTCGGCCGAACGCAACGCCCCCAGGCTATTGCGCGGCGTATGGCAGGCGGCGCAATGCCCCAGCCCTTCGACCAGATAGCGGCCGCGGTTCCACTGCACCGATTGCCCCGCGTCGGCCTCCTGCACGCCCGGCTTGAAGTACAGCGCGCGCCAGGCGGCCAGCAGCGCCCGCTGGTCATAGGGGAATTCCATCTCGGGCGGCCGGTTGGGCTGGTCCACGGGCGCCACGGTACGCAGATAGGCGTACAACGCGTCGGAATCGGCGCGCGTCACGCGCGTGTATTCGGTGTAGGGGAAAGCGGGATACAGCAGCGTGCCGTCGCGCGATTTGCCGTTGTGCAGCGCCTGCCAGAAATCATCCGCGGTCCACGCGCCTATGCCGGTTTTTTCGTCGGGCGTGAGGTTCGGGCCGTAGACCGTGCCGAACGGCGTGGGGATGGGCGTGCCGCCCGCCAGCGCCTTGCCGCCGCGGCTGGTGTGGCAGGCCATGCAATTGCCGGCAAGCGCAAGGTAGCGGCCGCGCTCCACCAGCGTCGCGGTATCGGCCGCGGCCGCGGCGGGACCGGTGCTGGCGTCGTCGCGCGTACCGAACCAGTAGAGGCCGCCGAGGGCGACGACCGCGAGCAGCAACAGGAGGGACAGGACTTTCTTCATGATCGACATCCGGCCTCTCCCTTACCGTTGCGCCTGGCTGCCGCATTCCGCGGGCAGGCGTATCGAATCCGCGGCCTCTGGCGCGTAGGGTTCCACGACGGGTTGCGAGGACAGCCACGCGGCCAGCGCGCCGATGTCCTGGGGAGTGAGTTTGTTGGAGATGTCGGCCATGCAGTCCGGCTCGGCCGCGCGGCGCAGGCCGTTCTTCCAGCTGCCGATCTGCGAACCGATGTAGTCGCGCGGCAGCCCAAGCAAGCCGGGAATGGCGGGCAGCACGCCGCCCAGGGCGGCGCCGTGACAGGCAGCACAGGCGGGCAGGCCGCGCGCCGCGTCGCCATCCAGGGCCAGCTTGCGCCCGGCCTCCAGGGTGGCGGCGGAGACATCGGCGCGGGTCGGCGCCGGATACGGCACATGCTGCGAAGAGAAATACGCGGCGATCTCGCGCAGGTAGTCGTCGGGCAGCCCGGTCAGCAGGTGCGTCATGGGCCGGTACTGACGCCGGTCGTCGCGGAAATTGAGCAACTGGTGGTACAGGTACTCCTGCGGCTTGCCGGCCAGGCGCGGATAGTAGCCATCGGCGCCGGCCTTGCCCTGCGCGCCATGACAGGCCGTACAGGCGGCAACCCGGGCGTCCATGGTGTCCGGACGCAGGATTTCCTGGGGCGCGGGCTGGGCCGGCGCGGGCGCTGCGAGGAAGGCGGCAGCCACCCCAAATAGGGAAATTGCCCAAAAACGCGGCAGTGAAACACTACGAAAGGAAATGAAGGCTAACATCTAGGTCGAATTCCATTCCCCCGAAACGCATGACGGCGGGGCGCGTATGTGAATCTGTCGAGTATCCGGCCCCCAGCTTACGCCAGGGGGACCAAAGCGGTACAGGCGCAGATTGGCAGTTTACGGCCATATCAGATGTCATCCCGCCGGCATCGTCCTCGAAAAGCGTGCCACAATCATGTCCATGTTGAAAGTCGTCCTCGTCACCGGCATCTCAGGCTCAGGCAAGTCCGTCGCCCTGCGCATGCTTGAGGACGCAAGCTATACCTGCGTCGACAACCTGCCGGTGCGGTTCCTGACCGAGTTCATCGCCAACGCCCGGGATGACGGCATGGAGCGCGTAGCCGTCGCCATCGACGTCCGCTCCCCCGGCGAACTGGCCGAATTGCCCGACGTAGTCACCGCGCTGCGCGCCATGGGCACCAGCCTGCGCGTGGTCTTCCTGGACGCCAGCACGGAAACGCTGGTGCAGCGCTATTCCGAATCGCGCCGCCGCCACCCGCTGACCGACCGTCTGCAGCATGGCGGCAAGACCCCGACGCTGTCCGAGTGCATCGCCCTGGAACGCGAACTGCTCGCGCCGCTGCGCGAGCAGGAACACGTCATCGACACCTCGGACCTGACGCCGGGCCAGTTGCGAGTCTGGATCCGCGACCTGATCAAGGCCGACCGCGCGCCGCTGGTGCTGACCTTCGAATCCTTTGCCTACAAGCGCGGCGTGCCGCGCGACGCGGACCTGGTGTTCGACGTGCGCTGCCTGCCCAATCCCTACTACGACCGCGACCTGCGGCCGCTGACCGGCCGCGACGAGCCCGTGGCCGCCTGGCTGGCGGGCTTTGACCTGGTGGGGCAGATGATCGACGACATCGCCGGTTTCCTGAACCGCTGGCTGCCGCAATACACGCAAGACACCCGCAATTACCTCACGGTCGCCATCGGCTGCACCGGCGGCCAGCACCGTTCGGTCTATGTGGTCGAACAGCTGGCGCTGCGCTTTGCCGACCACGACCCGCTGCTGGTGCGCCATCGCACCCAACTGCCTGACGAATCCGCATGACCCTGTCCCGCCCGACCCGCCTGTTCGTGATGCTGCTGCTGGCCATTGCCGTGGCTGGCTGTTCTTCCACCGGCGGACGCAAGAAGGGCGGCGGGTATTACAAGGACGACGGGCCGGACGCGAATCCGCCCTCGAACCTGGACCAGGTGCCCGACGCGGTGCCCAGGATCGAACCCTACGCCAGCGGCGCGAACCGGCCGTATGTGGTGTTCGGCCAGCGCTACGTGCCGGATACCAGCGGCCAGCCCTACAAAAAGCGCGGCACCGCCTCGTGGTATGGCAAGAAGTTCCACGGCAATTCCACGTCCATCGGCGAGTCCTACGACATGTACGCCATGACGGCCGCCCACACCACGCTGCCGCTGCCCAGCTACGCCCGCGTCACCAGCATGGTCAACGGCAAGACCATCATCGTGCGGGTGAACGACCGCGGCCCGTTCCACAGCGACCGCATCATGGACCTGTCCTATGTCGCGGCGTACAAGCTGGGCATCATCGGCCCCGGCAGCGGCCAGGTGATCGTGGAAGCCATCCCCCAGGACGAGATCCGGCGGCTGGCCTCGCAAGGCGCGCCCGCCACGGCCGCGCCCGAACCCGCATCGGCGACGGGCTCCTCGCCCGTGGCCGCGCCCATCGCCGCCGTGCCGGTGGCGCTGGCGGCTGAACCCCTGCCCGGGCCCGCACCCGGTTCAGCGCCGGTGCGCCAGCCGGCCGCAGGCGGCATCGGCAGCGTCTACCTGCAAGTGGGCGCGTTCAGCCAGCCGGCCAACGCGCAATCGCTGGTCAGCCGCATCAACACGCAGCTGGGCGCCGCAGGCGCGCCGCCCGCGTCGGTCGAGCAGTCAAATAACCTCTATCGGGTCAAGATCGGCCCCTACCCCGACCGGCAGAGCGCCTTGGACGCCGTGCAGATCGTGTCGGACCGCATCGGCATCCTGCCCAGCATCGCCTCGCAGTAGCAAGCCTCAAGACCTATCGAGGCTGCCCGCCTACCAAGGCAGTTCGGCCTGCCCGTCGCACACGCGGCGCGCGCTAGCGCTGCGGCTGCGGTAGCGATTGCCTTCATGCGCCAGCAAGGCCTGCTTGCGCGGCAGGCCGCCGCCGAAGCCGGTCAGCGAGGTGTCGGCCCCGATCACACGATGGCAGGGAATGATGATGCTGATCGGATTGCGCCCGACGGCGCCGCCGACCGCCTGCGCGCCCTTGGGCCGCCCCACGGTGCGCGCCAGATCGCCGTAGCTGGCCAGCACCCCGAACTCCAGATCGCACAGGGCATGCCAGACCTGGTGCTGGAAAGTGGTGCCGACGGGGTCCAGCGCCACGTCGAAGACGCGGCGCTGGCCCGCGAACCATTCTTCCAGTTCGCGGCGCGCCTGCTCCAGGATGGGATCCGAGTCCGTGAGAATCCAGCCATCCGCCGCGGGCAGCAGTTCCTGGTCGGTGAACCAGGCGCCGCGCAGGCCCTTGGGACTGGCGACCAGGCGCATGTCGCCCAGCGGCGTAGGAATGTCGCGATAGACCAGGCGTTCGTCGGGATCCGCGGGCTTGTTGGACACGATAGTCGAATACACCATGTCTTACTCCGCCGATTTCTTGCGGGCCAGCGCCCGGTTGTACAGCACGTCCCGCGGCAGGCCGGAAACCTTGGCGGCCACGCGCGCGGCATCGCGCAGCGACAGCGACTCCAGCAAGGCGTCCAGCAGCGCATCGGTGCGCGGATCGGCTTCTTCATCCGCTTCCTGTTCAGCGGGCGCGTGCGCGATCAGCACGAATTCACCCTGCTCGCGGTGCGTATCCGCGGCCAGCCAGGCTGCGCCCTCGCCCATCGGGAAGGTCGCGATCTCTTCGAAGCGCTTGGTCAGTTCGCGCGCCACGGTCAGGAGCCGGTCCGGACCGCACACTTCCAGCAGGTCGGCCAGCGTAGCCGCGAGCCGATGCGGCGATTCGAACATGACGACCGGCGCGGGCAAGGCGCACCAGGTGCGCAGCCAGCGCTGGCGCGCTGCCGCCTTGGGCGGCGGAAATCCGGCAAAGGCATAGCCCGGGTTTTCGTCGGTGGTGACGCCGCTACCCATCAGCGCGGCGATGACCGCGCTGGGACCGGGCACAGGCACCACGCCGAAGCCGGCTTCACGCACGGCACGCACGATGCGTGCGCCCGGATCGCTGACGGCGGGTGCACCGGCGTCCGATACCAGCGCCACGCGCTGGCCCTGGGCCAACCGTTCGCAGATGGCCTGGGCCGCGGCGGCTTCATTGTGGCGGTGGGCGGCCATGAGCGGCGTGCCCACGCCCCAGGCGTCCAGCAAGGCGCGGCTGGCGCGCGTGTCTTCGGCGGCGATCACGTCGGCCCGCTGCAAAGCGTGCCAGGCGCGCAGCCCCAGGTCGCCCAGGTTGCCGATCGGCGTGGCCACGACATACAGCGTCGAGGCAGGCCAATGCTGCCCCGCCACGCGTTCAGAAACGCGGGACCAGGCATCTCCGGCAGGGGGAGGTGAGACATTTTGATTCATTGCAGCCTACAGACACGGGAAACCATGTCAGTGTAGCCGCCTATGCCCGCCACTTCCGGAGCACCCATGACGGACGACACCTTGCGACTGGCCTGCGAACTGGCCCTGGCGGCCCGCCGCCGCGCCGCCAGGCGCCGGCGCCGTTCCACCCGCGCAGCGCCCGCGGATCGTCCGCCGCCACGGCGCTCGCCCGCCCAACGCAAGGGCGACCACCACGAGGACGCCGCCTTGCGCCTGCTGCAGTCGCGCGGCCTGGTCCTGCTGGCGCGCAATCTGCAGACCCGCGCCGGCGAGATCGACCTGGCCATGCGCGACGGCGACACGCTGGTGTTCGTCGAGGTCCGATCGCGTGGGCCCAGCCGCTACGGTGGCGCCGCGGCCAGCATCGGGCCGGACAAGCAGGCCCGGCTGTCCCGCGCCGCGGCCCACTGGCTGCCGGAGCTGGCCCGGCGCCACTGGCGCGGCAGACTGCCGGCGGCGCGCTTTGACGCGGTCGTCTTCGACGCCGGCGATCCCCAGTGGCTGCGCGGCGCATTCTGGCAGGCCTGAAGTCCGCCCCTCCCCCGGTAACGACCTGCCTAACAGTCGTTACGCCTGGACAGAACCACGCCTCGGCCCCGTGAGATAATCGCGCCCATGGATATGACCTCTCGTATGACGTCGCACTTTCGCGACGCCATGGCTGCGTGCGAACAAAGCATGAACGTCCTGGCCGAGCCGCTGGCAGTGGCGGTGGACGTGCTGTTCGGCGCCCTGGCAAACAACGGCAAGATTCTGGCTTGCGGCAATGGCGGCTCGGCCGCCGATGCGCAACATTTCATCGCCGAACTGGTGGGCCGCTTCGAACGCGAACGCCTGCCCCTGGCCGGCATCGCCCTCAACACCGACACCTCGATCCTCACCGCGGTGGGCAACGATTACGGCTTCGACGAGATCTTCGAACGCCAGGTCAACGCCTTCGGCCAGGCCGGCGACGTGCTGGTAGCCATATCCACCAGCGGCAATTCCCCCAACGTGGTGCGCGCCATGGAAGCCGCCAGCGCCCGCGAAATGCACGTGCTTGCCCTGACGGGCAAGGGCGGTGGCGTGATGGGGGAACTCATTACGCCGATGGACGTCCATCTATGTGTTCCCAGCGATCGCACGATGCGCATCCAGGAAGTCCATATTCTGCTGCTGCACGCGCTGTGCGACGGCATTGACGCTCTTCTGCTTGGAGACACCGAATGATTTCTGACGTCCGTACCGCAGTCCGCCCGTTGATGCTCGCCGCGGCGCTCTCCACCGCCGCGCTCTCGCTGTCGGCCTGCGCGCCCCTGATCGTGGGCGGCGCGGCCGCCACCACCGCGGTCGTCGTGACGGACCGCCGCACCTCCGGCATCCAGCTCGAAGACCAGAACATGGCGTTCAAGGCGCAGAGCCAGATCTCGCAGAAGCTGGGCGACACCGCCCGCGTCAATGCCATGGCCTACGGCGGCCACCTGCTGCTGACCGGTGACGTGCCCACCGAAGAAGCCAAGAACCAGGCCACCGCCATCGCCCAGGGCGTGGAAAACGTCAAACAGGTCATCAACCAGTTGAACGTCGGCCCCATCGCCTCGTTCGGCACGCGCTCCAACGACACCTGGCTGACCTCCAAGGTCAAGACCGCCCTGCTCAACACCAAGTACGTGCCGTCCGGCACCATCGCGGTCACCACCGACCACAGCGTGGTCTACCTGATGGGCAAGGTGACGCAGGCCGAAGGCGAATATGCCGCCAACGCCACCGCCGACGTCGGCGGCGTGGCCAAGGTGGTTAAACTGTTCGAGACGATCAGCCGCGAGGAAGCCATCCGGCTGTCGAATACCGGTTCCAAGTCCAACACTTCCACGGAAACCAAAGCGCCCATCGAAAGCGGCGCCGGCGCAAGCAGCGATAACGCGGCCGGCACCAGCAGCGGCGTAGAGGCCATGCCCATCAAATGAAGAAAGCCATCATCGCGTTGGCCGTCCTGGTGGCGGTCGGCATCGGCGCCTGGTTCGTCATGCGCCCCGCCCAGACCGCGCCCGACGTCACCTTCACCACGCTGGAAGGCAAGACCTTCTCGATGCAGGACTTGCGCGGCAAGGTCGTGCTGGTCAAGTTCTGGGCCACCAGCTGCGTGACCTGTGTGAAGCAGATGCCGGAAACGATCTCGGCCTACAACGAGTACGCCGCCAAGGGCTACCAGGCGGTTGCGGTCGCCATGAACTACGACCCGCCCAACTTCGTGCTGAACTTCGCCGAAACGCGCAAGCTGCCCTTCCCGGTGGCCCTGGACACCAAGGGCGACATTGCCCGGGCCTTCGGCGACATCCGCCTCACGCCCACGGCCTTCCTGATCGACAAGCAAGGCCGCATCATCAAGCGCTACCTGGGCGAATACGACGTGGCGGAATTCCATGCCACCGTGGAAAAGGCCCTGGCGGCGGGCTGAGCGCCGCAGCCCCACAAAGGACCGCCCCGACTGGGCGGTTTTTTTTCGCCCGGCAACCGGCCCCTTCGCGACGGCGCCCAAAAGAAAAACCGCCCGATGGGCGGTTTCCAGATCAGGCCACGGCGGGCCGGAATCAGAACGCCGGAACCACGGCGCCCTTGTACTTGTCCTGGATGAACTTCTTCACCTCGGGCGTGTGCAGGGCCTGCACCAGCTTCTTGATGCCGGGCGCGTCCTTGTTGTCCGCGCGGGTCACCAGGATGTTGGCGTAGGGCGAATCCGAGCCTTCGATGAAGAGGGCGTCCTTGGTCGGGACCAGGCCGGCCTCCAGCGCGTAGTTGGTGTTGATCAGCGCCAGGTCCACGTCGTCCAGCGAGCGCGGCAGCATGGCGGCTTCCAGTTCGCGGAACTTCAGCTTCTTGGGGTTCTCGACCACGTCCGCGGCCGTCGCCAGGATGTTGGACGGATCCTTCAGCTTGATCACGCCCTGCTTCTGCAGCAGCACCAGCGCGCGGCCGCCGTTGGAGGGATCGTTCGGGATCGCGACGGTCGCGCCGTCCTTGAGCTCGGACAGGCTCTTGATCTTCTTGGAATAGCCGCCGAAGGGCTCGACGTGCACCAGCGCCACCGGCACCAGCGTGGCCTTGCGGTCCTTGTTGAAGGAATCCAGATAGGGCTTGTGCTGGAAGAAGTTGGCATCCAGCTGCTTATCCGCCAGTTGCAGGTTGGGCTGCACGTAGTCGCTGAACACCTTGATGTCGAGCTCCACGCCTTCCTTGGCCAGTTGCGGCTTCACCACTTCCAGGATCTCGGCATGGGGGACCTGGGTCGCGCCCACCACCACTTTTTCGGCATGGGCGGCGTTCGCCGCCACCAGGAACACCGACGCCGCCAGAGCGGACCGGACAAAGTTCAAACGCATGTGTTGCCTCTTTTATGGGTAAAAAATCGGGGCCGATGCCCCTGCCGGTGTGGCCCGGCCCCCTTTTGCGGGGCCGGCCGTTGCGAAATCGCCCCCAATTTACCTGAATGCCGGTTATTTGTCGGGCATATGAACATGGGTTTAAAGCATAAGAAACCTGTGGGTACTACAATCCGTCGTATGCTTGCGCTACCGCGTCACGAACGCGTTTTTGTGCAGGCATTTTTTCTAACCACTCATACGTATATTTGCCGACTTAGCTGCCATGACCGACACCCCCGACCCTGCTGCCGTTTCGTCTCCTGCTGTCAAAGCCGCTGTGCTGTCTGAAGCACTGCCGTATATCCGACGATTTCACGGCAAGACCATCGTGGTCAAGTACGGCGGCAACGCCATGACGGAAGAGCGTCTGCAGCGCAGCTTCGCGCATGACGTCGTGCTGCTGAAGCTGGTGGGTCTGAATCCGGTGGTGGTGCACGGCGGCGGTCCGCAGATCGACGACGCGCTGCGCCGCATCGGCAAGCAAGGCACCTTCATCCAGGGCATGCGCGTCACCGACGCCGAGACCATGGAAGTGGTCGAATGGGTGCTGGGCGGCCAGGTCCAGCAGGACATCGTCATGATGATCAACGAGGTCGGCGGCAAGGCCGTGGGCCTGACCGGCAAGGACGGCGGACTGATCCAGGCCCAGAAGAAGCTGATGGCCAACAAGGACAATCCGTCCGAACCCATCGACATCGGTTTCGTCGGCGACATCACCATGGTCGAGCCGGCCGTGGTCAAGGCGCTGCAGGACGACCAGTTCATCCCCGTCATCTCGCCCATCGGCTATGGCGAGGACGGCACGGCCTACAACATCAACGCCGACGTCGTCGCCGGCAAGATGGCGGAAGTGCTGGGCGCTGAAAAGCTGCTGATGCTGACCAACACCCCGGGGGTGCTGGACAAGGGCGGCAAGCTCTTGCGCAGCCTGTCGGCCCAGACCATCGACGAACTTTTCGCCGACGGCACGATCTCCGGCGGCATGCTGCCCAAGATCTCGTCCGCGCTGGACGCCGCCAAGAACGGCGTGAACTCCGTGCACATCGTCGACGGCCGCGTGCCGCACTGCCTGCTGCTGGAAATCCTGACCGACCAGGGCGTGGGCACGATGATCAGCTCGCACTGATGCGGGCACAGCGTTACCTGTTGCGGCCGGCGGTGCGCGTGCGCCGCTCGCGCCGCGCGGCCACGGGCGATTCCGAACGCCTGTGGCTGTTCGACCTGGACAACACGCTCCATGACACCTCGCACGCCATCTTCCCGAAGATCGACCACGGCATGACCATGGCCGTGGTCGAGGCGCTGAACGTCGACATCGACACTGCCAACCACCTGCGCTCGCAGTACTGGAAACGCTACGGCGCCACCATGATAGGCATGGTGCGCCATCACGGCGTGGACCCCCATGATTTCCTGCACCGCAGCCACGACTTCGACGTCGGCCCGCTGGTGCGCGCGGAAAAGGCGCTGGCCTACAAGCTGAGCCGACTGCCGGGCCGCAAGGTGCTGCTGACCAACGCGCCGCTGCACTATGCGCGTGCGGTGCTCGCGCGCCTGGGCATCCTGCGCCAGTTCGACAGCCTCTGGGCCATCGAGCACATGCGGCTGCACGGCGAGTTCCGGCCCAAGCCTTCGCCCACCCTGCTGCGCCACGTGCTGGCCCGCGAAGGCGTGCACGCGCGCAACGCGGTGCTGGTGGAAGACACCTTGGCCAATCTGCGCGGCGCGCGCCGGGCAGGGCTGCGCACGGTGCACGTGTATCACCCCGGCACGCCGTTCGCCCGCGGCCGCTCGCAGCGGCCGGCCTATGTCGACTTGCGGGTAAACTCCGTCAGTGATTTGCTGTTACGCCGACGCCCCTTGCGGGGATAGCGGCGCGCTCCTCCCCTCCCCTTCACCGTCAAGCCTGCGCGAGAGCAGACCCTTCCATGGCGAGCAAACCCGGCGAGCGCAAGACCCAGATTCTGCAAACCCTGGCCGAGATGCTGGAGCAGCCGCACGCCTCCCGCATCACCACGGCGGCCCTCGCCGCGCGCCTGGAAGTCTCTGAAGCCGCGTTGTACCGGCACTTCGCCAGCAAGGCGCAGATGTTCGAAGGGCTGATCGAATTCATCGAAACCAGCATCTTCACGCTGGTGAACCAGATCGCCATCGCCGAGCCCGAAGGCCTGACCCAGGCCCACCAGACCGTCTCCATGCTGCTGACCTTCTCGGAACGCAACAAGGGCATGACGCGCGTGCTGACCGGCGATGCGCTAGTCACGGAAGACAACCGCCTGCAGGAACGCATCAACCACATCAACGACCGCATCGAGGCGTCGTTGAAGCAATCGCTGCGCATCGCGGTCACCGATGGCGGCCTGCCGCCGCAGGCCAATGTCGCGGCGCACGCCAGCCTGCTGACGCATCTGGTGCTGGGCCGCTGGCTGCGTTACGCGCAGAGCGGCTGGCGCATCGCGCCCACGCTGCATCTGGACGAGCAGCTGCGCCTGGCGCTGGGCTGAGCGGCCGGGGCTGCCTGCCGGCCCTGGCGCGAATTAGTATCGTGAAACGATCTAATTAATTTCCCATCCGTCTCTATTTCTGCCCATTTGCATTGTTCCATGCAACAATCTCCGCTTGCCGGCGGCGCGGGGCGACGAGCATAATGCCCGTCAGAGGTTTTCCACAAGCCCAAATCTCCACAGGCTTGATCAGTATCAATACGGGTTTTCCGCAATGCCGTCACGATCATGCTGTAGCGTCGACACACCGATTTGACCTATCCCGTTGCTCGCGGGGCGGTGTGTCGGCAGTTTGACCTCAACCGGAGATGGATATGACCGCGCAAGCCGCCGTCCCTGCCTCGCAAGCCCCAAAGAAAACCAAAATTCCAATCGGACTCATCGCCGGCGTCCTAGTGATGATCGGCGTGCTGATGATGCCTTTGCCCGCCGACCTGCCCGTCGCGGGTCACCGGATGCTCGCCATCCTGGCATTCGCAGTGGTGGTCTGGATTACCGAAGCCGTGTCCTACGAAGCCAGCGCGATCATGATCACGACGCTGATGGCCTTCCTGCTGGGCACGGCTCCGACAATCAAAGACCCGCAAGTGGTTTATGGCACCTCGGCCGCGATCAGCATGGCGCTGACCGGCTTCGCGAACTCGGCGCTGGCGCTGGTCACCGGCGCCTTGTTCATTGCGGCCGCCATGACCTTCACCGGGCTGGACCGGCGCATCGCCCTGGTGACGCTGGCCAAGGTGGGCACCAGCACGCGCCGCATCCTGATCGGATGTATCGCCGTGACCATCGTACTGAGCCTCGTGGTGCCCAGCGCCACCGCGCGCAGCGCGGCCGTGGTGCCCATCATGATGGGCGTCATCGCAGCCTTCGGCGTGGACAAGCGTTCCAACATCGCCGCCGGCATCATGATCATCGTGGCGCAGGCCACCAGCATCTGGAACGTCGGCATCCAGACCGCCGCCGCGCAGAACCTGCTGACCGTCGGCTTCATGGAAAAGATGCTGGGCGAACGCGTGGCATGGTCGGACTGGCTGATCGCTGGCGCCCCCTGGTCGCTGATCATGTCGGCCGTGCTGATCATCATCGTGCTCAAGCTGCTGCCGCCGGAAAGCGACAGCATCGCGGGAGGCAAGGAAGCCGTCGAGAAGTCGCTGCTTGAACTGGGCCCCATGACCGGCGCGCAAAAACGCCTGATGGCCGTGTCGCTGATGCTGCTGCTGTTCTGGTCGACCGAAGGCAAGCTGCACAAGTTCGACACCACTTCCACCACCTACTTCGGCCTGGTCCTGCTGCTGCTGCCGCGCTTTGGCGTGATGACGTGGAAAGACGTGCAATCGCGCATCCCATGGGGCACCGTGATCGTGTTCGGCGTCGGTATCAGCCTGGGCACTGCCCTGCTGACGACCCAGGCTGGCCAATGGCTGGGCAACCAGGTCGTGGCGCACACCGGACTGGACCACCTCGGACCGCTGGCGATCTTCGCGATCCTGGCCGCCTTCCTCATTGTCATCCACCTGGGTTTCGCCAGCGCCACCGCGCTGACCTCGGCCATGCTGCCGATCCTGATCTCGGTGCTGGCCACGTTGCCGGGCGAATTCAGCCGCCTGGGCATGACCATGCTGCTGGGCTTTGTCGTCAGCTACGGTTTCATCCTGCCCATCAACGCGCCGCAGAACATGGTGTGCCTGGGAACGGAGACCTTCAACGCCAAGCAGTTCGCCAAGGTCGGCATCATCGTCACCATCGTCGGCTACCTGCTGATGCTGCTGATGGGCATGACCTACTGGCGCTGGCTGGGCTGGCTGTAAGGAGGGCGCGTCATGAAGATTTCGATCGCCCAAGCCAATGAATACGGCCGCCGTGTGCTGATGGCCCAAGGCGTGCCCGAGGACATCGCCCGCGACGTGGCCGAGCACCTGGTCGAGTCCGACCGGGTGGGCTACACCAGCCACGGCCTGTCCATCCTGACGAACTACCGGCGCGTGCTGTCCGAGGGCCTGGCCCAGGCCGACGGCCGGCCCGAACTGGTCAACGACCGCGGCGCAATGCTGGCCTACGACGGCCACCACGGGCTGGGCCAGTATGTCGGCAAGGTCGTCATCGAGAAGGCCATCGAGCGCACACAGGAGCACGGCCAGTGCATCCTGACCCTGCGTCACAGCCATCACCTGGGCCGCATGGGCCACTACGGGGAAATGGTGGCGGCCAAGGGCCTGATCCTGCTGGCTTTCACCAACGTGATCAACCGCTCGCCGACCGTGGCGCCTTTCGGCGGCGCGCAGGCCTGCCTGACCACCAACCCGCTGTGCTTCGCCGGCCCGCTGCCGGGCGGCCGTCCGCCGTTCCTGGTGGACATGGCCACCAGCTCGATCGCCGTCAACAAGGCGCGGGTGCTGGCCGCCAAGGGCGAGGAAGCGCCCGCGGGCTCGCTGATCGACGCCCAGGGCAATCCGACCACGGATCCCAACGCGCTGTTCACCGACCCGCCCGGCGCGCTGCTGCCGTTCGGCGGCCACAAGGGCTATGCCCTGGGTCTGGTGGCCGAACTGCTGGCCGGCGTGCTGTCTGGCGGCGGCACGATCCAGCCGCAGCATCCACGCACCGGCGTGGCCACGAACAACATGTTCGCGCTGCTGCTGGATCCGCAGGTGGACTTCAATACGGATTGGCGGTCGATGGAGGTGGGTGCGTTCATCGACTACCTGCACGCCTGCAAGCCGCAACCGGGCGTCGAAGGCGTGCAGTATCCGGGCGAGTACGAAGCTCGCAACCGGGCGCTTAACGAGGATACGCTGACGTTCGATAGCCGGATTTGGGATGGTCTTACCAAGCTGGCGGTCGACCTTGGGGTGCCTGAGGCGTTGCCTGCTTGAGGTTGTAGGCGGTTCTTGCGGGTAACGTTTATTTGCTTGCTTTCGGGCGTTTTGGGTTCTTAAGACGCCCGTCGCATCGGCGGCCCGCCATGCGCGGGGCAACGATTGCGGTCCGGAGCCTTCGCTCCGGACTGCCCCATCCTCATCCTCGTCACCGCCTGCGGCGGTTCCTTCGGATTCCGTCGGGCTTATCGACGCCCCGCGCATGGCGGGCCGCCGACGCGACGGGCTCGTTCAACTGCAATTCGGCCTCAGCTGGGGCGAGCTGTGTGCTTGGCTTTCTAGCAACGGGTGGGGTATGGCGGTGGATCTTGCGGGGCTCGCCTCGGGCCGGCCGCCCGGGCGGCCTTCCGAGGCTTCCGCGGTGTCTTACGGTTGAGAATGACGCTGCGCGCGTGTGAGACACCCATCAGCGTTAACGCCTCAAGGGTGCTGCTCATCACCGAACGTCACCAGGCCGTTGATCATCACCGACCGCTAAGCCACGGTGCCGGATGGGTGGTGCGCGCGAGAAAATCCTCAAGCGCAAGCCGCTGCCTGCCGCGCACCACCCATCACCGCCCCACCCCAATGATGAGCGGCCACTAGCAAACCACGCTCCGCAAACGCGCAAGCGACCATCGCCACGACGCCCAAAACCACGTATGTAGCTTACGGCCGCCCGCGCGGCCGTAAGCTACGGGCAACGCAAGACTCGTCACCGATCACGGATCTAGCAGCGCAGCGACCCAAGACGTACGTAGCCCGTAGGCGCGGGCGGCGTGGCGGCTCGCAACCTCGATGCGCCCGACGGAATCCGAAGGAACCGCCGCAGGCGGTGACGAGGATGAGGATGGGGAAGTCCGGAGCGAACGCTCCGGACCGCAATCGTGGGCGCGAGCCGCCACGCCGCCCGCGCCTACGGGCGACCTACGAAGAACGCGCAGCCGCCAAAAAGATCAAGTCTTAACCGACCGATGCCGACTAACACTCATCATGATCCCAAACGCAATCCCCATGGTGAACAAAGCCGTCCCCCCATAGCTCATGAACGGCAACGGCACCCCCACCACAGGCAGAATCCCCGTCACCATCCCCACGTTCACGAATACATAGATGAACAGCATCATCGTCAGCGCCCCGACCAGCAACCTGCCGAACTGCGACGATGCCCGTGACGCGATCGTCAGTCCTCGCGCCATCATCAGCCCATACAGCACCAGCATGGCGATGCCGCCGTAGAGTCCGAATTCTTCCGCGTACACCGCGAAGATGAAGTCGGTGGTGCGTTCGGGGATGAAGTCCAGGTGCGTCTGCGTGCCCTTCATGTAGCCCTTGCCGTACACCCCGCCCGAGCCCACCGCGATCATCGACTGGATCGTATGGAAGCCCTTGCCCAGCGGATCGGAACTGGGGTTGAGCAGCGTGCACACCCGGTGCTTCTGGTAGTCGTGCAGCACCACCCAGTCCACGTCTGGCTCGCACAACTGGTCTTCGTAGTAGATCAGCGTGCCTATGCCGATGATGCCCGCCAGCATGACCGGCACCAGCAGCTTGAACGACAGGCCCGCGAAATAGATCACGAAGAAGCCGGCGCCAAACACCAGCAGCGCCGTCCCCAGGTCGGGCTGCAGCACAATCAGGGCGAAAGGCGCGGCCAGCATGGCGGCGGCGGCCAGGAAGTCGCGGATGCGGACAGCGCCTTCGTGGCGCTGGAAGTACCAGGCCAGCATCATGGGCACGGCGATCTTCATCATCTCGGAAGGCTGGATGCGGGTCACGCCCAGGTTCAGCCAGCGGGTCGCGCCCTTGCTGGTTTCGCCGAAGAACTCCACGCCCAGCAGCAGCACCACCCCCACCACGTAGAAGGGCAAGGCCAGCTTCATCAGCCACTTCGGCGGAATCAGGGCCATGGTCCACATGGCAAAGAAGGCGATGATGAAATTGCGCGACTGTTCGGCGAAGCGCCAGTCCGTGCCGCCCACCGCGGAATGCATGACCGTCATGCCCAGCGCGGCGAACATCAGCAGGATCGCCAGCAGCGGCCAATCGAAGGCCGTGAACACACGTAGCAGGATAAGGCCCAGGCGTTTCATTATCGGCGCACCACGTCGGAAGCGATTTCCTCGACCGAGGCCAGGGGGTCGGCGCGGTCGGGCCGCACGATCTTGTCCTGACGGTCCTTGGCCAGCCAATAGTCGAACACCTTGCGCGCGACCGGAGCGGCGACGCTCGCGCCCCAGCCGGCGTTCTCGACGATCAGCGCCACCGCGATGCGCGGATGCTCAAGCGGCGCAAAGCCCATGAACAAGGCGTGGTCGCGCAGGCGTTCGTCGATGGCGCTGGCGCGGTAATGGCCGCCGCGCAGGCTGAACACCTGCGCGGTGCCGGTCT
Source organism: Achromobacter sp. ACM02 (assembly GCF_014851605.1). NCBI lineage: Bacteria > Pseudomonadati > Pseudomonadota > Betaproteobacteria > Burkholderiales > Alcaligenaceae > Achromobacter > Achromobacter sp. ACM02. The sequence goes on from NZ_JACUZY010000006.1 coordinate 225,740, forward strand.
TGCCGGCCGCCTGGTAGGCCGTATTGGCGAACGCGCGCCGCGCCGTACCGGCGCGCACCACATCCGCCATGGCGTTCTTGATCACATCCACGTTGGCCTGCTTGAGGGGAATGCGGTAGTCGGGCGCGGACTCGGTGGCCTTGGCCACGCCGCTGCGCGGATCACGCACCGCGTGCACCAGGTGCGGGCGGCGGTACAGGCCGTTGTTGGCCAGGGTGGACGTGCCCTGCGCCAGCTGCAACAGCGTGAATGCGTTGTAGCCCTGGCCCACCGCCACCGAAATCGTTTCGCCCGCGTACCAGCGCTGGCGGTCCTTGTCCTTGTAGGCCGAGCGTTTCCAGTCGGTCGAAGGCAGCACGCCGCGCTTTTCGCCTTCCAGGTCGATGCCGGTGATCTGGCCGAAGCCGAACTGCTTGGCGAAATCATGCAGCGCGTTCACGCCGATTTCCGGACCCAGCGAATAGAAATAGGTGTCGGACGACACCACGATCGCCTTGTGCATGTCGGTCATGCCATAGGCCGCGCCGCCGGCGTTGCGGAATTTCTGGCCGCCGAATTCGTAATAGCCGGGGTCGGAGATGCGATCGGTGGCGCGGCGTTTGCCCAGTTCCAGCGCGGCCAGGCCCACAAAGGGCTTGTAGGTCGAGCCGATGGGATAGGTGCCGTACAGCGGCCGGTTGATAAGGGGATGGTCCGGCGATTCGTTCAGCATGCGCCAATTGTCCACGTCGATGCCGTCCACGAACAGGTTCGGGTCGTAGGAAGGCTGCGAGACAAAGGCCAGTACCTCGCCGGTATCGGGGTCGATGGCGACCAGCGCCCCGCGCTGCCCCTCGAATGCGGCTTCGGCCACCTTCTGCAGCCCCAGGTCGATGGACAGCATGATGTCGGACCCCGGCACCGGGTCGATCCGGCGCAGCGTGCGCATGGGGCGTCCGCCTGCGGTGACTTCGACTTCTTCCAGGCCGGTGCGGCCGTGCAGCTGCTCCTCCCAGGTCTTTTCGATGCCCTTCTTGCCGATGACGTCGGTGCCGCGATAGTTGCCCAGCTGGCCGGCGCGGTCCAGTTCTTCGATATCGCCTTCGGCGATGCGGCCGATGTAGCCGACCACGTGGGCCGCCGACACGCCCTGCGGATACTCGCGCACCCAGCGCGCGCGCAGCTCCACGCCCGGGAACTGGAACGAATGCGCGGCGAACCAGGCGGCTTCGGTTTCGTTGAGGTTATTGCGCAGCTGCAGGCTGGCGTAGCGGCTGGACTCGGCGGCGCGGCGCTTGAAGCGGCGCTGGTCGGCCGGGCTGATGTACACGACTTCGGTCAGGCGTTCGAACAGCGCGCTGAGGTTCCCTGCCTGTGCCGGCACGACCTCCAGCGTATAGGTGCGGTAGTTGCGCGCCAGCACCTCGCCATTGCGGTCCAGAATCTCGCCGCGTCGCGGCGGGATGGGCACGACCGCGATGCGGTTGCGGTCGGCGCGCTCGGACAGGCCCTCGTAGCGGTCGACCTGCAGGTACCAGAAGCGGCCGATGAGCACGCCGAAGCAGGCCAACGCGAACAGCCCGCCCACCCAGGCGCGCAGGCGGAAACGCTGCTTCTGCTGCTGGCCGGTTTTCTTGAATTCGAACATGACGCGGCGCCGCCGTCAGGCGGAGGAGGATTCAGCGTCGTCGACACCGCGCTGCGGCAAGTGCAGAACCCAGCCCGCCAGCGGCCACAAGGCGGTGGTCAGGAGCACGCTGATGCCCCAGTCCCAACCCGGCCATTTGCCGGCCAGCCATGCGTGGATGATCTGGGTCACGAAGCGGGCAATGAAGAACACAGGCAGCATGTGCATGGCCTGGCTCCAGAGGTCGAAGCGCTGCAGCCGGCGGTGCAGCACCACCGCGCCGTAGGCGACCAGCGTGTACGACAGCGCGTGCTCGCCCAAGAGGCCGGCGTCGTGCACGTCCATCAGCAGCCCAAAGAAGAAGGCAGTGAACAAGCCGACGCGGCGCGGCTCATGCACGCACCAGAAGGCGATGATCAGCAGCAGGATGTCGGGCGCGCCCTGCCACAGGCGCCAGGGCAGCAGCGACACCAGCCACGCCACCAGCACCGTGGCCCAGACGAACAAGCCGTGCGCCGGGCCGGAGAGCCGGTCGGGCTGCACGTTGCTGGGGGTGCCGAGGCGGCGCGCGGCCTGCCCCGAGGATTGATTAGTCCGATCCACCGGAATCGACCTCCTGACGGTTGGACTCGGCGCGCTCCACATCGACCTGCAAGACCAGGAAGTGGCGGTAGCGTTCGGGATGGGCCAGCGGTTCGCATACGGCGCGCGCGAAGCCGGAGGCGGTGTCGCGTTCGACCGAGGTCACCTTGGCCACGGGCAGGCCTGCCGGGAACAGCCCGCCGACGCCGCTGGTGACGATGGTATCGCCTTCCTTGATGTCGGCGTTGGCGGCAAGGTAACGAACTTCCATCTTGCCGGGCGAGTTGCCGCCGAACGCAATCAGGCGCAGGCCGTTGCGCAGCAGCTGCACGGGGATGGAGACCTGTTCGTCGGTGACCAGCGCCGCCTCGGCGGTCATGGGCGTGACGCGCACGATCTGCCCGACCACGCCGCCTTCGTCGATCACCGGCATGCCCGGGGCCAGCCCCGCCTTGCTGCCCTTGTTGAACACCAGGCGCTGCGTGAATGCGTTGGTGGGTTCATACATGACCTCGACCACCACCGCGGATTGCGCCACGGTATCGGTCACCCCGAGCAGCCGGCGCAACTGCGAGTTCTCGGCAGCCAGCTGGGCGCCATGCGTGGTCACCTGGGCCAGCTCGATGCGCTGGCGCTGCAAGGCTTCGTTTTCGCTACGGATGAGATTGGCCGCGTTGACCCATTCGTTCACTTGCTGGACGAGGTCTCGCGGCGCCATGACGGCGCGTTGGAAGGGATACAGCGCGACGGACATTGCGCGGCGCGCCGGTTCCAGCATGCGCCATTGCGAATCCATGACGATCAGGGCCAACGCAAGGACGACCAGAACGACCAGCCGCACCTCCGCAGGTGGGCCGCGCCTGAATAGGGGAGGAGTCCCTTGTCGTTGCATGAATATCAGCCCGGACGCCCGCGTCCGTCGCTCCGGCAGCGGCCGGAGCCGTGAAAAAGCGGGGCTCCGGGCTGGCGGGCAAAATTAGTCGTTGATGAAGATGGCGCCCAGTTTCTCAAGGTGTTCCAGCGCCTCGCCGCAACCGCGCACGACGCAGGTCAGCGGATCGTCCGCGACCACGACGGGCAGGCCGGTCTCTTCCTGCAGCAGGCGGTCCAGGTCGCGCAGCAGCGCGCCGCCGCCGGTCAGGGCGATGCCCTTGTCGGTGATGTCGGCGCCCAGTTCGGGCGGGGTCTGTTCCAGCGCGATCTTCACGGCCGAGACGATCTGGTTCAGCGGGTCGGTCAGCGATTCCAGGATCTCGTTGGACGAGACCGTGAAGCTGCGCGGCACGCCTTCGGCCAGGTTGCGGCCCTTGACCTCGATCTCGCGGACTTCGGATCCCGGGAACGCCGAGCCGATTTCCTTCTTGATCAGTTCGGCGGTGGGTTCGCCGATCAGCATGCCGTAGTTGCGGCGGATGTAGTTGACGATGGCTTCGTCGAACTTGTCGCCGCCCACGCGCACGGAACCCTTGTAGACCATGCCGCCCAGCGAGATGACCGCCACTTCCGTGGTGCCGCCGCCGATGTCGACCACCATGGAGCCGCTGGCGTCGGACACGGCCAGGCCGGCGCCGATGGCCGCGGCCATGGGTTCTTCGATCAGGAAGACGTGGGACGCGCCCGCGCCCAGGGCCGATTCACGGATGGCGCGGCGTTCGACCTGGGTGGAGCCGCAGGGCACGCAAACGATGATGCGCGGGCTGGGCGCCAGCATGTTGCGGGGGTGCACCATGCGGATGAACTGCTTGAGCATCTGCTCGGTGACCGTGAAGTCGGCAATGACGCCGTCCTTCATGGGCCGGATGGCTTCTATATTGCCGGGAACGCGGCCAAGCATCTGCTTGGCTTCATGGCCGACGGCTTGAATGATCTTCTTGCCGTGGGGACCGCCTTCATGACGGATTGCGACCACGGACGGTTCATCGAGCACGATGCCCTTGCCGCGGACGTAGATCAGCGTGTTGGCGGTACCGAGGTCGATCGCCATATCGCTGGAAAAATAACTGCGCAGGAATCCGAACATGGGAGCTCAGCTAAATTCTGGGGGGAATGAGGTACATGCCGCGGGGCGTAGGGCCCGTAAAACAACGGGTCCGCCTGTCATCACGGCGATTAAACCGTGAATCATAACTTATAATTTCCCCGGAAATAGCGCATAAATGCAGGCTATTCAAGCTTTGTAACGGGTTCGGCGTATGCATACTGCCCTGTCCCGCCCCTCGGCCTTCGCTTATCGATTTGCAATCCCCCATGGCGCTCAATGACACAGATGTGGCCCGCATTGCCCGGCTGGCCAGAATCGAACTGACCCCCGGCCAGCGCACCGTCGCGCAGGCCGAACTCAACGGCATCCTCCACCTGATCGAACGGCTCCAGTCCGTCGATACCCAGGGGGTCGAACCCCTGGCTCACCCGCTGTCCGCCCATGAGGACATCGTGCTGCGCCTGCGTGAAGATGTCGTGACCGAACCCAGCTCGGAGGCCCGCCGCGAGGAGCTGCTGGCCAACGCCCCCGACGCCCAGGAAGGCCTGTTCCTGGTTCCCAAGGTCCTGGATTAAGTCATGACGAAACCCGCTCTGCACACCCAATTCAAGGGGATCGCCGCCCTGCGCGCGGCCCTTGCGCAACGCCAGATCAGCGCCGTCGAGCTCGCCCAAAGCGGCCTGGCGGCCGCCGAAGCGGCCAGCGGCCTGAATTGCTTTTTACATATTGACGCCGAATTGACGCTGGCCCAGGCCCGCGCCGCCGACGCCGCGCTGGCGTCCGGCTCGGCCGGCCCGCTGGCGGGCATCCCGATCGCCCACAAGGACGCCTTCGTCACCCGCGGCTGGCGCACCACCGCCGGCAGCAAGATGCTCGAAGGCTACGTCAGCCCGTTCGACGCCACTGTCGTCGAACGCCTGGGCGAAGCGGGCGCCGTGTCGCTCGGCAAGCTGAACTGCGACGAATTCGCCATGGGTTCCGGCAACGAGAACTCCGCCTACGGCGCGGTCAAGAACCCCTGGGACCACGCCGCCGTGCCCGGCGGCTCCTCGGGCGGCTCGGCCGCCGCCGTGGCCGCCCGCCTGGTGGCGGCCGCCACCGGCACCGACACCGGCGGCTCGGTGCGCCAGCCCGCCGCCCTGTGCGGCGTCAGCGGCATCAAGCCCACCTACGGCACCGTATCCCGCTTTGGCATGGTGGCCTTCGGCTCCAGCCTGGACCAGGCCGGCCCGCTGGCCGAAAGCGCCCGGGACCTGCTCGAACTGCTGGACGTCATCAGCGGCTTCGATCCGCGCGACGCCACCAGCCTGGAAAAATGCGACGCCGCCGCCAACGCGCCCGGCCGCGTCCGGCGCGACTTCGAGGCGGCCCAGGGCCGTTTCGACGCCGCCGGCAGCCAGCCGTTGAAAGGCCTGCGCATCGGCGTGCCCGCCGAGTACTTCGGCGCCGGCCTGGCGCCCGACGTGGCCGCCGCGGTCGAGGCCGCGCTGGTCCAGTTCGAAGCCCTGGGCGCCGTGCGCGTGCCGGTGTCGCTGCCGCGCACCGAACTCGCCATTCCCGCCTACTACGTCATCGCCCCCGCCGAAGCGTCCAGCAACCTCGCGCGCTACGACGGCGTGCGCTACGGCCACCGCGCCGCCCAGTACGGCGACCTGAACGAAATGATCAGCCGCTCGCGCGCCGAAGGCTTCGGCGACGAGGTCAAGCGCCGCATCCTGATCGGCACCTACGTGCTGTCCCACGGCTACTACGACGCCTACTACCTGCAGGCGCAGCGCCTGCGCCGCATGATCGCGCAAGACTTCCAGCGCGCCTACGCCGACCAGTGCGACGTGATCATGGGCCCGGTGACGCCCACGGTGGCCAAGAACATCGGCGACAACCGCGACGATCCCACGGCCGACTGGCTGGCCGACGTCTACACGCTGGGCGTGAGCCTGGCCGGCCTGCCTGCGATGTCGATCCCCTGCGGCTTCGGTGGCGCTGGCAACCAGCGCCCGGTGGGCCTCCAGATCATCGGCAACTATTTCGACGAAGGCCGCCTGCTGGCCATCGCCGACCGCTACCAACAAGTGACGGACTGGCACACGCGTGCCCCGGTCCAGCAAGGCTGAGAACATGAACTGGGAAATCGTCATCGGCCTGGAAACGCACACCCAGCTTTCCACGGACTCCAAGATTTTTTCGGGTAGCAGCACCGAATTCGGCGCCGCGCCCAACACCCACGCCAACGTGGTCGACCTGGCGCTGCCGGGCAGCCTGCCGGTCATGAACCGCGGCGCCGCCGAACGCGCCATCCGCTTCGGTCTGGCCGTGGGCGCCACCATCGCGCCGCGCTCGGTGTTCGCGCGCAAGAACTACTTCTACCCCGACCTGCCCAAGGGCTACCAGATCAGCCAATACGAGCTGCCGGTGGTGGTGGGCGGCTCGCTGTCCTTCTTCGTCGGCGAGGAAGAGAAAACCGTCAATCTGACGCGCGCCCACCTGGAAGAAGACGCGGGCAAGTCCCTGCACGACGACTTCAGCCTGGCCAACGGCGCCCCCGGCAGCGGCATCGACCTGAACCGCGCCGGCACGCCGCTCCTGGAAATCGTGACGGAACCCGAAATGCGCTCGGCCGCCGAGGCCGTGGCCTACGCCCGCGCCCTGCACAGCCTGGTCGTGTGGCTGGGCATTTGCGACGGCAACATGCAGGAAGGTTCGTTCCGCTGCGACGCCAACGTGTCCGTGCGTCCCGTGGGCCAGAAGGAATTCGGCACCCGCACCGAGATCAAGAACGTCAACTCGTTCCGCTTCCTGGAACGCGCCATCGTCTATGAAGCGCGGCGCCAGATCGAGCTGATCGAGGATGGCGGCACGGTGGTCCAGGAAACCCGTCTGTACGATGCCGACCGCGACGAAACGCGCAGCATGCGCAGCAAGGAAGACGCGCACGACTACCGCTACTTCCCCGACCCCGACCTGCCCACGCTGGTGATCTCCAGCGCCTGGGTCGACGAGGTCCGCGCCGCCATGCCCGAACTGCCGGCCGCCCAGCGCGCCCGTTTCGAATCCGAGTACGGCCTGCCCGCCTACGACGCCGCCCAGCTGACCGTCAGCCGCGACCTGGCCGCCTACTTCCAGGCGGTGGCGAACGCGCTGCCGGCCGGCCAGGCCAAGCTGGCCGCCAACTGGGTCATGGGCGAAGTCTCCGCCGCCCTGAACAAGGACGAAAAGAGCATCGCCGACTCTCCGGTCCAGGCGCCGGCGCTGGCCGCCCTGATCGGCCGCATCATCGACGGCACCATCTCCAACAAGATCGCCCGCGAAGTCTTCGGCGCCATGTGGGCCGGCGAGAACGGCGGTCAGCCTGACGCCATCATCGAGGCGCGCGGGCTCAAGCAGATCAGCGACACCGGCGCCATCGGCGCCATGATCGACGAGGTGCTGGCCGCCAACCCGGCCATCGTGGAAGAGTACCGGGCCGGCAAGCAGAAGGCGTTCAATTCGCTGGTGGGCCAGATCATGAAGGCCGCCCGCGGCAAGGCGAATCCGCAGCAGGTGAATGATCTGTTGAAGCAGAAGCTGGATAGCTGACCGCGCAGGACGCCCCGGCAACGGGCGCATTCCTGACGTATCAGACGAAACGAAGGGCCGCGGCATATTGCCGTGGCCCTTCGTTTATCCAAGAATGATCTGGTCGACTTTTGCCCGGAGGCTTGGACATGAACTACCTGGAAATCAGCACCAGCGAACTACTGCACAGCTTTTCCGACCACCTGCAGGCGGTCCGCGAAGGCCAGCATTTCATCATTTCACTGGACGGCGTGTTCTGCGCCAGGTTGACCCCGGTCCTACCCAGCACGTCGCTGGATGCCCATGATGCGCTTGAGGCAATGAAAAGCTTCAAGCCAGCACCGGCCGTCCCCCACGAAGTCATCCGTTCCTGGGTCGAAGAGGGCCGGGAATGAATCCGATCCACTTGATACCGGACGCCTCGCTTGCGCTGGCGTGGCTGGTCGACCGCGCGGACGCCCACGAAGCGCTGATGGCCCGGCATCTGCTGGAAACGGCCCACGAATCTGAAAACACGGTGCCCCTCATCTGGCACACGGAAGTCGAGAACGGCATGTTGCGCGCCGAACGTAGCCAACGGGCGTCGGCGGGTCAGCTGTTCTCGTTCAGACAGCTACTCGAACGCCTGCCCATACTTCCGGATCCGGCCGCCCCATCTTCCAGCGTGGCCCGCAGCTATCTGCTGGCTCGAACGCACGGCTTGACCGTCTACGATGCCAGCTATCTCGAACTGGCCCAAAGAACCAACGGCTATCTGGCCACCTTTGATCGCAAGCTGGCGGATGCCGCCCGGGCGAGCGGTGTTGCCGTCTTTGGCCAACCCCACGGCGTCGCCGAGCCAGCGGCAAGCTACGGTTAAAAAAAGGGCAGCACCTGGCCGCCCCTTTCTACTCGCCAAGGACGAGGTTTACTTCACCCCGTACTTCGTCCGATAAGCCAACACCGCCTCACGGTGTTCGGCGAACGACGCATCATCCTGCAGCAAGGCCAGAATGTCCGCCAGCGACGCAATCGACACCACCGGCATGCCGTAAGTCTTGGCCACGTCCTGCACGGCAGAATGCGCCGACAGCGCGTCGTCCGGACCCGCGCGTTCCATGCGGTCCATGGCGATCAGCACGGCGGCAGGCTCGGCGCCGGCCGCGCGGATGATCTCGACCGATTCGCGCACCGAGGTGCCCGCGGTGATCACGTCGTCAATGATGACGACCTTGCCCTTGAGCGGCGCGCCGACCAGGGTGCCGCCCTCGCCGTGGTCCTTGGCTTCCTTGCGGTTGTACGCGAAAGGCACGTCGCCGCCCTTCATGTCCGGGTGGCCGGCCAGCGCCACGGCGGTTGCCGTGGACAGCGGGATGCCCTTGTAGGCCGGACCGAACAGCATGTCGAATTCCACGCCCGAATCCAGCAGCGCCTGGGCGTAGAACTGCGCCAGCTTGCCGACCGAGCGTCCGCTATTGAACAGGCCCGCATTGAAGAAATAGGGACTGATCCGACCCGATTTGACCTTGAAGCTGCCGAAACGCAGCACGCCCTCGTTCAGGGCGAAGCGGACGAAATCCAGGGCGGTGGCGGAAGATTGGGCGGCGGGCATGCGTAAAGGTCCGGTAGATGGCAAACGCCAGCATTTTATCCGCTGTCGGGGCTATTCCCGGGCGGCGGCGCGGAGTCGGTTAAATTGCTGCCATTGCCCCGGCCCTGGCGGCCGCTCAACAGGAGTTTCGCTTTGCTGCGCATCACGTCGATCAATCTCAACGGTATCCGGTCCGCCTTCCGCAAGGGCCTGCAACCCTGGATGGAAAAGCACGCCGCCGACGTGCTGTGCCTTCAGGAAATCAAGATATCCGACGAAGACCTGACCGACGACCTGCGCCACCCGCCCGGCTATACCGGCCACTTCCACCATGCCGTGAAGAAGGGCTATAGCGGCGTGGGCATCTATCTGCGCGACGCGGCCGAGCGGGTGAACGCCGGCCTGGAATGCGAGGAATTCGATCCCGAAGGCCGCATCATCCGCGCTGACTGGAAGAACCTGTCGGTCATCAGCGCCTACCTGCCCTCGGGCTCCAGCGGCGACGAGCGCCAGCAGGCCAAGTACCGCTTCCTGGACCGCTTCGGCCCCTGGATCGACGCCCTGATGCACGAACACAAGACCACCGGCCGCGAGTTCATCATCTGCGGCGACTGGAACATCGCGCACAAGGAAATCGACCTGAAGAACTGGAAGGGCAACATGAAGAACTCGGGCTTCCTGCCCGAAGAGCGCGCCTGGCTGACCGACGTGTTCGACAAGCGCGGCTTCGTCGACGTGTTCCGCACCATCGATGACCGCCCGGACCAATACACCTGGTGGAGCAACCGCGGTCAGGCCTGGGCCAAGAACGTGGGGTGGCGCATCGACTACCAGATCGCCACGCCGGGCATCGCCGCCCGCGCCCGCAATGTGGCCATCTACAAGGACGAGCGTTTCTCGGACCACGCTCCCCTGACGATCGACTACGACGCCACGCTCTGACCCGCCGCTTCCCCTAGCGTTGCGGCGGCTTCCCGGCGCAACCATTCCAGAAACGCTGCCGCCCGCGGATCTTCTGAACAAGACCGCGGCGACAGCAGTACATAGGCCGAACCGTCACGGGCAAAGCCGCAAGGCGCCTGCAGCCGGCGGTCGCGCAAGGCGTCGCACGCCATCAGCGCCGAACCTATCGCCACCCCCAAACCGGCGGCGGCGGCCTGCAAACTCAGATAGAAATGCTCGTAGGCCGGTCCGGTCCGGCGCGGGGGTTTCATACCCGCTGCCCGCGACCATTGCCGCCAGGCTAGCGGACGCGTCGCGCTGCTGAGCGCTGGCGCCCCGCCCCAATCCGCTTCAGCCGGATCCGCGCCCGCGGCGCCGACCAATCCCGGCCGGCACACCGGTCCCGTCCACTCCTCGCAAACATGCTCGGCATACAGGGCCGGGTCCCCATCGAAGTCATTGCGGCGCAGGGCTACGTCCACACCCTGGGCGCCGAAATCGACCGGTCCGCCCGCAGCGTACAGATGCACCTGCACGCCGGGATGGGCGTGCTGGAAGTCCGGCAGCCGCGGGATCAACCACATCATGGCGATGGTGGGCTCGCAGGACAGCACCAGCGGCGCGTCCGCCGCCGGCTGGCGCAGCTTGGCCAGGCCAGTTGTCAGCTGCTCGAACAGCGCGCTCGTCACCTCGAACAGCTGCCTGCCGGCATCGGTCAGGAAAACAGCCCGATTGCGGCGCTCGAACAGCGCCACGCCCAGCGCATCCTCGAGCAGCCGGATCTGCCGGCTGACGGCGCCATGCGTCACGTGCAACGCTTCGGCCGCCTTGCCGAAAGCCTGATGACGGGCCGCGGCATCGAACACCCGCAACGTATTGAGCGGTGGCAGTTTCATGGCTAAAGGTGATTTTTTCTCACGGATAAGCGGCATTAGAAATCGTTTTTCCGGCGCGCGCCAGCGTCCCACAATGCCGGCTCCCTTTCCCAACCTGCCGCCCTATTGCCATGACCGAACTGATCGCCGTCGCCCTCATCACCATTCTTGCCGTCATCAGCCCCGGGCCGGACTTCGCCATGGTCACGCGCAACAGTTATCTGTTCGGCCGCCGCACCGGCCTGATCTGCGCGCTGGGCATCGCGCTGGGCGTGCAGGTGCACGTGTTCTATACGATGTTCGGTGTCAGCCTGCTGGCGCATTACGCGCAGCCCGTGCTGCAGGGCATCAAACTCGCGGGCGCCTGCTACCTGGTCTACATGGGCTGGAAGACTTTCTTCAACCGCACCCAGGTCAGCCGCGACTTGTCGGCCCGCCCGCCGATCTCGGACTGGCAGGCGCTATACAGCGGCTTTCTGACCAACGCGCTCAATCCCAAGACCACGCTGTTCGTGGTCAGCACCTATACCCAGGTCGTGTCGCCCGGCACGCCGCTGTCGTGGCAGTTCGGCTACGGCCTGTTCATGTCGCTGGCGCACTGGATCTGGTTCGGCGTGGTGGCGTGGTCGGTGTCCTCGCCTTTCCTGCGGCGGCTGCTGCTGGATCATCAGCTTGCGGCCGATCGGGTGGTGGGAGCGGTCTTGATGGCCTTGGGCGCGGGGCTGGCTGCCGCGCAGTTGTAATCCTGCCCCCGGGGAATGATTTCGCTCAAATAAATAACGGGGACGCATTAAGCAGGCAACGACCTTCGTGCCAGCCCAAACATGCCTCAGACCAGCGTTCCTTCCCTCTGCGGAAGTCGCAAGGGCGCAATACTTCTTGGGTTAAATAAACGGGGACATATTTATTTCCCTAGGGAATTCAAGCATTTCTGCCCAAATCTCCCTCATGAACACGTCATCCACCCGAATCCAGCCATCAATACGTCCCCATTAAAATAAAAGAAAAAGTGCTTTGATATCAAGGTGATGGCACTATTTTTCGGCTTTGCGCAGGGCAACATTTTGCCCCTACAATTCCCGCACCATACAGGTGCAGCCGTGCACCAAAAAGAATTTTCGCGCCCCAATCCGGCGCAGTCCGCACCTATTCGAAGCACCCCCAAGGAGATCATGTTGAAAGTGCAGAGTCTGGACGACTTCCTGCGTGGCGTCGCCGCGCGCGACCCGCAGCAGCCTGAGTTCATGCAAGCCGTCCAGGAGGTGATGCTGAGTCTCTGGCCTTTCATCGAGAAGCACCCCCACTACGCCGAGCATGCTGTACTCGAGCGTCTGGTGGAACCGGAACGCGTGATCCAGTTCCGCGTGTGCTGGACCGATGACCGCGGCCAGGCCCAGGTCAACCGCGCTTTCCGCATCCAGCACAGCTCGGCCATCGGCCCCTTCAAGGGCGGCATGCGCTTTCACCCCTCGGTGAACCTGTCCATCCTGAAGTTCCTGGCCTTCGAGCAGACCCTGAAGAACTCGCTCACCACGCTGCCCATGGGCGGCGGCAAGGGCGGCTCCGACTTCGATCCCAAGGGCAAGTCCGACGCCGAAGTCATGCGCTTCTGCCAGGCTCTGATGATCGAGCTGTACCGCCACCTGGGTCCGGATACCGACGTGCCGGCCGGCGACATCGGCGTGGGCGCGCGCGAAGTCGGCTTCATGGCCGGCATGATGAAAAAGCTGTCCAACTCGACCGCCAGCGTGTTCACCGGCAAGGGCCTGACCTTCGGCGGCAGCCTGATCCGCCCCGAAGCCACCGGCTACGGCACCGTGTACTTCGCTGAAGAAATGCTCAAGCGCGTGGGCAAGTCCTTCGACGGCCTGCGCGTGTCCGTGTCGGGCTCGGGCAACGTCGCCCAGTACGCAATCGAAAAAGCCATGGCGCTCGGCGCCAAGGTGGTGACCGTTTCCGACTCCAACGGCACCGTGGTGGACGAAGCCGGCTTCACGCACGAGAAGCTGGTGGCGCTGATGCACATCAAGAACGACTTGCGCGGCCGCCTGGACACCTATGCCCGCCAATTCGGCCTGACCTATGAGTCCGGCAAGCGTCCGTGGCACGTGCCGGTGGACGTGGCCCTGCCCTGCGCCACCCAGAACGAACTGGAATTGGCCGATGCGCAAACGCTGATCAAGAACGGCGTGCTGTGCGTCGCCGAAGGCGCCAACATGCCGGCCACGCTGGAAGCCGCCAAGGCCTTCATCGCCGCCCGCGTGCTGTACGCCCCGGGCAAGGCCAGCAACGCCGGCGGCGTGGCCGTGTCCGGCCTGGAAATGGCCCAGAATTCGGCCCGCCTGTCCTGGACGCGCGAGGAAGTCGACGCGCGCCTGCACGCCATCATGCGCGACATCCACGAGAACTGCGTGCGCCACGGCCATAGCGAGCGCGAATACGTGAACTACCTGGATGGCGCCAACATTGCCGGCTTCGTGAAGGTGGCTGACGCGATGCGTCAGCAAGGCTTGTATTAATCCCCCCCCCGAAGCGCTGCGCGCTTCCCCCCCAGGGGGGCGCCGCTGCGGACCGGCAGAGCCCGGCTCCGCGCGGCCCCGATTGGGGGAGACCGGCTTGATGCGGGCGGGTCTGCCTCTAGTCTGACGACGGACCTGCCCCAATAGCGAGGATCTGCCTGAGCCGGCCCCTGGGCCGGCTTAGTCTTTCATGCGACTACACCCGCGCCGTCAGGCGCGTGCAGCGCCTGGCGCTTAATGCTTCATCGTGCCGTGGTTCATGCTGCCGTGGTTCATGCCGGGGTTGTGCGAGGCCGGCTTGACCTTGAATTGCACGGCGACTTCGCCGGCTTTTTCGAACTTCAGCGTGGCCGGGACCGTGCCGCCTTCGGCGAACGGGGCCTTCAGCTTGATGAACATGACGTGGTAGCCGCCCGGGCTGAGCTTGACCTCGGTGTCCGCCGGCAACGCGATGCCGCCTTCCACCTGACGCATCTTCGAGACGCCGTTCTCGGTTTGCACCGTGTGCAGTTCGACGCGTTCCGCCGCGTCGGACGACACCGACAGCAGGCGGTCAGCAGCCTTGGCGTCGTTATCGATGTCCATATACCCCGCGCCATTGGACTGGCCAGGCGCCGACGCACGCACCCAGAGGTCGTCGACCTCGATCTGGCCAACCTTGTAGTCCTTCGCCCAGGCCGAGCCGGCCGTGCACAGGCCCAATGCGGCAATGACAGCGAACTTGCGGATGTTCATGGGTTGTTCTCCTAGTGGGTTAACGCCGCCTGACCAGGCTGCGGGCAGCTGACAGGACCGAATCCGTCAGGGCTTCCATCGCTTCGGAGTTTACCCGCCAATGCTGCCAATACAGCGGTACATCCTCCCAGGCGCGGCCTCGAAGCAGCATCAGCTGACCTGCATCAAGGTGTTCCTGCACCAAGGGCAGCGGATTCATGGTCCAGCCCAGGCCGCCCAGCGTGGCCTGCACGAACGCGCGTGTCGACGGCACCCACCAGACCGGCGGCTGCCAGGGTGCGGGATCGGCGATCTTGTGCGCGAAGCGCGCCTGCAGCGCGTCCTTGCGGTTGAACACCAGCACCGGCGCCTGCGCCAGCGTCTGGGCGTTGACGCCCTGCGAAAAGTAGCGCTTGTGGAATTCCGGCGTGCAGGTGGCCACGTAGCGCATGCTGCCCAGCGCATGGATGCGGCAGCCCTGGACCGGCTCGGCCAGGGCGGTCACCGCGCCCAGCACCGAACCGTTGCGCAGCAGCGCCGCGGTGTGGTCCTGGTCTTCGGACTGCATGTCCAGCGTGGCGCGGGTGCGCGCGGAGAACTGCACCGCCGCGTCGACGAACCAGGTCTCCAGGCTGTCATGATTGACCGCGACGGGGATGCTGGCATACGGCACATCGTCGTCCGCCACGCCCAGGCGGTCGAGCGCGTCATGCTCCAGCAACGCCGTCTGCTCGGCCAGCCGCACCAGCACCTGCCCGTCCGCCGTGGCTACCGCCGGCACGGTGCGCTGGACCAGCAGGCGGCCCATGCGGTCCTCCAGCGCCTTGATCCGTTGCGACACCGCGGATGGCGTGACGCTCAGCGACAGCGCCGCCCGCTCGAAACTGCCTTCCCGCACCACCGCGGCCAGGGCGCGCAGGTTGCCGTGATCGATTTTCATGAGATTAGATTTACTTAAGATAGTGAAGGAAAATTAGCTTTATTTCATATTCACCGCAAGCGAAAATGCCTTATTACCGGAGCGCCGATAGCGCCCCGCGTTGTCATCCAAACGCCGCCACAGGCGTAGCAGCACAGGTGCAGGTCATGTTCGCCACGTTGTCATCCCCCCTCTTCTTCACTGCCTGGGCCAGCGGTACAGCCACCGGGCTGGGCCTCTTCGCGGTCGTGGGCGCGCAAAGCGCGTTCATCCTGCGACAGGGACTGATGCGCGCCCACCTCTTGAGCGTGGTCGCCATCTGCGCGCTGATAGACGCCGTCTTCATCTTCGCCAGCGTGTCCGGCCTGCAGGCGCTCACCGCCTGGTTCCCCTGGCTGACAACCGCCGTGCTGTGGTTCGGCGTGGCCTTCCTGTCCTGGTACGCATTGCAATCGGCGCGCCGCGCCTGGACCGCCACCGGCGGCCTGGCCGCCGCCCGCGACGTGGTGCCATCGCGCCGCGCCGCCATGCTGGGCGCGCTGGGCTTTTCGTTGCTGAATCCGCACTTCTGGCTCGACATGGTGGTGGTCGGCTCGCTGGCGCACGGCTTCGAGGAAGCGCGCATGGCATTCGCCGCCGGCGCCTTCACCGCCAGCCTGCTGTGGCTCGCCGTGCTCGGCATAGGCTCCCGCCTGTTCGCCCCGTTCTTCGCCAGCGCGTCGGCCTGGCGCGTGCTGGACGGCATCATCGCCGTGGTCATGGCCGCGCTGGCGGTCAGCCTGGCGCTGAAGGGCGTGTAGACGCGTTTAAGCTACGTTTCCAGCAGTTCCCCCGATCGGCCGCCCGGACCTCCCGGCGGCCGGTTTTCCTGCTTGCCGCACCCGCCGCGTCCGGAGTCCCACATGTACAGCTCCACCTTCATCTTCGCCACCAAGCAGTTCGACGATGATTTTCACCGCCTGGATCAAGCCATCGCCGCTGCCGCGCGCGCCATTCCGGGCTATCTGGGCGAAGAGAGCTGGGCAGACACCGCGCGCGGCCTGATCTCCAACGTCTACTACTGGGAATCGCTGGAAGCGTTGGAACAACTCATCCGCCACCCTGCGCACCAGCAGGCCAAGGCCGCACAAGCGCGCTGGCTGGACGGCTATCGCGTGGAAATCTCCCAGGTGCTCCGGCGCTACGGCGCAGGGCTGGCGCCGCCGTCCTTATAATCGCCCGGTAGCCAATCTTTCGTCGGGCGCAACACCGGCCCGCCAGACGATCATGCGCGGTCCCAGCCCTTCCAAAGATGTGCGCCTGCCCCCCCTGGCAGCCATCCAGGCCTTCGAGGCAGCCGCCCGCCTGGGCTCCTTCGAACGCGCCAGCGAGGAACTCTTCGTCACTGCCAGCGCCATCGGCAAGCGCATCGCAGCGCTCGAGGCCATGCTGGACGTCACACTCTTCATCCGCAGCAGCCGCGGCGCCACGCTGAGCTCGGCCGGACGCGAGTACCTGGACCAGGTCCGCACCGCGCTGGACCTGCTGTCCGACGCCTCCCTGCACAAGCGCGGCGAACCCAAGCTCGAACCGCTGCGCGTCGTCTCCACCCCCACGTTCGCCCGCCAGGTGCTGATCCCCGCCCTGCCCGGCTTCACCGCCGCGCATCCCGAGGTGGAGCTGGAAATCATGCTGTCCATCCCCTACCTGGACATCATGCCGCCCAATGCCGACGTCTGGGTGCGCTTCGGCAGCGGAAAATATCCCGGCCTGAACGCGCACCAGTTGACGGCGGATCCGGTGTTCGCGGTCTGCGCGCCCGAATACCGCGACCGGCACGGCCCCTTCGAGCGGCCCGCCGACCTGGCCCGGGCGCAACTGCTGCGCTGCCCGATGGAACCGTGGCGGCCCTGGCTGGCCGCCGCCGGGCTGGACTGGCCCGAGCCCGCGCGCGGCGTGTGGCTGGTGGACCTGGGCATCATGTTGGCAGCCGCGCGCGCCGGCCAGGGCCTGGCGCTCACGCGGCGCGCGCTGGCGGCGGAATGGCTGGACGAGGGCAAGCTGGTGCGCGTCCTGGACATCGAAATTCCCGGCGAATGCCAGTATTACCTGTGCACCGAAACCTCGCGCCCGCCGGGCAGAGCGGTCCAAGCGTTTTCCCTATGGCTGGATGACGTGTGCAAACAGGTTTCTCAATGGCCGCAAGGCCTGCGGGCCGGTAAGGAATAAATTTCCAGGCCGGGGCGGAATGAAATTCCGCGCAGCCCGCCGCCGCGCTGGCTAGGATGCCGCCAATGCAATGTCCCGCCCATGCCCGCCACGGCACGCCGCCTTCCATTCCCTTCCCCACAGCAGGCAGCGCCATGGCGCATGACAGGAACCCTCGTGCGTCCGTACTAGGTATTTACGCGGAAAAACCCCGCCGGGTCAGTTTCGCGTAAGTGATTAGGCAGACAGTCACGACACGCCACACAGGAGAGCGCCGCAGCAACGATTTTCGCCGTCTGGCGCCGGCACACGGTTTTCCACGCAGTTCTACCAATTACAACGGAGACATCAATGGATTTTCGTTTGAAGCTGCTAGCAGGAACCCTTGCACTTGTCGCAACGGCCGCGTCCCACGCCGCCGACCCCATCAAGATCGGCGTGGCCGGCCCCTACACCGGCGGCTCGTCCTCCATGGGCGTAAGCATGCGCGACGGCGTGCGCCTGGCCATTGAAGAAATCAACAAGAACGGCGGCGTCATGGGACGCCAGCTGGTCGCCGTCGAACGCGACGACGAAGCCAAGAACGAGCGCGGCGTACAGATCGCCCAAGAGCTGATCAACAAGGAACAGGTCGCCGCCACCGTCGGCTACATCAACACGGGCGTGGCCCTGGCCTCCCAGCGCTTCTACCAGGACGCCAAGATCCCCGTGTTCAACAACGTGGCCACGGGCAGCGTGATCACGCACCAGTTCAAGGCGCCGGAATACCCGAACAACTACGTGTTCCGCAACGCGGCGCATGACAGCATCCAGGCCCCGATGATCGTCGAAGAGGCGGTGACCCGCCGCGGCTTCAAGAAGGTCGCGATCCTGGCCGACTCCACCAACTACGGCCAGCTCGGCCGCGAGGACCTGGAAAAGGCCCTGGACGCCAAGGGCATCAAGCCCGTGGCCGTGGAGAAGTTCAACATCAAGGACGTCGACATGACGGCTCAGCTGCTGAAGGCCAAGGCCGCCGGCGCCGAAGCCGTGCTGACCTACGGCATCGGCCCCGAACTGGCCCAGGTCGCCAACGGCATGACCAAGCTGGGCTGGAAGGTGCCGATCATCGGCAGCTGGACCCTGTCCATGGCCAACTACATCGACAACTCCGGCGCCAACGGCGAAGGCGCGCGCATGCCGCAGACCTTCATCCAGGACCCGGACACGCCCAAGCGCAAGGCCTTCATCGACGCCTACCTGGCCAAGTTCAAGCCCAAGAACAACCGCATCGATTCCCCGGTGTCGGCCGCCCAGGGCTATGACTCCATCTATCTGCTGGCCGCGGCCTTCAAGCAGGCCAACTCCACCGACGGCCCGAAGGTCCGCGAGGCCCTCGAAAACCTGCAGACGCCCGTCGAGGGCGTGGTCATGACCTACAACAAGCCCTTCAGCGCAGACAACCACGACGCGATCACCGTCAAGGAAGTGGTCATCGGCGAGGTCAAGGGCGGCCGCGTCGTCAAGGCCAACTAAGGTCCCGCAGCGCATCCCGGCGGCGGCTGCCCGGCCGCCGCCAGCCGCGCCCTGTCGCCCAGGGCGCGGGCTTGCCGCCGCCTGAAAACCGCGTTCTGCCCAAGGGGGTTGGGACGGAACCACAGCGCTACACGACACACACCATGATTCTTCTACAGCTCATCTATAGCGGTATCGCGCTGGGCATGATCTATGCCGTCATCGCGTTCGGATACCAGCTCACGTTCGCCACGTCGGGCACCCTGAACTTCGGCCAGGGCGAAGCCCTGATGCTGGGCGCGCTGGTCGGCCTGACACTGGTCGGCCTGGGCGTGAACTACTGGGTGATGATACCCATCGTCTGCATCTTCGGATTCGCGCAAGGCGCGCTGGTCGAGCGCGTGGGCGTCAGGCCCGCCATCAAGACCCGCTCGGAGTTCGGCTGGATCATGGCCACCATCGCGCTGGGCATCATCTTCAAGAACGTCGCCGAGAACATCTGGGGCCGCGACGACCTGCGCTTCCCCTCGCCGCTGCCGGAAGCGCCCATCCAGGTGCTGGGCGCCAACGTGCTGCCCATGGAGCTGCTGGTGGTGTTCGGCGCCCTGGCGATGATGCTGCTGGTGGAAGTCTTCAACCGCAAATCCATCTACGGCAAGGCCTTCGTCGCCACGTCCAACGACCGCGACGCCGCCGGCCTGATGGGAATCAACACGGGCATGGTGATCACGTTTTCCTACGCGCTGTCCTCGCTGACTGCCGCGTTCGCGGGCGTGCTGGTCGCGCCCCTGACCCTGACCGGCGCCACCATGGGCGCGGTGCTGGGCCTCAAAGCCTTCGCCGTCGCCATCATCGGCGGCCTGTCCAGCGGCATGGGCGTGGTGGTGGGCGGGCTGATCCTGGGGATCGCCGAAACGACCACCGGTTTCTATCTTTCGACGGGGTACAAAGACGTGCCGGGATTGGTGTTGCTGCTGCTCGTACTGACCTTCAAGCCCGCCGGCCTGTTCGGCAAGACCGCGATCAAGAAGGTGTAAGCGATGAAACCCTTGCACCTTTTGCTATCCATCGTGGCCGTGGCCTGCCTGGCCGCCGTGCCGCTGGGCGTGACCAACACGTACTACCTGCACCTCATCGAAACCATCATGATCTATTCGATCCTGCTGTTCGGGCTCGATATCGTGGTGGGCTATACCGGCCAGGTGTCGCTGGGCCACGCCGGCCTGTTCGGCATCGGCTCGTATGTGGCGGGCGTGCTGTTCTTCCATCTGCAGATGCCCATCTGGGTGATCCTGCCCGCGGCCATCCTGATCGCGGCCGCCTTCGGCGCGGTGCTGGCGCTGCCGGCGCTGCGCGTCACGGGGCCGTACCTGGCCATGGTGACGCTGGCGTTTGGCACCATCATCCAGATCCTGATCAACGAGATGACCTTCCTCACCGAAGGCCCCCTGGGCATCAAGATCTCCAAGCCCGCCATCGCCGGACATGTGCTGACCAAGAGCGAGTACTTCTGGCTGGTCGCGGCGCTGCTGGTGCTGTCGCTGATCGTGGTGCACCGCATCCTGAAGTCGCACCTGGGCCGCTCGTTCGAGGCCCTGCGGGACAGCCCCATCGCGTCCGACTGCATGGGCGTGTCGGTCTACCGGCACAAGGTGTTCGCCTTCGTCATCAGCGCCGGCTTCGCCGGCCTGGCCGGCGCGCTGTACTCGTATTCCGAACAGTACATCTCGCCCAACACCTACAACTTCGAACTGACCATCCTGTTCCTGCTGGCCATCATCATGGGCGGGCGCAAGAGCCGCACGGGCGCGCTGCTGGGCGCGTCCATCATCGTGCTGCTGCCCAAGATGCTGGATGACATCTCGACCTTCAGGCTGATCGCGCTGGCCGTGGCCATCCTGGTCACCGTCGGCAGCGCCATCGCAATATCCAAGGGCCGCACCGAACCGCGCCGCGTCGTCGTGCCGGTCGTCGGCACCATCCTGCTGGCGGTGTTCTCGTACTGGCTGGAAGCGGTCACCGACTGGCGCCTGACGATCTTCGGCGCCATGATCCTGTTCGTCGTGTACTACCTGCCCGACGGCATCGTGGGCTTCGTGCGCAACCTGTTCTTCTCCAATCGCCGCGCCGCGCTCTCGGTCAAGTCGGACTTGGTGAAAGCCCAGGACGCCGTGCCCGATGCGGCCAAGGGCAAGGGCGACACGCTGCTGGCAGCCAAGGGCGTGCTGATGCAGTTCGGCGGCCTGAAGGCGCTGAACCAGGTCGACCTGACCGTCAAGCGCGGCACCATCCATGGCCTGATCGGTCCCAACGGCTCCGGCAAGAGCACCATGATGAACGTGCTGACGGGCATCTACGTGCCGACTTCCGGCGCCGTGGAATTCTCGGGCAAGTCGCTGGTCGGCATGACGCCGGCCGACATCGCTGAAACCGGCATTGCGCGCACCTTCCAGAACGTGCAGCTCTTCGGCGAAATGACCGCGCTGGAAAACGTGCTGGTCGGCCTGCACCACACCTTCACCACTGGGCTGGCCGGCATCGCGCTGCGCACGTCCAAGTGGAAAGGCGAGGAACAGGGCGCCCGCGCCCGCGCCATGGCGCTGCTGGAATTCGTGGGCCTGGAATCCCTGGCCAGCGAGGAAGCGCGCAACCTGCCCTACGGCAAGCAACGCCTGCTGGAAATCGCCCGCGCGCTGGCCCTGGATCCGCAACTCTTGCTGCTGGACGAACCCGCGGCCGGCCTGACCGCGCCCGACATCGTCGAACTGCTGGCCATCATCCGCAAGGTGCGCGACCACGGCATCACGCTGATCCTCATCGAACACCACATGGACGTGGTGATGGGGGTGTGCGACACCGTGTCGGTGCTGGACTTCGGCCAGAAGATCGCCGAGGGCCTGCCCAACGAAGTGCAAAGCAACGCCAAGGTCATCGAGGCGTATCTGGGCGGCGCGCCCGCCTGACGCCAAGGGGACAACAAGATGCTATCGATCAAGAATCTGGAAGCGGGCTACGGCAAGGTGAAGGTGCTGCACGGCATCAGCATGGAAGTGCCTAAGGCCAAGGTGGTGACGCTGATCGGCTCCAACGGCGCCGGCAAGACCACCACGATGCGGGCGCTGTCCGGCATGATCCGCCCCACCGCGGGCGAGGTCACGCTGAGCGGCAAGCGCATCGACGGCCTGGAGTCTCACCGCATCGCGCGGCTGGGCCTGGCGCATTCGCCCGAGGGCCGGCGCGTATTTCCAACGCTGTCGGTCACCGACAACCTGCTGCTGGGCGCTTTCCCGCGCCTGACAGGCAGCCGTCCCAAGGGCGACGTGCAGTCCGACCTGGGCCGGGCCATGGATCTGTTTCCGCGCCTGAAGGAACGGCGCGATCAGCTGGCCGGCACCTTGTCGGGCGGCGAACAGCAGATGCTGGCCATGGCTAGAGCGGTGATGCTGAATCCGGAACTGGTGCTGCTGGACGAGCCTTCAATGGGGCTGGCGCCGATCCTGGTGGAAGAAGTGTTCCGGATCATTGCGCGGCTCAAGGATGAAGGGGTGACGATGCTGCTGGTGGAGCAGTTTGCTGCTGCTGCATTGAATGTGGCGGATTATGGGTATGTGTTGGAGAACGGGCGGATCTCGGTGCATGGGAGTGCGGATAAGTTGAAGCATGATCCGGCTGTTGTGGCGGCTTACTTGGGTGGGTCGCATTAGAGGGATGGCGTTGTTGGCGTTCTTTTGACGCCTGCCACGTCGGGGACTCGCGCTGCGCGGGGCAACGATTGCGGCCCGGAGCCTTCGCTCCGGACCGCAATCGTGGGCGCGAGCCGCCACGCCGCACGCGACGACGGGCGGCCTAAGAACAAGGCCGCCCGCCAACAGAACATCAACAACCCATCAACGATCAAACAATCGTCAACGTCACATCAATATTGCCACGCGTAGCATTCGAGTAAGGGCAAACGATATGCGCCGCAGCCACCAGCTTCTCCGCCTCAGCCCGCTCCATCCCCGGCAACGAAATCTTCAGTTCGACTTCAATCCCAAACCCCGTAGGAATAGGACCGATGCCGACAGCACCGTCGATCGTCGCATTCGCCGGCATGGCGATCTTGTCGCGGCCGGCGACGAATTTCATGGCGCCCATGAAGCAGGCCGAGTAGCCCACGGCGAACAGTTGTTCCGGATTGGTGCCGGCCGCGCCCGCGCCGCCCAGTTCCTTCGGCGTGGTCAGCTTGACGTTCAGGTTGCCGTCGTCCGTGGCGCCCGTGCCTTCACGGCCGCCGGTGACGTGCGCATGGGCGCGGTACAGCACTTTTTCGATAGACATGATGCGTTTCCTTGTAGGGAAGTGGAGGTTGGACTGCCAGGCCTGGCGGGAACATCCCGCCGCGACCCTTACTATTTAAATAGTGCAATATTAAATAGCGCACTATTTATTTGATCTAACGATAGCGGGCCTGGCCCGCCGCTTCAAAGACTTGCGCTGAGCTTCTCCCGCAGCGCATGCAGCGTTTTCATCATACCTTGCGCCTCTTCCAGCGAACACTGCGCGGCGCCCGCGATCGAGTGCGGCACGGCCTCGGCTTGCGCGCGCAGTTCGCGGCCCTGGCGGGTCAGTCCGACGATCACCTGGCGCTCGTCTTCCACGGCGCGCTTGCGCGTTACCAGGCCTGCCGCTTCCAGGCGCTTCAGCAGCGGCGTCAGCGTGGCCGAATCCAGGAACAGGCGCTCGCCGATATCCGTCACCGTAATCTCGTCGCCTTCCCACAGCACCAGCATCACCAGGTACTGCGGATAGGTCAGGTCCAGACCGCGCAGCAGCTTGCGGTACACCTTGTTCATCGCCAGCGAGGTCGAGTACAGGGCGAAGCACAGCTGGCTGTCCAGCAGCAGCGGGTTGAATGCGGCCTTGGCTTTGGATCTGGATTTCATTGCGCAATATTAAATAGCGCGCGATCTATCGTCAACAACTATTTTGAACAGGAGCGGCCAGCGCTAGGCCGGCTCGCCCTCGGCCGCGGCGCGGTCCGACCCGTATTGTTTCAAGCCGTCCAGGTCCAGCACCCTGACCGCGCCGTATTCCACATTCAGCAAGCCCGCCTCTTCCAGCTTGCGCAGCGCCTGGTTGGCGCGCTGGCGCGACACCCGGGCCAGATAGCCGACTTCTTCCTGGGTAATCGCCAGGCGCATGCCCATGCCGGGATACAGCAAAGGGTTGAAGAGTTCGGCAAGGCAGCGGGCCACGCGCGCATCCGGATCCAGCAAACGGTCGTACTCCGCCTTGCCGATGAACTGCGCCACGCGCTCGTTCAATTGGTGGAGCAGATAGCGGTTGAACGGGATGCTGTTATCCAGCAGCCAATCGAAGGTAGCGGCCGGCAGGCGCGCGACCACCGAATCCCGCAGAGCAACGATGTCGTACTTGCGGATCTCGCGCTTGAGCAGCGAGCCCTCGCCGATCCAGCCGCCGGCAGGCACGCCGGTCAGCGACGCCACCTTGCCTTCGGCGTTGCCCACCGAAACCTTCACCAGCCCCGCCAGCACCCCTATCCAAGCCTGGGCGAGTTCACCTTTGCGCTCTATGATCGACCCGGCAACCACCTGCTGCACGGTAAGGTCCCTCTCGACGCGCTCTTGCTGATCGCGGCTGAGCACGCGAAACCAGGCGGCGGCGAGTTGCAGGGAGTCGGATAGCTGCATCGGGAATACCCTAAAAGTTCCTTGAATGTCGCGATGGTGACAGTTGGTAGCAACCCAACCTTATACCTTAACTCCTGCCGTAAATCTAAAACCAACTGGTCAAGCGCCTCATCGCCGCCACCGCTCTCGCGGACTCCCGGCCCGATGCGCCCAAACCGGAGGAGACATCGTGGCACATACACCGCCCGCATCTGCACAGATGCCGGCGGCGCTGGATACCTTTCCGGCGCTGCTGTTCACGCATGCCAGCGTTCGCGGGTCGCGGCCCGCCATACGCGAAAAAGATCTGGGGATCTGGCAAACCCTAACGTGGTCCGACGTGGCGGAGCATGTCCGGCATGTTGCGCATGGCTTGGCTGCATTGGGCATCAAGCCCGGCATGCACGTGGCCGTGATCGGTGAAAACCGTCCGCGCCTGTACATGGCCATGATGGCTGCGCAGTCGCTGGGCGCGATACCGGTGCCGCTCTACCAGGATGCCGTGGCGCAGGAAATGGTCTACGTGCTGCAGGACGCCGAGATCAGCGTGGCCATCGTCGAAGACCAGGAACAGGTCGACAAGATGCTCGAAGTCCACGAGCAATGTCCCGCGCTCAAGCATGTGGTGTACGACGATCCGCGCGGCCTGCGGCATTACACCGACCCGATGCTGCGCTCGTATGAACAGCTGGAAGAGCTGGGCCGCGAATACGCCAAGCAGCATCCCGGCTTCTTCGAGCAGGCCGTCGCCGCCGTGCAGCCGCATGACCCGGCCGCCATGTTCTATACCTCCGGCACCACGGGCAAGCCCAAGGGCGTGGTGCTCACGCACCATGCGCTGATCGACCGTGCGCGCGCCGTGTCCGATATGGAAAAGCTGACCGACCAGGAAGACGTGCTGGCCTATCTGCCGCCCGCCTGGATCGGCCAGAACATGTTCTCGTACACGCAACTGCTGGTCACGGGCTTTACCGTGAACCATCCTGAATCGCCCGACACCGTGTCAATCGACATGCGCGACATCGGCCCCACCTATTACTTCGCGCCGCCGCGCGTGCTGGAAGGCCTGCTGACGCATGTGATGATCCGCATGGAAGACGCGGGGCTGATCAAGCGCAAGCTGTTCGCGGCCTGCATGAAGCTCGCCCGCCGCGTGGGCGCCAAGATCCTGGACGGCGAGCAGGTCGGCGCCTGGGACCGCCTGCGCTACGCGCTGGGCAACATGATGATCTACGGTCCGCTGCGCAATGCGCTGGGCATGAGCCGCGTGCGCGTGGCCTACACCGCGGGCGAGGCCATCGGCCCCGACCTGTTCGTGTTCTACCGCTCCATCGGCATCAACCTCAAGCAGCTCTACGGCTCCACCGAAACCTCGGTCTTCGTCTGCGTGCAGCCCGACGGCCAGGTGCGCGACGACACGGTAGGCCCGCCCGTCGAGGGCGTGGAGATCCGCGTGGCCGACAACGGCGAGATCCTGGTCAAGAGCCCCGGGCTCTTCAAGGAGTACTACCGCAACCCCGAAGCCACCGCCGAAGCGCGCAGCGCCGACGGCTGGTTCCATACGGGCGACGCGGGCTATCTGGACACCGACGGCCAGCTGAAGATCATCGACCGCGCCAAGGACGTGGGCAAGCTTGCCAATGGCGCCCTGTTCGCGCCCAAGTACATCGAGAACAAGCTCAAGTTCTTCCAGCACATCAAGGAAGCGGTCGCCTTCGGCGCCAACCGCGACGACGTGTGCGCCTTCATCAACATCGACCTGGAAGCCGTGGGCAACTGGGCCGAGCGCCGCGGCATGCCCTATGCCGGCTACACCGACCTGGCTTCCAAGGACGAGGTCTACCAGCTGATCGCCGAATGCGTGGAGCAGGTCAACGCCGACCTGGCCACCGATCCCAAGCTGTCGGCCTCGCAGATCAGCCGTTTCCTCATCCTGCACAAGGAACTGGATCCGGACGACGACGAACTGACCCGCACGCGCAAGGTGCGCCGCGCCTTCATCGCGCAGAAGTATGGCGTGCTGATTGACGCGCTCTTTGGCGGCAAGCAATCGCAGTTCATCGAGACCGAAGTGAAATTCGAAGACGGACGCACCGGCAAGATCTCGGCGGACCTGAAGATCCGCCCGGTCAAGACCTTCCCCGCCATCACCGCCAAGGCCGCGTAGAGATCATGAGCAACAACGACCGCGACCAGCGTATCGGCGACGTCATGCTGGACATGCAGAACATCTCGCTGTCCTTCGGCGGCGTGAAGGCGCTGACGGACATTTCGTTCAACGTGCGCGAACACGAGATCCGCGCCATCATCGGCCCCAACGGCGCCGGCAAGAGCTCGATGCTCAACGTCATCAACGGCGTCTATACACCGCAGCAAGGCGGCATCGAATTCCGCGGCGAGCGCTTCTCGCGCATGAATCCGCGCCGCGCCGCTGAAATGGGCATCGCGCGCACGTTCCAGAACCTGGCCCTGTTCAAGGGCATGAGCGTGCTGGACAACATCATGACCGGCCGCAACCTGCGCATGAAGTGCGGACTGCTGGCCCAGGCCTTCCGCCTGGGCCCGGCCGAGCGCGAAGAAATCAAGCACCGCGAGTTCGTCGAAAACATCGTCGACTTCCTGGAAATCCAGGCCTACCGCAAGACGCCCGTGGGCCGCCTGCCCTACGGCCTGCAAAAGCGCGTGGACCTGGGCCGCGCGCTGGCAATGGAGCCGCGCCTGCTGCTGTTGGACGAACCCATGGCCGGCATGAACATCGAAGAGAAGCAGGACATGAGCCGCTTCATCCTGGATGTGAACGACGAGTTCGGCACCACCATCGTGCTGATCGAGCACGACATGGGCGTGGTCATGGATATTTCGGACCGCGTCGTGGTGCTGGACTATGGCAAGAAGATCGGCGACGGCAAGCCGGACGAGGTCCGTGCCAACGAAGACGTGATCCGAGCTTACCTCGGCGTATCGCACTAAGGCGGACAGACATGGGATTTTTTCTAGAGACCTTACTCGGCGGCCTGATGAGCGGCATGCTGTACGCGCTGATCGGCCTGGGCTTCGTGCTGATCTTCAAGGCATCCGGCGTCTTCAACTTCGCGCAGGGCGCGATGGTGCTGGTCGCCGCGCTGTCCATGGCCCGCTTCTCGGAGTGGCTGCCGCGCTGGTTCGGCTTTGACAACATGATCCTGGCCAACGTGCTGGCCTTCATCGTCAGCGCCATCGTGATGTTCCTGCTGGCGGTCGCCATCGAACGCTTCGTGCTGCGCCACCTGGTCAACCAGGAGGCCACCACCTTGCTGATGGCCACGCTGGGCATCAGCTACTTCCTGGACGGCCTGGGCCAGATCACCTTCGGCAGCTCGGTGTACTCCATCAACGTCGGCATGCCCAAGGATCCCCTGATGATCCTGGACTCGGTCTTCGAGGGAGGGTTGCTGATCAACCTGGAAGACCTGACGGCAGCGGTGATCGCCGCCCTGCTGGTGGCCGCGCTGGCCCTGTTCTTCCAGTACACCTCGACCGGCCGCGCCCTGCGCGCGGTGGCCGACGACCACCAGGCCGCGCAGTCCATCGGCATTCCGCTGAACCGCATCTGGGTGATCGTCTGGAGCGTGGCGGGGCTGGTGGCGCTGGTGGCCGGGATCATCTGGGGCTCGAAATTCGGCGTGCAGTTCACGCTGTCCACCGCGGCGCTGCGGGCGCTGCCGGTGGTGATCCTGGGCGGCCTGACTTCGGTGCCGGGCGCCATCCTGGGCGGCCTGATCATCGGCGTGGGCGAAAAGCTGTCCGAGGTCTATCTGGGGTCGCTGGTAGGCGGCGGTATCGAAATCTGGTTCGCCTATGTGCTGGCGCTGGTGTTCCTGCTGTTCCGTCCGCAAGGGCTGTTCGGCGAGAAGATCATCGACCGTGTCTGAGCCCACAGGCCCTCTAGGATAAAAACATGTTCTATCGCGAAAACGGCCAATTCAAGACCAGCTATCGCGCTGACCAGCAGATCTTTCCGATCCGCCAGGACCGCATCTTCATCTGGCTGCTGCTGGCGGTGGCGTTCATCGCCATCCCGGCCATGGCCAGCGACTACCTGCTGCGCGCCATCCTGATCCCGTTCCTGATCCTGGCGCTGGCCGCCGTGGGCTTGAACATCCTGGTGGGCTATTGCGGCCAGATCTCGCTGGGCACGGGCGCCTTCATGGCGGTGGGCGCCTATGCAGCCTGGAACTTCGGCGTGCGCTTTCCCGGCATGCCGCTGGTCATCCAGATCCTGCTGGGCGGCTTCTTCGCCACCATCGTGGGCGTGATCTTCGGCATACCCAGCCTGCGCATCCGCGGCCTGTACCTGGCGGTGGCGACGCTGGCCGCGCAATTCTTCGTGGACTGGGCGTTCCTGCGCATCCCCTTCTTCACCAACTACTCGTCGTCCGGCAACGTCTCGGTGCCGCCGCTGACCGCCTTCGGCCTGCCGGTGCAGAGCGCGCTGGAGAAGTACCTGTTCGTGCTGATCCTGGTCGTCATCTTCAGCCTGCTTGCCAAGAACCTGGTACGCGGCGCCATCGGCCGGCAGTGGATGGCGATCCGCGACATGGACGTGGCGGCCTCCGTCATCGGCATCCGCCCGATGTACGCCAAGCTGACGGCCTTCGCGGTCAGCTCGTTCATCGTCGGCGTGGCCGGGGCCTTGTGGGGCTACATCCACCTGGGGTCCTGGGAACCGCTGGCGTTCGACCTGACGCGTTCGTTCCAGCTGCTGTTCATGGTCATCATCGGCGGGCTGGGTTCGATCATCGGCAGCTTCTTCGGCGCGGCCTTCATCGTGCTGGTGCCGGTGGCGCTGTCCAACATCCCGCATGCGCTGGGCATCCCGCTGTCGGTGGACACGGCCGCGCACATCGAACACATGGTGTTCGGCGCGCTGATCGTGTTCTTCCTGATCGCCGAACCGCACGGGCTGGCCAGGCTGTGGAGCATCGGCAAGGAGAAGTTGCGCATCTGGCCCTTCCCGCATTAAGGATAAGACCCACCCCCGAAGCGCCTTCGGCGCTTCCCCCTCAAGGGGGCGCCGCTGGGGACCGGCAAAGCCGGATCCGCCGCGGCCCGGATGGAGTGGCCTAAGTTTTGATCACCGTCGGCAGTAGCGGCATGAGCGCTGCAACCGGCATCCTGAATACCCGGCTCAAGACCGGGCCAATCCCGGTGTCCCAGGGTTTACTGACCCAAACACCACGCAGGAGGTAAATGGAGATGAAGCGTCTTAACCTGAAGTTGGCGGCAGCTTTGATGGCCGCAGCCGGCGCCGCAGGCGCCGTGGCCACGCCGGCAATGGCGGCGGAAGAGCAGTTCGTTCCGTTGCTGGTGTATCGCACCGGGTCCTTCGCGCCCCTGGGCATTCCCTGGGCCGACGGCAAGCTGGACTATCTGAAGCTGGTCAACGAACGCGATGGCGGCGTCAACGGCGTCAAGATCACGTACGAGGAATGCGAAACCGCCTATGCCACCGACCGCGGCGTGGAATGCTACGAGCGCCTGAAGGGCAAGGGCACCGGCGCATCGGGCTTCGACACCCAGTCCACCGGCATCACCTTCGCCGTCAGCGACAAGGCCATGGTCGACAAGGTCCCGGTCGAAACGATGGGCTACGGCCTGTCGCAGTCGGTCGATGGCAGCGTGTTCGAGTGGAACTTCCCGCTGCTGGGCACCTACTGGACCGCGGCCGACGTGATGATCCAGGACATCGCCAAGAAAGAAGGCGGCATGGACAAGCTCAAGGGCAAGAAGATCGCCCTGGTCTACCACGACTCGCCATATGGCAAGGAACCTATCCCCCTGCTGCAGAAGCGCGCGGCCAAGGAAGGCTTCGAGCTGGTGCTCTATCCCGTGACCGCTCCCGGCGTGGAACAGAAGTCCACCTGGCTGCAGATCCGCCAGGCGCGCCCCAACTACGTGCTGCTGTGGAGCGCCGGCATCATGACGCCGACCGCCATCCGCGAAGCCCAGGCCAGCGGCTATCCGCGCGACAAGATGTACGCCATCTGGTGGGCCGGCTCTGAAGGCGACGTGAAGGACCTGGGCGATGTCGCCAAGGGCTACAACGCCATCACCATCCACAACAGCGGCGCCGAGCACGACAAGGTCTACGACGACCTGAAGAAGTTCGTCTACGACAAGGGTCAGGGTTCGGACAAGACCGGCAAGACCACGCTGGGCACCATCGCCCACACCCGCGGCATGATGATCTCGATGCTGCAGGTGGAAGCGATCCGCACCGCGCAGGAAAAGTTCGGCAAGGGCAAGGCGCTGACGCCAGAGCAGGTCCGCTGGGGCTTCGAGAACCTGAACCTGACGCAAGAAAAGCTGGACAAGCTGGGCTTCGGCCAGATCATGCGTCCGGTCAAGACCTCGTGCAGCAACCACAAGGGCGACGACTGGGCCCGCATCGTGCAGTGGGACGGCGCGAAGTTCAAGGTGGTCTCCGACTGGTATCAGTCGGACAAGACCATCCTGGACCCCATGGTGAAGGAAGGCGCCGCCAAGTACGCGAAGGAAAAGAACATCACGCCCCGCACTTGCGAGAACTGATGTGAACCGGCCGCCGGTCCCGCATAAGGGGCCGGCGGCCACCAAGCCGCAGGAACAGCCATGACCGCTGCAACGACTTCCGCAGTACCCGCAGACACCCCCAAGGTGCTGCTCGACGTGAACGGCATCGAGGTGATCTACAACCACGTGATCCTGGTGCTCAAGGGCGTTTCCCTGCAAGTGCCGGAAGGCAAGATCGTGGCCTTGCTGGGCGCTAACGGCGCGGGCAAGACCACCACCTTGCGCGCCATTTCGAACCTGCTCAAGGGCGAGCGCGGCGACGTCACCAAGGGCCATATCCAGTACCGCAACCAGCGCATCGAAAAGCTGTCGCCGGCGGAATTGGTCAAGCGCGGAGTGGTGCAGGTGATGGAAGGCCGGCATTGCTTTGCCCACCTGACCATCGAGGAAAACCTGCTGACCGGCGCCTACACGCGCAGCATGAGCCGCGCCGATACCGCGGCGGCGCTGGACCGCGTCTACCAGTATTTCCCCCGCCTGAAGCAGCGCCGCGCCAGCCAGTCCGGCTACACCTCGGGCGGCGAACAGCAGATGACTGCCATCGGCCGCGCGCTGATGGCCAACCCCAACATGATCTTGCTGGACGAGCCCTCCATGGGGCTGGCGCCGCAGATCGTCGAAGAAATTTTCGAGATCGTGCGCGACCTGAACCAGCGCGAGCGCGTCAGCTTCCTCTTGGCCGAGCAGAACACCAACATTGCACTGCGCTACGCCGACTACGGCTACATCCTGGAAAACGGCCGCGTGATGATGGATGGCGCGGCGGCCGACCTGGCCCAGAACGAGGACGTGAAAGAGTTCTATCTGGGCATCTCCAGCGGCGAACGCAAGAGTTTCCGCGACAACAAGTTCTACCGCCGGCGCAAGCGCTGGCTGGCGTGATTCCTGGCATACGAGAGGGTGTGATCCCATGTCCCAGTTTTTCGATGTTCTCGAAACCAGAGCGCCCGAGCAACGCGAGCGCGAGCTGATGGCCGCCCTGCCCGGCGCGATCGCGCGGGCCATTGCGCGTGCGCCCGCCATCGCCGAGCAGCTGCGCGGCATCGACCCCGCCACCATCACGTCGCGCGCAGCGCTGGCGACCCTGCCGGTGCTGCGCAAGCACGAACTGCTGGAACGCCAGCAGCACAGCCGCGCCGACGCGGCCGCGCCTGCCGGACCGCAGAAAGCCTTCGGCGGCTTCTCCGCCATCGGTTGGGGCGAGGCGATGCGGGTGTTCGCGTCTCCCGGCCCCATCTATGAGCCGGAGAGCGCGCGCAGCGATTATTGGCGCTTTGCCCGCGCCCTGCACGCGGCCGGGTTTCGCGCCGGCGAGCTGGCCTACAACTGCTTTTCCTATCACTTCACACCCGCGGGCTCCATGATGGAAACCGCGGCGCATGCCGTGGGCTGCACCGTGTTTCCCGGCGGCACCGGCCAGACGGAACAGCAGGTGCGCGCGATCCAGGATCTGGCGCCCACCGGCTATACCGGCACGCCCAGCTTCCTCAAGATCATCCTTGAAAAGGCCGACGAACTGGGTGTGAAGCTGGATTCGCTACGCCGCGCGCTGGTGTCCGGCGAAGCATTCCCGCCATCCCTGCGCGACTGGCTGGCCGCGCGCGGCATCGACGGCTACCAGGCCTACGGCAGCGCCGACCTGGGTATGGTCGCGTTTGAAACGCCGGCGCGTGAAGGCCTGGTGCTGGGCGAGGACATCATCGTCGAGATCGTGCGCCCCGGCACCGGCGAACCCGTGCCCGACGGCGAAGTCGGCGAGGTCGTGGTCACCACCTTGAACCCGGACTATCCGCTGGTGCGCTTCGGCACCGGCGACCTGTCCGCCGTCATGCCCGGCATCTCGCCCTGCGGACGCACCAACACCCGCATCAAAGGCTGGATGGGACGCGCGGACCAGACCACCAAGGTGCGCGGCATGTTCGTGCATCCGTCGCAGGTAGCCGACGTGGCGCGCCGCCATCCCGAGATCCTGCGCGCGCGGCTGGTGATCAGCGGCAGCACGGGTTCCGACCGCATGGTGCTCAAAGTGGAATCGCGGGTGCGCAGCGAAGAGCTCGGCAAGCGCATCGCCGAATCGGTGCGCGACGTGACCAAGCTGCGCAGCGACGTGGAGTGGGTGGATGCGGATGGCCTGCCGAACGACGGCAAGGTCATCGACGATATCCGCACCTACGAGTAAACCGCGCTGCTCACGGCCTCATGCGGCCGCGAGCAGCGCCAGCACACCCTTCATCAGCATCGCCACGGCCACCAGGCCCGCGAACAGCGCGAAACTCTGCTGCAGACGGCGCGGGGGAAACCGGTCGGCCACCTTGCGCCCTCCCAGCATGCCCAGCACCGCCGCCGCGGTAAAAGGCGCGGCGATGCGCCAGTCCAGATGCCCGCCCGCCGCCGCGGCCACGACGCCGCTGGCCGACACCAACGCGATCACTGCCAGCGAGGTGCCGACGATGGCCTGCATGCTGAGGTCCGTGGCGCGCCGCAGCGCGGGCACGATGACGAAGCCGCCCCCCACGCCCAAGAGGCCGGACAGGAAGCCGGCGATCAGCCCCGCCCCCGTCAAGGCGCGCGCGCAGGGCGCGGTCCAGCGCAGTCGGCCGGTGCTGGCGTTGAGCTGGCAGGGCGGCGTGCGCGGCGCGGCCTGCGCCGCCGGCTTGTTGCCTTGGTTCCACATGCGCCAGGCCACCATGCCCAGCACGCCGGCGAAGATGATGGCCAACGGCGCATTGGGCAGACGCCGCGCCGCCCACAAGCCCAACGGCGACACCAGGATGCCGGTGGCCGCCATGAAGCCCGCTGCGCGATAGCGCACCTGCCCTTGGCGCAAGCCCAGCACCGCGCCCAACGCGGCCGACAACCCGACCGCCAGCAAGGCGATGGGCGCAGCCTGCGACACCTGCAAATGCAGGCCAAAGACCAGCAGAGGCACCGCCATGATGGCCCCGCCCGCGCCGGTCAGCCCGAGTATCAGGCCGACGCACGCCCCCAGCGCCGCACTGACGGCCAATACCGTATCGATCATGAGACGCTCAGTTGCCCAACGGGCGGGCCAGCCATTCGCGGCCCTTTAGCATGCCGTTCCAGTAGATCCAGGGCAGCAGCGTCGCCTTGAGGAACCAGGCGCTCTTGCGCGGCACAGTCGGGTCCAGCGGGAAGGTGGGCAGGAGTTTGCCGCCGTAGCCGAACTCGGCCAGCACGATGCGTCCGCGCTCCACCGTCAGCGGGCAGGAGCCATAGCCGTCGTACTTGACGGGCATGGCATGGCCTTCGCGCAGCGCCAGCAGATTTTCCGCCACCGTGACGATCTGTTTGCGCGCAGCCGCGGCGGTCTTGGCGTTGCTGGTGCAGATGCCGTCGCCCAGCCCGAACACGTTGCCATGGCGCACGTGCAACAGCGTGGACGGGTCCACTTCGCACCAGCCGGCGGCGTCCGCCAGCGGGCTGTTCTTCAGGAAGTCATGCGGCACCTGCGGCGGGACCGCGTGCAGCATGTCGAAGGATTTCTCCACGCGCGTCACCGCGCCGTCGGCGTTCTTGAGATCGAACCAGGCCTTGCGCGCCGCGCCGTCCACCGCCACCAGCGCAGAGTTGAAGGCCAGCGCGATGCCATAGCTTTCGACATAGCGCATCAGCGGCGGAACGAACGTCGGCACGCCGAACAGCGCCGCGCCCGCCAGGTCGAACTCCACGTCGATGCGGTCCAGCACGCCGGTGCGCTTCCAGTGGTCGCAGGCCAGGTACATGGCCTTTTGCGGCGCGCCGGCGCATTTGATGGGCATGGCCGGCTGCGTGAACAGCGCCCGCCCGCCCTTCAACCCGCGCACCAGTTCCCAGGTATAGGGCGCCAGGTCATAGCGGTAGTTGGAGCTGACGCCGTTCTTGCCCAGCGTGTCGGCCAGGCCCTCGACCTTGTCCCACGCCAGGCGCAGGCCGGGGCAGACGATCAGTTGCTGGTAGCTCACCGCCCGGCCGTCGGACAGCAGCACGCGGTTGGCCTCGGGTTCGAAGCCCGCCGCTGCCGCCTGCAGCCAAGTGGCGCGCCTGGGCATGACGTCGCGGGTCGGGCGCACGGTCTTGGCGATG
This sequence comes from Achromobacter sp. ACM02, assembly GCF_014851605.1. Lineage (NCBI taxonomy): Bacteria > Pseudomonadati > Pseudomonadota > Betaproteobacteria > Burkholderiales > Alcaligenaceae > Achromobacter > Achromobacter sp. ACM02. The sequence continues at coordinate 261,030 of NZ_JACUZY010000006.1, forward strand.
TCGAAAGCGCCGCCGCCCACCAGCGTCCAGGCCGGCTGGTAGTAGTGCTTGTCGCTGGGTTCGATGACGCCGATGCGCAGGTCCGGGCGGCGACGCAGCAGACTGGCGGTGACGCCTATGCCCGCCGATCCGCCGCCCACCACCACCACATCGAAATCGCACTGCGCCTCTGCTGTCGGCATGCTTGTCTCCTCGCCGGTCTACCGGCTTTTGAATTTTTCCAGGACTGAAAATATCGCCATGCCGGCAACCATGGCGGCCACGAAAATCAGCGCTTCGGACACGCCGGCGGATGCCGCCACCAGCGCGGGCCCTGGGCAGAAGCCCGCCAGGCCCCAGCCCGCGCCGAACGCCAGGCTGCCCACGGCCAGTCGCACGTCCACGCGCGTAGCCGTGGGCCAGCGCAGCGGCTCGCCCGACAAGCTGGCACGACGCCGCCGCAAGAGCGCGAAGCCCGCCGCCGTGACCAGCACGGCGCCACCCATCACGAAGGCCAGTGACGGATCCCAGGCGCCGGCCAGGTCCAGAAAACCCAGCACCTTGGCCGGATTGGCCATGCCGGAAATGATGAGGCCCAGCCCGAACACCAGGCCCGACCCGAATGCGATCAATGCCACCATGTCAAAGTCCCCCCAGATGGCGGGTGACGTAGACCACGGCAAAACCCGCGGCCATGAACAAGGCGGTGGCGGTGAGCGACCGGCGCGATCCGCGCGACACGCCGCAGACGCCGTGGCCGCTGGTGCAACCCGAGGCATAGCGGGTGCCGATCCCCACCAGCAGACCCGCCACGATCAGGCGCGTCGTGCCGGCTTCGACCACGATGGGCGGCAAGGCGCTGCCCAGGCGATACAGCCAGGGCGCAGCGAACACGCCCAACAGAAAGGCCAGCCGCCACATGCCGCCGCGCTCGGGCGGCAGCAGGCCGCCCAGGATGCCGCTGATGCCCGCGATCCGCCCCGCCCCGGCCATCAGCAGCACGGCTGCGGCGCCGATGAGCAGGCCGCCCGCACCAGCGGACCAAGGCGTGAAGGCGGACCAGTCCATGTTCATTTGAGCGACTCCAGTGACTCCATGGTCCGGCCGCAGTACAAACTGGAAAGCGTCTTCATCACCTGGCTGACCTCGAAACTGGCCATCTGGTAGTAGACGTACTTGCCCTCGCGCCGGGTCGCGACCAGGCCTTCGTCGCGCAGCACGCCCAGTTGCTGGGACAAGGTGGGCTGGCGGATGCCGGTGAGCGATTCGAGTTCGCTCACATTGCGTTCGTTCTGGACCAGCTGGCACAGCAGCAGCAGGCGGTCTTCGTTGGCCAGCGCCTTGAGGAGCGCGCAGGCCTGGGAGGCGGATTCGCGCAAGGCGGCGACCTCGCACTCGGTCAGGGCGTCATTCATTTGATGCGTATCAATCGGCTAGATGGAGTTTGATCATTATATTGACCAATATAATATCCAACAATATTATTGAAATATATATAGTGTTTCATCGTGCAGCGACTCGCTGCGATGCGAGCGTCCATGTCTCCCCAGATCCAGGCCTTTTTCGATCCCGTCACCGCCACCGTCACCTACGTCGTGCATGAGCCCGCGCCGGGCGGCGCCTGCGCCATCATCGACTCGGTGCTGGACTACGACCCCAAGTCCGGCCGCAGCAGCACCGCCAGCGCCGACCGGGTGGCGGATTACGTACGCCAGCATGGCCTGAAGACCGAATGGCTGCTGGAAACCCATGCCCATGCCGACCATCTGTCGGCCGCGCCCTACTTGCAGCGACAGCTTGGCGGCGTCATTGCCATCGGCCAAAGCATCCAGACCGTGCAGGGCGTGTTCAAAAAGATCTTCAACCTGGAGCCGGAGTTCCAGCTGGACGGCTCGCAATTCGGCCATCTGTTCAAGGACGGCGAAACCTTCCGCATCGGCGCGCTGACGGCGCAGGCCATCCACGTGCCTGGCCATACGCCGGCTGACATGGCCTACCTGATCGGCGACGCGGCCTTCGTCGGCGACACGCTGTTCATGCCGGACGTGGGCACAGCGCGCTGTGACTTCCCGGGCGGCGACGCCCATCAGCTGTACCGTTCCATCCAGCGCCTGCTGGGCCTGCCCGCCGAGACTCGGCTGTACATGTGCCACGACTACCCGCCCGCCGGGCGCGAAGCCTCCTGGCAGACCACGGTGGCCGAACAGCGCCGCGCCAATATCCACGTGCGCGACGGCGTCGCCGAAGAGGACTTCGTCGCCATGCGCACGCGGCGCGACGCCACGCTCTCCATGCCCACCCTGATCCTGCCCGCCATCCAGGTGAACATCCGCGCCGGCCATTTCCCGCCGCCCGAGGACAACGGCGTGCGCTACCTGAAGATCCCCGTCGACGCGCTCTGACCGAGCCGCGCGCCGGGCTTGCGCGCCCGGGGCTTATCCCGCAAGATCGTCCGATCGCAGAATTGCCGATCAGACGGATCCCCCATGTTTGCAGAAGCCGAAGCCGACCCCAGCCTGTCCAAGGAAGAGTTCAAGCCATTGGAGGCGAAGCTGCGCGTCGCGTTGCTGAACGCGCAGTATCAGCGCCTGCAGAAAGCGGACAAGACGCTGCTGGTGGTCATCGCGGGCATAGACGGCGCCGGCAAGGGCGCCACCGTCAACCTGCTGAACGAATGGATGGATCCGCGCCACATCAAGACGCTGGCCTACGGCCCGCGCGAAGGCGCCGCGCTGGAGCGTCCGCCGTTCTGGCGCTACTGGAACGACCTGCCGCCCAAGGGCAGCACCGGCATCGTGTTTGGCTCCTGGTACGCATCGCTGCTGTATGAGGCCACGCGCAAGAAGCCCGACCAGAACAGCATCGAGGCGCAGGCCGCCGCGATCCGCCACTTCGAGGCCATGCTCGCCGCCGAGGGAGTGCAGATCGTCAAGCTCTGGTTCCATTTGTCGGCCAAGGCACAGAAAGAGCGGGCCGAGCGCCTGCTGGCCAGCCCGGAAACCTCCTGGCAGGTCAGCCCGATAGACCTGAAGGTCTACAAAAAGTACGACCGCATCCGCAACGCCGGCCAGTTGGTGCTGAACCGCACGGACTGCGGCCACGCCCCCTGGGTCGTGATCCCCAGCGCGGACGAAGACATGCGCGCCGCGCGCACCGCCGAAGCCGTGTTGGCCGCCATGCGCCAGCGCGGCGTGCCGCGCATTCCGGCCGCCTTCGTGGCGCATGCCAGGACCACGCGCGTCGTCGACCGCCTGGGCGAACTGGACTACGACGCCAAGACCGACAAGGACGACTACGAATCCGAACTGGGCCTGCTGCAAGGCCGGCTGGCGCGCGCCGCGCGTTCAAAGAAATTCCAGGAGCGTTCGCTGGTGCTGGTGTTCGAAGGCCAGGACGCGGCCGGCAAGGGCGGCGCGATCCGGCGCGTCACGCATGCGCTGGATGCGCGCCAGTTCGACATCACGCCCATATCCGCCCCCACCAGCGAAGAGCTGGCCCGGCCCTATCTGTGGCGCTTCTGGCGCCACGTCCCGCGCCATGGCCGCATCGCCATCTTCGACCGCTCCTGGTACGGCCGCGTGCTGGTCGAGCGCGTCGAAAAGCTGACCGCGCCCGCCAATTGGCGCCGCGCCTACGCCGAGATCAACGACTTCGAGGGGCAGTTGGCCGCCAGCGGCGCGCTGGTGCTGAAGTTCTGGCTGGCGGTGACGCCCGAAGTGCAGCTGGAACGCTTCAAGGAACGCGAGAACTCGCCCTTCAAGAACTTCAAGATCACGGCCGACGACTGGCGCAACCGCGACAAATGGAAGGACTACGCGGATGCCGCCAACGAGATGCTGGCGCGCACCGACCTCCCCAACGCGCCGTGGCATCTGGTGTCGGCCAACGACAAGCGCTACGCTCGATTGCAAGTGCTGCGACACATCGTCGAAGCCATGGAAGACCAACTCTGAATCCCGCCTGGAGGCCGCAAGCCATGAGTACCGCAGAAATCCGTCCCATCGTCGCCGCCGACTTCGAAGCCTGGCTGCCGCTATGGAAGGGCTACCAGGAGTTCTATCGCGTCAACATCGACGACGCCGTCACGCGCAACACCTGGGCGCGCTTCCTGGACCCCGCCGAACCCATGCACGCGGCGCTGGCGTACGAAAGCGGCCGGGCCGTCGGCATGGTGCACTGGATCTTCCACCGCTCCACCTGGACCGCGGGCGACTACTGCTATCTGCAAGACCTGTACGTGGATCCGGACGTGCGCGGCACCGGCGCCGGCCGCAAGCTGATCGAACACGTGTACGCGCAAGCCGCCGCCGCCAATTGCGCGCGCGTGTACTGGCTGACGCATGAAACCAACGCCACCGCCATCCAGCTCTACGACCGCATCGCCGACCGCTCGGGCTTCATCCAGTACCGCAAGGTGATGCCGTGAGCGCACGCGACCCCAACTGTCCGCTGTGCCAGGAAGACGGCGGCACGCTGCTGTGGCGCGGCCCGCATCTGCGCATCGTCGAGGTCGACGACGCCGACTATCCGGGCTTCACGCGGGTAATCTGGAACGGCCATCTGGCCGAGATGACCAGCCTGTCCACGCACGGCCGCGACCTGCTGATGCGCGCCGTGTACGTGGTCGAAGAAGCGCAGCAATCGGTCCTGGGACCGGACAAGATCAACCTGGCCTCGCTGGGCAACATGGTGCCGCACCTGCACTGGCACGTGATCCCGCGCTGGCGCGGCGACCGCCATTTCCCCGACCCGATCTGGGCGCCGCCGCGCATCGCCGCCGGCGCGGAATCCGCCGAATGGAAGGAACGTCAGGCGCGCGTGCAGGCGCTGCTGCCGCGTTACCGCGACCGGCTGGTCGAGGCCATGAACGCCCTGCTCTGGCACTGAGCCGCCGCCCGCCTCAGGCAGCGCGCGCAGGCCCTCGCAGTTCCGCCAGCCAGCCGGCGTAAGCCTGTTCAACCAGGCCGGCTGTGCGCTCGGCGGAAAACAGGCCTTGCCCGCGGATCAGCTCGCGGCCCGCATCGCCCATGCGGCGGCGCAGCGCCGGATCGGCCAGCAGGCTTTCCAGCGCTCCCGCCAGCGCCGCAGGATCGCCGGGCGGCACCAACAGGCCGGTCACGCCCGCCTGCATGGTTTCCGGCACGCCGCCCACGTCGGTGCCTATGACCGGCACCCCCATGGCCGCGGCCTCGATGAAGACAGTGCCCAGCGCCTCGCGCAGCGTCGGCAGCGCAAACACGTCGAAGGCTGTCAGGACATTGCCGATGTCGTCGCGCCGGCCGGTGAAATGCACGCGGTGCGCCAGGCCCAATGCCTCCACCTGCGCCTGCAACTGCCTCGCCATGGGCTGGCCCTCGCCCACCAGCACCAGATGCGCCTGCGGAAACGTGGCGGCGATACGGCGAAAAGCGTCGATCAGGTCGCAATGCCCTTTGTCCGCCCTCATGACGGCCACGCAGCCGACCACCAGCGCATCCTCCGGCAGGCCAAGCTCGCGCCTGACGCAGACGCCGCCGTGCACCTGAGGCAGCACCACGGGTGAATGGATGGTGGCGATGGCCTCCGGCCGCGCGCCGCCGTCCAGCAACTGGCCACGCACGTAACGGCTGACGGCGATGACGCGATGCGCCAGCCACGTATAGGCGTAGAGGGAATTGATGGGCTTGGCCAGATGGCGCGTGCGCACGATGAGAGGCGTGCCCGCCAGGCGCGCCGCAAACGCACCCAGGACCGTATCGCGGCGGCTATGCGTATTGACCACGTCAAAGCGCCCGCGGCGCAGCAGCCGGCGCACGAACGCGACGCCGCGCACGAAGTTGAGCGGGCCATCCATGGGAATGAGGTGCACGGTGAAGCCGGCCTCGCGCAAGCGCGTGCCGAGTTCCGCCTCCGGCTGGCAGACCGCTTCCAGATGGTGGCCACGCTCGCGCATGGCTATCATTTCCTTGTAGATGCAGAACTCCTGGCCGCCGAACGAGGTGGCCGCTTCCGTGTGCAGGATGCGCAGGCGCGCTTCGGGGTCCGGCCGGCCCTGGAGGGATTCGATGGAATTCGGCATGATCAGGACTGGCCGCCTTGCGAGGCGTCCGCGTCGCTCCAGCAACGGCCCTGCGATAGCAGGTAGGCTTCCAGGTAGGCGATGTCTTCCTGCTCCAGGGCCGCCGCGCCCGCGCTGGCGCAGTCGCGCGGGCATTCGGCGGCGTGCAGCCGGCCATCGGACCAGACGCGCACGGAACCGGTGCGGGACAGATCGAAGCGCGCACCGGCCCGCGCCCAGCCCAACAGGCGTGTGCTGGGAATCAGTTGCCGGGTCTGATAGACGCCATGGGGACTCTGGGCCGCAGGCGCCGTGAGCGCTTCGCCAACATCCACCAGGCGGCTCGCGGCGCCGGGCTTGGCGGGCGTGTAGGTCAATACCGTAAGAGGGCGTAATGGCATTTGGCTAGCAAGAGTCGCCAGGCGGCGTTGCTGGCCACGGACTGGTCGGGATTCGAGGGAAAGGGTTTGGTCGCCGGACAAGCAACGCCAACAATTCGACGCTGATAAGCTGTTTTTTCGAATAATTGAAAGATGTTCGACGACGTAGAAGAATCCCGAAAGATGAATTCAGGTAAAATTCAGGAATGAAACGCGCATCTTATCAAAACGTAAGCAAGGGCGGTACTGCATGAGTTTCCAGGCCGTCCCTCCCCAAAAGCCGGTCTCGTTCCTGCAATCGTTCCTCCGTTCCGAGGCGCTGGGCGGCTATGTCCTGATGCTGGCCGCGCTGGTCGCGCTGGTGGTCGCCAACAGCCCGGCCGCCCCCGTCTATTTCAGCGTGCTGGAGACCAAGCTCGGCTTCCAGGCGGGGCCTGTCGTGCTCAAGGAAACCGTACTGCACTGGATCAACGACGGCCTGATGGCGGTGTTCTTCCTGCTGGTCGGGCTTGAGATCAAGCGTGAAGTCCTGGACGGCCAACTGCGCGGCGCCGCTCGCATCGTGCTGCCCGGCATAGCCGCCCTGGGCGGCATGGCCTTGCCCGCCCTGATCTATGTGCTGATCAACTTTGGCAGCCCCGACACTCTGCGCGGGTGGGCCATTCCGGCCGCGACCGACATCGCCTTTGCGCTGGGCATCCTGGCGCTGCTGGGCAGCCGCGTGCCGACCTCGTTGAAGATCTTCCTGACGGCGCTGGCCATCCTGGACGACCTAGGCGCCATCGTCATCATCGCCTTGTTCTATACCGCCGAACTCAATGTATTCGCGCTGAGCATGGCGGGCGCCCTGCTGGTCTGCCTGTTCTGTCTGAACCGCGCCGGCGTGCTGCGCCTGACTCCCTACCTGCTAATCGGCGCCGTGCTCTGGTACTTCGTCCTGAAGTCCGGCGTGCATGCCACGCTGGCCGGCGTGGCGCTGGCGCTGACCATTCCGCTGCGCCCGCAGAACCAGGGCCATCCCGGCGCGCACTCGCCCCTGCATGCGCTGGAACATGCGCTGCACAAACCGGTCGCCCTACTGATCGTGCCCATCTTCGGCTTCGCCAATGCCGGCGTGTCTTTCGCCGGCATGGGCCTGGGCAGCCTGGCGGCGCCCGTGCCCCTGGGCGTGGCGCTGGGCCTGTTCCTGGGCAAACAGCTGGGCGTGTTCGGCTTTGCCTGGCTGGCCATCAAGAGCGGCATAGCCACCCTGCCGCGCCACGCCAGCTACGCGCAGCTGTACGGCGTGTCGCTGCTTTGCGGCATCGGCTTCACCATGAGCCTGTTCATCGGCGCCCTGGCATTCAGCGATCCGGCCACCATCGACGCCACCAAGATCGGCGTGCTGACGGGCTCGCTGGCGTCCGCCGTGGTCGGCTTCCTGGTGCTGCGCGCCTGCGGCACGCGCGCCGGCGCCGCGGAAAATCCTTGAGCGCCGGTTGAATAGGGACGGCGGGCGCTAAAGTAGCGAGGTCCGCCACCCTTCCCTGGAGCCGCCATGAAACCATCCGCCATCGCCGTGCAACGCGTCTATGAAGGCTTGGGTCCGGAAGGCAGCTACCGGGCGCTGGTGGACCGCATGTGGCCGCGCGGCCTGCGCAAGGCGGACCTGCACCTGGACGAATGGGCCCGCGACATCGCGCCCACCCTGGAGCTGTGCAAATGGTTCAGCCACATCGAAGAACGCTGGGAAGAATTCCGCCAACGCTACCAGGCCGAACTGGCCGAACCTGAACAGCAGGCGCGCATGGCCGCCCTGCTGGACGCGGCGGGCGACCGTCCGCTGACCCTGCTCTATGGCGCCCGCAACACCGAACACAACCAGGCCATCGTGCTGCGCGAGGTCCTGCAGGACTACGTCCGGCATCACCGCAAGCGCAAGGCCTGACGCCCCGCATGCTTTGATACCCTAGCCCGCTTTTATCGACCGGCGCGCAACCGCGCGCCGACAGTCTGTCTTGAGGAATCCCATGTCTTTCAGCTCCGACGCCTGGGCGCGCAACGCCGCACTCTATGAAACCACGCGCGACATGCCGTTCAACCGCGAACTGGCCAGCGGCCAGCTCGACGAGAACGCGTTCAAGCACTACATGATCCAGGACGCGCACTACCTGGTCGCATTCGGGCGCGCGCTGGCCATCGCTTCGGCCAAGGCCGACGACGCCGACGGCGTGGTGCAGTTCGCCGACGCCGCCAAGGGCGCGGTGGTGGCCGAACGCACCCTGCACGCGGGCTTCCTGAAGCAGTTCGGCATCGATGACGCCACCTTCGAAGCCACACCGCTCACGCCTGCCTGCCACCACTACACCAGCTACCTGATCGCCACCGCCTGGAGCGCGCCGTACCCGGTAGCGCTGGCGGCCCTGCTGCCGTGCTTCTGGATCTACGCCGAAATCGGCCGCGAGATCCATGCGCGGGCCGCCCAACCCAATCCTTACTCGGCCTGGATCGAGGCCTATGCCTGCGAGGACTTCCACGCCCTGGTGCGCCGGGTCATCACCACGGTCGACCGCGTCGCCGAAAAGGCGTCCGCCGAAACGTTGGAGCAGATGCACGCGGCGTATACGCGTGCCGCGCAGCTGGAATGGATGTTCTGGGATTCGGCTTATCGGCAGGATGGGTGGCCGGTTTGAATCGACGGTAGCGATTTCGGAGTCGCCGCCGCCAGGTGTTGGCGGCACACTTGAGCGCCAGGCTATTGATGCCTGGCGTTTTTGTTTCAGCGGGTTGGATGCATCCGCCATCGCCCAATTGCTGCTGGAGAGTTGGATCCGGCCGATGAAGTCTTACAGCAGTGGGTAATACGCCAGCTCTCACTGTTTAAAACACCCTCACCCTATCGTCCGGATTACGCCCAGTTTCATGACGGGTGGCGCGGCATCTTTCTTGTGTCGTTTCAGATGGACTGTTTAATTTTCTGAAATCCACTTCCCCAACATTTCAGAAAACTGCGCAACCGAGGCAGTATCAACGCTCCACTGAGAAATCTTCATCCCATCCTCACTGATTTCCTCCCTCGGATAAATATGTAGATTTATATCTTCCGGAACAAATGGAACAGACAACTCATTCAAAAATATCACATGATTTTGAATGTAGGCCTGCTCACTTTCAATATAAATTACCCAGCAAAATACGAAATTGGATGAATTCGGATCATACATAGAGGTTGCCAGAGCCGCATGCCCATGACTTTGCAACCCCTGGTCCAGTGATTTCTTCCAACTCTTCAGATAATCCATGCGAGACCAGAATCTCACTGGAGAAAAGAAATTTTCCTTGTACCCATTGATTTCTATCTCTCCGAGCAACCCCTCCTCGTCAAACCTCGTCAGTACCTCATGGGACAAATCCATGCTGAAGCTCATTCTTTTATCCAACTCAGATTTCTAGATTTTTTTTTCGGTGGCATCGACGAAGGATGCCTTCATGCGATTGGCGATACTCTGACTCTTGCTCTTTCAATCGCGCTCTTTTAAGGAGCAACTTCAAACAGGGATATGTTCCAGAGAATCCCAACCTATACGAATCACCAAAACCGCTTTCATCTTCGCTTTCCAGAAAGACTAGATTTTCCCCCCACCCTGGCCCCTGCCTCTGGCCGAAACTTGATTGAAAAATCGGACTGACACCTGGCCTCCCTCACAGATACCTTTCGCCAAAAGGCATGCCTATGCCTGGAAAAATTAACGAGGCCACCTGGGCACTAAAGAATAACGCAACACTCTATTTTCAAATTTTTTTGTAGTGATTTACGGCATCAGATATTATCTTTTCAACCTCACTCTTATTTATATACACATCCCAATATTTAATATTAGGAACTGCCGACCAGTAGCCTCTTCCTGTCGCATCTCTCAAAAATTGGCTTATTTTCGCGCCTATAATTCGCACCTCATCGCCATAAGCAACGCAAAAAACATGACATCCTGCATCGTAGATGTTTTGGGTAGCTGCTTGATATAAATAGGACGAATTAAAATCATCCGGAACATCGGCGTCCTCGTCTACTAGCTCTGGGGAAATCAATCCCAGCATATGATTGAAAGCAACCTTTGCGTCTGCCTCAAATAATTCGCGATTTTCAGGAAAAGAGACCAGTGCGTTTTTAGCGTCTAACATACACACATCCACGTCTAAAGTGGCTGTATGCATTTCTTCAGGAAACATCTCTCCGCCGATAAAAAAATAAAACAGTCCATTCCGATAGTTCGAACCCCAAACAGGTATATGCTCCATAAGGATCGCAAATTTGTATGTATCACCAAAAATCACATTCACCCCCACTTTCCGGATAAACCAAGTTTTCGTTTCACATCGATAGGAATAGCGCTCTTGTTCAACGAGTTATCTCTATCTGCGGTACTCCCCGTCCAGTGCCATTTTCCATCATTGCCGTCCGAAAACCGATGCACATTTCCGTTTTCATCCTTGGCATATCTATGCTTCCCACCCTCTTCAGGGGAAACGGAAGATTCAAACAAACCCAGCGAGTTTCTCGGCTCTAATCCGGCATTCGGCCTGTTCCCAAACACCCCACGAGTGTGCTTGTCATTCGATTTGTAAACCAACCCATTCGACGCAAGCACAGGCTCCGGCACAGGCAGCGGGCTTCCTTTACCGCCCCCCTTGCCCGACTCAGTAGTAGAACCATCCTTTCCTCCCTTCGCCGCTCTCCCGCCTATCGCTCCAGCACCGGCCGCCGCACCCTGTATCCCTTCCTCGGCCAGGCTTTCCCAAAACAGCTGCTTCGCTTCCTCACTTCCACGCTCCATGCCTCTTTTGATGGCGGTAAAGCGATCAGCCACGAGCAAGGGCATCCCGAAACGGAGGATTTCGAGCTCTTCTAATTCGGCAGTGCTTAGACCCTGAGCGCTTCTAGATTTCTCTACCAGCTCTCCTTGACGCTGGGTGGATTCGGCCAGACGTTGCGTGAGCTCATGCGCTATCTCAACGCAGTCGACCCCGCATTCCTGGAGTTCGCGACCCCGCTGCGTCGATATCTCTCTGTACTTTGCCGTTACCTCGTCCCGGCACTTCGTGGTTCCGCACGCCTCCATCTCGGCCAAGCGAGACTGATGTTCATCGACAGCAAGACGGTTATTCGTCGTCTCGTTGTTCGCCGCGAACACCGCTTCCGCGCCGTCGACGCCAGCCACCTTGGACATGCCGGCCACCAGCGACTGGATCAGGTTGCTACGTTGCTCCTTCTCTTCAGGATTGAGCTTTGACGTCTCGCCCAGCAGAGCATTCAACACCGACCCGGCTCCAGCCCCCAACGCTCCCGCGCCGCAGTCGCTGCCTTTAGCCGCCGCCCCGGCGCAGCCCACGATCGCATGCAGCGCGGCGCGCGCCGCTTCCGCTTGCGGTCCATCGCCCAGATTGGATATGAACTTTTTGACTTCGGTGGCCGCCAACCCTTGCAGATAGTTGACCGCTACCGCCTGCACCATTTCGGTGACAGCGCCCGTAACGTTGCCGCTCACCGCGCCGGCTATTGCAGTGAACCAACGACGATTGTCGCCACCCGCTTCCCATTTCTTGGCGTCTTCGTATTGCGCTTTCAGCTCATCCCTGCGCGGACCCTCGGGTTCATTCTTCAAGGCCTCTTCAAGCGCCTTCGCCTTTGCCGCTCGATTCTCGAAGAACTGCCCCGCCTGTTTCCCCATTTCCTCCACGATGTCGAAACCCGCCTCGATCTGATCTTTATCGAAGATCGGATTCAACGAATTCAACGTGTCGCTCGTATCGCGGTTCAACAACGCGATGGTCTCGACCGCCGTCTTGCCCGTCAGCGCCTGCTGCCCCGCGACGTCCCGGATCTCCACCGTGCCGCCGCTGATGCCGCTGAGCGTTTTGGAGTCGTTTTCGCCGAAGGCTCCAAGCGCCACCGGCGTCCCCGCCCCGCCGCTGCCGCCGCTCAGGGAGATCCGGTCGGCCTTGTAGCGCGCCACGTTCTTCACGTCTTCGGCCACCAGCGTGCCTGTCTTCAGCAGGTTCAAACCATCCGCCACGGCCTGGTCGCTGCTGGAGATGACGCCGCCTATCAGCGTGGTGTTGCGCTTGACGTCCACCACGAAGCCGCCGTCGCCCGCCATCAGCCCGGACTGCTCCTCCACCGACTTGTAGTCGCTCTTCATCCGGGTCTGCGAGACGTTGCCCGACACCGAACTCTTGCAATAGCCGTAGCACAGGCTGCCCTGCACCCCGCCGCCCTGCTGCTTGGAGTCGTAGGTGCTGACGTCCTGCAGACTCTCGATGCGCAGGTCCCGTCCGACGTCGGCGATGATCTGATCGGCGCGGCCCGTCGCGCCGATCAAGGAGGTGTCGCCGCCCGATTGCAGCGCCAGCACATTGCCCGCGGTCAGCTCGGTGTGGGTCCAGGTGGTGTCCTTGCCATCGCTGCGGCCGCGCGAGGCGTTGGCCCCGGCAGTCGCCACGAAGCCGACGCCGTTGCTGCCCGCCGTCACGCCCACGCCTACGCTGGCGCCCGAACTCTTGTTCTGGGTGTGCTGTTCGTAGGTGTCGCGCGCGGCTTGCAGCAGGATGTCGCCGTCCGCCTTGAGCAAGGCGTTGTTCCCGGCGGACAGCCGCGAACCCGTGACCGTGATGTCCGAATCGGCGCCTGCGCCCTTGGCGATGACTGTGAGGTCGTTGCCTGCCGCGATGTTGGAGCCGACCGAGGACGTCGTGTTGCGGGTGGTGGTGGTCTGGCTCTTGCTGCTGCCGATGTCCAGGCTCAGCGTCACGCCGCCCGCGCTCTGTGGGTCCTTCATCACTTCGTCGTAGGTGTTGACCGCCGCCACGCCCGTGGTCACCAAGGCCAGGGCCTTCATGATCTTGTTGTCGGTCTTGCCGGCGGCGTTGCCCATGCGGTTCGCGGTTTGCATGGCATCAAGCAAGGGGTTCTTGGCGTTGATACTGAGGCCGCTTTGCTTGACCTCGTGGAACTCTCTTTCACGGGCGGTGTCCTGGGCGGCGGCGATGTTGACCTGCTGGCCGATCAGGGTCACGTCGCCCTTGGGCGCGACCACGTTGCTGCCCACGATATTCAAGGTCTTGCCGGCGTTGATGAGCACGTCGCCTTCGACGCTGCCCACGGTGCTGGCCGTGTGGAAGACTTTCTTGCCCTCGAGCGAGTCTGTCTGCTGGCGTTTGCCGTAGCTCAGGCCGCCGGTCGCGCCGAGGCCGGACTTGGTGACTTTCTTGTAGTCGTAGCTGTCCGTGGTGTTGACGCCGGGAAGGATGTTCACCTCGCGCTCGGCGTTCATGACCAGGTTCTTCTGCGCGCCGACGTTGGAGCCGATGACGTTCAAATCCCTTCCGGCCATCAGCACGGCGGTATCGCCGGTGAAGGTCGAGCCCTGCGCCTGCGTCCAGTCGCCCGACTTGATCGTGTGGGTGGTCTTGGAGGACAGGAAGCCCTTGGTCTTGTAGTGGACCTCGTCGCGCGCAGAGCCCGTCTCCACGCCCGCGGTCAGGTTGATGTCGCGCCCCGCGGCGACCGCCAACTGCTTGCCGGCGGTGACATCGGCCGCACGAGCGTTGACATCCTGGCCTGCGATCAGGGTCAGGTTGCGGCCGGCGTCGATGACGGAGCCGATTTCCTTGCTGGTGCTCAGGTCATGACGATTGCGCCGGTTGAGCGCCATGCTTTCGCCATGGCTTTCCGTCAGCGTGGCCAGCGTGATGTCGCGACCGGCTTGCAGACGCGCGTCGTCCTTGACCATGACCTGCGCGGCGGTCAGCGTCAGGTCGCGGCCGGCCTGCATGTCGAGGGTGCCCGCCTCTACCCGCGCCACGCCGGTGAGGTGCGTGCCCCAGGTGCTGCCGTGGTTCTCGGAACCGGCGGTCGAGGTCAGCGCGATGTCGCGCCCGGCGGTCAGGGCGACCTTGTCGCCTTTGATCAGGGACGCGATGTTGGCCAGGTCTTCCCGCGCGGCGAGATTGACGCTGCCGCCCTGAATGGTGCCGCCAGCTTGGTTGACGATGTTGCCGGCGGTGACGACGGTGGCTTGCCGCGAACCGATGGTGCCGCTATTGGTGACTTTGCCTTCGGCGGCGATTTTCACATCGCGCCCGGCCATGAGCGTGCCGTCGCCCTTGAGGTCGCCTTCGCGCACCACCAGGTAGACCTGCGGCACCAGCACGGTCTCGGTGCTGCCGTCGGGCAAGGTGACGGTCTGTTCCACCAGCCAGACCAGGTCGGTGGTGAGCTGACGCTGCTGGGCCTCGGTCAGCGCGGAGCCAAGCTTGACGCCGTTGTCTAGCGCGAACTTGGCGCCCGCTGCGAGCAGGGCCTTGTACTGCGCGTCGTTGTCGCTGTAGTTCTCCAGGAAGCGCTGGCCGGTGGTGGCCAGGATCTGATCGGACACCGCCTTCTGTTCATAGAAGCCGTCGCCCAGGCGCCGAGGTTGGCCCGAGGGCGTGAGGAACTTGGCGCCCGGCGGAATCAGCGCGGCCCAACCGCCCAGCCGGGACCCGGTCAGCGCGCCGCCGGCGGCAACCCCGGTCCCCGAGGAACCGCCGGACACATGGCCATCGGCGCCTGTATTGGCGTTGACGCCGCCAGACGGGTTGTCCCCCTGCTTGCGATCTCCCGTCAGGCCAGCGCCCGCGCCTGCCGTGTTGTCGATCGAGGTTCCCGGCAACGCGCCGGGCTGGCGCAGCAGGTCGAACAGATAGTCGCTGGAGACGTAGGGGCGTTGGCCCGTGAAACGCGGATCGGTGGACACGATGTACTGCGCGTCCGGCCGGCCGTTGATGGTGAACAGTTGGCTGTCGGGAATGCTGGCCGGATTGGATACGGTGCGGACGGCCTTGCCGCCCGGGAGGTCGAGGCTGGCGACCTGAACCGCGCCCGGCTTGCCGATCGCCGTAGAACCGGGCGTCTTGCCGCTCAGGCCGACCTGCACATTGCCGCCCGCTGTGGCGATGGGCAATTCGATGGGCTGGGCGGCCAGCGTGACGGTATAGGGAGTGGAGTATTCCTTGCGGTCCCGGCGGCGCTCCTGCGTCACGGTTGCCGTGCCGTTGCGGGTGATGGTGCGCGTGCCGCCGGCGCCGATGTTGTTGATTTCCGGTCCGGATATCGACAACGCGCCGCCCGCCGCGATCTGACTCTTGTCGTTGGTGACGGCGCCGGTCAGCGTCATATTGCCGCCCGACAGGATGCGGGCGGGATCGGTGGAGGTCGTGCGCGATTCGGTGACGGTTTCGGTCACCTGGTAGTAGGTGAAATTGCCCACCAACCGATTGGCGTGGTCGGCGTTGAACTCGTGGATGCGCGCGTCCAGTTCCAAATGCCGGGCCTTGTAGGCGGCATAGGCCTCGTCGTGAGCCTTGCGGCGTTCGCTTTCCGCCGTGCATTCGGCGCGCGTCATGCAGGGACGATCCGGTTCTCGCCAAACGGGCATATCGCCCGCGGGTGGCGTCACCCCGAAGACCGCCCATACACGCGCGTCCTTGGCATACTTGAACTGCTCAGGCACGGTCGTACAATCGCCGCCGTTATCGCCGCCGGAGCAGACGTCGTAGGCCTTGGCATAGGCCGGCGGAATGGGCACATCCCGGCCCGCCTTGCCTTTGGTTTGCGGCACATAATCGAACGGAGGGCCGTAGCGATCCGCCGGGTACTTGGTCGACGGCAACAACAGCTTGCGTTCGGGATCGTCATTCAGCCACGCCGGATCCTTGCTGCACATGGGCGTGACTTCGTCGCACAGCCAGTTGGTTTCGGCGTCGTACATGTCCGTCGTGCCTTCTGGCGTGAAGTACACCTTGGGCTTGGACGACACCACCACGGTTTCGTTGGCGTAGTGATCGTTCCGGTTGATCAGCGATGCGGCCGAAATGCGGGCATCGCCGGCGGCTTCGATGGTGGCCGATGCGTTGATCAACGACACGACCTGGCCGACGGCGCGGCCAATGGCGTCCAGCGCGCCGCCGATGCGCAGGTCTTTCGCCGCGTAGATCAGCGCATGCTCGCGGTTCACGAGGTTGGTGGCGCCCAGATCCAGATCGCCGCGCGAGGCGATCACGGCCCCGCCGCCCGCCCCCACGTCGTTGACCAGCGTACCCGCGCCGATGGAAATGGCGTCGCCGAATATGCGGCCCAGGTTGTTCAGGCTGCCGGCCCTGATGTTGGTGACGCCGCCGTCTATCAAGCCCTCGTTGGTCAGACCATTGGTGACGTTGAGGTTGTTGTTGCGCCCCGCCAGCAGTTCGCCCGTGGCCTGGTTGTGCAACGAGTCGGCCTTGATGTTCAGGTCGCGGCCGGCGCTGAGCCGGGCGCTGTTGTCCATGGCGCCACCCACCGCCAGGTTCAGGTCGCGGCCCGCGATGATGTCGCCGCTCTGGTTCAGCGCGCCGGCATATTCGAAGGAAAGATCGCCGGCGGACTCCACCACCCCCAGACCTTCCAGGGTTTTGACGATGACGGCCAGGCTCTTGCCCGCCAACACCTTGCCCTGCACGTTTTTCAGCGTGTCGGTCTCGATGCGCGCGTCGCCCTGCGAGACCACTTCGCCGGCGGTGTTGTCGACCTCCCTGGTCTTGATGGCGAGGCTCTCGCCCGCGTTGACGGCGCCGCCCCGGTTGTCCACCCCGTCGGCCACGATGCTCACGATCTTGCCCAACACGCCGCGCGCGGACGTGCCGGTGCCATTCAGCGTGTCGCGGTTATCCAGGCGGGACGCCAACAGCGTCAGCGTCCGATCGGCCTGGATCAGTCCGCGCTGGTTGTTGAGCGTGTCCGCGACGGTGACGTTCAGGTCGCCGCCCGCCACCGTGCCATCGCGGTTGTCCAGCGTACCCGCATTGATGCGCGCGTTGCCCGCGGCCGCGATCAGGCCGCCGGTGTTGTCCAGCGTCCCGCCCGCACCCAGATCGATGCGGGCATCGCCGGCGGAGGTGATCTTGCCGCCTGCGTTGCGCAAGTTGGCGGCGGACAAGTCCAGGCCGCCGCCATGAAGGGTTGCGCCGGCGGTGTCGATATCGCCCTTGGCCGACAGCGTCATCAGATTGTTGGCCGACAGCGTACCGCCCGCGAGCGACATATCGCCCGCCGCCGCGCCCGAGTCCGTGGCCGTCAGCGTCATGTCCTTGCCGGCGAGACTGGCGCCGGCATGCTGAATGGAGCCTGCCGTCAAACGCAAGCTGCCTGGCTGATTGAGCACGCCATCCGCGCCCACGCCCGCAGCCAGCCTGCCGGCATTGTCCAGCAGGCCTTGGGTGCGAACGTCGAGATCGCCGCCGGCCAGCACCGCGCCGGTGTTGGCGAGCGAGAAACCTGCGGTCAGGGTGGCATTCGTGGCCGCCACGGCCACGCCCGCATTGGCGAGCTTCCCGCCTGCGTCCAGGATCAGTGCGGCCGCGGATTGCAGGCGGCCGTCGGCGGCGATCCGCAAGTCGCCCGCCGCACTGGCGGACAGCGCGCCCGCCTGCGTGGCGATGATGCCGCCGAGCAGCGCGTCCTTGGCCGCGCGCAGCGTCAGACCGCGGCCGGCGGAAGCCGACCCCAACGTCTGCAACGTGCCGCCCGCAGCGGCAACCAGGACGCCGCCCGCCTGCACCTGCGAACCGGCGCCGAGCGTCAGATCGCCGCGCGCGGCCTGCAGCGACAGGTCGCCTTGCAGCGCCGCGACTGTGCCATCAATCTTGACGCGGTCACCCGCGGTCAGGGCCTGTTCGCGGCCGGCCAGCATGCGGCCCGCCACGTCCAGGAGTTCGTCCGCCGTCGCGGCGAGCTTGTTTGCGGCCTGCACCAGACCGTTCGCGCCCACTACGATATTCCGGCCCGTCATGGTCAGATTGGCATCGCTGGCAACGGACCCTTCCACTCGCGCATCGCGTGCAGCCGCCAAGGCCAGGTCGCGCACCGACGCCAAAGCGCCAGCGACAAAGAGGTCGCGGCCCGCGAGCGCATTCAAGGCGCCTGCTGCCTGCACCTGGGCGCCCTGTTTGACGATCAGGTCACGCCCCGCCAACACGGACATGTCGCCAGCCTTGGACGTGGCGGTTTCGCCCAACGCGGCCACCACGCCGCCCAGCCTGGCGTCGCCGCCGGCTTGCAGCATCAGCGCGCCGCCGGCCGCCAACGTACCGTCGGCCTCGACATCTCCCGCTGCGAGCAGGGACAGATCCGTAGCGGCCTGCATGCGGCCGCCGGCAGCGACTTCCAGATCGCCTCCGGCGTCGGCGGTCAATCCGCCAGACAGCGCGGTGACGGTGCCATCGATGCCGATATGCCTGCGCGCCGCGAGGCTGGCCGGCGTGCCGCCGGTCACCACGCCGGTCACAAAGAGATCCCGGCCCGCTTGTGCACGCAGCGTGCCGCCGCTGCCCGCGCCGTCTGCCGTGCCGGCGGTGCCGGCGATATGCAGATCCTGTCCCGCGTCGAGCATCAGGCTGCGGCTGCCTTGCGCCAGCCCGTCCTTGCCCACGCGCAGATCTCCGCCAGCCGTGACGTTCAACAGGCCGTTGGCGATCGTCTTGCCGTTCAGCAACGCATCCGTCGTGGCCGTCAGGCGGATGTCCTTCTCGCCGGAGAGGGTCCCGTCAAGAATCAGCTTGGCGCCGGACCGCGCCTCCAGCAGCCCGCCTGCCTGCAACGCGCCCGCCGCGCCCAGCGCGAGATCGCCGCCGCTGACAGCAGAGAGCGCGCCGTCGCGCGCCAGGACGGAACCGTCGACCTTCAAGTCCCCGCGGGTGCGCAGATCTGCGCTGCGGCCGGCGATCCACTGGCCGGCAAGCGCGGCCGTGGCCGCGTCCGCGACCACCGAGCCGTCGGCCTGTATGCGCGCGTCCGAGGTCGAAGCCAGCGTCCCGTCCGTACGCAATCGCAGATCGCCCACAGCCAAGGTCTGGCCCTTGAGCGTCAGGTCCGCGGCCGCGTCCAGCGCCACATCGGCCAGCGATGACAGGATGCCGGCAGCCGTCAGGGAGGCGCCCGCCAGTGCGCTCAATGCGCCGCCAGCCAGCGCCTGGCTGCCGGCGCCCAAAGCCATATCCCGCCCGGCGCGCAATGCGAGTTCGCCCTGGGCCGAGGCGGCCACGCCATCCAGTTTCAGGTCGCCTGCGGCTTGCAGGCTCGCGCCTTGATTGCCGCGCAGCTCGCCCGTCATGATTACGTCGCCGCCGGCGCTCAAACGCGCGACATCAGCCGACTCGATCCGACCCGTCGCGGCGATTTGCGCCGTCCCGCCAGCGGTAAGGTCCAACCTGCCGTCTGCGCTGATCGTGCCTTGGGCCGCGACATCGCCGCCGGCCGTCAGCGCCGCATCGGCCGTGGACACCAGCGTGCCGTCGGCCCGCGCGTCGCGGGCCGCGTCCAGGCTCACGCCTTTGCCCTGCAATCTGCTGGCAGCGCCCAGCGACAAGTCCCGCCCGGCGGATGCGCGCAAGCGATCGCCGAAAGCCAACGCATCACCAGTCACGCGCAAATCGCGCACGGCTTCCAGCGTCATGCCGCCATCGGTCAACGTCGTGCCGGCCAATGTGAGGTCCTGGCCTGCGTTCAGGCGCAGCGTCCGGTCGCTCTGCACATGCCCGCCTTGGCTGAGGGCGAGATCGGCGCGCGCACGCAGATCCAGCGGACCCGCGGCATACAGCTTGCCGCTCACCGTGGCATTGCGCACCGCCTGCGCGGACAATTCATCCAGGGAACTCAAAGCGCCGGAGACCAGCAGATCGCCGCCCGCCAGGGCTTCCACACGCCCCTTGGCCGCCACGCGGCCTTGCGCGCCGATCGCCAGGTCGCTCCCTGCTGCCAAGCGCAAAGCGCCCGTGGCGGCGGTCAACGTGCCATCCACGGTTGCGTGGCGCGCGGCGATCAATTCAATGCCGCCATTGCTTTGCAATGCGCCCGCGAGCGCCAGATCCTGACCGGCTTGCGCCGCCACGCCGCCCTCGACTTCCCACTGCGCCTGCGTATTGCCTCGCAAGTCGCGCGCGGCCCGCAGATCCAGGTTCCCGGCCGTCGAACCTTTGCCGGCGAGCGATATGTCGCGGCCGGCGGTCAATGCGATGTCTGCGCGTGAACCCATGGCGCCGGCTGCGGTCAGGTCGCCGTCGGCTCGTGCTGCGATGCCTACGCCCTGGGTACGGCTGGCAGCCCCCAGCAACAGATCGCCGCCGGCGGCAAGCGACAAGGTGCCGCCATACGCCAGGGCGTTGCCGTCGATGCGCATGCCCTGACCCGCCTGAAGCGCCAATCCCGCATTGGTTTCAGCAGCCCCGGCGAGCGTCAGTTCGCGTCCCGCCCGCAACTGCATCGCGCCTTCGGATTGCAGGATGGAGCCCGCGCCCGCGACGAGCTTGCCGATGCTATCCACCGACAGCGGACCTCCGGCAAGCAGCTTGCCATCGACGGCGGCATCGCCTGCGGCCACCACCGTCAACGCCTGCACCGATGACACCTCGCCCGCCGACCGGAACGCAGCGCCCGTGCGCAGGTCCGCCAGGCTGCCCGCCTGCGCCACGCCGCCCGCGCCGATGCTCAGGTCGCCGGCCGATGCCAGCCTCAGCGCGCCAGCCGTGGCGCCGGCCGTACCATCTAGCGACAGCTTGCCGTCCGCCCGGACGTCGAGGTCGCCATTGCTGCGCACGCCGCCCGTCAGCGCCGCGTCGCCGCCTGCTTGCAGCCGCGCCTTGCCGGTGCTGGCCAGTTGCCCGCTCACCTGCATGCCGCCCCGCGCTTCCAGCGTCAGGTCGCCATCGGCGCCGATGGCCGCGGAGACAGCCGTATCGCGGCCGGCTTGCAGGCGGACGTCGCCTGCCGCCGCCATGGTTCCGCCGGCCCGCAAGTCGCGTGACGCCACGGCGTCGACGACGCGTCCCTGCGTCTTGCTGGCGGCGCCCAGTTGGATATCGCCGCCACTGCGCATCTGCAGCGCGCCGCCGTAGGCCAGCGCGCTGCCGTCTACCTTCAGGCCGCGCGCGCTGTCGATGGACAACGCGCCATCCGTCAACGCCGACCCTGCCAGGCTCACGTCTTCGCCCGCGCGCAGGCTCATCGTCTTGCCCGACTGCAACTTCGCGCCCGCAGCGGATGAAAGCTCGCCGCCGGCCTGTAACTGCAACTCGCGCGAGGCGACGACGCGGCCCGGCAATTGGATGTCTCGCCCGGCCTGTAGCGTCACCGTTCCCTTGGCCGACACCAGGCCCGCGGAGCCATCGCCCGCTGCCGTCTCGCCAGATTTCGCGGGCGGCGGATTGCCATCCTGACCTGATCCCGAACCTGTACCTGAACCGGCGTCCGTTGCCGTGCCGCCGCCCGAATCCGAACCGCCGGTAACGGGCGGCATCGGATCCGGCACCACGGTCGTGATGCCGGCGCGCACATGACGGCCAGCCTGCGCACTCAAATCCTGATCGCCCATCAGCAGAGAGCCCGATAAGGCCAGGTCTCGCCCTGCGACCACACGCAGCGCGTCCTGGGTCTGCAGGCTGCCCTGCGCCCCCACGGTCACGTCGCCCAGGGCGTTGACCGCCAGTTCCCCGCCCGCGCTCACCGCCCCGCGAACCGCGGCTTGCCCGCCTGCGCGCAAAGCCACCGTGCCCGACGCCTGCGCCGCGCCTGCGACTTCAAGATCGCGGCCCGCCGCCATCTGCAAGTTCTTCGCGGCCTGCACCGTGCCGCTGGGAGTGATGCGCAGGTCCCCGGCGGCGCTCACCTCCAGATCACCCGTAAGCGCCACGAGATTGCCGCCCACGTTCACGCCCACGCCGGCTTCCGTGCCGATCAGCCGTATGCTGTTGGCGTACATGCCGCCCAGTGCCGCCGTGTCCAGCGCCACCGCAGGCGCGGCGCCCTCGCCTTCGCGAGCCGACACCGCGCCAGAGCCGTAATCCACCCGCGATGCACCCGCCGTTACGTTCAGGCGCTGCGCCCAGATGCCCGCGTTGATCTCCAATGTGCGCGCCATCAGGTCCACCTGGCCGACGTTCCCGCCGAGCAGGCCGTCGCCTTCGACCCGGATCTTGCCGCTCGCGACGTCCAGACCGATGCTGCCGTCCGGCCCGACAGCGGGCTTGCCGGTGGTGAGCGTGGCGCGGTCCGCGTTCAGGAAGCCGCAGCCGTTGCAGGTGATGCCGGCCGGGTTGGCGACGATGACATTGGCCCGGTTGCCCGCCACTTCAAGCGCGCCGGCCAGCTGCGACGGATTGGGGGCTGTGACCTGATTCAGGATGGTCGTCGCGCGCTGGTTGCCCAGCATGGGGTTGCCCGCGACCTGGCCCGCCAGTTGCGTCTGGCTGGCCCCGCCGCTGTTGTTCAACACCACGCCGGAGCGGCCGACGTTGAAGTCCGTGAACTTGTTGTTCGACACCCCGCCCGCGGAAGGCGGCGCGATGTTCACTACCGGCACCCCGTTGGTCACGCCCACCACTGGCCGTTGGCCCGGAGCATTCCGGTCCACTGAGATAGGTAGCGTCTGCGCCAGGACCGGCGTCCAGACCTGGGTGTACAGCACGAGCCACACGATGGCGGAACGGAATTTGGACATGAGGCACACTCGGTAGTCGGTTCTTGTGGCGCGCTGCGGGACTCGCGGCGCAAGGAGCGAAGCGCGGGCGTGGCCCGGCCGCGCTTGACGCTAAAACTCGAACATCAGTGACGCAGCCAGTACGGTGCTCTGGGTCTTCAGGCTTTCTGGTTTCTTCAAGGGCCAACCCGCCGACAGGTCGTAACTCGCGCTCAGGCCGGGCAGGGCGATCCGGCCGCGCATGCCCGTCACCGCGCCGATCAGCGTGCGGCCGGACAGGTACTCCGCCGACGGGCCTCCGACCCGTCCGACGTCAAACCCGGTGTAGAGCTGCTGACCCAGATCGCCGAGGTTCAGCGACAGGTCTTGGCGCAACGTCCAGCCGTCTTCGGCGGCCAGCGTCATCTCGCCATCGAAGCCGCGCACGGCGTAGCGATTGCCGATGGTGAAGTAGTCCGCCGGCACCACCGCGGTCTTGGCGTGCTGGATCTGCCAATTGGCCTGATACGCCACTTGCTGGCCCGCCACCTTGAACGGCAGATGCAGTCCGGCGTTGGCCGTGAGCAGGGTGCTGCGCCCGTTCCAGTCGGGGTCGCCGTAGATGTAGCCGGGACGGTCGGAGAACTGCGGCAGCGTTCCGCGCACGCCGCCACCCACGTCCAGCGCGGCGGAGCCGATGTACTGGCGATGCCCATAACCGAACTCATAGCCAGCGATGTCGCGTCGCTGCACGTCGATATCGACGTCGTTGATCGTGCTGTTGACGCGCTTGCGCAGGAATTTCAGCGTCACCGTGCCCTTGTAGGCGCCAGCCCGATAAGGCACCACGGACACGCCCGCCTCGATCTGCTTGGTGGTGCCGCCGTAGATGACCGGCTCGTCCAGACCCGCCACGGTCTGGCGATAGCGCGAACGGCTGGCGCCGGCGAACAGCGTCCAGTACCCGAAGGGAATGCTGTAGTTCATGGAGGCCGCGCGCGTTCCGGCATCATTGCGGCGCAGCGCGGCGTTGCTGTTCCATGAAACCGACAACTGGTCGTACAGGAACAGCGGAGAATCCAGCGTGAGGCCGGCGTTGATCTGTTCCTTGCCGGTGGACTCCATGCCGCCGTTGTCACCGCCCAGATAGGCATGCCAGCGCTTGCCGCTGCCGGGCTTGATGAGGATGTCGGAGTCGCCGACGCTCGGACCTGGCTCCACGTCTATGGTGGCATCGGCCTGGCCGCCAAGCCGCCGGATGTTTTCCAAGGCCTGGTCCAGATCGCGCTGATTCAGTTCGCCGCCCGGGCCGGTCGGCAGCGCCGTGCGCCACCAGCCCGCAGCGCCCTCGCTCTGGACTGCCGAAATGCGGCCTGGCACGTAACGCAACTGCAACTCGCCTGCGGCCAAGGATTGCTCCGGCACCAGTACGCGCGCGGTGATCAATCCTTGAGCGATGAGCAGCGCGTGCAAATGCTCCTGCAACTTCTTCAAACCCTGTCCGCCCAGGCAGGGGCCGATGGCGGACTCGGCCGCGCGGCGCAGCGCCGACGGCGGTTCGGGGGAGTCCCATTGCACTTCGCGCAGCACGAAGCACCGGCTTTCCTCGGGAAAGACCAGCGGCCCTTCCCCCGCGGCCGGCGCCTCGGGCGCGGACAGGACGTCTGGACGCTGCGCGGCGCGCGCGCGCTGCGCCTCGAGCTCCTGTTCCTGGCGGCGCTGGATCTCGGTGGCGCGGTCAGCGGCCGCGGGCAGTATGGGTTGGGCTGCCAAGGGGGATGCGAACACCGCCAGCAAGGCCACTGCGGTCAGCTTCATATGAAAGCCATTGCTTCTGGATTTTTCTTAATGAAACCGCCCGCGGATGCAGCGATTGCGCCTACCTGCAAAGGTCTGTTCGTTTTCATTTGGGAGGGACTACGTGCAAATGCGCGGTTCTGGTTGTTTGGCGCAATGCACGAATTCTGGTCAGCAAGATTTGTCGCAAGTTAAGCGAATGGCAGGCCGTTCCGCACCAGAAAATTCTGATAGTTGACAGTAGAAGAGCGCTTTTTCGGCCCTCAATGCCCCGCCCGGCGTCCTCGGAAGGCTGTGCCACAATTGCGCCCATGCACCAGGACAACCGCCTACTCCACTCCTCCCTGGCCACTCAGGCCGCGCAGCTCTCCTCCGCCTGGAAAGTCGCTTTCGAGACACGCGCCGTGGCCGACGCGCTGGCCGGCGTGATCGCCCATGTGGACAAGCGCCTGGAAGAAGGCGCGGTGGTCTATCCGGCCACGCCTTTCCGCGCCCTGCACGGCCTGGAGCCGTCGGACGTGCGCGTGGTGATCCTGGGGCAGGATCCCTATCACGGGCCGGGCCAGGCCCAGGGGCTGGCCTTCTCGGTGCCGGACGACTGCAAGCGGCCGCCCAGCCTGCGCAACATCTTCAACGAAATCGCCCAGGAGTTTCCGGGCACCCGCGTGCCGGCCGGCAACGACCTGAGCGTTTGGGCGGAACAGGGCGTGCTGCTGCTGAACACCGCGTTGACCGTGGAAGACGGCCAGCCGGCCTCGCATGCCAAGCGCGGTTGGGAAACGGTGACGGACGCGTTGATCTCGCTGGTCGCGCGCGACCCGTCGCCCAAGGTTTTCATGCTGTGGGGCGCGCATGCCCAGGCCAAGCGGGCGTTGCTCCCGGACAACAGCGGCCACCTGGTCCTGATGTCCAACCACCCCTCGCCCCTGTCCGCCAGAAGGCCCCCAGTACCCTTCCTGGGCTGCGGCCACTTCCTGGCCACCAATCAGTGGCTGACCAACCAAGGGAAAAACCCTATTGATTGGGAGCTGGACAAAAAAATAATTCCCATGCAGGGCGAATTCGGGTTATGATCGCCGCACTGCACAAAACGAGTTCGGCATTTACCGCCTTGATTTAGCGGAAATTTTCGCAGTCTGCCGGGTGACACAGCCCCGGCCCCATGCCGAACATCATCGATTCCTGACCTCCTTTCCTTTCGCCCTGCGTTCCACTCAGTACACGAGAACGCGCCACGCGCACGGTTGATTCGGTCGGCACGATGCTCCATCAACCGTCGCCTGGATCCGGCCGCCTAATCCCCTGGCCCGACCAAGCACTGCGTCGCATTGATTGCGGCAAGGGAAAGTAATGTCTTTCGAAAACCTGGGTCTTGCGCCCGCTCTGTTGTCGGCCATTCAAGACGCTGGCTTCACCTCCCCCACTCCCGTCCAAGCTTCGGCCATTCCGCAAGCGCTGGCTGGCCACGACCTGATGGTGTCCTCGCAGACGGGTAGCGGCAAGACCGCGGCCTTCATGCTGCCGGCCCTGCACCGCATCGCCCAGATGCCCGCCAACAAGGGCGTCGGCGTGCAAGTGCTGGTGCTGACCCCGACCCGCGAACTGGCCCTGCAAGTCACCGACGCCACCGCCACCTACGGCCGCAAACTGGCCGACCTGCGCACCGCCACCGTCGTCGGCGGCATGCCTTACGGCGCGCAGCTGAAGGCGCTGTCGCGCCGCGTGGACGTGCTGGTCGCCACCCCCGGCCGCCTGATCGACCACCTGAACTCGGGCCGCGTCAAGCTGAACACCGTGCACACGCTGGTGCTGGACGAAGCCGACCGCATGCTGGACATGGGCTTCATCGAAGATATCGAGACCATCGTCAGCCGCCTGCCGGAAGGCCGCCAGACGCTGCTGTTCTCGGCCACGCTGGACGGCACCGTCGCCAAGCTGGCCTCGCGCATGATGCGCGAGCCGCAGCGCATCGAGATCGCCGGCGCCAAGGAAAAGCACACCAACATCACGCAAAGCCTGCTGTACGCGGACGATGCCAGCCACAAGATGCAGCTGCTGGACCACGTGCTGCGCGACGCCTCGCTGGACCAGGCCATCGTCTTCACGTCGACCAAGCGCGGCGCCGACGATCTGGCCGACCGCCTGGCCGACCAAGGCTTTGCCGCCGCCGCCCTGCACGGCGACATGAACCAGCGCCAACGCACCCGCACGCTGTCGCAACTGCAGCGCGGCCAACTGCGCATCCTGGTCGCCACCGACGTGGCTGCCCGCGGCATCGACGTGCAAGGCATCAGCCACGCCGTCAACTTCGACCTGCCGATGCAAGCCGAAGACTACGTGCACCGTATCGGCCGTACCGGCCGCGCCGGCCGCAGCGGCCTGGCCTTCACGCTGGCAACGCATTCCGAGCGCCATAAGGTCCGCCGCATCGAGCACTACATCGGCCAATCGATCACCCCCGAAGTGATCGCCGGCCTGGAACCCAAGCGCACCCCGCGCCCCTCGGCTGGCGGCGCCGGCCCGCGTGGCGGCAAGCCGTTCGGCAAGCGTCCCGGCGGCGGCTACCAGGGCAACCGCGAAGGCCGTTCCTTCGGCGGCCCGCGTGGCGAATTCAAGCCGCGTGAAGGCGGTTATCAAGGCAACCGCGAGGGCGGCCCGCGCGAAGGCGGCTACCAAGGCAATCGCCCGTTCGGCGACCGCCCGGCCCGTTCCTTCAGCGATCGTCCGAGCTTCGGCGACCGTCCGCAGCGTGAAGGCGGCTACCAGGGCAACCGCCCCTTCGGTGACCGTCCGCAGCGCGAAGGCGGCTTCCGCGGCGGCGACCGCGATTCGCGTCCCAGCTTCGGCGACCGTCCCAGCTTCGGCGACCGCCCCAGCTATGGCGACCGCCCCCAGCGCGATGCCCGCCCGTTCAGCGAGCGCGGCCCGCGTGAAGGCGGTTTCCGTGGCGGCGACCGCGACTCGCGCCCCAGCTACAACGACCGCGCCAGCTTTGGCGACCGCCCGAGCTTTGGCGACCGTCCGCAGCGTGAAGGCGGCTTCCGCGGCGGCGACCGTCCGGAAGGCGGTTTCCGTGGCAAGCCCTCGTTCGACAAGCGCCCCGGCGGCCCCGCCAAGCGCTTCGGCAAGTCGGCTGACCGCCGCGGCTAATCCGCCCGCTTGAACCCAACACAAACCCCGCGCCTGTCGCGGGGTTTGTTTTTTGGGAAAATGACCGCTTGTCCACGCACCGCCCGACCATGCAACGATCCGCCCCCGCCAACCTGCCCGCCCTTACTCCCGCCGCCCAGGAACACAGCGCAGCCGCTGCCGCGCATCTGCGCGCCACCATCGCCGCCCATGGCGGCTGGCTGTCGTTCGACCACTGGATGGCGCAGGCTCTATACGCGCCCGGGCTGGGCTATTACGCGGCCGGCAACGTCAAGCTGGCCGAGGCCGACGGCGACGTCCGCACGCCTGCCGGCGACTTCGTCACCGCGCCCCAGCTGACGCCGCTGTTCGCCCGCACGCTGGCCCGCCAGGCCGCCCAGGTGCTGCGCCAGACGCAGACCGACGCCGTGCTGGAATTCGGCGCCGGCACCGGCGCCCTGGCCGAAGGCGTGCTGCGCGAACTGGATGCGATGGGCCTGGATCAAACCCGCTACCTGATCCTGGAAGTGTCGGCCGACCTGCGCGCCCGCCAGGCTGAAAGGCTGGCGGCATTCGGCGAGCGCGTGCAATGGCTGGACGCGCTGCCCCAGCGCTTTGCCGGCTGCGTGCTGGCCAACGAAGTGCTGGACGCGATGCCGGTGTCGATCTTCCGCTGGAGCGATACGGGCGAGGTGCTGGAGCGCGGCGTGGCGGTGGACGCCGCGCAAGGCTTCGTCTGGGAAGACCGCCCGGCGCCGCCGGCGCTAGCCGCCGCTGTCGCCGCCCGCATGCCGGCCCTGCCCGGTTACGTGTCCGAGATCAACCTGCAAGGCGAAGCCTGGATCGCCGCCATGGGCGGCTGGCTGGAACGCGGCGCGGCGCTGCTGCTGGACTACGGCTTTCCGCGCAGCGAGTACTACCATCCGCAGCGGGCAGGCGGCACGCTCATGTGCCACCTGCGCCATCACGCCCACGGCGATCCGTTCACCGCGCCGGGCCTGCAGGACATCACCGCGCACGTCGATTTCACCGCCATGGCGGATGCCGCGCTCGAGGCCGGCATGCAAGTCCTGGGCTATACCTCGCAGGCCCGCTTCCTGATGAATGCGGGGCTGATGGATCTGTTGGCGCAACTGGATCCGAGCGACGTGCAGCAATACGCGCAAGCCGTGGCGCCCGTGCAGAAGCTCTTGTCCGAATCGGAGATGGGCGAACTGTTCAAGGTATTGGCGGTGGGACGCGGCATCACCGAACCGCTGGCAGGGTTCTCGCGCGGCGACCGGTTGGGCAAGCTGTAGGAACGCGTGGCGGCCTCATAGGCATGGCCGCCACGTTTTCAGATCCATAGCGGAATCACTGCGCCCGCAGGCGCTCCAGGCGCGCGGCGCGCACCTGCTCCTTGATGCGCGCCGGCTCTCCGGCGCAAGCTTTGGCGATAGCTCCGGCGTCCACGCCGCGCACGATTGCCACGCGCGATTGCCAGGCCGCTCGGTCCACGGAGCGCAGCACGGCCGCCGCATCCAGCAGATCCAGAAAGCGTTCCGGCTTGCGCAGCGCATCGGCGCGCTCCATCAGCGCCAGTTGCGCGTCCGCGGGATCGGCGCCTTGCTCCACCGCGTCCAGCCCCGCCAACACTTCCGGCAACAGCCGCGCGTAATCGTTGCATTCCGTGGGCACGCGCAGGCGGCGGCCCATGGCGTCGCGCTCAGGCGTCAGTCGACACAGCAAGGCATAGCGCCCCGGCAGCGACAGGCCCTGCGCGGCCGCGCGGTCCACATCGGCCGCGGTCTGCTCCACCCCTTGCAGCTCGGGCATCACGCGCGCCAGCGCGCCGCATTGCTGCAGGATACCCAGCATGCGCGACGGCGCCGCCGCCATCAGGCCGCGCGACAATTCCTTCCAGACCCGTTCTGCCACCAGCGCGTCGGCCTCGCCGGCCTCGACCATGCGGCGGCACAGCGCCAGGGTCTCGGGCGCCACCGAAAAATCGGCAAAGCGGGCCGCGAACCGGGCCAGCCGCAGAATGCGTACCGGATCCTCTTCGAAGGCCTCGCCGACGTGGCGGAAGATGCGGTCGCGCACGTCGGCGGCGCCGCCCAGGGGATCAACCAGTTCGCCGTCCTGCTTCTGCGCGATGGCGTTGACGGTCAGGTCGCGGCGGCGCAGGTCTTCTTCCAGCGTGACGTCGGCGCCCGTATAGAACGTGAAGCCCTTGTAGCCCCGCCCCGACTTGCGTTCGGTGCGCGCCAGCGCGTATTCCTCTTTGCTGCGCGGATGCAGGAACACCGGAAAGTCGCCGCCGACCGGCACGAAACCGCGGCGCGCCATGTCCTCGGGCGTGGCGCCGACCACGACCCAGTCGTGGTCTCCGGGCGTCAGGCCGAGCAGCGCATCGCGCACCGCTCCGCCCACGATATAGACCTGCAGGCCGTCCGTGGCCGGATCCCGCGTCATGGGATCGAAGTGCTTTCCGCGCCCAGCGGCACAATGTTGCCCAGGCGTTCCTTCAGGGACTGGGGCTGGCCGGTGAACATGGCGGCGTAATACACCGAGTTGGACATCACGTTCTTGACGTAGGTGCGCGTCTCGTTGAACGGGATGGTCTCGGCAAAGATCGCGCCTTCCACTGGATGCGTGAAGGTCGAGCGCCAGTTGTGCGGACGGCGCGGGCCGGCGTTATAGCCTGCGCTGGCCAGCATCTGCGAACCGTTCAGGTCACGCAGCACCATGTTCAGATAGTTGGTGCCGAGTTCGGTGTTGGTGTCGAAGTCGTTGACGCTGTCGGGCGTGAAGTTGCTCATGCCGATCTTGCCCGCGACCCACTTGGCCGTGGCCGGCATCAGCTGCATCAGGCCGGACGCGCCGACGTGCGAACGCGCGTCCATGATGAAGCGCGATTCCTGGCGGATCAGGCCATAGACCCAGGCCGGATCCAGCGCGATGGCGTTGGCCTTGGCGGTGACGCGGCCTTCGAAGGGCGCGATGAAGCGCTGGCTGAAGTCGAACTCTTTTTCCGTGCGGTCGGAGGTGTTGACCACGCGGTCATAGATGTTCTCGGCGCGCGCCAATTCGGCGGCGGCCATCAGTTGACGATCGCTCATGCCGCGCAGCGTGAAGTTCCATTCCGGCACGGCTTCGGCGCGCCAACCCAGGCGGAAGAGCTGGATCGCGCGGCGCAGGCCGGGGTTGGCGCGGGCCTCGGTGATTTCCTGGTCGCTGAGGGGCGCGGGGCGCGGCGGCACGGTGATGCGGCGGCCCAGTTCCTCGGCAGCCAGCTGGCCGTAAAAGTCGAAGCGGTCGGCAATGCTGGCGTAGGCGGTGGCGGCCTGTTCCTTGTTGCCGCGCGCGGCCTGGCCGCGGGCCTTCCAGTAGATCCAGGACGAATCGGCCTGCTGCGAGGCGGGCATCTGGTCGATGGATTCCATGACCCATTTCCAGTCGATCTTGGGCTGGCGCAAGGCGGCGCGCACCTTCCAGGCGGCGTTGTATTCCGTCATGCGGATGTGGCCGGCCTCGTGGTACCAGTCGTCGGCGCGGCTGTCGAGATTCAGCGCGGCGACCAGCGCGTACTGGCCGCGGACCCAGGCCAGGTTCGACTTGGCCATGGACTTGGACCAGTCCCCGGACTTGCCCCATTCGCGGCGCAGGTAGGAATCCGCCACGCTGACGTCGGAACGCGCCAGGCGCGCCAAGGCGATCGTCACCAGTTCCTTCTCGTTGCGGCCCACGGGTTGACGGCTCTGGCGCGTCAGCCACTTCATGGGGTCCTTCATGAGCTGGTCATAGGTTTTCAGGTCGCCCGGCTCGAACATGTACTGCGCGAACTTGCGCGCGTCGGCGGTCTTGTTGGCTTCGATGGCGTCGCGCAGCTGGGGTTCCAATTGCTCCCAACCCATGATGCCGTCGGCGACCAGCTGGTCGTACAGCGCCCAGCAGGCGCCGCCCGGCGCGAACACGGCCGCGGCCTGCGCCGCCGTGGCGCGCTGCCCGGTCATGTGCTTGGCATCGAGGATGGCGCACTCGATCTGCGCATTGCTGTTCTTCACGGGCGCGAGCTTGCGCACGGTTTCGAAGTCCCCGCTGCGGGCCGCGGCCAGCAGCCAGTCGCCGCGCAGGCGGTCGGCCAGGTAGGCGTCGGAATTGCCGCTGATGAACTTCTGCAGGTCGGCGGTGGGCCGGCCGGTGGCGGGCGGGGTCCACAACTGATAGCGCAGCAACCAATATTCGGGATACATGCCCAGCGGATCCGGCTTGGCCTGCGGCACCAGCGCGCCCAGCACGGACCACTGCTTGCGGTTCATGGCTTCGCGCGCAGCGACCACGGCGGCGAGCGCGGGGGTCTGGGAAGTCGGCGGCAGGCCGGCCAGCACCGCGGGCGGCACGGAAATGGCGGGTTGCGCAGCCTGAACGGCGGGCTGAGGCTGGGGCTGGGTATTGACCGACGCGCTGCGCTGCTGCGCGTCCACCGGCGCACAGGCCGCGGTGAACAGCGCCAGCAGCGGCAGCCAGCGGCGCAGGCCGGGAGCGGCCTCGGTGGCGGCGGCGGACCCGGATTTCCGCGCGGTTTTCTGATACCGTCCGGGTTGCAGAGTCTGTGTCATGCCCTGTCCCTCATACACTGGCCTTGCCGTACGCCAGCATGCCGGCAATCCACATGTTCGTCCGCATGCGTCCGCACATTCGCCATCATTTGTCCATCCCTCTTACAGCCACCGCATGACTACGCAAAATACTCCAGAGGATACCGCAGTACCGCTACGCGCGCGATTGCGGAAACTGCGCGCTGAACTGCCGGAAGATCAGCGTAGCCGCGGCGGCCTGCTCATGCGCGCACGCCTGTTCACCTGGCTGAATGTGGCGCGCGATGAAGCCGTGCGCGCGGGCCGCCCCGCGCCCGCTACCGTGGCCGCCTTCTGGCCCATGGCCGACGAACCGGACCTGCGCCCGTTGCTAGAACAATGGGTGGAAAACG
Source organism: Achromobacter sp. ACM02 (assembly GCF_014851605.1). Classification (NCBI taxonomy): domain Bacteria; kingdom Pseudomonadati; phylum Pseudomonadota; class Betaproteobacteria; order Burkholderiales; family Alcaligenaceae; genus Achromobacter; species Achromobacter sp. ACM02. Next base: position 293,826 of record NZ_JACUZY010000006.1, read on the forward strand.
GCGTGACCGTGGCCCTGCCCGTGGTGCGCGAACGCAATGCCCCGCTGGCCTTCCTGCCCTGGACGCCGGATGCCGAATTGCGTGCCGGCCCCTACGGCATCCAGGAACCCGTCGCCGGCGCCGAACTGCTGCCCGACGTGGTGCTGGTCCCCACCCTGGGCTACACCGAACAGGGCGACCGCCTGGGCTATGGCGGCGGCTATTACGACCGCACCCTGGCCGCGCTGCGCGACCGCGGCCACCCGTTCATCGCCATCGGCATCGCCTGGAGCTGCGGCGAGCTGGACGCCGGTTATGAACCCGCCGCCCACGACTTCCCGCTGGACGCGGTACTGACCCAGGACGGCTGGGTGCCCCAGGCGCCGCTGGAACAAGGCGGCACCAGCGGCACCACGCTGCACAGCTTCCGCATGAACTGACGCACCAGTTCTGCTCCACCAGTTTGCACCAATACGGTGCACGACCTATCATAGGGACTGCTGCCGGGCCTAGCCCAGACCCCGGCCGCAGCACGCAGCGCCCGCGCACTTCCGTGCGCTTTCTTCGGCAGCGCCGCCCCACCCGTTCCCCTGGCCAGGCATTTCCGCGCCAGCCCCGCTGACCCCGATCCACCCGCCAGCCCCGGCCAATCCGCGCCTGGCGCCCACGCCATCCCCTGGCCTCAGCCGCCGCGGCGATGGCGCCGCAACGCCCTTCGGAGGATATTGGTCCTCAGGGGCGCCCCCCGCGCGTGCCGGCCAGGCTGGCATGCGGGTTGCTTAATCCATTGCAACCGGCCGGACATTGGCCGGACGGCGGCCGTGCGCGAGCCGGCTGCCAGCACCTGTACCGGAGGAGCCATGAAGGACAGATCATCCCGTCCCGCCGCCTATGACGAAATGCGCGACAGCGCCGGCGGCATACGCTCCCACTACCAGGCTTTCGAGCGCTGGCATGACGAGCAGTCCGCGCAGGCCATGGCCGCGCGCCGCCTGGAAGCGGACCTGAGCTTTCGCCGGGTCGGCATCACGTTTTCGGTGGCGGGCGACGCGGCCGGCACCGAACGCCTGATCCCCTTCGACCTGATCCCGCGCGTCATCCCCGCCGCCGAATGGCGTCTGCTGGAAGCCGGCCTGAAGCAGCGGGTACGCGCGCTCAATATGTTCATCCACGACATCTATCACGGGCACGACATCGTGCGCGCGGACGTGGTGCCCGCCGAGCAGGTATTCCTGAACGCCCAGTACCGCCCCGAGATGCAGGACGTGGACGTGGCCGAGGACATCTACTGCCACATCGCCGGGGTGGACATCGTGCGCGCGGGCGCGGGCGAGTTCTATGTGCTGGAAGACAATCTGCGAGTGCCGTCCGGCGTGTCCTACATGCTGGAGAACCGCAAGATGTCGATGCGGCTGATGCCCGACGCCTTCAGCCGCATCAAGGTGGAGCCGGTGGCGCACTACCCGGACCTGCTGCTGGACAACCTGCGCGAAGTCGCGCCGCACGGCGGCGACGATCCCACCGTGGTGGTGCTGACGCCCGGCATGTACAACTCGGCCTACTTCGAACACGCCTTCCTGGCGCAGCAGATGGGCGTGGAGCTCGTCGAAGGCCAGGACCTGTTCGTCGAGCAGAACACCGTCTACATGCGCACCACGCAGGGGCCGCGCAAGGTGGACGTGATCTACCGCCGCCTGGACGACGACTTCCTCGATCCGCTGTCATTCCGCGCCGACTCCGCGCTGGGCGTGCCGGGTCTGCTGTCGGTGTACCGAGCCGGACGCGTAACGCTGGCCAATGCCATCGGCACCGGCATCGCCGACGACAAGTCCACCTATCTCTACGTGCCGGACATGATCCGCTTCTATCTGGGCGAGGAGCCGATACTGTCCAACGTCCCCACCTGGCGCTGCAACCGGCCCGACGAGCTGTCGCACGTGCTGGCCCACATGCACGAACTGGTGGTGAAGGAAGTCCACGGCTCGGGCGGCTACGGCATGCTGGTGGGGCCGTCTGCCTCGCGCGCCGAGGTCGAGGCCTTCAAGGACCGCGTGCGCGCCAACCCCGCCAATTACATCGCGCAGCCCACGCTGGCGCTGTCCACCGTGCCGACCTACGTGGAATCGGGCGTGGCGCCGCGCCATGTGGACCTGCGCCCCTACGTGCTGTGCGGCAAGGACATCCGCACCGTGCCGGGCGGCCTGTGCCGCGTGGCGCTGACCGAGGGCTCGCTGGTGGTCAACAGCAGCCAGGGCGGCGGCACCAAGGACACCTGGGTGCTGGAGGAGGACTGAACATGCTGAGCCGAACCGCCGACAATCTGTTCTGGATGTGCCGCTACACCGAACGCGCCGAAAACACCGCCCGCATGCTGGACGTGAACCTGCAGATGTCGCTGCTGCCGCAGGACGCGCAGCGGCGCGAAGGCTCGTGGCTGGGCGTGCTGCGCATCTCCGAGCTGCAAGGCCTGTACCAGAGCAAGTACGCCTCCATCTCGCCGCACGACGTGCTGCAGTACATGGTGCGCGATCCCGAGAACCCCTCGTCCATCTATTCCTGCATGCGCGCCGCCCGCGAGAACGCGCGCGCCGTGCGCGGCAGCCTCACCACCGAGGTCTGGGAAACCTACAACACCACCTGGCTGGAACTGCTCAAGCACCTGCACACGGGCTTGCTGGAACGCAACCCGGGCGAGTTCTTCGAATGGGTCAAGTTCCGTTCGCACCTGGCGCGCGGCGTCACCATCGGCACCATGCTGGAGGACGAGGCCCTGTACTTCCTGCGCATCGGCATGCACCTGGAACGCGCCGACAACACCGCGCGCATGCTGGACGTGAAGTTCCATGAACGCGGGTCCAACGGCCACGATAGCCGAACCGAGGGAGCCGGCGCGGCGGCGCTGCAAAGCGAGTTCTACCGCTGGTCGGCGCTGCTCAGCTCGGTGTCCGGCCTGGAGATTTACCGCAAGGTATATCGCGACGTCATCACCCCCGACCGCGTGGCCGAACTGCTGATCCTGCACGGCGACATGCCGCGCTCGCTGCTGGCCTCGATGCGCGCGGTGGCCGACGACCTGGCGCGTGTCTCCAACCAACGCTCGACCGAAACCGAGAGGCGCGCCGGCATGCTGTGCGCGGAACTGCAATACGGTCGCGTCGAGGACATCCTGGACAGCGGCCTGCATCAATACCTGGAGCACTTCCTCGACCGCATCAACGATCTGGGCAACCGGATCAGCCAGGACTTCCTGGTGCCGCTGTCGGCCTAGGCAGGAGAGCAGAATGAAACAGATCATCACCCACGTCACTCACTACCGCTATACCGCCCCGGTCACCTACAGCATCCAGACCTTGCGGCTGACCCCGCGCGACGACGAACACCAGCGCGTGCTGCGCTGGCACATCGAAGCGCCCGGCGAGCTGGACAAGCAAGTAGATGCCTACGGCAACATCACGCATACGCTGACGCTCAACCAGCCGCACACCGACATCGAGCTGCGCGTGGTCGGGCAAGTGCTGGTGGCGCCGCTGGAACGCGGCCTGCTGGGCAGCGAGGACAGCCGTCTGCCAGTGCACGCCTATTGCGTGCAGACGCCGCTGACCCAGGCCGACGACACCGTCATGGCCTTCGTGCGCGACGCGCTGCCGGGCGGTCTGCATACGCCGGACGACGTGCTGGCCCTGGCCACCGCGGTCAGCGACCGCGTCGCCTACGAGCCCGGCACCACCGATGTCACCACCGCCGCCAACCAGGTGCTGGCCATGGGCCACGGCGTCTGCCAGGACCATGCCCACCTCTTCCTGGCCTGCGTGCGCGGCCTGGGCGTGCCCGCGCGCTACGTCAGCGGCTACCTGTACACCACCGCCGAACACGCCGCCAGCCACGCCTGGGCCGACGTCTGGCTGCCCGACGTGGGCTGGACCAGCGTGGACATCACCAACCGCCAGTTCGCCTCGGACTGCCATTGCCGGCTGGCGGTGGCGCGGGACTACGACTCGGCTTCGCCGGTGCGCGGCGTGCGCAGCGGCGGCGGCCAGGAATCCATGGAGGTCAGCGTGCAGGTCCAGACCAGCGCCCAGCAGTAACATCCCGCCAGCCGCGCCGCAATACAATGCGGCGTGGTTTTCCCTAATTCTGATCATGACCTACTGCGTCGCAGCCCGCCTTGATTCCGGCCTGGTATTCCTCGCCGACTCCCGCACCAACGCCGGAGTCGACCAGATCAGCGTCTTCCGCAAAATGACCGTGTTCGAGCGCCCGGGCGACCGCGTCATGGTGCTGATGAGTTCGGGCAACCTGGCGGTCAGCCAGGCGGTGCTGAACGCGCTGGCGCGCCAGCACGACGAAGGCGGCGAAACCGTCTGGAACGCGCCCGACATGTTCGAGGCCACCCGCCGCGTCGGCGCCGCGGTGCGCTCGGTCTATCACCACGAAGCCCCGGCCCTGCGCGAGCAGGGCGTGGACTTCAACGTCAACCTGATCTTCGGCGGCCAGATCGGCGCCGAACGCTGCCGCCTGTTCCAGGTGTATTCGGCCGGCAACTTCATCGAAGCCGGCCAGGAATGCCCGTACTTCCAGATCGGCGAAGCCAAATACGGCAAGCCCATCCTGGACCGCGTGCTGCGTCCCGACACCTCGCTGGACGAAGCGGCCAAGTGCGCCCTGATCTCCATGGACTCCACGCTGCGCTCCAATATCTCGGTGGGCCTGCCGCTGGACCTGCTGGTCTACGACACGCACTCGCTGCGCGTCACGCATTTCGCCAGCATCGACGAGCACAACGAGTACTTCCGCATGATCCGCGGCACCTGGGGCGAACGCCTGCGCCAGGTCTTCGCCGAGATCCCGGACCCGCTGTGGACCAATCCCGACTCGCCCGATTCGCTGGTCCCTCCCAGCCGCGTGCACCAGCCGCTGCGCGCGGAGCCGATGGATGCGCCCGTGTCGAACTATCCGGCGCCGCAGGTGTTGGCTGAAGATCCGGGGAAGGATCAGGCGAACTAGGGGCGGTTTCCGGCAGGAACATGCCAAGCCTCCCAGGCCAGAACCCGGGACTCCGTCTGATACCGCAGGCTTCCGCGCGCATTTATGTGTTCCGGACGCCTTGATCCCTTGCAGCACGACCGGAATCTGCTTTACAGTTTCTTCAACGTATATGCACGCCATATGCCCACCTTCCGAGGCCCGCGCAATTCATTGCTGCGGGCTTTCGTGTTTTTGTGCGGCATGAATCGTTGCCATTTTGAATTTGGGTGCGATCTTTCCATTCACTGAAGGAAAGCCAGCCGTCTCCCGCGCCCTACACTGCTTCGATTCGTATGCAAGCCACGTGTCGGACAAAGGGTTACGTCATGCATTACGTCATGTATCTGGACGAGTTCGGCCACATTGGCCCATTCGTCTCTCGTGATCACGACAAGCACCGGACAAGCCCGGTGTTCGGCTTCGGGGGGTTGGTCCTGCCTGTTGAATCCGTGCGCGAGTTCGCCATCTACTTCTACAAACTGAAATGCCATCTATTGAAGTTCGAACTGGAACGGCAAGACCAACCTGCGTACCGCTGGGAAAAGAAGGGCGCGCAACTCTATACCGTCCGGAATGTTGAAAAGTACCAGCAGTTGCGGACCGCAACGGGGCGTTTGCTGAACCGGATCAGACAGATTGGCGGACACGTGATTTACAGCGGCGAGCAAAAGACAACAGACGCGGCATCGCATCAACCCGCGGAGATCTTCAAGCAGCAATTGCTACGCATAGTCCGGCGCGCGGATCGCTTTTTCTCGGCAAGGCAGGCCACCTTCATGCTTTTGATCGACGAGCAACAGGCGGGCAGCCGATGGCGCGAAATGAATGTCGAAGCCTGCACGCTGGCGATGTTCGAAGATGCCACCGACCGATGCAGAACGCTGGTCGAGCCGCTGATTCAAGGTGAGAGCCACCTGTTCCAGACCCTTCAATGTGCTGACTGGATCTGCAGCTTGGTGGGCCGGCTGTGCGCCTTCCAGGTGGCGTCCGCGCAGTACAGGGACTGGGAGATTTTTCACCGTTACTTTCATGACCGCGTGCAAGCCGCGGCCCTCCCGTGCAGCGGACTCGGTTCGCAGGAAGAGCAGGAAAATCCCCCGCTCATATCGCCTTCCGCGTAAACCCTCCTTTCCAGCAGCCGAAACCCGGCTTGCGGAACCGCGAATTCTCATCCGGGCGCTGTCGCGCCACACTGGTGTCCGGCCGTCATGCTTTGCCTTGGGGGCCCCGACAACACCACAAGGAGCGAGACATGCCCCCTATCTACGCGCGCGCCCTCAAGCGTGCAGCATGGCCCATGCTGGCCCTGTCCTGCCTGGTTTCTGGCACCGCCGGCGCGCAAGGCGCCTATCCCAACCATCCCATTTCGCTGGTCGTGCCGTTCGCAGCGGGCGGGCCGACCGATGTCGTGGCGCGCAGCCTGGGCGCGTCCATGTCCAAGACGCTGGGCCAAAGCATCATCATCGAGAACCGCACCGGTGCGGGCGGCACGCTGGCGTCCCAGCACGTGGCGCGCGCCGCGCCCGATGGCTACACCTTCCTGATCCACCATAACGGCATGGCCACCGCGCCGGCGCTGTACCGCAAGCTGTCATTCAACCCGCTGACGGACTTCGCCTATGTCGGCCAGGTGGCCGACGTGCCCATGACGCTGCTGGGCCGCAAGGACCTGCCCGCGGACGGCATGAAGGACTTCATCAAGTACGCCAAGGAAAACGGCAACAAGATCAACCTGGCCAACGCCGGCCTGGGCGCGGTGTCGCAGCTCTGCGGCATGCTGCTGCAGGAATCGCTGGGCGTGCAGTTCACCACCGTGCCCTATGCCGGCACGGCGCCGGCGATGACCGCGCTGCTGGGCGGCCAGGTGGACGTGCTGTGCGATCAGACCACCCAGACCATTCCGCAGATCAAGGCCGACCGCGTGAAGCTGTACGGCGTCACCACGCTGGAGCGCATCAAGACGCTGCCTGATGCGCCGACCCTGCAGGAGAACGGCCTGAAGGGCTTCGAGGTCAAGGTGTGGCATGGCGTCTACGCGCCCAAGGGCACGCCGCCAGAAGCCGTCGCGAAGTTCAACGAGGCCCTGCGCGCCGCGCTGAAGGATCCTGCCTTCACGCAGAAGATGGCGGAACTGGGCGCCGAGATCGTGCCGGAATCCAAGCAGACGCCGCAAGGCCTGCAGACCTGGCTGCAATCCGAGGTCGACAAATGGGGCGGCATCATCCGCAAGGCGGGGGTGTACGCCGACTGATGGCGCGGCGGGCGGCGGCGGTTGCTGCTGCCCGTTCATGAATATATATTCGCGTGCATGAGTACGAACGACGTAAAAAGCGCCAGGCGCGTCCTGGACATCCTGCAATTCTTCGCCGCGACGCGGGCGCCGGCCACGCTGTCGCAGCTTTCGGCCGGACTGGGCATCCCCAAGTCCAGCTGCCTGGCCTTGCTGGACACGCTGGAAGGCGACGGCTACGCGCATCAGACTGCGGGCCGTTATTACCTCACCCGCCGCTGGCTGAACGAGGCCCGCACGGTGGCCGAGCATGACCAGCTGACCACACGCATCCGGCCCACGCTGGAGGCGCTGCGCGACGAATTGGACGAGACCCTGATCCTGGCGCAACGGTCGGGCGACCAGGTGGTCTACCTGGACGTGGCCGAACCCGAACGCATCGTGCGCTTCACGGCCAGGGTCGGCCAGCAAAAACCGCTGCATGCATCGGCCTCCGGGCGTGCCCTGCTGGGCGCCATGCCGCCTGCCGAACGCGAGGCGCTGGTCGCGCGCCTGCCCCTGGACCGCTATACCAGCAAGACGGTCAAGACCCACAAGCAACTGCTGCAGCTGATCGATTCCGAAGCCCGGCGCGGCTGGCACGTCAATCTGGCGGAGCATCAGGCCGATACCCTGTCGGTTGCCGCGCCGCTGGTGTTGTACGGCGCCGTGCTGGCGCTGGTCGTGGGCGCTCCGCTGGACCGTTCCGCCTCCCGCGCCGACCTCATCGGCCAGACCTTGCTTGCCGCCGGCCGCGAACTCACGCAACGCCTGGACAGCCCGGCGCCCGCCGTGACTGCCTACTAAGGCCAGTCCCTAAAAGGGCTTCCGCCGCTCCGGCCGCCTGGCTGCCCCGAGAGGCGCCTGGCGGCCGCGCCTTTACCTCCCCTTCCTGCGTCCCGCCGCGTCACCCGCGCTGGCGGCGCGCGCCTGCGTCCTCCGCGGCTGCGCAGGCTCCTGCGGGTTTACGACTAGCCAAAACCATTGCCCGCCTTTGTTCATAAATATAAACTTTTGTTCAAGAGTAAGAACGCGGATCGGGATTACCGGTAGCGGCCGCTCGAATTCCGGGCCAATACCCCGGCGCTCTCTACATGAAGGAAAGAACATGGCTGGCCTTTATTACGAACAGTTTTCGCCCGGGCAGGCGTTCGAGCATGCCTGGACCCGCACCCTGACCGAAATGGACAACGTGCTGTTCAGTTCCCTGACGATGAACGTGCAGCCGCTGCATCTGGACGCGCATTTCGCCGCGCAGACGGAGTTCGGCAAGCCCCTGGTCAACAGCCTGTTCACGCTGGGCCTGCTGATCGGCATGACGGTCAACGACACCACCTTGGGCACCACCGTGGCCAATCTGGGCATGACCGACGTGAACTTCCCCAAGCCGGTTTTCGCTGGCGACACCTTGCATGTGCACACCCGCGTGCTGTCGGTGCGCGAGAGCAAATCGCGCCCCAACGCGGGCATCGTCGAGTTCGAGCACACCGCGCTGAACCATCGCGACGAAGTCGTGGCCACGTGCAAGCGTTCGGCCTTGATGCGCAAGCGTCCGGCCTGAGTTTGCCGCCGTCCAGGAGGACCACGATGACCCGCTCCCTGCTGTTCGTGCCCGGCGATTCCGGGCGCAAGTTCGATCACGCGGCCGCCAGCGCCGCCGATGCCCTGATCCTGGACCTGGAAGACTCCGTCGCCCCGGACCAGAAGCCTGCTGCGCGCAAGGAAGTCCGCGCCATGCTGGAACGCGGCGCGGCAGGCAAACAACTATGGGTGCGCATCAACGCGCTGGAGGGCAACGACGCCCTGGCCGATCTGGCCGCCGTGATGCCCGCCGCCCCCTACGGCATCGTGCTGCCCAAATGCGCCGGCCGCGATGGTCTCCTGCACCTATCGCACTATCTGGACGCCTTCGAGGCCACGGCCGGCACGGCCCCAGGCGTCACACGCATCCTCGCCATCGTCACCGAGACCGCGCAGTCCCTGTTCAGCCTGCACGACTACCGCGACGCCACGCCGCGGCTGTGGGGGCTGTCCTGGGGCGCGGAAGACTTGGCCGCCGACGTCGGCGCGCTGCGCAACCGCGAGGCGGGCCGCTACACGGAGCCCTTCCGTCTGGCGCGCTCGCTATGCCTGATGTCGGCCGCCGCGGCCGGCGTGCGCGCCATCGACACGGTCTGCGTCGACCTGGACGCGCCCGAGGTTCTGGCAGCCGAGGCCGGCGAAGCCTTTCGCGACGGCTTCGTCGGCAAGATGGCCATCCATCCGCGCCACGTAGCCGCGGTCAACGCGGCGCTGAGCCCGGACGACGGCCAATTGCAATGGGCCCGCGCGGTCATTGCCGCCTTCGCCGCCAACCCGGGCGCGGGCACCTTGCGGCTGGACGGCAAGATGATCGACCGCCCGCACTTGCGCCTGGCGCGCCGCCTGCTGGGGGAGGACTGAACATGCCCGGACCACTGCACGGCATACGCGTCGTCGACATGACCAGCGTCGGCATGGGGCCCATGGCCACCCAGATGCTGGGCGACATGGGCGCCGACGTCATCAAGGTGGAATCCGCCGAGGGCGACGTGTTCCGTCACGTCACCCCCCAGCGCCATGCCGCCATGAGCCATACCCATCTGAACCTGAACCGCAATAAGCGCAGCGCGGTGATCGATGCCAAGACCCCCGAAGGCCGTGCGCAACTGGACGCGTTGATCGGCGGCGCCGACGTCTTCATCTCCAACATGCGCGCCCCGGCGATGCGCCGCCTGGGCCTGGATTACGCGACACTGCAGCCCCGTTTTCCCGAACTGGTCTATTGCGCCTGCTATGGCTATTCGGAGCAAGGCCCTTATGCGGGACGCGCCGCCATCGACGACACCATCCAGGCCGCGTCCGGCATGGCCTGGCTGCAAGGCGGCGCAGGCGCCGAGGCGCCGCGCTACGTCAATTCCGTGGTCGCCGACAAGGTGGTGGCACTGTACGTGGCCAACGCCGTCACCAGCGCCCTGTTGGCGCGCGAGCGCGGCGCGGGCGGCCAGGCCGTGGAAGTGCCGATGTTCGAATGCATGGTGGCCTTCCTGGCGCCGGAACATCTGGCGGGGCTGACCTTCGTGCCGCCCGAAGGGCCGGCGGGCTATACGCGCCTGCTCAATGAGTACCGCCGTCCGTTCCGCACGCAGGACGGCTACATGAGCGTGGTGCCTTACACCACGCCGCAATGGCAGCGCTTCTTTGCGCTGGCCGGCAACCCCGAGATGGCGCAGGACCCGCGCTACCTGACGCTCAACAGCCGCAGCAAGCATTTTCCCGAGCTGTACAGCTACGTCGAAGGCGTGCTGGGCAAGCGCACCACCGCGCAATGGATCGAACTGCTGGCGACCGCCGACATCCCCTATGCGCCGGTCAACGGCTTCGAGGAACTGCTGGCCGACCCGCACTTGCGGGCCACCGGCTTCTGGCATGAATCCGAGCACCCCACCGAAGGGCGCCTGATCCAGGCGGGCCTGCCCGTCCGCTTCAGCCGCACGCCGGCAGAGATCCGGCGGCATCCGCCCGGCCTGGGCGAACACACAGCCGAGATCCTGGCGGAAGCCCAGGCCGGCCGGACGTCCTAAGGTTCCAAAGCACGAGGAGACAGACATGAAAAACAACATCCGATCCGCCCTGATCGCCGCCGCGCTGTGCCTGCCGTCCCTGACAGGCGCAGCCCCCGGCTATCCGCAGGCGGACAAGCCCATCCATTTCGTGGTCGGCTTTCCCGCTGGCAGCACCATCGACAACGTCTCGCGCGTGGTGGTGGACGATATCCGCGCCCGCACCGGCGCGCAGATCATCGTCGAGAACAAGCCCGGCGCGCTGGGCGTGCTGGGCGTGGACACGGTGGCGCGGGCCGCGCCCGACGGCTACACCATGATGCCGAGTTCCAGCGCCACCAGCTCGTCCGGCCCCTACCTGTCCAAGGCCTTCCAGCGCTATGACGCCATGAAGGACTTCACCCAGGTCGGGCGTGTGGTGCGCTTCGACGTGGTCATCGTCACGCGCGCCGCAGGCCAGCATGGCGACGCGCGCCAACTGGTGGCGACAGCCAAGGAAAAGCCGAACTCGGTGACCAGCGGCTATGGCTCCGGCACGGGCCAGGTGGTGGCGGCGGCGTTCAGCCGCGCAGCCGGCGCCGAGGTGCTGGCGGTGCCCTACAAGGGCCAACCGGCCGCCATCACCGACCTGCTGGGCGGGCGCATCGATTTCGTGGCGGCCGACCTGGGGGCCGTGCTGCCGCAGATCCGCGCCAAGAACCTGAACGCCGTGGCCCTGGTTTCCAACAAGCGCTCGACCATCCTGCCCTCCGTTCCCACCGCCCAGGAACTTGGCATGGGCAGCCTGGACCTGACCGGCTGGATCGGCGTGGCCGGCCCCGGCGGCCTCGCGCCCGAGGCGGCGAAGTGGTGGTCCGAGCAACTGACGGCCACGATGCGCGAGCCTGCGATCCAGGAAAAACTGCGCGCCATGGGCATGGAGCCCGACCTGGCCACGGGTGATCCCTTGCAGCAATTCGTGCGCGGCCAGTACGACGCCTGGGGTCAGCAGATCCGGCAGGCGGGAATCCAACCCGAGTAAGCAGCGGGCTGCCCAAAGAAAAGCCCACCCTCGCGGGTGGGCTTGGCCTTTATGGCGAGTGCAGCCTGTTACGCCTGCACCGCTAGCTCCTTCCACACCGCCAGCGGCGCTTCCGCGTGGTTCAAGGTGTAGAAATGCAGGCCCGGCGCGCCGTTGTCCAGCAGCGTCTGGCACAGCTCGGTCACCACGTCCACGCCGAAGGCGCGGATGGAGGCCTTGTCGTCGCCGAACTCGGCCAGGCGCAGGCGGATCCAGCGCGGCACTTCCGCGCCGCACATTTCCGAGAAGCGCAGCAGCTGCGTGTGGTTCGTGATGGGCATGATGCCCGGCACGATGGGCACGTTCACGCCCTTGGCCTGGGCCCGGTCGACGAAGTCGAAGTAGGCGTCGGCGTTGAAGAAGTACTGCGTGATCGCGGCGTCGGCGCCGGCTTTCACCTTGTTCACGAAATGGTTCAGGTCGGCGGAGGGATTGGCCGCCTGGGGATGCATTTCGGGATAGGCCGCCACTTCGATGTGGAACCAGTCGCCCGTTTCCTCGCGGATGAACGACACCAGCTCGTTGGCGTAGCGCAGTTCGCCCGCATCGCCGCCCATGCCCGAGGGCAGGTCGCCGCGCAGGGCCACCACGCGCCGCACGCCCTCGTTCTTGTAGGCCTGGAGGATGTCCCGCAGATCCTGGCGCGTGGCGCCGACGCACGACAGGTGCGGCGCCGCCTCGCAGCCCAGGTTGCGCAGCGTGCGCACGGCATCCGCCGTGCCGGCGCGGGTGGAGCCGCCCGCGCCGAAGGTCACGCTGACGTACTTGGGCTGGATGGCCAGCATCTGCTTGGCCGCGCGCACCAGCCGCTCCTGGCCGGCCAGGTCGCGCGGAGGGAAGAATTCCAGACTGAAAGCGGGAGTAGTCGAGTCAGACATTAGGGGATCAGCTTCGTGAGCAGGCCAGAGATGATGCTGTACAGGATCGCACCGCCCACGGCCCACCAGAACCCGTTGACCTGGAAGCCCTTCAGCACGGAGCCGACGAACCAGAACAACAAGGCGTTGATGACGATGAGGAAGAGACCGAGAGTGACGATCGTGATGGGCAGTGTCAGCAGCACCAGCACCGGTTTGACCAGCATGTTCACCAGGCCCAGCACCAGCGCGGCGATGAGCGCCGATCCGAAGCTGGCCACGGTGATGCCGGGCAGCAGGTAGGCCACGGCCAGCAGGGCCACCGCGTTCAGGATCCAGACGAGTATCAATGCCATGTTCGATCTCCTGTTGTGAGCCCGCTGGCCCTGCCGCGGCGATACGTACGCGACAGGGGTCCTGCGGACCGGAAAGCCCGCGCCGGCATGGCGCGGCACTTTCCTATTTTGCTACAACCATCAATAGCGGTAGTGCTCGGGCTTGTAGGGGCCTTCGACCGGCACGTTGATGTAGTCGGCCTGATCCTGGCGCAGCGTCGTGAGCTTCACGCCCAGCTTCTTCAGGTGCAGGCGGGCGACCTTCTCGTCCAGGTGCTTGGGCAGCACGTAGACCTGACCCGACTGGTAGGCTTCGTTGCGCGTGAACAGCTCGATCTGGGCGATGGTCTGGTTGGCGAACGAGGACGACATCACGAACGACGGGTGGCCGGTGGCGCAACCCAGGTTCACCAGGCGGCCCTGGGCCAGCAGGATGATGCGCTTGCCGTCCGGGAAGATGACGTGGTCGACTTGCGGCTTGATCTCTTCCCACTTGCAGTCGGCCAGGCTGGCGACGTCGATTTCGTTGTCGAAGTGGCCGATGTTGCACACGATGGCCTGGTCCTTCATGGCGTTCATGTGCTCACGCGTGATGACGTGGTAGTTGCCGGTGGCGGTGACGAAGATGTCGCCGTGCGCGGCGGCTTCTTCCATGGTCACGACCTTGAAGCCTTCCATGGCAGCCTGCAGGGCGCAGATCGGATCGACTTCGGTGACCCAGACCTGGGCGCGCAGCGCGACCAGCGCCTGGGCGCAGCCCTTGCCCACGTCGCCGTAGCCGGCCACGACGGCAACCTTGCCGGCGACCATCACGTCGGTGGCGCGCTTGATGCCGTCGACCAGCGATTCACGGCAGCCGTACAGGTTGTCGAACTTGGACTTGGTGACCGAGTCGTTGACGTTGATGGCGGCAAAGGCCAGCTCGCCCTTTTGCGACATCTGGTACAGGCGATGCACGCCGGTGGTGGTTTCTTCCGTCACGCCCTTGATCAGGGCCAGGCGGGTCGAATACCACTTGGGATCGCGCTTGAGGGTTTCCTTGATGGCGGCGAACAGGATGCGCTCTTCGTCGCTGCCCGGGTTGGCCAGCACCGAGATGTCCTTCTCGGCCTTGGTGCCCAGGTGCAGCATCAAGGTGGCGTCGCCGCCGTCGTCGAGGATCATGTTGGCGTTTTCGCCATTGGGCCATTCGAAGATCTTGTGGGTGTACTGCCAGTACTCTTCCAGCGTTTCGCCCTTGACGGCGAAGACCGGGGTGCCCGACGCGGCGATGGCGGCGGCGGCGTGGTCCTGCGTGGAGAAGATGTTGCACGAGGCCCAGCGCACTTCGGCGCCCAGGGCCACCAGCGTTTCGATCAGCACGCCGGTCTGGATGGTCATGTGCAGGCTGCCGGCGATGCGCGCGCCCTTGAGCGGCTGCTTGGCGGCGAATTCCTCGCGGATGGCCATCAGGCCGGGCATTTCGGTTTCGGCGATGGCGAGTTCGCGGCGGCCCCAGCCGGCCAGCGACATGTCGGCGACGAGGTAGTCGGAGAAGGATTTATCGGTCACAGCGTTCATGGTGTGTAGGCTCCACGTGAAATACGAACGGCGCAGGATATGGCCGGACAACGCGAAGGCACCACGAAGGTCGAGTGCTCGCCTTTCCCGCCATATGCGACAAAGGTGAGCGCCGTTGCTGTAGCGCCGCGCAAGGCGCGCCGCTTGAACAAGGATTCCTGAGCCTGGCGAGCCTGGCTCCGCTTGCCGTGCCGGCTGGCGGGAACCGCAGGGTCGTCGCAACGCTCCTCAGGATTGCCGGGCATTGTACCCGGGAACCGTGCGCCAGGGATCAAACCCCTGGCTCCCTGGCGGGCATTTCGCCACCCGGCCGCCGCGCAAGCATGGCCCCTTCAGGGACGCACGACGCCTCGGCATGTTCCGCGCCGCGGGCGCTCCCATCCAGCGGCACCAGTGCAGCCAGCAGGGTCGCGGCCACCGAGTCCCAGCTGCGCGTCAGGGCATGTTCGCGCACCGCATGGCGGTCCAGCGACAGGGCCGAGCGGCAGGCATGGGCCAGGTCTTCGTCCAGGAAACCGGTGACGCCCTGGGTCACCACCGCCAGCGGCGCTTCGCTGCGGAAAGCGGCCACCGGCGTGCCGCAGGCCATGGCCTCCAGCATGACCAGACCGAAGGTGTCCGTCAGGCTGGGGAAGACGAAGGCGTCGGCCGACCCGTAGAGCGCCGGCAGCGCTTCGTCTTGCCGCATGCCCAGGAAAATCGCGTCGGGAAAGCGCTTCTTCAGCCGCGCCTCATCCGGCCCCGCCCCCACCACTACCTTGCTGCCCGGCAGGTCCAGCGACAGGAAGGCGTCCAGATTCTTCTCGCGCGCCACGCGGCCCACGCTCAGGAATACGGGACGGGGCAGGTCCGGGAAGGCCTCGCCCGCCCCCGGCTGGAACTTGCGCGGGTCCACCCCGCGCGACCAGATCTGCAGGTTGGCGAGGCCGCGCCGCGCCAGCACGTCGCGCACCGTGGGCGTCGGCACCAGCACCCGCTGCGAGGGCCGGTGAAACCAGCGCAGATAGCGCCAGGGCAAGGCCGCCGGGATGCCCATGCGCGCCTGCAGGTAGTCCGGGAACATAGTGTGGAACGAAGTCGTGAAGCGCCAGCCCCGCGCCAGCGCCATGCGGCGGGCGGCCAGTCCCAGCGGACCTTCGGTGGCGATATGCAGGGCGTCGGGCACGAGGTCGCCCAGGATGCGGCGCAATTGCCGGCCGGGCTGCAGACACAGCCGCAGGTCGGGCTCCGAAGGCGCCGGCACGGTGCGGCTGCCCTGCGGGTTCACCACGATCAGCTCGTGGCCCCATTCTCCGAGGATCTGCTGCATGGTCGTCCAGGTGCGGACGACGCCATTGACTTGCGGATGCCAGGCATCCGTGACCAGGACGATGCGCATGATGGAGCCGGAAGTGGGCAATAGCGCGATTTAGCCCGCGCCATGTGACATGCCCAAGACGGCCTGCGCGGCCGCCGGCTAGTTGTTGCGGCGGGGATACCCTTGCGCCGTGATGCGCACCCAGACTTCGCGCTTTTCCTCTTCCGTCATGAACACCCAGTTGGCGACTTCCATGGCGGTGCGGCCGCAGCCGCGGCAGATGTCGTCAAACAGCGTGGAGCAGACGGCCACGCAGGGCGAATCCGAAGCCTTGAAGGCGCGTTGCGCGTCTTCGGCGTCGGGGAGTTTGGAGAGGTCGACGTGGTGCTGATTCATCGGGCGTAGGTTAACACCGGCAGTGCGTCCCCTTTTAGAAGGCCCTATGCCCCGCCCGGACTTGAATGCCTGTCCGCGCGCGGGGTGCTACATGCGGGCCGAGCCCTGCCGCTAGCGCCAGCCGAAGAACTCTCCGGCCTGCGCCAGCAGCGCGTCCGGGCACTCTTCCGCAAGATAGTGCGCGCCCGGCAACGGGCCTCCGGACACCTCGTCGGCGATCGCGCGCCACAGCGCCAGCACGTCGAAGTTCCGGCCCACCGCGCCGCGCTCGCCCCACAGCGCACGCAGTGGCATGCGCAGGCGTTCGCCGGCCTCCCGGCCGGCGCGGTCGTGCTCCAGGTCCAGCGTGGCGGAAGCGCGGTAGTCCTCGCAGATGCCCGTGGCCCAGCCGGGCAGTTGCGCCGCGCGTTCGTACTCGGCCATGGCCTCGGCGGAAAAGTGCGCCAGCCCGCCAGGCCGTCCGCCCATCACGGAACGCAGGTAGAACACCGGGTCGCGCTGGATCATGGTTTCGGGCAGCGGCGCCGGCTGGATCAGCCAGAACCAGTGGAAATAGGCCTGGGCGAAGGCGCGCGTGGTGCCTTCGTACATGTCCAGCGTGGGCGCGATGTCCAGCAGCATCATGCGGCTGACGGCGGCGGGATGGTCCAGCGCCAGCCGGTGCGCCACGCGCGCGCCGCGGTCGTGCGCCAGCACCTCGAAGCGCTCGTGGCCCAGGGCGCGCATCAGCTCGATCATGTCGGCCGCCATCTCGCGCTTGGAATGGGCAGAATGGTCCGGCGATGCGGCAGGCTTGTCGCTATCGCCGTAGCCGCGCAGGTCCGCCGCCACGCAAGTGCGGTGGCGCGTCAGTTCCGGCCAGACGCGATGCCAGATGGCGTGGGTCTGGGGATGGCCGTGCAGCAACAGCAACGGCGGGCCAGCGCCGTCGACGCGGGCTGCGATCTCGATGCCGTTGGCCACGATGCGGCGCACGGGCAGGTCGAAGAATGCGGTCATATGGCCTCTCGGTCCAGGCGGTCGCGCACGCGGCGCGCCAGGTCTTTCATCCAGGGGTGCCGCGCCCAATGCCCGGCCTCGAAACGTTCCACCTCGTCCAGCTGCTGCAATGAGGCGCCCACCATGTCCTGCCCCTGCACGTACATGCGGCGGTGACGTTCTGGCAGCGTGAACGCCGCTGTCCAGCCGTCCATGGCGGTGACGCTCCCTGCCGCCACATCGATGCTGACGCGGTTGGTGGCCGTATTGGACACCCTGGCGAGCAAGGCGTCGATCTCGGCCGGCGCCAGGCTGATCAGCAGCAGGCCGTTGTTTACGGCATTGAAGTAGAAGATCTCGCCGAAGCTGGGCGCGATCACCGCGCGGATGCCGAACTGCTGCAAGCCCCACACCGCATGCTCGCGACTGGAGCCGCAGCCGAAATTCGGCCCCGCGACCACGATGGACGCCCCGGCATAGGCGGGCTGGTTCAGCACGAAATCGGGCCTGGGCGCGCCGCCCGCATCAAAGCGCAGGTCATGCAGCAGGCCGCGGTCCAGCCCTGCCTTGTCGATGATGCGCAGAAACTGCTTGGGCATGATCTGGTCGGTGTCCAGATTGGAAAAAGGCAGCGGCGCGGCAACGCCCTCGATGGTTGCGGTCATGCGTGTTGCTCCCAGACGCGGACGTCGACAATGCGGCCGGCCAGCGCGGCGGCGGCGGCCATCGCCGGAGACATCAGGTGCGTGCGGCCCGCGCGCCCCTGCCGGCCTTCGAAATTGCGGTTGGTGGTGGAGGCGCAGCGCTCGCCCGGGCTGAGCACGTCGTCGTTCATGGCCAGGCACATGGAACAGCCAGGCTGGCGCCATTCGAAGCCGGCCTCGATCAATTGCGCCGCAATGCCTTCGGCCTCGGCCTGTGCGCGCACCGCACCCGATCCGGGCACCACCATGGCCCGCACGCCGGCCGCTACCTTGCGGCCGCGCACCACGGCTGCCGCCGCGCGCAGATCCTCGATGCGTCCGTTGGTGCAGGAGCCGATGAACACGCGGTCTATCGGCACGCCGGCTATCGGCGTACCCGGCGTCAGGCCGATATAGTCCATGGCCTTCTCCAGCGCCAGGCGGGCCAACGCGTCGGGCTCGGCCTGCGGGTCCGGCACCACGCCATCCACCGGCATGGCCTGATCCGGGCTGGTGCCCCAGGTGACGAAGGGCGCGATCGCGGCGGCATCCAGCACGTGCTCGGCATCGAACACGGCGTCCCCGTCCGAGCGCAGCGTGGCCCAATAGGCGCGGGCCTGGGCCAGCGTCTCGCCTTGAAGTTCGGGCGCATGCGCGGCGACGTAGGCCTCGGTGGTGGCGTCCGGCGCGATCAGCGCGGCGCGGGCGCCGGCTTCCACCGTCATGTTGCACAAGGTCATGCGGGCCTCGGCGGACAGCGCGGCGATGGCCTCGCCGCAGAACTCCACCGCATGGCCGCGCGCGCCTTGCGCGCCGATGCGGTGCACGACGCAGATCACCAGGTCCTTGGCGGTGACGCCGGCCGGCAGCGCGCCATCGACGCGAATGCGCATGTTGCGCGCCACGCGGTACGCCAGCGTCTGCGTGGCCAATATGTGTTCGACCTCGGACGTGCCGATGCCGAAGCCCAGCGCGCCCAGCGCGCCGTAGGTGGTGGTGTGGCTGTCACCGCACAGCACCACCATGCCCGGCAGCACCATGCCATGCTCGGGCGCGATCACGTGTTCGATGCCTTGCAGCGGATCGGTGGTGTCGAACAGCGCGATGCCCTGCTCGTCGCAATTGCGCTTGAGGTTCAGCGCCTGGCGCGACGAAGCGTCGTCGGCGATCACGCGCAGTGCCGCCGGCACCGGATGCGTGGGGATGATGTGGTCCACCACCGCCATCTGCTGCCCGGGGCGCAGCACGCCGCGCCCGCGCGCGGCCAGGCCGCTGAAGGCCTGCGGGCTGGTGTATTCGTTCATGATGTGCAGGTCGACGTAGAGCAGGATGTGCTCGTCGTCGATCCGGGCCACCTCATGGCTGGCCACCAGTTTGTCGTACAGCGTCTTGCCGGGCATGTCTTGCGTCCTTCGTAGTTGGGTCTTGCGGCCCGGTCAGTTGGCCTGGATGCCGGCGTCCTTGACGATGCCAGCCCAGCGCGTCATCTCGGCGGCTACCATGGCGTCCGTCTTGGCGGGCGAGGAAATCAGCGGATCGAAGCCCTCGCGGCCCATGCGCTGCGCCAGCTCCGGCGAACGCAGGGCTTGTTCGAGCTTGGCGTTCAGCGTGTCGATCACGGCTTGCGGCGTGCCCGCGGGCGCGCTGATCACGAACCAGGTGTTGAACTCGTAGCCGGGCAGCCCGGACTCGGCGATGGTGGGCACGTCGGGCAAGAGCGGCGAACGCGTGGTGCCGGTCACGCCCAACGCCTTGAGCTTCTTGCCGTCGACCTGTGGCTTGGCTGCGGACAGCACCGGAAAGCTCATCTGCACCTGGCCGCTGATGGTGTCCACCATGGCCGGGCCGCCGCCCTTGTAGGGCACGTGCAGGATCTGGGTCTTGGACACCGACTTGAACAGTTCCGCGGCCATGTGGAACGTGCTGCCCGTGCCTGCCGAACCGAAGCTCAGGTCGTTGGCGGGCCGCGCGCGCACATAGGCCAGCAGCTCGCTCACATTGGCCACGGGCAACTGGTTGGTCACCGTCAGCACATGCTGCGACGTTCCTATCGTGCCGACCGAACGCAGGTCCTTGGCCGTGTCGAACGGCATGTTCTGGAACAGCGCTGGGTTGATCGCCAGCGACATGGTGTTGACGGCCAGCGTGTAGCCGTTGGGCTCGGCGCGCGCCACTGCGGCCATGCCGATGTTGCCGGAAGCGCCGGCGCGGTTCTCCACCACGACACTCTGCCCCAGGGCGCGGCCCCAGGCGTCCGAAATCAGTCGCGCGGCGATATCCACGCTGCCGCCGGGCGCGAACGGCACGATGAGCGTCACGGCGCGCTGGGGAAAGGCGTCGGCGGCGGCGGCCGGTTGGGTCCAACAGGATGCGGCAATGGCCGCGCATAGAACGCCGGCCGCTTTGTTGATCTTCATTCCTGGTCTCCTCGGTTGGCCGCGCAGGCGGCTCTTTAGTGGTGAGGCCAGTGTATAAGCGGGTCTTCTTCTTATAATTGCTAATCCAGATAAAGCTTTATTAAATTCAGTTTATAAATAAGCGCATGGACGCCCTCTCCGATCTCGCCTTCTTCTCACTGGTAGTGAAGCACGGCAATCTGTCCGCCACCGCCCGCGAACTGGGCCTGACGCCGCCCGCGGTCAGCACGCGCCTGGCCAAGCTGGAGCAGCGCCTGGGCGTGCGGTTGCTGAACCGCACCACCCGCCGGGTCAGCGTCACGCAGGAAGGTGAGCTATATCTGGCCGAGGGCGCACGTATCCTGACGGACCTGGAGGCGCTGGAACGTTCCGTATCGAGCGCCCGCGCCCGTCCCCAAGGGCTGCTGCGGCTGAACGCCACGTTCGGCTTCGGCCGCGCCCACATCGTGCCCGCCGTGTCGGACTTCGCCCGCCAGTACCCGGAAGTGGAAGTGCAGATGCGGCTGACCGACAGGCCGCTGAACCTGATCGAGGAAGGCTTCGACGTGGCGGTGCGCTTTGGCGACCTGCCCGATGCGCGCCTGACCGCGCGCAAGATCGCCTCCAATCGGCGGCTGCTGTGCGCGTCGCCGCGCTACCTCGAAATCCATGGCGAGCCGCGCGCGCCGGGCGACCTGCAACGCCACCGCTGCATCGTGGTGCGCGAGAACGACGTGGCCTACGGCACCTGGCGGCTGGAATCGGGCCAGCGCGCGGAGACCGTGAAAGTGCGTGGTCCGCTCAGTTCCAACGACGGGCAAAGCGCCCTGGAATGGGCGCTGGACGGCCACGGCATCGTCATGCGTTCGGAATGGGAAACGGCCGAGCACCTGCGCGCCGGCCGCCTGCGCGCGGTGCTGGCCGACTGGCGCACGCCGCCCGCGGACATCCACGCGCTGTATCCCGAACGCCTGAACCTTCCGGCCAAGACGATCGCTTTCGTGGAGTTCCTGTCGCAGCGCTTCGCCCGGCATCTGCGCGCGCCGGGTTCGGACGACGCGGTCTGGTGAACACGCCGCGTCATATTCCGCACTGACGGGGACGCAACGCTACGCGTCCGCCCCCAGCCGCGCGCCGGCGCGCACGATGCCGCAGCGCTTGTGCGCCCGCATCACCACGCCGACTTCGCTGTTCAACACGCCATCCAGCTCGCCCAGGCGGCGCGTCACCACGTCCCACAGGTGCAGGCTGTCGCGGCACAGCACGTGCCAGAACAGCTGCGACGCGCCGCTGGTGCCGAACAGGCAGCGGGTGTTGGGATCCAGCGCCAGATGCGCGGCCAGCGCGTCCACGGCTTGAGGGCGCACTTGCACGGAGATAACCGCCTCCACCGGAAAGCCGACCAGCGCCGGCTCCACTTCCACACGGAAACTCAGCGCGCGGCGCTCCACCATGTTGTGCAAGAGACGCTGCGCGGTGGGCTCGCTGACGCCAGCCTGCTCGGCCAGTTCGGCCAGGCTGGCGCGGCCATCACGCATCAGCCAGGCCACCATGCGCTGCTCGGCGTCCGTCAACGCCGCGGGCGGCTGCGCCATGGCGGACTCGGCCGCCGCTGCGTCGGGCAAGGCCTGGATGCGCCACTGGCCGGCGCGCCGGAACGGCCGCAGCACCAGCCGCGCCTCCACGTGCTCCACCCCGTCGATGGACGGCAGCACGCGCGTGACCACGTCCGGCATGTCGGCCGCGTCCGCCAGCGTCAGCTCGGCCATCAGGTCGGCCGAACCGGCCAGCGTGACCACCAGCTGGCTCAGGTCCAGCCGCGCCAGCTGATCGGCCACCTCGGGCACGCGGCCCGACCGGCAGCGCACCCAGGCGTGCAGCACCACGCCGCGGCCGGTGGCCAGGGGATCGGGTTCCGCGATGACACGCAGGGCATCGGCATCCATCAGGCGCTTGATGCGGCGCGCGACAGTGCGCTCGGGAATGCCGGTGGCGGCTCCCAGCTCGCGCCAGGACGCGCGCGGGTCCGCCTGCAGCGCGATGAGACAGGCGAGATCGGTGTCGTCCAGCCCCGGAGCTAGGGGCTTACCCTTACTTGACGTGTCCATATTCATTAAATTAACGTTCGCGCATTGATAAAAACATAAAATTAAACGGTCTTTTTGACCAAAAATAAATTCTTATTTGAGGTTTTCATGAGCAGCACTTCAGCGCCCCTGCGCAAGCCGCAGGGGGCAGCCGCCTCGGCCGGCACCGCGCCCGTTTCCCGCTCGCGCACCATTCTGGCCGGTAGTGTAGGCAATGCCGTCGAATGGTTCGACTGGACCATCTACGCGTCCTTCGCCATCTTCTTCTCCAGCCAGTTCTTCCCCGAAGGCAATGAAACCACGGCCCTGCTGGCGACCTTCGGCATTTTCGCGGTGGGCTTCTTCATGCGTCCGGTCGGCGGCTGGCTGCTGGGCATCTTCTCCGACCGCTACGGCCGCAAGGCCGCGCTGGGCCTGACCATCCTGATGATGGCCGGCGGCTCGCTGATCATCGCCGTCACCCCCACCTACGCCTCCATCGGCCTGGCCGCTCCGTTGCTGCTGACCGCTGCGCGCCTCTTGCAAGGCCTGTCGCTGGGCGGAGAGTATGCCTCGGCCACGACCTTCCTGGCGGAAATGGCGCCGCCCAACAAGCGCGGCTTCTATTCCAGCTTCGTGTTCTTCAGCGCCGCCGTGGGCATCCTGGCCGCCTCGGCCATCGGCTGGGTGCTGACCTCGACCTTGACCAAGGTCGAGATGGCCGCCTGGGGCTGGCGCATTCCGTTCTTCCTGGGCGCGCTGGGCGGCCTGGCCGGCATGTGGATCCGCCGCTCGATCCCGGAGACCGAAGCGTTCTCGCACGCCAAGAAGGCTGGCGTCGAAAAGCAGCCGCTGCGCACGCTGCTGCGCGACCATCCGCGTGAAGTGCTGCGCATCGTGGGCTTCTCCATCCTGACCACGTTCGCGTTCTACATCTTCGTGGCCTACGTGCCCACCTACGCCATCCGCCAGGTGCATGCCGACCCAAAGACCGCGTTCGCCGCCAACACCGTCGCGCTGATCGTGTTCATGCTGGTGCAGCCGCTGTTCGGCATCCTGTCCGACCGCATCGGCCGCAAGCCGCAGCTGATCTTCTTCGCCGCCGGCTACCTGGTGTTCTTCTATCCGCTGATGACCACGCTGGGCCCGTCGTTCGGTTCGATCCTGGCGGTGGAGCTGTTCGGCCTGGTGCTGTACGCCATGTACACCTCGATCGCGCCGGCCATCATGTCGGAACAGTTCCCCACCAGCGTGCGCGCCGTCGGCATCGGCACGCCGTACAACCTGGTAGTGGCCCTGCTGGGCGGCACCACGCCCTACCTGCTGACCTGGCTGCAAAGCAAGGGCATGGAGCGCTGGTTCTTCTACTACGTGCTGGCGGGCGCCGTGATCACCCTGATCACCTTCATCCGCATGCCGGAAACCAAGGGCCAGAGCCTGAAGTAAGCAGAGAGAACGAACGTCACGCAATAGCGCTTTCCGGTTCCCGCGGGACCGGAAAGCTTTTTCTTTTCCGATGAGACCCATGCCAGCACTAGACACCGCCCTGCACTTCCAAGACGCCCAGGCCCTGGCCGGCGCCATCCGCCGGCGCGAACTGAGTTCGCGCCAGGTCACCACCCACTTCCTGGACCGCATCGAGCGCGCCCCCGCGCTGGCCGCCTATAGTGAAGTCACGGCCGAGCGCGCGCTGGCCCAGGCCGACGCCGCCGACCGCCTGCTGGCCGCGGGCATTGTGCTGGGTCCCCTGCACGGCGTGCCCGTGGCGGTAAAGGACAGCGTGCAATGGGACGGCGTCAGCGCCAGCCTGGGTTCGCTTGCCTTGCAAGGCCGGATCAGCGGTGAAACGGCGGTGCCGCTGCACAAGCTGGCCGCCCAAGGCATGGTGGTGCTGGGCAAGACCCGCATGACCGAGTTCGCCTTTGGCCTGTCGGGCCAGAACCCCACCCAAGGCACGGCGCGCAACCCTTGGGACGCGCAGACGGCGCGCGCGCCGGGCGGCTCGTCCAGCGGCGCCGGCGTGGCCGTGGCCGCGGGCCTGGCGCCGCTGGCGCTGGGTGGCGACACCGGCGGCTCGGTGCGCGCGCCGGCGGCTCTGAATGGCCTGGTGGGCTACAAGCCGTCCACCGGCGTGATCAGCCGCGCCGGCTGCCTGCCCTTGTCGGACACGCTGGACGTACTGGGTCCGATCACACGCACGGTGGCGGATGCCCGGCTGCTCACCCGACTGCTGGCCGGCCCCGACATCGGCGACGCGGCCACGCTGGAATTTCCCGCAAGCGCCATCGCCGCCTTGCGCCAGCCCGCCGCGCGCGCCCCCGGTCCGGTGGCGGTGCTGGCGCCCGACGCCTGGCCCGCTTCCTTGGCCGACGCCGGCCTGCGGGCCTGGCGCGAAGCCGAGGAAAACCTGGCGCGGGCCGGCTACACGCCCACGCCCTGGCATCCGCCCGCGGCCCTGTCCTTTGCCCGCATGGCCGACGACAACTCGCTGGTGCTGGCCTATGAGGCCTACCGCTATTACGGCGCGCTGGCCGAAGACCCGGCCACGCCGCTGTGGGAAGTGGTGCGCAAGCGCATCGCGGCCGGCGGCCGCATCGCGCAGGCCGACTACGAAGCCGCGCTGCAACGCCGCGCCGCCGACATGGCAGCGTTCGCGCAAGCGATGCAAGGCCTGGACGCCCTGCTGATGCCCGCCTGCGACCAGGCCGCGCAAGCGCTGGACGCCGACGATACGCGCCACGCCGGACTGGGCAAGCTGCTGCGTCCCGCCAACTTCCTGGGCGCGGCCGCCATCTCGCTGCCCGTGGGCTTCGATGCCGAAGGCATGCCCATGGCGGTGCAATTGCTGGCGCCGGCAGGCGGCGACGCGGCAATGCTGGATTGCGCCGCGGCGCTGGAGCCGGTGCTGGCGCCTAAGCTGCGCCGGCCCGATCTGTCGGCCTGGGGACTGTAAGGTCCCTGCCGCAATGAAAAAGCCCCCGCGTTTTTTCGCGGGGGCTTTTCTTATTCAAGCGCCAGGAAGGTTACGCGCTCTTCTTCAGCGCCTGCACCTTGTCCGTGGCTTCCCACGAGAATTCCGGCTCGGAACGGCCGAAGTGGCCATAGGCCGCGGTCTTGGCGTAGATCGGGCGCAGCAGATCCAGCATGTTGACGATGCCCTTCGGACGCAGATCGAAGTGCTCGCGCACCAGCTTGGCGATCTGGTCGTCGGGGATGACGCCCGTGCCTTCCGTGTAGACGGTGATGTTGATGGGCTCGGCCACGCCGATGGCGTAGCTGACCTGCACCTGGCACTGGCGCGCCAGGCCGGCGGCCACGATGTTCTTGGCCACGTAGCGGGCGGCGTAGGCGGCCGAGCGGTCGACCTTGGAAGGATCCTTGCCCGAGAACGCGCCGCCGCCGTGCGGGCATGCGCCGCCGTAGGTGTCGACGATGATCTTGCGGCCGGTCAGGCCGCAATCGCCTTGCGGACCGCCGATGACGAAGCGGCCGGTCGGGTTGACCAGGAACTTCGTTTGCGGCGTGATCAGGCCTTCGGGGAAGCTGGGCTTGATGATGTCTTCGATCACCGCTTCGCGGATGGTCTCTTGCGAGACCTCGGGCGCGTGCTGGGTCGACAGCACAACGGTGTCGACTTCAGCCGGGCGGCCGTCGATGTAGCGGAACGTCACCTGCGACTTGGCGTCGGGACGCAGCCACGGCAGACGGCCGTCCTTGCGCAGTTCGCTCTGGCGCTGCACCAGGCGGTGCGCGTACCAGATCGGGGCCGGCATCAGGTCGGGGGTTTCGTCGCAGGCATAGCCGAACATCAGGCCCTGGTCGCCCGCGCCCTGGTTCAGGTAGTCCTCGGAGCTGCGGTCCACGCCCTGGGCGATATCCGGCGACTGCTTGTCGTAGGCGACCAGCACCGCGCAGCCCTTGTAGTCGATGCCGTATTCGGTGTTGTCGTAGCCGATGCGGCGGATCGTGTCGCGCGCGACCTGGATGTAGTCGACGTTGGCGGTGGTGGTGATTTCGCCAGCCAGCACTACCAGACCAGTGTTGCAGAGGGTCTCGGCTGCGACGCGCGCATTCGGGTCCTGCGTGAAGATCGCGTCCAGGATCGAGTCGGAGATCTGGTCGGCAACCTTGTCGGGGTGCCCTTCGGAGACGGATTCGGAAGTAAAGAGAAAGTCGTTGTTGGCCACAGATGCGTCCTTGGTGGCCGGCGTTGCCGGCGCATAGGTTCACGAGGCGCGTTGCACCCCTGACCGCAAGACATACGCAAATCTGGGCGCGACGCTTTAGCGGATTTGGCAAGAGGCGCGCAAAGCGCTATACCCTTGCCGTCGCCCCGCAAGTTGTCGGTTAACTCGGCGACTGCGCTATTTTAAGCGAAAATGCGGTTCTGCCGCCAAAGCTGGGGGACGTATGCATATAGACCCAGACCCAGGCGCACTTTCTGTCCGTCCCATTTTTCTGCCGCATGCTGCTCTTCCTGTTCAGATCATTCGCCGCCCTGCCCCTTTCCGTCGCGCATGCCGTGGGGCGGCTGGCCGGGCGTGCGATCTACGCCTGGCCGGGCAAGTATCGCCGGCGGCTGCAGGCCAACGCGGCCCAGGCCGGCTACCCCGATCCGGCCTTCGCGCGACGCGCGGCGGGCGAAATCGGCGCCATGATCCTGGAGAGCCCGCGGGTCTGGTTCCGCAATGAACAAAGCCTGGCCCAGGTGATCTCGGACGACAACGACGTGGTCAGCGCGGCCCGCGCCGAGAACCGCGGCATCCTGTTCCTGACGCCGCATCTGGGCTGCTTCGAGATCACCGCGCGCTACCTGGCCCGCCAGATGCCCATGACCGTCATGTTCCGGCCGCCGCGCAAGGACGTCCTGGCCCCGCTGCTGGAAACCGCGCGCAACACCTCGGCCGTCAACGCCGTGCCGGCCACCATGCAGGGAGTGCGCGAATTCGTGCGCGCCCTGCGCCGCGGCGAATCCGTCGGCATGCTGCCCGACCAGGCGCCCAGCGTGGGCGACGGCGTCTGGGCGCCGTTCTTCGGGCGCATGGCCTACACCATGACGCTCCCCGGCAAGCTGGCCACGCAGACGGGCGTGCCCATCATCCTGACCGCAGGCGAACGACTGCCGGGAGGCCGGGGCTGGCGCATCCACTATGTGCGCGTGCCCGAGCCGCTGCCCGCCGACGCCGCCGAGCAGGCCGCGCTGCTCAACGCCGCCATGGAAACGCTGATCCGCCGCTGCCCGGAGCAATACCTCTGGAGCTACAACCGCTACAAGACGCCGCGCGGCGCGCCGCCGGCTCCCGCCGCCGACACTGCTACTCCGGCAAGCTGAACCGCCGCGCCCTGTCCGCTCCCTATTACCGACCATGACTGATTTCAAAACGCGCGCGCTGACATCCCTGTTGAAATGGTTCGGCCGCATCAAGCCGTCGACCCGGCAGCGCATCGGCGCAACCCTGGGCTGGCTGGCCCCGCGGCTGGCCAAGTCGCGCGCCCGAATCGTGCGCCGCAATCTGGAACTGTGCTTTCCCGACCAGCCGGAACACGTGCGCGAACAGTGGGTCGCGGACCATTTCCGCGCGCTGGCGCAATCCATCGTCGACCGCGGCGTGCTCTGGTACGGCACGCCCGAAGCCATCAAAGACATGGTTACGCAAACTGGCGCGGACCGCATCAACGCGCTGACCGCGCAGGGCCGCCCGGTCATCCTGCTGGCGCCCCATTTCATCGGGCTGGACGCGGCCGCGACGCGGCTCACCATGGAGGTGCCCAGCGCCGCCACCATGTACACGCCCCAAAGCGACCCCCAGGTCGACGCCATCGTGGCCGCCGGCCGCAAGCGCTTCAACGAGGTCTTTCTGGTCAGCCGCAAGGACGGCGTGCGCGACCTGATCCGCCACCTGCGTGAGCCCCGCCCCGTCTACTACCTGCCGGACATGGACTTCGGCCGCCAGGGCGCCACCTTCGCGCCGTTCTTCGGCGTGCCTGCGGCGACGTTGCTCGCCACCGCCCAGCTGGCCAAGAAATGGGATGCCGCCGTGCTGCCCATCCTGGACTTCTGGAACCCGGATACCGGCCGCTACCACGTCGAAGTGCTGCCGCCGCTGGCCGACTTCCCCGGGACCGAATCGCTGGAAGACGCCACCGCGCGCCTGAACCGCGAGCTGGAATCCTGGGTGCGCCGCTGCCCCAGCCAGTACTACTGGGTCCATCGCCGCTTCAAGACCCGTCCGCCGGGCGAACCCAAACTCTACTGAGTCCGCAGCTCGCGCCCCAATATGGGCGATAATCCAGTGATGAACTGGAACTTCACCAAAATGCATGGCGCGGGCAACGATTTCGTCGTGCTCGACGGGGTCCGCCAGACCATCGAAATGACGCCCGAGCGCGCCCGCGCCTTGGGCGACCGGCATTTCGGCATCGGCGCCGACCAGATCCTCCTGGTCGAACCCGCGACCCGGCCCGATGCCGATTTCCGTTACCGCATTTTCAATTCCGACGGCAGCGAGGTCGAGCACTGCGGCAATGGCGCGCGCTGCTTCGTGCGCTTCGTGCACGAGCAGGGCCTGTCCGACCGCAACCCGCTGCGCGCCGAAATCGCCACCGGCATCCTGGTGCTGGACCAGGGCGACGACGAGCAGGTCACCGTCGACATGGGCAGCACGCGCTTCGAGCCCGCCGCGCTGCCGTTCGACACCGCAGGCCTCGCATCGCGGGTCGAAGGCCAGGACGCGCTGTGGGAACTGGAACTGGACGCGCCCGCCGGCCTGCCGCGCACCGTTGCGCTGTCCGCCGTGGCGATTTCCAATCCGCACGCCGTGCAGGTGGTGGACGACGTCGACACCGCGCCCGTGTCCGTTCTCGGTCCCCTGATCGAAACCCATCCGCGCTTCCCGCGCCGCGTCAACGCCGGCTTCATGCAGATCGTGGATCGCAACAACATCCGCCTGCGCGTGTTCGAACGCGGCGCCGGCGAAACCCTGGCCTGCGGCACGGGCGCCTGCGCCGCCGTCGCGGCCGGCATCCGCCGCGGCCTGCTGGACTCGCCGGTGCGCGTGCAAGCGCGCGGCGGCGTGCTGACCGTCGCCTGGAACGGCGAGCAATTGCGCATGACCGGCCCTGCCGAGTCCGTCTTCACGGGGCAGGTCGATATCGACAAGCTCGTCTTCTCCATGGGGCTGAACCGATAAGCCATGACTGATACCGCTATTACCGCTCAGGACGTCGCTGATTTCCTGCAAGAGAACCCCGGCTTCTTCGACGATCACGCTGACGTCTTCGCCACGTTGCAGGTGCCGCATCCGCATGGCTCGCGCGCCATTTCGCTGGGCGAACGCCAGATCCTGACGCTGCGCGAGCGCAACCGCGAACTCGAATGGCGCCTGAACGAACTCGTGCGCAACGCCACCGCCAACGAAAGCATCGGCACCCATGTGGCCAAGTGGTGCTGCCGCCTGCTGTCCGAATGCGATCCGCAGCATGTACCAGGCGAAATCGCCCTGGGGCTGGCCGAACAGTTCGAGCTGAACCATGTGGCGCTGCGCCTGTGGGACCTGTCGGAACTGCCCGCAACCGGCTACGGCGAACCCGTCACGCAGGACGTACGCACCTTTACCGACAGCCTGAAGACGCCGTACTGCGGCACCGACACCGAATTCGAAGCGGCCGGCTGGCTGGATGCCAAGCCCAAGTCGCTGGCGCTGGTGCCGCTGCGCCTGGAAGCGGACGGCCCCGCCGTCGGCCTGCTGGTGCTGGGTTCGGACGACGCCGAGCGCTTCACGCCTGAAATGGGCACGACCTTCCTGGAATCCATCGGCCAGCTGGCTTCCGCGGCGCTGCATCGGCTGAATCCGGCCTCGCCCAAGGCCTAGCGGTGACACGGGCGGACGCCATGCCGACAGTCACGCAAGCGCAAGACGCGGCCCCGCCCGATACTCCCCTGCCGGACGCCATGAGCGCCTGGCTGCGCCATCTGGAAACCAACCGGCGCTACTCGCCCCACACACTGGACGGCTATCGCCGCGAACTGCATTTCCTGCGCGAGCTTGCCGACCAGGCCAAGCTGCCGCTGGACAAGATCGGCAACGGCCACATCCGCCAGTTCGTGGCGCGCCTGCATGCCCAGGGCCGCGGGCCCCGCAGCCTTGCGCGCACGCTGGCGGCCTGGCGTGGCTTCTATCAATGGTGGGCCCCGGCCATCGAGCTGGCCGGCAATCCGGTGGCCGGCGTGCGCGCCCCCAAGGCGCCGCGCGGCCTGCCCAAGGCCCTGTCCGTGGAGCAGACCCAGGCCTTGCTGGACCGCGCGCCCGCGCAAGTGGCGAACGAACCCGCGGCGCTGCGCGACCAGGCCATGTTCGAACTGCTCTATTCCAGCGGCCTGCGGCTGTCGGAGCTGGTCGGGCTGGACCTGCGCTATGAACGCTCCGGCAATTACGAATCGCGCGGCTGGCTGAGCCTGGAAGAGGCCGAGGTCATCGTGCTGGGCAAGGGCGGCAAGCGCCGCTCGGTGCCGGTGGGCCAGGCGGCTCTGGCCGCCCTGCGCAAATGGATCGCGGCGCGCCCGCAGCTCACGCCCTTCACGGCGCAGCCCGAGGACGCAGCCGCGTTGTTCCTGGGCGCGCGCGGTCGGCGCATCTCGCCGCGCGTGGTGCAACTGCAGCTGGCTCGCATCGCGCAGCAGGCCGGCGTGCCCACGCACGTGCACCCGCACGTGCTGCGCCACAGCTTCGCCAGCCATGTGCTGCAATCCGCGCAGGACCTGCGCGCGGTGCAGGAAATGCTGGGCCACGCCAACATCTCCACCACACAGATCTATACGCGGCTGGATTTCCAGCACCTGGCCCGCGCCTACGACCAGGCGCATCCTCGGGCCGGACGCAAATCCTGAACGCGTCGGGTCCGACGCATTCTGGTGAAACAGCTACGCAAATTCGCGCGACCGTTCCCTAGCCGCCTCCCGCGATCACGCCGCCCAGCAGCATCACCCCCAGCAACAGCACCGCCAGTGCCGCCAGCGCTTCCACGCCATAGCGCAGGCGCGCCGCGCCAACACCGGACAGTCGGCTGCCGACGCGCGTGGCCGCGCCCCCGGCCGCAACCGCCAGGCACGCCAGCGCCGCCACCGTCAGTCCGGTACCCAGGCCCATCGCCAGGGCCGAAGCCACGCCGGCCAGAA
Organism: Achromobacter sp. ACM02; assembly: GCF_014851605.1. Lineage (NCBI taxonomy): Bacteria > Pseudomonadati > Pseudomonadota > Betaproteobacteria > Burkholderiales > Alcaligenaceae > Achromobacter > Achromobacter sp. ACM02. The sequence goes on from NZ_JACUZY010000006.1 coordinate 325,483, forward strand.
AAAAGCCCTGCGCCAGCGCGAACACCAGCACGATCAACGCGCCGCTGCACGGGCGCAAGCCCACGGCCAGGATCGCCGTTGCCGCGCGACGCCAGTTCAACGGGCCAGACACCTGCGCCGGCGCGGGCACATGTGCGTGGCCGCAGCCGCAATCGTGATCGTGATCGTGGTGATGATGGTGAGTGTGCTCATGTCCATGCCCATGGCCGTGCTCTGGCATCGACCCCGTAGACGCCCGTCCAGCACGGGTCCGCAACAGCGGACGAACCGCCTTGACCCACACCAGCCACATGCCCAACAAGGTCACCAGCGCATAGGAGCCGAGTTCCAGCCAGCGCGTCGCGTTGTTCATCGTGGCCGCGGTGGCGTTGAAGATCAGCGCCAACACCGCCACCAGCGCAATCGCCACCAACGCCTGGATCAGCGCGGACGCCAGCGCCAGCAGCGCGCCGTTGCGCGCGGTCTGGCGGTTGGCCAGCACGTAGGAAGAGATCACGGCCTTGCCATGTCCCGGCCCCAGGGCATGGAATACGCCATAGGCAAAGGACAGGCCGATCAAGGCCCAGGCCGCGCCGCCTTCGGCCTGCCAGGCGCGCACCGCGCCCGTCAGCTGCCGGTAGAAATGGCTTTGCCAGACCGATACCTGACCAAAAAAGCCGGCCAGCCAACCCGGCCCGCCCGCGCCCGCCCCGCTCTCCGGCACGCCGAAGGGGTGCGCGCCCTGGGCCGCGGCCGCGCCCGCACCGCCCAGCAGCAGCACGGCCAGCAGCGCGAGCATTACCCGCAACGCACCTCGATGCGGTGCGTCAGCCCCTTGGTGATCGCAAAAAGCTCGTCCGGCAAGGCGTCCGGGTCGGCCGGGATCGCGGCCAATTGCTGCATGGTTTTCCAATCCAGTTCCTTGGGCTTGCGGTAGGCGGACGTGCAGGTCTTGGCGCCCTGTCCGCCCAGCGATACCGCGCCGCTCTCATCGAAGGCGTAGGCCACGAAATAGGTGGGATCGTAGATGTCCACCTGCGCGCCGCCTGCGTCCGGCGCCACTGGCGTGGCCAGCGGCAAAGTGAAGGACAGCGTCAGCCGCGTGGTCTTTGGGTTCCAGTCGACGCGCGCATCTTGCGGGGCCGCGAAAGCCAAGGTCTTGCCGTCCACGGTGACGCGGGTGAAGTAGTGCGAGATCGGTTCGCCCAACGCCTGCATCCAGTCCCGCGCCATGCCCTGCAGGATCTCGGGCGACAGCGAACCGTCCTTGCCCTTCTTCAATCCCTGCGTGGCGTAGGCGCCGAACATCTCGTCAAACAGCCAGACCTGCCGCACCGCCGTGATGCGCTGCTGTCCATCGATATCGATCGCCGCGCGGGCATCGATCCACATATGCGGGTGCGCGCGGGCGGCGCCTGCCGCCAGCAGCATCGCCGCCGCGGTCAGGGCTGCATGGCCGCGGCGAGCTGACGTGCGTTCCATTCAAACATTTCCAGGTAGGTGGCGCCGGGCTGTCCGGGCTTGGACAGGGCGTCGGAATAAAGCGTACCACCCACCTTGGCCCCGGTTTCGCGGGAGATCTGCTGGACCAGCTTGGGGCTGCTGATGTTCTCCACGAATACCGCAGGCACACGCTCGCGCTTGACCTGTTCGATGATGCGGGCCACCTCGCCTGCGGCGGGTTCCGCATCCGTCGACACGCCCATCACGGGAATGAACGCCACGCCGTAGGCATCGCCGAAGTAACCGAAGGCGTCATGGGAAGTCACGATCTTGCGGCGCTCGGCCGGAATCGCGGCAAAGGTCTTGCGGACCTGCGCGTCCAGCGCCTGCAGGCGCGCGATATAGGCTTGCGCGCGCTGGCGGTAGGCGTCGGCATGCGCGGGATCGGCGGCAGCCAACCCTTCGGCCACATTGCGGGCGTAGATGACGCCATTGGCCAGGTTCTGCCATGCGTGCGGATCGGCGCCGCCGTGATGGTGATGACCATGACCATGGCCATGGTCGTGGTCGTGGTCGTGGTCGTGGTCGTGCCCATCATCATGCCCGCCGCTCGCGAACGTGCGCGTCTTCACGCCCTGGGACGCGACCACGGTAGCGCCGGCAAAGCCCGACGCCTTCGCCAGGCGCGGCATCCAGGTCTCGAAATCCAGGCCGTTGACGAACAGCACACGCGCGGCAGCCAGCTTCTTCGCATCGCCCGGCGTCGGCTCATATTCGTGCGCGTCGCCATCGGGCCCCACCAGCGTGGCCACGCTGACGTCGGCGCCGCCCACTTCCCGCACGATGTCGCCCAGGATGGAAAAGCTGGCCACGGCCTTCAACGGTTCGGCGGCCTGCGCGGTTCCGAACAGCGCCGACAGGCACAGGCCGGCCGTGGCGAGCAGCGCGCGGCGGCGCGCCAGGGAATGGAAACGCATGGCGTATCTCCTATTGGATGAGTCAGGCGCGGCGCATGCGGCGTCGCGCCGGCAGCAGCCCGCCTTGCGGGCCGCCCACGATGGAAAACAGATAAAAGGCGCCGGCCGCCAGGATGATCGCGGGCGAGGCCGGCACATTGAAGTGGTACGAAATGAGCAGACCGGTCGTCGAGGCTGTCACGCCCAGTCCCGCGGCCAGCGGGATCTGGCGGGCGGCAGAACGGACCCAGAAGCGCGCGGCGGCGGCCGGCAGCATCATGATGCCGACCACCATCAACGTGCCCAGCACCTGAAAGCCCGCCACCAGGTTCACCACCACCAGCACCAGGAAAGCCATGTGGACCCAGCCTCCGCCGCCGCCGCTGGCGCGCAGGAAACCCGGGTCCAGGCATTCGGCCACCAGCAGCCGGTAGATCGCGGCCAACGCCAGGAGGGTCACGCTGGCCGTGGCCGTCACCAGCAGCAATGCCGCGTCGTCCAGCCCCAGCACCGTGCCGAACAACACGTGCAGCAGATCCATATTGGAGCCGCGCAGGGACACCAGCAGCACGCCCAGCCCCAGCGATATCAAATAGAACGCGGCAAAGCTGGCGTCCTCGCGCAGCGGCGTCATACGCGCCACCAATCCCGCCAGCAACGCCACGGCCAGCCCCGTGACGATGCCGCCCAGCATCATTGCGCCCAGCGACAGTCCGGCCAGCAGAAAGCCCGCTGCCACGCCTGGCAGGATGGCATGCGACATGGCATCGCCCATCAGGCTCATGCGCCGCAGCACCAGGAACACGCCCAGCGGCGCCGCGCCCAGCGACAGGGCGCAGGCGCCGGCCAGCGCGCGTCGCATGAAACCGTAATCCAGGAAGGGCGACGCCACCCATTGCGCCAGGCTCATGCGCGGACCTCCGCCAACCACTGCCGCGCCCGCTTCAGATGCGCGTCGTTCAGCGTGTGCTCGGTGTCTCCCCAGGCCACCACCGAACCGGACAGCAGCAGGCACTCGGGGAAATGGTCACGCACCAGATCCAGGTCATGCAGCACCGCAATCACGGTGCGGCCCTGGCCATGCAGGCCGCAAAGCAGGGCCATCAGGTCGTCCGCCGTGTGGCTGTCCACGGCGGCGAAGGGTTCATCCAGCAGCAGCACGGGCGCGTCCTGCACCAGCATCCTCGCGAACAGCGCACGCTGCATCTGCCCGCCCGACAGCGCGTCCACGCCGCGTCCGGCCGCGTCGGCCATGCCCACGGTCTCCAGCGCGTCCATGCAGCGCTCGAGCTCCTGGTTCGCATATCTGCGCCATCCCCCCACTCGGCGCCAGGCGCCCATTGCCACCAGGTCCAGCACCGACACCGGGAACGAACGGTCCAGCTCCGCGGCCTGGGGCAGCCAGGCCAGTTCCGAACGGCCCGCGCCGCTGATGCGCACGCTGCCGGCCATGGGACGCAGCACACCCATGATGCCCTTGATCAGCGTGGACTTTCCCGCTCCGTTGGGACCCACTACGGCGGTCATGCCGCCCGCGGCGAAACGCCCCGACACCGATTTGAGCGCGGCGTGCCCATGCCAACCGAAGGACGCGTCGTCCAGCTCGATGGTGACCGGCGCGTTCATCGCACCCACCAATCCAGCGCCCAACCGGTCAAGGCCCACAAGGCCGCCGCAGCGACCACGGCCGCGGCCATGCGGCGCCAGGCGGAGACCAGGAAGGCGGAACGCGGCGGGAGTGTTTGCCGCGGCGCGGCACCGGGCCGCCGGGGCAAAAGCGTGAAATGGGACATGGAAAGAATGCGGAGGCAAATAGCGGCTACAGCCAGTTTTATTATGTTATATCATAACTAAACGGCTTGATTCCACGGCGTTCGCCCGCATCTGGATGTTTTCTGCTACCTTCCAGGCATCTCGCGCGCATCGCGCGCGTTTTCCATAGAGATAAAGCCAGCCATGTCCGCACCGCCCCGCACCCCTCGCAGCGATACCGTCGGCGCCCAGCTCAGCGTCGCCGAAGCGCTGTGCGAGCAGCGCGGGCGCCGCCTCACCCCCATCCGCCGCAAGGTGCTGGAACTGCTGCTGCGCCATGGCCGCAGCCTGAAGGCCTATGAATTGCTGGATGCAATGCGCGCCGTGCATCCGGGCGCCGCGCCCCCGACCGTGTACCGCGCCCTGGACTTCCTGATGGACGAGGGCCTGATCCACCGCCTGGACGCCGTCAACGCCTGGAGCGCCTGCCACGACGCGGGCGGCGCGCCCCACGACCTGCTGGTCGTCTGTACGGGCTGCGGCGCAGTCGCGGAAGTGTCCGACCCCGCCATGAGCCGCCAACTGGCCGAACGCGTCGCCCAGACCGGCTATGCCCTGGCCACCCACGAAACCGAAATCCGCGCGCTGTGCCCCCAATGCCAGCAGAAGCAGCCCGCCGCGGACGCCGGCCACGGCCACCACCATCATTAAGAACTAGTGCTGGCGGGCAGCCCGCCCGTGGTTCTCCGCCATCGGCAGCAAGCCCGTACAGGCCGTTTCATCCGGATGCGCGCATCGCGCTCTTGAAATCGGACAAACCGCCCCCAAATAGTGGTATCGCCCGATACTTGACGGCGTACGGACGCCATCTGGATGGCTACGGCCCCAGGGTTGACCCTGGGTTTGCCCCCTGCCCCCGACTGTGCTGTAATCCTGCGTCCGGCCGCTGCAGGCGGCCCACGCAGCCTGCGGCAAACACCCTCCGGCAAAGACTGGGAAACCCCGTCCAAACGTCGCAAGACGGCGTTGCAAGACAGGGTTGCGATCCCCGCCGAGAGTTCCTGTTTAACGCCTTGACTTCACGCTAGCAGCTTCGCCATGAACACCCCGCGCAGTTTGGACAAAATGGTTCCCGTCACCATCCTCACCGGCTTTCTCGGTGCGGGCAAGACCACCCTGCTCAAACGCATCCTGACCGAATACCATGGCCGCCGCGTGGCGGTCATCGAAAACGAGTTCGGGCCGGAAAGCATCGACAACGACCTGCTGGTGCAGGACCGCGACGAAGAAATCATCGAGCTGTCCAACGGTTGCGTCTGCTGCACGGTGCGCGGCGACCTGATGCGCACGCTGGGCGAACTGCGCGCCAAGCGCGAAGCCGGCGAACTGTCTTTCGAACGCGTCATCATCGAAACGACCGGCATGGCCAACCCCGGCCCCGTCTGCCAGACGTTCTTCATGGATGACGACATTGCCGAGTACTACCGCCTGGACGCGGTGGTCACGGTGGTCGACGCCAAGCACGGCATGGCCACCCTTGACGCCCAGCCCGAAGCCCAGAAGCAAGTCGGTTTCGCCGACCGCATCCTGATCTCCAAGCGCGACCTGGTCAACGAAGTCGACTACGAAGCGCTGCGCCACCGCCTGGTTCACATGAACCCGCGCGCGCCGATCACGCCGGTCAACTTCGGCGAAGTCGACCTGAAGTCCATCATCGACATCAGCGGCTTCAACCTGAATTCCATTCTGGACATCGACCCGGATTTCCTGGCCGATGAGCACCCCGACGCCGCCCATGACCACGGCCACGATCACGACCATGGGCATGACCATGGCCACGATCATGACCATGATCACGAAGGCGACTGCGGGGCGCATTGCAATCATGCCCACCATCATCACCACCACCAGCACGACGACGAAATCGGCGCGTTCGTGTTCCGTTCCAACAAGCCGTTCGATCCCGCGCGCCTTGAGGAATTCCTGGGCGGCGTGGTGCAGGTCTATGGTCCCGACCTGATGCGCTACAAGGGCATCCTGTACATGAAGGGCATCAACCGCCGCATGTTGTTCCAGGGTGTGCACATGATGATGGGCGCCGAACCCGGCAAGCCGTGGACCGCAGCCGAAAAACCGTCCACCAAGATGGTTTTCATCGGCCGTAAGCTGCCCCAGGAGATTTTCACCCGGGGCTTGGAGCAGTGCCTGGCGGGGTAATCCCCCTTCCTGACGTGACGTGATGCGACGAAGGCAGTACTGTGAGGTACGAATAGCGTAGGCAACAAGTAATACGGACCGGGAATGAACGCCCGCGCCAGGATCGATTCATAGTGGAGTGTTTTCATGGCTACCAAGGCAGCAACCAAGAAATCAAGCAAGTCGACGAGCGATACGGCGATTGATCTGCCCAGCGAGAAGGAATTGCTGGCCATGCCCGAGTCCGACTATATGAACGAACGCCAGCTGGCTTTCTTCAAGGAACGGCTCAAACAACTCGAGCAGGACATCCTGGCCAACGCCGGCGAAACCACCGAGCACCTGCGCGAAACGCAGTTCGTGCCCGATCCCGCCGACCGCGCCACGATCGAGGAAGAACACGCCCTGGAGCTGCGCACCCGCGACCGCGAGCGCAAGCTGCTGAAAAAGGTGCAACAGTCCATCGCCCGCATCGACAGCGGCGAATACGGCTGGTGTGAGGAAACCGGCGAACCCATCGGCATCCCGCGCCTCTTGGCCCGCCCCACGGCCACCCTGTCGCTCGAAGCGCAGGAACGCCGCGAGATGCGCCAGAAGCTCTACGGCGACTGATCCGTCCCGTATTCAAGCCCTACGCTGAAAGGCTATGCTGGTTTCCAGCATGGCCTTTTTTCTTGGGCCGGCACGCAAAGGGGACGCAACCGTCCCGCCTTGATTTCCCCAGAACCGCCCCCAGCTAATCCCTTCATAGGAAGGAACGCATGGAACAATTTCACGCCACCACCATCGTGTGCGTGCGCCGCGGCAACCGCGTCGCACTGGGCGGCGATGGCCAGGTCACCCTGGGCAACATCGTCATCAAGGGCACCGCCCGCAAGATCCGCCGCCTGTACCACGACAAGATTCTGGCCGGCTTTGCCGGCGCCACCGCCGACGCGTTCACCCTGCAGGAACGCTTCGAGGCCAAGCTGGAAAAACACCAGGGCAACCTGATGCGCGCCGCGGTCGAACTGACCCGCGACTGGCGCACCGACCGCGTCCTGCGCCGCCTGGAAGCCATGCTGATCGTGGCCGACGCCGAGCACACGCTGGTGTTGACTGGCAACGGCGACGTGCTCGAGCCGGAACACGGCCTGGCGGCCATCGGCTCTGGCGGCGCCTATGCGCAGTCGGCCGCGCTGGCGCTGCTGCGCAACACCGAGCTTTCGCCGGAAGCCGTCGTCAAGCAATCGCTGGAAATCGCCGGCGACCTCTGCATCTACACCAACCAGAACCACGTCATCGAAACGCTGGGCGACTGACGCCCGCCACGCGGCGCGCCTGTCGCGCCGCGGCCGCCACCCCAGCCCGCCCTAGCTTCAAGGATCCGCCCTCATGTCCGCATCCAACATGACGCCCGGAGAGATCGTCTCCGAACTCGACAAGTACATCGTCGGCCAGAACCGCGCCAAGCGCGCCGTGGCCGTGGCGCTGCGCAACCGCTGGCGCCGCCAGCAGGTCGCCGAACCCCTGCGCCACGAGATCCACCCCAAGAACATCCTCATGATCGGCCCCACCGGCGTGGGCAAGACCGAAATCGCGCGCCGCCTGGCCAAGCTGGCCAACGCGCCCTTCATCAAGATCGAAGCCACCAAGTTCACCGAAGTGGGCTATGTGGGCCGCGACGTCGACACCATCATCCGCGACCTGACCGAATACTCGATCAAGCAGACCCGCGAACTGGAAATGCGCCGCGTGCGCACCCAGGCAGAAGACGCCGCCGAAGACCGCATCCTGGACGCCCTGGTGCCGCCCCCGCGCGGCGCCTCCGGCGAGCCGGAACGCGGCGAAGACAACAGCGCCCGCCAGACCTTCCGCAAGCGCCTGCGCGAAGGCAAGATCGATGACCTGGAAATCGAAATCGAAGTCGCCCAGGCCGTGCCGCAAATGGACGTCATGACGCCCCCCGGCATGGAAGAAATGGCCGAGCAGCTGCGCGGCATGTTCGCCGGCATGGCCCGCGACAAGAAGAAGCCCAAGAAGATGAAGGTGCGCGAAGCCTTCAAGCTGATCGTCGACGAAGAAGCCGCCAAGCGCGTCAACGAAGAAGACCTGCGCACCGTGGCGATCAACAACGTCGAGCAGAACGGCATCGTCTTCCTGGACGAGATCGACAAGATCGCGGCCCGCCAGGAATCCGGCGGCGCGGACGTCTCGCGCCAGGGCGTGCAGCGCGACCTGCTGCCGCTGGTCGAAGGCACCACCGTCAACACGCGCTACGGCATGGTCCGCACCGACCACATCCTGTTCATCGCGTCTGGCGCCTTCCACCTGTCGCGCCCTTCGGACCTGATCCCTGAACTGCAGGGCCGTTTCCCGATCCGCGTCGAACTGGAATCGCTGACCGCCGAGGACTTCGTGCGCATCTTGTCCGACACGGACGCCTCGCTGACCAAGCAGTACACGGCGCTGATGGCCACCGAGGACCTGCAGCTGGAGTTCACGGAAGAAGGCGTGCGCCGCCTGGCGGAGCTCGCCTACGAGGTCAACGAAACCACCGAGAACATCGGCGCCCGCCGCCTGTATACGGTAATGGAGAAACTGCTGGACGAACTGTCCTTCGACGCGACCTCCAGCAGCGACAAGCATGTGAAGATCGACGCCGCCTACGTCAACGCGCAGTTGGCCGAAGCCGCCAGCAGCCAGGATCTGGCGCGCTACGTGCTGTAAACCGCGGGCGCGCCTTGCGCGCCCCCAGCAAAACGCCGTCCGCAGCCTAGCGCTGCGCACGGCGTTTTCTTTTGACCGGCAGGCCCGCTGCGCCGCCCGGCGTGCGCGCGGCGCCATCCCGGCGACGCTAGTTGCTGATCGCCGTCACGATGTACTTGCCGTCCTTGCGGACCACCGTGAAGCGCACCTTGTCGCCCGCCTTGATCTTGGCCAGCAGCGCCGGATCCGCTTCATAGACCAGCGTCATCGCGGGCAGGTCCAGCGCCTTGATGGCGTCGTGCTTGATCGTGACCTTGCCGCCCGCGGGGTCCACCCGCCGCACTTCCCCGCTGGCATCGGCCTGCTGCGCGAACGCCAGCGGCGCGGCCAGCGTGACGACGGCCACGGCTGCCGCGGCGGCCATGGGTATTGCATACTTGCGGTCAAAAATCATGCAGATATCCTCCGATTGCAGGGAAAGCACGGAACCGGCGTCCCCGCTTTCCACAGTGCTAGGATACCGCCCTTGTGCAACAGTTCCCTCGCCCGGACGCAACAATTCTGACAGTTGATTGCGGAACCCGCGACGCGCGCCTCCATGTTTCATGGCTGGACGCAAAACCCATACCTTTCGTCACTCATTTCAGGAGCTCCCATGGCCAATCGCTTATCCGTCATCGCCACCCGCACGGGAGACGGCGGCACCACGGGCCTGGGGGACGGATCACGCACGCCCAAAGACGCCCCGCGCATCGCGGCCATCGGCGACGTCGACGAACTGAACAGCGTGATCGGCGTACTGCTGACCGAAGACCTGCCCGCCGAGATATCCGCGGATCTGCTGGCCATCCAGCACGACCTGTTCGACATGGGCGCGGAACTCTGCATCCCTGGCCATACCGCGCTCACGGACGACCACATCGCCCGCCTGGACGCGCGCCTGGCCCACTACAACGCGGCGCTGCCGCCCCTGCGCGAATTCATCCTGCCCGGCGGTTCGCGCGGTTCGGCGCAGGCGCACGTGGCGCGCACGGTCTGCCGCCGGGCCGAGCGGGCCGTGGTGGCGCTGGCCCGGGTCGAACCGGTGAACCCGCCCGTGCGGCAGTATCTGAACCGGCTGTCGGATCTGATGTTCGTGCTGGCGCGTTGTATAAACCAGCATGCGGGACAGAAAGACACGTTCTGGGCGGGCGCCCAGGCGCGCAAGTAGTCTCGCGGCCCTGCCGCGCCTGGCGCCGCAGGGACCTGAGGATTTGAAGAAATGAGTATTGTGGTCACCGGAGGAGCCGGTTTCATCGGTTCCAATTTCGTCTTGGATTGGCTTGCCCGCAGCGACGAACCCGTCGTTACGCTGGACAAGCTCACCTACGCCGGCAACCCCGACAATCTGGCGCCGCTGCGCGGCGATCCCAGGCACACCTTGGTGCAGGGAGATATCGGCAATCAGGAGGCGGTTGCGCGCCTGTTGCGTGCCCATAAACCGCGGGCCGTGATCAATTTCGCTGCCGAAACCCACGTCGACCGCTCAATCGCCGATCCCGAGCCCTTCATCCAGGCCAACATCGTGGGCACGTCCCGCCTGCTGACGGCGGTGCGTGACTACTGGACCGGCCTGCCGGCAGGCGAGCAGGCGCGCCTGCGCTTCGTGCATGTGTCCACCGACGAGGTCTACGGCACACTGGGAAACACCGACCCCGCGTTCACGGAAACGACTCCCTACGCGCCCAACAGTCCCTATTCCGCCAGCAAAGCCGCCAGCGACCATCTGGTGCGGGCATTCCACACCACCTACGGCCTGCCGGTACTGACCTCGAACTGCGCCAATAACTACGGCCCCTACCAGTTCCCGGAAAAGCTGATCCCGCTGGTCATCCGCAACGCGCTCGCCGGCAAGTCCCTGCCGATCTATGGCGACGGCAAGCAGATCCGCGACTGGCTGTATGTGGCGGACCATTGCGATGCGATCCGCAAGATCCTGGAGGCCGGGCAACCGGGCGCGACCTACAACGTGGGCGGTTGGAACGAAAAAACCAACCTCGACGTGGTGCGCCACGTCTGCGCGCTGCTCGATGAACTCAGCCCCAGGGCCGACGGGCAGCCCTATTCAGCCCAGATCAAGCATGTCACCGACCGGCCTGGCCATGACCGCCGCTATGCGGTCGATGCCGGCCGCCTGCGGCGCGAGCTGGGCTGGACGCCCGCCGAAACATTCGAAACCGGCATTCGAAAAACGGTACTCTGGTACCTGGGCCACCCCCAATGGGTGGCGAACGTCGCCAGTGGCGCGTATCGCGACTGGGCCAAAAAACGCTACGAGACTTAGCAAGGGCCGCGTGAAGATCTTATTGCTGGGCAAGGACGGCCAGGTCGGCCGGGAACTGTGCCGCGCCCTGCTCCCCTTGGGAGAGGTCGTGGCGCTGGGCCGCGGCGACGCCGACCTGCGCGACCAGGATGCGCTGCTCACGATTCTGACGCTCCACCGGCCTGACGTGATCGTGAATGCGGCCGCCTGCACGGCGGTGGACCAGGCTGAGAGTGATCCCGACACCGCCCACCAGGTCAATGCGCTCGCGGTGGCCACCCTGGCCCGCCATGCGCGTGCGGCCGGCGCCTTGCTGGTGCACTATTCGACCGACTACGTATTCGACGGCACGCAGGAGCGGCCCTACACGGAGACCGACGCTCCCAACCCCCTGAACGTGTACGGCCGCAGCAAGCTCGAAGGCGAACACGCCATCCTGGCTAGCGGCTGCGATGCATTGATATTCAGAACCAGCTGGGTCTACTCCACGCATGGCGGCAATTTCCTGGCGACGGTGCTGCGCCTGGCGCGGGAACGGGAAAGCCTGGACGTGGTTGCGGACCAGCATGGCGCGCCGACGTCGGCCACACTGATCGCCGACCTGACGGCGCTCGCGATCCAGCGCCGCCGCGCGGACCAGTTGCCCGCAGGCACCTACCATCTGGCCGCCGCCGGCTCCACCAGCTGGCACGGCTACGCACAGTACGTCGTCGCTGGCGCCGCCGCGCGCGGCGCCATCCTGGCGCTGGCTCCCGAGCGGATTCGCGCCGTCGCCACGCGCGACTATCCCACCGCTGCGCAACGGCCAATCAATTCCGTGCTGGACACCGCCGTGCTGTCGCGCGCGCTGCAACGGCAAATGCCGCCCTGGACCGAACAGGTCGACCGTACCCTGGATCAACTCGTCACCCCTGGAGACCCCGCATGGCGCGCAAAGGCATAGTTCTGGCCGGCGGCTCGGGCGCCCGGCTGCACCCGGCGACGCTAGCCATCAGCAAACAACTGCTGCCGGTCTTCGACAAACCGATGATCTACTACCCGCTAAGCACGCTAATGCTGGCGGGCATCCGCGACATCCTGGTCATTTCCACGCCGCAGGACACGCCGCGCTTCCAGCAACTGCTGGGCGACGGCTCGCAGTGGGGGCTGAATCTCGAGTATGCGGTGCAGCCTGCGCCCGACGGCCTGGCGCAGGCATTCCTCATCGGCGCGCCCTTCATCGGCCAGGATGCCTGCGCCTTGGTGTTGGGCGACAACATCTTCTACGGCCATGAACTGCCCCGACTGCTGCAACGGGCCGACGCGCGCACGGAAGGCGCTACTGTGTTCGCCTACCATGTCCAGGACGCGGAACGCTACGGCGTGGCGGAATTCGACCAGCACGGCAAGGTACTGTCCATCGAGGAAAAGCCTGTGCAGCCGCGCTCCAGCTATGCCGTGACCGGGCTGTACTTCTACGACAACGACGTCATTGATATCGCCCACGGCATCCGGCCGTCCGCGCGCGGCGAACTCGAGATCACCGACGTCAACCAGCGCTACCTGGAACAGGGCCGGCTGGCCGTAGAAATCATGGGCCGCGGCTACGCCTGGCTGGATACCGGCACCCATGAATCATTGCTCGAGGCCGGCCAGTTCATCGCCACGCTGGAACATCGCCAGGGACTGAAAGTAGCCTGCCCCGAGGAAATCGCCTTCCGCCAAGGCTGGATCAACGCCGACGCGCTGGCAAAGCTGGCCGCACCCCTGGCCAAGAGTGGCTACGGCGAATATCTGATGCGCATCCTGGTGGACAAGGTATTTTGATGAAAGCCATCCCTCAAGCCATTCCCGATGTGCTGATCCTGGAGCCCAGGGTAGTGGGCGACGAACGCGGCTTTTTCTTCGAGAGCTATAACCGGGCCGCGTTCGAAGCAGCGACGGGGCTGCGCCCCAGCTTCGTGCAGGACAATCATTCGCGTTCGGTACAGGGCGTCTTGCGCGGGCTGCACTATCAGGTCGAACAGGCGCAGGGCAAGCTGGTGCGCGTGTGCGCGGGCGAGATCTTCGACGTAGCGGTGGATCTGCGGCGCGGCTCGCCGACATACGGGAAATGGGTGGGCACGCTACTGAGCGCGGAGAACAGGCGCCAGGTGTGGATACCGGAAGGCTTCGCCCACGGCTTCCTGACGCTGTCCGAGTTTGCCGAGGTGCTGTACAAGACCACGGACTATTACGCCCCGCAGCACGAACGCTGCATACGTTGGAACGATCCGCAGCTGGCAATTGCCTGGCCCTGCGTGCAACCGCCCCTGCTGTCCGAGAAGGACCGCAACGGCGCGCCGTTCGCCGACGCGCCGGCCTGCTGAATCAGTTCACGCCAGCGGCGTGCGCCTGTTCGTCGGCGTGGTACGAAGACCGCACCATCGCACCCACCGCCGCATGCGAGAACCCCATCGCATAAGCTTCGCGCTCGAACATGGCGAAAGTATCCGGATGCACGTACCGCAGCACCGGCAGATGGTGTTCCGACGGCTGCAGATACTGCCCGATCGTCAGCATGTCCACGTTGTGCTCGCGCATATCCCGCATCACCTGCAGGATTTCCTCGTCGGTTTCGCCCAGGCCCAGCATCAGGCCGGACTTGGTGGGGACTTCGGGGTGCAGCTTCTTGAACTCGGCCAGCAGTTTCAGCGAGTGCATGTAGTCCGAGCCCGGGCGCGCCTGCTTGTACAGGCGCGGCACGGTTTCCAGGTTGTGGTTCATGACGTCCGGGGGACCGGCGTTGAGGATGGTCAGCGCGCGGTCCAGGCGGCCGCGGAAATCGGGCACCAGCACCTCGATGCGGGTGCTGGGCGACAGTTCGCGGATGTGCGTGATGCAATCCACGAAGTGGCCGGCGCCGCCGTCGCGCAGGTCGTCGCGGTCCACCGAGGTGATCACGACATAGGACAGCTTCATCGCGGCGATGGTGCGCGCCAGGTTCAGGGGTTCGTTGGTGTCCAGTGGATCCGGGCGGCCGTGGCCCACATCACAGAAGGGGCAGCGGCGGGTGCACTTGTCGCCCATGATCATGAACGTGGCCGTGCCCTTGCCGAAGCATTCACCGATGTTCGGGCAGGACGCTTCCTCGCACACCGTGTGCAGGTTGTGCTCGCGCAGGATGCGCTTGATGTCGTAGAAGCGCGAGCCGGGCGCGGCGGCCTTCACGCGGATCCATTCAGGCTTCTTCAGGCGCTCGGCCGGAACGATCTTGATCGGGATGCGCGCGGTCTTGGCCTGCGATTTCTGCTTTTGCGTCGGATCGTAGACCGCTTCCGCGGGCGCAGCGGCGGATTCGTTCGAGGGAACAGGAGACTCGGCGAGCGTAGACATGGAGCACCTTCATGACCGGCGCGAGCGCGCGCCGGGTCTGAGACAAAAACGGCATTTTACCCTCCGCCGCCCGGATCCGCCGCGCGGGGTCCCGTCCCCCGGGCGGCAAACCTCCTTGGCCGCAGCCGGGCTGGGTTATCGTCACGCCTGACGAATCCGCCGGTTTTGCCCATGTCTTCCCTGCCCCCGCCCCACCCCATCGCCCTGATCGCACCCCGACTGGACTGGGCGCCCGCGGCCCGCGCCATCCAGGCCTGCGCCGGATTGCTGCTGCCTGCGGGCTACTATCTGGCCGCCGGCCCCTGGCATGAGGCCCAGTCACAGCCCCTGCTGGGCGAGCTGCGCCCCGCCGCCGTCCTGGCCATCGGCCCACTGGACGATCCTGCTTTGCGCGCTGCCCTGGCGGCGCTGGAGATCCCCGTCGTGGAGACCTGGAGCCTGTCCGCACAGCCGCTGGACGGCGCCGTGGTGGTCGACAACGCGGAAGCCGGCCGCATGGCGGCGCGGCACCTGGCCGCCAAGCGCCATGCGCGCGTCGCCTGCGTCAGCGCCGACAACCCGTGGGAACGCGCCCGGCGCGAAGGCTTCATCAGCAGCGCAGCCGCACTCGGATTGGAACTGGCAGCGGACATCGTGCAGCCTGAAGTGCAGCACATGAACGACGGCCGCATGGCCTTCCTGCGCTTGCTGACCACCAACACGATCTTCGATGCGGTGTTCTGCACGAGCGATCTGCTGGTCGCGGCCTCGGTCTCGGAAGCCCACAACCGCGACCTGCACGTGCCGCAGGACCTGGCGGTGCTGGGCTACTCGGACGACGGCAGCGCCGCGCAGTGGGCGCAGGGCTTGACCACCCTGGGCGCCGACGCCGCCCTCCTGGGTCGGCGCGCCGGCCAGTTGCTGCTGGACCGCCTGGATGGCGAATGCGGCACGGGCGAGCGGATTACGGTAGAAGTGGTTTTTGAAGAAAGACTGAGCACGTAGGATGCGTAAAGCGCGAGAGTGCTTACCTCTGCCCTGCCGCGCTACACCTCTCCTACTCGTACAACGCCGGAAAACCGCTGTCCTGCAGCATGGTGTTGGCTTCCTGCAGAAACGCAGGCGTGGCGGTTTCAGGCACGCGCACCAGCCATTGCACGGCGTCCTGCTTCCGTCCGCGCAGCAAGAGCAGCCGGCCCAGGTGGAACATGCCGCGGAAATCGCCGCCTTCGGCGCAGCGTTGATAACAGTCGAAGGCGCGTTCCATGTCCTGCTCTACCACCTCGCCAGCCTCGTAAAAGCGGCCGACGACGCCGATGGACTTCACGTGGCCGGCGTCTGCCGCCTTTTGGTAAAGGGCCAGCGCCGCCGCGGGATCCTGCGCCACGCTGCCGCGGCCGCTGCGCAGCATGTGAGCATAGTTGTACATGCCCCAATCCAGACCCTTGTCCGCGGCCAGGCGGAACCAGTAGGCCGCGACCGTGTCGTCACGCGGCACGCCCCAGCCGTTCTCGTAGCAGCGGCCCACCATGTTGATGGCCATGGGGTGATCGGCATGGGCGGCGCGCTTGAACCACGTCAGCCCCTGTTCCGGATCGCGCTCCACGCCCGCGCCGTCCAGCAGCATCTGGCCGTAGATGGTCTGGGCTTCGATCAGCCCCAGTTCGGCCGCCGCGCGGATCCAGGCCGCATAGTCCTCGGCCGGCCCTTGTTCGCGCAGGCGGGCCAGTGCTTCTGGCGTGGTTGCGGCCACGTCGGCCGCGCTAAAGGTCTTCATGTCTTGTTCCTTGCGCGGTCCCAGGCCTGCGCCAGATTGCGCGCCAACGCCTCGCCCGTCTCGGTGGGCTCGCGGCGCGCGCCACAGGCCGCCATGTCCACGGTGCGCAGGCCCGCATAGCCGCAGGGATTGATGCCCAGGAACGGCGTCAAGTCCATCTGCACGTTCAACGACACGCCATGGTAGGCACGGCCGTTGCGGATCTTGATGCCCAGCGCCGCGATCTTGGCCAGCTCGCCCCCGTCCGGATCGGGGACGTAGACGCCCGGCGCGCCGGGCTTGCGGCAGGCGTCGGCCACGCCCATCTGGGCCAGCGTGTCGATGACCGCGCCTTCCAGCAGATTGACGTATTCCTTGACGTAGATGTCGGCGCGGCGCAGGTCGAACAGCGCATAGGCCATGACCTGGCCAGGACCGTGGTAGGTCACCTGCCCGCCGCGGTCGCAATGGACGATGGGAATGTTGCCGGGGTTGAGCACGTGCTGGGGCAGGCCTGCCTGCCCCAGGGTGTAGACCGGCGCGTGTTCGCAGAGCCAGATCTCGTCAGGCGTATCGGCGCCGCGCAGATTGGTGTACGCCTGCATGTCGTGCCAGACCGACAGGTAGTCGGCCGGCCGCGCGAGCCACTTGATCACAGCTGTCCTGCTCTTGCGCTAGAGGACGATGGACACCATCGGATGACCGTGCAGGGCGCGGTAGAGCGCGTCCAGCTGCTCGCGCGAGGTCGCGCGCACCGTGAAGGTCAGGCCCATGTAGTTGCCGCCCTTGCTGGGCCGCATTTCCACCGTGGCGGCGTCGAACTCGGGATCGAACTGCAGCACGACTTCGGTCAGCGTCTGCGCGAATTCGGGATGCTGCTTGCCCATGACCTTGATGGGAAAGTCGCTGGGATATTCGATGAGGGAGTCTTCGGGCGGGATATGTTGCATGATGTGCCTATAAGGTGTTGCCCCCCAGGGCGCGGCCACGGCTCGATACTGCACCCGGGGATGCCTGCCACGGGGCGGCCAGATCCTGTCTATATGGGGGCAAACCGCCAGCCGGCAAGGCCGCCGGGGCGGCCCCGCGGGAGCCACCCGGTAACGCCGGACTCAGAGCGCGGCGATGCGGGCATCATAACCCGCCCGCAATTGTGCAAAAACAGGGCCGGGCTTGCCCGAGCCCACCGGCTTGCCGTCCAGCGAGACGATGGCCAGCACTTCCTTGGTGGCCGAGGACAGCATCAGCTCGTCGGCCTCTTCCACCTCTTGCCGCGAGATCGGGCGCGACTCGAACGGGATGCCGGCCTCGGCGGCCAGCTCGCCCATCAGACCATAGCGGATGCCTTCCAGGATGAGGTTGTTCTTGGGCGGCGCCAGCAGCTTGCCGCCGGAGACAACCCAGATATTGGTGGACGAGCCTTCGGTCAGATAGCCGTCGCGGAACTGCACCACTTCGTCGACCTGCGCATCAACGGCCTGCTGCTTGGCCAGCACGTTGCCCAGCAACGACACCGATTTGATCTCGCAATGCAGCCAGCGCTCGTCCGGGATGCTGATGGCGCTCAAGCCGCGTTCGCGCTGCGCGGCAGGCGGCGGCGCCCAGGCCGAGATCATGCCGAAAACCGTCGGCGCCACGGGCGTCGAGGGGAACTGGTGGTCGCGCTTGGCCACGCCACGCGTCACCTGCAGGTAGACGATGCAGGTTTCAAGGTTGGTGCGCGCCAGCAATTGCTGGATCAGGTCGATCCAGCCCGCGCGGTCGAAGGGCTGCGCGATCCGCAAGGCAGCCAGGCTGCGGTCCAGGCGGTTGAGGTGTTCGGCCATGCGGAACGCATTGCCTTGGTACACGGGGACGACTTCGTAGATGCCATCGCCGAAAATGAAGCCGCGGTCCAGGACGGAGACCTTGGCCTCGTCCACGCGCAGGAACTCACCGTTGAGATACACCTGGCTTTCGCCCGGCACGCCCGGAATCATGAGGCACTCCTGAATATGAAATGGAGAGGGACGAACCGTCCGGTCCGTCCCGTGAATAGAGCACGGGCGTTTCATGCGAAACGCCCGTTGCTAGCTTACACCCGCGATAGCGCCCGCGGCGCGGCGGAATTACTCGAACCAGCGCTTGACGGTATCGACCATGCGGCCGAAGAAGCCGGCGCGTTCGACCGCGTCCTGCACCACCAGCGGTTCGGTGCGCAGCACCTTGCCGTCCAGCGTGAACTGCAGGGTGCCGACCTGCTGGCCCTTGGCCAGCGGGGCGATCAGCGGATCCGTGCGCTGCGCCACCGGCTTCAGGTCGCCGGCCTTGCCGCGCGGCACCGCGATCGACACGGGGTTGGGCGGGCCCAGCTTGACGTTTTCAACCGTGCCTTCCCAGACGCGCGCATCGATGCCGGGCTGGCTCTTGTCGAACAGCTTCACGGTATCGAAGTTCTGGAAGCTCCAGTTCAGAAGCTTCAGGCTTTCCTCGGCGCGCGTGGCTTCGCTGTCCGTGCCCACCACGACCACCAGGATGCGACGGTCGCCGCGTACCGCGGTCGACACCAGGCAATAGCCGGCCGAATCGGTGTGGCCGGTCTTCATGCCGTCCACCGACGGGTCGGCCCACAGCAGGCGGTTGCGGTTGGGCTGGGTGATCTTGTTGTAGGTGTAGCTCTTCTGCTTGTAGTAGTGGAAGTGGTCCGGATGATCCGTGATCAGGTGCGACGACAGGATCGCCAGATCGCGCGTGGACGTCATATGCTGCGGATCGGGCAGACCCGTGGCGTTCATGAAGTGCGTGTTGCGCATGCCCAGGCGTTCGGCTTCCTGGTTCATCAGCGAAGCGAACGAAGCCTCGCTGCCGCCCACGGCCTCGGCCAGGGCCACGGAGGCGTCGTTGCCGGACTGCACGATCATGCCCTGGTTGAGTTCGTCGACCGTTACCGGCTTGCGCGGTTCGATGAACATGCGCGAACCGCCCGTGCGCCAGGCGCGCTCGGACACCGGCACGGTCTGCTCCAGCGTCAGGCGCTTTTCGTCCAGCGCGTTGAACACGACATAGGCCGTCATGATCTTGGTGAGCGATGCCGGTTCCACCTTCATGTCCGGGTTGGAAGCGGCCAGGGTCTGGCCGCTGTTCACGTCCATCACGATCCAGGCCTTGGCCGCGATCGTGGGGGCCGGCACGGCCGAGACGTCGCCCACGGGCACCACCGCCGAAGCATTCGGCGCCGGGGCCGCGGCGCCGGCGGCTGCGGCGGGCGCCGCGGCGGGAGCCTGCTGCGCCCAGACCGGCATCGAAGCCGCCAGCATGGCTGACAGCACCGCGCCTGACAGCAGGCGACGGGTAAAGACAACGGGGGAGTGAGCGGAGTAAGGCAAATTCTTCATCGGCAACGTGGGTCCAGTAATGACGCCCGCCGGCGCGGGGCAAGTGGCTGACAATTATAGGCAGTCGATCAGACCCGTCCGGCCCGCCTGGGGTTCCCGCGCATTTAAAACATGCAACTTGATGCAACCTGCCGCCCTCGGGATGTGGCAACGGATCAATCCGTACCGCCGCCGTGATGCCGGCGGTACACGGCCGGAGAAACCCCCACGTGCTTGACGAAGGCGCGACGCAAGGTGTCGACGTTGGCAAAGCCGCATTGCGCGGCCGCCTGCTTGGGCGTGGCGGCGCCCGCCTCCAGCAGCGCGCGGGCCGCAGCGATGCGCGTCATCTCCACCCACGCGGCCGGCGTGACGCCGACCTCGGCATGGAACAGCCGCGCAAAATGCCGGGGACTCAGGCCGGCGTGCTCGGCCAGCGCGTCCACCGACAACGGCAGCCCGGGATTGCCGGCGACCCAGCGCTGGACTTCTTGCAGGGCCGAGCGCCCGACCGGACCGGCCTGCCCCCTGCGGCTGAACTGCAGTTGGCCGCCGGGCCGCTTGAAGAACATCACCAGCTGGGCAGCCACGTTGGCGGCCACCTCCCGGCCCAGATCCTCCTCCACCAGCGACAGCGCCAGATCCAGTCCGGCCGTGACGCCAGCGGAGGTGCGCACCTTGCCGTCGCGCACATGCAGGGCGTCTTCCTCGACGGTCACCTTGGGATAGGCCAGGCGCAATTGCGCAGCCGCATTCCAATGGGTCGTCACGCGCCGGCCATCCAGCAGGCCGGCTGCGGCCAGCATGAACGCGCCAGTGCAGACGGAGCCATAGCGCCGGGCGCCCCGGGCCGTCACGCGCAGCCAGCGCAAGGCGGAACTGCTGAGCATTGCGCTGGCGGCCTGCGGCGTGCCGGCGACCAACAGGGTATCGAGACGCGCGATCGGATCGCCCACCGCCAGGTCGGGCAGCAGGCGCGCGCCCGACGAACAGCGGATGGGCCCGGCCTCATAGCCCACCACGCGCAGCGCATATAGCTCGCGTCCAAGTTCGGCATTGGCCTGGGCGAATACGTCCAGGGGGCCGGAGACATCCAGCATCTGGACGCCGGGCAGCGCAAGAATGGCTATGGTCTTGGTCATGGCATCGCGCCTGGACGGCAGGCGTCGGGAAATCGCATGTTTTGGCGGAATCTGGCGTATTACGACAATTGAAGCCATTCTAGTGCGGCGGGAGAATTTATCGAACCCCCACCCCACGCAAGGACTCCCGCCATGAACCCTGCCATCGACGGCATTCAGATTCCCGACAGCAAGCTCGCCCGCGAAATCACGGAATTGGTGCGCGACACCGCCACGCCGCTGCTGTTCCACCACTCCAGCCGGGTCTACTACTTCGGCGCGCTTGCCGGCAAGCGGCGCGGACTGAAGTTCGACCCGGAATTGCTCTATTGCGGCTGCATGTTCCACGACATGGGCCTGACGCATCAGCACAGCAGCGACTGCTGCCGCTTCGAAGTAGACGGCGCCAACGCGGCGCGCGATTTCCTTGGCAGCCGCGGCATCGCCCAACAGGACATCGATCTGGTGTGGACCGCCATTGCGCTGCACACGACGCCCGGCATTCCCGAATTCATGCATCCGGTGGTCGCGCTGGTGACGGCGGGCGTGGAAATGGACGTGCTGGGCCTGACCTACGGCGACTACAGCGACACCCAGCGCGAAGCCGTGGTCGCTGCGCATCCACGCGGGCCAGGCTTCAAGGAAGAAATCATCCAGGCGTTCTACGACGGCATCAAACACAAGCCGCAGACGACCTTCGGCAACGTCAAGGCCAATGTCATCGCCGACAAGGAACCGGCCTTCAGGCCCGGCAATTTTTGCAGCGTGATCCGCGGCTCGCGCTGGCCGGGCTGAACCTGCTGCGCCGCGCAAGCGGCGCCCCCGGTTTTAGTCCAGCGCAACCTTCAGCCGCGCCTGCACCAACTGGCGCAGCACCAGGAGCTTGCCGTGGAAGAAGTGCGATGCGCCCGGCACCACCACCACGGGGATGGAACGCGGGCGCGCCCAGTCCATGGCTTCGGACAGCGGCACGACTTCGTCTTCCTCGCCGTGCACCATCAGCGTATCGTCCGGCACCTGCACTTCGTGCGACTGGAAGCGATTCACGGCGGGGCCCATCAGCATCAGGGCGGAGGGCAGTACCGTGTCGCCCTGCTCGGCGAGGGCGGCATAGGTCTGCGCGGCGACGGCAGTGCCGAACGAAAAACCAGCCAGTACCCACGGCGCCCGGGCCAGTTCCGGGTGCAGCTCGCGCATCTGCGCCACGACCGCCAGCATGTCCTGGGTTTCGCCCACGGATTTGTCGAAGACGCCCTCGGACTGCCCGACGCCGCGGAAGTTGGGCCGCACCGCGACCAGGCCATGCTGCACGCAGGCGCGCGACAGGGTCGTGACCACCTTGTTCTCGCGCGCGCCGCCCTGCAGCGGGTGCGGATGCAGAACCAGCGCCCAGCCTCGCGGCGTACCCGCGGGCCAGTCCACGGCGCAATCGATGCGGCCGGCGGCTCCGTTGAAGGCGTGGGTTTCAGTGCGTGCGGACATGGCGTGACTCAGGATGCGGGAAAAACAGCGATCTTAACCGCCCGGCCTGGCGGCGGGCTTGGGCGTCGTGGCAAGCCACTGCGCCAATTGGTCCGCGGCATCGTCCGTCGCCTGACGCAATGCCGCGACTCCGCCCTGCGCGTCCTGCGTGGGCGCGGGCGCGCGGGCCTCGATGCGCGTCTGGCCCACCACGCTGCGGCCGCTGAGCAAGACCGCCTGCAGCAGCACGCGGCCTTCGCTGGACTGGCCGTCGGCCGCGAATACCTGTTCGAACTGGGACAACGACACCTGCAATTGCGGCGTCTGCAGGGTGACGCGCTCGTCCAGCACCGGCCCCTGGCGCGACAGGCGCTCCGTGAGACGCTGACGCACCAGGTCCGCCGGCGGCGAGGCCCAGCGGTAACTGGCATAGGCCTTGGGCGCGGCGCTGTCTCCCACGCGCCAGATCACCCCCGTGTCGGACAGGCTGGGCACGGCCTGGAAGACCAGCGCAAGCGGCGCGCGCGCGGGCAAGGCCGGCGTGGGCCGGGAGTCCAGGCCCAGGTCGAATACCGAAGGCGGGGCTGCCACGCGGCCGATGCCGCAACCGGCCAGGGCCAGCGTCAGGATTAGAACGGCGCTACGCATCTTCATCATTTGGGCGATCTCCCGAAGCCTGCAAAACCGGCCTCGCCGGGCCCGGGCTCGCGGGGCGCCGGGCCGAACAGGAACGATTGCGGCGTGTTGTCCACACGGCGCAGAGTAACGGTGGCGCCGCGCGCGGCCGCGCTGACGTTGGTGGCCATGCTGGTGATGGCGGGCAGGGTCTCGCCATCCAGCCGCGCGGCGGCCAGGGCGATGTCGTTGAGGCTGCTGGTGGCGGCGGACAGGGGACCATCCGGCGCGTTCAGGCGGGCCAGCGACTGGCGGGCCTGCGCCGCCAGGTCGCCGACTTCCCGCGCGGCGCGGTCGGCCTGGCGCGAGGTCTTGTCCAGCGAATCGATCAGGGGACCGAGCTTGGCCAGCGTAGGCGCCAGATCCTGGCTGGCCCCCCTGAGCGACTGGGTGATGTCGTTGGCGTTCTGCAGGCTGGCGGTGAGCGCCTGCACGTTCTGCTCGCTGAGCACGCGCCGCAGCTGCTCGGTGACCTCCTCGACGTTGGAGATCAGCTTGCCGCCGCGCTGCTCGATGCGGTCGAGAAAACCGGGGCGCAGCGGAATGGCTGCCGGATGCGCGGCCGACGACGCCAGCCGCTTCATCGAGGTGCCGTCATCGCGCAGCTCCACGTTGGAAATGCCGGTCACGCCCTGCACGCCCAGTTCGGCCCAGGTGGACTCGGTGATCGGCGTGTTGGGCGCCACGCCGATGCGGATGCGTACCTGCCCGGGCTTGTCCGGGTTCAGGGCCAGGGACTGCACCTTGCCCACCGGCACGCCCTGATAGCGCACCGTGGACTGCGGGTTCAGGCCGCTGACGGCGGTCGCGGAGATGATTTCGTATGGCTGCAGCTGAGTCCGGTCGCGTCCGATCCAGATGGCCACCAAGGCGGCTGCGGCCAGCAAGGCCAGCGTGAAGATGCCGGCCATGAGCGCATGACTACGGTTTTCCATGATGCAATCCCTTCGGCGCCAGATCCCCCAGCGCGCGCAGGCCGCGCTCGCCCAGGAAGAACGTGTGAATGAACGGGTGATCGACCTTCAATACTTCCGGCACCGTGTCGCACACGATCACCCGTTTGTCCGCCAGCACGGCGACGCGCGTGGCCAGCGCCAGCAGCGTGTCCAGGTCGTGCGTCACCATGACGACGGTGAATCCCAATTGCCGGTGCAGGCTGCGCACCAGGTCCACGAACTCGTCGGAGCGCAGCGGGTCCAGGCCAGCCGTGGGTTCGTCCAGGAACAGCAATTCCGGATCCAGCGACAGCGCACGCGCCAGCGCCACGCGCTTGACCATGCCGCCAGACAGGTCCGACGGCCGCTTGTCGGCATCGCGCGCCGACAGGCCCACCATCGCCAGCCGGCACATGACGACATCGCGCACCAGGTCTTCCGGCACGGTGCGCAGTTCGCGCAGCGGCAAGGCCACATTGTCGAACACCGACAGCGCGGAGAACAACGCCCCCGCCTGGAACAGCATGCCCCAGCGATAGGACAGCCGCCGGCGTTCAGCCGCCGTCAGTTCGAACAGCGAATGGCCCAGTACCCGCACCGTGCCCGCGGCCGGCCGGTCCAACCCGATAATCTGCCGCAGCAGCACCGTCTTGCCCGTGCCCGAGCCGCCCACCAGCACCAGGATCTCGCCGGGGAAGACGGTCAGGTCCAGATTGTCGTGCACCACGTGGTCGCCAAACGCCGTGCGCAGCCCGCGCACGGTGATGACGGGTTCTACCGTAACGCCATCCTCGGTGAAAAGCTTGTGCTGGGCGGCGCTGTTCATCAGATGCCCACCGAGCTGAAAATCACGGCATACAGCGCGTCCAGCAGGATCACGCCGGTAATCGAGGTGACCACCGACGTGGTGGTGCCGCGACCCAGGCTTTCCGTGTTGGGCTGGATGCGCAGCCCGAAATGGCAGGCGATCAGCGCGATCAGCACGCCGAAGGTCACGCCCTTGAGGATGCCGATCCAGTAGTTGGTCAGCGAAATCGCGTCCGGCAGCGACTGCAGGAACCATTGCGCCGACACGCCCAGCTGCATCTGCGCGGCGAGCATGCCGCCCAACAGCGCCATGGCGTCCGTCCATAGCACCAATAACGGCATGGTCACAGCCAGCGCCACCACCCGCGGCAGGATCAGGCGCTGCCCATGCGAAATGCCCATGACCAGCATCGCATCGAGTTCCTGCGTCACCCGCATCACGCCGATCTGCGCCGTGATGGCCGAGCCCGAACGGCCCGCCACCAGGATGGCGGCCAGCACCGGCCCCAGTTCGCGCACGATGGATACGCCCAGCAGGCGCACGATGAAACGGTCGGCGCCGAACATCTGCAGCTGCTGCGCCGACAGGTAGGACAGCACCACGCCGATCAGGAACCCGACCAGCGCCGTGATGCCCAGCGCCTGAGCGCCGGTGCGGTACACCTGCGCCGAAATTTCGCGCCACGGCCCCAGCCGCGGGCGCAGCAGCATGCCACCCAGGTCCAGGACCAGTTGCCCCAACATGATGAGCAAGGCGCGGCCATTGTCGATAGCCTGGAAGATCGCCTCGCCCATCGCACGCAGCCAACTCAATGGGTCGCGCTTGGGCGCGGCGGCCGGGGTCTCGCCCTTGTTCAGGGCCAGCGCGTTGAAAACGTCCTGCTGGCCGGCGGACCAGCGCACGCGCTCGGGCAGCCTGTGGCCCCAGGCTTCCCAGATCAGCAGCGCGCCTATCGTGTCCAGCCGGCCGATGCCGTGCAGGTCCCAGCGCGCGCCGCCATCGGTGGCGCAGGCCAGCGCCTCGCGGCGGCGTTGGACCTCTCCAGGCTCTGCCAGCGCCAGCACGCTCCAGTCGCCGGCCACATGGCACACGCCTCCTTCGAAACGGAAGGGCGCGGCGGCGGCAGGTGCGGACGAAGCGGAATGCGGCATGAAGACAGAATACCGATGCAAAATGTATCGCCAATCATAAACGCTGGCGCCGGCAGACCGCGAGCGCGGGCCGCGTGCCCTACAATCGCCGCCATGTCCGCTCAAGCCAGCCCCATCGACCTGCCCGCGCCGGAAACCCTGGCCCGCACGCTCAGCACGCGCCTGCCCGCCTTCCAGGACATCTCCTGGATCGGTAGCACCGGATCGACCAATGCCGACCTCCTGGCCCGCGCTCGCGCAGGCAGCGGCGGCAAACCCTGGCTGCTGGGCACGCACCTGCAGGAAACCGGCCGCGGCCGCGCCGGCCGTCCGTGGCAGAACCGCACGGGCTCCACGCTGATGTTCTCCTGTGCCTTCGACGTGCACCTGCCGCCCGCGCAACTGCCCGCCCTGTCGCCGCTAGCCGGCATCGCCGCCTGCGAAGCTCTGCGCACCGTCGCCGGCCCGCAAGCCGCCGGGCTGTGCATGAAGTGGCCCAACGACGTGCAGTGGCACGACGCCAAGCTGGCAGGCGTACTGGTCGAGACCACCCGCAACCCCGGCGGCAGCGAGGCGGGCCATACGGTCGTCATCGGCATGGGCGTGAACCTGACCGACGCCGCCCGGCTGTCGCTGGCGCTGGAACGCGAAGTCGCCGACTGGAGCCAGGTGCAGGCAGTCGCCGCCCGCCAGGCCTCCGCCGCCGACCTGGTCTGCGCCAGCGCCATGGCCTGGCTGGAAGCGGTCCAGACCCTGGAGCGCGAAGGCTTTGGCGCCTTCAGGCCGCGTTTCGACCAGGTGGACGCTTTGGCCGGCCGCAAGGTCAACGTGCTGGACAAGGGCGCTATTCTTCTAGGCGGCACCGCCTGCGGCGTGGACGAACAAGGCCGCCTGCTGGTGCAAACCCCCGAGGGCACCCAACCGATCCTGGTCGGTGAAATCTCGATTCGACGCCAAGCATGATTATTCTCATCGACTCCGGCAACAGCCGTCTCAAGGTGGGTTGGCTGGACGCCAGCAACCCCGACACGCCGCGCGAACCCGCGGCGGTCGCCTTCGACGGGCTGGACCTGGACGCCCTGGACCGCTGGCTGTCCGCCTTGCCGCGCCGCCCCTTGCGCGCGCTGGGCGTGAACGTCGCCGGCGAGGCCCGCGGCGCGGCCATCGCCGCCATCCTGCAAAAACATGGCTGCACGGTGACCTGGTCGCCGTCGCAAGCAACCACGCTGGGGTTGGTCAACAGCTACAAGACGCCCACGCAGCTGGGCGCCGACCGCTGGGCCTCACTGCTGGGCGTGCTGTCGCGCCTGCCTGGCGCGCACCCGCCCTTCGTGCTGGCCAGCTTCGGCACCGCCACCACCATCGACACCGTCGGCCCCGACAACGTCTTTGCCGGCGGCCTGATCCTGCCAGGCCCGGCCATGATGCGCAGCGCGCTGGCCCACGGCACCGCCAACCTGCCCATCGCCAACGGCCAGGTCGTGGCCTATCCCACGGACACGCACGAAGCCATTGCCTCCGGCATCGCCGCCGCGCAGGCCGGCGCCGTCGTGCGCCAATGGCTGGCGGGACGCCAGCGCTACGGCCAGACGCCGCAGATCTACGCGGCGGGCGGCGGTTGGCCCGAAGTGCATCAGGAAATCGAACGCCTGCTGGCGGACGCGGGCGGCACCGAAGGTGCGGCCCCCGTGCCCATCTATCTGGATCACCCCGTCCTGGACGGCCTGGCCGCGGTCGCCCGCGCCACCCTGGACGACCAAGCCTGAACGGGAGACCCCGGCCATGCGCGTGCTCTTCATCCTCATCCTGCTGGCGAATCTGGGGGTTTATGCGCTGGGCCAGGGCTGGCTGGGCGTGCGTCCCGAGGACGAAGGCCGCGACCCGCGCCGCTTCAATCAGGAACTGAATCCGGGCGCGGTGACCCTGGTTCCCAAGACCGCGGCTGCCGCCCCCTGAAGCCCCAGCCGGCGCACACGCCGGGGAACCCGGGCGCTACCCCCCCTTTTCTGCCTCCAACCAAGGCGCCAGCGCGTCCAGCGTGCGCCCCGTGGCTCCCGAATGCATGCGAAACCATGCCAGCGCCGCCTCAGCCGTGCGCTGGCGGCGCGGCTCGTCCGTCAGCAATGCCATGGCCGCTTCCACCGCCTGGCCAGCGTCGGCCGCGCGCAGCACCGCTCCCGCCGCGATGGCGTCTTCCGCCGCCTGCTTGAAATTGAAGGTGTGCGGGCCCACGATGACCGGCACGCCCGCCGCACAGGCCTCGATCAGATTCTGCCCGCCCAGCGGCGCGAAACTGCCCGCCACGATCGCCACATCCGAAGCGGCATAGTGGAACGCCATCTCGCCCAGCGTGTCGCCCAGCAGCACCGCCGTACCCGGCCCCGGCGCCACGCCTTCGGAACGCCGGACATACGGCAGCCCGGCCTCCGACAACAGACGCGCAGCCTCATCAAAGCGCTGCGGATGACGCGGAATCAACAGGAACAAGGGCGCGCCCGGCATCGCGGCGTGACGCTTGATGGCCTCGATGAAACCGCTATCCTCGCCCTCCCGCGTACTGGCCACCGCCATCACACGCCGGCCCAGCTGTTCGCGCCAGGCTTGCCCCGCGGCAACCTGCGGCGCCGGCAAGACCAGATCGAATTTCAGATTGCCCGTCACGACGGGCTGCGGCGCCCCTGCCTGCACCAGCCGGTCCGCGTCCTCCGCGGTCTGCGCCAGCACCGAATCAAGCCCGCCCAGCGCTTCACGCATCACGCCGCCCATCCTGCCCGCCTGGCGCAGCGACGACGCCGAAAACCGGGCGCTCACCAACGCCATGGGCACGCCAGCGCCGCGCGCGGCCGCCAGCAGGTTCGGCCAGATCTCGCGTTCGATGAGCAGGCCGCAACGCGGCCGATACGCCGCCATGAAACGGCGGGTTGCGCCGGGAAAGTCATAAGGCAGCCATGCCTGGCGCAACTGGCCGCGGGCGATCGCATCCGCGTACTGGCGTGCGCCCTCGGCCCGGCCGGTGGCCGTCATGTGCGTCAGCAACACCGGCAGGCCGCGGTCCAGCAACGCTTGCAGCAGAGGCTGTGCGGCGCGCGTCTCGCCCAGGCTGACGGCATGCACCCAGACCGGTGCGGTCCAGGACGCGGCAGCGGCTGTAGCCGTGGCAGGCGCGGCGTGGCCGAAGCGTTCAGAAGAGAAGATTTCCCATTGTCCGCCCGCGCGCCGGGCGCGGTGGCCCATCCACAGCCAGACCAGCGGTGATAGAGCCCTGAGCGCCAGCGAGTAAACGCCGCGATTCATGTCACTGGGCGGCCAAGGCCTGCTCCACCGCCGCCATCACGGCCTCGCGCGACGGCGAAGCCCCGCGGTCGCCCAGGCTGGCGGTGTAGCTGGAACCGACCAGCGGGGTGCGCACCGGCGTGGAGGCACGGTAAATGCCGATGGTGGGCCGGCCCAAGGCGGCCGACAGGTGGGTCAGACCGCTGTCCAGCCCCACCATCAGGCGCGACCCAGCCAGCAAACGCGCCACCGCCGTCAGGTCCATGCGGGGCATCACCTCAGCCCCATCCATGCCGGCGATCAGCAAGCGGGCCCGCTCGGCCTCCTGCTCGTTCCCCGCCAACAATTTCAGGGTGCAGCCGGCCTCGCGCAGGCGGCGGAACACGACGCGCCAGTCTTCTTCCGGCCAGAGTTTGTCGTCGCGGCTGGCCGACGGCATGATCACAGCGTAGCCGCGGTCCGTATCCAGATGGTGCAAGCGCGGCAGTTCGCCGACGTTCATACCCTCGCTGCCGACTTCCAGCACCGGGTCCGCCGCAGGCTGCGTCGCCTGCCGCGCAAAAGCCTGCAGACCGAAATCGGGCGCACCGGCGTATTGGTAGCCGAACGTCAGGGCGGCCAGCTTGCGCTGGCGGATCACCGCCGGCTGCCAGAATTCCACCCTGTGCCGCACGTTGTAGAACAGCGACGCCAACGGCTCGCGCGCCGAGCGCCAGTCCAGCCCGTGCCGTACGCCACGGGTCTGGCGCACCAGCCAGGCGGATTTCAGGAGCGCCTGCATGTCCAGGACGATGTCGTACTGCACCGAGCGCAGCCGCTCCTTCAGCGCCCTGCGCTCCGCCCGCACTTCCGCCGACCACCAGGCTTTGCGCCAACGGCGATGAGCAACCTTGATGACCTGATTGACCGCCGGATGCCAGGCAGGAATGTCGGCAAAGGCTTCTTCCGCGATCCAGTCGATCTGGGCATCGGGCACATGGCGGGCAATGTCGGATATTGCCGGCAACATGTGCACGAGATCACCTAGGGATGAGGTGCGGACGATGAGAATGCGCATAGGCGACTACTTTTTCAAGGCCGATTGATATCCGTCTGGGTTCTGGCTCTGCCAACGCCAGCCATCGATGCACATTTCCTCGATGTCCCGGCTGGCACGCCAACCCAGGAGTGTGGCAGCCACAGTAGGATCCGCCCATGCTTGAGCGATGTCGCCAGATCTGCGCGGCAGAATTTCATAAGGCACTTTTCGACCCGTGACACGTTCGAAAGTCTGCGCAAGCTCCAATACGCTTGTGCCACGGCCCGTACCGAGGTTGATCCCCTTGAATCCACGATTGCCGCCAGCCAAATACGCCACGGCAAGGACATGGCCAATGGCGAGGTCAACCACGTGCAAATAGTCTCGGACACCCGTGCCATCGACCGTTTCGTAATCATTTCCAAACACACTCAGCTTGTCGCGCTTTCCAACTGCGACCTGCGTAATGAAGGGGAACAGGTTGTTCGGACGCCCCTGCGGCGCCTCACCTATGCGGCCGCTGGGATGCGCGCCGATCGGATTGAAGTAACGCAACGCAACCGCGCTTCGGTCATCCGAGGCACGACACCAGTCCATCAGAATCTGCTCCACCATTGCTTTGGTATGACCGTAGGGATTGGTGGGCGCAAATCGGTGATCTTCGGTGTAGGGCAAGCTCAAGGGCTCGCCATACACTGTGGCGGAGGAACTGAACACCAGAGTGCGGACATCGCATTTTTCCATTGCCCTCAGCAGGCACAACGTACCGCCGACATTGTTGTCGTAGTAGTCGATCGGCTTTTCGACCGACTCGCCCACTGCTTTCAATGCCGCGAAGTGAACGACGCCCGCTACCGGCTCATTCGCTTGACGACGCGCTTCAAACACCCGCACGACCGCAGCCTCGTCCCGGATGTCACCTTCAATCAGATCGATGGCGCAACCGCTTAACTCCTCCACTCTGCTGAGCACTTCGGCGCAACTGTTGCTGAAGTTATCAAGCACGATAGGCTTGTGGCCAGCCTTGATGAGTTCGAGCAGCGTATGCGAACCGATGTAGCCGGCGCCGCCCGTAACGAGTAGGGATGTTGTCATGTCGAAATGTCTGGTGTGTTCACGGCTAGGCACGCAGAAACTGCTGGTAAATCCAACGCCGAACGGTGCCGGGTAGGATTCTAACCGGTAGTCGCTGCGCCAGATTCAGCGCCAGACGCCATGGTCCGATAAATCCACACCTGTAAAAGGACCACTGTACGGCCGCTTCACTTCGCACATAGCCCACCCCGCCTCGCCGCTGAAACATGCCCTCCCCGGCCCTAGCCTTTACCAAAACGCCGGGGATATTTGCCGCCACAGCGCCTCCTTGAAGCATCCTCACCCACAAGGCGTAATCTTCGTAAAGCCGCTCTCCCTGGTAGCCGCCATGATTTAGAGCCAGTTCTCGGCGAAACATCACCGTCATATGGTTAAAGGGATTCCGACGCCGCGCGTATGCCAGCACAGCCTGATGGGTTTCGGGCACGCGGCGGACCCTTCCTGCTTCCAGCTCAGGATCCGATTCGAACTCACGAATCCAGCCTCCAAGGATGTCCACATCCGGGTGCTCGGTTAGATAGGTCAATTGCCTTTCAAATCGATCCGGCTCGAGCAGATCGTCGGTGTCAAATCGGGCAACCCACTCCTGCCGGCACAATGACAGGCCGGCCGACAAGGCGGGCCCCAGGCCGACATTCCGCTCCAGTGGCAGCAAGCTCATCGGCAAAACGGCGCGATAGCGACCAATGACCTCGACCAAGTCCTTTCCCAACGGGCCATCCTGGACAAGTACTATTTCCGCTGGCCAAACCGTTGATGCGGCCAGACTGGCAAATGCCTGATCGAGCCACGCTGCGCGTTCTCCCGCATAAACCGACATAAGCACGGAAAATGCGCCCGACGGACGGCGGGCCGCGCAAGTCGTCATCTGAAAAATCTCCGTACCTTCGTGTACCAGCGATATCCCGCAACGACCAATCGCCGCAACCGCGGCTTCTGTATCAATGAGCGAAGGAGGTTGATTAACTCAACCTCTTTCTCGGACAGACTCGGCCCTTTGAGCTGCGCGCCGCCACCGCTGTCGACATTGATCAGGCTGAATAGCGCATTCGCGTCCAATCTGCTCATACCTGCAATATTGCGGATCAACCGCCGGCGGCCGAAATAGCGGTTGTATGTCTTCGACATGCTGCCTGGTGTATTGCGGTATAAATAGCCCATACTTGGAATCAGAGAAAAGCGCTTGCCTTCCCATGCAAGCTTGGAGAAAAAGGCCCAATCCTCCCATGTGGACTTATCCCTCTCGTCCCAACCTCCGGACTCACGCAGCGCTGCGGTCCGCGCCATGACATTAGCGGTCAAATATTGATTCTCCAACATCGCGAGCGCGCGCGCCTCGGGTATACCCAAAGGCTTCCAGAACCAGCCATCTCTTGCCGGTTCCGGCGTTTTTGGCAAACTGCCTTGTTCAGAGAAATGCACGGCAAAACCCGTTGCAATCACCAAATCCGGATCTAATTGCAACGCAATCCATGCCTCCTCCAGCGTCGCAGGGAGCAATAGGTCGTCGCTATCTATAAAAAACGTATAAGGAGTTGTCGACAACGCCAAGCCAGCATTTCTGGCTCCCGCGAGTCCTCGATTGGCTTGCGAATGCACGCGCCACTTGATGACGCCGCCCAAAGCCCGTTCCACGCACTCGCTCAATCCCGCGCCATAACCATCGGCCGAACCGTCATCAACCAAAATCACTTCGGACGGTCTTACCCGCGACCCCAGCAACGATCGCAGCAACTCATCGACCAATTCCATCGAGGTGTTGTATACGGGGATAACAACCGTGATCTCGCAGCGTCGCAAGTCGGGCAAGGACATGGCGATTAGCCCTGCCGGTTGTGCAGCTTCCCGACTCCATCCTCGATTCACCGAAATCTGCCGATCCCGCACGCGCTGGCGCGAGGCCCGCAATTCCTGATCGCTATCCCGGACATCCTGCACCAGCATTGCGCCGATTTTTTTCTGTAGCGCAGCTGCATGCGGATCCGAGAAATAGGCGCGGACAAACTCCTCGTCGTCAACCACCTCTACGGCGCCACCGGTGTTGTAGGCCACCAGCCGGGTACCCATCAGCATCTGCTCCAGGATGACGAAAGGATAGTTCTCGCCGCGTGACGGCACAACGAACAACGAGTCGCATCTGTGTTTCGCCAAGAATGCAAGCAACTCGGAATGCGAAAGATGATAGTCCTTGTACGCGCACAACCGCTCAAGACGCGCGCGGTCTTCGTTGCCCGGGCCGACCGGTCCCAACGAAACAATCTCTTCGATTCCTGTCAGATTGCCAGCGTCGTACAAGCCTTCCATGGCCGCGACAAAGTCCGGCCAACCTTTCAGTCGACTGTATTTGCCCACGAATACGATACGCTTGATCGCAGTCAGCTCGCCTTGAATTTCACCCGGAACCGTGCTGAGGTCGAAAGGCAGCCGTCTCACGGAGAGATTATTCAGGCTATAGCCGAATTCCTCCTGCAGTAGCTGGACTGCCAGATATCGGGATGGCGCATAGCATTCATCTGCCTGTTGAAATATATAACTGTCTCTTACCGCCTGCCCCAGTTCGTACGGCGTATAGTCCATCGCCGACTCATCCTGAACCCCGTATTTCATGTAGTCGATCGAGCCGTGCATGAACACGCGCAGCTGAATAGACTGTGGCAGTCCTCCCGTGCGTTTCGATTGCACCAACCGATAAGCGATGGACTTGTAATCCTGCGACTCCAGCACGGCAACGCGCGGCAGCAAGTAAAGAATAGCGCGGCATACCTCAATTAAGCCAAGTCCGTCGAAAAAATTCTCGCGGCCGAGGCTATCCACAAACATGCGCGGAACCAGTGTTCTTCCATCCAATCCTGCAGGCGCCAAATCTATATCGCACATTAACACCGCGGCGCGCCTGTCAAGCGCCTTGATGTTCTTTACGTATGTGCCAATCCCGCCGGTTGCCCTAACGGTCGCATCTTCCGTGGAAATCAAGAGAAAATCGACATCCAGCAGCTCTGGCGCCAAGCCTTGGCGCCGCAGATATGCCTGGTAGCTTTGAGGCGTGATAGTCGCAATGCAGACTTCAAGGCCCGTTCCGCCCGGCGGCGTGGCAAGCTCAAACCCGCTCGCTTTCAGGAACTCCCTAAATTGGCCTTCTGTCCACGTGCGAAAGATACCTTCACCATTGGCGTGTACAAAAAACACCTCGGCGCCTTGCTCCAAGCAAAGCCGCTTGAGTGCACGCAACATGGGGCGCGGATCGAGCAGTGCAGACAGAAAGCCCGATGACACCACCCATGCATGCGGCGCAGAAGCTTTGCCAATAATCTCTTCGGCGTAGCCAGCCCAGTTGTCGAAGTACCATATATGCGGAACACCCTGCGCATCGACACCAGAAATAGGATGAAAAGTAAGCCCCGCATCGGCAGGTGCGTCATAAAAATCACCCAACACCAATGCTCTGCCCCCGCTCGCTACCACATAATCCGCGGCGGTCGATGGCCAAGGCACTGGCCGGAGGGTTGCAAAACGATAGTGCTCCGGGAGGAGCCGATAGGTCTCAGCGCCGAAGTTGGCGAATGCGCCAATTTCCTTTAGGTTCATATACTTTTAAATGGGTGAATGCCGCCCTGCGCTGCGCCAAATGGAAACATTTATATAAATCAGCTAGCGGAGCGCTGGCGCAGCACGTGATCAAAAAAGGCCGCAAACTCCTGGGCCTTAAACTTCCAGTCCCAGGGTTGGATAGATCGCAGGTTCTCTGCTGAGAGTATTTGAAAGAGCCGTGGTTGCGTCAGCAGTCGACGCAGAGCTTCAACAAGGGCCTCAACCGAGCGTTCGCGGACAATGAATTTCTGCTGCTCGGGTCCGAATACCTCCGGCACAACTCCGACATCCATACTGACGACGGGAACACCGCAAGCCATCGCCTCCAACACGGGATTTGGCGTTCCTTCGGACTTTGATGTACAGGCATAAACATCTATCGAGTTGTAATACCCGGGCATACTTGAGTGCGGGACAAGTTCGACCTGCCGGTCCGCAAAGCGTGACAATATGTCGAACCCCTCACCCTTCAATATCTGAAGGGCGGGCAAAAGTATCGTATTGAAGCCTTTGACATCGTCCTGCTCCGCCGCCCATTTGCTGTTGCCGGCCCAGCCAATCACGATCGGCCGCTCCATGGGAAGATTGAATCTCGCCAGACCGGCCGGTTTGAACATATCGAGCGATACGCCATCCTCCAGCACAGCAGTTGGCGGCGGATACTCCTGTAGCTCGCGATATATCTTCTCGAGACGTTTGGACGCTACGCTATATGCGGTCACTTCGTTGCGAAAAAAATTCGACCGCAGCTGACGCTCCTCCGGATTGAGGAAAAGGTGGTCGTACACACCCGTGGTGACGGGCTTGTTCAAATAGCGGCGCTTGAATTCATCGAAGGAGAAGCCAAAACGCTCGACATGGATTTTGGAGAGCGGCGACTCGATCAGGCGCATGTACTCACGCCAAAAAAAATGAACCATATCGCAACCCGCCGCAGCAAGAAATATATGGTCCACACACGTGAGGACGGAAGACGGGATTATTTTGAACTCGAAAATGCCCGAGAGGTGAACTTCGAGCATGCGAGCAATATTTGAAAAAGCCCAATCGTCAGTATCTATGACCAAAGCAATTTTTGGTCGGCGGCCGATGGCGCTCCGGTCTGTACCGGGCAGCGTTTCTTGTTCTGCAGACATCAGCTGCGTGCCCTGGGCAGTTTGAGTCATAAATGAGCCTTAATAGAATGCTCAAACCAGCTTAGCCCCTTTTGAAAGCATAGACTGTTTTCAAAATTTGCCTTTGGCAAGAAAGAGACGGCAACGCTAAGGCCGTTTACCTTCCTTGCCGGGCCGAAGCTTGCGGTACACCGACACAATGCCCGACCTGAACCAGCTTGGCAAGATGGCACTGAGCTTTCGATACCGCGCCGCTTCCAAGGTAATTCTCTGGATCTCCTCATGGGCATGACCCAACGCAACCACCGTACTCTCCGCCTTGGATTGGGCAATACCCAACTCCTCCAGCGCGCGCTCCATCTCGGCCTTCCAGATACCGGCGTCCTCCAACGCCCGCACCCGCTCCTCCTCTCGTTCACGGTACCAAGCCAATTGCGGACGGAACGACGACAAATCTCGTTGCAACTTCACCGCGTCTGATCGGACGGAATCGATTACTGCATACAACTCACTGACGATCTGGTTTCCGGCCGCCTGCTCCCGCATCAGGCCCAATTCGGCCGCCGCGACTTCTGCTTTCAGTCCGAAATCTCGGACTGACCGAGCGAGCGCGCCAATTGCTGCAAATCCCTCATCGGCGCAGACTTTCTCCTCCGGTCCTGCAGGAACGGAGATCGTCTGCAGACCGTCTTTCTGAGGAAGGTGTCCCTGAAATACTCCCGTCTTGAAACTATCCATGGAAAGCGGGAGTATCGCGGCGCCCGCATTGCTGGTCAACGCGTAGTCCGAAGCTCCCCAGATACCCAAGAAATAGCTCGCGTTCGACGGTTGAGGGCCGCCACCGAATTCAGCGGGCACAAATTGCGCCTCCCGAGCTGCCGATGTTCTTTGCATTTGGATTTGGCCGGAAACACCATCCGCTGCCAAATATCCCTCATGCCGCAGATTGGCGAAACCGAAAATCGGACCGCCTAGAAACCATGCGTCAGGCCGCCCCAATACACTTTCGGCCTGTTCCTTGAATTCGTCAAAATGATATTTTCGCAAATGGAACGGGTTACGTTGTTCTTCCGTTGGGAAATACCACCAATCATTCGGGCAGCTGATTGCAATAATTCCGGAGGGCTTGAGCAACGCCTTTATATTACGCAAAAATAGCACCGGGTCCTGCACATGCTCGATTGTTTCGAACGAAACAATCATGTCAAAGCTATGTGGCTCGAATTGCTCGGTAATGGACTCTGCCGTGCCCTTCAGGAACGAAACTTTATCGTTGGAAAAGTAGCGTTGGGCATTGGCGATAGCCTCTTCGGAAACATCCACACCAACTACCGCGCTCGCGCCCCAATTTGCGAGCAGACGCGAACCGTAGCCCTCGCCACACGCGATATCCAGGACCCTCTTGCCCGCACAACAGTGCTTGGCAAAAGAATAGCGCGCTATGTGGACGGCCGCTTCGATCCCCTCGTATGCGCCGCTTTCATTGAAGTTCAGACGTTCCATTTATATCCCAACAAACAATTCACACCGCGTCGCGAGAGGATTCGACTTCAAAAGTCCACTTCCGTTCCAATGAGACGACACCCACTGCCTCAAAATTGTCCAACACGTGAAACTGACATACGTCCTTGGCTTCCGCGTAGACAACAAATCCACGGCCATCGTTTAGGGCCACACGCCACTTGTAGGACCCACTCAGCAGAGACAATTTGGGAAAGTGCACGGCAAACTTACCGGCAGCGACGGATTCATGCGCGGTGAACCCGTCCATGAGGGTTGTCGTTCCGCATACATACAAGCCGTCATGTCGGTACAGATTGAAGACGAAACTGGTCTCAGGCGGCAACTTGCTAGTCAGCGCTCGATACTCAACATTTAAATTCAGATTATCGCCCGTGGCTACGTGTTCAATCCGCTCACCCGCGTCATTCGTCAGCCACACATCGTCAATCGTGTACAGTCGTTCCGGTTCGACCTCGGACACGGCGACCGCGGCGGCAAGCTCGGCCGCCGGCGCGACGCTTTCGGGCGGCGTAGCCTCCCTTCCAGGCATATCCTCTGGATTCGAGGTATCGAGTTGCTCCAATTCGGCCGGCAGTGCGACATGCTGATGATTGGTCAGCACTTCCTCACGCGCCTCGAACTCCCTGAGCGCCTCCTGCATGTCAATCGTGTACTGATCGATTACACGACCAGCGGGACCAAAGGCCTTTTGCTTGCCGCGCTCCAGATACAGGGCCCGCTGGCAGATACTCTTGACCTGATATTGGTCATGCGAGACGAACAGAATCGTGCAACCGGCATCCCGTATTTCGTAGAACTTCTTCAAGCACCGCCGTTGAAAAGCTGCATCGCCAACCGCAAGGATTTCGTCGACGATCAGGATATCCGGTTCAGTGTGAATGGCTACGGAGAATGCGAGTCGCGCAAACATGCCACTGGAGTATTTCTTGACAGGGCTCTCTATAAACTCGCCAATGTCAGCAAATCCCGCGATACGGTCAAATCTAGCGTCGATCTGCTCGTGGGTCAGGCCCAGAAGCGATGCGTTCAGGTATACGTTTTCCCGCCCCGTAAATTCAGGATTGAAGCCCGCTCCAAGCTCGAGCAACGCGGCAACCCTGCCACGCGTTTGTATGGTTCCCTGACTGGGCGTCACGGTGCCACAGATCATTTGGAGCAACGTGGACTTGCCGGAGCCATTTCGGCCCACAATGCCAACCGTCTCGCCCTTCTTTACGTCAAAGGAAACGCCGGAAAGCGCCCAGAAATCTTGGGCCATGCTGCGCGGAGCGCGGCCCAATGCGGACGACACCCGACCCCAAATCGCCTCTTTCAGCCGGTCTTGCGGCTTGGCGTAGGCTGAGTAGCGTTTGCCGAGGTTCTCAACGTGAATGGAAAAGTCGTCAGAGTACATCGGCAAATCCCTTGCGAACCTTCTGGAACCATGCCAAACCGATCATCGCCACCAACGCACCCACCACCGTATAGACTAGCCAACCCGACCAATTGAATGGCTTTCCAAAGATCACGGCGTTACGAGTTTCCTCGACAACGAAAGTGATCGGATTCAGTTTGACGTACCCCTGCATATTGGGCGGCAACGCAGACAGCGGATAGAAGATTGGCGAAACAAAGGTCAGGACGATGGTAGCCAGTGACACAGCCTGCGTCATGTCTCTGATGTACACGCCTAATCCGGCCAGGAACCACGACATCCCCAGTGAAAGCAGCAGCAGCGGCGCAAGAATCAAGGGAAAGTAAATTGCGGTCCAAGGAATATGTCCAAGGAAAATCAGCTGCGCAATGATCAGGACCACAAAACTGATCAAGAGATGGAAGAGTGCCGAGCCTATCGCGATGACTATCAGCGTTTCGAGCGGGAACACTACTTTCTTGACGTAGCTTACGTTATTGAGGATGAGTGAAGGCGCCCTGTTCATGCACTCGACGAACAGGTTATTCATGATCAGGCCGGCAAACAGGATTACCGCGAAATCGCCATGGGATTGCGGCTGCACGCCACCGGCACCGCCCCACCGCGCCTTGAACACAACCGAAAAAACGAAGGTGTAGACAATCAGCAGCAATAAGGGGTTGAAGAACGACCAACCAAGGCCAATCACTGAGCCACGATACCGGCCCAAGACCTCCCTTTTTATCATCTGAAAAATTAGATGCCGGTGCTTGAACACGATATCGTGTCCTATCGCACTTACTTCTTTAATCAAGATATACCTCTATGATTATTATTCTCTCAACGAATTTTCGGCATACCCATTGACACCGCGCGAATTCGCCGCCGCGCCCATTTTATGATTGTTCGCGCCAATCCAAAACGCGTGTACAGCTGAACAATCTTGTGACCTATCCGCAAAAGCAGATGCGTCAGCTCTGGCGGCAACGCGCGCATTTCTGCAGCGATTTCCTGCCGCTCAATGACGTTCGGCACGACATTCCAGTTCGCCACTGCAAACTGTGCCAAACGCGTGCGGCGAACACTGCTAGAGTCTCGGTTCAAGAGGTATGAAAGCTGCTTCGGCGTCGGCGGCTCGTAGCTCTCCACCGTCGGCTTGATCCACACTTCAGGAATCACGATACCCGGTCCCGAGGCGGCGGTCAGGCTCCAAAGAAAGCCCAACTCTGCGTACTCGCCCAGATTGGTGTCAAAGCTGTCGAGGATCAGCCTATCTGGACTTGTGCGGAACACTGCCCTGGTGAACGGGCTGCGCCCGCTCATCGGCGCCACGTCCATACCCAATGATAGCGCGTAGGTATCAATAGAACCGGCCGCGGAGGTAAGGCGATGTTGCCAACATGTCACGAACGGCACGTTCGCGAATTGGGACAGGATGCGTGCCGCAGCCGTCAGGTACTGCCCATCGACGGTATCGCCGCTGCGCAGAATAAGGATCGCGTCAGTCGCTCGCAGGCTATGGAAATCCTGAACCTTCCCGTCCAGATCAACGCATACCACGTTGCGACCGAACAGATACGCTGAAATTTCATCGGGATAGGATTCCGCAGGCAGGAGCACCAGATAGTGGTGTCCCTCGGCCCCACGTAATGGCCTTGCCGTCTGCCTGGCATCGGACAATGATGCCGCGACTATCAACGTCGTAATACGCAGTGGCGCCAGTGTTGCCTTCCGCTGCGCGGCATCCATCCAACTCTCGAGGTGCTCTTCCTCGTAGACTGGCGCCACGTTCTGCGGAATCACCGGATAGGGAAACGCAAGCCTGGCGCGTAGATCGCCGTCGTGCCACAGCCGATCCATGGATTGTACGAGGGAGTCCGCCCTCGTTTCATCAAAGACCAGCGCATTCTTTTCGTGCTCGAAGAAATCTGCAAAGCCAGGGATTGCGGACACAATAAGCGGCACGTGGGCTGCATAGAGCTCGTGCGCGGCGTAGCAAAATGATTCGTAACGGTTTGCGAACACCGCAAAACGGACGTCTGCCAGCAACTCCTCCATCGCCTCGTGACTCATGTGGCCGGTAAAGTGGAAGTACTGTTTCAATTCTGCGGGGATACGGCGTTTCAAATACTCAGCATACTCCCCACCGCCATCAGGTGGCTGCATGGAGTCACCGCCAACAAAGTAGAACTTGGGCCTGATCTCCGGACACTGCTGCATCCACAGCACGGCCGCATCCACCATCAGGTCTACGCCTTTGATGGAAAACAAGCGCCCGTAGCAAAGTACGGCCTGCGGGTCTCGCTTCGGAGCTTGGTGCCGAGTCAAAGCCTTGCGCAAAGGAGGTACTGCAATACGTTCGCGTCCGCGTGAACCTGGGTAGAGATTTGACAACGAACGTTCATAGAACGAATGCGACGGTGCGATTACCGTCTCAGCTAGATCGAGCGCCCCGCGTTCCAGCGAATACAGCGTCCACAACTCCGGGCTGAGGAAATTGGTCAGATCGACCCTGTCCATCGCCTCAATCGTTGCGTGGAAACGCACCGCGATATGACTGCCTTCAAACCGACCAAGCGCGAGCTTTTCGCACAAGGAGTAATAAGCAACACCGTGGTAATCGAAGAACTCGATCAGATCGGGGCGCTCGGCTTCGTGTACGTGCTGCGCACCGAGCGACAGCAGGTAAGATCGCCACTCATACCAGGAACTGAAATCCTCGCGTGACAACGTGCCTTCCGGCAGCACCGCCGACAACTGATAAGCAACGCAATTCTCGGATTGCGGCAGAAGCAGCCGTTCTTCGAGATCGAACCGCTCAAATGTCGGGCGGTCCACGTCGAGCAAGAACACGACGCGGTGACCAGCTTGCAGTAGCTGGCACGCTACGTTGTATAGCAACGCCCCACACCCACCTCGGGTGACAGGATAAAGTTCGTAGGTGACAAAGCAGATAGTGCGCATTAGAAATCCAAGAATTGCTGCACTGTTCGAGCCGACTCCGAGTTGTGCCCGACTATGTATTCCCGATAAGCGGCCACTATCTCGTCCCGCTCACTCAACGCCCGCTCAATGCACTGTGCAATTGCGTAAGCATCGTCCGGGACCTTCACTACGAGGCGATCCTGCAAATAGCCATTGTTGGCGAAATAGGGAGTATTAGGGCCTACGATGCAAGGCACGCCCACGGCAAAACTCTCCAGCGGCAGCATGGGAGCACATTCGTTCAAGGTCACATACAAATTGAGGTGCGCTGTCTTCAGATAGCGAGGCATCTCTACCTGGGGGATCATTCTTCCCACAAAATCATTGGCGATGCCGAATTCCTCGCAGAACTCCAACATGCGGGGAGACGCAACGGAGCCGACGACCTTGCAATTGGGCACCATCGATGCGGCAGCGAGCATCTCGTACGGCGGCTTGTGCCTGAGTTCAGAGATGCTCCATATCCCTAGCGCTGACGGGCCTGAGCCCACGGGTGCTGCTCGTTCAGGAATCGCTCGATAGCTGTTGAGGAGGAATGCGGCGTCCAGACCTTGACGCCGCAGCACTTGCTCCTGCCCTTGTTTCACGCAGCCTATACGGCGGATTTTTCCTTCTCGTGCCAGGGCACATACTCGCCGAAAACTGCGCCAGGCGTAATCCTC
The DNA here is from genome assembly GCF_014851605.1 of Achromobacter sp. ACM02. Taxonomy (NCBI): domain Bacteria; kingdom Pseudomonadati; phylum Pseudomonadota; class Betaproteobacteria; order Burkholderiales; family Alcaligenaceae; genus Achromobacter; species Achromobacter sp. ACM02. The sequence goes on from NZ_JACUZY010000006.1 coordinate 368,024, forward strand.
ACTCGCCTGCATGAAAGTTCCGTGCCAGACCACGCATACTGGCACCTCTGGCGCCAACCGATGCATCGCTTCGACGATATGCTGGTAAGCAAAAGGAAATCCCTGCAGCACGACGGCCCGTGGCTTGCGCGACAGCAACAACACCACGAATTCACGCGCATCCTCGGGGGTGAGCAAATCGGTAACCAGCAGCAGATGATCGAACAGCTGACTCGCCGAACTGCGAATACCTAGCCAATGGGGGTGCGCGATGGAAATCGGCACATGTTCCGGCAACGCTGCGATCTCAGCAACATCAAATTCAGTATGCGTTTTCTTCTGTAGGGAGGATGGCGCGGGCTCATTGACGGGCACGGGTTCGTGCGCAGCGGGAGTAGACTCAACTACAGGAACTGACGGGGCAGCCTCTTGATCAGGTGCGCCCCCGCTGTGAGACGATCGCTTCAAGGCGCGATACAGTGCACCAATGGGACTCTTGGATATGGCCGTGCCCACGCGAAACGCCATCGAGTCCCGGAGTTCCTGCTGCTGGGCGGCAACCACCACCAGTTCATCCGACACACGGGCCAATTCCGCCCTAAGCCGAGCAAGTTCCTTGCCCGCTTCCTGGTCATCCCCAGCCCCACGCGTCGACGCGTCGGCAGGCTTGCTCGTTTCTGTCTGACTTTGGATCATGTGCAAAGACTCGGCGTTATCCGAGCCACAACTAGCTTAAGAATTTGCCGGCATACCGCACGGCGACGAGTAAGGATCAAGTTGGGCATCAAGCTCCGGGAGCACGCCGCTCGGCCCGATGCTTGGCCTCTTCAATAGCAAGCCGCCGAGCCAGGCGCGTGATGAGTTCATCGCGTTCTTTATCGCGAATTCGAACCATCAAGAGTTCGAACATCACGAAGGTCAGGAAAATGTACAACAACAAATCCGCTCCGCGGCCAACCCCCAGAAAATTGGCAACCACAGTCAGATCGGTAGGCGACCATATGAAGTAAATGCCGGCAAGGCATATGAGCGTTAGCGCACTGGCGAAGACACGGACGCGGCCCATCCGCAACCAACCGCAAGCCGCGAGAGCAGCAAAGCCCAATGTAAGAAAAATTTGAGCAATCATTTATGGAGCCGCCCCAGGAACAATTCGAGCAATATGTTTATGGAGTTGGATAGACGCTGACCTTTGGCGAGTGAATACTCGGTATAGGTGATGGTCACAGGAACCTCCGCGACGCGCAACTTGTGTCGAGCGACCTCTTCCAGAATCTCGGAGGCGTGTGCCATCCGGTTCTGGTTGATTCTTATCTTTTTGGCCGCTTCCAGCGTGAAGCAACGCAGCCCATTGTGCGCGTCCGTGACCTTCAGACCAGTAGTAATGCGCGTAAAGAGTACGGCCGCCTTAAGCAACAACCTGCGCCGCCCTGGCATTGCGCGCGTTTCGCCAAGAAAGCGGCTGCCGATGACGATATCCACATCCGGCTGAGACGCTCGATCCACCAGCACCTGGATATCCTCGACATGGTGCTGACCGTCGGCATCGAAGTTGACAATATATTTCGCACCAATTTCGATGCAGTATTGGAGGCCAGTCGCCAACGCCGCACCCTGCCCAAGATTGATGGGATGCCGAATCACGAAGGCGCCTGCTGCCTCGGCTTCAGCGGCGGTCGAGTCCGCGCTGCCGTCATCGACTACCACGACGTTCGGCCACTCCGCTTTCAAGCCTGTCACCACTGCGCGAATAACCTGTCCCTCGTTATAAGCGGCGATGACCACCCATGTGCTCGATCGCATCTCAGCCTCCCCGCGTCGCTACCGCGACGCCAATAATTATGATTAACCCGCCAATGATCGTGGTGGAACGCAACTGCTCCTTGAAAAGCAGATAATCCAACACTGGCACAATAATGAATCCCAAAGCAAACATGGGGTAGGCCAAACCCAACGATACTTTGCGCAGAATCATGATCCAAAGCAGAGTCGACCCCCCGTAGACGGCAACAGCAGCATAGAACCACGGATTGAAAATCAGTCCAAATATGTCTTGCGGCACATGGACAATAGTCGTCGCCGTTTTTTTGAGCAACAGATTTCCTACAGCAAGGCCGGACACGCAAAGCAGAAGGATTGAATACAAGGCAATTGACATGAAAATTAAGCCTTTGAAACAACAGTATCTGTCGTTGTCCGGGGGAACGCCAAGGTTGCACCCAGTAAGATAATGAATAACGAGGCCAGCACTGAAGGCCACATATAACGATAGTCTTGCGACCCAATCATTATTAAAAGCCCAAGACAATTAAACACTAGCGGAACGGCTATGAGCATGACAGCCTTGCCACGTCGCACGACCAGCATCACCAGCGCAAACAAGCCGAGAAAAACGTACAAAGCAGGCCGCAAAAGCGTATTCTCTTTCGCCAGAATATTCTCATGCACCGCGCTGACTCGCTGCTTCAACCAAGGTATTTTTGAATCCTCCTTTACCCCTAGCTCTCGGGTCAGCGGCATGTCGTAAATCACCAAAGGAGATAAGGTGAGCCATTCGTTTTCGTTGGTTCCGATTCGCCACACCAATCCCGAAAGACACAGTTGGTGTTTCAAGAAAACCAGCGGATGTCGGACGATCGACTTGAGCGCCAGCATATTCAACTCTGCTTGATTATGCGCCAGGAATTTATACGAAATGTTCGGACTCCAGAATAAGGGCACGATATTCTCGCATCGGTAGTCCCGCTGCCAATCCTCCTCCGGCAGGGTCTGTTCGAGTAGCCGTTTTTCCTGAGGCTCCCACTGCACATCGGCCTGTTTCATTGCGCCAAGCACGTGCAACGCGTAGATGGCCTTATAGTGCGCCCCAATGCCGGACGCCCCGAGCGCCGAGAGGACGACAGTCTTTAGCATCACGAACGCAATTAACTGCGCAGCAAGCGCCAGACCCACCTTGATGCGGGCAACCTTACCCCTTGCCAAGCATAGGAGCAGCAGGAAGAACGGAGGAGTGATCAGTAGCCCATTGTGCCTCAAGCCCACGACTAGCATGCCGACAATGGTTAGCGCCAGCAATGTACCGTCACTCAACGTGAAACGCAGCCGGACCTGCCGAGCGGCCAGCACGGTCATGAGCAGCAGTGCTATTGCGAAGGAAACATCCTTCCACATTGTGGACGCGAGCAGGAAGTTAGGCGGAAACAAGGGAAATGCGAAGGCTGCCACCCATGCCATACGCCGGCTGAGGCCCCAAGCCATGGCTTCGCTGACTGCCATGGCGCCTACCCAGGCGAACAGCGTCGCCTGAAACACCATCAATATCGCCGGTGATGGGTAGATTCCATATGGAATCGCATAGAACAGCGTAGATAGAACCGGGTGCGAGTCGTCGTAGCGGCCACTTACGAGCTGATTCCACTGTGTTATGGAGTCCGGCGACATCTGTGCCGGCCAGTACGCCAACAGCGAAATTATGTAGATCGCAAAGGCCGGCAACGCCAGCAACACGATCTGGCGCCAATTCCATGTCGTGTTGGCAGCATCAAGGCTTGGCAAGGTTCGCCTGCGTCCCATGGCCCAACCCGCCAATAGTGCGCAGACGAAAGCCCCGAGAAAATTGGGGATGATCTTGTCCGCAGTCCGTGGAATGCTGATGGACATATCTGCGAGCGAAGCCAGATCAATTGTGAGGGACTCTCGCCCGGGAGAGTACAAGTCCAGGGTCTGCGTACGTCCGTCGACGGTCAGCTCCAGGATGCCGGAATAGTCATGACGAGTGAGGGTCATTTTGGTACCCGGCTCGACATGAACTTTCGCCTCAATCGCACCCGGCTGGTTCCTGAACGAAAGCAGGAACCCTTCGCGTGTCTCCCACGCGGAATCTTGGTGAATGATGTTCGCCAGCATCTGGCGCGTCGTTTCAGCGTCTACCCAGATTTCCGCCGACTTGGAGGCAGGATTCTTCTGACCGGTAGCAACCAGCCGCACAGTGGCATCGGCCTCCCAGTCGGGGCGCACGGGCAGCAAAAGCACGAAGAACGTCGCAAACAGCGCCGCAATAACAAATAAGTTTTTTTTTCTCAGCACTGTGCTCCACCCCTGAGACACCGCCATATATTTGGGGGCGGATCAACGTGAACAATAACAAACGCCAGAATATTACTGGATGATACGACCCGCCGGTGCGCCTCAGGCCCACCAAGCACGGCAATTGGCTCCATTCGTTGTTTTTAGGCCGCAATGGCGTTACGCCATGAGACCTGACCCACTACTTGCGTTGACGTCGCTTACGGATGACCAACCAAGATGGAGCGCGGAATCTGACCAATTTCCGATACAGCACCACATAAGCAATCGAAAACCCAAATACACAAGCTATAAGAATATACTGATATTGCCAGAACAGTACTGCTGGTATGACAGCAAATGACGATAACAACCACAGATAAGGCGATGTCATCGCATTTCGGCCATATCGGTGCCGAAAGTCCTTACCTCCCCCCCACGCCCAGCGTATGAGCCGCTTGTATATGAGCATGTGCAAATGTACCCCGTCCGGCACCCCAGGGGAATGCCCTCGCAAGATTCTCTTCCGATAAATCGAAAAGAGCGTCTCAAAGACGGGATATATGCAAAGCAGCAGCGGAAACCACGCAGAGACAGAGGGATGACGCGCAAGCATCAACACGGAAATCACGCCGATCATGAAACCGATGAAATACGCGCCACCATCGCCGAGGAATATCAAACCCCTGGGATAATTCCACAGTAGAAATCCCATGATTGCTCCGATCATTCCGACGCTTGAAATGAGGAGCAAACGATCCCCAAGATAATACGACACGTAGGCAAATCCGGCAAAAATCATGGCGGAAACCACCGCGGCCAATCCATTATACCCATCAATGATATTGATGGCATTGGCGGCTCCCGCGATGGCTATCGTGGTGCAAACCAGCGAAATCACGCCAAATTGCAAAAACCAATCCACTCCGAATATATCCAGGCGCGTTAGGGTCGCATCAAGAAAATAATAAGCAGCAACCCCAGATATCATGGCGAGAATCAATCTGGAAAGCACGCGAACCCGCTTGGTCAGATCCTCTGCCAGCCCCCCCAGGAATGCAGGCAAAGATACCAGCCATAGGATCATGGGATCATTACCCAGCTCCGGCTCGCGTGTTATTGCCACAGCAAGAATGCACGCCATGGCAAAGACAAGCGCCAATCCACCCACGCGCGGGACGGGCTGGTCATGATATTTCTGAACCCCCGTGGTATCGCAGTCGGCCGTAAAACGACTATGCAGAGAGTTATATCTCACCAGCAATAAAGACGACGCGAAAGAAATCAGAAATGCAACGAGCAGATAAAGCATATGGTCCAGGTGCCGATGGCTTCTAATTTGAACTCAGATTGAAAGCTCGTTGTCGCAATATAAATTCAAGTAGCAAAACTATTCAGGCCTCAAAACTGACGGACGAAGCCTGCGCCTATCAGTCGGCGCTATTGTCTCTTGGAGCCATTTAAAGCACAATATTGAAAGCGTTACCGCCTCGATGTGGCTCGCATCATTCCGTAATTTTCAATTCTCTTTATGCCATATCGCATGGATTTCGCTCTAGTCTGTCTTGTTGCGTTACTTCCACTCTCAAATCTCACAACGGGTGGCGGCAGTGGCGTTTTTTACCTGCTTTTGGCCTGTTGCCTCATCAAATGTTTCACACGCCAAGGCGGATGGCGGGTGACGATCAGCTCGCTCTGTCGGCATCAACCCTTAATTATCGCAACATTTCTTCCGTTGGTCGCCGTTGTTTTATCCCAACTGGCCAATGGTGCTGTCCATGGTCCATCCCTGGAAAGAGGGGCTCGGTTCGCCATCGCATTCCCGATCCTGCTGGGCGCCTTTCTGGCCATCGACCGCAAGATGCTCCGGCAGTCTGTCTGGGGATTCATCCTCGCAGGCTGGGCTTCGGCGTCGATCGTGATCTGGCTTGTTCTGCCCAAGTTCCAACGTCCCAATACACCTGAATACAACGCTGTAGGCTACGGCAATCTGATGCTGCTCGCTGTCGTCTTTATCGTCTACAGCATTCGGTGGCAACTTACTCGCTACCCGCGCGCGGAACGCGCGCTGAAGGTGCTAACGGGCGTCATCGTGTTTGGAGCTTTTATCCTGACCGAGACCCGCACGGGCTGGATGGCGCTGCCCATCTTCTTTGCGATTGGATTGTTGCTCTTGGGCAAGTTCCGCCACCCCATCAAGCTGGCAATGGTGGCGGTCCTGGGCGTTGCCGCACTGGTTGCTCTCGGTTCCACTAGCCAGGCATTGCGCGAGCGAGTAGACCAAGGATTCGAGGAAGTGCGGGAATGCACAACCACCAATCGCATCGCAGAGACCTCCGTCTGTATCCGTCTACAGCTCTGGCGAGCTTCGGTGGATATGGTCGAAAAGCATCCGTGGTTCGGACTGGGAGCCACGAACCGATTCCCAGACGAGTTGCACGCCCGCGTCGCTGAAGGCATTGTCGCGCCTTTCGTCGCCGCCGATTTCGGCGAACCGCACAACGACATGCTGTATATGTTGACCAGTTTCGGCTTGCTGGGTGGCGTGGCCTTGCTTGCGGTGTACGCCGTGCCAGCGGTTGCATTCGCCAAGCGCTTCCACAACCGTTACCCCACCGAGATCAGGGTTGCAGCAGCAATGGGCTTGGCGCTTACCTTGGGCTTCACCATTTTCGGACTGACCGAACTGATGTACCGCGGCATGCGCACCATCAGCCTGTACGTCGCGCTGCTTGCCTGGCTGACGGCCCTTTGCACTCCCGGGACTAAAGGAGAGTTCTCCGAAGACGGCGACTCCGGGCGGTAGCCAAACGGCCAAAGCAGTATCACAATGGGCATGTAAGGCTCTTCCAAGGAGACAATCATGCGCATTGCAGATGCCCAGTGGATTCCTTCAACCCAGCACCAGACTTGGGACGCTCTGACGGATCCGGCCGTTTTACAGCGATGTATCCCCGGATGCATCGCTGTCGACAAGCGCAGCGACACGGAGTACGCGGTCACGCTGCGGGCCAAGATTGCCGGCCTGGACACGGACTATGACGGCGAGATCCTGCTCTCGGACGTCAATGCCCCCGACAGTTGCACCCTGGTGTTCGAAGGCAAGGGCCGTGCGGCTTGTCTGGCCATCGGCACCGCCCAGATCAATCTCAGCACCAAGGACCAGGGTACCCGCGTGGCCTACACGGTCGCGGGGATGACCGGAGGCAAGCTGGCCGAATGCGGCGAGGGGCTGGTGCTGAAGGCCGGCGAGAAGATCATCGAGAAGTTCTTCGCCACCTTCATCGACTACATGGCCGCCCAGCCCCGCCTCGCGCCGCCACCCCCTCCCCCCGAACCAGAGCCGCGCGGGCTGTCCAATTCGCGTTGGTCTTGGATCATGGTGGTGCTGGTCATCGCGGTTTTCTGGGGTTATCACACCTTCTATAAGTGAAATCCCTGACGCGCGGGTGATATGCTCTGCGGCATGACGCCGCCGCCCGAATCACCGCCCCCAACCGCCCCCGCCCATACACGACGCGACCTGCTGATGGGCATGGCGGGGGTTTCGGCGACGGTAGTCCTGGCCGCGCTGGATTCCACCATTATCAGCACCACGCTGCCGCGCGTGGCCGAGGCGCTGAACGGCATGGCGCTCTACGCTTGGGTGGGAACGGGCTATCTGCTGGCCACCGCGGCGTCCATCCTGATATTCGGGCGGCTGGGCGACATGTTTGGCCGCAAGCCCCTGATGTTGCTGTCGGTGCTGATCGTGGCACTGGGCTCTATCGCCTGTGGCCTGTCGCAAAGCATGATGCAGCTGATCATTTTCCGGTCGCTACAGGGCATAGGCGGCGGGATGATGATCGCGACCGCATTCGCCGCGCCGGCTGACCTGTTCCCCGATGCCAAGCAGCGGGTGCGCTGGATGGCGCTGGTGTCAGCGGCGTTCGCCATGGCCAGCGGCATCGGGCCGGTTCTGGGCGGGGCCGCGACGCAGGCGCTGGGCTGGCGCGCGGCCTTCTTCATTGCGCCGATCGCGGCCGCGGGTGCGTTTTTCCTGCTGGCCCGCTACTTTCCCCGCATCCGCCCCATCCACGACGGCAGCCGCAAGATCGACTGGCTGGGCGCCATCCTGCTGGTACTGGCGGTGGGCGCGCCGCTGGCCGCGCTGGAACTGGCGTTTGCCAGCGGCGACCATGCCCACCCCATGCTGGGCTTGGGCCTGGCGGTGGTGGGTGTGGCGGCTATCGCCATCCTGATTCCCACGGAACGGCGCGTAAGCTCACCCATCTTTCCGCTGCGCGTGCTCGGCGGCGCGGAATCCCGCCTGCTGAACCTGGCGGCGATGATGGTGGGCGCGGTCATGTTCGTGCTGATCTTCTACAGCCCGCTGCTCTTGCAACAGGTACTGAACTACACCCCCAGCGAGGCTGGGCTGCTGCTCACGCCGCTGGTTGCCGCGATTTCGGTGGGCAGCATCATCAACGGCCGCCTGTTCCCCAAGCAGACCGAACCGCAGCGCCTGATGGTGTTCGGCGGCTGCCTGCTGGCAGCTGGTTCGCTGATGGTGCTGCTGATCTCGCCGGGGACCTCGGCCTGGTGGATCCTGGCCGCCTTCTTTGTCAACGGCTGTGCGCTGGGCTTCCTGCTTCCGAACCTGACTCTGTTCATGCAGATGCTGAGCGAGCGGCGCGACGTGGGCGTGGCCTCCGCCCTGGTCCAGACCACGCGCGCCATCGGCAGCGCGCTGGGGACTGCCGTGGTCGGCATCATCATTTCCCATAGCACAGTACTAAACGGAGTGCGCGCGGGTCTGGTGCTGTGTATCGTCCTGTCGCTGACCTGCGCCCTGCTGGCCTACCGGGTCAAGATGAAGAACCTGGCCACAAACCGCAAATGAGCCCCTCGCGGGACTGAACATGCGTCAACGCAATTTGCTGGATCTGCTGCTCCTGGCCGCCGTTTGGGGCGGCTCCTTTCTGTTCATGCGCCTGGCGGTGCCGGAATTCGGACCGATTGCACTGATCGAGCTGCGCGTAGGGCTGGCCGCGCTGGTCCTGCTGCCCGCCGCGCTGTGGCGCGGCAAGCTGCCCGTCATCGCCCGGCACTGGAAAGCCTTGCTGATGGTGGGCGTGCTGAACGCGGCCGTGCCGTTCCTGCTGTTCGCCTATGCAGCGCAATCGCTGGGCGCAGGCTTCCTGTCGGTAGCCAATGCCGTGACGCCGGTATGGGGCGCGGTCATCGGCTGGCTGTGGCTGAAGGACAAGCTCGCCTGGACGCGCTCCCTGGGGCTGATGATAGGCGTGGTCGGCATCGTCGTGCTGGTGTGGGACAAGCTGAACTTCAGCGATGGCGGTACCGGACCAGCGGTCCTGGCCGCAGTGTCGGCGCCGGTGTTCTATGGCATTGCAGCAAACTGGACCAAGCGTTTCCTGACAGGCGTGGATGCCCTGGCCAACGCCACCGGCAGCATGATAGGCGCGACGCTGGTGCTGCTGCCGCTTGCGGTCACGCACTGGCCCGAAGCACCAGCGTCCATGCAGGCCTGGATCGCCACCATCCTGCTGGCGGTGCTGTGCACGGGCGCGGCGTACATCATTTTCTTCCGTCTGATCGCCAATGTCGGCCCCACCGGCGCCGTCAGCGTCACCTTCCTGGTGCCGATCTTCGGCGTGCTGTGGGGATCGTGGTTCCTGGACGAGAGCATCACGCCGTCGATCGCGGCAGGCGCGGCCATTATCCTGGTCGGCACGGCGCTGGCGCTGGGCTTGCTGAAGCGGCGCGCCTGAACACCCGCGCTCAGTACTTGTCCGACGTCCCCATCAGCGCCACCCCTATGCGCAGCAACGTGTAGGACACCGCGTCGACCCAGCGCCGCAGCCATCCCCGGCGCTGATACTCCAGCGGCCGGATGAAGCGCCCGCCCTCCCGGATGGCGGTCTCCAGCCGTTCCTGCAGGTCCCACGAGAATGGCTGGTCGTCCACCACCACGTTGGCTTCGCGCGCCAGCAGCAGGCTGAAGGGGTCGAGGTTGGACGAGCCCACCGTCGCCACGTTGTCGATGACCGCCACCTTGGCGTGCAGGTAGCTCGGCATGTATTCGTAGATCTCGATGCCGTCGCGCAGCAGCTGGTCATACAGCGAGCGCGTGGCGTGGTACTGCATGCGGTACTCGATCTTGCCCTGCAGCAAGAGGCGCACGCGCACGCCGCGCGCCGCAGCCTTGGCCAGCGCGCGGCGGAACTGGCGGCCGGGGAAGAAGTAGGCGTTGGCGATCAGGATGTCGCGGCGCGCATGCGCGATACCGTATAGATAGGCGCGCTCGAAGGTCTGGCGAAAGCGCAGGTTGTCGCGCAGCACCAGCGCGGCGCGCAGGTCGCCACAGGGCGCCACGGAAGCGTGGCGCGGCTTGAGCAGCCGCATGCGGTTCCAGTCGCGCGGATGACGGCGCAGGCGCGCCCAGTTCAGCCGCACCCACAGCAGTTCCTGGGCATAGGCAGCCTCCGTGACCAGCGGCCCCTGCACCTGCACGGCGAAATCGAAGCGCGGCCCGGTGATGCCGTCCGTCGGATCGCGGTCATCGTAGTCGTCGATGATGTTGATGCCGCCGATGAAGGCGATGCGCCCGTCGACCACAGTGACCTTTCGGTGCAGGCGGCGCAGCCGGCTGCGCGACGGAATGTAGCGCGCGAACCAGCGCGGCTCGGGACGGAAGATGCGGCACTGCGCGCCGGCGTTGGTCAGGCGCGTACGCAAGGGATCGACGAACTCTGCGCTGCCGAAACCGTCGAGCACCACGCGCACCTTGACTCCGCGCCGCACGGCCGCCTCCAGGCAGTCCAACACCTGGGAACCGGTGCGGTCCGGGGTGAAGATGTAGGTTTCCAGGTGCACGCTGACCTGGGCGGCGTCGATGGCTGCGCACAGCGCCGGAAAGAAGTCGGAGCCGTTCTGGAGCAACCGGATATCGTTGCCCACCGTCCAGTCCAGCTTGGACTGCTCTGCCCTCACGGCAGTTCCAGCTCGGCCAGCAAGGGGGAATGATCGGAAAGCCTGGCCCATTCGCGGCCGCGCAGCACGCGCGCGCTGCGCACGGCAAAGCCGCGCTGGTAGATGCGGTCCAGACGGAACCAGGGGAACACCGCGGGGAAGGTGCGGGGCGGCGGCAGCAGCAGGCGCGAATTGCCATCCATGCCGAGTTGATTGGTGCGTTCCATGACGGACACGCCGCTATTGGGCAGCCCGCGCAGCGCGTTGCTCAGCCGTTTGACGGAGTCGCGCAGGCGCGGCAATTCGCCGCCATGGCTGCGCGGGGCATGCGAGAACACTTCATACAGGCCCAGCTGCTGCACGAACAGGGGCGCCAGACGGTCGCCCCAATCGTTGAAATCACCCGCGATGAGGATCGGCTCACCGTCCGGCACCATGCGGCGGATGCGCTCGGTCAGCGCCAGGATCTGGCGGCTGCGGCTGCCGGCGAACAAGCCCAGGTGCACGACGAAGCAATGCACCGCGCGCCCGTCGAGTTCGATGCGCGCGTGCAGCAGTCCGCGCTGCTCCAGCCGATGGTCGGAGATGTCCTGGTTTTCGTGGTCGAGGATAGGGAAACGCGACAACAGCGCGTTGCCGTGGTCCGTCTCATGGCGGATGGCATTGCGGCCGTAGGCCACATCCAGCCGCAAGGCGGCGGCAAGCGATTCGTGCTGTGCGTCGAGCAGGGATTTCTGCTCATTGCGGCCCTGGACTTCCTGTAGGAAGACCAGATCCGGACGCAGGCCATACAGGCCCAGACGCAATTCGTTCAGGGAGTCGCGCCGGCCCAATGCCGAGCGGCCCTTATGTATGTTGTAGCTGACGACGCGGATGAGCGACATGGAAAATGGCGCCTTTCAAAACTGAGGAACCGCCGGCCGCAAAAAAGCCCGGCCAGCACCGCCACTTCAGGCGGCGTTTGCCAGATTACTCCAATTCAGAAGACCGTTCCCACCGTCGCCGCGAGCACCCGGTCCATGCAAGCAACGGCTCCTGCTCATTCGAGGCAGGAGCGCTGCTAGCAAACAGCGCCCCACAATCGGGGCCGCACGGATCCGGCTCCGCCGGTCCGTAGCGGCGCCCCCCTGGGGGGGAAGCGCCTACGGCGCTTCGGGGGGGGGTCACTTCGTTTCTACGTTGCGCAGACGGATGTGCAGTTCGCGCAATTGCTTCTCGTCGACCTCGGACGGCGCTTGCGTCAGCAGACACTGGGCGCGCTGGGTCTTCGGGAAGGCGATCACGTCGCGGATCGATTCGGCGCCAGTCATCATCGTGACGATGCGATCCAGGCCGAAAGCGATGCCACCATGCGGAGGCGCGCCGTATTGCAGCGCGTCGAGCAGGAAGCCGAACTTCTCGCGGGCTTCCTCGGCGCCGATCTTGAGCGCGCGGAACACCTTGCTCTGCACTTCCTCGCGGTGGATACGGACCGAGCCGCCGCCGATTTCCCAACCGTTCAGCACCATGTCGTAGGCCTTGGCGAAAGCCTTGCTGGGATCGGATTCCAGGAAGTCCTCGTGGCCGTCCTTCGGGCTGGTGAAGGGGTGGTGGGCGGCGGTGTAGCGGCCGTCTTCCTCGTCGTATTCGAACATCGGGAAGTCGACAACCCACAGCGGCTTCCAGCCGGCGGTGGACAGGCCGGTCTTCTTGCCGAATTCGCTGTGGCCGATCTTCACGCGCAGCGCGCCGATGGCGTCGTTGACGACCTTTTCACGGTCAGCGCCGAAGAAAATGATGTCGCCGTCCTGCGCGCCGGTGCGCTTGACCAGTTCGGCCAGGGCAGCGTCATGCAGGTTCTTGACGATGGGCGATTGCAGGCCGTCGCGGCCCTTGGCCACTTCGTTGACCTTGATGTAGGCCAGGCCCTTGGCGCCGTAGATGCCGACGAACTGGGTGTAGCCGTCGATCTCGCTGCGCGACATCTCGGCGCCGCCCGGCACGCGCAAGGCGACCACGCGGCTGCCGGGCGCCGTGGCGGCGGCGGCGAACACCTTGAAGTCCACGTCGCGCATGACGTCGGTCATGTCGGTGAATTCGAGGTTCACGCGCAGGTCCGGCTTGTCCGAGCCGTAGCGGCGCATGGCTTCGGTCCAGGTCATGATCGGGAACGGCGTCGGCAGATCGACGTCCTGCACCACCTTGAACACGTGGCGAATCATGTTCTCGAAGATTTCACGGATCTCGAACTCGTTCAGGAACGAGGTTTCGCAGTCGATCTGGGTGAATTCGGGCTGGCGGTCGGCGCGCAGGTCTTCGTCGCGGAAGCACTTGGTGATCTGGTAGTAGCGGTCGAAACCGGACACCATCAGCATCTGCTTGAACAGCTGCGGCGATTGCGGCAGCGCGAAGAAGTGGCCGGCGTTGACGCGCGAAGGCACCAGGTAGTCGCGCGCGCCTTCGGGCGTGCTCTTGGTCAGCATCGGGGTTTCGATGTCGATGAAGCCCAGCTGGTCCAGGAACTTGCGCACTTCGATGGACACGCGGTAGCGCAGCATCAGGTTGCGCTGCATCTGCGGACGGCGCAGGTCCAGCACGCGGTGCGTGAGGCGCGTCGTTTCCGAGAGGTTGTCGTCGTCCAGTTGGAACGGCGGCGTGACCGACGCGTTCAGGATCTCGACTTCCTTGCAGAGCACTTCGATTTCGCCCGAAGCCAGCTCGGCGTTGGCAGTGCCCGCCGGACGCTCGCGCACCAGGCCGGTGACGCGGATGCAGAATTCGTTGCGCAGGCGCTCCGCGGTGGCGAAGGCGGCATTGTCCGGATCGAACACGATCTGCGCCAGGCCCGCGCGGTCGCGCAGGTCGATGAAGATGACCCCGCCGTGGTCGCGGCGGCGGTTCACCCAGCCGTACAGGGTGACGGTCTGGCCGAGATGGTCACGGCAAACCTGGCCGGTGTAGCAGGTACGCATGCGGGGGACTCCGTTTATGTGCTTGGTTATAGCGTAAGGGTTACGAATCGGCGCGAGGCGTGTCTTGCACGCCGGGAGCCGGGACGGGCGCGGCCGGCCGGTCCGCGGGCGTCGCCGCCTGGACCGGGGCGACCACGCCCATGGAAACGATGTACTTCAATGCCGCGTCCACGCTCATCTGAAGATCCATGACGTCAGCGCGCGGAACCATCAGGAAAAAGCCGGACGTGGGATTCGGCGTGGTCGGCACGTACACGCTGATGTGATCGCCGGGAAGCCGGTCGGCCACTTCGCCGCTGGGCGTGCCGGTAACGAAAGCGATGGTCCAGCTGCCGGCGCGCGGATACTGCACCAGCACCGCGCGGCGGAACGCCTGACCATTCGGAGCAAGCACGGTATCGCTGACCTGCTTGACCGAGTTGTAGATCGAACGCACCAGCGGTATGCGTCCCAGCAGGTTTTCCCACTGGTCCACCATGGTGCGGCCGATCAGGTTGGCGGCGAATACGCCCGTCAGAAGCACCACCACGATGACCAGGACGAAGCGGAAGCCGGGGATGTCGATGCCGAACAGCGATTCGGACGACAGGAAGCCGGGCACGAACCCTTCGAGGGTCGCGACCAGCAAGCCCAGCACCCACACCGTGATGACCAGGGGAACCCAGATCAGCAGGCCGGTGATGAAGTACTTCTTGATGACGCGCATACGCATCGCGTGTGCTCTAGGAGGCGGCGCTACCGGCTGCAGGCGTCGCCGGGGCGGCCGGAGCTGCGGGCGCGGCTGCGGCTGCGGGCGCGGCGCTTTCAGCCGGGGCCGGCGTGCTGGCCGAGGCCGAACCGCCGCTGCCGTTGCCGCGGAAGTCCGTGACATACCAGCCGGAGCCCTTGAGCTGGAACCCAGCCGCGGTCACCTGCTTGGAGAACGTGCTTTCGCCACATTCGGGGCAAACCGAAAGCGGCGCATCGGAAATCTTCTGCAAGACGTCTTTGGCATGGCCGCAGGCGCTGCACTTGTAAGCGTAAATGGGCATCTAGGGCTCCCAGGCGCGGGCCCGGCATATCAAGAGCCGCTGTCGCCGGACGCAATGTCCGGGGCCGGATCGGGTCGCAAGACCTGCTCCGAACGGAAGCGGCGGGTGGGCGAGGCCGGAAAAAATACGGGAAAGTCTTGAATTTTAGCGGTTTTTCGTGAACGGCCGGTGTCCGGCCCCGGCGGCCCGCCTTGGGCGGCGCCTCAGGGGCATCCCGAGGGCCGTCTCCCTAGACAGGAAGCAGGAACATGACCGCCGCCACCAGGGTCGGCGCCAGGGCCGACAGGAACAGCCGCCCCGACGAAATGCTGCCGTCCGGGAAGTGGTTCTTCAGGATGGCGAAGCCAGCCGGGTTGGGCGCATTGGCGATCACCGTCAGCCCGCCGCCCGTGACCGCGCCGGCCACCAGCATGTAGCGCCAGGCCTCGCTGGTGCCTTCGACCAGCGAACCCAGGTAGGTCAGCGCGGCGTTGTCGGTGATGGCGGTGAGCGCGGTAGCGCCCCAGAACAGCACGAAAGGTTCAAGCCCGCCCAGCAGGTCCTGCAGCCACCACTTCTGCAGGCCGCCCAGCACCACCAGCCCGGCCAGGAAGAAGCCGACCATCAGGCCTTCCTTGATCATCAGGCGGCTCTGGTGGCGCTTGTAGGCTTCGGCAAAGCCGATGAACATCATCAACAGGCCCAGGAAGATAGCCGGATGATGCGCGCTGAGCACCACGGCGACCAGGAAGACCAGGTGCACCAGCATGACCAGCAGCGGCACCGGCCCGCGCGCATCGCCGCCTTCGGGCGCGTCGACGCCGCCGCCCGTGCCCACCGAGCGCTCCAGCAGCGCCTTGCGGCAGATGAAGGTCAACAGCGCCGCATTCAGGCAGACGGCAATCGCGGCGCGCCAGCCGAAATGCTGCACCATGAAGGTGGAGTCCCAGCCGAAGGTGGAGGCCACCATCAGCACGGGCGGCGCGGCATAGGAAGTCAGCACGCCGCCGATGGAGACGTTGACGAACAGCACGCCCAGCGTCAGGTATTTGAAGCCCGCGCGCCCGCTGCTGCGGAAATAGGCGTCGCGCAACAGAATGGCAGCCAGCGTCATCGCGGCGGGTTCGGTGATGAAGGAGCCGCCCAACGGCACCAGCGACATCACGACAAAGAAAGTGGCGAGTTCGCGCGGCAGCGGCAGCACGCGCGCCACCAGGCGCACCAGCGTCCCCACCAGTTCCAATATAGGCCGGCTGGCCGCCACCACCATGATCACGAAGACGAACAGCGGCTCGGTGAAGTTGCGCGTGTCCATGTACTCGATGGCATGAGAGGGGCCGGCCAGCGCCGCCATCGCCACGATCAGCACGAAGGCCCAGACGCCGAACACGGCCTCGACTTCGGAGAACAGATGCCAGAAGCCCGCATGCGGTCCGCCACGATGCGCGAGCCGCGCGAAGAACGGAACCGAGAAGGTATGAAGAACCGCCACGGCGAACAGGAGGGTGGCGATGACTTCAAGTGTCTGGGGCATGTAAACGACTTCCGGAAGAGGGATACGACAGCGCGGACGCCGCCCGGCGGGCCTGCGGGACAAGGGTCGCAATATAGCGCAAGGCCCTTGCCGTGTAACGCAGGGTCAACACCAAGGCGCGCATGTCCGCGCCGCTATTCCCGCAGGTATTGCGCGCTGGTCAATGCGTCCTGCGCGCATGCCGGAACGGCAGCAGCCGCAGGTCCAGCGCCGCGGGGCCGGGCGCGTCGACGTCGATGATCGCAGCGCACAGCGGCAGAAAGGCCGCTCGGAAGTGGTTCTTGGCCTTCACGCACAGCAGCCGCACCTGATCGAGATCGAGGCCATGCAAGGTGAAGAAGCCTGGATCGTTGGCCGGCGCCACCAGCTCGGTGACGATGACCTGCACATTGGGCCTGTCGCGCAGCGACAGCAGCGCGGTGCGGCCGCAGCTCGTGCGCACGCCCGTTTCCATCGGACCCGTATTGCTGAATTCGCCATCGGTGTAGCGTTCGACCCGGAACGCCGCGCGCACCGGCGCGCCGAAATCGCGGCTCACGCGGCCGCCCAGTTCCAGTTCGCAGTCGCCGCCCAAGCCCGCTTCGAGCGCGCGCTGCACTGCCTCCGGATCCGCGAAACTGGCGAACACGCAAGGCAGATCGATCGACGCATCCAGCAAGGCGCGGAACAGCGCCGGCGTGTCGCACACGCCTCCCGACAAGGGGTTGTCGCCCGGGTCGGTGACGGCCACCAGGCCGCCCGCGCGCGCCGCTTCCACGGCTTGCGCCAATCCCTGTTGCGGCGTCGGCAAGGTGACCGCAAACGCGGGCTCCAGACGCCGCATCGCCGCCTTCATGGTTTCGGCCACGGCCTGCGCCCGCGCGCCGGCGGCATCGCGAGTCATGTCGGCCACCACCAACACCGATGCCCCGGTATCGACGGTGTCCGCATACGGAAAGCCGCCAAACACCGAGACTTCGACCACGCCCTCGCCGCACTGGACTGCCGCGAGATCCTGCAATTCGCGCATGGGCCCGGCATCGGTGCGCATGTTGAAGCTGGACAACAGCAGGTCCGGCTTGGCCACCAGCACCCGCGGCGACAGCGTGCCGGCCTGCGTGCGCAGCAACATGTCGAGCACCCGGCTCGCCGCCTCGCGCATGTCTATGTGGGGATAGGTCTTGTAGCCGCTGGCGCAGTCCAGCAGGCCGCCCAGCTCAGGGGCCAGGTTGGCGTGCAGGTCGAAGCTCGCGCCCAGGGGCACGTCGGGCAACAAGGCCCGCACGGCCCGCACGAAATCCAGATCGGGTGTCTGGCGCAGGTCGGTGATGGCGGCGCCATGCAGCGACAGGTAGACGGCGTCCCAGCCATCCTCGTCCGCGGCCAGTCCGGCCAGCACCTCTTCGGTAAAGGCACGGTGCACGGCGTCGTCTATCGGCCCGCCAGGCAGAGCGGACGCGCAGCGCAAGGCCACGACCTCCCAGTCCGGATGCGCGCGGGCGAACTCGGCCACTTCGCCCAGTTCGGTGGCCGTGCCGGCGGCGGCGGCCAGGGCGTCGCCGCCCTTGCGCCATTCGCGTCGTTCGAAATCCGCCATGGTGCAGGGCGCCGGACAGAAGGCGTTGCCTTCGTACCAGAAGCGCGCCACCGCCAGCCTTTTCTTCGTGCGCTTGCCCATGCTTTTCCCCGCTTATTCCGGACGGATGTCGGTGCCTTCGATCAGGACGCGGTACTTCTCGCGCTCCGTCTGCAGATGCTGCGCCAAGGCTTGCGGCGTGCCGCCCATGGGCTGCGCGGCCAAGGCGGCCAACCGTTCGCGCGTGGCGGGCGCATCCAGCACCCGCTGGGCGGCGGCGTTCAGTTTGTCGATGACGGGCTGCGGCGTGCCGGCCGGCGCCATCACCACGAACCACGAAGTCAGCTCGAATCCCGGCACGGACTGCGCAATGGCGGCCACGCCCGGCGCGGCGGCCACTGGTTGGGCCGAGGTCACGCCCAGCGCCACCAGCTTGCCCGCCTTGATCAGCGGCAAGGCGGTGGGCAGGTTGTCGGCCGACAGGTCGATCTGGCCCCCCAGCAGGTCATTGTTGGCCTGGCTGGCGCCCTTGTACGGCACATGGCGGATGTCCACCTTGCCCATGCGCTTGATCATCTCCAGCGCCAGATGGCCCGAGCTGCCCACGCCGGGCGATCCCCAGTTCAGGCGGCCGGGCTCGGCGCGCGCGGTACGCAGCAGGTCGTCCATGTTCTTCAGGCCAGAGCCGGGATGCGTCAGCACCACGTTGGGCACCTGCGCCACGTAGGCAACCGGCGCGAAGTCCTTGGCCGGGTCGTAGCCGATCTTCTTGTAGACGTAGGCGTTGATGATCTGCGTGCCGGGCGTGCCCAGCAGCAAGGTATAGCCGTCCGGCTGTGCATGCGCCACCTCGGACGCGCCCAGGCTGCCGCCCGCGCCGGCCTTGTTGACCACCACCACGGACTGGCCGAGTTCCGCGCCCAGGCCTTCGGCCATCAGGCGGCCCAGCAAGTCGGTCGTGCCGCCAGCGGCGAACGGCACCACCAGGCGCACCGGCTGCTCCGGCCAGGCGGCGCTGGCCGGAGCAGCCGCGCCCAACGCGGCAGCCGCCGCAATCCCGAAAGTCCAACGACGCAACAGATGGGAAAACTTCATGACGCCCCCTTGAGCGAATGATGACGATGCAACGGCCTACGTGGCAATAAAACCGTTTGGTTTATTTTTACAACAAATATACCATGTGTTTTATTTGACAAACCACACCACTCACGACGCCATGAGCCGCATCATCCATCGCAACTCCAGCCCCCTGCCCATCGCCATCAAGGGCGAAGGCAGCTTCATCGTCGACCAGGAAGGCCGACGCTACTTCGACGCCTCGGGCGGCGCGGCGGTCTCGTGCCTGGGACACGCTCACCCCGAAGTGCGCGCCGCGGCCGTCGCGCAGCTCGACGCGCTGGAATACGCGCACACCAGCTTCTTCACCACCCCGGCCGCCGAAGAACTGGCCGATCTCCTGGCGGCCAACAGCCCGGCGGGCCTGGGCAACGCCTACTTCGTTTCGGGCGGTTCGGAAGCGGTCGAGACCGCCCTGAAGATGGCGCGCCAGTACCACGTCGAGCGCGGCGAGCCCGGGCGCTACCGCTACATCGCACGGCGCCAGAGCTATCACGGCAACACGTTGGCGGCCTTGTCGGTGGGCGGCAACGCCGGCCGCCGCGCGCTGTACCAGCCCGTGTTGATCGAAAGCCATCACGTCTCGCCCTGCTTTGCCCTGCACTACCGCGAAGCCGGGGAAAGCGACGAGCAATACACCGACCGCCTGGCGGCGGAACTGGACGCAGAGATCCTGCGGCTGGGTCCGACCACGGTATCCGCCTTCATCGCGGAAACCGTGGTCGGCGCCACTGCGGGAACGGTCGCGCCGGTACCGGGCTACTTTCGCAAGATCCGCCAGGTATGCGACCGCCATGGCGTGCTCTTGATCCTGGACGAGGTCATGTGCGGGCTGGGCCGCACCGGCAGTTATCACGCCTTCGAGCAGGAAGGCGTGGTGCCGGATCTGCTGACGCTGGCCAAGGGTCTGGGCGGCGGTTATGTGCCTATCGGCGCGGTGCTGGCGCACGACAGCGTCATCGGCGCCATCAACGCGGGCTCTGGCTCGTTCCAGCACGGCTACACCTACGTCGGCCATCCGGTGGCTTGCGCCGCGGCGCTGGCAGTGCAGCGCATCGTGCTGCGCGACAAGCTGGTGGCGCGCGTCGCCGACATGGGCGCGCAGTTCGGCGCCATGCTGGCAGCGCGCCTGGAACGACACCCGCACGTCGCCGACATCCGCGGCCGGGGCATGTTCTGGAGCGTGGAGCTGGCCGAGGATCCCGGCAGCCTGCGCGCGTTCGCGCCGCAGCGCCGCCTGCATGCGCGCATCAAGACGCAGGCGCGCGAACTGGGCCTGCTGTGCTATCCGGGCGGCGGCACCATAGACGGCAAGCTTGGCGACCACGTGCTGCTGGCGCCGCCCTACCTCAGCACGGCCGATGAACTGGCCTTCGCGGTGGACGCGCTGGCCAGCGCCATCGACCTGGCGCTGGCGGACGATGCGCCATAATACGCGGCACCTTACCCGGAGCGCAGATGGATAAAGCCGCCATCGACAAACTGATCGAAGCCCATTTTTCCGCCCTGCCGCCCAAGCTGCGGCAGGCGGCCCGCTATGCGATCGATCATCCCAAGGACATCGCCCTGGAGTCGATGCGCGCCGCGGCCGGCCATGCCGGCGTGCAGGCCGGCGTCATGCTACGTCTGGCGCGGCAGCTGGGTTTCGATACCTACGAAGCGTTCCGCCAGCCCTACCGCGACTGGCTGGCCGAAGGCGGGTCCAGCTTCGCGGGCCGCGCCACCGCGCTGCGCAAGCGTCCGCAGCACGACGCAGACGCGGGACTGGTCGCCGACATCCTCGACGCCGAAGTGCGCAACCTGGGCAGCAGCCTGGGTCCCGCCGCCCTGCCCGCGCTGAAGGCCGCGCATGGCCTGCTGGCGGGCGCGCGCCGCATCTATGTCATCGGCCTGCGCAGCCTGTATCCAGCCGCCTATCACTTCAGCTATGCCTGCGGCATGTTCCTGGACAAGGTGACCTTGCTCAGCGGCGTCGGCGGCACCTTGGCCGATGAGTTGCGCCGCATCGGACCGGATGACGCGCTGGTCGCCTTCAGCCAGGCGCCTTACGCGCAGGCGGCAGTCACGGCCGTGGAATTCGCGCGTGAGCGCGGCGCCGGCGTGGTGGCGGTCACGGACAGCGCAGTGTCGCCGATCGCCCCGGGCGCCAAGGCGCTGCTGCTGGTGGCCAACGACACGCCCTCGCTGTTCCCCTCGGTGGTGCCTGCGCTGTCCATCGCGCAGACGCTGGCCGCCATGCTGGTGGCGCACAGCGGCGAGGAGAGCCTGCGCGAAATCGGCAACAGCGAAGCCCAGCTGCAACGCTTCGGCGTATACGCCGAAAAGCGGTAAGGACTCAGGCGATCGGCGCGGGCGGCTCCCCGCCTTGCTGCGCCTCTTTCATTTCCATCAGCAGGCTGTGCAGCATCTCGGTGGACAGCCCGTGCAGCACCAGCCGGTAGCCCGCGCGCAGGGTCGACATCGGCACCAGCGGATGGTTGTTGTTGACCAGGATCAGGTGCTGCGGCGCGCCCAGCAGCTTGGCCGCATAGATGCCGATGGTCTCGTCCAGCTGCAGCGAATTGGCCGCGCGCCAGAAGTCATTGTCGGTCAGCATCAGCTGATATAGCGGCGTGAAAAGCTCGATGGCGCTTTGCAGGTCCAGGAAATTCAGCTTGCCCTGCGGCATGTCTTCGAGCCGCAGATCGGGATCACGGATCATCGAAAAATCGACCCGCTGCGGCGCATGCATTTCCACGCCCGCATCGCGCAGCGCCTGGTTCAGGCGGATGACGAAGTTGAACAGGTTCAGGTCATGCTTGACGAAGAGTTCGTCCTTCAGGTCATCGATATCGCGCGGCTCCAGCGGCGTGGTCGTGACCGGCACCGGCGAGTTGGCGGCGATGAACGACAGAATCTGCGCGCCCAGGTGGAAGTGGCGCAGGATCAGCCAGTTGGCCTCCGGCGACACGAAGCGCTTCAAGCCCCACGCCAGGATGCGGTGCAGCAGCTTCGAATGCGACCAGCGGCGCGGCAGGAAGGTCTTGATGACCTGGATCAGGATGATGAAGGCGCGCGCCAACGGCCGCAGGAACGGCAGCAGGTATTGGCGCGAAGCGCAGCTGGAATCCGTCAGCCAGGCCTTCTTCACCTTGTCCGGCAAGGGCGTGCTGCGGTCCAGGTAGAGCGCAAGCCAGGGGCAGGGATCGGCGGGATCGTGCGGCTTGGCGAGGAATTCGGGTTCTTTGCTCATCACGCCTCGCCTTCCATCACGTGGTGGAACTGCATCAGGTAAAGCGCGGCCGTGCGGCGCGCCGTGTCGACGATGCGCTGCTC
Organism: Achromobacter sp. ACM02; assembly: GCF_014851605.1. Lineage (NCBI taxonomy): Bacteria > Pseudomonadati > Pseudomonadota > Betaproteobacteria > Burkholderiales > Alcaligenaceae > Achromobacter > Achromobacter sp. ACM02. Next base: position 390,521 of record NZ_JACUZY010000006.1, read on the forward strand.
GGCGCGGCCGTCCTCATCGCAATCCAGCGCCAGTTCCACCGCCGACAGCCAGCGCGCCAGGTGATGCTCGTCGTTGTGACCGTGATACTCCAGGAAGCGGAAGGCGTCCGGCGGCAGTTTCAGGCTGGCCTTGAGCAGCGGCAGCAGCGCCGGCACGATGCGCTGGCCCGTGCCTTCGATGATGTAGATGGCGCCCAGCAGGCCGATGGGGTCGCGCGTGGCGGCCAGGCCGTGCAGATAGGCGTTGAGCGCTTCGCCGCCGGGATTGCGGCGCAGGGCGTCAATGTCGGCGACCTCGCCGCCCGCGGTGCGATAGTCCTGGAACAGGATCTGGAAGTCGTTCTGCTCTTCGCCCGCATGCGTGTCGATCAACGCCGCAAGCGGCGCGTATTGCTCCGTCAGCGAGGCCGCGCCTTCGCGCATCCACTTGCTGCCTTCGCGCACCTGCGGAATCCAGTTCTCCATCCAGTTCAGGTAGTCGGCCGTCTGGAATTGGCGGTTGCGCAGGCGCCGCACCACCGGCGTGCGCCACACGCGCGAGCGGTAGTCGTGCCAGATTGCGGCCAATTCGGTCAGCAGCTGGCCCAGGCCCTGGGGCGCCATGTCCGGGTCATGCGGCGGCGCGATGGCGGCAGCGTCATCGCTGTTCGCGTCCTCGCGCGGCGCAGCCGCGGCCGGCGCGCCCGCGGCGACTTGCGGGGCGTGGACGGCCTCGGCCTCCAGCAGCATGTAGGCGGCCATGAAACGGCCTGATTCCGGGATGTAGCAGAAGATCTGCTCGCCCGGTTTCACTTCGCGCGTTTCCAGGAACTCCGCCAGCATGATCAGGATGGACGCCGCGCCGGTATTGCCGCGCCACGCCAGGTTGCTGAACCAGCGCTCGCGCGGGATCACCAGGCCGGCCTTCTCCATCAGGTCTTCCACCACCGGAATGAACTTCTCCGATGAGTAGTGGCACAGGAAGTGGTCGACCTGATCCGGATCCACCCAGCCGTCGCGCACCAGCTTGGCGTATTCATGGATGCCGATGTCGAACAGGTGCGGCAGCAGGCGGATGTCCTGGCGCAGCGACAGCGCACCGTCGGCCTCGGCCTCGTTCCAGGACGGATAGTCCAGATGGCCGCGAGCGCGGTCGGCCGACAGGCCCAGCTGCATGCACACCGGATAGTCGCCCGAGAACGAGCGCTGGTGCACCCACTTCAAGCGCAGGCGCACGCCCTGCGAAGCGCCCGGCAGGGGCCGGCCACTATTGCCCAGCAGCACCGCTCCCGCGCCGTCGGACAGCATCCAGCGCAGGAAATGCGCGTCGAAGTCGGCGTCGTAGCCGCGCGCCGCGAAGCGCGAACGCTTGAACAGCCGCGACGGCAGCTCGCTGGCCACGGCCAGGGCGCTGGCATGGCCGCCCAGCTCCACGCCCTGCGCGGCCGTCTGGATGGCCGATACGCCCGCGGCGCAGATGCCGTGCACCGACAGGGTTTCCATCGGATGCGCGGCCAGCTCGCCCTGGATCATGTTGGAGAAGCCCGGCATCAGCGCGTCCCCGCCCGACGAGCCGCTGGCCAGCAGCGACACCGCGGACAGGTCGCTGTCGTTGCGCCGCAGGCAATCGCGGATGGCATTGGCCGCCAGTTGCGCGTTGCTGAACACCGTGGCGCCTTCCTGGTCGATCGCGTAGTAGCGCTGCTTGATGCCGTTCTCGGCCAGGATGCGGCTCTTGATGCGGCTGGACATGCGGTTCAGCGGCGCGATGTAGCTGTCCATGGCATCGTTGGACACGGGTTCGCCCGGCATGAAATAGCCGGCGCTTTCCAGATAGACACGATGAAACGCGATGGGCATGAGAGGCCTCTGGTGGATATAGGGTGTGTGGCGCTAGCGGATGTGCTCGGGCGCCATGCATGAACGGCTGCGAAAGCGCGGCAGGAAGGCGCCCAGCACGAACACGCGGAACATGTAGGGCGTGAGGCCGGGCTCGTTCAACGCCGGATTCACGCGGCTGCGGTATTGCTCGCGATGCAGGCGCTCCAGTTCGGACCAGTGCGCCCGCGGGTGCTCGTGGTGCGCGGTATGCAGGCCGATGTTGAAGAGCAGCGGATTGACCAGCCCTTCGAAATTGCGCGCATAGTTCAGGCCCGCGACGGCCCGGGGGCCGCCGTCGGCATGGGCATGCTGCAGATAGTTGGTGGCCAGCAGCCAGTGCAGGCCGTGCAGCTGCGGCACGATGACGAACACCAGCGCTTTCATGGGATTCACGGCCAGCAGTCCGCCCCACAGGCCCAGCCACACGCCGTACTGCGCCATGCAATAGCGCCAGGCGCCCGGCCAGTGGCGGCGCAGGCGGCCCAGCCAGGCGAAGAACAGCGGGTACAGCACCCAGCCGGCCTGCAAGGGATGGATCAGGTAGCCCCACAGATGGTTGGTGTCGCCGCCGAAGCGGTAGGTGCGCGCCACGTCGCGCGCGCCGTGCTTGTAGCGGTGGTGATTGGCCACGTGCGCCGGATAGAACACGAAGGTCGGATGGCCCTGCAGCAGCGTGATCCAGAAATCGGTGGCGCGGTTGGTCCAGCGTCCCCGCCACATGCGGATATGCGTGTGGTTGTGATGGATGACGCCCACGCCCAGGGTCAGGAACAGCATCAGGCCGTACAGCGGCCACCAGAACCCGTGCACCCATTGCCAGGTCGCCAGCGCGGGCAATGCGCCCAGATAGGCCAGGCTTTGCCAGTCGCGCCGGTTGCGCAGCGACGGCAGCCGGCGCTGCCGCTTAAGCGCGCCCGCCAAGCGATTCTCGTTGCCGGAAAGCATTCAGCTGGGACTGCGCCGCCTCGGCCTTCAGGCGGGTGCGGAACAGGCGGTCCATGAAGGTGAACTGGAAGCCGTAATTGCCGTTGTAGCAGGCGTGGTGCAGATGATGGCGGCGGCTGGCGGCGAACCAATGCGCGTAGGACACATTGGGGAAGAAGTCGTAGTTGGCGTGGCCGATGCAGTTGAAGAACAGGCTGAACAGCGGCACCGACGCCAGCGACCAGAAGCTGAAGTCATGCAGCACCATGGGCAGCATGATCACGTTGCCCAGCATCAGCGCCTCGATGGGATGAAAGCTATAGGTCGAGAACGGCGTGGTCACGACCGAACGGTGATGCGGCAAGTGGAAGCGGCGCAGCAGCTTGGTGTGCAGCAGGCGGTGGTTGATCCAGAAATGCACGTCGTTCCAGGCCACCAGCACCAGGATTTCGACAGTGATCTTTTGCCAGCTGGCATCCGGATCCAGGTGCGCCCAGCCCAGCTGCAACAGGCCCCACGGAAAAATCATTCCGGTGCCGAACAGCAGGATGGACAGGCCGGATTGCGCGAACTCGCGCCGCAGTTGCCCCGGCGCCAGCGGACGCGGATCCAGCGGGCGTCCGATGCCCAGCGCCGGCAGGATGTGGTGCGTCAGCAGCCAGGTGGCCGCACCGAAGACCAGATAGATGCCGCCGAAGAAAAGCAGGCCCGCCAGCATGACTTGCCAGGCGGACAAGGCTACAAAAGCTTGGGCCATGAACGTTCTGTTTCACCCGAAGAATGGGCGCATGATAAGCAATCCGTCAGCTTCCCGGTAGGACATTTATTACAAAATGAATCCGAAGGCCACAAAGCTGGCGGACTGCTCACCAAGTTCGGGCTACTGGCAGGGATATTGCCGGTTCAGCCCCGCCACGGCGGCGTCCATGCGCGCGGCCAAGCCCGCGCTGGCGGACGGCATGGGCATGCGCAGCTCCTCGCTCAGCAGGCCCTGCCGTCCCAGCTGCGCCTTCAGGGGGCCGGGATTGGGCTCGGCGAACGTCAGCTGGATGATGGGGACCAGCGCGTGGAACAGCTTCCTGGCCAAGTCCAGCTGCTGCGCCTTCACCGCCTGATGCATGGCCACGAACAGATCGGGGCGGATATGCGCGGCGGCCGCGATCATGCCCGAGCCCCCCAGGCTCATCACGGACAGCGCCTGCAGGTCCTCGCCTGCCAGCACGTGCATGTTGCCGTCGGCGATCAGCGCGATGGTCTTTTCCAGCGAACCGCCGCAGTCCTTGATCGCCGCGATGTTCGGGTGCGCGGCCAGCGCCAGCAGGGTCGCTGTGTCCAGCGTCGTGCCGGTGCGGTAGGGAATGTCGTAGAGCACCAGGGGGAAGCGCGAGGCATCGGCCAGGCAGCGGAAATAGGCGGCGGCGCCTTCCTGGCCGGGCCGCACGTAATACGGCGCGGGCGCCAGGATGCCGGCCAGCGGACGCGTGCCGAAGGCGGCCAGGCGCTGCATCACGTGTCCGTGGTGGTTGCCCGCCAGGCCCATGATGACGGGCAGCCGGCCCGCTTCGGTCAGCACGGCGTCCAGCACCGCCAGTTGCTCGGCGTCATCCAGCGATGCGGCCTCGCCGGTGCTGCCGCACACGACCAGCCCGTCCACGCCCGCGGCGGCATAGTGGCGCACCAGCCGGCGCAAGGCCCCGCCATCCACGGCGCCGCCGGCAAACGGCGTGACCAGCGGCACCCAGACGCCCTGGATCGGAGATTGATGATGAGATTGCATGAGAACACTCCTTCGGTGTAAGCGGACCGTGGTTGGGGACCGTACAGAAGTGCTCGGGATGTCAGGGGATGCGCGGACGGCGCCAAGCGCCGCCAGGAGGCCGCTGTTCCGTCGCCCATCTGACGGAACAGCATGCTCCGGTCAGATGAGCGGCTGTTTTTTGGATTTCAGGCCGGCGCAAACCAGCACCACGCCCTGGGCGCGGAACGGGAAAGCGGATTGGTTGGCCTGATGAATCATGTATGGATTGAATGCAGTGGTCTGCAAGCGCAGATGCGGGAATCTACCGGGAGCCCGCAACGCTGTCAACGCCGCGTCTCAGCCCAGGCTGGCCAGGAACACCGCGCACAGGGCTTCCATGCCCTGGCGGTCGTCTTCGTCAAAGCGGTCGGGCACGGGGCTGTCCACGTCCCACACGCCGATCAACTGGCCCTGGTGCACCAGCGGCACCACGATCTCGGAACGCGAGGCCGCATCGCAGGCGATGTGGTCGGGAAAAGCATGCACGTCGGGCACCAGTTGGGTCTGGCGCTGGCTGGCGGCCGCGCCGCACACGCCGCGGTTCAGCGGGATGCGCACGCAAGCCGGCTTGCCCTGGAAGGGGCCCAGCACCAGTTCCGTGCCGTCGTAGAAATAGAAGCCCGCCCAGTTCAGGTCAGGCAGGGCCTGATAGGCCAGCGCGCTCAGGTTGGCGGCATTGGCGATGCGGTCATGCTCGCCTTCGAGCAGGGCGCGGGCCTGGGCGACCAGTCCGGCATACAGGGCGGCCTTGGAATCGGCGACGATGGGAGCGGCTTCGAACATGGGAAATGTAACTGTACAGGCGGTTATCGATGCAGGTGATTTTAGGGCTTGGCGCCATTAAGGGGGCCGGGCCGCTGCCGTGTGGGACAATAGTTTTTTGCCGAATGTTTTTTCCGCCGGGCCACCCCAAGGGATCAACCGCCCGTATTTTCCTACCCTTCTTGATCAAGAAGCACTCCATGGACAAGCCTCTCGAACCTGCGTTTTCCTTTTCGGAACGCGCCCAGCAACTCACCAGCTCCGCCATCCGCGAGATCCTCAAGGTAACCGAGCGCCCCGAAGTCATCTCGTTCGCTGGCGGCCTGCCGGCGCCCGGCGGCTTCCCGGTAGAGGTAGTTCGCGCGGCATTCGACAAGGTACTGTCCACCAACGGTCGCGCCGCGCTGCAGTACGGCCCCACCGAAGGTTTTGCGCCGCTGCGCCAATGGGTTGCTGATGACCTGAACAAGGCCGGCGCCAGCGTCGCCGCCGACCAGATCCTGATCGTGTCGGGTTCGCAGCAAGCGCTGGACCTGCTGGGCAAGGTGCTGATCGACAAGGACAGCAAGGTGCTGGTCGAAGACCCCAGTTACCTGGGCGCGCTGCAATCGTTCAGCCTGTACCAGCCCAACTTCGTGCCGGTGCCCACCGACGAAGGCGGCCTGATCCCCGAAGCCATCACGCCTGAACTGGCCGAAGGCGCCCGCTTCCTGTACGCCCTGCCCAACTTCCAGAACCCCACCGGCCGCACGCTGAGCCTGGAACGCCGCATCGCGCTGGTCAAACGCGCCGCGGAACTGAACCTGACCATCGTCGAGGACGATCCCTACGGCGAACTGCGCTACGCAGGCGAACCGCAGCCGGGCCTGATCGCGCTGGCCGCCGAGTACGGCGCCAACGTCGTGCGCCTGGGCACGTTCTCCAAGGTGCTGGCCCCCGGCCTGCGCCTGGGCTACATCGCCGCCGCACGCCCGCTCATCAACAAGCTGGTGCAAGCCAAGCAGGCCACCGACCTGCACACGCCCACGCTGACGCAGATGGCCGTGTACGAGATCGTCAAGGAAGGCTTCCTGGAAGAGCACCTGCCCAACGTCCGCGAGATCTACCGCGCCCAGGGCAGCTGCATGCTGGATGCCATCAAGCAGGAATTCCCGGACACCGTCACCTGGACCAAGCCGGAAGGCGGCATGTTCATCTGGCTGACGTTGCCCGAGCACATCGACAGCACCAAGCTGCTGGAAAAGGCCATCGCGCAAAACGTGGCGTTCGTGCCCGGCGCGCCGTTCTATTGCGGCGCCGGCAAGACCAACACGCTGCGCCTGAGCTTTGCCACCGTGCCGGAAGACAAGATCCGCCGCGGCATCGCCATCCTCGGCAAGCTGCTAAAAGCCGAGGTGTAGTAGGTCCCCCCCCGAAGCGCCTGTGGCGCTTCCCCCCCAGGGGGGCGCCGCTACGGACCGGCGGAGCCCGGATCCGTGCGGCCCCGCTTTCGCCACGACAGTGACGATATGACGCGGGTGCCTCGAAGGGGGGGGGTAGGACATGAACGGCGGCCGGGCGCGATGTCCGGCCGCCGTTGTTTTATGCTCTTGGTTTTCCCATTCCGTTTCGCCGTGACAGTGAGCGCCCCCCAACAATCTCCCGTCGACCTCAGCGACATCGTTTTCACCGACTGGGTCGAACGCTGGCTGCCCAAGTCCTGGCGGCCCTATGCCCGCCTGTGCCGCCTGGACCGCCCGATCGGCACCTGGCTGACCCTGCTGCCGGCCATTGCGGCGCTGATCCAGGCCGCGGGCGGCCTGCCGGACCTGCAGCGGCTGATCGTGTTTTCGCTGGGCGCCCTGCTGATGCGCGGCATCGGCTGCACCGTCAACGACATGTGCGACCGCAACTTCGACAAGCACGTCGAGCGCACGCGTTTCCGCCCTCTGACCAGCGGCCAGCTGACGATGAAGAACGCGGTCTGGTTCCTGCTCGGGCAATTGCTGGTCTGCGGGTCGCTGCTGTTCTTCCTGAACGAAATGAGCCGCTGGCTGGCCGTGGCCGTGCTGCCTTTCGTCTTCATCTACCCGCTGTGCAAGCGTGTCACCTACTGGCCGCAAGTGGTGCTGGGCATCTGCTTCAACTGGGGCATGCTGATGGCCTGGTCGGATACGCAGAACCACGTGCCGCTGGCCGCCATCGCCATGTGGGCGGGCGCCGTGCTGTGGCAGGTGGGCTACGACAGCATCTACGCCTACGTGGACGTGCGCGACGACCGCAGCCTGGGCCTGCATTCCACCGCCATGCGCTTTGGCGACCAGGGCAAGCTCTGGATCGGCGGCTTCTATCTGGCCACCATCGTGCTGTGGGCCTGGGGCGGCTACGCCATCGGCCTGTCGTGGGCCTATCAGGTCGGCATGGTGGCGGTGGCCGTGCACCTGGCGTGGCAGTTGAAGGTCTTCGACATCCAGCGCCCCGACCGCAACTTCATGCTGTTCCGCGCCAACCTCTGGCTGGGCGCGCTGCTGGTCGCCGCCGCACTGGCCGGCACGCTGATTCGCTGACGTCCTGCCGGCGCGGCAACGAACCCGGTCGATCGGCGGGGTCCGCGCCGCGCTGAGGCTGCGTTGATGCCGCGCATTGCGAGCATCGCGCGCAAGGCCCATGATGGAACCTCCGCAACGCATTACGGAGACCACGCATGCCCTCATTGCTCAAATCCCTGGCCTTGACGGCCGCCGCAGCCGCCGCCTTCGTGGCCATTCCGGCCCAGGCCGCCAGCGATTGCTCGGCCCAGCGCGGCTGCGCCGCCAAGTTCTGCGAAATCGAAAACGACATCGCCGCTGCCAAGGCCCAGAACAATACCCGCCGCGAAGCCGGCCTGCGCAAGGCCCTGGCCGAAGCCAAAGCGAATTGCACCGACAGCCGCCTGCAATCCCAGCGCGAAGCCGACGTGCGCGAGAAGCAGAACAAGGTCGCCGAGCGCGAAAGCGAGCTCAAGCAGGCCCGCGCCAAGGGCAAGCAGGACAAGATCGACAAAGCCCAGCGCAAACTGGACGAAGCCCAGGCGGAATACAACGCCGCGCTGGTCGAACTGAACCGCTGATTCCCTCCTCCTTGCCGGTCCCGGGCTTTTCCGGGGCTGCGCCCCCCACTCCCCCCGCCGCCAGACCTCCGCCCTACCGGGTGGACTACCTCCTATGGTGTCATCAAATGGAAATTCCACCACCCATGGTGCCATTTGGTGAAATGGAAACCTATTAGTCTTCTTTTTGGAAAGATGTTTTCAGAGAATCAGGGTTTATCCGGAGATGATTTGCGCCCAGAATGCATCTCATCGGGACACAGCAAGCGAACCCCAGGCAATCAGGCCAGCGGTTCGGCTCCCAAGCTCAAGACATTGGAGGTCTGCTATGAAAACCCTTGCTACCGCTTTGATGCTGTCCATGTCCGTTCTGGCTGCCGGCGCCCAAGCCGCCGAGGCTGATCAGGGCCCGACCCGCGCTCAGGTCCAAGCCGAACTGCAACAAGCCAAGGCCTCGGGCCAATACACCTTCGGCGAAGAAGGCTACCCCGCCGCCATCGCCCCGAAGTCGACCCTGACCTCGCAGCAAGTGCAAGCTGAACTGCAACAAGCCAAGAACGCCGGTGAAGTGACCTTCGGCAACCTGGACTACCCGCCCGTCGCCGCGGCTGAACAAGCCACCTCGCTGACCCGCGCCGAAGTCCGCACCGAACTGGCCCAAGCCAAGTCGGAAGGCCTGGTCACCTTCGGCAACCTGGACTACCCGCCCCTGGGCAGCTGATCCCCCCCTGGCCTCCCCGGCCAGGCAGCGCCCCAAAGCCCTCCGGCCCCAAACCGGAGGGCTTTGTTTTTGACGTTTCGATATTTAATTAAGTCGAATTGACGTTACCTATGGCCGATTCGACTATTTAGTCTCTACACATCGACAGCGACCGCGCATAGGATGAGCTCACCCTCTCCCCCATCCATGCAGGAGCCGCACCATGACCACCGCCTCTCCCCGGCCCGTCGTACTTCTGGGCGCCGGAAAAATCGGTTTCGCCATTGCCCTGATGCTGGAACGCAGCGGCGGCTATTCGGTACTGGTAGCCGACCAGGATCCCGAACGGCTGCGCATCGTGGCCGAACTGGGTTGTGAAACCCGTCAGATTTCCGGCGACGACTCCGTGGCGCAATGCATCGAGGGGCGTTACGCGGTCATCAACGCGCTGCCCTTTCACCGCGCCGCCGCGGTGGCCGGCCTGTGCGCCAAGGCGGGGGTGCACTACTTCGACCTGACCGAAGACGTGGCCAGCACGCACGCCATCCAGGCGCTGGCGGAAGACGCCCGCAGCGTGCTGATGCCGCAATGCGGCCTGGCCCCGGGTTTCATCGGCGTGGTCGGCAACGCGCTGGCGCGCCGCTTCGATACCCTGCTGGATCTGCGCATGCGCGTGGGCGCCCTGCCGCGCTATCCCTCCAACAGCCTGCGCTACAACCTGACCTGGAGCACCGAGGGACTGATCAACGAGTACTGCAATCCCTGCGAGGCCATCGTCGACGGCCAACTGACCAGCGTGCCCGCGCTGGAAGGCTACGAGACCTTCGCGCTGGACGGCGTGGAGTACGAAGCCTTCAACACGTCCGGCGGACTGGGCACCCTGCCCGCCACCTTGCGCGGCCGCGCCCGCAACGTGGACTACAAATCGGTGCGCTACCCGGGCCACTGCAGCATCATGAAATTGCTGCTCAACGACTTGCGCTTGCGGGACCGCCGCGACCTGCTCAAGGAAATTTTCGAAGCCGCCATTCCCACGACCGAACAGGACGTGATCGTGATCCAGGCTTCGGCATCGGGCCGCCGCCATGGCCGGCTGGAAGAGGAGTCCTACCCCATCCGCATCTTCGGCGCGGACGTCGACGGCCATCGCCTGAGCGCGATCCAGCTGTCCACCGCCGCCGGCATCTGCGCCGCGCTGGATCTGGTGGCGCAGGGCGCATTGCCGCAACGCGGGTTCGTCGGGCAGGAAGCCATCGATCTGGACGCGTTCATCAACAACCGCTTTGGCCGCGTGTACGCGGGCAAGCCGCTGGCGCTGGCGGGCAGCGGCGCCATGGCCGACCGCTGAACCACGACGCGCCCTCATGCGTCCTGCCCCGCGAGAGCGCAGGACGCTAGCTCCAGCCTTCCAGCCGCAGCGTCGCGCGCACCAGGCGCTGCTCTTCCTGCTCGATATCGGCCAGGCTCTGGCGCACGCTGTCCACGTGGTCCGCGGCCGCCTTGCGCGCCAGCTCCGGCTGGCGCGCCGTCACGGCGTTGAACAGCCGCGTGTGCTGCCGGTCGATCTGGCGTTTCTCGGGTTGGCGGTGGTAGAGGTTGTTGACGCAGGCGAAGACCGAGCCCAGCAGCAAGTCCGTCAGCGATTGCAGCGTATGCACCAGCACCGGATTGTGCGAAGCCTCGCAGATGGCCAGGTGAAAAGCATGGTCCAGATGCGCGTGCGTCGCCGTGTCGGTGGCCGTGCCCTGCGCCGCCACCATTTCGTCATAACGGCGGCGGATCATGATGAAGTCCGCCTCGGTGCCGCGTATGGCCGCCAGCCGGGCAGACTCGGCTTCCAGCAGCGAACGCACTTCCAGCAGGTCGTAGAGCGTGCGCGGCTGCGAATTGAACAGGTGCATCAGCGGACCGGCATCCACCTTGGATATGTGCGCCACATACGAACCCTTGCCTTGCGCGGTGTGGATGATCTCGCGCGCGCGCAAGAGCTTGAGCCCTTCGCGTAGGGCCGTGCGCGACACGCCCAGCTTCTCGGTCAGACGCCGTTCGGAAGGCAGCGCCTGGCCGGCCTTCAGCACGCCGTCCAGGATCAGGCGTTCGATCCGTTCGGCGACCTCGTCCGCCACCTGGCGAGGCTTTTCTTCAGTTTCCGCGTACATGCACTCTCCGCACCAGTGGTATGACCAAGCGCATCCCCGATCGGACCTCTTGCATCACACCCCCGTAAGTAGCTGATATAAAACCATAAAAATTACGGCTTTGCCCATACGGCAGTGCACAAACTGGTATGACCAGTGGGTTTTGATATGGACATTGCGGCAGGCGCGAACGATGATGTCGAGACCAGATACGCCCGGCGCGCGGCGTCGGCCAGTCCCTTACCGCTAGAGAACCGCATGACTCAACGCATCCAGCACCACGGCCTGCAAGTGGCGGCCAATCTCAATCAATTCATCGAACAGGAAGCCCTGCCCGGCACCGGCCTGGATGCCGAAGGCTTCTGGCAAGGCTTCGCGGCCCTGGTGGACGACCTGGCTCCGAAGAACCGCGCGTTGCTGGCCGAACGCGACCGCCTGCAGGCCGAGCTCGACGCATGGCACCGCGCCCACCCCGGCCCCATCGCCGATCCGGCCGCCTACCGCAAATTCCTGGAAGGCATCGGCTACCTGCTGCCGCAGCCGGCCAGTGTGCGCGCCACCACCGACAACGTCGACACCGAGATTTCGCAGCAGGCCGGCCCGCAGCTGGTCGTGCCCATGTCCAACTCGCGCTACGCGCTGAACGCCGCCAACGCGCGCTGGGGCAGCCTGTACGACGCGCTCTACGGCACCGACGCCATCCCTGCCACGCCCGGCGACACGGGCCGCGGCTACAACCCGGAACGCGGCGCCGCCGTCATCGCCCGCGCCCGCGCCTTCCTGGACACCGCCGCCCCGCTGGCCCAGGGCTCGCATGCCGACGCCCGCGGCTACACCGTGGAAAGCGGTCAACTGCGCGTGGCGCTGGCCAACGGCTCGACCGGCCTGAAGAATCCCGCGCAATTGGCAGGCTACCAGGGCGAGGCCTCCGCGCCTACGGCCATCCTGCTCAAGAACAACGGCCTGCACTTCGAAATCCAGATCGACCGCAGCCACAGCATCGGCGCCACCGACGCCGCAGGCGTCAAGGACGTGCTGGTGGAAGCCGCGCTCACCACCATCATGGACTGCGAGGATTCCGTCGCCGCCGTGGATGCCGAGGACAAGGTCCATATCTACCGCAACTGGCTCGGCCTGATGAAGGGCGACCTGACCGAAGAGGTCACCAAGGGCGGCAAGACCTTCACCCGCAAGCTCAACGCCGACCGCGACTACACGCGTCCCGACGGTTCGCCGCTGACCCTGCATGGCCGTTCGCTCATGTTCGTGCGCAACGTCGGCCACCTGATGACCAACCCGGCCATCCTGGACCGCGAGGGCCGCGAAATCCCCGAAGGCATCCTGGACGCCGTGGTCACCAGCCTGGCCGCGCTGCAGGACCGCAAGCACAAGCTGAATTCGCGCACCGGTTCCGTCTACATCGTGAAGCCGAAGATGCACGGCCCCGTCGAAGCCGCCTTCGCCAGCGAACTGTTCGACCGCGTCGAAGACCTGCTCAAGCTGCCGCGCAACACCCTGAAAATGGGCATCATGGACGAAGAGCGCCGCACCAGCATTAACCTCAAGGCGTGCATCGAGGCCGCCGCCGCGCGCGTGGCCTTCATCAACACCGGCTTCCTGGACCGCACCGGCGACGAAATGCACTCCAGCATGGAAGCCGGCCCGATGCTGCGCAAGGGCGACATGAAGTCCACCGCCTGGATCACCGCCTACGAGCGCAACAACGTGCTGGTCGGCCTGGATGCCGGCCTGCGCGGCCGCGCCCAGATCGGCAAGGGCATGTGGGCCATGCCGGACCTGATGGCCGCCATGCTGGAACAGAAGATCGCCCATCCCAAGGCCGGCGCCAACACCGCCTGGGTGCCTTCGCCCACCGCAGCCACGCTGCACGCGTTGCACTACCACCAGATCGACGTGCAGGCGGTGCAGCAGGAGCTGGAACGTACCAAGCTCGACAGCGTGCGCGATGACCTGCTGGGCGGCCTGCTGACGGTGCCGGTCGGCGATCCGTCCAAGTGGTCCGCGCAGGACATCCAGCAGGAGCTCGACAACAACGTGCAGGGCATCCTGGGCTACGTGGTGCGCTGGATCGACCAGGGCGTGGGCTGCTCCAAGGTGCCGGACATCCACAACGTCGGCCTGATGGAAGACCGCGCCACGCTGCGCATCTCCAGCCAACACATCGCCAACTGGCTGCGCCACGGCGTGACCAACCGCGAGCAGGTCATGGAAACCTTCAAGCGCATGGCCAAGGTGGTCGACGGCCAAAACGCGGGCGATACGCTCTACCGCCCGATGGCCGGCAACTTCGACACCTCGCTGGCATTCAAGGCTGCCTGCGCGCTGGTGTTCGAAGGCCTGACCCAGCCCAACGGCTACACCGAGCCGCTGCTGCACAAGTACCGCCTGGAGTTCAAGGCCAACCAGGCCTGATCCCGGCGCGCTTTTGCCGCAACAAGACCGGACAGCCTGGCTGTCCGGTTTTTTTTCGGGGCGCGACCCTGAAAAAAGCCAGGTCAATTTCGCACGGTCGTGCTAAATTTGCCGCATGACTGCCAAAACCGAGAAAAGCGAGCTGACCTTCGCGGCCATTGTGGACGCGGCCCTGGACATGGCCGCGGCGCAAGGCATGGAGAGCCTGTCGCTCGGCCAGGTGGCCAAGCGCCTGGGCATCAGCAAGAGCGGCGTGTTCTCGCGCGTGGGCTCGCTGGAAGCCCTGCAGCAGGCGGTGCTGGACGAATACGACCGGCGCTTCCTTGAAGCCGTGTTCACCCCGGCCCTGGCCCATCCCCGCGGCCTGCCCCGGCTCAACGCCCTGGTCTCGCTCTGGATCGAGCGCGCCAGCAATGTCGAAACGCTGACGGGCTGCATCTACGTGGCCGGCGCCTTCGAATACGACGACGTGGAATCGCCGCTGCGCTCGGTGCTGGAGGGCAATCTACGGCGCTGGCGCGGCGCCATGCTGCGCACGGTCAACCAGGCGCTCGAAGCCGGCCACGTCAGGCCGGACACGGATCCCGAGCAGCTCGTATTCGAGGTCTACAGCCTGATGATCGGGCTGATGCACGATGCCCGCTTCCTGCGGGATCCCAAGGCTCCCCAGCGCGTGCGGGCGGCCTATGAACGATTGATTTCCACCTACCGCAGTTTCAAGTACCTCGAGTAGCCGTATTTCCAGCGCCGGCCCGTGCCGGCAATTCTTTACTTTAATTTCGCACGGTCGTGCGAAATTTTCCAGGAGCCTGACATGTGGATCGTTATCGCAGTGATCGCCGTTTCAGCCGGGGGCAGCGTCTGGCTGCAGTGGCGCGAGCTGCTCAAGCAGTTACCAGACCGCGCCGAGCATCTGGTACTTTTCTAGAAAGACATGGCCATCCCGTTCTATATTTCGAGTTCGCCTGTCCCGAACGTCGTCATGCCGCGCTCCAATCATCTACTGATCATCGATCCGCAGAATGACTTCTGCGACCTGCCCGAGTCGTACCTGCCCACGGATCCCGTGACGGGCGCCGCGCACGCGCCCGCCCTGCCTGTGGCCGGCGCCCACGCCGACATGCAGCGGCTCGCGCACTTCATCGACACGACCGCGCCCGCGCTTACCTCGATCACGGTGACGCTGGATTCGCACCATCGCCTGGACATCGCCCATCCGACCTTCTGGTCCACCGGCGACGGCCAGCCCGTGGCGCCGTACACGCAGATCACGGCGGCACAGCTGCGCGCGGGCGATTTCCGGCCGCGCCACGACGACGACCTGCCGCGTACCCTGTCGTACCTGGACGAACTCGAGGCGCGCGGCCGCTACACGCTGATGGTGTGGCCGCTGCATTGCGAAATCGGCACCTGGGGCCATAACGTGCATGCGGACGTGCGCGCGGCCTACAGCCGTTGGGAAGACGAGCGCCAGTTCATCGTGCGCAAGGTGCCCAAGGGTATGAACCCCTGGACCGAACACTACAGCGCGCTGATGGCCGAAGTCCCTGATGCCGACGATCCGCGCAGCCAGCTCAACCGCAGCCTGCTCGATTCGCTGGACCGCGCCGAACTCATCCTGATCGCCGGCCAGGCCGGCAGCCATTGCGTCAAGGCCACTGTCGAACACCTGGCCGAGCACCTGCCCGGCCGCGACCTGTCGCGCCTGGTGTTGCTGACGGACTGCATGAGCCCCGTCGCGGGCTTCGAAGACGCACAGGCAACCTTCCAGCAACGCATGCGCGACCTGGGTATCCAGGCGCGCACCAGCGTCGACATGGCGCGGGCGCTGCTCGCGGCCTGATCCCGCCGCGCAAAACACAACGGCCGCCTGCTTGCGCATGGCGGCCGTGGTTGATGGGCTGCGTGGAGCGGGAACGCTCAGGCGGCGCTGCCGTGCTTGCCGTCGCACTCCACGTACAGCGCGCCGATGGCCTCGCACAATGCCGCGGGCTGTTGGAACAGGCGCGCCACCAATATGCAACCTTGCACCGTGGCGAACACCGCGCGGCCAGCCGCCTCCGGCGTGCCAGAGAACTTCATCGTGCCCTGCGCCGCGCCTTCGGCCAGCACGCGTGCCAACCAGGCTTCGTGCGCGCGGAAGAATCCTTGCAATGCGCCACGCACGCGTTCGGGCAGCGAATTGACCTCGGCCGCCAGCATGCCGGCCAGACAGAGCTCGCCCGACCCGCAGGCGCGCGATTCCATCATCGACAGATATTGGTCGAGCTGCGCTTGCGCCGGCAGCGACGTGTCGATCCCGCGCATCGCGGCCAGCGCGCGCGCGCTGTAGGCTTCGACCGCCTCGTAGAGCAAGTCGTCCTTGCCAGGAAAGTAATAGTGGATGCTGGACGTCTTTACGCCCACGTGCTCAGCCAGGTCGCGGTAGCTGAAGCCGTTGCATCCGCGCGTGCGGATCAGCTTCTCGGCGTGCGCCAGAAGCTGTTCGCGAGTGGTGTTGGAAGTAGGAGTGTCCATGGCTGAATATTACCTACTAATAGGTTGATTCGTCATCGGTTCCGGCAGCGTTGCCACTGCTCCAAAACCCTTGCGGACCCCGGCCGGGAATCATCCCGCCCCCCGGGATCCGCATGTACCGGCATGAAGCTCAGCCTTGCACGGGCGGGTAGTCCAGCTCACCGCTGTCGGTCAGGCCATGCGCGCGGGCGGCGGCCAATTCCTGCTGCACTTGCTTGCGGCTCTTGTCGCCGGCCGCGGCAAACATCGTGGCGGCGTAGCCTTCTTCGCCCGACACCAGCTCGCCATTGGCGCGCGCTTCGGCCAGTTCCTGCTGCACCTGGGCGCGGGTCACCGTGCTTTCCGTGTTCAGGGGAGGCGGATAGTCCAGTTCGCCGGCTTGGGCGGCGCCGATGAAGGAAGCGGACAGGATCAGGGCGGATACGAGGGTCTTCATGGTTGATCTCCAGTAAGGATCAGGTGCTGCGTCAGGGTTTCGATGGAGCTATCTACTTATAGATAGACATCGAGGGAAAAAAACTCAGCCTTGCACGGGCGGGTAAGCCAGTTCGGCGCTGTCGGTCAGGCCTTGGGCGCGGGCGGCGGCCAGTTCCTTCTGGACCTGGGCGCGGCTCTTGTCGCCAGAGGCGGTAAAGATCGTGGCGGCGTAGCCTTCTTCGCCAGACACCAGTTCGCCATTGGCGCGAGCCTGGGCCAGTTCCTGCTGCACCTGGGCGCGGGTCACCGTGCTTTCGGTGTTCAGGGCAGGCGGATAGTCCAGTTCGCCGGCTTGGGCGGCGCCAATGAAGGAAGCGGACAGGATCAGGGCGGATACGAGGGTCTTCATGGTTGATCTCCAGATAACGATTGCGTAGCGGTTCAAAAAACTATCTACTTATAGGTAGACAAGAAGGGAAATAAAAAAGCGGTCCTACTGTATTTCTGGTTTCGACGTCGGCGGGTGTTTGGTTTGCTGCGTCGATGGATGAATCTTATCTACTACTAGGTAGATGGCGCAAGGGGGTTTTGTGAAACAAAATAATTCAAGCAACACCAGGACTTCGCCTCACCTATACCGGAATGGCGCCCCATCCGCGAGTCGGCCTCTCGAACGCGTCGGCCCACACTACCGCCAGGGGCAACAAAAAACCCGGTAAATCAGGAATTTACCGGGTTCTTGTTGAAGTCTGATGCCGCGCTGTGGCTTAGAACGGAATATCGTCGTCCATATCCGCCAGATTAGCGCCGCTGCTGGCCGGAGCCGCGGCGGGAGCCGGGCGCTGTTGCGGGGCCGGGCGTTGGGCCGGGGCGCGCTGCTGCTGCGGGCGCGAAGGCGCGTCGTCGTAGCCGCCACCGCCGCCGAAGCTTGCGCCACCGCCGCCGCCGTCTTCGCGGCCGCCCAGCATCTGCATCTGGTCGGCAACGATTTCGGTGCTGTAGCGGTCAGCGCCGGTGTCCTTGTCTTGCCACTTGCGCGTCTTCAGGCGGCCTTCGATGTAGACCGAGCGGCCCTTCTTCAGGTACTCGCCGGCGATTTCAGCCAGGCGGTTGTACATGACTACGCGGTGCCATTCCGTTTCTTCGCGGCGTTCGCCCGAAGCCTTGTCTTTCCAGGTGGAGGTGGTGGCAATGGACATATTGCAGATTGCCGCCCCTTCGGGGCTGTAGCGGACTTCCGGGTCGCGTCCCAGATTGCCCACGAGTATGACTTTGTTAACCGATGCCATGCCGTTGTCCCTCTGTTGTTGACAGCCTGCGTGTGCGTTGCCGCGGACGCGCCGGCAACAACATAAAAGCGATGATGTTGAAGACCGGCTTCATGAAACACGCCGGTCACCGCAACGATGACCGGCGACGCCGGGTTGAACCCTGAGTGAAGCCCTGATTTGATGCGTATTATCGACGAAAAGCGCCCGCCGCGCCAAACCAGGATGTGACAAAGCCGTCCACCCCAGCCATGGAATTTTCGCGTCTGTTGGGCGCTTTTCGGGGTGGGATCCCGACTTTTCAGCCGGCCCGCGCCGATGCCTGGCGGTCCGGTTCGGGCAACGGCCGCAGGGCCCAGGTCACCGCCAGCCAGATCGCCGACAGGGCGGCGGCGGCGATGAAAACGGCGCTGGAACCGGAATGCGAGGCCAGCCAGCCGCCCAGCGCGCCACCCGCGAACAGGCCGGCGGCCTGGGCGGTGTTGTAGAAGCCCAGCGCCAGGCCCTTGTAGGCCTGCGGCGCGACCCGCGACACCAGCGACGGTTGCAGGGCTTCCAGCACATTGAAGGCCACGAAGAAGCCCGTCAGGGCGGCTGCCAGGGTGTAGAAGCCATGGCTGGCCGCGGGCAGCAAGGCGCACACCAGCACCAGCCCGGCCACGGCGGCGCGCAGGGCGCCGCGATGGGCGCGGCGCTTTTCGGCGACGAACACCACCGGCACCATCAGCACGAAGGAAACCAGGATGACCGGCAGATAGACCTTCCAGAGCTCGCGCGCGTCCAGGCCGCCCACCTTCGCCAGCAGGGCGGGCACCACGACAAACAGCGCCACCTGGATCAGGTGCAGGACAAAAACGCCGAAATTCAGGCGCAGCAGGTCGCTGTGGGTCAGGACTTCGCGCGGCCGGGCGGCCTGCATGGTGCGGGCCTGGGTCAGCGGCACCACGGGTACCACCCAGCCGGCCACGGCCAGGCAGATCACGCCCAGACAGGCGATGGTCCAGAACAGGCCGGACAGGCCCCACCAGCCCACCAGCACGGGCGACAGGACCAGCGACACGGCGAAGGACAGGCCGATCGACCCGCCCACCATGGCCATGGCCCGGGTGCGGACCTCGTCGCGGGTGGAGTCCGCCAGCCAGGCGGTGACGGCCGCGGAAATCGCCCCGGCGCCCTGGATGGCGCGGCCGATGGTGATCCAGTACACGTCGGACGCCTGTGCACAGACGATGCTGCCCGCCACGAACAGCAGCAGGCCGAACAGCACCACGGGACGCCGGCCCCAGCGGTCGGACGCCAGGCCGAAGGGAATCTGCATGAAGGCCTGGGTCAGGCCGTACATGCCCAGCGCCAGGCCGACGCGGGCCGGATCGTCCCCGCCCGGCATGCCGGCGGCGGCCACGGCGAAGACGGGCAGCAACAGGAACAGCCCCAGCATCCGCGCGGCGAACAGTCCGGCCAGCGCCACGCTGGCGCGGCGTTCGGACGGGGTCAATTTCAGTTTTTTATCTGCCTGCATGCGAAAAATTCAACGATGACTAGGACTCGCCCGCGCGCGTGGATGTCACACGCCCACGGTCTGATCTGGCGGTGCGGCGCCGCCCCCCGGGTCTATCCAGGCTGGAGTACTGCCCCGAACGCAGGGGGATTCGGCGCGCTATAGTACCAAGTTGGCCTTTGAAACCGCTTAAAAGAGCCCGATGGACGTGACAATACGCATTCGGGGTGCGCGCACCCACAATCTCAAGAACGTCTCGCTCGACCTGCCACGCCACAAGCTGGTGGTCGTCACCGGCTTGTCCGGCTCGGGCAAATCGTCGCTGGCCTTCGACACGCTGTACGCGGAAGGCCAACGCCGCTACGTGGAAAGCCTGTCCGCCTACGCCCGCCAGTTCCTGCAGCTGATGGACAAGCCGGACGTGGACCTGATCGAGGGCCTGTCCCCGGCCATCTCCATCGAACAGAAGGCCGCGGGCCACAACCCCCGCTCCACCGTCGGCACCATCACCGAGATCCACGACTACCTGCGCCTCCTGTACGCGCGGGTCGGTACGCCCTATTGCCCTGACCACGGCCTGCCATTACAGGCGCAAAGCGTCAGCCAGATGGTGGACGCGGTGCTGTCCTGGACGCCCGAAACCCGGCTGGCGGTACTGGCGCCCATAGCCCGCGGCAAGAAAGGCAGTTTCGAGGACGAATGCGCCAGCCTGCAGGCGCAGGGCTACGTGCGTCTGCGCGTGGACGGCCAGCTGACCGAAATCGACGGCATGGCGCCGCTGAAGAAGACCGAGAAGCACGACATCGACGTCGTCATCGACCGGCTGCGCATCAAGCCTGAAAGCAAGCAGCGCCTGGCGGAAAGCTTCGAGACCGCGTTGCAGCTGGCCGAGGGCCGCGCCCTGGCGCTGGACATGGACAGCGGCCGCGAACAGGTCTTCTCCAGCCGCTACGCCTGCCCGGTGTGCAGCCACAGCCTGCCCGAGCTGGAGCCGCGCCTGTTCAGCTTCAACAATCCCATGGGCGCCTGCCCCAGTTGCGATGGCATCGGCCAGGTCGGCTTCTTCGACCCCAAGCGCGTGGTCGCCTTCCCGGAGCTGAGCCTGGCGGCCGGCGCCATCCGCGGCTGGGACCGCCGCAACGCCTTCACGCATTCGCTCTTGACCAGCCTGGCGGCGCACTATGAATTCGACATCGAAGCGCCCTTCGAGGAACTGCCCGAGGCGTTGCGCGACAAGGTGCTGTACGGCTCCGGCGACGAAGAGATCTCGTTCCTCTACCTGAACGAAAAAGGCCGCAGCACGGTCAAGCGCCATACATTCGAAGGCGTGATCCCGAACCTGGAGCGCCGCTGGCGCGAAACCGATTCGGCCACCGTGCGCGAAGAGCTCGGCAAGTACCGCAACATCAAGACCTGCCCGGACTGCGGCGGCTCGCGCCTGCGGCCCGAGGCCCGCAACGTGCTGATCGGCCAGGATCCGCGCGGCGGCGAACGCCACGGTCAGGCCATCTACGAGGTCGAGGCCATGCCGCTGTCGACCTGCCTTACCTGGTTCCGCGACCTGAGCCTGACGGGCGCCAAGCAGGAGATCGCGCAACGCATCGTGCGCGAGATCGAGGCGCGCCTGAGCTTCCTGAACAACGTCGGCCTGAACTATCTGTCGCTGGACCGCAGCGCCGATACCATCTCGGGCGGCGAGGCGCAGCGCATCCGCCTGGCCAGCCAGATCGGCTCGGGCCTGACCGGCGTGATGTACGTGCTGGACGAGCCCTCCATCGGCCTGCACCAGCGCGACAACGACCGCCTCATCGGCACCCTGCAGCACCTGCGCGACCTAGGCAATAGCGTCATCGTCGTGGAGCACGACGAAGACATGATCCGCATGGCCGACTGGGTCGTGGACATGGGACCGGGCGCGGGCGAGCACGGCGGCCAGGTGGTGGCGCAGGGCGACCCGGAAACCGTGCAGCGCGACCCCCAGTCGCTGACCGGCCAGTACCTGAGCGGCGCGCGCGCCATCGCCATCCCGAAGCGACGCCCCGTCAACGACGAACTGTCCTGGCTCACCCTGACGGGCGCCAGCGGCAACAACCTGAAGAACGTGGACCTGCGCATCCCCGCGGGCCGGCTGGTGTGCGTGACCGGCGTGTCCGGTTCGGGCAAGTCCACGCTGGTCAACGACACGCTGGCGGTCGCCGTGTCGCGCCAGCTGCATCATGCGCAGAGCGAACCCGCTCCTTACGTGTCGATGCAGGGACTGGAGAACTTCGACAAGATCATCAGCGTGGACCAGAGCCCCATCGGCCGCACGCCGCGCAGCAACCCCGCGACCTACACGGGCCTGTTCACGCCCATCCGCGAACTCTTCGCGGGCGTGCCGGAAGCGCGCACCCGCGGCTACGACCCGGGGCGCTTCAGCTTCAACGTCAAGGGCGGGCGCTGCGAGGCCTGCCAGGGCGACGGCGTGGTCAAGGTCGAAATGCATTTCCTGCCCGACATGTACGTGCCTTGCGACGTCTGCCACGGCAAGCGCTACAACCGCGAAACGCTGGAAATCCGCTATCGCGGCCGCAACATCAGCGAAGTGCTGGACCTGACGGTCGAGCAGGCGCTGGAATACTTCGAGTCCGTGCCGGCCATCGCCCGCAAGCTGCACACGCTGATCGACGTGGGCCTGTCGTATATCCGGCTGGGCCAGAGCGCGACCACCCTGTCGGGCGGTGAAGCGCAGCGCGTGAAGCTGTCGCAGGAACTGTCGCGGCGCAGCACCGGCCGCACGCTCTACATCCTGGACGAGCCCACCACGGGCCTGCATTTCCGCGACATCGAGCTGCTGCTGCAGGTGCTGAACCAGCTGGTCGACAGCGGCAACACGGTGCTGATCATCGAACACAACCTGGACGTCATCAAGACCGCGGACTGGGTGGTCGACATGGGTCCCGAAGGCGGCGACGGCGGCGGGCGCGTGGTGGCGCAGGGCACGCCCGAAGACGTGGCCGGCACGTCCGCCAGCCACACCGGACAATACCTGGGCAAGCTGCTGCGCCGCTGAACCGGCGCCTGAATCATCACATCAACGGCTAGGAAGGATCGCGGCATGTACACCTTGATCATCGGCAACAAGAACTACTCGTCCTGGTCCCTGCGGCCATGGATCGCCCTGCGCGCCGCAGGCATACCCTTTACCGAGCAGAAGCTCGGCTTCTTCACCGAGGAATTCTCGCGCCGCGTGGGCGCGGTGTCGCCCGCGGGGCTGGTTCCGGTGCTGCTGGATGGCGAGTTCGCGATCTGGGACACGCTGGCGATCTGCGAGTACCTGGCCGAACGCCATCCCGAAGCCCGCCTGTGGCCCCAGGACGCGCGCGCCCGGGCCCGCGCGCGGTCGCTCACCGCGCAGATGCACAGCGGCTTTGGCGCGATGCGCCAGGCGCTGCCCATGAACGTCGAAGCGCACCTGCCCGGCATCGACTTTCCTGCGGCCGCGCAACAGGACATCGAGCGCCTGCAAGCGATCTGGCGCGACACGCGCGCGGCATTCGGCCAGGGCGGGCCGTTCCTGTTCGGCGAGTTCTCGATCGCCGACGCCTTCTTCGCGCCGGTGGTCTCGCGCTTCACGACCTATGGCATCGCGGCATCCGGCCCGGTGCGCGACTACATGGACGCCGTGCTGGCGCTGCCCGCCATGCAGGAATGGACCCGCGACGCGCTCGCGGAAGCCACCTTCGTGCCCGAGGACGAGCCCTACCGCAAGCAGCGCTGAAGCACGTCAATCGGCGCGTTCAATCGCGCAGGCGCTGGGCCACGAATTCACGCACCAGCGCCATCGCCGGCGCCTCGGTGCGGCCCGTCAGCGTCACCATTGCAAACAGCGCGTGGCTGCGCAGCGGCGGGTCGGTAGGCAGTTCCGTCAGTTCGCCCGCGGCGATGCCGACCCGCGCCGCGCCCACGATGCCCAGGAATACCGCGTCCGACACGCGCACCGCTTCCAGCACGCTGCCGATTTCATCGCAGCGCAGGCGCATCGCGGTCTGCGGATCCGCCTCGACGCCGAAATGGTCGACCACGATGCGCACGGTATCCGCTGCAAGAAATGTGGACGCCAGCGGATAGGCCGCAACCTCCGCGAAGCGCGCTGGCCGCCCGGCCTGGGCCAGCGGATGGCCGCGGCGGCAGATGAATCCGGCGCGCATTTCCGAGATGGGTTCGATGCGCAGGTCGGCCGCCGGCACGATGCCGCGCGTATCGACCACCAGCGCATCCAGGCGCCGCTGGCGCAACAGCGCCAGATGGGCCTCGGGCGAGCCGCGCATCACGTCCAGCCGCAACTGCGGATAGTGCTGCGCCACGTGCGCCAGCAGCGGCGTCATGAGCATGACGCCCGGCCCTGAACCCAATCCGATGCTGATGCTGCCCCGGTCGCCCTGGGTCAGCAGTTCCGCGCTGCGGCGCAGCTCGCCCGATTCGAACAGGATGCGCCGCGCGCGGCCGGCGACGGTCAGGCCCAGCGGTGTCAGCTCGGTGCGCTTGCCCATGCGGTCCAGCAGGCGCGCGCCCAGGTCTTCTTCCAGCAGGCGGATGCTGCGGCTGAGCGCCGACTGGGTCAGGTACAGGCGTTCGGCCGCACGGCTGAAGGAACCCGCCTCGGCCACGGCCAGCAGATGTTCGAGCTGCTTGAGATTCATGCCCGGGTCCCGATTAAGTATGAGTTTTTTTTCTAGCTTCCAGAATAACAATTCGTTAGACAACTAGCGAGGCCTGTCCCTAGCATGCGGATCACGACTAGATCATTCCAAGGGGAATTTCGTGAGCATGCTTTCCAATGGCCTGCGCCTGGCCGGCTGTGCGCTGGCGCTGGGCGCGGCGCTGCTGGCCCAGGGCGCCCGGGCCGCAGACTATCCCGACCGGCCCGTCATGATGATGGTGCCCTACCCGGCCGGCGGCGCGTCCGATTCCATCGCCCGCGTGGTGGCCCCGCCCGTCTCCAAGCAAATGGGCCAACCCGTGCTGGTGGAGAACCTGGGCGGCGTGAGCGGCGCGCTGGGCGCGCAGAAGGTGCTGGGCGCCAAGGCTGACGGCTATTACCTGTTCCAGGGCTCGCCCAACGAGCTGATCCTGTCCCCCATTGCCAATCCCGCGGTCAAGCTCAAGAGCGAGGATTTCCGCCTGGTGCAGATGATCGGCATGGCCCCATTGGTGATCGTGGCGCGCGCCGACCTGCCCGCCAACAATGCCGACGAGCTGGTCACGCTGGCCCGCTCGCGCTCGGCCACCCAGCCGCTGACGTTCGGCAGCGTGGGCGTGGGTTCGCTGTACCACGTGCTGGGCGAGCACATGGCGCGCACCATCGGCGCCAACATGATGCATGTGCCCTACAAGGGCGGCGCGCCGTTGATGCAGGACATCGGCGGCGGCCAGGTGGACCTGGCCATCCTGCCGCTGTCGCAGCAGCAGGTGGCGCTGGCCGAGCAGGGCCGCATCAAGCTGCTGGCCAGCCTGGACCCGCAGCGCAGCCAGTTGCCCGCGCTCAAGACCGTGCCGTCGGTCAACGAAGGCCAACTGCTCAAGGGCTTCAACTTCACCACCTGGACTGGCTACTTCGTCAAGCGCGACACGCCGCAAGACGTGGTGGCGCGCCTGAACGCAGCGCTCAACGCCGCCATGCAGGATGCGGCGGTGAAGGACAGCCTGGCGCACCAGAACATCGAAGTCTCCGCCCCCATGAGCGCGGAACAGGCCGACGCCATGTACCGCGCCGAGACCGAGCGCTTCCGCGAAATCTCCAGCCACGTGAAACTGGCAGGCAACCAGTGACCCGATTCCAGGACCTCTCCGACATGCATCCCATCCTGCAGGCGATGACCGCCCAGGCCGACGAATTCGTCTCGATCCGCCGCGACATCCACCGCCACCCCGAACTCGGCTTCCAGGAATTCCGCACCAGCGACCTGGTGGCGCAGTGCCTGACGCAATGGGGCTATGAAGTGGAACGCGGCCTGGGCGGCACCGGCGTGGTGGGGCAGTTGCGCCGCGGCAGCGGCGGCAAGCGCCTGGGCCTGCGCGCCGACATGGACGCCCTGCCCATCCAGGAAGCGACGGGCCTGGAACACGCCAGCTGCAACGAAGGCGTCATGCACGCCTGCGGCCACGACGGCCACACCGCCATGCTGCTGGCGGCCGCGCACCACCTGGCCAGGCATGGCGACTTCGACGGCACGCTCAACCTGATCTTCCAGCCCGCCGAGGAAGGCCTGGGCGGCGCCAAGCGCATGATGGAAGACGGACTGTTCAGCAAGTATCCCTGCGACGCCATCTTCGCCATGCACAACATGCCGGGCCATCCGCAAGGCCGCCTGCTGCTGCGCGACGGCGCCGCGATGGCTTCGTCCGACAACGTCACCATCGTGCTGGAAGGCGTGGGCGGGCACGGCGCGATGCCGCATTGCGCCGCCGATCCGGTGGTGGCTGGCGCGGCCATCGTGCTGGGCCTGCAAAGCATCGTCGCCCGCAATATCGATCCCCTGCACATGGCGGTGATCACGGTCGGCGCATTCAACGCAGGCAAAGCCAACAACGTCATCCCCCAGACCGCCACGCTGAAACTCAGCGTGCGCGCGCTGGACCGCGGCGTGCGCGACACGCTGCAAGCCCGCATCACGGAACTGGTCCACAGCCAGGCGGCCAGCTATCAGGTGCGCGCCACCATCGACTACGGCCGCGGTTATCCCGTGCTGGTCAACACCCGCGAAGAAACCGATTTCGCGCGCCAGGTGGCGGTGGAACTGGTGGGCGCCGACCAGGTGGAACTCCAGACCCGCGCGCTGACCGGCAGCGAGGACTTCGCCTTCATGCTGGAGGAAGTGCCAGGGTCCTACCTGCTGGTGGGCAATGGCGATGGCTCGGCGGAAGGCTTCAACAGCGGGCATGGGGCCTGCATGGTGCACAACCCGGGCTATGACTTCAACGACCACAGCCTGCCCGTGGGCGCGGCCTACTGGGTGCTGCTGACGCAGCGCTATCTGGCGGGCTGAGGCCGCGGCGCAAGCCTGAGGCCCGCGGGCCTCAGGCCATCTCGAACAGGCGCTTGTGCTCGCGGATGGCGTAGCGGTCCGTCATGCCCGCGATGTAGTCGGCGATGGCGCGGGCCTGCTCGTTGAAAGCCGGCCGGCGATAGTCGGGCGGCAACAGCCGCGGATCGTCCAGGAAAGCCGCGAACAGCTCGCGCACGATGCGCCGCGCCTTGGTCGTCATGCGCAACACGCGGTAGTGGCGGTACAGGTTGTCGAACAGGAATTTCTTCAGCGCGTCGGCCTCGCTCCGGATCTCGGGCGAAAAGGTCGCCAGCGGCGGCGCGCGGCGCACGTCGTCGGCAGTGGCGGGAGCGAACTCGCGGATGCGCGCCAACGAGGTCCGCGTCAGGTCGACGATCAGCGTATTGATCATGCGGCGTATGGTCTCGGCCACCGCGCGACGCGCAGCCAGCCCCGGATAGCTTTCCAGCACGTGGGCGTGGTGGCGCTCGAAGATCGACACTTCCTTCAGCTGTTCCAGCGTGATCAGGCCCGAGCGCAGACCGTCGTCGATGTCGTGGTTGTTGTAGGCGACCTCGTCCGCCAGGTTGGCCAACTGCGCCTCCAGCGAGGGTTGGGTGCGGTCGAGGAAGCGCTGGCCCACGTCGCCCAGCTGCCGCGCATGCGCGGCCGAACAATGCTTGAGGATGCCTTCGCGCGTTTCGAAGCACAGGTTCAGGCCGTTGAAGTCCGCGTAGCGTTCTTCCAGTTCGTCCACCACCCGCAGGCTTTGCAGATTGTGCTCGAAGCCGCCCGCCTCCGGCGCCAATTCGCGCATGCAGGCGTTGAGTTCATCCTGGCCCGCATGACCGAACGGCGTGTGGCCCAGGTCGTGCGCCAGCGAGATGGCTTCGGTCAGGTCTTCGGACAGGCCCAGGCTGCGCGCCAGCGTGCGCGCAATCTGGGCCACTTCCAGGCTGTGGGTCAGGCGGGTGCGGAACAGGTCGCCCTCGTGGTTCACGAAGACCTGGGTCTTGTACTCCAGGCGCCGGAAGGCGCTGGAATGGACGATGCGATCGCGGTCGCGCTGGAACTCCGTCCGGTTTTCCGGTGGCGGCTCGGCATAGGTCCGCCCGCGCGATTGAGACGGGTGGGATGCATAGGAAGCCAGTTCTTTCATCTGCAACACCGTCTCCATCACGGCTATTGGGTGGTGCGGGCCAGCACGGCGCGCACGGCGTCGTCGGGGGCCGCGCGCATCATGGCCTCGCCGATGCGGGTCATGAGCACGTAGCGGATCGAGCCGCCTTCGGTCTTCTTGTCGACCTGCATCAGGTCCAGCCAGCGGTCGGCGCCCAGGTCGGGGGCCACGACGGGACAGCCGATGGCGACCACCAGCGCGCGCACGCGCTCCACGTCGGCACGGTCAAAGCCGGCGACGTCGGCCGACAGCTCGGCAGCCTGCACCATGCCGCAACCGACGGCTTCGCCATGCAGCCAGGCGCCGTAGCCCAGGCCGGATTCGATGGCGTGGCCGAAGGTGTGGCCCAGGTTGAGGATGGCGCGCAGGCCCGACTCGCGCTCGTCCTTGCCCACCACTTGCGCCTTGAGTTCGCAGGAGCGGCGGATGGCGTAGGCGACCGCCTCGGGGTCCAGTTCGCGCAGCTTCTGCGCATTGTCCTCGCACCAGGACCAGAATTCCGGGTCCAGGATCAGGCCGTACTTGATCACTTCCGCCAGGCCCGCGGACACCTCGCGCGCCGGCAGCGTGTTCAGCACGTCGGTGTCTATTTCGACTGCGACCGGCTGGTAGAACGCGCCGATCATGTTCTTGCCCAGCGGATGGTTGACGGCGGTCTTGCCGCCCACCGACGAATCGACCTGCGACAGCAGGGTCGTGGGCACCTGCAGGAAGCGCACGCCGCGCATGTAGACCGCGGCCGCGAAACCGGTCATGTCGCCGATGACGCCGCCGCCCAGCGCCACCAGCACGCAGCGGCGGTCCAGGCGGTTGCCCAGCAGCGCGTCGAAGATCAGGTTCAGCGACTGCCAGTCCTTATAGGCCTCGCCGTCGGGCAATTCGATGCGCAGCACCCGCTTGCCGGTCCGGGCCAGCGCGGCTTCGGCGCGCTCGCCGTACAGGGCGGCGACGGTCGGGTTGGTCACCACGGCGATCGCGGTGGCGTCGGCGGGGATG
The DNA here is from genome assembly GCF_014851605.1 of Achromobacter sp. ACM02. Taxonomy (NCBI): domain Bacteria; kingdom Pseudomonadati; phylum Pseudomonadota; class Betaproteobacteria; order Burkholderiales; family Alcaligenaceae; genus Achromobacter; species Achromobacter sp. ACM02. The sequence goes on from NZ_JACUZY010000006.1 coordinate 419,107, forward strand.
CACTGGTCCAGGGCGTCCAGGCGGCCGGGGCCGATGTGGATCGGGTAGGCTCCGCCCGGGGTGTCCACGTGTACTACGTTCATATGCGCTTCTCGAAGGCTTGCAGTTGCGGCAGCAGCGCCTTGACCAGGGTGTGTATGGGCATGGCGCCCGTCTCCACCACCAGGTCGGCTACTTCCTTATAGAGGGGTTCCCGCAGGGTCATGAGGTCGCGCAGCGTGCCGCGCGGGTCGGCCGTGGCCAACAGGGGACGGTTGCGGTCGCGGCAGGTGCGGCGGAACAGTTCGTCCACGCTGGCGCGCAGGTAGACCACGATGCCGCGCTCGCGCAGGCGCTGACGGTTTTCCGGCGCCAGGATCGCGCCGCCGCCGGTGGCAAGAATTATGTTGCGCCGTTGGGTACACTCTTCCAAGGCGGCAGATTCCCGGCGACGAAAACCGGCTTCGCCCTCGATTTCGAAGATTACCGGCACCCGCACGCCGCAACGCGCCTCGAGCTCATGATCCAAGTCCATAAACTCGCGCCCCAGGGCACGCGCCAGGCCACGCCCTATGGTGGTCTTGCCCGCGCCCATCATCCCGACCAGGAAAACCGGCAGGTCATGCGGCAGCGTGGCGGCCTTGCCTGTGCACTCGATCGCGCAAGGCTGGTTTTCGGGCGTCTCGCAGGAGGACGCCGGGTCCGGGTCAGCCTCCGGACATGAGTTAGCGGAAAAGTTCATGACGGCATTATCACATCAGCCGCCAGTTGCCCGCCTACCACACTGAACGATTTTGTTACAGAAACCGGTGCCCCGTGCCAAGACGGACCCGGAGATACCCGTAAAATCGCCGCGATGAGCAAGCCCCAGAATTCCTCCAAGAAAGACAAGCCCGCCAAGAGCGGTTCCCCGATACTGCGATTCTTCGTAAAAACCGGCATTTTCTTTGCCGGCCTGTTCCTGTGCGGCGTGCTGCTGGCTGGGATGGCGTTGGCGCTGGCCTGGCCCAACCTGCCCGACCTGAACGCCATGACGGACTACCGCCCCCGGGTGCCGCTGCGCGTCTTTACGGCGGACCGCGTCCTGATCGGCGAATTCGGCGAAGAGCGCCGCAACGTGCTGCGCTTCAACGAAATCCCGGACGTCATGAAGTCCGCGGTGCTGGCGGCCGAGGACGACCGCTTCTACCAGCACGGCGGGATCGACTGGATGGGCGTGGCGCGCGCCGGCCTGACCAACCTGGTCAGCATGTCGAAGTCGCAGGGCGCCAGCACCATCACGATGCAGGTGGCGCGCAACTTCTACCTGTCGTCGGAAAAGACTTATTCGCGCAAGTTCTATGAACTGCTGCTGACCTTCAAGATCGAGTCGGAGCTCACCAAGGACCAGATCCTCGAGCTCTACATGAACCAGATCTACCTGGGCCACCGCGCCTATGGTTTCGCGGCCGCCTCGCGCACCTACTTCGGCAAGCCCCTGTCCGAAGTCACGCCTGCGGAAGCCGCCATGCTGGCCGGCATCCCCAAGGCGCCCTCGCGTTTCAACCCTATCGCCAACCGCCCGCGCGCCGAGCTGCGCCAGCGCTACGTGCTGGGCCGCATGCACTCGCTGGGCTACCTGACCGAACCGGAATACCAGCAGGCGCTGGCCCAGCCCATCGTCATGAAGTCCGCGGAAGGCACGCCGGCCGGCGGCTATTCCATCCATGGCGAGTACGTGGCGGAACTGGCACGCCAGCTGTTGTTCAACGTGTACCAGGACAACGTCTATTCGCGCGGCATCAATATCTACACCACCGTGCAGTCCAAGGACCAGGAAGCGGCCTACCGCGCCGTGCGCGAAGGCGTGCTGGAATACACGCGCCGCGCGCCCTACCCCGGCCCCGAGGAACAGCTCGACCTGCCGCCGGGCACCGAGAACAACCCGCAGGCGCTGGACGAATTCCTGGACGGCGTGTTCGACAAGTTCAGCGACAGCGGCGACCTGCTGACGGCGCTGGTGCTGTCGGCCAGCCCCACCGAAGTGAAGCTGGCGCGCAGCTCGCGCGAGATCATCACCGTCACCGACAAGAAGGTGCTGGGCGTCGTGGCGCGCGCGCTGAACGACAAGGCCAAGCCCGAGCAGCGCATCAAGCGCGGCTCCGTGGTCTACATCCGCAAGTTCGGCGACAACTGGGAAATCATCAACCTGCCTTCGGTGCAGGCGGCCTTCGTGGCGCTGTCGCCGCAAGATGGCGCCATCCGCGCCATGGTCGGCGGCTTTGACTTCTACCGCGGCAACTTCAACCGGGTGACGCAAGCCTGGCGCCAGCCGGGTTCGAACATCAAGCCCTTCATCTACGCCGCTTCGCTGGAACGCGGCCTGACCCCGGGCACGCAGATCTCGGACCAGCCCTTCGAACTGACGGCCGCGCAGACCGGCTCCAAGGCCTGGAACCCGAAGAACTACGGCAATCAGTACGAACCCATGCTGACCCTGCGCCAGGGCCTGTACAAGTCCAAGAACATGGTGTCGATCCGTATCCTGCAGGCCATCGGCCCGCAGTACGCGCAGGACTACCTGACCCGCTTCGGCTTCGACAAGGCCCGCCAGCCCGCCGTGTTGCCGCTGGCGCTGGGCGCGGGCTCGGTCACGCCCTTGCAGCTGGCCGGCGCCTTCTCGGTGTTCGCCAATGGCGGCTACCGCGTCACGCCCTACCTGATCGACCGCGTCACCGACAGCAGCGGCAAGGTCATCATGCAGTCCAAGCCGGTCGTGGCCGGCGACGCCGCGGCCCGCGCCATCGATCCGCGCACGGCCTGGGTCATGGACGACATCCTGCGCGGCGTGGCCACCTACGGCACCGCAGCGCGCGCCCGCGTCCTGCTCAAGCGCAACGACATCGCAGGCAAGACCGGCACCACCAACGAATCGGTGGACGCCTGGTTCTCCGGCTACACCCCGTCGCTGGTCGCCACCGCGTGGCTGGGCTTTGACCAGCCCAAGTCCCTGGGTTCGCGCGAAACCGGCGGCGGCGTCGCCATGCCGATCTGGGTCGATTACATGCAGACGGTCCTCAAGGGCGTGCCCGAAGAGAAGCCGCGTCCCCGCCCCGATGGCCTGCTGGTCGAAAACGGCGAGTTCTACTTCTCCGAATTCCCGCCCGGACAAGCGGTGGCGCGCCTGGGCTTGCCCGAGGCCGACACGCTGGGTGAGTTCCTCAACGGCCTGAACGGCAGCACCAGCGAGGAAACCCGGATCAAGGTGGCGCCGGGCGTAGGCACGCAAGGCAACACGCCCTGGTCCCAGAAGATTCCGTTCTGACGCGCAAATGACAAGGCCGGCCCTATGGGGCCGGCCTTTTTTTCGCCTGAAGGTGACGTTTTACAGGCGTATCGTCACGGGTACGCCGGCTGCCGCGGAACAGATCTGCGACAGGGCATCCGGCAACTGCGGGCCGCCTCGGGTATCGTTCCAGTGCTGGCCATCGTAGCGGTAGTGAAAGCCGCCGCTGCGCGCCGCGACCCACAGCTCCTGCATGGCAGCCTGGCTGTTCACCACCACATGGGTGTTGTCCTCGAAAACCATCGTCAGCACATTGCCGCTGCGGCTGGTTTCGACGTCGACATCGAGCGAAGCCGCCCAGTCATCGGCCTGGCTTTCGATGCTGTTCAGCACCTGGTCGATCAACGCAAGAAATTCGGTTTCGGTCATAATCGAGCCTGCAAGATTTAGGAGTTCCCAGTGTTCCACTTGGCATTTCGCCGCATGGTCCTTCGCATTGTAGCCACGCTGCTGGCGACCGGCATGGTTGCCGCCTGCGGGTATAAGGGCCCCTTGTACATGCCGACGCCGGACGGCAAGCCGCCCTCGCGCACGCAGCCGCAGCCGCAACCGACGCCCATCCCGCCGGTGCAGTCCATTCCATGACACCCCGATTCCCCGCGCAGCCTGAACTGGCCGGTCATCCGTACTTCCAGTTCCGCAACAATGTCCTGTACGCCGAGGACGTGCCGCTGGATCACCTGGCCGAAAAGCTGGGCACGCCGCTGTACGTATACTCGCGCGCCGCGCTCAAGGCTGCCTGGGAATCCTACCGCAATGCCGTCGGCCAGCATCCGGTGCTGGTCTGCTACGGCATGAAGGCCAATTCCAACCTGGCCGTCCTGAAGGAATTCGCGCGCCTGGGCGCGGGCTTCGACATCGTTTCCGGCGGCGAGCTCAAGCGCGCCCTGGCGGCCGGTGCGGACCCGTCCAGGATCGTATTTTCCGGCGTGGGCAAGCAGGCCTGGGAAATGCGCGCCGCGCTGGCCGCCAAGGTCAAGTGCTTCAACGTCGAGTCCGAAGCCGAACTGCGCCGGCTGTCGGAAATCGCGCATGACATGGGTCTGCGCGCGCCCGTTTCGCTGCGGGTGAATCCGGACGTGGATGCGCAGACGCATCCATACATCTCCACCGGCCTGAAGGAAAACAAGTTCGGCATCGCCATCGAATCGGCGCTGGACGTCTACCGCCTGGCCCAGTCGCTGCCGGCCCTGGAAATCGTGGGCGTGGACTGCCACATCGGTTCGCAGCTCACCGACATCAGTCCCTATTTCGACGCGCTGGAAAAGCTGCTGGACCTGATCGAAAAGCTGGATCAGGCTGGCATCCGGATCGTCCATCTGGACCTGGGCGGCGGCCTGGGCATCCGCTATACGGATGAGATCCCGCCCTCGCCCCAGGCCTTGCTGGACCGTGTCTTCGAACGCCTGAACGCGCGCGGCTTCGGCCATCTGCACCTGGTGCTGGAGCCCGGCCGCTCGCTGGTGGGCAACGCCGGCGTGCTGCTCACGCGGGTCCAGTACCTGAAGCACTCGGAAGCGCGCAACTTCGCCATCGTCGACGCCGCCATGAACGACCTGCTGCGTCCCGCGCTGTACGAAGCCTTCCACGGCGTGCGCCCCGTGCATCCGCGCGCGGGCGACGAAACCCTATACGACATCGTCGGCCCGGTCTGCGAAAGCGCCGACTGGCTGGCCCGGCAGCGCAAGCTTGCTCTCCAACAGGGCGACCTGCTGGCGGTGGAGTCCGCGGGCGCCTACAGCATGGCCATGGCCAGCAATTACAACGCCCGCCCCCGCGCGGCGGAAGCCATGGTCGACGGTGACAAGTACTACGTCGTGCGCCAGCGCGAAACGCTGGACGACCTGCTCAAGGGCGAATCCACGCTGCCCTGAGGGGCTGCCGCCATCCGCGGCGCGGACCGCGCGCCGCATAGGGGCGCGATGCCGCTCATTTCACTCGAACTCATGCGTGATGGAAGCCGGCCGGCCCGGCGCTACTGTCAGGGTCATGCGGTAATCGCCCGCTGATGCGTTGCGCACCGTCACCTGGTAACGGCCTGGCGGCAGGGACAGTTCGCGCAGCGGCGGGCTGACGCCGCGCGAGCGGCCATTGACCACCACCTCTCCCCATGGACGCACGGCCACGCGCACCGTGACAGGCGCCGCCTGAGGCGGCGGCGTCGCGGGCGCGGCGGGCTCTGACGCGGCGGGGGCTGCCGCGGCTTCAGGCTCAGGGGCGCTATCTGGCTTCGGGCTGGCGGACGGCATGGTGGAGCCAGTGGCTGCGGCCTGCGGCGGCGAGGCTGGTAGGGCCGCGGCGGGGGAGTCCGGCGAGGTCGGTGGAGTCGGCGCGGGCGCGGGTTGCGGCTGTGGTTCCGACGGCGGCAGGGGTTGCGGCGGCGGTTGGGACGGTGGCTCCGATTGGGGCTGGGGTTGCTGCTGAGCTTGAGGCGGCGCCACGCCAGCCAGCTCCACCGGCGGCTGTGCCGGCCGCAGCCATGCATATCCCCCCGCCGCAAGCAGCAAAAGGCCCGCCACGGCCAGCGGCAGCATGCGCCGCGCGCGCGTCGGGTGTTCCGGCCGCATCGCGGTCAGGCGAGCGGCGGCCGGCGGCGGATCGGCAAGGTCGCCGGCGGGCGTCTCCATCATCAATGAAGGCGCGGTCATGTCCGGCTCCGGATCCTCCACAGGAGCGGCCACAGAAACCGCCGCAGGAGCCGGCACCGCCGGCGGGATCACGCCCATCGCCGCAGCAAGCGCCGCGGCTGTCCGCGGTCTCGCCTGCGCCTCCATCGCCAGGCCCTCGTCCACGGCGGCGCAGAAGGCCGCGCGATAGGCGCCCGGATGCCACTCATCCAGAGGCGGGCAATCGTCGCGTACACGGCGCGCCAGCGCGCCTGGAGGGGCCGCGCCCGTCGCCAGGAAGTACGCCAGCGCCGCCAGCCCATACACGTCCGTCCAGGGGCCGCAAGAATGCCCCGGATCGTCCGTGTACTGTTCGAACGCGGCGTAACCGGCATGCCGCGCTGCGTCTTCGTCATCGGGCGCCGCATCGAAAGGCGGCGCCAGGACGGCAAAACCCTGCCCGTCGCGGACCACGGCATCTGGGCAAATGCCGCCATGCGCCCGGCCGCCTTCGTGCATGGCGGCCAGGGACGCGGACAGGCCGGCGACCACTCGCAGGATCTCCTGTTCACGCAGCCGCCCGGGCGGCAGGCGCAGGATATCGTCCAGGCGCTCCACATCTGGCGCGGCCGGGAAGCCCCCCGCGCCCGGTCCAGGCGGCACAGCTGAAGTTCGTAGCATGCGCGGTCCTCCGGCAGATTCAGGGATGCCAGGTCGGCAGGGATGAGAACAGCCTGGCGAACAGCGTCGCGTTCAGCGCGCCGCCATGGATGTAGGTCTGCAAGGCCGCGCCGTCCGCCTGGTTGGTCCACCAATAACTGGTGTGGGAACTGGGGTTGAAGCAGAACGGCAGGTCGGGCCAGGCGCCCAGCGCGCGGCGCGCCAGCGGCGCGGAATCCTGCTCGCGGCCGGCGCTCAGGATGTCCATGATGTCGCTGCCGCCGCGCGGCGCGGCGGCGCCCGGCGCTGCGGCAGGCGTACGCACCTGCTGCAGGCTGCGGTCGAACTGCTCCGCCGGGCAGCCATGGCGCACCGCCGCCAGCATGCTGGCGCCGATCTGCCGGTAGTAGTCGCTGGCGCCATCCAGGATGCTGCTGTGGTACTGCGCGGGCGGTACGGCCATGACCACGCACAGCGGGTAGCCCCGGCCCACCCGGTCGCGGCTGGGCGTGATGCAGCCCAGCTGTGCGACACCCGCGCCCGGCCCGGCGGGAATCGCGAAATTCCAGATGGGCGCCGACGCGAAGCCGCGCGCGGCATTGACGTCCGGCGCCTGCTTCAGCGCCGCCAGCCCGAACTGCAGCCAGCGGTCCCACCAGGTGATCAGCTCGCGCGGCAGGCGTCGGTGCACGAAGTCGCCCGCCGCCGGAATCTTGCCGTACCAGCCCACACGCCCACGCTCCACTGCTAGCTCCATATCCATGTCCTGTTCACGACGCGCCCGGGCAGGCGAACGCCTGCATCTCGGCCAGATGGAAAGGGCTCTTGACGCTGCTGGCGGTGATCTCCAGCACCACCTTGCGCCCGCCCAGATCGAATGTGGCCAGCGTGACCTCCGGCGTGGCCCCCCGTCGCAGCTGGGCGCGGTCCAGCATGCGGTTCAGCGCCCAGGGGCCCGACGTGGTCATGCCAGCCGCGCCGACCTGCGGCGTGAGCTCGATGCGCACCTGGTTGCTGCCGCGCGGACCGGGCCACTGCACCGTGGTCGCCACCTGCGGACCATGCGCGTAGCGCACCGCCTGGCCATCCACGTCCATCACGAACTGGGTAATGCCCGCGTCCATTTCCACGGGCCTGATGGCCACCCGATACGAGGGCATGGGGTTGCCCGCCATGAAATACACGTCGCGGATCACGCCCGCGCGCTGGAACGCGTCCAGCGTGGTGGAGTTCTCCCCCGACTTGCCGTCGATGCCGGGCTTGAAGCGCCAGCGCTGTCCGGAAACGTCGATCTGGTTCGCCAGGTTCTTCTGGAAGAAGTCGTCCATCAGGCCATTGGGCCCGAACAGCCGCGCCATATCGTTGGGCGCCACGTCGCGCGCCGAACGGCTCGAAAACGGATAGCGTCCGGCCACGGACTGGCCGCAGAACATGCCGATGGTGGCGGACACGGTCTCGCCCATGCGCGCGCGGGCCACGTCGGACACCTCGCCGGACGCGTTCACCGACAGCGAGTTGAGCACGTCGCGCAGCGGCCCTGGCAAGCGGCCCGCCTCGGCCCTCAGCTTGGTCACGGAATCCGAGCTGGGTGCGGGGCTGCCGCTGCGCAAGGCCGCATCCGCCGCCGTCAGATAGGTATAGAGCTCGTTGATGAGGCCGGTGGTGGCTGCGATCGGCGAGGTGGCGCCGGCCGCCGCGCCCTCGCCTTCGGCCAGCCGGCGGTACGGCTCGAAATGCTGGTCCACGATGCGCTCCAGCTTCTCGTCGGTGGCGTCGGCCCGCATGGCCGCGCCGGGCCCGGTTGGCCCGAACATCTGCTCCAGCGCCTCGCGCGTGCTGCTGACGCGGTCGCGCGCCTGGTCCACCAGCGAGCGGTCATCCTTGCCGGTATCGCGCAGCAAGGAGGTCTCGCGCGCAACGCCGCGCACCAGCTGCACCAGCGGAGACTCCGGCGCGGACAAGGTGCGCGCCATCTGGATGTTCTGCAGCAGCGACTTGCTGGGCGCCAGCTGCATATCGTTCAGATAGCCGTCCCACTGCGCCACGTAGTCGTTCATGTACAAGCGCTTGATGTCGACCACCAGCTGGCGTTGCGCCGTCTGGTCCAGCTGGCTGCGCAACGGGATGTTCAGGATCCACGCATCATCCGAACGCAGCACCTCGGCCACGCCGGTCACGCGCTTGTTGAACACGTCCCAATAGCCGCGATAGCTGTAGAGCGCGGGAATGCCCTGGCTCAACGGTTTGCCGCTCTTGCGCACGAAGACGGCGCTGGCCTGCGCGCCGCCCAGCGTCACCACCGTGATCTCGGGCGCCGCGTCGGCGTTGGCCAGGGTGCGGCGCAGCCGGCTGTAGGCGCGTTGCGCCAGCGTGTAGCGCGCCAGCTTCTCGCGCGCCTGGGCCACCAGCGCGTCGTCCTTGGGAAACGGCGACGCCAGCACGTGGCTCTGCGTCAGGTTGCGCAGGTGCAGCGACAGCTGCTCATACTGGCGCCGCGTGTAGCCTTCAGGCAGGGTGGCCTGCATGTCCGAGAGCAGCCACGCATGCATGAACTCCGCGTCGTAGCGTTCGGCCTCGTACAGCATCAGATAGGCCCGCAGCGCCTCGTAGGAATACTCCAGGTCGCTGGCCGAGGCGTCGCGCAGGGCGGTCTCGACGCGCCGCGCCACCTGCGGCAGCAGCACCTGGTCCAGCGTGTTGCCGTACACGCCCTGCGCCGCCGCCCGCAGCTTCTGGCCCTGGTAGAGGCCATAGCGATAGCTCAGGGGCGGATTGTCGATCTCGAAGCCCTCGTGCTGGGGCAGGTACCAGAGGCTGTCCAGGAACGGCATCAGCCCCAGCAGGTCGCCGGTGCGCGTGATCTTGATGTCGCGGCTAAGCTTCTCCACCGCCGGCACCCGCCGCGCCACCTCTTCCACGTAATCGGCGTTGTTGCGATAGCTCATCGTCCAACCCGCGACCAAAGCCAGGAAGGCCGCTGTCACCAGGCCGTACCCCGCCCAGTGCAACTGCCGATAGCGGCGTTCCCAACGCAGGTTGCGGCTGGCCAGGCCGGCCTCGCGGAAGATGACGTCCTGCAGCAGGTTCTTCAGGAAGTAGCTGCGTCCTTCCGCCTCGCCCGGCACGCTGGCCGCGGGCGCGGCGCCGCCGTCGATGCGCAGGTAGCGCTTCAGATGGCCAGTCACCTGGTCGAAGGTCTCTCCGCCCTGCGTGCCGCTGGTGAAGTAGACGCCTCGCGGAATGACCCGCGCCTCGAACTTCGAAGTCGCGAACACATCGCTCAGGAAATGGCCCAGGATGGCCTGCAGGCCCGCGAACTGCTGCGGCAACATGTAGGCAAGCGCGCGCCGCGCAGGATCGCTCTCGGCCGCCACCACTTCAGGCAAGGCGTCATCCAACCGCCGCTGCAACAGCGCATACTCTTCGTGAAAGGCTTCATACAGGTCGAAACCCGGCTCCTGCGCGCGCGCATACGGCAAGGTAAAGCCCCAGATCTGCGCCAGCTCCTCTCGGGTAAAGGAAGCGAAGTACTCTTCGAAACCGGACAGCAGATCCGTCTTGGTCACCAGCACATACACCGGGAATGCGATGCCCAGCTGCTCGCGCAATTCCTGCAGGCGGCGTCGCAGCACTGCCGCATGCTGCGCCCGTTCCGCATCCGACGCCGACAGCAGGTCTTCGACGCTGACAGTGAGCATGGCACCGTTGATGGGCTGGCGGCCGCGGTACTTGGACAGCAGGCCGAGAAAGCCGCGCCACTCTTCTTCGTCGCCGGTCGGATCGCTTTCGTGCGTGGTGTAGCGCCCCGCCGTGTCCAGCAACACGGCATCGTCAGTGAACCACCAGTCGCAATTGCGCGTGCCGCCCACGCCGCGCAAGGCCACCTTGCCGTAGCGTTCGGCCAGAGGAAAGTTCAAGCCTGAATTCACCAGCGCGGTGGTCTTGCCCGCGCCCGGCGCGCCGATGATCACGTACCAGGGCAGCTGATACAGGTACTGCTTGGAGAACCGGTCCAGCGCGCCGCGCCTGCCGCGGCTCTCGAAGCGGGTCTTGCGCAGCAGTTCCACGGCCTCGTGAAAGCGCGCCTCCAGCTGGCGTATCTCGTCGTTGCCGGCGGCTTCCTCCAGCGGCTTTTCCGCCTTGGGCCGGGGCCGCCGCAACTGGCTCAGCAGCTGCGCGTTCAAGCGCCCTTCGCGCCATTTGCGCCACAACAGCCGCAGCAGCCAGATCGCGAACATCGCCACGATGACGGCGATGCGCACCGTTTCGCTTTCCAACGGGCGCACCGTGCCGATGGCGATGAGCGGCCCCGCGATCCAGATCAGCACCGCCAGGGCCACCAGCCCCAGGAAGTTCCACACGCGGCGGCTGAAGAACCATCCGAACAGCCTGTAGATCATTCCTGTCCTCCCTGCTCGTGCGCCACCGGCGGCACCAGCACCGTGATCTCCACCCGCCGGTTCAGCGCGCGGCCCGCGGCCGTGTCATTGGGCGCCACCGGATCAGCGTCGCCGCGCCCTTCTGCGCGCACGCGGGCCGTCTGGCCCAGGCGTTGCTCCAGCATGTCCTTGACCGCATCCGCGCGCGCCTGCGACAAATGCCAGTTGGACGGAAAGCGTGCGCTGCGCATCGGCGTGTTGTCGGAGTAGCCGCGCACCAGGATGCTGCCCTGCGTCTCGCGCAAGGCATCGGCCACGCGCGACAGCACCGGCAGGTACTGGTCGCGCACGGAACTGGCGCCAGATTCGAATACGCCATCGCCCCGCAGCACCACCACGCTGCGGTCCACCTCATCGCGCACGGTGACCAACTGGTCGCGGATCTCGGGCGCCAGGAACACCGCCAGCCGCGGCGCGGGCGCGGGCCGCTTCACGGCGGTCGGGGCGATCTGCACCGTGGGCGGACGCAGCTTGGCGATGGACGCGAACACGCCGTCGGACTCGCTGCCCAGACGCCAGCCCAGGCCCCAGTACAGGGCCAGTGCCAGGACGGCTGCCAACGCGCCGAACACCCACAGCGGCACGGGCAGGCGGCGCAATGGCGTCTGCGCCGGCTCGTCGCGCCAATGCGGAGACAGCGCCAGCGGATAATCGCCGCGCGCGCCGCGCAGGATCCGCAAGAGGCGCTGGCGCAGCGTTTCCAGCTGCGAGCGGCCGTTGTCGATCACGCGGTAGCGCCCTTCGAAGCCCAGCAGCAGGCAGTAATACAGCAACTCCAGCAGATCCAGGTGCTGCCCGGGGTTCTGCGACAGCTTGGCCAGCAGCTGGAAGAACTTTTCTCCGCCCCAGGTCTCGTTGTGGAACGTGACCAGCAGGCTGTGCGCGGACCACACTCCGCCCCCGCCCCATGGCGTGAGCGCCGCGGCCTCGTCCAGCGCCGTGCACAGGCAGTAGCGCGCGCCCAGTATGGTTTCGTTGGGGATGCCCGCCTGCTGCGCGCGCAGCTCGAACTGCCGCACTTCGTCCAGCAGGTGCTCGCGCAGCATCGCAGGCGAGGGATGCGTCGCCGTGGCGCGGATCTGCGGGATCAGGTCCAGCAGCGGGTTGGCCGCCGCCACCAGCGGATTGGCGCCGCTGATGACGTAATCGTGGGGACGCAGCCTGCCCGCCGTATTGGCAGCGCCTTCGCCGATGCCGCCCGGAGGGCCGGCCAGCGTGTGATCCGAAGCATGCATAGTTGTCTCCGCCTGGTTTGGCCGCGCTCAGTCGCGCAGCGCCCAGAACTCCATCGTCAGCCCGGGAAAATCGCCCGCCAGATGCAACGCCAGCGCGCCGGTGCGCTCCAGCTGCTTCCAGAATTCGCCGCTCTTATCCAGTTCGAAATAGACATGTCCGGCACTGTACGGAATCTGTCGCGGCGCCACGGGCAGCGCGCGCACGGCGACGCCCGGCAATTGCAGGTGCACCAGGTCGCGGATGCGTTCCACCGGACCGATCTTGACCTGCGCCGGAAAGCGCGCCCGCACGGTCTCCACGCCCAGGTCCGCATGCACCGCCAGCACGAAGCCGGCCGACTGCAACAGTTCCGCGTCCTGGATCTGCGCCACGCGCACGCCCTGGCCGCGGTCCTGCAGCGGTATCTGCAAGGCGCGCTGCTCCAGCACGGCCGACAGGGAGCGGCGCAGCTCGTTCATCAAAGGCGTGAAGCTGCCCTGCAGATCATCGTGCACGTAGTCCGGCAGCACACCGGGCCGGCGCGTGGCCGACGTGAAGGTGGCCAGGTCGCAGGCCAGCATCAGCCAGTCGTGGAACAGACGTTCGGGATGCTGCGCCGGAAGCTGCCGCACATGCCAGATCGAACCCATATAGCGGTTGACGGTCTCCAGCAGCATGAAGTCCGACACCTCGGAAACGCCGCCGCGGCCGGGCTGCGACAGGCGCGAGGCCAGCGCCTCGCTGCGCGCGTCGAGCAGTCCCTGCAGTTCATCGACGAAGCCCCGCAGAACCGGATGCTCGCCCGCCGCCAGCCACGGCGCCACATAGCCTTCGTCCAGCACCACCCGGTTGTCTGAACGCCGCTCCAGCACGCGCGCCACGCCCAGGCCCAGCCAGTCGTCGGTGAGTTCGTCTTCCAGCATCAACCGCAGCCGCAAGCGTCCGAGCTGCATCAGGACGGGTTCCAGCGCCACGGAGCCGCTGTCTTCCACTTCGGCCTCGTGCACCAGATAGCGCGCCAGCGTGTCTTCCTCGCCTTCGTAGATGACGTCGCTGGCGCCGGCGCGCACGCGCGGCAGGGCCAGCACGATGCGCGCGCCGCGCGTCTGCGCCGGTACTTCGAACGCCGCGGGCGCCGCGTCCGGATGCGAGAAATCGAAAGGCGTGCCATCGGGCATGACGCCTTGCGCCCGGGTCAGCGCCACCTTGCCGATCGCCAGCGCGTCGCGGTCCAGCGACAGCTGGCCAAAGCCCCAGAAGCATCCCTGGAGCGTGGCTGCGCGCTGCTGCGCGGTATGCAGCATATGGCGTTCAAACTGCTGGAAATGCTGCGGCCGCAGGAACATTCCCTCCGACCAGATCACTTTGTCTCTACTCACCATGTGCGGTTCTCTTCGCTTCTAAAAGGGCCACCACGAACGGCTGCGATCCACTTCTTCCAGCCCGTCGCGCTTGACCGCGACCTTCACCGTCTCCTCGTTCGGCGAAAACTGCCAGACCTTGTAGATGTTGGTGTTCTGCGCCTCGGGCAACGACACCAGCAGCCGCCACTTGCTTTGCTCCAGTTCGCGATAGGCCGCCACCACGCCCACCACGCGCGCCTCGGCGTTGCCTGGGTACTGCACCACCTTGGTTTCACCCGGTTTCAGGATGACCTGGTCGACATTGAGCAGCTCCGCGCCCAGCGCCGCATGCGCATCGCCCTGCAAGGTGAAGAAGTCGCGCGATTCGAAGATGCTGGCCGATTTCAGTTCATAGATCGTCACCTGCACCGGCGAGGGCCTGCCGCTGGCGTTCTGGTTCACTTTCGGATCCGCGCGCAGTTCGATCGCGTACGGCACGGGCACTCGCTTGGCCGTCGACGAGCATGCCGCGAGCATCGCCGCCGTCAACGCAGCCGCGAGAATTGCCGCGGTGCGCCGCCGTCCCGTCGGAATCACTCGTAGGCATGGACCGTTCATAAGACCTCGGAAATAAAAGTACACACGTCTGTTACGCCGCGACGCATACCTTGCACGGCGGGCCGCTATCATCGGCGGAATGACCAGGCCTACACACTCCGAACGACACGCCCGCGCCATGAAACAGTCCGCACGCATTTGCTTGATATCCACGCTCGCGCTGCTTGCAGCCTGTGCTTCCACCCCATCGCCGCAAGCCGTGGAAGCGCTGCAGCAGGTGCGCGACGAATATGCCGCCAGCCGCTTCGGAGCCGTCGTGCGCACGGTGGCGACTTCCGACGCGCTTGCCACCGCGCCCACGCCCATGCGGGTCGAAGCGCTCAAGCTGCAGGCCTTCAGCTACTGCGTGACCAACTATCGCCAACTGTGCGAGGACAGCTTCGCGCGCATCCTGCAGCTGCAGCCCTCGTTCCAGCTCGCGCCGAATGAGGCCGGACACCCCCAGTGGGGACCGGCATTCCAGGCGGCGCAAGCGTCCCAGATCCGTTAACGCGCCGACGGCGCCCAGGAGACAGGCGTGAAACTCACCGTGTTCCAGCGTGCCGGCGATCCGGCCTTCGAACCCATCCACGCCGTGTTCACGGCGCCCGGCGGCACGGTAGGCCGCAGTCTCGACAACCAATTGGCCCTGCCCGATCCGACGCGCGGCATCTGCCGCGTGCAGGCGGCGATCCGCGTCAACGACGATGACGCCGGCTTTCTGCTCAACCTGAGCGACATGAGCACCGTCAGCGTCAATGGCCAGGCGCTCGCGCGCGACCAGGAAGTGCCGCTGCATCCAGGCGACGAGCTGCAGATCGGCGACTACCGGCTGCGCGCCGCAGCGGCCGCGCCGGAGACTCCGGCGGCCAGCGCGGCCGCCGTGGTCGACGACGACATCTTCAGCGACCTGATCGGCCCCGGCACCCTGCCCGTGGGCAGCGCGCCGGACGTCTCCACACACCCCTTCGATCTGGACTCCGCGCAGGCGCGCAACCCGGAAGATCCCCTGCGCCACCTGCCGCCCGGCGACGGCGCGGTGTCGCGCCCGCCCACCGATCCCCTGGCGCTGTTCGATGCGCCGGGCGACGACACACCCAGCATCTTCTCGGACGGCACCCCGTCCGCCCTGCCCGCGCACGACGCATTGGCCGAGCACCGGGCCCATCCCGTCGACGACGCGCTGGGCCGCCCGCGCGACGCGGCAGACGGCCGCAGCGCGTCCGATCATCTGCGCGAGATCGGCGGCTACCTGCGGCCCGCGCCCGTCAAGCCAGGACCCGGCGACAAGAACCGCTGAGGCCTCAGGCGTAGTCATAGCGGAACTCCCCGTCGGCGACCGACAGGCTTACTTTGCTCAGCCTGCGGTCCTGCATGGAAGCGCCCAGCAGCTCCCGGCTGATCCGGGGCAGCACGGTGTTGGTCAGGACGGCATCCACCATGCGCGCCCCCGACTCCACCTCCGCGCAGCGCGCCACCACCAGCGCAGTGGCCTCGGGCGTCACCTCCAGCACGATGCCGTGCTGCTCGAGCAGGCGGCGGCCCACGCGCTCGAACTGCAGGTCCACGATGCGCGCCAGCATGGCGTCCGGCAGCGGCAGGTAGGGCACCGCCACCAGCCGCCCCAACAGCGCGGCTGGAAAGGCTTGCAGCAGCGGCTCGCGCAATGCCGCGGCCAACGCGGCGGCGTCGGGCAGCAGCTCGGGATCGCGGCATAGCGTCGCGATCCGTTCCGCGCCCACGTTGGAGGTCAGGATGATCACCGCATTGCGGAAATCGATATAGCGCCCCTCGCCGTCCTCCATCCAGCCTTTGTCAAAGACCTGGAAGAAGATCTCGTGCACATCGGCATGCGCTTTCTCCACCTCGTCCAGCAACACCACGCTGTAGGGCCGCCGGCGCACGGCCTCGGTCAGCACGCCGCCCTCGCCATACCCCACATACCCCGGCGGCGCACCCTTGAGCGTGGACACCGTGTGCGACTCCTGGAACTCGCTCATGTTGATGGTGATCAGGTTCTGCTCGCCGCCGTAAAGCGCCTCGGCCAGCGCCAGCGCGGTCTCCGTCTTGCCGACGCCGCTGGGGCCGCAGAGCAGGAACACGCCTACCGGCTTGTCCGGGTCGGTCAGGCCGGCCCGCGAAGTCTGGACGCGGCGCGCCACCGCTTCCAGGGCATCTCGCTGGCCGATCACACGCGCCGAAAGCGTGTCCGCCAGGTCCAGCACCGCGCGCGCCTCGTCCCGCAGCATGCGGCCCACGGGAATGCCGGTCCAGTCGGCCACCACTGCGGCCACGGCGGCGGCATCGACCGCGCAATGCACCATCGCGGATTCATCCTGACTGGCCGCCAGCGCTATGCGCGCCTGCGCCAGTGCGCGGCGCTGGTCTTCCTGCGCATCGGAGGAGGCGAGCTCCAGCGTCTGGCGCAAATTCAGCACCTCTCCGGCCAGCGCGCGTTCCGACTCCCAGCGCTCCGCCAGCGCCTGCTCCTCTTTCGCGGCGACGGCCTGCTCGGCCGCCAGGCGTCCGACCCGCTGCGCATCGCCCTCGCCCAGACGCAGCTCGCGTTCGGCGATGCGTTGAGCCAGCTCCAGCGCCTGGACCCGCCTGCGCGCATCCTCCAGGCTGGGCGGCGCCGCATGCTGGCTGACGGCGACGCGCGCGCAGGCCGTGTCCAGCAACGCAACGGCCTTGTCGGGCAGCTGGCGCGCCGGAATGTAGCGGTGCGACAGTGTCACCGCCGCTTCGATCGCCTCGTCCAGCAGCAGCACGCCATGATGCGCCTGCAGCGTTTCAGCCAGTCCGCGCAACATGCCGAATGCGCGCGCCTCGTCGGGCTCGTGCACCTGTATGACCTGAAAGCGGCGGCTCAATGCGGGGTCTTTCTCAATGTACTTCTTGTATTCCGACCAGGTGGTGGCGCCGATGGTGCGCAGCTCGCCGCGCGCCAGCGCCGGCTTCAACAGATTGGCCGCGTCTCCGGTCCCTGCCGCGCCGCCCGCGCCCACCAGCGTGTGGATCTCGTCGATGAACAGCACCACCGGCTTCTCGCTGGCCTGCACCTCATCGATGACACCGCGCAGCCGCTGCTCGAATTCGCCCTTCACGCCCGCGCCCGCCTGCAGCAGGCCAATATCCAGCAGGTACAGCGCCACATCGCGCAGCTGCGGCGGCACCTCGCCTGCGGCCAGGCGCAGCGCCAGCCCTTCCACCACGGCCGTCTTGCCGACGCCGGCCTCGCCGGCCAGCAGCGGATTGTTCTGCCGCCTCCGCATCAGCACGTCGATGACCTGGCGGATTTCCTCATCGCGTCCCGAAACCGGGTCGATCTCGCCCGCGCGCGCGCGCGCCGTCAGGTCGACGGCGAACCGCGCCAGCGCGGAACCGCCCGCGTCCGGCGCCCCGGCAGCGGCAACGGGCGCTGTCTCGGCCGCGTCTTCCGGCGAGCCCTGCACGATCTCCTGCAGCTGTTCCAACAGCGTGTCCGGCGCGATGCGCGAGAACTGGGCCGACATGCCCAGCAGCACGTGACGCAGCGCATAGGTCCGCGCCAGTCCCGCCAGCAGATGGCCGCTGCGGATGCGCGCCGCGCCATAGCGCAGCGAGCCCAGCACCCAGGCCCTTTCGACCGCATGGTCGATGTGTTCGGACAGGTCGGAGACCGAGCCCGCGCCAGACGGCAGGCGGTCCAGCTCCGCCGTCAGGTCGGCCTGCAAGGCGGCCAGGTCCAGCTCGAAGCGGCGCGCGATGCGATGCAGGTCGCTGTCTTGCGCGTGCAGGATCTGGTGCACCCAATGCACCAGCTCCACATAGGGGTTGCCTCGCAGCTTGCAGAACGCGGTGGCGCCCTCCAGCGTCTGGTAGAGCAGTGGATTGAGCTTGCCGAAGAGGTCGATGCGGCCGATATCGGACATGGCAGGGTGGCGCGTCACGCGCGCGTCGTCGTTGAGGTTGAGGCCGGCGCACGGCCACGTGGCGGCCAGGCGCCGCGGCTTTCGTAGTCCAGCAGAAGATCGCCCGCCTCGCCTTGCTCGGGCCGGCGCTTGCCCAGCCATGAGGACAGGCCCAGCGGACGCGCGGCGCCCAGGTTCACGCCACGCGCGTCCTCCGCGCGCAGCACCGGTCTCAGGTCCCAGGCCAGCTCCATGCCGATGTAATGCCTGACCCAATGCGTCAGCTGGCGGGCGCGTATGCCTCCCGGCAGAAAGCTCTGGTAGTCCTCCAGCGCCAGCGGGCCGATCTCGATGCGGAATTTGTGCTGGGCATCGCGCACCGCCACGCCCAGCACCGTGTCGCGCCCCAGCCCCGCAAAGCCGCCCAGGCCCAGCCGCTGGGCTGGTTCCAGGCGGATCCATTGCGGCACGAACTCGCGGATGCGCACGGGCAGGCCGAAGAACGATTGCAAGATGTGCTTGAGCCCTTCCGGGTTGCGGGTCTGTCGCGTCAGATGGCCCGCCATGTGGTACTTGGCGTGGTCCAGCACCGCGTCGCGGCGGCGCATCGACGGCTCGCCCATATGCAGCAGGCTGGCTACGTAGCGAGTGAAGCGCTCATCCTTGCGGTCCAGGCTGACCGTGCTCTGCGCGTCCGCCCAGGCGCGGTAGAACAGCAGGATGAGCCGGTGATGGAACACGTCGGCAAATGCGGACAGCGTGCGGTCCCCGTGATGCGCCAGACGCTCGCGGGCATGCTCTGTCAGGTGCAGGGGCAAGGGTCCATTGGGGCCGAACAGGCCGAAGCTGTAAATCGACAGTTCCGCGGGCCGCCCGCCCGTGGCGGCGCGCGCGGCGGCCACGGTGGACGGCGCGAACGCCATCGACGGCTCCTGCCGCAGCCGCACGGGTTCGTGGCGCGCGACCGTGTCGCGTCCCAAGGGCTTGCGCGCGCCCGAAAGCGCATCGATCCAGCGCAAGGCATGGAACAGGTCATGGGCGTACGGTTCGCGTTCGACCGCGCGCCACCATTGCGCCAGCGCGTCATCAGGCGCGGCGGACGGATGGACGGGATCGGCAACAGGCTGGGCGATATCCACCGTCCTACCCCATGTGTATCTGCTTGGCGTCCACCTTCACCAGGTCGCCGCCCGTCACCACCGTGTAGGCCGCGTGCAGCCGCGCGCTCTGCTCGGCCTGGAAATCGATGGCGCCGGCGCGCACCTGGTCCATCTCGCTGACGCTGCGCTGCGACAGCCGCGCCATCAGCGTCATGCGGTCCATCACCGCCTCGTAGCTGCGGCCCACCAGACGGACTTCGCCCACCGTGGCATGCAGCTGCCTGGCCACCATGCGGATGCTGCCCGAGCGCAGCAGCAATTCGCCCTCCGCCTGCAGCGTGGTGCGTGCGGGATCGGCCTGCACGGTGACGGCGATCAGGTAGATGCGGGCGGGGTCCGGCCCGCTGATCAGCACTTCGTCGCCCGGCTGCGGCTCCAGCAGGCAGCTGGCGGCGCGCTGCACGGTCCAGACGCGGCCATCGCAGGCCACGGCATAGCTGCCGTCGTCTTCGCGGCGCAGCAGCTCGCCCAGCAGATGGACGGGGTCGTAAGCCATGCGGTTCAGATGTGCGGCGGACTTCATCACGCGCTCCTTTTAATGTGCACAGCCCCTAGACCACGGGCCGGCGTCCCATGCGGGGCTTGTAGCGGGCGACCTCGCCGCGCTGCAGGGTCGAGAGGACCAGCTCCGACATCAGGTTGATCGATACGTGGCGGGCGAAGAACTGCTCCAGCACGGCGCCAAACAGATAAGGGCTGATGCCCGAAAACGCGGTCTCGTCCACCTGCAGCGCGATGCGCACGCCGCGCCCGTGGACGATGGGGCCGGGCACGGGCAGACGGTGATGCACCGGCGTGGCGCTGACGTGCCGCAGGCCCGCGATGTGCCGGCGCACGCCCGGCTCGGCCAGGTTGCCGTACACGTGCAGCATTTCGCGCAAGGTCTGCGCGCCCTGCTCGGCGTCCAGGTCGGTCAGGCTGAGGTAGTTCAGGCCCAGGTGGCTGATCAGGTGCCAGGTGGCCGCGTTCTCGGCCAGCGCCGCGCGGGGCCGCGTGGGTCCGTGCAGCACCTTGACCGCGCGCACCGGCGCCGACACGCGCAAGGTCATGTCGGTATCGCCGCCCAGCGGCAACAGCAGCGCCAGATCGCGGTTCGTGCACAGGGTTTCCAGGGTCAGGTGGCGCAGGTCGCCCGAGAACGGCGCCTCGCGCCGGTCCACCAGCGACAGGAACACTTCGCTGCCGATGTAGCCGCTACGGGTGCCGTTGCGTTGCGCGCTATCGGACACCAGCCGCGGCTCGCGGCGCATGGAAAAGTACGCGCCGTGCTCTTCGGGATCGCTGCCCAGCGAACCGTAGAACGGCCGGAATTCCTGCTCCTGCCGCTGCGCGGCGGCGTGGCCCGCGACGCGCGTCACCCCGTAGACCTCGTAGTCCAGCGGGCGGCTGCGGTCGATGACGACGTGGTACTCGGAAGTCCTGGGCGTAACCGCCACGCGGTCCGCCCGCTTGGCGAACAGGTTGATCACCGGCACGCAATGCAGCGCCAGGTTGGCGGCCGATATCGCGCCTTCCAGCTCCGGCGCTGCCATCGAGAACAGCAGAGTCAGATCGAATGCATGGGTTTCGCGCTGCGCGCCCTGGGGCATCGCGGGCGTGCGCAGCCCCTGCTTCAATCCGTTGATGCTGAAGAACAGATAACGCTGCGCGAATGCGAAATACTCTTGCAGAAGGCGATAGCCCTGGAACACGCGGGCGTCGCCCGGCAGCAACGCCTGTTCGTCGGCAAAACCTTCGTGGCGCACCGCGTCCGGCGGCAGTCGGTTGATCCATGCCACCGGCCTGGCGGTGTCATGGCCCAGCACCGCCACGGTATGCCCCATCACGACTTCAAGCAGACGCTGCATTTGCAGGTCCTGGCCGTTCAGGTGGAACACCAGCTGATCGAGCTCCAGGTCCTCCAGGCGCTGCCCGCCGCAAACCTCTATCCGGATGCGCAGCGCGCTCAGCACGCGAGCGGCGCGCCCGGCCAGGCCCAGCCGCGCCAGCGGCAGATCCTGCGGCGCGGCGGTGAATTCCGCCTGCGTGACCTGCAAGGGCCACAGGCGCAGGGCGTGGCCGGTGGTGAAGTCGCAAGGCGTCTGCTCGCCGCGCGCCACGCGGCCGCGCAGCAGCGTGCCGCGCGGCAATTCAAAGCCGCCCGCCAAGGTGCCTTCGTTCATGCTGGGCGCGAACTGCACGATGGCCATCGCCGGCGTGGGCGCCAGGTAGTTGGGATAGACCACCTCCAGCAGCCGCTGCGAGAAGCGCGGAAACTCGGCATCCATCTTCATATGGATGCGGGCGGTCAGAAAGCTGAAGCCCTCCAGCAGACGCTCGACGTAAGGATCGGCGACCTCCGTGGCATTCATGCCCAGCCGCGCCGCCACCTTGGGATGGGCCTGCGCAAACTCCGCGCCCAGCTCCCGCAGATAGACCAGTTCCCGGTTGTAGTAATCCAGCAGGCGATCGTCCATCAGGCACCGCCCAGATCGCGCAGATCCATGTGGCCGCTTTCCAGGTCGATGTCCGTGCGGAACAGGAACTCGAGCGGCTGCGGCACGCACCACAGCATGCCGCGTATCTCCAGGCTCAGCACATTGTGGTGTTCCAGCGTGCCGGCATCGGACACGCAGCGCACTTCCACCGACGAGTCCAGGATGCGCGGCTCGAACGCGGAGATCGCTGCGCGGATCGACTCTTCGACGTCGATCCAGTCGATCTCCGACATGCGCTTTCCCGCCATGGCGCGCACGCCGAAGTTCAGCGCCGAGGCCGCTACCGGCCGGTGCGCCGACAGGTCCTGGGACGCCTGCAGGTTGACGGTATTGAGCAGCCAGCGCAGGTCCCGCAGCACCGCCGCGCGCAGCGCCTCATGCGTCAACATGGCGTTTTCGCGCGGTTCTTCGCGCCTGGCGGGCTCGTTGTCCATCAGGCGATCCAGCAGCGACGGCTGCAACCGGTCGCGCGCCGCGCGCTGGCCGCGCGACAACGGCTCCCAATCGCGCGGACGATCGGCGTGGCCCATCACGCCAGCTCCAGGCTGCGTACCTCGAGCAGCGCGACTTCCGCGGCATCCGTCAGCCACATCTTCTGCCCCACGCCTGCGTAGGTATCGCCATGCAAGGCGCGCCAATCGGTCGTCCTGCCCAGCTTGGCCGAGTCGGACAGTTCGACCATGCGCGCGCCGGGCGCTGCCGGATAGCGCGCCGGCACCAGGCCCTGCCGCACCCGGCCGTCTTCCAGTTCGATCTCGGCCTGCGCCCAGACCAGGTCGCACAGGCCTTCCGGCGCAAGCAGACGCACGCGCTTGAGCCCGGCGAAGGGCAGCCACACGTAGCGTCCGCCCGCCAGGAACTCGAACACCGGACCAAGGCGGCTGTCGCCATCGCAGATCCATTGGAACGGCTGCGCCGTCTCTTGCGCCGCCAGTTCCAGCAGGCCGGCACGCGCGCTGGCATCCTCGAAAGCCTTGCCGCGCAGCTCGGCCGCCTGGCCTGGCGCAGTGCCGTCCAGGCGCAGCGCCGATATCATGGCCCGCAGCCAATCAGCGGGCTCGTCCAGCAGCGCGGGTTCGCCTTGCCCGGCAAGCACGGCCTCGCGCTCGCGTTCCGCCGCGATGGCGCTGGCGTAAAGCACCTGCGTCGGCCGCGCCTGCGCGTTCAGATGCCCGCAGACGTTGAGCTGCTCGGCCGCGCGCGCCCAATCCCCCTGCACCGCCAGCAGCTGGAACAGCTGGGCGCGCAGGTCCGCGTCGGCGGGCTGCCGGCGCACCTGCGCCTGCAGCTCGTCCAATTGGCCAGCCAGGCTGAGCGCGCCGAAGGGAACCGCAGCGATGGACATGGGTGTCTCCGCCCTAGCCCACTTCCTTGTTCTGCTTGATGTCCCAAGCCACCAGGCTTTCCGCGCCCTTGCCGCCCTTGTCGGTCTGCTCCCAGTACTGCTGCTTGACCTTGGCCGCCTGGAACGCGAAGTTCACCACCACGCCTTCGGCACTGCGGTCCCCGGATATCTGCACCGACGACACCAGCACGTCCTCCAGCGTGATCTTGGAGTACTCGATCTGCTCGCCGCCCGCCTTGCACATGGACAGCTCGATCTTGCTGAGGTGCTTGCCGCTGGCGCAGTGCTTCATCACGGCTGGCGCGGCCTTGTCGATGCGGGCCACTACGTGCAGATCGTTGAAGCTGGCCTTGCCCGCGCCCAGGCCGCCGCCGCTGGCCAGGTTGCCTGGCTGGGTTGCGCCCCATGAAAAGGACACGATATCGGTCCAGTCCTTGTGGTTGGCGTCCTTGGATTCACCGTTGGCGCCATCGATCTTCATGAACATATCCACTGCCACATCTGTCTCCTGGAGTTATGGGGCACGGTTGCGCCCCGACTTGTCAGCGCCACTCAGCCTTCGTTCTGTTTGAGCGAAGGCAGCTTGGAAACCAGCCGCAGCGACACCGTCAGCCCTTCCAGCTGATAGTGCGGCCGCAGGAAAAACTTGGCGGAGTAATAGCCCGGGTTGTCCTCGATCTCCTGCACCTGCACCTCGGCCGCGGCCAGCGGCTTGCGCGCCTTGGTTTCCTGCGAGGAGTTCACCGGATCGCCATCCACGTAATTCATGATCCAGTCGTTCAGCCAGCGCTCCATGTCGTCGCGTTCGCGGAACGAGCCGATCTTGTCGCGCACGATGCACTTCAGGTAATGCGCGAAACGGCAGCATGCGAAGAGATACGGCAGGCGCGCGGCCAGCTTGGCATTGGCCGAGGCGTCGGCCTCGTAGTAGTCGTGCGGCTTTTGCAGCGACTGCGCGCCGATGAAGGCGGCGAAGTCGGAGTTCTTCCGATGCACCAGCGGCATGAAGCCGTTCTTGGCCAGTTCGGCCTCCCGCCTGTCGCTGATGGCGATCTCGGTCGGGCACTTCAGGTCCACGCCGCCGTCATCGGTGGGAAAGCTGTGGCACGGCAGGTTCTCCACCGCGCCGCCGGACTCCACGCCGCGGATGGACGTGCACCAGCCGTACAGCTTGAACGAGCGGTTCACGTTGGCCGCCATGGCATAGGCGGAATTGGTCCAGGTGTAGCGGTCGTGGTTCGCGCCGTCTGTGTCTTCCTCGAAGTCGAATTCGTCGACGGGATTGGTGCGCGCGCCGTAGGGCAGCCGCGCCAGGAAGCGCGGCATCGCCAGCCCGATGTAGCGCGAGTCCTCGGATTCGCGCAGGCTGCGCCATGCGGCGTATTCCGTGTTGGTGAAGATCTTGGTCAGGTCGCGCGGGTTGGCCAGTTCCTGCCACGAATCCATCTGCATCACGTTGGGCGAAGCCCCCGCAATGAAGGGGCAGTGCGCGGCGGATGAGATCTTGGCGATCTCGCCCAGCAGTTCCACGTCGGGCGGACTGTGGTCAAAGTAGTAGTCGCCGACCAGGCAGCCGATGGGCTCCCCGCCGAACTGGCCGTACTCTTCCTCGTACACGCGCTTGAAGATCGGGCTCTGGTCCCAGCCCACGCCCTTGTGCCGCTTGAGCGTGCGGCCCAGTTCCGACTTGGACAGGCACATCACGCGGATCTTCAGAAGTTCGTCGGTCTCGGTGTTGGTGACCAGGTAATGCAGGCCGCGCCACGCGCCCTCCAGCTGCTGGAAGTCTGCGTGATGCATCACGCGGTTGATCTGCTCCGACATCTTGCGGTCGATCTCGGCGATGATGGCCTGGATGGTGCGGTAGGCGTCCGACGACAGGCCGACGCCGCTGTTCTCAAGCGCCTGATGCGCCAGCGTGCGCACGGCGTGTTCCACCGCCTCCTGCGCCTGCTCGGTCTTGGGCTTGAATTCCTTCTTCAGCAGGGCGGAAAGATCGTCCGCCTGCAGGGTCTCGACAGCACGCGCGTCGGCGCGTTTGGCCACTGCGGTCATGGCATTCTCCGAAAAGCGATTCAAGCGGAAATCAGGCGGCCGGGTCCGGCGCGGGGGCATCGGATGCGCGCGGCTCCTCTTGCGGCTTCGGCGCGGCCGCCAGCGCGTTCATCAGCGCTGGATTCTTGAGCACGCTACCGATCAGTTCCTCGGCGCCGGTCTTGCCGTCCATGTAGGTCAACAGGTTCGCCAGCTGGGTGCGCGCGCTCAGCAATTCGTTCAGCGCGCCAACTTTGCGAGCGACGGTGGCCGGCGAAAAATCGTCGATGCTCTCGAATGTGACGTCCACATTCAGGTTGCCTTCGCCCGTAAGCGTGTTGGGCACCTGGAACGCCACGCGCGGCTGGATGGAACGCATGCGTTCATCGAAGTTGTCGATGTCGATGTCGAGGAACTTGCGCTCGCCCACTTCCGGCTGCGGCGTTTCGGACTTGCCGGCCAGGTCCGCCAGCACGCCCATCACGAACGGCAACTGGATCTTGCGTTCAGCGCCGTAGATCTCCACGTCGTATTCGATCTGCACCCGCGGCGCGCGGTTTCTTGCAATGAACTTCTGGCCGCTTCCCTTCAGGCTGGTCGCCATGATGTCGTCTCCTCTTGTTGGTGCGGCGGCTGGCCCGCCTTACGGTTCCTGCCGGTTCGCCTCGGACCGCGGCAGCCATGCCTCGAACTGCTCCAGCCCCTGGGGCGCCAGATTCCTGATGATGTCGTGAAAACTCATTGGGATGAGCTGCTGCGCCCTGCGGATGAGGTAAGGCGCGGGATGACCGGGCTCGTTGGCCTCGAAGTACGCACAGACCTTGGACAGCATCGCCACGGCCTCGTCGCGCGACTGGATCGTCGCGTCCTGCCAGCGTACGGCGTGATCCGCCGCGCTCGCGACCGGCTGCGTGGCTGGCGCCTCTGCCGCGGTCCGCGCCTCGTCGGCCGGCGCCGCGGTCGGCCTCGCGGATTGC
Organism: Achromobacter sp. ACM02; assembly: GCF_014851605.1. Classification (NCBI taxonomy): domain Bacteria; kingdom Pseudomonadati; phylum Pseudomonadota; class Betaproteobacteria; order Burkholderiales; family Alcaligenaceae; genus Achromobacter; species Achromobacter sp. ACM02. The sequence continues at coordinate 445,157 of NZ_JACUZY010000006.1, forward strand.
GGATCGCGCGCCGCGTCCAGCACCAGGTCCAGCGTGCGCAGGATGGCCGCATAGTCGGGCGCCCACGCGGCGCCCAATTTGTCCGTCACGAGTTTCTGAATGCGCCGCAGCGCATCGGCGGCTGAGGCCAGCGCCTGCACGTCGGCATCGCCTTGCGTCCATGCCTGGCGCAAGCGCTCGACCAGGCGCGGACGCCCGCCTGGATAGCCGTCCGCATCCTGGCGGCTGCCGTCCAGCAGCGCTTCGGTATCGCGCACGGTGAGTTGTCCATGCACGCCGCTGATCAGGCTGGCCGAACGCAGGCTGCGCGCACAGCCCTGCATGTCGCCAAAGGCCGCCAATGCGTTCATGCGCGGCATGGGATCGTCTTCCCCCACGCTGTCCAGGCGTGGATGCACCGGCTCCCAATAGCGTTCCAGGGTATCGACGGCCAGCGCCAGGCCATCGCCATAGCCGGGCAGGCCGCGGATTTCGGTCCAGGCGGAGGTCAACAGGCCAATGATGCGCAGGTCGCGGGTGCGTTCCAGCAGCGCGCGCGCCAGGCGTTCGACTTCGCGCCAGTCAGGTGGCTGCGCGGCAATGATGGTCGACCCGAACTGCTGTTCGTCGCGCCCCGCCGCGGCTTGCTGCAGTTGCAGGAAGTCGGCGTCGTATTCGAGGTCTTCCCCGCAGGGCAGACGTGAATCGAGTGTATTGAGGATGTCGGCGAATTCCATAGTCATCAGTTAAATGCCTGCTGGGATGCTGCCTGGATACAACCACTACGCTCCGCGCTGCTTCACGGAAGGGTGAATTCTAGGCATCTCTTTCCGCATGCAACGGCAACCTAACAACTACAGATTTTTCTTACAGATAGCTAACACCCGAGTAAACAATTGAACACTTGTCTCCCTGCTGCATTGATTTTTGGACACAGACCTTACGGAATCGGGCGCATCACGGAAGGACTGTTACCGAAACGTAAAAAACACAAAAGCATGTGAGAGCGCTTCTCCGGCGCTTTCGCCCCTGCCTACAATCGGCGCTCACGCTGGCGGCAAGACCGGCGCGCATCAGATCCAGAGACAGATTTCCCCGGCGCAGACCCGTTCGTGACGAGTCCCTGCCCGCCTATGCAAGCGGCCCCATCGCGTGGCCGGACATCCCATTGCAGTCATCGTGACGCGCCTGGCGCGCGGCCGCGAAGAAATCGAAAGCAGCACACGCAGCAACAGGCGAAGCATTCTCATAAGGAGACGGTGAGATGGACCGCAACGTGCCCAGCGAACGTGTCGTCAAGGCGCATACGCCCCTGCCGCCGGAGCAACTGAAGTTCCGCGCCATGCATGGCGCCGAGAGCCTTTCGCAGCTGTACGAACTGGAGGTCGAGCTGGTCTCGGAATCCTATTCGCTGGATATGAAGTCGCTGCTGGGAAAGCCGCTGACGCTGGAGATCGAAACCGGGTCCGCCGCACCGCGCTATCTCAGCGGGCACATCACGCGTTGCGCGCTGGTGGGCCGCGAGAACAACACCTCGCGCTACACCATCTACCGCGCCACGGTGCGGCCGTGGCTCTGGTACCTGACCCAGACCTCGGACAACAAGATATTCCAGAACAAGAGCGTGCCCGACGTCATCCGGGAAGTGCTGAAGGACTACGACTATCCCATCGAGTTCAAGCTGGTGGACAGCTACCGCAATTGGGAATACTGCGTCCAGTACCAGGAAACCGACTACGCCTTCATCAGCCGCCTGATGGAGCACGAGGGCATCTACTTCTGGTTCAAGCACGACAAGGGCAAGCACACCCTGGTCCTCACCGACGACATCACGCAGCACGAGCCCGTCTCGGGCTACGAGCAGATTCCCTATTACGGGCCGGACCGCATCACCATCCCGCGCGAAGACCACGTCTACAAATGGGAAGTGGCCGAACAGATCACGCCCGGCGCCTTTGCCACCACGGACTACCATCCGCTCACGCCCGCCGCCAGCCTGGAAGCGCGCCGCAACAACCCCGGCGCGCACGACCATGGCGACCTGGAGATGTACGAATGGCAAGGGGGCTACACCAATCCTGACGACGCGGAGCACTACACCCGCGTGCGGCTCGAAGACCTGCAATGCAGAAAGGAGCAAAGCGCCGGCGGCTCCAACGCCCGCGGGCTGGCCACGGGCCATCTCTTCACGCTGCGCAATCATCCGCGCCAGGCCGAGAACCGCGAGTACCTCGTCGTCAGCACCTACTACCGGATCCGTGAAACAGGCTATGCCAGCGGCCAGCCCGATCCCGGCGACTTCGACCTGGAGTTCGTCGTGCTGCCGTCCAGCACACAATTCCGCGCGCCGCGCGTGACTCCCGTTCCGCGCACCCATGGCCCGCAGACCGCCACGGTAGTGGGCAAGGAAGGAGAGGAAATCTGGACGGACAAGATGGGCCGCATCAAGGTGCAGTTCCATTGGGACCGCTATGGCAAGAAGGACGAGAACAGCTCGTGCTGGGTGCGCGTGTCCAGCCCTTGGGCCGGCGGCGGCTTTGGCGGCATCCAGCTGCCGCGCGTGCGCGATGAAGTGATCGTCGACTTCATCGGCGGCCAGCCCGACCGCCCCATCGTGATTGGCCGCGTCTTCAACGCCAACAACCTGCCGCCCTGGGACCTGCCGGACAACGCCACGCAAAGCGGCTTCCTGAGCCGCTCCAAGAGCGGCACGCCCGCGACGGCGAACGCGCTCATGTTCGAGGACAAGAGCGGCAGCGAACGCATCTGGCTGCATGCGGAACGCGAACTCTGCACCGAGGTGGAAGCCAACGAATTCCATTCGACCGACGAGAACCGCAGCACCACCATCGGTGACAACGACACCACCAGGATCGGCGGCAACCGCGACATCAAGGTCACCGGCACCGACAAGCTGCATGTCGACAAGACGCGCGACGTGTTCGTGAAGGGGCACGAGGAATACACCGTCAAGGCATCGCGCACGGTCAACGTGAAAGACGGCCTGATGGACGAGAAGTTCGACAACGGCCTGAAGACGACGGTCGCAGCCAAGGGCGAGGAACGCGAGATCACGGGTCTCTTCAAGGAAACCTTGAAGAACGGCGAGCAGGTCTACGTGAACGAAGGCGACTCGCTGCATCACGTCAAGACCGGCATGCTCACCGAGAAGGCCAAGGGCAAGGTCGAAGTGCTTTCCACCGACGCGAACATGGACGTCAAGGCCAAGACCGCGATGCACGTGGAGTCCGAAACGTCCACCATGGATCTCAAGGCCAAGGGCAAGATAGACATGGAGTCGACGGGATCCACCGTATTGGTCAAGGCCGACGGCAACATCACGCTGAAAACCCCTGCCGATGTCGTGATGGACGCTGCCAACGTCAAGGATCTTTCCAAGGAAAGCTGGCTTCAGGCCACGCCATTTTCCATCGGCCTGGCAGTGGCCAAGGCGGAATTCGGCATGCATCGCCTGGCGCTGTTCCGCACCACGGTCATGCTGAACCTCTCGTTCACCAACTACGCCATGGTCAGCAGCATCGGACAGATGGTCTCGTACCGCACCACCGGCGCCAGCTACCAGTTCGACGCGGTCACTGCGGAAAAGGTGGGCCTGGGCGCGTCGATGGTCGGTCTCTGGAGCATCATCTAAGGCCGCCATGTCCGACTTCATCGATGCATGGCCCAGCTGGGCCAAGTGGGTATGGCTGGGCCTGTTGCTGTCCCTGGCGCAGGCGGCGTACATGTTGTGGCGCGAGCGCCAGCGTCGCGCGGCGAGACGCAAGGAAGTGCAGCGGCAGGACGGTTTGCGCGTCAGCGGACTGCCCGGCACCGCGCGGGTGACGGCGGCACGCGACACGCGCCGCCGGATCGGCGATACCTTGTACTTCGTCATCGAGCTGGACCTGGACGTGGCCGCCACCAGCGCCACGCCCGCGCTGTCGCGCACGCTCAGCGTGCCCCTGTCGCCCTTGCACCTGGCCGATTTCGGCGTCGGCAAGACCATACAGGTGCGCGTCGATCCCGCGACCCGGGAGGTCGTCGTGGACCAGGCCACCGGATAGCCATGAAGACCATCAAGCCGTTCCGCCTGGGCCTGCTTACCCGCCCCTACCGCTGGCAACGCCGCGACGTGCTGGGCGTGGCGGTGTTCGCGCTGGTCGATATCGCGCACGCGCCCACGCTGCTCATGGACCAGGAGCTTTGGAAGCTGGCAGGCGCCGAAGCTGGCGGCCTGCTGGACCTGGCCACGCCCAAGCTGTGTCCGGAAGTGCTGGTCGCCGGCCACGCCTATCCGCATGATCCCAAGAGTCCCGGCGCCTGCGCCGTGCGCCTGAAGGTGGGCGCGATCGACAAATCATTGCTGGTCTTCGGCGACCGCTACTGGCTCGATGGCAAGGCCACCGCCCCCCAGCCCTTCGAGCGCATGCGTCTGGACTGGAGCCACGCCTACGGCGGCCCCGGCTGCGCAGAAAACCCGCAGGGCATAGGCGCGCAGGAAGAGGACGTCAACGGCGTGCGCGTGCGCCGGCTGCCCAACATCGAACACCCGCAGGAACGCGTCGCATCGCCCTCCCAGCGCGTCGCGCCCGCCGGTTTCACCGCCATGCCCATGGACTGGCCGCAGCGGGCCGCGCTGCTGGGCCGCCAGTATGGCCAGCAGTGGCTGGAACATGACTTCCCGGGCTTCGCGTCCGACATGGACTGGCGCTTCTTCAATGCCGCCCCGCCCGACCAATGGGGGCCCGCCAATTCGGCGCTTGCCGGCGGCGCCGACTATGAACTGTGGAACATGCACCCTGAACGCGAGGTGCTGCGCGGCCGCCTGCCCGACTGGCGCGCCCGCTGTTTCTTCAGCCGCCAGGCCGATGGCAGCGCGCTCGAGGAAGTCGCGTTGCGCCTGACCACGGCCTGGTTCTTCCCCGACCGCACGCAGCTGGCGCTGATCTGGCATGGCGCGCTGCCGGTGCGCGAAGACGATGCGGCAGATATCCTGCACATCATGCCCGCGCTGGAACACGCCGGCCAGGAGCGCGACGTGGCGCATTACCAGACTGTGGTGGGACAGCGCCTCGATACCGAGCTCGGCGCGGTCCATGCCCTGCTGGATGCCCAGCTCGTACCGGAAGACATCTGCGGCGAGCTGCCGCAGGCGGCCATGGAAGCCACGGCCCAGCGTCCGTCGAACCGCAACCTGCATGCCGGCGCCGCACGGCGGCATGCCCGCGAGCGCGAATCGCTGCTCGCCCAGGGCCTGGATCCCGATCTGTACATGGTTCCCCTGCAGCCGCCGCCAAAGGCGCCTAACCTGGCCGATCTGCCGCAGACCATCCTGCGCATGCAGCGGGAGCTGGAAGAGGCCAAACGCCTGTCGGGCGGTCCCGGCGCGCGCGCGCTGGCCGATCCCAACCTGCCCTCCATGGCCGCAGTCTCCGGGGTAGACATGGACGCACTGCGCAAGCTGGAGGATGACGGCAAGCTTCCCGCCGGCTTCGACCCACGCAAGGTGAAGCGGCACATCGCCGACTTCGATGCCAACCCGCACACGCAGGCCGAGCGCGGTGCGCCGGATGCACCAGGCGTGCCGCCCCCGCTCAGCCAGACCCTGGGTCCGCAGGTGCATCAGGCCTATCAGCAGTCGGCGCATCAGTTCGCGCCGCCCCCGCCCATGCCGCCGTTGCGCGCACGGCGCACGCGTTCGAAGCTGGAAGCGCGCCTGAAAGGCAATCGCGATTGCCGCGACATGAACCTGACTGGCGCGGACCTGAGCGGCATGGATCTTTCCGGCGTCGACTTCCAGCGCGCCATCCTGGCCGGCGCCAATCTCGCCAACGCGCGGCTGGACGGCTGCAACCTCACCGACGCCGTGCTGGCAGGCGCCGACCTGGCGCGCACCAGTATGCGCGGCGCCGATATGTCGCGCGCGAACCTGGGCCGCACGCAGTGCGTGCAGACGGACTTCACCGAAAGCCGCATCAAGGAAACCATCTGGGACCATGCCAACTGCGAAGATTGCAGCTTTGCCGGCAGCGTCTGGTTGCTGGGACGCCTGCATCAGGCGCGCTTGCGCGGCTGCGACCTGAGCGGCGCGTCTTTCGAGCAATGGGCCGCGATGATGGCCGCCTTCGAGGATTGCCGCTTTCACCAAGCGCGCTTGAATCAATGCGTGTTCATGCAGGGCACGATGGCGAACGCCGACTTCTCCGGCGCGGACTTGCTGCGCGTCAGCTTCATGGACGTGGAGTTCTCGGGCCGCCATAGCATGGAGAACGCCACGCTCGATGGCTGCGCCTACGCGGGACGCGTAGCGCTTGCCGGCGCCTGCCTGCGCGGCATGCGGTTCAAGGTGGGCAGCATGCGTGGCGCGATGCTCGATCGCGCCGACTTGCGTGGCGCGCAAGTCGCCGCCAGTGACTTTTCGAACTGCAGCCTGCGGGAGGCAGACCTCAGCGGCATGGCCGCCCCCGACACCCACTTCGTGCGCGCCGATTTCACCGGCGCGCGCCTGCGCAACGCCAACCTGATCAACAGCCTGCTCGGCAAGGCCATCCTGCTGCGCGCCGACCTGACCGGCGCCAACCTCTTTCGCGCGGATGTCGCGCAGGCGCAGATGAACGGCAGCACCGGGCTGGACGACGCCCATACCCAGGGCGCCAAGCTCTGGCCGGCCCGGCAGCCGGAGAACGCCGCATGAACCTGGATCAGTTGCTGGACCAGGTGCGCCACGGCGAGCCGATAGCGCACCGCAGCCTGGCGGGCCGGGACCTGCGCGGCCTGGACCTGGCGGGCGCGTTCTTCGACCAGGTGGATTTGAGCGGCGCCAGGATGAGCGGTTGCCAGTTGCAGGACAGCCAATTCCTCAACTGCGTGCTGACTGGCGTGGTCGCCGCGGACGCCAATCTGGATATGGCCCGGCTGTTCCGTTGTCAGGCCCGCGGGGCGGTGCTGGACCGCAGCCACGCCCATGGCGTCAGCTTCACCGAATGCGATCTGGGTCAGGCCAGCCTGGAAGGGGCCGAGCTGAAGGAAGCGGCGTTCAACTCCACCTCGCTCGAAGGCGCCTCCTTGCGATCCGCCCGCGTGGAACGCTCGGTGTTCTCGCGCGGCGTGCTGACGCGCGCCGACCTGTCGCAGGCCCGGATGAGCTACACCCTGTTCCACCAGCTGGACCTGCGCAGCATCGTGCTGGCGGGCGCCGGCGCGGAAAGCACCATGTTCATCGAATGCGATCTGACGGCGCAGGACTTCTCCTCGCAAGCCTACCCGCTCTGCCATTTCACCGACAGCCAGCTGGACGGCGCGGACTTCCGCAATGCCGACCTGCGCCAGGCCGGCTTCAAGGGCGCGTCGCTGCGCGGCGCGCGCTTCGCTGGCGCGTCGGCCCCGCAGTGCTTGTTCCCTCAGGCCGACCTGAGCGGCGCCGACCTGCAGGGCGGCCGTTTCGACGGCGCCATCTGGGCCGAGGCGACGCTGGACGGCGCCTCCTTGCGCGGCGCCAGCCTGTCGCTGTGCATCTTCCAGCGCGCGCGTTGCGCCGACACCGATTTCCGCGGCGCCAACCTGGCCGACGCCGACTTCTCGCTGGCCGACCTGGGCGGGGCCGACCTGCGCGACGCCACCTTCCTGCGCACGCGCATGCATCGCGCGTTGACCCAGGGCACGCGTTGGACGCAACGCCGCGGCATCATCGAAAACGACGCGCCCCTGCTTGAAGCCGAACTCTGGTCGGCCGGACGCGCCTCCCTTTGACCCCACGCGGCATCGCCGCCCCCTCGCCGCCTAAGGAGATCAACATGCTCGCAGTCTGCCAATTGCCCAGCCTGGCCGTGGGTGTTCCCGACGTCTGCAAGACCCCGGTGCCGCCGGTGCCGCACATCGACACGGCGACCTCGTCCATGGGTATCCCCGTGGTCTGGAATGTATGGCTGATGGCAGCGCCGGTGCACAACATGGCGACGGTGATACCGGTCACGCTGGGCGATACCGCCGGCGTGGGCGGCGGCCTGATCTCGCAGACCTTCATGGGCCAGTCGCGCTACATGACGGGCGCGTTCACCATGCTGGTGCGCGGCGCGCCCATCGTCCGCATGACGAGCCTGACGCTGCAGAACACCATCAATGCGCCTGGCGTCAAGGTGTACTCGCCCCAGCCGGTGATGGTCGTGCTGACGGCCTGAACAGGCCGTCAGCGCCTACAGTTCGCCGTAGGAGTGCAGGCCCGACAGGAACATGTTCACGCCCAGGAAGGCGAAGCCGGTGATCAGCAGGCCCATCAGCGCCCAGTAGGCCGCCATGGTCCCGCGCAGGCCCTTGATCAGGCGCATGTGCAGCCAGGCCGCGTAGTTGAGCCAGACGATCAGCGCCCAGGTTTCCTTGGGGTCCCATTGCCAATACGCGCCCCAGGCGTCGGCCGCCCACAGCGCGCCCAGGATGGTGGCGACGGTGAAGAACGCGAAGCCAATCGCGATGGCGCGATACATGATGTCGTCCAGCACTTCCAGCGAGGGCAGTGCCGCGGCGATGCGGCGGCGTCCCAGCAGGATGGCGCCCACGATCACCGCGCCCACGCCGAAGTACAGCATCCAGGTGGCCGACAGGCCATCGGTACGGAACACCATGGGCTCGGCGCACAGCAGCACGCCCAGCACGAACAGCGGCGCCAGCTTGGCCCAGGACGTGGTCTGGCCATGTTGTTTCACCAGGTAGGCAAAGCCCACCATGGCGGCCAGCGAGAAGGTGCCGTAGCCAATGAAATTGGCCGGAACGTGCAGCTTCATCCACCAGCTCTTGAGCGCCGGCACCAGCGGCTGGATCTGCCCGGCGTCGCGCGTGAAGGAGTACCACAGCAGGAACACCACGGCCGACGTCACCACCAGCATCACGAAGCCGCCCAGCGCGCGCGTGGCGTACTTGCGTTCGTAGTAGAGGTAGAACAGCGCCGTGATCAGCGCAAACAGCACGAACACTTCATACAGGTTGCTGACCGGGATGTGGCCCAGGTCCGGGCCCATCAAGTGTCCTTCGCGCCAGCGCACCAGTAGGCCCGTGACGCCGGCGAACACCGCGCCCCAGCTCAGCGCCGTGCCCAGCCAGGCGGCGGTAGGGCTGAAGAAGCCGATCCAGTAGCAGACCATGGCCAGCGCGAACAGCGCGCACATCCACAGGATGGCCGACTGCGACGAGAACAGGTACTTCAGGAAGAACACCTGCTCGGCCCGGGCCAGGTCGTTGCCGTACAGCATCAGCGCCAACCCCGCCGCAATGGCACAGGCGACCATCAGGTGGCGCAGCGGGCGCCACAGCCAGCCCATCCAGGCCAGCACCGGGACGGTGCCGCACAGGATGATCTTCTCGTAATAGTCCATCGCGTTGCTGTAGCGGGTCAGCGCGAATCCCGCACCCACCGCCAGCAACAGGAAGAAGACGACGTCGGTCCAGTCGGGCCTGCCGCGCTGCGCGCGGCCGTCGCCGGTTTCGGACAGGGCGTCCTGCCAAAGTTGATCAGGCGAGGCAGCCAACGTTTGCGCCGGCGCGGGATGCGTAGTGGTCGTAGTGGACATAGGAAACCTTAAGACCTCTTCTGGCGCAGCAGCGCCTGCTTGAAGCGTTCAAACTCCTGGTTGAAGTCGAGTGTACGCTTCTGGGACGTCATGGCCGCCAGGACGCTGCTGCCGCCGCCTTGCGGCTTGATCCAGATCCAGATGCGGCGGTCTCGAATATAGAACATCGAGAACACGCCCAGGACCAGCAGCAGGCTGCCCAGGTAGACGGTGTTCTTGCCGGGCGTGCGGCTGACCTGGAACACGCTGGCCTGCACGTGCTTGAAGTCCGCGAGCGACAGGAACACCGGCGCCGGATAGACGGTCAGGTCCGACAGCGCGGCCACGGACAGGCGCGACCAGACGGCGGCGCGTTCGGCCTCCGGGCCCTCGGTGGCCACGGGGGGCAGGCCGGCGCGCTCGCGCTCGATGGCGCGCAACTCGTTCATGCTGGCGCCGATCAGGCGGATCACCACGTCGGCTGCCCGTTCCAGGTCCTGCGGCGGCGTATTGGCCTGCAGGAACGCCGCCACGGCTTGCAAGCCGCCGGAGGCGAAGGTTTCCAGGGCGCGCTCGGCTGCCGTCTGCAGGGGCTGGCGATCCGTCCCCGCCGGGCTGTTGCGTTCCGCGAAGCGGCGCGCGGCCTCCTGGCGCGCTGCGGGGTCGGCCAGAGTCGCGCGCAGGCGCATGAATTCGGCGATCGAGCTGTCGTCGTCCGCCGGAATGCGCAGGTAGCGGAACGGCTCGGAGGCGTTGTTGCGCACTCCGGCCAGGAACACGGCGGCGCCGTCCAGCTCGACGGGCAGCATGTAATTCTGGAATTCGTGGGCTTGGCCCGCATCGTCGATCAGCTTGTATTCGACGCTGGGACCGACGTTGCGCAGGTTTTCGTTCTTTTTGCCTGCGGCGCTGCCGGACACCGACGCGACATGGTCGGCAAAGCTCTGGTTGCCGCCCTTGGGCACGCCGCCGGTCAGATCCTCGACGTTGATGGGCCGCAGGGCCGTGATCTCGATCCCCATGCTGCGCGCGCCGCGGGCAGTGTGAGCGGTTACTTCGCTGGTCTTGCCCACCGTACCGTCAACCGCGAAGGTAGCGGCGTCAGATCCTACTAGCGGATAGCCTTTCAGCGTCACCGCGCTGCCGCCGTCGTCGAAGCTGGATTGGTAGACCGTCATGCCCTTGAAGCGCAGCGGCTCGTTGACCTCGATGGTGGAATCGAAACTCTTGCCGGTGTCCGGGTCGGTGACCTCGACCTCGCTGGCGAAGCGGCTGGGCATGCCGGTGGAGTAATAGTCGACCACGAACTTCTTGAGCTTCAGCGTGAAGGGCATGGGCTGCACCAGGGCGCCGTCGCCCACCATCACGACCGCCGTGCTGGCCTGGCCGCCCTCGGGCACCAGGACGCTGGCGCGGAAACTCGGGTTGTCGACCGACAAGCGGCCGCTTTCCGGCACTTCCGAGATCAGCATGTTTTCGACGATGGGTTTCTTACCACCGAACATGACCTGCAGGCGCACCGGCAACTCGCTGTCCAGCAGGCCGCCGATGCAGATGATGACCATGGCGGCGTGGGCGAACACGTAGCCCAGGCGGTTGGCGCTGCCCTTCTTCGCCGCCAGCAGCACGCCATCCGCATCCTGGCGTTCGCGCACCGCATAACCCAGCCGGCCCAACAGGGATTTGAGGCCCGCAGCCGTCTGCGGCACGTCGGTGGGCTCTTCGGTTTCCACCCGGTGCGGGAAGGCGCGCAAGCTGCTGGCGCGCACATGTTCGCGGAATGAGCGCGCATCGCGCAGCATCTTGGGCGCGTTGCGGATCAGGCAGACCGAGGTCGACACGACCAGGAACCCCATGATCAGCAGGAACCACCAGCTGTTGTAGACGTGCCAGATGGAGAACTTGTCGAACACTTCGAACCAGAACGGCCCGAATTGATCGATGTAGTTGTTGGACGAGCGGTTCTGCTGCAGGACGGTCCCGACCAGGCTCGCCACGCAGATGAACATCAGCAGGCTGACGGCGAAACGCATCGAACCCAGCAATTCGAAGAAATCGCCGGGCAGGCTGCGCAGGGAAGGACGGGAGTGTGTACGGGTCGAATTCATGAAAAAAGGGGGGCCGCGCTATCGGCTACCCCCCTCATAGACAGCGCGCGGCGGAAGCAGGTTCCGCTGCGCTGAGTTTGCAGAACGCGGACCAGCCGCGCGCGTGGCGGGCTGGCGCCTACCGCAGACCGGCGGCGTAGTCCGACACGGCCTTGATGTCGGCGTCCGACATGCGGTCCGCGATGGCGAACATGACGTCGTTCTTGCGGTCGCCGCTGCGGAACAGCTTCAGCTGCTCTTCAATGTACATGGGGAACTGGCCCGACAGCCGGGGGTACTGGCTGGGAATGCCCGCGCCATTGGCAGAATGGCACGAGGCGCAAGCCGGAACCTTGCGATCAGGCAAACCGCCGCGCCAGATCTTTTGACCCAGATCAACCAGCTTCTCCTGGCCGGCCGTGGCGGGCTCCTTGAGCGGCTGCTGCGCCAGGTACAGCGCGATGTTCTGCATGTCGGCGGGCGTCAGGTTCTGCGCCATGGCCGTCATCGGGGTGGGATTGCCGCCCGCGCCATTGCGCACCGGCAGCTTGGCGCCGGGCTTGACCTGGAAGTCGGCCAATTGCTTGGCCAGGTACTCGTGGGACTGCGCGGCCAGGTTGGGGTTCACCGGGATGGTGCTATTGCCCGCCGCGCCATGACAGGACGCACAGGCGATGATGCCCCTGGCCGCATCGCCCTGGTCAAACAGCTGTCCGCCCTTGGCGGCATCTGGTTTTACCGGGCCCGCGGCGCCTTCGGCGGCGAAACTCGTAGTAGATAAGGCGGAGGCGCCGAGCAACAGCCCGCTCGCAACCAACATCCGGGACAGCACACGCTTCATGAAGACCTCGACGATCGCATCGATCAAGGCGCAAAAAGGCGCCCACGCCTGCCCGCACACCCTGGAATACCGTATCGAACCTGTTTTGCCTTCCTGCCTGCGATGTTGCTGCGAACTTGCCGGATAAAGCGTTCAGCAAGCGAAACAGTAAGCAAAAAAGACGGCTCCGCGCACGGGGACCACTGTTGCAAACGCCGGATTATACAATAGGGCTCGAAACCAACCGTATCCAAAGCCACCCGTGTCCCTCCTACATCGCGCCTCTTTCCTCACGTCCGCGGCTCGCCTCGACCAGTTGCCGGCCGCCGGCGCTCCCGAGGTCTGCTTTGTCGGCCGCTCCAACGCCGGCAAATCCACGGCCATCAACGTGCTGTGCAACCAGCGCCGCCTTGCCTTCTCCAGCAAGACGCCGGGCCGCACGCGCCTGATCAATATGTTCAGCCTGCCCGACCCGCTGGATCCGGAAGGCCACATCGGCTATCTCGTCGACCTGCCCGGCTACGGCTACGCCTCCGTGGCCCGCGACGAAAAAGAAAAATGGGCCGACATCCTGGGCGGCTATCTGCGCGACCGCGAATCGCTGGCCGGCATCGTGCTGCTCATTGACATCCGCCGCGGCGTCACCGAACTGGACCGCCGCCTCGCCAACTTCATCGCCCCCACCGGCCGCCCGGTGCTGGCGCTGCTGACCAAGGCCGACAAGCTGCCCTACGGCCAGCGCGTGCGCACCGTGTTCTCCGTGCGCAAGGACCTGGCCGATATCGGCGCCCTGCACACCATCCCCTTCTCGGCGCCTGAACGCATCGGCCTGGAAGAGGCCGGCGCGCACATAGAAAACTGGATTTCACCCAAGGTCGTACCATGAACCCGCAGATCATCTCCCCTGAATTCCCGGTATCCCGCCCGCGCCGCCTGCGCCGCGACGACTTCACCCGCCGCCTGGTGCGCGAAAACGCCCTGACGGTCAACGATCTGATCTATCCCGTGTTCGTGGCCGAAGGCACTGGCCTGCAGCAAGCCGTGCCGTCGCTGCCGGGCGTGGTCCGCTATTCGCTGGACACGCTGCTGCCGGTGGCCCGCGAATGCGTGGACCTCGGCATTCCCGTGCTGGCGCTGTTCCCCGCCATCGACCCCTCGCTCAAGACGCCCGACGGCATCGAAGCCACCAACCCCAATGGCCTGATCCCGCGCGTGGTGCGTGAACTGAAGAAGCACGTCCCCGAACTCGGCATTCTGTGCGACGTGGCGCTGGACCCCTACACCAGCCACGGCCAGGACGGCGTCATCGACGAGAACGGCTACGTCATCAACGAAGCCACCGTCGAAATCCTGGTCAAGCAGGCGCTCACGCAAGCCGAGGCCGGCGTCGACATGGTCGCGCCCAGCGACATGATGGACGGCCGCATCGGCGCCGTGCGCCGCGCGCTGGAAGCCAACGGCCACATCCATACGCAGATCATGGCCTACTCCGCCAAGTACGCCAGCGCCTTCTACGGCCCGTTCCGCGACGCCGTGGGCTCGGCCACCAACCTGGGCAAGTCCAACAAGATGGCTTACCAGATGGATCCGGGCAACCTCGACGAAGCCCTGCGCGAAGTCGCCGCCGACCTGCAGGAAGGCGCCGACATGGTCATGGTCAAGCCCGGCATGCCCTACCTGGACGTGCTGCGCCGGGTCAAGGACACGTTCCGCGTGCCCACCTTCGCCTACCAGGTCAGCGGCGAGTACGCCATGATCAAGGCCGCCGCCGCCAACGGCTGGCTGGACCACGACAAGGTCATGATGGAAGCGCTCCTGGCGTTCAAGCGCGCCGGCGCCGACGGCATCCTGACGTACTTCGCGATCGAAGCCGCGAAGCTGCTGAAGAGCCAGCGTTAAGCGCTTGCGGCATCGCGGGCCAGGCCACCATGGGCCGCCCGCGACGCCTGCCGCAAATCAAGTCTTGGCGGCCGCATTGCGGCCCGCTGCCGGCGCCCCGCGCCGCAATCCCAGCCAGGTTCCCGCCAGCACGCAGGCCAGTCCCGCGACGTGCGTGGGCGTGACGTGCTCGTCCAGGAACAGGGCCGCGAACAGCAGGCCGAAGATCGGCAGCCAGTTCACGAACAAGGCTGCCCGGCTGATGCCCAGCCGCGCGATGCCGGCATTCCAGACGATGTTGCTGACGCCCGAGGCGATCACCGCGGAAAACAACAGCACCAGCCACGGCCACCACGTCATCTGCCAGGTATCGCCCTGGTAGGACGCGGGCGTCAGCGCCGCGTGCACCACCAGCATCAGGCCGCCGGCCAGGTACATGTACCAGAGCATGCCCAGCGGATCCATGCTGCGCGACATGCGCTGGATCACCAGCCCGCCGCAGACGAACACCAGCACCGCCACGAACACGATCGCATCGCCCCAACCCGTCAGGCCGATCCGCGCGCCGCTGCCGACCACCACCATGCCCACGCCCAGGAGCCCCAACAAGGCGCCGGAAATGCGCACGAGCGTCAGTTTCTCGCGATAGAAGATGGCCGCCAGCAACGCCGACAGCAAGGGGCTGGTCGCCATGATGAGCGTGCCGTTCGCGGCTGACGACACCCGCAGGCCTGTCACCAGTGCAATCTGGTGCGCGTACACGACCAGGAAGCCCGCCAGCGCAACCCAGCCCAGCTCCGCGCGCCCGAGGCGGGGGATGCGGCCGCGGCGGGCCTTGATGATGAGGGTGACTGTGATGAACGCAATGACGATGCGCACGGCCGCCAGGGCCTGCACATCCATGTGCAGCGTCAGGTACTTGACCGAGACGATGTTCAGGCCCCATGTGGCCATGACGAACATCAATTGAAGATAGATAAGACCTGTGCGGTCCTGGCTTGCATCAACTGTCGGGGACGTCACGGGCGCCGGCCTGGAAGGGGAATGGGACGCGCCGCCCACGCGGCGCCGCGGACATGGTATCGCGCCTGGGGCCTGGACTCAATGCGCGCCGAGGTATGCGGCCCGCACGTTGGGATCGCGCAGCAGTTCCGCGCCCGAGCCGCTCAGGGTGATGCGGCCGGTCTCCAGCACATAGGCCCGGTCCGCCACGCCCAACGCCTGGTTGGCCATCTGCTCCACCAGCACGATGGTCAGCCCGTCGTCGCGCAGCTTGCAGATCGCCGCGAAGATGTCCTGCACGATCAAAGGCGCCAGCCCCAGCGAGGGTTCGTCCAGGCACAGCAGGCGCGGTTCGCTCATCAGCGCGCGCGCCATCGCCAGCATCTGCTGCTCGCCGCCCGACAAGGTGCCGGCCAGCTGCTCGCGCCGTTCGCGCAGCCGCGGGAACAGCCGGTAGCCGCGCTCCACGCCTTCGGCCACTGCCGCGGGATCCCTGCGCCGGATGTAGGCGCCCAGCACCAGGTTGTCGTAGACGGTCTGGTCCGCGAACACGCCGCGCCCTTCCGGCGACAGCGCCAGGCCCAGGCCCACGCGCTGATGCGCCGCCACCTGCGTGATATCGCGCCCGTCGAAGGTCACGCGTCCGCCCTGCAAGGGCTCCAGGCCCGCCACGCCCTTCAAGAGCGTGCTCTTGCCCGCGCCGTTAGCGCCGATGATGGTCACGATCTCGCCCGCGCGGATCTCCAGCGACACATCGCGCACCGCCTGGATCGCGCCATACGAAATCTGCACGGATTCTAGTTTCAGCATCGTCTTACGGCCTGTTCCTACGCCTATGGCCTGGCCTCAGGCCATGCCGGTTCCCAGATACGCCTCGATCACGCGCTTGTCCGCCTGCACCTGGGCGGGCTTGCCCTCGGCGATCTTGATGCCGTAGTCCAGCACGATCACGTGATCGGAAATCGCCATCACCAGATCCATATGGTGCTCGACCATCAACAGCGTGATGCCGCAGGACTCGCCGATGCGCACCAGCAGCTCGCCCAGTTCCGCGGTCTCCTGCGGGTTCAACCCGGCCGCCGGCTCGTCCAGCAGCAGCAAGGTCGGTTCGGTGGCCAATGCGCGCGCCAGTTCCACCCTGCGCTGCAGGCCATACGGCAGGCTGCCCGCCGGCGTATCGGCCAGATGCTCCAGGCCCACCATGCGCACCAGGCGATAGGCGTGCTCGCGCGCGCGGCGCTCCTCGGCCCGCGCACGCGGCAGTCCCAGCAGCGAAGCCCAGAAGCCGTTCTTCATGCGGCTGTGGCGGCCCAGCAATACGTTATCCAGCACCGACAGCTCGCCGAACAGGCGCAGGTTCTGGAAGCTGCGGCCGATGCCCAGCTTGCAGATCACATGCGGCCGCTCGCCCGCGATATCCGTGCCCTGGAAGCGGACCACGCCCGCATCCGGCAGCACCACGCCGCTGAGCATGTTGATGAGGGTGCTTTTGCCCGCGCCGTTCGGTCCGATCAGCGCATGCACGTGGCCGCGCCGCAGGCAGAAGGAAATGTCCTGCGCCGGCTTCACGCCGCCATAGGCCTTGGAGAGGCTCTCGACCACCAGCAGCAGGTCTTCTTGCGCCCCAACGGCCTGCTTGGCCGCGGGCGGGGCCGCCGCCTCGCCCGCGCCTTGCGGCCGCGCATCCGCGACCCGCTGCGTGCGGCGCGAGAACAGTCCCATCACGCCGCCTGGCATGAAGTACAGCGCGAACAGCAGCAATGCGCCGTAGAAGAAATGCTGCACCGAGGGCCAGCGCGCCAGCATCGCGTCGATGATGGTCAGCGCAATCGCGCCCACGGCCGGCCCCGCCTTCGAGCCTGCACCGCCGAACAGCACCAGCAGCAGGATGAAGATCGACAGGTTGAAGCCGATGAAGTCCGAGTTGATGTACTGGTTCTGCTGCGCCACCAGCGCGCCCGCAATGCCGCAGGTCACGGCCGCCACCACGAAGGCGATGACCTTGGCGCGATACACGCGCACCCCGACGGAAGACGAGGCGATCTCGTCGGCCTGCACCGACAGCAGCGCGCGCCCGAAGCGCCCGTCCAGCACGTTGCGCAGCAGGAGCTGCGTCGCCACGCACAGCACCAGCGCGAACCACACCCACTGCTGGTTGGTGAACGGGTTGCCGCCCCAGGTCAGCGGCATGATGCCGAACAGGCCCGAAGGGCCGCCAAACACGTCCACCCATTCGGTGACGATCTTCTCCATGACGATGCCGAAGGCCAGCGTCACCATGGCCAGGTAAGGCCCTTTCACGCGCAGCGACGGCAGGGCGATCAGCACGCCGAACACGCCGGCCACCACGGGCGCCGCGGCCAGGGCCAGCCATGGATCGACTTGCCAGCGCGAGGTCAGCAACGCCGCCGTGTAGGCGCCGGCTGCAAAGAGGCCCGCCTGCCCCAGCGACTTCTGTCCCGCATACCCCACCAGCACGTTCACGCCCGCCGCGCACAAGTAGTACACGCAAGCCATGAACACGATGCGCAGGTAGTAATCGTTGTCCACCAGGGCGGCGAACAAGGCTAGCGCCGCCGCGAGCGCCACGGTTATCAAGGTCTGGCCGTGCCGCTTCATACCTTCTCCGCCAGACGCTTGCCGAACAGGCCGGTGGGCTTGACCGCCAGCACCAGGATCACCAATCCGAAGATCGCCACTTCACGCCATTGCGACTGCCAGAGGTTCACGTAGGACTCCAGCAGCCCCAGCACAAAGCCGCCCAGCACGCAGCCGCGCGGATTCGACAGGCCGCCTATCATCGCGCCGGAAAAGCCCTTCAGGCCGATGGCCAGGCCCATGAATATCGAAGCCGACGTGATCGGCGCGACCAGAAAGCCCGCCAGCCCGGCCAACGCCGAACTGGCGAAGAAGGCGCCGGTCATCACCGCGTTCACATTGATGCCCATCAGGTTGGCGACCGCGGGATTGGCGGCCACGGCCCGCATCGCCTTGCCCAGCACCGTGCGGTTCATGATGCGGTCGAACAGCACCATCACCACCACCGCCACGGCGAGCAACAGCAGTTCCTGGCTGCGCACGCCCGCGCCGAACACGCGGATCACGTCGTCGCCGAAGGGCGCCGGCACCGTGACGGGCGCCGGTCCCCAGACCGCGAACGCGGCGCTCTGCAGCAGGATGCCAAAGCCGAGCGTGCTCATGACCCACGCCATGCCCGGGCGCGAAGCGAACGGCCGCACGCCGAACACGTATAGCAGCACGCCCAGCATGCCCATCACCAGCACCGCCGCAAGCCCCGCCAGCAGATACTCCCAACCGCTCAATTCCAGCCCCGTGAAGGCCGCGGTGGTGACCGGCTTGCCGGCAAACAGGAACAAGGCGCCTACCCCGATGAACGCGCCCACGGACACGAATTCCCCATGCCCGAAGTTGAGCGTGCGCGTGGTCGTGAACGTGATGCTGAAGCCCAGCGCCACCAGCGCATAAGCGCCCCCCACTGCTAGCCCGCTGACGAGCGCCTGCAACAATGTCACCAACATGATGGCCCCTTATGCCTGTCGCTGTCCTGCTGCTACTTGGCGACGGCGACGGTCACGTCGTCGGCGTAAGGCACCAGCTTGCCGTCCTGCCAGTGCGCCCACTTGTAATCGCTTACCAGCAGCGCATCGTGCACCGTGGCCGAGAATGGCTTGGTGTAGGTCTTCATCGCGCCTTCGTAGGTGCCATCCAGGTTCTCCAGCGCCAGGCGCACCTTCTCGCCATCGGTGGAGTTCGCCTGCTTGATCGCCATGCCCAGCAGGTTCATGCCGTCATAGGCATGCGCCAGGAAGCCGAACGCGGTGGGCGAGGTCATCTTGGCCGACACGCGGTCATACAGCTTCTGCTGCGCGGCCGTGCGGTTGTCGGTGATGGTGCGCAGGAAGAAGGGCTTCTCCGACAGCGTCTTGCCCGCCGTATCGTAGAAGGCGATATTGTCCGCCGCCCACGAGGTCAGCGTCAGCGGGAACCAGTTGATCTTCTCCATGCTGCGGAACACGTGCGCGATCGGCGTGCTCTGCGCCCAGATCACCACCGTATCCACGCCCGCCGCCTTCAGCTTGTTCAGCTGCGACGTCATATCGGTATCGGCCACACCGAACTTCTCGACCGCCACGGCCTTGACGCCTTGCGCCGCGCCAACTTCCTCCAGGTCCTTGAGCGCGCTCTGGCCGTAGCCGGTGGTCTCGATCATGAAGCCTACATTCTTGACCTTGGGATTCTTCTTCAGGTAGCCGATCACGCCGTCCACCTGTTCGCGGTCCACCATGCCAACGCGGAACATGTAGTTGTCCGCGCCCGCGCGCATGGGCTTGGTGATGTCGGTGCCGGAACCGATGGCGCCCATGACGGGGATCTTCTTCTGGTTCGGGATGTGCTTCCAGGCCAGTGCGTTGCCGGAATTGGTGGGACCAACGATGGCCACGACCTTCTCGTTATCGATCAGGTCCGCCATGTTCTGGATGGACTTCGGCGGCTGCGACAGGTCATCGCGCACCACCAGCACCAGCTTGCGGCCGAGCAGGCCGCCATTGGCATTGATGTCGTCAATGGCCGTGCGCAAACCCAGCACCGCGGCCTGCCCGCTTTGCGCGGACGGCGAAGCCGACAGGTCGCCGTTAAAGCCGATCTTGATGTCCTGGGCGTAGGCCTGCGCGCCCACCGCCAACGCGCACAAGACGGCCGCCTTGGACAAGGTGGAAAAAATCCCCGTTGCTTTCATCGTTGTCTCCTGTGTTTTTCAGATGTGCTGCACGTCGATGATTCTTTTTTCTGCCTCTCGCCCGTGGAGCCTGGCGCTATACCGCGAGATAGCCGCCGTCCACCGGCAGGGACACGCCTGTCACGTACTGCGCCATCGGCGAAGCCAGGAACACGGCGGGTCCCACCAGGTCTTCGGGCTGTCCCACCCGTCCCAGCGGAATGCGCTGCATGAAGTTCGCCAGCCGGGCGGGATCGTCCCGCGTGTACTGCGTCATCGGCGTTTCGATGACGCCCGGCGCAATGGCGTTGACCCGTATGCCGTCGGGCGCGAGGTCGCGCGCCATGGCCTGCGTCATCATCTTCACGCCGCCCTTGGACGGCGAATAGCCCAGGGTGGCGCCTACCCCGGCGAACGACGCGATGGAGCCGACGTTGATGATGACGCCGCGCGTGGCGCGCAACGCCCCCAGGAAGGCGTGGATCATGTTGAAGCTGCCGTTCAGGTTCACGTCCAGCACGCGACGCCAGTTCTCGGCGGCGCGCGGGCTGTCTATGCCTTCGCGGATCAGGATGCCGGCGTTGTTGACCAGCACGTCGATCGGCCCCACTTCCAATTGCACCTGCGCCGCGACCGCCGCGCATGCCTCGGGGTCCGTCACGTCGAGCGCGTGGCTCCAGGCGTCGCCGCCGGTGTCGATGATGGCGCCTGCCGTCTGCGCGGCGTTGTCGGCCTGCACGTCGGTCGCCACCACGCGCGCGCCCGCGGCCGCCAGGCCCAGCGCCAATGCCCGTCCGTTACCCTGCCCCGCTCCCGTCACCAGGACCAGCTTGCCCTGCAGCAGTCCCGCCGGCGCGGCACTCATGCGGCCGCCTGCGCGGAAGCGTCCGCCTGCACGCGCGCTGCGGCCTTGCCGGCGGCGGCAATGCTCTGGCCCGCGATATAGCCGAAGGTCAGCGCCGGACCCAAGGTGATGCCCGCGCCCGGATAGTTGCCGCCCATGATGCTGCAGGCGTCGTTGCCCACGGCGTACAGGCCGGGTATGACCGCCCCCAGTTCGTTCAGTGCGCGGCCCTGGCCATCGACCTTCAGGCCGGCGAAAGTGCCGATGTCGCCGATCATGACCTTGATCGCGTAGTACGGCCCTTTCACGATGGGCGCCACGCAGGGATTCGGGCCATGCAGCGCATCGCCCTGATAGCGGTTGTAGGCCTTGCTGCCCTTGCCGAATTGCGGATCGCGGCCCAGCGCCGCCTCCCGGTTGTATGCTTCGACCGTCTGACGCAGGCTGCCGGCATCGATGCCGGTCTTCTGCGCCAGTTCCGCCACCGACGCGCCGCGAGTCAGATAGCCCGTGTCCAGATAGCGCTTGATGGGCAATGGGAACGGCGCCACGCTGCCCAGACCATACTTGCGCAGGGTCTTGTGGTCGCAGATCAGCCAGGCGCAGGTCTCGCCCTGCCCCTCGCATGCGCGCACCATCTCCTGCACGAAGTCGTGGTACGAACTGCCTTCGTTGGTGAAGCGACGGCCATTGCGCGTGACGGCGATGACGCCCGGCTTGGCGCGGTCGATGAAGTGCGGCATGTAGCCCGGGCTGCCGTCCTTGCGCGTCACCACGGACACCGGCACCCATGCCGCGGCATTGGGCAAGGCGGTGTTGACCTGCCCGCCCGCGCTCTCGGCCAGGCGCAGCCCGTCGCCGCTATTGCCCGTGGGCGACGGAGAGTAGTGTTCCGTGCCGTTGGGTGCGTGTGCATACAGCTGCTTGCGGCGTTCGATGTCGTACGGAAAGCCGCCGGAAGCCAGCACCACGGCGCGCGCGGCGCGCACGCGCACGGCCGCGCCATCGCGCTGCACGACCGCGCCGCGCACGGCGCCGTCTTCGATGATGAGGGACTTGGCCGGCGCGTTCAGCCACAGGGGCACGCCCAGCTTGAACGCGGAGGCCGCCAGCCGGCCCGCCAGCGCATTGCCGTTGGTCAGCGTCATGCCGCGGCCATGCTTGGCCACGTCCAGGAAATGCCGGGTCAGGCGCTTGGCCACGTACCAGGCCGAGGCCAGCGAGCGCGTGACCCGCATGAAGTGCACGATCTCCTTGCCCGAGCCCAGCATCATGCCGAACACAGTCAGCTCGGGCAGCGCGGGCGCCAGGTCCCTGACGTGGGCGCCGAGCTTGCGGCCGTCGTAGGGCCGCGCCACCATCGAGCGTCCGCCCTGCTTTCCGCCGGGCGCTTCCGCGTGATAGTCGGGGAACACCAGCGGCATGTCGAACTGCACTTCGGTGTTCGACGTGAAGAAGTCCACGGCGCGCGGCCCCTGCTCCAGAAAGGCATCCACTCGTTCAGCGTTGTAGCTGTCGCCGGCTTCGTGGCGCAGATAGGCGCGGCCTTCGTCCGGCGTTTCATGGATGCCCTGCACCTTGGCCAGCGAGGTGCCCGGTATCCACAGCCAGCCGCCGGAACGCGCGGTGGAGCCGCCGAAGCGCGGCTCTTTTTCAACGATAAGGACCTTCAGGCCTGACGTTGCCGCGGTGATTGCGGCAGCCATGCCCGACGCGCCCGACCCGACCACCAACACGTCGCAGTCGTATTGACGAGAATCTTCCACGTTGTCTCCATACCCTTGGGGCGGCTTGCTCCCGATCGCAAAACCGGGGCAGCCTTCTTATTCTTTCGACTGTAGAGAACGCATTTGATAATGTCAATATGGTTCACGATTAGCGAAAGTACTAACATAGGCAATCTCATTCGATAAAAGAAAATGGCCACCAGACCCAGCTCCGGCAAGCGCAATGCCGATCACGCTCCTGCCTCGCCGCCGCGCAGGCGCGGCATCCAGTCCATCGAAGTCGGCGGCAAGATTCTGCTGGCGCTGCTGGAACACTCGTCTTCGTTGCCGCTGGGCGCGCTGGCCAAGGCCGCCGGCATGTCGGGCGCCAACGCCCACGCCTATCTCGTCAGTTACGGCAATCTGGGCCTGGTCAGGCAAGACCCGAACACCGGCGAATACGAGTTGGGGCCGCTCGCGCTGCAGCTGGGGCTGGCGGCGCTGCACCGGCTCGATCCCATCAAGATCGCCATCCCCATGACGCGCGAGTTCGCCGAAAGAACCGGACAGACCATCGCCATCGCGGTGCTGGGCAACCTGGGGCCAGTCATCGTTCACCTGCACGAATCCAACTACCCCATCCACGTCAACATGCGCACCGGCACGGTCATGTCGCTGACCAACACGGCGACGGGCAAGGTGTTCGCGGCGCTGCTGCCGCCCAAAAAAATAGAAAGCCTGTTGCATGAAGACCATCTGCGCCTGGGCGCCGTGCCTTCTTTGGGCAAGACAGAAAAGTTCGAACGGACCCTGCGCGAAGTCCGCCAGCGCGGCGTCGCGCGCGCCATGGGCGACCCCATCCCCGGCATCAACGGCCTGAGCGCCCCCGTGTTCGACTCCAACGGCAACGTGGTGCTGGTGATCACAGCCATCGGCGCAGCCGGCGTGTTCGACGTGCGCTGGACCAGTCCGTTGATCGATGACATCAAGCGCTGCGCCGACGCCATCTCGGCTGAACTGGGCTGGCAGAACCACGACGTGCGCGCGACGCGCCAGGGCTAGCGTCCGCAGAACAGAAAGGCCACGCGGCAAAAAAAGGCCGCTGCACGGTCGGTTCCACGCAGCGGCCTTTTGTATGGCGGATCACGCTTGCGGCAAAGCCGCGCGCTTCAGCGCAGCAGGACCTTGTCCAGCGATTCAGTAAAGCGCTTGGCGTCCTGGAAGCCCACCACGCGCGCCTCGGGCAGCTCCTTGCCACCCGGTTCGAAGAACATGATGCCCGGCGGGCCGAACAGGCGGAAGCGCTTGAGCAGCGCGCGGTCATCGGCGTTGTTCGCGGTAACGTCGGCCTGCACCAGCAGCATGCCCGACATGCGCTGCGCAACGCCCGGATCGGTAAAGGTGAAGCGCTCCATCTCGCGGCACGACACGCACCAATCGGCGTAGAAATCCAGCATCACCGGCTGACGGCTTTGCGCCAGCAAGGCGTCCAGTTCCGCGTTGTTGCGCACGCGGGTGAAGTGCACCTCGCCGCTGCTGGCCGCCGCGCCCACGGGCGCATCGCCGCGCGCCGCCAGGTGCGACAACGGCTGCAGCACGTCGCGTCCGCCACTGGCCGCGCCGATCAGCCAGGCCGCGGCCGCCAGCGCCAGCAACAGGCCCACACCCTTGCCGAACATGCGCGCAGCGCCCGCGCCATCGGGCAAGGCATCGAACGCCCGCAGCATCACGGCGGCAACCACGGCCAGGAAAGCCCAGCCCGTCATCTGCACCCAGGTCGGCACTACCGGGATCAGCATCCACCAGGCGGTCGCCAGCAAGAGCATGCCGAACAAGCGCTTCACGCCGTCCATCCAGGGACCGGCCTTGGGCAGCAAGGCGCCCGAGGACGCCCCCACGATCAAGAGCGGCACGCCCATGCCCCAGGCCATTGCGAAGAGCGCCGATCCGCCCAGCACCACGTCCCCGGTCTGCGAGATATACAACAGCGCGCCCGCCAACGGCGCGGCCACGCAGGGGCCGACGATCAGCGCCGACAAGGCGCCCATCACCAAGGCGCCGGTGTAGCGCCCGCCCGGAATGCGCGCCGAGCGCTGCGACAGCCAGCCCTGGATGCCGGCAGGCATCTGGAACGTGAAGGCATCGAACATGGCCAGCGCCAACACAGCCAGCAGGATGGCGAACAGGGTCAGGATCCAAGGCGTCTGCAGCCAGGCGGCGAGTCCGGCCCCGCTCAATCCGGCCGCCACGCCCAGCGCGGTGTAGACGACGGACATGCCCAGCACATAGGTCGCGGCCAGAGCCAGGCCGCGGCCGCGCGACGGCTTGGCCTGCGCGGCCCCGCCGAGCACGATGGAGGACAGGATGGGAATCATGGGCAACACGCAGGGCGTGAATGCCAGCAACAGGCCCAGCACCAGGAACACGCCGGCGGTCTTTACCCAGCCCAGGCCGCCCAGGGCGTCGGCCAGGCCGGTGTCGCCCGCGTTGACCAGCGCGCCGAGCCCGCTGGATGCGCCAGACGCGGCGGCCGGGATTCCTCCCGGTCCAGCCAGTGCATAGCCACCTGCCACCGGCGTGAGTTTCACGCTGCTGTCCATGGGCGGGTAGCACAGCCCCGCATCGGCGCAGCCTTGCGCGGTCAGGGTCAGGGTGAAGGGCTGTCCGCCCGCAGCCACCGGCACGCGGATCACCACGTCCTGGTGGAAGACCTCCATGTCCTTCTCGAAGGTCGGGTCGTACTTGACCTCGCCCTTGGGATAGACGGCTTCGCCCAGCTTGGCGGCGCCGATGGGACTGATGGTGATGCCGAAGCGCTCGCGGTACATGTAGTAGCCGGGCGCGACGCGGTAGCGCAGTTCCAGCGTTTCAGGCGCCACCATCTCGGCGCTGAACACGAAGGCCTTCTCGGGCTCCAGGAACTCGGCCTCGGCGCGCGCGGCAGCCTGCCAGCCCAGCAACAGCAGCATCATGGCCAACAAGGCCAGCCACTGCCTGAAGAAGGCGCGCGGCGCGCGGGACTCGCGCCGGAGCGCGCCGATACCGACTAGTTGCAACATCAGTCTCTCTTGTTCTGCGTGACGGCCGTCTGTTCACGCACCCAGTCCAGATAGGGCGCCGCGCCGCCAATGACAGGCAGCACGATGATCTCGGGCACATCGTAGGGATGCATCTGCGCCAGGGCCTGCACTACGGCCTGGTGGCGCGCGTATGTGGTCTTGATGTGGATGGGGATTTCTTCCGCCCCTTCGACCTCTCCTTTCCACATGTAGATGGACAGGCCCGGCGCGCCAAGGTTCACGCAGGCGGCCAATCCGTCTTCGACCAGGACATGCGCAATCCGCTTGGCCAGCAGCAGGTCGGGCGCATTGCTGATGACCAGCACAACGTCGTCATCTCGCAACATGGAGGCTCCTCGGGATACCCGTATGGGACGTAACTCGGGGTATTTTATCGGTATTGCGGCCATCGTCCGGATCCGCCGGGCCTGAACGCGCCGCCATGCCACCCGCACCCACCGAGGCACGCATGTCCGATAACTGCCTGTTCTGCCGCATCGCCCGTCACGAAATCCCCGCGCACGTGGTCCACGAGGATGAACGCCTGCTGGCCTTTCTCGATATCCACCCGGTGCGCCCCGGGCATGTGCTCATCATCCCCAAGCAGCACTATCCCTATTACGAGGATATGCCGGCCGACCTGGCAGGCAGCATCCTCAACCTGGGCCAGAAGCTCGGACGCCACATGAAGCGCCTGTATGACGTGGAACGCGTGGGCTTCGCCTTCACCGGCATCCACGTGGCGCATGCGCACGCCCACGTCATCCCCATGCATCACCCGCAGGACGTCACGTCCACCCAATACATCGAGCAGCAGGACCTGACCTTCAAGATGCCGCCGCAGCCCGCGACCGAGGCGCTGGCCGCAACGGCGGCGCAACTGCGCAGCGAGCTGCACGCCTCGTAGCGCGCGGCGGCCGCACAAAAAAACAAGGGCGGGTCCGAAGACCCGCCCTTGTCGCTTATCGAGCTACCGAAATTATTCGGCGCTGTCCTCAGCGGCTTCATCGACTTCCGGACGGTCAACCAGTTCCATGAAAGCCATGGGAGCGTTGTCGCCTTGACGGAAGCCCATCTTCAGCACGCGGGTGTAGCCGCCGTTACGGGCCGCGTAGCGCGGGCCGATTTCGGCGAACAGCTTCACCACCGCATCGCGATCGCGCAGACGGGCAAAAGCCAGACGCTTGTTCGCGAGCGTGGGCTCCTTGCCCAGCGTGATCAGGGGTTCGATGACGCGGCGCAATTCTTTCGCCTTCGGCAGCGTGGTCTTGATGGCTTCGTGGGTGATCAACGAAACGGCCATGTTGCGGAACATGGCAAGACGGTGACTGCTGGTGCGGTTGAGCTTACGCAAGCCATTACCGTGACGCATGATAAGTTTCCTTTGAATCTAAAGATGGCGTCAGCCATCGGGTTGCCGGCTCTTCTATCAACCTGCAATCAGGCCGCGGTCCGGTAGAAAACGGTGCATTTTACGACGGTTTCGCAAACTGGCCGGCGCGAGGCCGGCTGCCTGCGGGAACCGCCCCTTTCCAGAGGCGGCACCCTTTCAAGACTTAGGGACGCTCCAGGCCCAGGGGGGGCCAGTTTTCGAGCTTCATGCCCAGCGTCAGGCCGCGTGCGGCCAGGACTTCCTTGATCTCGTTGAGCGACTTGCGACCCAGGTTCGGGGTCTTGAGCAGCTCGTTTTCGGTACGCTGGATCAGGTCGCCGATGTAGTAGATGTTTTCGGCCTTCAGGCAGTTGGCCGAACGCACGGTCAGTTCCAGGTCGTCGACCGGGCGCAGCAGCACCGGATCGATCTGCGGCGTGCCGCGGACCGGGGCTTCGTACGAATCGCCAGCGCCTTCCAGGGCGGCGAAGACCGAGATCTGGTCCATCAGGATGCGAGCCGACTGGCGCACCGCTTCCTCGGGCGAGATAACGCCGTTGGTTTCGATGTCCAGGACCAGCTTGTCCAGGTCGGTACGCTGTTCCACACGGGCGCTTTCAACCGCGTAGCTCACGCGGCGGACCGGGCTGAACGAAGCGTCCAGAACGATGCGGCCGATGGTGTGGGTGCGGTCTTCCGACAGCGCGCGCACGTTGCCCGGCACGTAGCCGCGGCCCTTTTCAACCTTGATCTGCATTTCCAGCTTGCCTGCATCCGTCAGGTTGCAGATGGCATGGCCGGGGTTGATGATCTCGACGTCGTGCGGCAGCTCGATGTCGCTGGCCAGCACGGTGCCCGCGCCGGTCTTGCGCAGAACCAGGGTCACTTCGTCGCGATTGTGCAGCTTGAAGACCACGCCCTTCAGGTTCAGCAGGATGTCGACGACATCTTCGCGAACGCCCGGGATGGTCGAGTATTCGTGCACCACGCCCGTCATCTGGACTTCGGTGGGCGCGTAGCCGGTCATCGAAGACAGCAGGATGCGGCGCAGGGCGTTGCCCAGCGTGTGACCGTAGCCACGCTCGAACGGCTCCATCACGATCTTGGCATGGTGCGTGCCGACCGGTTCGACTTCAATGGAGCGCGGCTTCAGGAAACCTTGAGTGGACATTTACTGTGTTCCTTTTCAATACCCTCGGCTCGTTACACCGATAAGGCTGATGGACAGGGTGAAACTTGAAATGCGGACGGCGCGAAAAACACCGGCCAATACTTACCGCAAAGCCCGCTCCGCCTGAAGGCGGAAAGCGGGCTGCTGCGGGACGTGCAAACGGGTCGCGAGACCAGCTCGCCGGCGCATTGCGAAGGTAGCGCCAGCAGGCCTGATTAACGCGAGTACAGTTCGACGACCATCGATTCGTTGATGTCGCGAGCGACGTCAGCGCGATCGGGGGCCGACTTGAACGTACCGGTCAACTTGGTCGTATCGACTTCCACCCACTGGGGGATGCCGATGCTGGTGGCCAGGTCGAGCGATTCCTTGATGCGGCCTTGCTTCTTGGCCTTTTCGCGGACCGACACGACGTCGCCAGCCTTGACCAGCATCGAAGCGATGTCAGCCGTGTGGCCGTTCAGTTCGATGGCGCGGTGGCTCACCAACTGGCGAGCTTCGGCGCGGGTCGAGCCGAAGCCCATGCGGTAGACGACGTTGTCCAGGCGCGATTCCAGCAGCTGGATCAGCGTTTCGCCGGTGTTGCCACGGCGACGCTCGGCTTCAGCGAAGTACTTGCGGAATTGCTTTTCCAGCACGCCGTACATGCGCTTGAGCTTTTGCTTTTCGCGCAGCTGCAGACCGTAGTCGGAAGTGCGGGCACCCGAAGTGCGGCCGTGTTGGCCAGGCTTGGAATCCAGCTTGCACTTGGAATCCAGCGAGCGGCGGGCGCTCTTCAGGAACAGATCAGTACCCTCGCGACGCGAGAGCTTGCATTTGGGTCCAGTATAACGAGCCATGTGGATTCCCTTTAGATACGACGACGCTTCGGCGGACGGCAGCCGTTGTGCGGAACGGGCGTGATGTCGGCGATGGACGAAATCTTGATGCCCAGCGCGTTCAGAGCGCGGACCGACGATTCGCGGCCAGGGCCGGGGCCCTTGATGCGCACTTCCAGCGTCTTGATGCCGTACTCCAGCGCAACGCGGCCAGCCGTTTCAGCAGCGACCTGCGCGGCGAACGGGGTCGACTTGCGCGAACCCTTGAAGCCAGCACCGCCCGACGTGGCCCACGACAGCGCGTTGCCCTGACGATCGGTGATGGTGATGATGGTGTTGTTGAACGACGCGTGAACGTGCGCGATGCCGTCCGAGACGTTCTTCTTGACCTTTTTGCGCACGCGCGAAGCGCCGCTGGTGGAAGCTTTCGCCATAATCCAGTTCCTCGATTATTTCTTCAGGGACGCAGCAGCACGACGCGGGCCCTTACGGGTGCGGGCGTTGGTGCGAGTGCGCTGGCCGCGCACGGGCAAACCGCGCTTGTGACGCATGCCGCGGTAGGTTCCCAGGTCGATCAAACGCTTGATCGAGAGCTGTACTTCACGACGCAGGTCGCCTTCAACCGTGAACAAACCAACATGTTCGCGGACGCGTTCCAATTCAGCGTCGCTCAGATCCTTGACCTTTTTGTCAAAGGGTACGTTTGCCGCTTCGCAAATCTTGCGAGCGCGCGTACGACCGATGCCAAAAATGGCGGTCAGGCCGATCTCGGCGTGCTGTTGCGGCGGAATGTTAATGCCAGCAATACGGGCCATGACTGTTCCTTGAATAAATCCGTTGCGTAGTCGCTAACCCGAGTTAGCCTTGACGCTGCTTGTGACGCGGGTCGGTGCAGATAACGCGCACCACGCCGTGACGTTTGATAACTTTGCAGTTGCGGCAGATCCGCTTAACCGATGCCATTACTTTCATGGTTGACTCCTAATTTTCCGTAATCCGGTTCCGCTCATTTGGAGCGGAAAACTATCCTGGCTCGCGTCAGGTCATAGGGCGTGAGCTCCACTGTGACCTTGTCACCCGGCAGGATCCGGATGTAATGCATACGCATCTTGCCGGAAATATGGCCCAACACCACGTGGCCGTTTTCGAGCTTGACGCGAAATGTCGCGTTCGGGAGGTTCTCAAGAACCTCACCTTGCATCTGAATGACGTCGTCCTTGGACATTCTTTTGCTTACCGCATCGGCAAACCCGCGCCCTTGAAGTTAGCCTTCTTGAGCAACGAGTCGTACTGGTGAGACATCATGTAGGCCTGAACCTGCGCCATGAAATCCATCGTCACCACCACAATAATCAACAGGGACGTACCACCGAAGTAGAAAGGAACGTTCCAGCGCATCACCAAGAATTCCGGCAACAGGCACACCAACGTGATGTAGATGGCACCTGCGAGCGTCAGACGCATCAGGATCTTGTCGATGTAGCGCGCTGTTTGTTCGCCCGGACGGATGCCCGGAACAAACGCACCACTCTTCTTCAGGTTGTCCGCCGTTTCGCGGCTGTTGAACACCAGAGCCGTGTAGAAAAAGCAGAAGAAAATAATCGCGACCGAGTACAGCGTGATGTAGAGCGGTTGACGAGGCGACAGGGCCGCAGCCAGGTCGCTAAGCCAGCGCATGTTCTCACTGCTGGAGAACCAGCTCGTGATCGTGGCCGGGAACAGAATGATCGACGATGCGAAGATCGGCGGAATCACCCCTGCCATGTTCAGCTTCAGCGGCAAATGCGAGCTTTGACCACCGTAGACCTTGTTGCCGACCTGACGCTTGGCGTAGTTCACCGTGATCTTGCGCTGTCCGCGTTCCACGAACACCACAAAAGCGGTAACCAGCACCACCAGAGCCACGATGAACAGTGCCGAAAGCACGGACATCGAGTTGGTGCGGACCAGGTCCAACAGTGCAGCCAGCGCCGCGGGCAGACCCGCAACGATACCTGCGAAGATCAGGATGGAAATCCCGTTGCCCAGACCACGTTCCGTGATTTGCTCACCCAGCCACATGACGAACATGGTGCCGGTGACCAAGGTCACGACGGTCGTAAAGCGGAACAGCATGCCCGGATCGATCACCAGTCCCTGCTGGGACTCCAACGCTACCGAAATGCCCACAGCCTGCACCAGCGCCAGCACGACCGTGCCGTAGCGGGTGTATTGGGTGATCTTCCGACGGCCGGCTTCGCCCTCTTTCTTGAGCGATTCCAGCGACGGCACCACCACAGACATAAGCTGCATGATGATGGATGCCGAAATGTACGGCATGATCCCCAGGGCAAAAATCGAGAAGCGCGAGAGCGCCCCGCCCGAGAACATGTTGAACAGGCCCAGGATCCCGCCCTGGTTCTGACGGAACAAGTCCGCCAGCGCATCCGGGTTGATGCCCGGCACGGGGATGTGTGTACCCAAACGGTAAACCACCAGGGCGAGCACCAGGAACACGAGGCGGCGCTTCAGATCGCCGTACCGTGCTCCGGTTTTGCCCAATGCCTGCGCGTTAGCCACTCGTCACCTCGTGATCAAGCAAGCGAGCCGCCCGCGGCTTCGATGGCGGCGCGAGCGCCGGCCGTCGCGGTAATGCCCTTGAGCACGACCTTGCGCGAGAGTTCACCCGACTTGATGACCTTGGCGAAACGAACCGCCTGGCCAATCACGCCAGCGGCCTTCAGCACTTGCACGTCGACTTCGTCGATGGGCAGGGCTTGCAGGTCCGACAGACGGACTTCGGCGTACAGGTGCTGACCGAGCGGGGTGAAACCACGCTTGGGCAGGCGACGCTGCAGCGGCATTTGACCGCCTTCGAAGCCAACCTTATGGAAACCGCCCGAACGCGACTTCTGACCCTTGTGACCACGGCCGGCGGTCTTACCCAGACCCGAACCGATGCCACGGCCGACGCGGCGCTTGGCGTGCTTGCTGCCCTCAGCGGGCTTCAGCGAATTAAGTTGCATATCCGACATGGTGATTCCTTAGGCTTCCGAGACGGAAACGAGATAATCCACCTTACGGATCATCCCACGCACCTCGGGCGTATCGACCAGCACGCGGCTGCTGTTGATACGGCCCAAGCCCAAACCGCGAACCGTGTCACGGTGCGATTGCTTGGTACCGATCACCGAGCGCACGAGGGTCACTTTGATCTGCTTCTGAGCCATGATTTACCCCAGGATTTCTTCGACCGACTTGCCGCGCTTGGCAGCAACATCAGCCGGAGTCATGGAGGCGCGCAGGCCGTTCAACGTGGCGCGAACCATGTTGTAGGGGTTGCTCGAGCCCAGGCTCTTGGCAACCACGTTACGCACACCCATCACATCAAAAATAGCGCGCATCGGGCCGCCGGCGATAACGCCGGTACCTTCAGCAGCGGGCGAGATCAGCACGGTAGCGGCGCCATGCTTGCCAACCACGGTGTGGTGCAGCGTGCCGTTCTTCAGAGCGACCTTGAACATGCCGCGACGGGCCTGTTCCATAGCCTTCTGAACGGACACCGGCACTTCACGCGCCTTGCCCTTACCCATGCCGATGCGGCCATCGCCATCGCCAACCACGGTCAGCGCGGCAAAGCTCATGGTGCGACCACCCTTGACCACTTTGCTCACGCGGTTGACCGCGATCATCTTTTCGCGGAGGCCGTCATCGTTCTCTTTTTCCGCGGCGTTCTTGCCTTGTACTTTAGCCATTTGACAGATCCTCGCTTAGAACTTCAGGCCGGCTTCACGCGCGGCATCGGCCAGCGCTTTCACGCGGCCATGGTAACGAAAGCCCGAGCGATCGAAAGCGACCAGTTCAATACCGGCAGCCTTGGCCTTTTCGGCCACGCGCTTGCCGACCAGCGACGCAGCGGCTTTGTTGCCGCCCTGACCGGACTGGCCGGACAGTTGCGCGCGCACTTCGGCTTCGACCGTCGAGGCGCTGACCAAAACGCGATCGCCTTCCGGCGAAATGATGTTGGCGTAGATGTGCTGGTTCGAGCGGAAAATCGAGAGGCGATGAACGCGCAGCTCGTTGATCTTCCGGCGGGTCGGAACCGCACGACGCAAACGGGAAACTTTTTTGTCCATGATTCGTCCTTGCGTGCGCCGTTATTTCTTCTTGGTTTCTTTGATGACGACGCGTTCGTCCGAGTAACGCACGCCCTTGCCCTTGTAGGGTTCGGGTTCGCGGTACGCGCGGATTTCAGCGGCCATCTGACCGACGACTTGCTTGTTGGCGCCCTTGATGACGATTTCCGTCTGGGTCGGGCACTCGGCCTTGATGCCGGCCGGCAACTGGTGCAAAACGTCGTGCGAGAAACCGAGCTGCAGCTTAACGGCGTCGCCTTGGATCGATGCGCGGTAACCCACGCCGACCAGGGTCAGCTTGCGCTCGAAGCCCTTGCTCACGCCCGTGACCATGTTGGCCACCAGAGCGCGCACGGTACCCGACATGGCGTTGGCGTGACGGCTGTCGTTGGCGGCGGCAAACGTGAGCTTGCCGTTGTCCAACGCAATCGTGACGTCGCCGGTCAGGGCTTGGGTCAGGGAGCCCAGCGGGCCCTTGACGGTGATCTGATCCTGCTGGATGTTGGCTTCAACACCCTTGGGCAGTTCGACCGGATACTTAGCGATACGTGACATTCGAATTTCTCCTTAGGCCACGTAGCACAGCACTTCGCCGCCGACGCCGTTGGCGCGAGCCTTACGGTCGGTCATGACGCCGCGCGAGGTCGAAACGATAGCCACGCCCAGGCCGTTCATGACCTGAGGAATGCTGGTACGGCCCTTGTAGATACGCAGACCGGGGCGCGAAACGCGTTCGATGCGCTCGATGACCGGACGGCCAGCGTAGTACTTCAGGGTGATCTCGAGCTCAGGCTTGGCCTGGGTGCCCTTGATTTCAAAGCTGTCGATGTAGCCTTCGTCCTTCAGCACAGCGGCAATGGCCGCCTTCAGCTTCGAGGAGGGCATGCTCACCGTAACTTTGTCCACTTGCTGCGCATTGCGAATGCGGGTCAGCATATCGGCGATGGGATCGCTCATGCTCATATTGTTTCTCCTACCAGCTGGCCTTGGTGATGCCGGGGATTTCACCCTTCATCGCCATTTCACGCAGTTTGTGGCGCGTCAGGCCGAACTTGCGGAACACGCCGCGCGGACGACCGGTGACCACGCAACGGTTACGTTGACGCGTCGGGTTGGCATTGCGCGGCAGCTGTTGCAGCTTGAGCCGAGCTTGGTAACGTTCTTCGTCGGTCTTCGACTGGTCGTCGATGATCGCCTTCAACTCAGCGCGCTTGGCGGCGAACTTGTCAGCCAGCTTGGCGCGCTTGATGTCGCGATTGATGAGGGAAAGTTTAGCCACGTCATCAGCCCCTTAGTTACGGAACGGGAAGCTGAAGGCCGTCAACAGCGCCTTGGCTTCTTCGTCGGTCTTCGCGGTGGTGGTGATGCTGATGTTCAGCCCACGCAGCGCGTCGATCTTGTCGTACTCGATTTCGGGGAAAATGATCTGCTCTTTCACCCCGATGTTGTAGTTGCCACGGCCGTCGAACGCACGACCCGAGATGCCGCGGAAGTCGCGCACGCGAGGCAGCGCAACCGCCACCAGGCGATCCAGGAATTCGTACATGCGTTGACCGCGCAGCGTGACCATGCAACCGATCGGGTAGTTTTCGCGGATCTTGAACCCGGCGATAGCCTTCTTGGTCTTCGTCACGACGGGCTTCTGGCCGGCGATCTTGGTCAGGTCGCCAACAGCGTGCTCGATGACTTTCTTGTCCGACACCGCTTCCGACACACCCATGTTCAGGGTGATCTTGGTGATGCGCGGCACTTCCATCGTGCTCTTGTAGCCAAACTTGGCTTGCAGGTCGGCAGCGACCTTGCTCTTGTAGAGATCTTGCAAACGAGACATGTCTATCGCCCCTTACGCCTTGGCGCCGACAACGGCACCATTGGAACGGAACACGCGAACCTTGCGGCCTTCGACTTCTTGCACGCCGACGCGATCGCCACGGCCGGTGGCCGGGTTGAACAGCGCGACGTTCGAGATGTGAATCGGCATGGTCTTTTCGACAATCCCGCCCGGGTTGTTAGCCATCGGGTTGGCTTTCACGTGCTTCTTGACGACGTTGACGCCTTCGACCAGAACGTGGTCGGCATCGACGCGCGCCAGCACGGTACCGCGACGCTTCTTGTCGCGGCCGGTCAGGACAATGACTTCGTCGCCTTTACGAATGTTGTTCATCGTAGGGCTCCTTACAGCACTTCCGGGGCCAACGACACGATCTTCATGAACTTCTCGGTACGCAGTTCACGCGTAACGGGTCCGAAGATGCGGGTGCCGATGGGCTCCAGCTTGGCGTTGAGCAACACGGCGGCATTGCCACCGAAACGAATCAGCGAACCGTCTTTACGGCGCACGCCCTTGGCGGTACGAACCACCACGGCATTGTAAATTTCGCCTTTCTTGACGCGTCCGCGCGGAGCCGCATCTTTGACGCTCACCTTGATGATGTCGCCGATACCGGCATAACGGCGCTTGGAGCCACCGAGCACCTTAATGCACATGACATGACGCGCACCAGTGTTATCGGCCACATCCAGCGTGGTCTGCATTTGGATCATGATTTTTCCTGTTCCAACTTAACTGGAAATACGGTTTTCCCAACAAGGGAACACTGCAATTCCTGCCAGTTTTGGTCCCGTCAGGTCTGCCGCCCTGCTTTTGTGTTGGCATGTCTGGAGCTTTCGCCCTACTCACGCAACTGGTTGGCAACGCAACGACCCTGGGTTGAAATCCTGCGGGTATTCCCCCAACACGTCGGGCTAACCTGCATAGGCGCGGGCCAACTCGATCGACAATCTGGGAAAGCTGATAATTCTAACGTGGTTAATTTTTGAGCGCAAGCACTTTGTGTGGATAACCCACAAAAGCCACGCTTTCCCCTTGGCCGGGGGTGAACCGAGGCTATCCGCCCCCTATTTCTGGCGGTAGTAGCCCTTCTCCCAGGCATCGTGGTTGGCCTTGCCGCGACGGATTTCGTCCGTGAAGGGGGCAGCCATGAGCACCAGGCGGTTGAGCCATTTTACCGGAGCGCGGCAGGGACGCTCGAAGTCCACGAAGAGCACGGCGCGCAGTCCGGCGGTGTCGTTGTGGACCTGGTGCGGGTACAGGTCGTCGAACACCACCGCCTGCCCTTCGCGCCAACTGTAACGCTCGCCCCCGACCTCGATCCAGCATTGCTCGGCCGGTTCGGGTACCACCAGCCCCAGGTGCAGGCGCAGGACGCCGTTGTACGGCCCCGTGTGCAGGGGGATGCGCTTGCCGGCCTCCAGGATGGAGAAGAACGCCGTGCGGATGCCCGGGATTCCCTGCAGCGCCCGGGCGGTCGCCGGGCAGCGCGCCAGATTGCGCTCGGAGCGCAGGCCGTAGCCCATGAAGACGAAAGTCTTCCATTGGTCGTCCGAGGTGATCTGGCCCACGTCGGGAGAGATTTCATGGAAGGCGGGCAGGTGCTGGCGTTCGGAGAGCAGGCCTGCCAGCTCAGCGCGGATGGCGGGCGCCTGGGCCTCGAGCGCGGCGACCCAGGGAAACTGGCCATTGTCGAAAATGGGACGGTCGCCGACCAGCGAGGCCTGGGCGATCCGGTTGCGCAACCAGTCTATGAAACGGAAAAAGGTGCGCGAGTAGAAACTGGGCTTGCTGGGCGGACGCGCATCGAGGGGTTGCACAATAGGTAGCCGGATAGACAGCCAAAGATGCACCATTTTGTCCATGCCGGCGCGGGCACGCAAGACTTGCGCCAGCAGATTGGCTCCAAGGCGCCGCCGGGCATTGGCCCTCCCCGCCGCGGACAAGCTGGTTTAGACTGGCGTGGGCGACAGTGATCGCTATCCACTCCTATTTCGCAAGGGAAGACAGGCATGTATGAACAGTTGGCGCTGTATATCGACGGCGAATTCGTCGCCGGAGAGGGCAGGCGCACCCAGGACGTCATCAACCCGGCCACGCTGGAAGTTCTCGGCCAGCTGCCCCACGCCACCGAAGCGGATCTGGATCGCGCGCTAGCCGCCGCCCAGCGCGCGTTCGAGTCGTGGAAGAAATCCTCTCCCATGGACCGCTCGGCCATCCTGCGCAAGGTTGCGACGCTATCGCGCGAACGCGCCCAGGAAATCGGCCGCAACATGACGCTGGACCAGGGCAAGCCGCTGGCCGAAGCCGTGGGCGAAGTCACCTCCTGCGCCGAACACGCCGACTGGCACGCCGAGGAATGCCGCCGCATCTACGGCCGCGTGGTCCCGCCTCGCAATCCTGACGTGCGCCAGATCGTGGTGCGCGAACCCATCGGCGTCTGCGCCGCGTTCACGCCCTGGAACTTCCCGTACAACCAGGCCATCCGCAAGATCGCCGCCGCCATCGGCGCCGGCTGCACGGTAGTGCTGAAGGGTCCCGAGGACTCGCCCAGCGCCGTCATGGCCATTGCGCGCATGTTCCACGACGCCGGCCTGCCCAAGGGCTGCCTGAACATCGTCTGGGGCGAACCCGCCAAGATCTCCGACTACCTGATCCGCTCGCCCATCGTGCGCAAGGTGTCGTTCACCGGCTCCGTGCCGGTGGGCAAGCAGCTGGCCGCGCTGGCCGGCGCCCACATGAAGCGCGTCACCATGGAACTGGGCGGCCACTCGCCCGTGCTGGTGTTCGACGACGCCGACATCGACCGCGCCGCCACCATGCTGGCCAAGTTCAAGGTCCGCAACGCCGGCCAGGTGTGCGTGTCGCCGACCCGCTTCTATGTCCAGAACGGCGCCTACGAGCAGTTCCTCGCGCGCTTCTCCGAAGTGCTGAAGAACATCAAGGTCGGCGACGGCCTGGAAGCCGGCACCGACATGGGCCCGCTGGCGCACGAGCGCCGCGTCCCCGCCATGAGCGCCTTCATCGACGACGCCAAGAAGCACGGCGGCAAGGTGGTGGTCGGCGGCGGCCCGCTGGACCGCAAGGGCTTCTTCTTCGCCCCCACGGTCGTGACCGAAGTGCCCGACAACTCCATGCTGATGACCGAGGAGCCCTTCGGCCCGGTCGCGCCGGTGGTCCGTTTCACGGATACCGATGAAGTGCTGCGCCGCGCGAACAGCCTGCCCTTCGGCCTGTCGTCCTACGTGTTCACGAACTCGCTGCAGACGGCCACCAAGGTCTCCAACGGCCTTGAAGCCGGCATGGTCAACATCAACCACTTCGGCAGCGCCCTGGCCGAGACGCCCTTCGGCGGCATCAAGGACAGCGGCATCGGCAGCGAAGGCGGTCTGGAAACGTTCGACGGCTACCTGGTCACGAAGTTCATCACGCACATCTGACCCGGCAGTGACAACAAAGCCCCGCAGGATTTCTGCGGGGCTTTGTTTTGCCTCATGCCTGGAGAACCGGGCCGGGATGTCCGCGAAAGAAGGCCGCTCAGGAACTTGCCCGCAAATCGCGCGGCGTCATGCCAAACCGGCGCTTGAACAGTCGGCTGAAATGCGAGGGATGCGAGAAGCCCACTTGATAGGCCAGTTCGGCAATGCTGCGGTGGCTGTGCTGCGGGCTCAACAAAA
Organism: Achromobacter sp. ACM02; assembly: GCF_014851605.1. Lineage (NCBI taxonomy): Bacteria > Pseudomonadati > Pseudomonadota > Betaproteobacteria > Burkholderiales > Alcaligenaceae > Achromobacter > Achromobacter sp. ACM02. The sequence goes on from NZ_JACUZY010000006.1 coordinate 483,793, forward strand.
GCTCGCGGCACTTGTCGAGCCGCTGGTCGAAGATGAAGGATTCCACCGACAGACCGCCCGCGCGCAGGATGCGATGCAGATAGGCCACCGACAAGCCGCAGCCCTGCGCCACCTGCTGCGGGGACAACGCGGGATCCGCCAGATGCTGGCGGATATAGGCCAGCACGCGCTGCCGATGCGCCAGCGTGACGCTGCTGTCCGACTCCGATGCATGCCCCTGCCCTGATTGCACCAGAAACAGTACGATCAGGTCGATCAGGCGCTCGCCCAGTTCCGCCGCCTCGACATCCGACCAGCCGTCCACGCCTTTGAACAAGTGGTCCATGTAGCTGGCCAGCAAAGCGCCGCGCGGCGAACCGTCGTCGACGCGCAGCTTGTAGAAGGCGCCGACGCGGGAATCGCGCTGCAATAGGGCGCTGCGCGGAAACGACACGCTCAGGCTGCGGTACCCCGCAGCGCCCTGTGCCGTGGCCTGGTAGGGCAGGCTCTGGTTCATCAGATAGACGCAGCCGGGTTCGACCTGGAACTCCCGCCCCTGCTGCTGCACAACCAGGGGTCCCGCCAGCGGCAGACCGAAGGTATAGAACTCCTGATCCAGGCGCGACACGTTGCCGGCGGTGCGCTCCAGCTTCTGTCCCTGGTAATGGAGGTCGTTGAACTGCAGGCTGCCCCGCCGCGCGTAGCGCACATGTCCGGCGAAATTGTCGGGCCGGCCGCCATGCACCTCGAAGGGACCGAACGCGTGCGACAACGCCGCGCGCCATTCGTCGCGCCGGTCAGCGCCAGCGCTGACCGAAATGGCGAATTCCGTATCGGACATGGTTCGGTCTCCTTGGACGCCTGCGCCGCGGCCGGGCGCTCGTGATCCTGCGTCTACATATTCTTGACTCACCCTGCTGCGGGGTGTCCGGCGCCTTGAAGGCGCGCTTGGCGCAAGTCTATATTCAGCCCGATAAGCACACAACCTGGACAACCCGGGAGGAGACTCATGGCACCAGCGCCCGCACCAGCCGGCCGCCACGCGCCGGCTTCGCGCTATCTGCGCTGCGCAGGCCGCGAGCTGCATTACACCGAATGGGGCGCCGCGGACGCGCCCCCCGTCATCATGTGGCATGGCCTGGCCCGCACTGGCCGCGACTTCGACGACCTGGCGCAGGCGCTGGCGGACGACTACCGCATCATCTGCCCGGACGCGATCGGCCGCGGCCTGTCGCAATGGAGCCCCGACCCGGTCGCCGAGTACCAGCTCGACTTCTATGCAACGCTGGCCCGCGCCCTGGCGGACGGGCTGTCGCTGGATCGCGTGCGCTGGGTGGGGACGTCCATGGGTGGCGCCACCGGCATGCACGCTGCCGCCACGACCCTGCGCGACCGGATCTCGCACCTGGTCGTCAATGACATCGGGCCCGAACTGCCGCAGGCCGCCATCGACCGCATCGTGGCCTATGTCGGCGCGCCGCCGGCCTTCGATACGGTCACCGAACTCGAAGCCTGGCTGCGCGTCGCCTATAAGCCCTACGGCTGGCAGAGCGACGAGCAATGGCGCCGTATGGCAGAAACATCCGTGCGCCGGCTGCCGGACGGCCGGATCACCCTGCACTACGATCCGGCCATCGTCGGCCAGTTCAGCAACCACCCGCGGGACTACGACCGCTGGAATGGTTACGACTCGCTGCGCATGCCGCTGCTGTTGCTGCGCGGCGCCGATTCGGACCTGCTGCTGCCCGAAGTCGCCGACGCCATGACCCGCCGCGGGCCGCGCGCGCAGCGCATCGACTTCCCCGATTGCGGCCACGCCCCTGCTCTCAATGTCGCTGCGCAGATCGACGCCATCCGCCAGTTCCTTGCCACGCCGGACCACACGGCGGCTGACCGCCCCCAATAACAGGAGATACCCATGAAACGCGTCCTGCTCGCCGCGCTCGCCGGCCTCTGCATGAATTCCGCCATCGCGGCGAAAGACTTCGTCGTGGCCCACGTCTACGACAAGACCGGCCCCCTGGAGGCCTACGCCAAGCAAACCCAGAACGGCCTGATGCTGGGGCTGGAGTATGCGACGCAGGGCACCATGACGGTCGCCGGGCGCAAGATCCGCGTCATCGAAAAGGACAACCAGGGCAAGCCCGACGTGGCGCGCGCGCAGTTGGCCTCGGCCTATGCGGACGACAACGCCGACATCGCCGTCGGCCCCACCTCTTCCGGCGTCGCGCTGGCCATGCTGCCCATCGCCGAGGAGTACGAAAAGATCCTGCTGGTCGAACCCGCGGTGGCGGATTCGATCACGGGCGACAAGTGGAACAAGTACATCTTCCGCACCGGCCGCAACTCGTCGCAGGACGCCATCGCCAACGCGGTTGCCTTCGACCAGGCCGGCACCTCGATTGCCATGCTGGCGCAGGACTATGCCTTCGGCCGCGACGGCGTGAAGGCGTTCAAGGGCGCCTTGAAGAACGCCAAAATCGTGCACGAGGAATACCTGCCCGCCAACGCCACCGACTTCACCGCCGGTGCGCAGCGCCTGTTCGATGCGTTGAAGGACAAGCCGGGTCGCAAGATCATCTTCATCCTGTGGGCGGGCGCGGGCAACCCGTTCAAGATCGCCGACCTGGACCCCAAGCGCTTCGGCATCGAGATCGCCACGGGCGGCAACACGCTGGCCGCGATGACGCCGCTGAAGTCGCTGGCGGGCATGGAAGGCGCCACCTATTACTACTACGGCATCCCCAAGAATCCGATCAACGACTGGCTGGTGGCGGAGCACCAGAAGCGCTACGGCCAGCCGCCGGACTTCTTCACCGCAGGCGGCATGGCCTCGGGCATCGCCATCGCCACCGCGCTGGCCAAGACCAAGGGCGACTCCGATACCGACACACTGATCAAGGCCATGGAAGGCATGAGCTTCGAGACGCCCAAGGGCAAGATGACCTTCCGCCCCGAGGACCACCAGGCCATGCAGTCCATGTACCACTTCCGCATCAAGAACGATCCGTCGGTGCCGTGGGCCGTGCAGGATCTGGTCAAGGAAATCACGCCGGACCAGATGTCGGTGCCGATCCAGAACAAACGCTGAGCGCGTAGCCCATCCATGCTGGAAACCCAATCGCTCACGATCCGTTTCGGCGGACACGTGGCGGTCAATGAAGTCAGCTGCAGCTTTGCGCCTGGCACCCTGACCGCCATAGTCGGCCCAAACGGCGCGGGCAAGACCACCTACTTCAACCTGATCTCCGGGCAGCTGCGCGCCAGCGCCGGGACGGTGCGCCTGAACGGGCGCGACCTGACCCCGCTGGCCGCCCCCGCGCGCATGCATGCGGGACTGGGGCGTGCCTTTCAGCTGACCCAGCTGTTCCCGCGCCTGAGCGTGCATGAGAACGTGCGCCTGGCCCTGCAATCGCGCCAGCAAGGCATGAGCTGGCGCCAGATCCGGTTCTGGCGCACCTGGAGCGACGACCGGGGCCTGATCGAACGCGCCGACGCGCTGCTGGAACGCACCCGCCTGTCCGCGCGCCGTGACCAGCCTGCCGCCGACTTGCCGCACGGCGACCAGCGCAAGCTGGAGATCGCCATGCTGATCGCGCTGGAGCCGCAGGTTTTCATGTTCGACGAACCGACGGCAGGCATGAGCGTGGACGACGTGCCCGTCGTGCTGGACCTGATCCGCGAACTCAAGAACGATCCGACGAAAACGATTCTGCTCGTGGAGCACAAGATGGACGTGGTGCGCGAACTGGCGGACCGCATCGTGGTGCTGCACAACGGCCAGCTGATGGCCGACGGCGACCCGGCGGCGGTGATCGCCTCGCCCATCGTGCAGCAGGCCTATCTGGGCGTGAGCCCGGCGGAGAAGGCGGCATGACGCAGGCGTTGCTGGAATTGAAGAACGTGCACACGCACATCGGCGCGTACCACATCCTGCACGGCGTGGACCTGGCGGTCGCGCCGGCGGCCGTGACCATGCTGCTGGGCCGCAACGGCGCCGGCAAGACCACCACGCTGCGCACCATCATGGGATTGTGGCGCGCATCGCAAGGCCAGGTGAGCTTTGACGGCACGCCCGTCGGCGGCCCGGGCACGCGCACCTCGCCGCCCGACATGGCACGCATGGGCATGGCTTACGTGCCCGAAAGCATGGGCATCTTCGCCGACCTGTCCGTGAAGGAGAACATCCTGCTCGCGGCGCGCCAAGCCAGGAACGCCAGCCAGCTGGATACGGCGCGGCTGGAATGGATTTTCGGGTTCTTTCCGGCATTGAAGAAGTTCTGGCTACATCCCGCCGGCAAGCTGTCGGGCGGTCAAAAGCAGATGCTGGCCGTGGCGCGCGCCATCATCGAGCCGCGCCGGCTGCTGCTGGTGGATGAGCCCAGCAAAGGCCTGGCGCCCGCCATCATCCAGAACATGATCGACGCCTTCATTGAACTGAAGCAGGCGTCCACCACCATCCTGCTGGTCGAGCAGAACTTCAACTTCGCGCGCCTGGTCGGCGACCACGTCGCCGTGATGGACAACGGCCGCGTCGTCCATGCAGGCGGCATGGCCGAACTGGCCGCGGACGATGAACTACAGACGCGCCTCTTGGGCCTGTCGCTGGGAAGCCATCAATGAGCACGCTCGAACTCGATACCCCGCTGCCGCGCGTGCGCGCGGACCTGCGCCCCGTGCTGCTGGTGGTCGCGCTGGCCGCACTTGCCCTGCCCCTGGTGGGTTCCTTCTCCACCTGGGTCACCCTGACCCTGGCGGGGCTGGCCATGGGCATGATCATCTTCATCGTGGCCTCGGGCATGACGCTGGTCTTCGGCCTGATGGACGTGTTGAACTTCGGCCACGGCCTGTTCATCGCAATCGGCGCGTACATGGCCGCAACCGTGCTGGGCTCCATGGCCGACTGGACCCAGTCGGGCAGCTTGTGGATCAACCTGGGCGCGGTGCTGCCCGCCATGATCGTCGGCATGCTGGTCGCGGGCGCAGTGGGCCTGGCGTTCGAACGCGTCATCGTGCGGCCTGTCTACGGCCAGCATCTGAAGCAGATCCTCATCACCATGGGCGGCATGATCATCGGCGAGGAGATCATCAAGATGCTGTGGGGTCCGCAGACGATTTCCCTGCCGCTGCCCGAGGCGCTGCGCGGCGCATTCCTGCTGGGCGATGCCGCCATCGAGAAGTTCCGCATTGTCGCCCTGCTGACGGGCCTGCTGGTGCTGGCCGGCATGCTGTGGCTGCTCAACCGAACCAAGCTGGGCCTTCTGATCCGCGCTGGCGTCGAGGACCGCGAGATGGTGGAAAGCCTGGGCTACCGCATCCGTCATCTGTTCGTCGGCGTGTTCGTGGCCGGCTCGATGCTGGCGGGACTGGGCGGCGTGCTATGGGGCATGTACCAGCAATCGGTCGTGCCGCAGCTGGGCGCGCAGGTCAACGTGCTGATCTTCATCGTCATCATGATCGGCGGCCTGGGTTCCACTGTGGGCTGCCTGATCGGCGCGCTGCTGGTGGGGCTGATGGCCAACTACACCGGCTTCCTGCTGCCCAAGGCCGCCCTGTTCTCGAACATCGCGCTGATGGTCGCCATCTTGCTGTGGCGTCCCCAAGGCGTGTACCCGGTCACGAATCGCTAGGAACCGCCGACATGTCCGTACGCCTGCTTTCCGGCGATCCTCCGCGCAGCACGCTGCTGGCCCTGGCGCTTATCGCCATCGTGGCCCTGCTTGCCGCCGCACCCTTCCTCTTTCCCGGTCCCAAGTCGCTGGCGGTGGCCGCGAAGATCCTGGTGTTCGTGATTCTGGTCGCGAGCTATGACTTGCTGCTGGGCTACACCGGCATCGTCAGCTTTGCGCACACCATGTTCTTCGGCATCGGCGCGTATGGCGTGGCGATCGCCAGCATCCGCATGGAACCGGGCTGGACCGCGGTGTTCGCAGGCCTGGGCGGCGGCCTGGTGGTATCGCTTGCGTTCGCCTTGCTGATCGGCCTGGCCAGCCTGCGCGTGCGCGCGATCTTCTACGCCATGATCACCCTGGCCGTCGCCGCGGCGTTCCAGACGCTGGTGTCGCAATTGTCCGATCTGACGGGTGGCGAGGATGGGCTGAACTTCAAGGTGCCGCAGATGCTGCGGCCGGCCTTCCGGCCTTTCTCGGAGCAGATCTTCGGCGTGACGGTGGACGGCCGCGTCATCACCTACTACCTGATCGCAGCGGTCTGCGTGGTGCTGTTCCTGCTGTTGCTGCGCATCGTGAATTCGCCCTTCGGCCGGGTGTTGCAAGCCATACGCGAGAACCCGTTCCGCGCCGAAGCCATCGGCTACCGCACGGTGCTTTACCGCAGCCTGTCCAATCTGCTGGCGGCCGCCTTCGCCACGCTTGCGGGCGCCATGTACGCGCTCTGGCTGCGCTACAACGGCCCGGATACCTCGCTGTCGTTCGAGATCATGCTCAACATTCTGCTGATGCTGGTGATCGGCGGGATGGGCACCATGTACGGCGCCGTGGTGGGCGCAAGCCTGTTCGTGTTCGCGCAGAGCTATCTGCAAGATGGGCTCCACGTGATCCACGACGCGGTGTCGGGCGTGGCGCCGTTGGCGCTGCTGTTCGAGCCAGACCGGTGGCTGTTGTGGCTGGGAATCCTGTTCGTGGTGTCGGTCTATTACTTCCCGACGGGAATCGCGGGGCGGTTGCGGGAACTGGCGCGGCGCCCTTGACGGGGCCGGCCCTCAGCGGCCACGCTGCCCCAACGCATCGGCCTCGCGCCGCAATCCGTCGACGCGCCGCTGCATGTCATCCAGGCTGCGGCGCGTGTCCTGGGCGCCGCGGTCCAGCTGCGAACCGGACGGGGTCGGCGTCAGAGCCGGCATGGTCATGTCGGCGCCCGGCTTCAATGGAATCATCATCGGCGGATGCGATCCGGCCGCAGACTTCTCGCTGAAGAGCTTCTCCAGCATCCGCATCTGTTCCCTGCGTTCCCCGATGGCCCGATCCTGGTCCATCAAGGCCTGCTCATTCGCGTCTTCAGTGCCGAAGATCGCCGCGTGATCGCGCGACAGGCCGTCCATGCGCACCCTGGCGTCGGGACCGGCGTCGAGCAAGGCGCGGCCCAGGGCTGCAGGATCCTGCGCCGGCGATGGCTGCTGTCCCGAGGGCGCGGCAGTCTGAGCGGCGGCCGGCAGCGCCGCCATCCATGCGCAAGCCATCAACAAGCCAAACCGCGCCGCATTCATGAAACCGCGCATGATGTCCTGATTCCTGAGTTCGAAGCAAAAGGTCCGGGCGAAAAAAAACGGCAAGGGTTTGATCCCTTGCCGTCTTATATCAGAACGGCGCGCCGTTCCGATGTACTGCTTTACTTAGATGATACGTGCGGCTTCAACCAGACGCACCACGCGCCACGACTTCGAGCGCGAGATGGGACGGCCTTCAGCGATTTCAACCGTATCGCCTTCGTTGTACTGGTTCGATTCATCGTGCGCCTTGTACTTCGCGGAACGCATGATGATCTTGCCGAAGATGGGGTGCTTGACGCGGCGCTCAACGAGCACGACGACAGTCTTGTCCATCTTGTTGCTGACGACCTTGCCAACCAGCGTGCGCTGGCGCTTGGCCACTTGGGTGTTTTGAGTTTCGCTCATCTTTATTTCCCTGCCTTCTCGGTCAGCAAGGTACGAACGCGCGCGATGTCGCGACGCACGTTGCGCAGCTGGCTGGTGTTGGCCAGTTGCTGCGTGGCCTTCTGCATGCGCAGACCGAATTGTGCCTTCAGCAGGCTTTCGAGCTCTTTGCCGAGCTCGGCGGCATCTTTCGAACGGAGTTCGCTAGCTTTCATGTTAGTACTCCTTAAGCACCGATATGACGCGCGACGAACGTGGTCGAAATCGGCAGCTTGGCAGCGGCCAGGCGGAAAGCTTCACGCGCGAGCTCTTCGCTAACCCCTTCCATTTCGTAGAGCACCTTGCCGGGCTGAATTTCAGCAACCCAGTACTCCGGGTTGCCCTTACCGTTACCCATACGGACTTCGGCAGGCTTCTGCGAGATGGGCTTATCCGGGAAAATGCGAATCCAGATACGGCCGCCACGCTTGATGTGACGATTGATGGCACGACGAGCAGCTTCGATCTGGCGAGCGGTCAGACGGCCACGGCCGGTGGCCTTCAGACCGAATTCGCCGAACGACACGTGGGTACCACGGGTCGCCAGACCGGTGTTGCGGCCCTTCTGCTCTTTGCGATACTTTCTGCGAGAGGGTTGCAGCATGGTTATTCTCCTTCAGGCGCCGGAGCAGCGTCCGCCTTGCGGGGACCACCACGACCACGACCACCCGGACGACCGGTGCGAGCACCGTCCGGACGATCACCACGCGGAGCGCGGCGCGGACGACGTTCTTCTTCGCGCGGGGCAGCGGTTTCCGGCGGCAATTCGCCGTTGGCCAGCATGTCGCCCTTGTAGACCCAGACCTTGATGCCGATCACGCCATAGGTCGTGTGGGCTTCGGAGGTGCCGTAGTCGATGTTGGCCTTCAGGGTGTGCAGCGGCACACGGCCTTCGCGATACCACTCGGTGCGAGCAATTTCGATACCGTTCAGACGGCCCGAGCTCATGATCTTGATGCCTTGGGCACCCAGACGCATGGCGTTCTGCATCGCGCGCTTCATGGCGCGACGGAACATGATGCGCTTCTCGAGCTGTTGCGAGATCGAGTCGGCGATCAGTTGAGCATCGGTTTCCGGCTTGCGGATTTCTTCGATGTTGACGTGCACAGGCACGCCCATCAGACGCTGCAGATCAGCCTTCAGGCTTTCGATGTCTTCGCCGCGCTTGCCGATCACCACGCCCGGACGAGCCGAGTAGACGGTGATGCGGGCATTCTTGGCGGGACGCTCGATGATCACGCGACCGACGGAGGCGCTCTTGAGCTTCTTCTTCAGGTACTCGCGAACGCGAATGTCTTCGGCCAGCATCGAGCCGAAGGCCTTGTCGTCGGCGAACCAACGCGAGGACCAATTACGGGTGACCGCGAGACGGAACCCAGTGGGGTGAATTTTCTGACCCATCGTGACTCCTTAAGCTCCGACCTTGACCGTGATGTGGCAGGTCTGCTTCTCGATACGGTTGCCGCGGCCCTTGGCGCGAGCGGAGAAGCGCTTCATCGACTGAGCCTTGTCCACGAAGATCGTGGTGACTTTCAGTTCGTCGATGTCGGCGCCGTCATTGTGCTCGGCGTTGGCGATGGCGGATTCGACAGCCTTCTTCAGGATGGCGGCCGCCTTCTTCGGCGAGAAGGTGAGGATGTTCAGCGCTTGCGAGACGGACTTGCCGCGGATCAGGTCCGCAACCAGTCGGGTCTTTTGAGCGGAGATGTGAACCCCACGGATAATGGCAGTAGTTTCCATCGCTTACCTCTTCGCCTTCTTGTCCGCGGCGTGACCCTTGAACGTACGGGTCAGCGCGAACTCGCCCAGCTTGTGACCGACCATGTTCTCGTTGATGTAAACGGGAACGTGCTGCTTGCCGTTGTGCACAGCGATCGTCAGACCGATGAACTCGGGCAGGATCGTGGAGCGACGCGACCAGGTCTTGATCGGCTTCTTGTCTTTGCCCGCGACGGCCGTGTCCACCTTTTTGATCAGGTGAGCATCGACAAACGGGCCTTTCTTGATCGAACGTGACATAGTGTTCGCCTCTTACTTGCGCTTGCGCCGTTGGACGATCATATTGTTCGTCCGCTTGTTGCGACGGGTCTTGTAACCCTTCGCCGGAGTGCCCCACGGGCTGACCGGTTCGCGTGCTTCGCCGGTACGGCCTTCGCCGCCACCGTGCGGGTGATCCACCGGGTTCATGGCAACGCCACGAACCGTCGGGCGGACACCGCGCCAACGCATTGCACCGGCCTTGCCGATTTGGCGCAGGCTGTGTTCTTCGTTACCGACTTCACCGATGGTGGCGCGGCATTCGATGTGCACACGGCGGACTTCACCCGAGCGCAGACGCACTTGAGCGTAGATGCCTTCGCGAGCCAGCAGGACGGCGGAAGCGCCGGCCGAACGGACCATCTGGGCACCCTTGCCAGGCAGCATTTCGACGCAGTGAATCGTCGTACCCACCGGGATGTTGCGGATCGGCAGCGTGTTGCCAGCGCGGATCGGGGCTTCGACGCCCGACAGCAGCGTGGCGCCGACTTCCAGACCGCGCGGAGCGATGATGTAGCGACGTTCGCCGTCGGCGTAGCACAGCAGAGCGATGTGCGCCGTACGGTTGGGGTCATATTCCAGACGCTCGACCTTTGCCGGGATGCCATCCTTGTCGCGACGGAAGTCGACGACGCGGTAGTGCTGCTTGTGGCCACCGCCACGATGACGGATCGTGATGTGACCGTTGTTGTTACGGCCAGAACCACGGGTCTTCTTTTCCAGCAGCGGCGCGTAGGGCTCACCCTTGTGCAGGTTCGGGCTGACAACCTTCACCATGCCACGGCGGCCAGCCGAAGTCGGCTTAACTTTTACGAGGGCCATTTACTTCACCTCCGCAAAGTCGATTTCCTGGCCGTCCTTGAGCGACACGTAAGCCTTGCGCTCATTGCGACGACGGCCAACGAATCGGCCAAAGCGCTTGACTTTGCCCTTACGGTTGAGGACCTGCACGGACTCGACCTGCACCTTGAAGAGCAGTTCGACGGCAGCCTTGATTTCCGGCTTGGTAGCGTCAGCCACGACACGGAAAGCGACTTGCTGATTCTTCTCGGCAACGAAGGTGGCCTTTTCGGTCACGATCGGGGCCAGAATGACTTGCATCAAGCGTTCAGCGTTCATCCCAGCATCTCCTCGAGTTGAGCGATGGCCGGCTTGGTGATCAGCACTTTCTTGTAGTGGACCAGCGACAACGGATCGGCATAACGGGGCTCGACAACAGCAACGTGCGGCAGGTTGCGGGTGGCGAGGTAAACATTTTCATCAACGCTGTCGGTGATGATCAGGACCGAGTCCAGGCCCAGGCTCTTCAGCTTGGCAGCTGCGTCCTTGGTCTTGGGCGATGCCAGATCAAACGATTCGACGACGGCGATGCGGTCTTCGCGAGCGAGCTGCGACAGGATCGAACGGATCCCGGCGCGGTACATCTTCTTGTTGACCTTCTGGCTGAAGTTCTCTTCGGGCGAGTTCGGGAAAATCCGACCACCGCCACGCCACAGCGGCGACGAAGTCATACCGGCGCGAGCGCGGCCGGTACCCTTCTGGCGCCAGGGCTTCTTGGTCGAGTGCTTGACTTCAGTGCGATCCTTCTGAGCGCGGTTACCCGAACGGGCGTTGGCTTGGAAAGCCACCACGATCTGATGAATCAGCGCTTCGTTGAAGTCACGGCCGAAGATGGTGTCCGGTGCGCTGAACGTAGCAGCGGCCTGACCTTGGTCGTTCAGGAGCTTGAGATCCATTTACTTACGCTCCCTTCTTGGCCGGGGCCTTGATGGCCGGGCGCACGACGATGTCGGCGCCAGCGTGGCCGGGGACAGCGCCCTTGACCAGCAGCAGGCCGCGCTCAACGTCAACGCGAACGACGTCGAGGTTTTGAACGGTGCGGGTGACATCACCCAGGTGACCGGCCATGCGCTTACCCGGGAAAATACGGCCCGGATCTTGAGCTTGACCAATCGAGCCCGGGACGCGGTGCGAACGGGAGTTACCGTGCGACGCGCGCTGCGAACCGAAGTTGTGACGCTTGATGGTACCGGCGAAGCCTTTACCAATGGTGGTGCCCGTGACGTCGACCTGTTGGCCGGCTTCGAACACCGATTCCACGGCGATCACGGAACCGGCCGCAAATTCAGCGGCGCGAGCGGGATCAAGGCGGAATTCTTTGAGGATGCTACCGGCTTCAGCGCCGGCTTTGGCGTAGTGGCCCGTTTGCGGCTGAGCCACACGCGAGGCACGACGAGTGCCATAAGCCACTTGGATCGCGGCGTAGCCGTCGGTTTCCAGCGACTTAACTTGGGTCACGCGGTTGTTCGACACGTCCAGCACGGTCACCGGGATGGATTCACCTTCCTCGGTAAAAATGCGGGTCATGCCGACCTTGCGACCCACCAGCCCCAGCCGGTGAGCGGCGGGCGTGGGTGTCGAATTCGACATCGTTTTCTCCATTCCCGACTGCGATTGGTCGGGGCTAATCAGGCAAAAGGTAACGGCCTTTGCCCTACGACTATGTTCAACCTGGTACGAATTCCGGCGGGGGCCGCCTTTCTTTTTCCCATAGTTGCTCTTGCCACAAAATGGCAAGCTTCGCATATTAGCACGTTTTTTCCAGTGGACACAAGCACTTAGCGCGCTTCGGCGCCACTGCAAAGGGCAAATTCACCACAGCCAGCATAAGCAGACCGCCTTGGCGGCGTTGGCTGGGGCTGAATCCGGTAGTGAGCGCCTGCTAACAAAATCCGGAAGGAAACGTTTGGGCGCCCTGCCCGCCCGGAACCGGGCGTCGCGCTCAGCGGTTCCAAAACAAAATGGCCGCACTCCCGAGGGATGCGGCCATTTTTATTTCGTGCCTGCCGGCGAAGGTAGCAGGCCCGAAGCGCTTTATTACTGCAGCGCGATTTCGACGTCGACGCCGGCCGGCAGGTCCAGACGCATCAGAGCGTCAACGGTCTTGTCGGTGGGATCAACGATGTCCATCAGGCGCTGGTGCGTACGGATTTCGAACTGGTCGCGCGACGTCTTGTTGACGTGCGGCGAGCGCAGGACGTCGTAGCGACGGATACGCGTGGGCAGCGGCACCGGACCGCGGACAACTGCGCCGGTACGCTTGGCGGTATCGACGATTTCAGCGGCCGATTGATCGATCAGCTTGTAATCGAAGGCTTTCAAGCGGATACGGATCTTTTGGTTTTTCATGGCGTTTCCTAAAGAACGAGAGGCGAAGGCGACGAGGCCGCCCTCGCTGGTTGTGTGCTGCTTAAGTGATCCGAATTACTTCAGGATCTTGGCGACGACGCCGGCGCCGACGGTACGACCGCCTTCACGGATGGCGAAACGCAGGCCTTCTTCCATGGCGATGGGGGCCAGCAGCTTGACCGTCATGGCCACGTTGTCGCCCGGCAGAACCATTTCCTTGTCGGCCGGCAGTTCGATCGTGCCCGTCACGTCCGTCGTGCGGAAGTAGAACTGGGGACGATAGCCTTGGAAGAACGGGGTGTGACGGCCGCCTTCTTCCTTGGACAGGATGTACACCTCGGAGGTGAAGTCGGTGTGCGGGGTGATCGAGCCCGGCTTGGCCAGAACTTGGCCGCGCTGGACGTCTTCACGCTTGGTGCCGCGCAGCAGGATGCCCACGTTGTCGCCGGCTTGACCTTGGTCCAGCAGCTTGCGGAACATTTCCACGCCCGTGCAGGTCGTCTTGACCGTCGGAACGATACCGACGATTTCGAGTTCTTCGCCGACCTTGATCACGCCGCGTTCGATACGGCCGG
>NZ_JACUZY010000007.1:0-299140 GCF_014851605.1 Achromobacter sp. ACM02
TCTGGCCGGCGGGGACCGTGCCCTTGGCCACGCCGACGACGTTGGTGACGTCCGCGCCGAGGGTGTCGGCACCGGTGCCGGTGATGACGTTGCCGGAGGCGGTCAGTGCGGTGTCTTCCGTGACGGAAGCGGTGTCGGGCTTGGCTTCGGGCGCGGTGTCGGTGATCTGGATGACCAGGTCATTGCTGCGGGTCTCGCCGGCAAAGTCCGTAACGGAAACCTGGAAGAGGTCGCGGACCGAATCGTCGCCATTGGAGTGATCGGCGGCTCCGCCAGTTTCCTGGTAGGAGTAGGTGATCTTGCCAGTGGCGGCGTCGTAATTGGTGACGGTCAGCACCCCCTTGTCGGTGGCGATGACTACCGGGTTGGCGGCGCTGGCGTTGCTGACGTCCTTGCCGCCCACCGTGACCTTGTCGACGCCGGCCTCGGCGGAGACGGTCACGGAACCGGTGACCGTGGCGCCAGACGCTTCGGCCACATTGTTATGACCCGCCGTCACATCGCCGTCGCTGTCTTCAGGCGTGATCACCGGAGGAGCGTCGGTCTGGCCGGTGACCGTAATGGTCAGGGTGGCAGTGCTGGTCGCGCCTTGCGCGTCGGACACGGTGTACGTGATCGACGTCGTTGCGGTCTGGCCGTCATTCAAATACTGGAATGCCGTGCCGGGGTTGAACGTGTACGTGCCGTCGGCGTTGAGCGTGAACGTGCCGCCATTCGAACCGACGACAGGCTTGCCGACGTCGGCGTCGGCGCCATTGACTTGCGAAACGCGGATGGTGTCGCCGTCCGGATCGCGATCGTTGCCCAGCACGCCTTCGGTAACGTGGTCAACGACCAGGGGCTTGTCTTCACCGGTGGTGCCTTCGTCATTGGTGGCGACCGGGACGGGGTTGCCCACGGTCCAGACGAAGGTCTGGGAGACGGTTGCGCCCGACTTGTCGGTGGCGGTGACGGTGATGAGGTACTCGCCCTTGACGCCCGTGTTGGTGTGATCGGACGCCCAGTTGGCGAACTGGCCGGTGAAGGTGCCGGTGGTGGGGTCGAACTTCAGGCCGCCGGGGATGTGGTCGACCGAGTAGACCAGGGAGTCGCCGTCGTCGAGGTCGCTGAAGAAGCCGGACAGGTTGTAGTTGACGACATCGCCGTCCATGTTGTCCTGGTTCTGCAGGGCAACTGCGGTCGGCGCGTCGTTGGTGCCGGTGATTTCGACCGTCAGCGTGGCGGAGCTGGTGCCGCCTTGGCCGTCCGTGACGGTATAGGTGATCGAGCTGGTCGCCGTCTGGCCCGCGGCCAGGTGCTGGAAGGCATTGCCGGGATTGAACGAGTACGAGCCGTCGGGATTCAGGGTGAACGTGCCGCCGTTGGAGCCGGCCGTCGGCGTGCCCACGTTGCCAGTGGCGCCGTTGACTTGCGACACGGTCAGGGTGTCGCCGTCCGGGTCCACGTCGTTGGACAGGACGCCGTTCTGGGCGTTGACGTTGAGCGTGGTGTCTTCGTCGGTGGTGCCGTTATCATCGGCCGCCGTCGGCGCAGGGTTGGTGACGTCCCAGTTGAAGTCCTGGGAAGTCGTGGCGCCGGACGGGTCGGTGGCGGTCACCGTCACCGTGTAGACGCCATTGTTGCCGCCTTGCGAGGCGGAATGGTCGATGGTGCCGGTGATGATGCCGGTGTTCGGGTCGATGGTCAGGCCGGGCGGCAGGCCGGTGGCGGTAAAGGTGAGCTTGTCGCTGGTGTCCGGGTCCGAGAAATGGCTGGAGACGTTGTAGCTCACGCCGGTCTGGGCGTCGATGCCCGAGGTGTCGGCGATGGAGGTGGACACCGGGCCGTCGTTGGTGCCGGTGATCGTCACGACGACGTTCGCCGTGGAGGTGGCGCCGCTGGGATCCGTGATGGTGTACGAAACGGTACTGGTGGCCGTTTCGCCCACGGCCAGGTGGCCGTATTCGTTACCCGGGTTGAAGACGTAGCTGCCGTCGGGCAGGACCGTGAAGGTGCCGCCGTTGCTGCCGTTGACCGTGATGCCGGCCGGGGTCATGGGGCGGCCGCTGACCGAGACGATCGCCAGCGGGTCGCCATCGGGATCCGAGTCGTTCAGCAGCAGGTTGCCGCGCACCAGGCTGTTCTGCTCGCCGCTGCCGGTATCGTTCAGCGCGTTGGGCGGGGTGTTGACGGTGGCCGGAGTGGCTTCATCGTCGCCGCCGGCGCCGGTGCCGGACAGGCGGGGCAGGATCTCCTGGCCACGGCTGGGGTTCGGGTAGGCCAGGTCGAGCGGGGTGGTGGTTTCCAGGATGCGGGCCAGGCGCACGAAGCTGCTGCCGCCGGCATCGCCGCCGCCGGCCACGACGGCAGCGGTGGGATCCAGTTCATCGAACGGGTCGCGGCCGTCGCGCAGGGCGGCCAGCAAGCGGTCGGAGTCGGTGCCGGAGGGCGGAGCCACAGCCGCTTCGGACGGGTCGGCCAAGGGGCCGGTCATGTCGCCGGTCACGGCAACCTCGCGGCCTTCGCCGATGACGATCGGCATGCCGTTCTCGACCTGAAGCGAAACCGTGGCGCCCGAGGCAGTGACCACGTCGCTGCCTGCGGGGACCTTGCTGCCTTGATGCAGTTCAGTCAGGGAACCGTCGCTATTGCGTATCCACGCGCGACCGGAGATTTCGTTGACGACTGCGGGAGAGGTGTTGGCCATGTTGGTTCCGTTTCAGGGAGTTATCCAAGATGGCCAGATACTAGATTGCGCCGCCGGCGCGGGATATTGTCCTCAAGGACAGTATCAGGAAGTAATTTTGATTTTGGCGTCGGCGGGGGCAGAAATGCCGTGGACGAGCAGGGCGAGCTGCAGGCGGTCGGTTACGCCCAGCTTTTCGAAAACGGCTGACAGGTGGGCCTTGACCGTGCGCTCGGTGATGCCCAGGGCTTCGGCGATCTGCGCATTGGCCTGGCCGCTGGAGGCATAGCGGGCCACGGTGATTTCACGCTCGGTCAGCACGCCGCCATCCCAGGCGTGCTCGTCCTGGGCGCGCTCGGCGACCAGCTTGAGCAGCCGCGACACCAGCGAACGGCCCATCCAGATGCCGCCGGAGGCGACGACTTCCAGCGCCTGCGACAGCGAGGCGGCCGAGGCATAGCCGTGGCAATAGCCATGCGCGCCGGCGCCCAGCACCCGGGTGCCTTGCTCGTCGTTAGGACTGGGGCTGGCGACCACCACGTGCAGGTCCGCCAGGGTCGCGGCCCAGATGGGATCTTGCCAGGACGGCAGCCGGGGCAGGTCCGCATCCAATACCGCCAGAGTGCGGCCCTGTTCGCGCCAGCGTTGCAGGTCGGCCAGGCCGCGCCCGCGGGCCGCCAGCCAGCGGGCCGGATTCAGGCCGCGCCAATGCTGCCACAACAGGTCGTCGTGCGTAATCAACAGGACAGGAACGGGTTTCATAAGGCCTTGCAGCCCTCCTTTAACGTTCGGTAAAGGCATTCGCCTTGGCGCGCAGTATGGGCTTGAGCAGGTACTGCAGCACCGTGCGCTTGCCAGTCAGGATATGAACCTCCGCCACCATCCCGGGGATGATGGGCAACAGTTTGTCGCCTACCGTGCTGCGATCCGTGCGGACCCGCACCACATAGTAGGAATTGCCTTTCTCGTCGGTCACGGTGTCCGCGCCGATCTGTTCCACCTTGCCTTCGAGGCCGCCGTAAATGGCGAAGTCGTAGGCCGTGAATTTCACTTCTGCCTTCTGGTCGGCATGCAGGAAGCCGATGTCGCGCGGCTGGATGCGGACCTCGAGCAGCAGCGTGTCGTCCTTTGGCACGATCTCGATGATGTCCTTGCCGGGCTGGACCACGCCACCGACCGTGTTGTTGAACAGCGTCTTGACCGTGCCGCGCACCGGGGCGCGGACCTCGGCCAGCTTTACTCGGTCGGCCAGCGCCAGCTTGCCTTGGCGCAGGGTCGCCAGCTTGGTGTTGGTTTCCGACAGCTCGTTGCGGGCCTGGTTGCGGATGTTCAGCTCAGCTTCCTGAAGCTTGCTTTCGGCTTCCTTGATGGAGGCCTGGAAGCGGTCGATCTGGGCTTCGGCGCCTTTTTGTTCGCCGCAGTAGCGGGCCACGTCGCGTTGCAGGCGCAACAGATCGACTTCGGACACGGCGCCGCTCTTGAGCAGGGGACGGGTCACCTGCAGCTCGCGCGAGGTCAGACCGCAGCTGGCCGCGGCCTGGTCGCGCTTGGCGATCGTTTCGCGCAGATCTTCCTGGCGTTGCTTGAGTTGTTCGCGCGCGACGTTGACCGTGGCGTTCAATTCAGTGGTGCGCGCTTGCCAGGCATTGCGCTCCATTTCCACCAGCCCGGGCGCCTGCGTCAGCACTTCCTCGGGAGCCACGAAGGGTTCGCCCGTGGCCAGGGCCTGCAGGCGGGCAGCCTTGGCGAGCAGGGAAAGGTATTCGGCGTTGTTCTCGCCCAGCGACGAGGCGAACCGGGTGGAGTCGATCTTCAGCAGGATCTCGCCCGCCTCGACTTCCTGGCCCGGGCGCACCAGGATTTCTTCGACGATGCCGCCGTCCAGACTCTGGATGATCTGGACCTGGCGCGAGGGCACGACCTTGCCTTCGCCGCGGACGACTTCGTCAATGCTGCCGGTGCCGGCCCACAGCAGCAGGCCGCCGGTGGCCAGCAGGCTGACCCACAACAGGATGCGCGAACCGCGCGCCTGCGATTCATGGATGACCCATTCGGCGTTGCCGACGTAGTCGGAGCGTTGCTGGGGCTTGCCTTTTTCGGCGCCGTCCAGCAAGCGGTCGAAGAAGAACACGAAGACGCCGCGCAGCATGCGCCACAGGCTTCCAAACATGCCGTGCCGGGTTTCGCCAGGATTGTTCAGCATGGTTTCCTCAGCTTCCGCGTCCGACGCGTCCTTGACGCAGTGCCTCGACCACTTGCTCCTTGGGACCGTCAGCCACGATATGGCCGTTGTCGATCACGATCAGGCGGTCGACCAGGTCCAGCAGGGCGGTGCGGTGCGTGACCAGCAGGATCGTCTTGGTGGCGCTGGCTTCACCCAGCCGCTTGCGCAGCTGCGCTTCACTCTGGTGATCCATGTTGCTGCTGGGTTCGTCCAGCAGCAGGATGGGCGGATCGTTGATCAGGGCGCGGGCCACTGCCACCGACTGGCGCTGGCCGCCGGAGAGGGACTCGCCGCGTTCGCCGATGACCATGTCGAAGCCGTCGGGGTGCAGGTTGGCGAAATCGGTGACGCCCGCCATGTTGGCGGCTGCCAGGATGCTGGCGTCGTCAGCGTAGGGCGCGCCCATCGCCAGGTTGTGCTTCAGGCTGCCATAGAACAGCAGCGGGTCCTGCGGCACGTGGCCGATGGCGCGGCGCACGTCGGCCGGATCGATCTGCCGCACGTCCACGCCGTCCAGCAGGACTGCGCCCTCGGTGGGCTGGTACAGCGCCAGGGCCAGCTTTTCCAGCGTGGTCTTGCCGGAGCCGATGCGGCCAATGATGCCGACCTTTTCGCCCGGCTTCAGCTTGAAGGACACTTTCTTCAGCACCGGCTGCTTGCTGCCGGGATAGCTGAAGGTCACGTCGCGGAATTCAATGCCGCCATGGAAGACGGGACGATGCAGGAATTCGGCTTCTGCCGGACGTTCGATCGGCAGCTTCATATAGTTGTCGATCGAGCCCAGCGAGGTGCGAGCGTTCTGGTACTGCATGAGCAGCCCGGCGACCTGGCCGAGCGGGGCCAGGCAGCGCCCGGCGATCATGGAGGCGGCGATGATGCCGCCCATGGAAATGGCGGATTCCTGGGCCTGGTAGACGCCGATGATGACGACGGAGATCGACACCAGTTGCTGGACGGCCTGTACGAAGCCGACCGTCGAGGACGAAATCAGCTTCAGTTTGCCGCCGGTCAGGGCGATGTACTCGGTGGCGCGTTCCCAGTTGCGCTGGATGGATCCCTGCGCGTTGAGCGTCTTGACGGACTCCAGGCCGGTCAGGGCCTCGACCAGGGTCGCGTTGCGCTGCGACGACGCTTGGTAGGAGGCCATGGTGAGGGATTCCATGCGGGCTTGCGCGGCCAGCGACACCAGCAGGATCAACACGATCGCGACCAGCGGCGGCAGCACCATCCAGGGCGAAATCCAGGCCAGCGCCAGCAGGAACAGCAGAATGAAGGGCAGGTCCACCAGGGTGGTGATGGTGGCTGACGCGATGAAATCGCGAATGGATTCGAACGAACGCAGGTTGGCGGCGAAGGATCCCACCGACACCGGCCGGCCCTCCATGCGCAGGTCCAGCACGCGTTCCATGATCTGCGCGGACAGGCGCACGTCGACCCGTTTGCTGGCGCTGTCCACGACGTGGGAGCGAGCGGTGCTCAGGATCATGTTGAAGATCACGACCAACGTGATGCCGATGGCCAGCACCCAGAGCGTTTCGACGGCGTTGTTCGGCACGACGCGGTCATACACGTTCATGGTAAACAGCGGCATCGCCATTGCGAAGACGTTGATCAGCAGGGCGGCGATCAGCGCGTCGCGGTACAGGCGCCGGTTTTCCATGATGGCGGCCCAGAACCAATGGCGCTCGCGCACCTTGGCGACTTCGGGCGCGCGCGCGTCGAAGCGGAACTGCGGGCGCACGAAGCACACCAGCCCGGTGTATTGCGCCGATAGTTCCGCGGCACTCATTTCCATCGAGCTGCCGCCCAGTTCGGGGTGGCTGACGACGTAGTTTTCGCCGTCTTTCTTCAGCAGCAGGCAGGCGCGTTCGCCGTTGAGCAGCAGGATCGCGGGCAGCAGGTCCTGCGAAATGCTGTCCAGCGTGCGCTTGACCACGCGGGCGGAGAGCTGCGCGCGCGCGGCGGCGCGCGGCAGCAATGCCGGCGTCAGTTTGTGTTCTTCCAGCGGCAGGCCGGCCGACAGCGCCTGGGCCGTCGCCGTCACGCCATGGAGCCGGGTGATTTCAACCAGGCAATCGAGCAGCGGGTCGTCATGCGCCGCGCGCGCGTCCGCGCGCCACTCCCGGGCCGCCATTTCAGATAACTTGTCCATCTTCGTCATCCAGCAGGTCGAGGTGTTCGGAGAGGCGCGCGCGCTGTTGCTTGCGCTGGGTCAGCTTTTGTTGAGCCTGGATAGGCAGGTCGGTCATACGCAAGGTGCCATTGGCTATCAGCGCGTCGATCAGGTCTTCCAGGACGCGGACGAAGTCCGCATCCAGTTGTGAGAAGTCGTTGCCCTGTTTCTGCATATGGTCTCCTTGCGCTTGCGTCACCTAGGGTTTGGCCTTGGGCGAGTTTACCGGGATGAACGTGGGCGGCAGATTGCCCTCGTTGTATTGCACGCGCACGGGCGCCAGGCGGGCCGAGTCGGGGATCGTCGAATTGCAGAGCTTGATGACTTCGTCGGAGACTTCCAGCTTGCCGTTTTCCTCGGGCATTTCGTTGCGCGCGGGCTGCAGCGACAGCGCCGGCAGCAGTGCGTGCGACAGCGCCAGCCAGCGGTATTGCGCGATCTGCAGGTCATACAGCGCGTTGGTCAGGGCGCGGCGCGATTCGAACAATTCGTTTTCGGTGTCCAGCAAGTCCAGCAGCGAACGCTGGCCGATCTGGAATTGTTGGCGGTAGGCTTCCCGCACCTTGGTGGTGGCCACTTCGTGGTCGCGCAGGAAGGGCAGCTTCTGGTTCAGGCTGGCGACGTTGTTCCAAGCCACGGCCAGGTCCTGTTGCACATTGCGGCAGGTGTAGTCGCGGATGTCGCGCGCAGCATAGGACTGCGCGGAGGTCTGGCGCACGCGGGCGGAGTCGGAGCCACCGCGATACAGGTTGTAGCTCATGACAACCTGGACGCTGGAGTTCTGGATGTCGCGGTTTTGCGGCGTGGGATCGTTCTGGTCGCGGCCGGTGGCGGCCACGAATTCGAACTTCGGCGAGAAGGCGCCCTTGGACGAGGCGACGCCCGCTTGCGCGGCCTGCAGCCCGGCCTGCTTGGACAGGAAGCTGGGGTTGCGGCGCAGCGACTCGTTGAAGTCGGCGGGCTTGACCGGCAGCTTGCCGCTGATATCGGGCGTAGGCTGCATCGCTTCAGGGGGCAGGGCGCCGGTGACGCGCTGGAAACGCTGCTGCACGTCCAGCAGGTTGGCGGTCTCGGTCATCAGATTGGTCTGGGCCAGCGCCAGGCGCCCGCCGGCCTGTTCCAGGTCGACGCGGCGGCCCACGCCCGATTCGGCGCGCTCGTTGATCTGCTTGAGCGTTTCTTCGTGCAGGGTGTAGTTCTGGCGGGCCAGCAGTTCCATGTCGCGGTAGCGCTGCAGGTCGATATAGGCCTGCACTGCGCTGAACGCGGTGTTGTCGCTGGTGGCCAACAGGTCATAGAAGCGCGCCAGCTTGTCGAAGCCGGCTTGCTTGACGTCGTTGCTCGTACGGAAGCCGTCGAAAATCAGCTGACGCAATTCCACGCTGTAGCCGGGACGGCTCCAGCTTTGCGACCCGACTCCGGGCACGTTGTTGCGGTACTCGCGGCCCACATAGCCTTGCGCATTGATCTGCGGGAAGAACGCGCCGCGGGCAACGGCCTGGCCTTCCAGCGAAGCCTGGAAATCATGGTACTTGGCCTGGATTTCCGGGTTGCTGAGCAGGGTCTGCTCAACGACCTGGTTCAGTGTGACCCCAGCTGCCCCGGAGGCGGGAGCTGCTGACTGTGCAAATGCCGCAGGAACGAATGCCAGGGCAAGGACCGAAGTCGTGCTTTTGAGCAAAAACGAAGCCATAGTGATTATTCGCGAGTCGAGTTAGGAATTAATGGCCGCCATATTGTGTGGAAATGTCAGATTTGACGAGTCAATATTTGTTAATTCTTGACGAAGTTTTCCGGTCGGCAGTTTGAGTTTCTTCGCGCATCATCTCTTAATTAGCTTGAATTTGCACTAATTTCGCCATATCCCGGATTTTTGATCCGGTTTAATGCAGGATAAATGCGGTTTATTGCGCTTTATTTCGTTGTTTGGGTGAATCCAGCGCACAACGATTATATCGGTTTGATAATTTTGTATCTGTTTTAAATACCTGAATTTGTATCTGTAACTGTTTGATTGCAGTTCGATTGAGGTGTGGAAATAGGACGAAGTGACCCTCGCCATGTCCTAGCATGGTAGTGTTAGTACTGGTATATAAGGTGTAGTTGTACTAGGTTGAGACCCTGTGCATAATTCGCTCATGCCGCAGTGGCTGGCGCCCGGGGATCATTGTTTGAACCGCGCGCGGCACGAGCCGGATTGTCTATTTGCAGAGCGCATCCATGGCCCAAACTCTTTACGACAAACTCTGGGACGCCCACGTCGTCCACCAGGAATCAGACGGCACCTGTCTGCTCTATATCGACCGCCACCTGGTGCACGAAGTCACCAGCCCCCAGGCGTTCGAAGGCCTGGCGATGGCCGGCCGCAAGCCGTGGCGCACGGGCGCCAACCTGGCGGTGGCGGACCACAACGTGCCGACGCTGAACCGCGCCCAGGGCATCGACGATCCGATTTCGCGCCTGCAGGTGGACACGCTGGACGCCAACTGCGAAAAGTACGGCATTACCGAATTCCGCATGAATGACCTGCGCCAGGGCATCGTGCACGTGATCGGCCCGGAGCAGGGCGCGACCCTGCCCGGTATGACCGTGGTCTGCGGCGACTCGCACACCAGCACGCACGGCGCGCTGGGCGCGCTGGCCTTCGGCATCGGCACCTCCGAAGTGGAGCACGTGCTGGCGACCCAGACGCTGCTCATGAAGAAAGCCAAGAGCATGCTGATCAAGGTCGACGGCGAATTGCCCTTCGGCTGTACGGCCAAGGATGTGGTCCTGCACATCATCGGCATCATTGGCACGGCCGGCGGCACGGGCTACGCCATCGAGTTCGCCGGCAGCACGATCCGCTCGCTGTCCGTGGAAGGCCGCATGACCGTCTGCAACATGGCCATCGAAGCCGGCGCCCGTTCGGGCATGGTGGCGGTGGACGACAAGACCGTCGAGTACTTCCGCGGCCGTCCCTTCGCGCCCACGGGCGTGCTTTGGGATCAGGCGGTGGGCTACTGGCGTACCCTGCATACCGATGAGGGCGCCAAGTTCGACGCCGTGGTGGAAGTCAACGCCCGCGACATCAAGCCGCAGGTCACCTGGGGCACGTCCCCGGAAATGGTGCTGCCGGTGGATTCCCGCGTGCCGGACCCCGATCGCGAAAAAGACGACGTGCGCCGCAGCGGCATGGAACGCGCCTTGCAGTACATGGGCCTGAAGCCCAACACGCCGCTTACCGATATCCGTGTGGATCGCGTGTTCATCGGTTCTTGCACGAATTCGCGCATCGAAGACCTGCGCGCGGCTGCGGCGGTCGCGCGCGGCAAGCATGTGGCCTCCAATGTGCGCCAGGCCATGGTGGTGCCGGGCTCGGGCCTGGTCAAGCAGCAGGCCGAGCGCGAAGGCCTGGACAAGATCTTCATCGAGGCGGGCTTTGAGTGGCGCGAGCCGGGCTGCTCCATGTGCCTGGCCATGAACGCCGACCGCCTGGAACCGGGCGAACGCTGCGCCTCCACCTCGAACCGCAACTTCGAGGGCCGGCAAGGACAGGGCGGGCGCACCCATCTGGTCAGCCCGGCCATGGCCGCCGCCGCCGCCGTCGCCGGCCATTTCGTCGACGTCCGCACTTTCCGTTAAGCGTCACGCACCGAGTACCGACATCATGCAAGCATTTACCACTCACGAAGGCCTGGTGGCTCCGCTCGACCGCGAAAACGTCGATACGGACCTCATCATTCCCAAGCAGTTCCTCAAATCCATCCAGCGCACCGGCTTCGGTCCGAACCTGTTCGATGAACTGCGCTACCTGGACCATGGCGAACCCGGCATGGACAACAGCAAGCGTCCGCTGAATCCGGATTTCGTGCTGAACCAGCCGCGTTACCAGGGCGCTTCGGTGCTGCTGGCGCGCAAGAACTTCGGCTGCGGCTCCAGCCGCGAGCATGCGCCCTGGGCGCTGACGCAGTTCGGTTTCCGCGCCATCATCGCGCCGTCCTATGCCGACATTTTCTTCAACAACAGCTTCAAGAACGGCCTCTTGCCCATCGTTCTGTCGGAACTGGAAGTCGCGCGCCTGTTCGACGAAGTGAAGGCTTTCCCCGGCTACAAGCTGCGCGTCGACCTCGACCGCCAGGTCGTGGTGGCGGCGGATGGGCGCGAGATGGGTTTCGACATCGAACCGTTCCGCAAATACTGTCTGCTCAACGGCTTTGACGATATCGGGCTGACCCTGCGCCAGTCGGACAAGATTCGCGCCTTCGAGGCCGAGCGCCTGGCCCGCCATCCGTGGCTGGAAAGCCGTCCCATCGCCTGACGCCACCATTCTTCTGATTACAGGATCGTTTTCGTATGACTCACAACATCGCAGTCTTGCCGGGTGATGGCATCGGCCCGGAAATCGTCGAACAGGCCGTGCGCGTCCTGAAGGCGCTGGACGTGTCCTTCGATATCAAGCAAGCGCCCGTGGGCGGCGCCGCCTTCGATGCGTTCGAACATCCGCTGCCGCCGGCCACGTTGAACCTGGCCAAGGAATCGGACGCCGTGCTGTTCGGCGCCGTGGGCGACTGGAAGTACGACAGCCTGCCGCGCGAGTTCCGCCCCGAGCAGGCCATTCTGGGCCTGCGCAAGGCGCTCGGCCTGTTTGCCAACCTGCGTCCTGCCATCCTGTATCCGGAACTGGCCAGCGCCTCGTCGCTGAAGCCCGAGATCGTGTCCGGCCTGGACATCCTGATCATCCGCGAGCTGACTGGCGACATTTATTTCGGCACGCCGCGCGGCGTACGTTCTTCACCCGACGGCGCCTTCGCCGGCGAACGCGAAGGCTACGACACCATGCGCTATGCGGAATCCGAAGTGCGCCGCATTGCGCGCATCGGTTTCGAATCGGCCCGCAAGCGCAACAAGAAGCTGTGCAGCGTGGACAAGGCCAACGTGCTGGAGACCTCGCAGTTCTGGCGCGACATCGTCATCGAAGTCGCGCGCGAGTATCCCGACGTGGAGCTGTCGCACATGTATGTCGACAACGCCGCGATGCAGCTGGTGCGCAACCCGCGCCAGTTCGACGTGATCGTGACCGGCAACCTGTTCGGCGACATCCTGTCCGACGAAGCCGCCATGCTGACCGGTTCGATCGGCATGCTGCCTTCTGCTTCGCTGAACGCAGGCGGCCAAGGCTTGTATGAACCCAGCCATGGCTCCGCGCCCGATATCGCCGGCCAAGGCATCGCCAATCCGCTGGCGACCATCCTGTCCGCGGCCATGCTGCTGCGCTATTCGCTGAATCTGGCGCCGCAGGCCGACCGCATCGAGGCCGCCGTGCGCCGCGTGCTGGCCGACGGCCTGCGCACCGCCGACATCTTCGAACCGGGCACGACCAAGGTTGGCACGGCGCAGATGGGCGACGCGGTGCTGAAGGCGCTGGCCTGATCTTCTCGGGATCGAGCCGCCGGGCGCTAGCGCGCGTGGCGGTTGAAGCACCGTAAAACAAGGGGTGGCCCGGCTGGGCCGCCCCTTGTTTTGCTGTTGTGGCGTCGCCTCGAAAGCGCCCTGTATCCATTGCGGCCCCTATTATTTCTAGCTGCGCCGCAACATCCGGCCGTGCATTCTGATAAATTGTTGAATTGCACGGCTTTTTCCCCTGGACCCTAGTCTCCACACCTTTAAAGAGCGATTGAAATGAATCAAGCAGTAGGCCTTGTCGGCTGGCGCGGTATGGTCGGCTCGGTGCTCATGCAACGCATGCGCGACGAGAACGACTTCGCACTGATCGAACCGGTGTTTTTCTCCACCAGCAACGCTGGCGGCGCCGCGCCCACTTGGGCCACTGGCGCAGGCCCGCTGCAAGACGCCTACAACATTGACGCTCTGAAAAAACTGCCGATCATCGTGACGGCGCAAGGCGGCGACTACACCTCCGAGGTCTATCCCAAGCTGCGCGGCGCAGGCTGGAACGGCATCTGGATCGATGCCGCCAGCACCCTGCGCATGGCCGATGACGCCATCATCGTGCTGGATCCGGTCAACCGTCCGGTCATCGACGCGGCGCTCAAGCGCGGCGTGCGCAACTTCATCGGCGGCAACTGCACGGTCAGCTGCATGCTGATGGGCCTGGCCGGCCTGTTCAACAACGACCTGGTCGAATGGATGACCTCCATGACCTACCAGGCGGCTTCCGGCGGCGGCGCGCAACACATGCGCGAACTGCTGACCCAGTTCGGCGAGATCAATCAATCGGTCAAGTCGCTGCTGGACGATCCCGCGTCGGCCATCCTGGAAATCGACCGCGGCGTGCTGGCCAAGCAAAAGGACCCGGCGCTGCCCCACGAGCACTTCGGCGTGCCGCTGGGCGGCAACCTGATTCCCTGGATCGACAAGGATCTGGGTAACGGCATGTCCAAGGAAGAGTGGAAGGGCGAGGTCGAGACCAACAAGATCCTGGGCCGCGGCGCCGCCTTCGGCACGCCCGCCACGCCGATCGACGGCCTGTGCGTGCGCATCGGCGCGATGCGCTGCCACAGCCAGGCGCTGACCATCAAGCTCAAGCGCGATGTGCCGCTGGACGAGATCGAAGCGCTGATCGCCGAAGGCACGCAGTGGGCGAAGGTCGTGCCCAACACCAAGGAAGCCACGGTTTCCGCGCTGACTCCGGTCGCCGTTACCGGCACGCTGGACATTCCGGTGGGTCGCCTGCGCAAGCTGTCGATGGGCTCGCAATACCTGGGCGCTTTCACCGTGGGCGACCAGTTGCTGTGGGGCGCCGCCGAGCCGCTGCGCCGCATGCTGCGCATTGCGCTGGCCGAAGCCTGATGCCGTCGCAGGCGGCGTTCGGCGCCGCCTGACCAGGCGCGCAAGGCAAGCAAGGGCACCTCAGGGTGCCCTTGCCGTTTGCGCAGAGTCTGTGCTGTATCGGCGGACAGGCCCGCCAGCAAACGCGGCCGGGCCTTTCAGGTTTGTGAAATGCGCATGATCCATTACACTTTTCCCGTGAATTGATGCCTGTTCTCACCGATATGGCGTGAGCCGGCTCCAGCCCGCAAGTCGACTACAAGACGGAATTCCAGCTTATGACCCAGCGTTCGCGCCAAGTGAAGCATGCCCGCCGTTTAAAAGCCCTGCAGTGGGCGATTGCGCTGGCGATTGGCTCAAGCGTGTGCAGTACCGCCATGGCCATGCGCGTGGGGCATTCGCGGGTGGTTTCCGTGCCGGGCGCGCCGCTGCAGGCGGTGGTGGGATTGCAGGAGCTCACGCCCGAGGAAATCGCATCGCTCAAGGTGTCGGTGGCTGACGAGGCCTCCTGGCAACGCGCAGGTCTGAAGCCGCCGGTTCCGCTGGCAAGCATGGTGGTCCGGGTCGAGGACGGCCTGGACGCCACGCGCAAGAATCTGCGCGTGCGGGCCTCGCAGCCGCCGGCCAGCGGCGCGGTTGATCTGCTGCTGAATATCAACTCCAGTTCCGGGCAGCGCCAGGTGCAGGTCAGCATTCTGGTGCCGCTGCGCGGCACGACGGCTGACGTGACGCCGGCTGCGGTCGGCACGCCGGGGCGCGCGGCGGGATCGCGTTCGGTCAACGTGAAGTCCGGCGACAATCTTTTCGCTATCGCGCAACGCAATGCGGTGCCCAACGCATCGGTCTATCAGATGCTGGTGGCCTTGTGGCGCGCCAATCCCGAGGCCTTCATCCAGAACAATATGAATCTGGTGAAAGCCGGCCAGAGGCTGACGATTCCCGATGCGGCTACCGTGCGCGCGGTGGATCCGGCCGAGGCGCGGCGCATCTTCAATGAACATGCCGAGGCGTTCGCGAAGTACCGAGCCCGCATCGGCGCGGCGGCCGGCGCGAATCCCTCCGTGGTCCAGGGGCAGGGCGCGGCTTCGGGCAGCGTCGCGCCTCCTGCTGATGCCGGGGCGGCCAGCGCATCGCCGCCGCAGGATCGCGTGCGGCTGTCCTCGGGGCAGGCGCAAGACAGCGCATCGGCACAAGCAGAGGCGCAGGCCGATGCCAAGACGTCGACTGAGCGCGCCATGGCCGATGTCCAGGGGCGCGTGAGCCAGTTGCAAAGCAACGTCGACGATTTGAACAAGGCGGTGGCACAGCAAGGCGCCGCTGGTGGCGCTCCTGGTACTGCGGCGTCGCCGGGCGCGGCAGGCACTTCGGGTGCAACAGGCGCTCCGGGTGCAGCAGGCGCTTCGGGTGCAGCAGGCGCTTCGGGTGCAACAGGCGCTTCGGGTGCAACAGGCGCTTCGGGTGCAGCAGGCGCTTCGGGAGCGGCAGGCGCTTCGGGAGCGGCAGGCGCTTCGGGAGCGGCAGGCGCTTCGGGAGCAGCAGGCGCTTCGGGAGCAGCAGGCGCTTCGGGTGCAACAGGCGCTTCCGGTGCAGCAGGCGCTTCGGGAGCGGCAGGCGCTTCGGGAGCAGCAGGCGCTTCGGGTGCAACAGGCGCGTCTGGCGCGGCGGGCACTTCGGGTGCGGCAGGCGCTTCTGGTGCAACAGGCGCTTCTGGTGCAACAGGCGCTTCTGGTGCAACAGGCGCTTCGGGCGCGACAGGCGCGTCGGGTACGCCGGGCGCTCCGGGCGCAGCAGGTACGCCCGGCGCAACAGGGTCGGCAGGACCTGCGAACACCTCGAGCGCCCCAGGCGCTTCTGGGGCATCTACGCCAGATCAGGCCGCTGGCACGCCGGCAGGCAAGGATTCCGCTTCGGACATGCCCGGGTGGCTGGCCGACAATCTGCTCGTTATCGTCACTGCAGTGCTGGCGCTGATCGCATTCGCGATTGCCTGGCTCTTGCGCCGGGCCGGTGCGCGGCGCGGGGACGATGACGAGGAAACCTACGAATTCAACGAGCCAGCGCTGGATACGGCGGCGCTGAACCGCAAGCTCGGAAGCATCAATCTCGACCTGGACGAACCGCCCACGGACGAACCGCACCGTGTCGGCGGGCCACGGGTTTGATACATGTCTAGAGTTGCATTGGGGCTGGCGTACGACGGCTCCGCCTGGCAGGGTTGGCAGACACAGCCGCATCGGCAAACGGTGCAGGACACGTTGGAGGCCGCCCTGGGCAGTTTTTGTGGTGTGGAAGGGCCGGTGGCGACGATCTGCGCCGGCCGCACCGATACCGGGGTGCACGGCGCGATGCAGGTGATTCATCTGGACACTGAACTCGACCGCCGGATGGAGTCCTGGGTCCGGGGGGTGAATGCTTTCCTGCCTCCCAGCATTTCAGTCCAGTGGGCGCAGCCGGTATCGGACGAATTCCACGCGCGGTTTTCCGCGCGCGCCCGTACCTACGTATATTTGTTATGGCGCGGCCGGGTGCGGCCGGCATTGTGGGCGGGCCGGGCGGGCTGGTGCTTTCAACCGCTGGACGTCGATGCCATGCGGGCCGCGGCGAATGCCTTGCTGGGCGAGCACGATTTTTCCAGCTTCCGTTCCTCGCAGTGCCAGGCCAAGCATCCTGTGCGCCATCTCTACCGGCTGGATATCGATGAGCGCGGGCCGTTCCTGGTGTTCACGCTGAAGGCCAATGCCTTCCTGCATCATATGGTGCGCAACATCATGGGCGCGCTGTTGCAGATCGGGCAAGGGCGCGAATCGGTGGACTGGATGGCGCAGTTGCTGTCCTGGCGCGACCGCAAGCGGGGCGCGCCGACCTTCGCGCCCGATGGGCTGTACCTGTCCGCCATCGATTATCCGGAAGAGTTCGGCCTGGATGAGCTCGACGGGGGATCGCAGTTGCTGTCGCCGTTTACTCAAACCTATTAGGGATGCCGCCGGCAACGGCGATGCCTGCCCGTATCCGATGGAGGCTTTTGTCATGCAACGCCGCGCGTTTTTGAAGCAGACCGCCCTGGGCGGCGCCGCTCTGGTCGCTCCGGCGTTCGCGCAGGAAGTTCCGTTGGCCGAGGAAAACGCCAGCCCGGCCCCGTCGGCGCCGCCAGCGGGACCGCAAGAGGCTCCGCCCAGCCCGCCGCCCGCTCCGGCCGCCGCGCCCGAAGCGCCGGCGGTGGTGGCAGCCCCAGCCAAGGTCGCTTGGCGGCTGGCCTCCAGTTTTCCCAACGAGTCTCCCACCTTGTTCGCCGGCGCCGAAGACGTGGCGCGTTACGTGAACGAGGTGACGGACGGGCGCTTCAGCATCGAAATCTTTCCCGCCGGCGACCTGGTGCAGCCGGGGCAGGTGCTGGAAGCCGTGCAGCATCGCGTCGTCGATTGTGGCCATACGGCGTCGACCCGCTACTTCGATGTCGACCCCGCGCTGTGCTTTGACGCCGGCGTGCCGTTCGGCCTGAACACGCGGCAGATGAACGCCTGGATGACGCAGGGGGAAGGCCTAGCGCTCACGCGCGTGCTGTTCGACAAGTACAACATCCTGAACTTTCCCTGCGGTTATACCGGCGCGCAGATGGGCGGCTGGTTTCGCGGGGAAATCAAGACCGTGGACGACCTGCGCGGGCTCAAGGTGAAGGCCGGCGGGTTCGCCCGCCATGTGCTGGCGCGGATGGGCGCCACGCCCGTGGACGTGCCCGTGGCCGAAGCCTATGCCGCGCTGGAGCAGGGCGTCGTGGACGCCGTGGCTTGGATCGGCCCTTATGACGATGAAAACCTGGCGCTCTATAAAGTTGCCAGGAATTACTACTTTCCGGGCTGGTGGGCGGGCACGCTGCAGCTATCCTTGTATGTGAACCAGGACGCCTACGACGAACTGCCCAAGCCGTATCAGTCCGCTTTGACGCTGGCATGCCGTATGGCGACTGCCAACATGATCGCCAAGTACGACGCGGGCAATCCGGACGCGCTGCGCCGACTGGTGTCGCGCGGCGCGCAGTTGAAAGCGTTTCCCAAGCCGGTCCTGCAGGCGAGCTACGAAGCCTCGCTGGCCGCCTACCAGGAAATGAGCGCCAAGGATCCCATGTTCAAGAAGCTGTACGACAGCATGGCGGCGTTTCGCGACAAGGAAACGCCCTGGTTCCGTCTGGCCGAGGGCAGCTTCGACAATCTCGTGGCCACCGTGGGTCAGCCCGGCGCGTAGGCGCTGCCTGCACGCCGGATATACTGATTCGACCGGCCGCGCAGGGCGGCCAAGCCAGCGAAGAGTTTCATGCGCACACGCATCAAGATCTGTGGATTGACCCGGGAACAGGATATCGACGCCGCCGTCGCGGCGGGCGTCGATGCGATCGGCTTTGTGTTTTACCCCAAGAGCAAGCGTTGCCTGACGCCGACGCGCGCAGCCCAGTTGCGGCGCATGGTGCCCGCCTTTGTCGACGTGGTGGCCTTGTTCGTGAATGCGCAAGAGGCCGAGGTGCAGGCCGTGCTGGACCAGGTCAAGCCGGAGCTGCTGCAGTTCCATGGCGATGAAACGCCGCAGGACTGCGCGCACTACGGTCATCGTTTTTTGCGGGCATTCCGTGCCGGCGCGCCCGGCCTGGACACCGCGGAAAACCTGGCCTCCACATGCCGCGCCTATGGCGAAGCCGCGGGCTGGCTGTTCGACAGCTACAGCGCGGGCTACGGTGGCAGCGGTCATGGTTTCGACTACGCGTTGCTTGACGAAGTGAGGGCCGATCCGGTGTCTCGGCCCCTGATCCTGTCGGGCGGCTTGAACGCGGAAAACGTCGGGCAGGCCGTGGAATTGGTCAGGCCTTGGGCGGTCGATGTAAGTAGCGGCGTGGAGCTTGAGCAAGGAATTAAAAGTTCTGATAGAATCTCGTTCTTCGTTGCTGCGGCGCAAGCGGCAGACGCGAAGCTGAAGGGAAATTAGTAGTGCGGTGCAGGCGGTTTGAAGTAGTGGGGCAAGGCTGAAAAGCGGCGTCCAAGGTTCTCAGGAACTGGCACTTCAAAACGCGTTGCGCAGACAAGCTTGAAGGCATGCGAAAGTAAACCTCGCAAACGCCGCAAACTTCGAAGCGCAATAGATAATGCAAAAAATCTTGCCAGACGATTTGCATAGTTTAAAAAAGCACTATATAATTCTTCTTCTTTGCAGGCGGTTAGCTCAGCTGGTTAGAGCGCCACGTTGACATCGTGGAGGTCGTTGGTTCGATTCCAATACCGCCTACCAAATTCCTGCAAAGTGCTGTCAAGCACGGCAAAGAGAAAGCCGCTAGATCAATGATCTGGCGGCTTTTTTGTTTGGGTTTCGTCCGTTGCATGCCGCGCGCCATGCCACAAAGCATGGTTTTCGCGGGGCAATGGCAAAGGCGCGAAAACTCTTCAGCTATCGACGCCAGCCGTTAGCCCTGCATTTACACAAGCCTGTGCGTTCTGCGCAGTTCGCGGTGAATCGCCGAATCATATTGAAGTAAGCCACGCATAATGGAAATATGGCGATTCATTAGCGTGTGGCCGAACATTTTGGTCACGTTCCGTTGACCGGCCGCCAGACATTTCCTTTCAGTACAACTGGCGGATTGGCCGATGATTGCCTGAGGCCGTTGGTTTGAATCAGGGGACCCTGTGAGCGCAGAATTGTCGCGACAAGGTAGACGTGAACGGCAGGGCCATTCCCTCGTGCGTCGCGTGACGCTCGGTCTGGCCCTGGCATGGTTTGCGTTGGTGATAGCTATTGCACGCTGGATGTCGCAGGGAATGGAGGCATCGCGGCTGGACAGCCTAGCCGCCAGCGCTGAATACGAGGCAAGAATTACTGCGCGCGTCATGGATCGGTTATTCACCGAGATGGTGAGCGTAGCGAACATGGTGGCCCGCCAGGGCCAAGTGATCCAGCTTGCCGTCCGTTACCGTACGGATCCACCCGGCGCAGCCGACTTGTCTCGAGAGCAGCGAGCGGCCCTGTTCACGCGGGATCCATTGGTGCGCAGGGTAGGCGACTTCATGAATGAGCTGGCCAGCGATCTGCGATACGCCCGCATTTATATGAACAATATGTCGGACGATACGGTGACGGCCAGTAACTGGGCGGAACCCGACAGCATCGTCGGCATGATCTATTCGGGTCGGGCTTATCTCGAAGACGCATTGCGTGATGGCTATGGCAGTTACTTCGGCATTGCCCGGTTGAACAAGAGTCCATCGTATTTCGTCGCCAGCCGCATCGAAGACTCGAATGACATGCCGCAGGGCTCGGTGACGGTAAAGTTCGATGCGCCGGATGTGGCGCTTTACCTGGCCGGGCGACATATCGCGTTGGTTGTGAATCGCCAGGGAAGGGTAACCACGGCTTCGTCCGAGCCGTTCATGCTGCGTAATGTCGCAGCCCTTTTACCTGCCGATTCGGTACTGCCTTCCGATGGCGATGAAGACCTCGGCGAACCCCTGGATATTCGCGCCATACCCGGCTCCATCCAATCCGGCCGTTGGCTCATCGATGGCAGGCCCTATCTGGCGAGGCGGCAGGCGCTGGCTAATGGGCAATATCACTTGATCACGCTGGCCTCGCTGGAATCTTTGGCGCCCATGCGCAAGCGGCATATCTGGGCGACGGGATTGGTGGCGATGGTCGGTCTGGTCCTGATCCTTCTCTCCAGCCATGTGGTCGCGCAAATGGTGAGACGCCGCCAGGATGAACGGCATGCCGCCAACCATGATGCGCTTACCGGCTTGCCGAATCGGCGAGCGATCATGGCGGAGTTGGAGCGGTATTTCTCGGAGGCGAATCGGACGCAGCGGTCTGTTCAAGTCGCGTTTATAGATCTGGATGGGTTCAAGACGATTAACGATACCTACGGCCACGACATCGGCGACAAATTCTTGATCGAGGTTGGCCGACGTCTGTCGGCAGGCCTGCGTTCTGGAGAGGTGCTGGGTCGATGGGGGGGCGACGAATTCGTCGTCGTTGGCTTGGGCGCAAGGTCAGGGCCGACGGCTGATGCTGTGGTTGAAACAATGCGCACGCGCCTGGCCCCGTTGCTCAGCGGCATCTACACCCTGGACGACTGCAGTTTTCACTACGCCGGCGCGAGCTTTGGCATTGTGAATGCCGACCCATCGGCCAGCGCGCTGCAGGCCGTCCTCAGGGAAGCAGATCAATTGATGTATGCAGACAAGCAGGCGCGGCGTGAGATGCAGATTGCGTAACCGCCTGCCGGGCTGAGCCCGGGAATACCTGCATCCGTCAGCCTTCTCGATACCCCCTAGGCCGTCATGCTGCGGCTCAATATGCTGTATAAAAATACAGTATATTTGAGGTCGGCAGCAGCGCAATTCGGCCCGGTTTCGGCCGAGAGGGGACGAAGCATGATCGATGAGGAATGGACGCAGCGGGACGACTATTACTGGCAAGGGCCAGCGGGCTGGACGATCTCCCGGGTCTTCGTGGACGGGATGTGGCAGTACGAACTATGGTTCAGCCGCGGCGGCGGAGGCACGATTTACGGAATGCGCGCCTCATTGGAAGGCGCGCAAGAGCTCTATCAGCAAAAGCTGCGGTAAGTTCTTGCCTGTCTGCAGGGAAGCGCCACCCGCGGCGTGGCTTCTATCTGCTGCGGCTGCTCGTGTTGCGCATCGGAAACCCGACTTTTCCTAGATTCCGTTTTTGGGCGCATTAAGAATCAGCCGCAAGCCCAGCGCGGCAATAACGCCCGCCGCTGCCCGGTCTATCCATTGCTTCGCCCGTAGATAAACCTCGCGCGGGCCCTTGGTCGAAAAACAGAGCGCCACGATCGCATACCAGCCGAATTCGACC
The DNA here is from genome assembly GCF_014851605.1 of Achromobacter sp. ACM02. NCBI lineage: Bacteria > Pseudomonadati > Pseudomonadota > Betaproteobacteria > Burkholderiales > Alcaligenaceae > Achromobacter > Achromobacter sp. ACM02. The sequence goes on from NZ_JACUZY010000007.1 coordinate 21,688, forward strand.
AGGAACACCAGGGGCGGCAGCGCGAAATAGGTCCATGCCGGCGGATGCTGAGGCAGCAGCGCGGCGAAGATGCTGCCATACCAGATGGCCGTCTTGGGGTTGCTCAACTGGGTCGTGAGACCGATCCAGAAGGAACGACCTCCATTGCGTGATGCTGGCGCGCTGCTGCCGGGCATGGCAAAAGGCTGCCTGGCGTTGCGCCAGATGCCGGCAGCCACGTAAAGCAGATAGGCGCCGCCCGCGATTTTCAGCGCGACGTACAGCCATTCCACGCTTTGCAACAGGGAATACAGCCCCGCCAGCGCCAGGCCGGCGAACAGCATGCCGCCTGCGCCCATGCCGAAGGCCGAGGCCAGGCCGTCCCAGCGGGACTGGCCGATGGCCTTGCGCGCGACGATGATGAAGCTTGGTCCCGGCAGCATGGCTCCGAGCCACAGCGCACCGAGGATAGCGAGTATGGAAGCAAAGGGAGTCATGGTCGTTGGGGGCTGGAGCCATGGGAGACAATGATTCTTCCATGAAAGTCCGGCCCTGCAAAGGACGGTGAAGCGCCTGCTGGCGGCAGGCGTTTCGCGCAAATCCGGGTCTCAGCCGCTCGCCAGCGCCAGCGGCGCGGTGCGCGCTGGAGCGGCCGCCCTCGGGGCGGACTGCGCTTGCGGCTGCCGTTCATCCTGCAGGCGGAATACGCCCACGGCTTGCAGCAGCTCGGTCGCCTGCGATTGCAGGGCCGCCGAGGCGTCGGCGGCCTGGGCTACCCGGGCCGCGTTCTGCCGGGTCAGTTCGTCCATTTGCGTCACGGCCTGGTTGACTTCGTCGATGTCCGTACTCTGGGCCCGGCCCGCGTCGCCGATCTGACCGACGATGGTGGCCACGCGCTCGATGCTGGCCACGACTTCGCGGATCACGCCGGCGGCATGGTCGGCCTGGCGGAAACCGCTGCTGGTCTTCTCCAGCGAGCCGTCGATCAGGGTGCGGATCTCGCGCGCGGCGCTGGCGCTGCGTTGGGCCAGCGCGCGGACCTCGGTGGCGACGACCGCGAAGCCTCGCCCGCTTTCACCGGCGCGGGCTGCTTCCACCGCCGCGTTCAAGGCGAGGATGTTGGTCTGGAATGCGATGCTGTCGATCAAGCCGGTGATTTCGGAGATCTTGTTGGCTTCCTGCTGGATTTCTCCCATCACCGTCGCCACGCCCGCTACCGCGGCGCTGCCCGTGTCCGCGATGCGCCGCGCTTCGTCGCTCAGCTGCCGGGCCTGCAAGGCGTTGCCGGCGTTGTCATGGACGTTGGCGGCCAGGTCGCGCATCGATGCAACGGTCCGCTCCAGGGAGTCGGCCTGGGTCCGGGTGCGTTCTTCGAGCTGCTGGTTGTCCTGCATGATGTCGCGCGAGGCGGCGGAAAGGGCGGTGGCGGTGTTCCTTACGCCGCTCAGGGTCCGGTGCACGGCGTCCATCGTGGCCTTGAAGCTGCGGCCCAGGCTGCTGTCCATGCTCATGCCGCCAAAGCGCAGGTCGAACACGCCAGCCTCACGGCCGATATGCGCACTGAGTCGGGCCAGTTCCTCGGCCGCCACCGCGGCCCGTTCCATTTTCCAGGCCAGCCAGCCTAGCGCGGCAGCCTGCACCACCACATAGGCTGCGTGCAACAGCACCATGGGCAGGCTCGGCTCGGTGAAGCAAATTGTTCCGTAGCCCCATTGCTGCAGGAAGTTGAAGGACAAGTGATGAAGCGCGATGACGACGGCCGCGCACAGGATGGTGCGCCAGTCGCGATAGGCCAGCAGCAGCGAGAGCAGCACGAAGATGCCGAAATGGATCTCGGCCATGCCGGACATCAGATGGATATGGAGCGCGGCCAGCACCATCAGGCTACAGGCCACGACCAGGCGGGTACTCAAGCGGCCGGGCCGCCAGAGTATCAACAGCGACGGTATGCCTGCGGCGGCCAAGCCGACGCCGATGGCGGCGCCCCAGCGTCCGTATTGAGGGGCCAAGCACAGTCCGACGGCAAACAGCAGCCAGAGCAGAGGCAGCATCGCCCGGTCGGTGCGGCGGTAAGAGTCTTCCAGCAAATCGCTTGCGTTGCGCATGGCAGTTCCTTGCTACGGGAAGCGCGGGGACCCGCGCACGTTCGATTTTTATTCAATAATTCCAATTTGTGAATATATATTCCAAATTATTCTCTACTGTTGCCGCGACGCGGCCAAGTGATCCGCCCCATACCGGCGGCCGGAAAACCGGCGCTTTGCGCGGCGCGTTTGAAGCGAGCGGAAAACCTGGGATATCCTGCTGCCCATCATGATGAGAGTACTGTGGCTCTGCCTGGGTTGCCTGATGCTGGCATTGGGTGTGATCGGCGCGTTTCTGCCCGTCATGCCTACGACCATTTTCCTGATCCTGGCGGTGGCCTGCTTTTCGCGCTCTTCGCCGCGTCTCGAGAAATGGCTGCTGGATAGCCCGACCTACGGTCCCGCCCTGCGCGCCTGGCGGGATCAGGGCGCCGTATCGCGCAAGGGCAAGACCTACGCCTGCCTGGGCATGGCGCTGGGCTATATGCTGTTCTGGTGGGGCGCGCATCCGTCTTGGATGCTGGCCGCCGGTGTGGCCGTGTTCTTCCTGGCTAGCGCGGCCTACGTCGTCACGCGGCCGACGCCGCAGGCCGGCAGCGGACAAGCGCGGTAGCCGCCGGCGTCAATGCGAATGCCGGGGATCGCCCCGTGTTTCCACGACCTTCAGATACAAGGTGGCGGGCTCCAGGCAGCCGCCGGTTGAAAGCTGGCCGACCAGTTGCCGGTATAGCTCTTGCCACGGCGTCTGAGATTCCGGCGCCTGGTAGGGCGGCTCCAGCTTGCGGCGTTCCATTTCTGTTTCATCCACCAGGGCGGTGACCGTGCGCTGGTTCAGGTCGACGCGGATGCGGTCGCCCGTGCGCAACAGCGCGAGGCCACCGCCCACCGCGGCTTCCGGCGACATGTTCAGGATCGAAGGGCTGGCCGAGGTGCCGCTCTGGCGGCCGTCGCCCAGGCAGGGCAGGGAGTCTATGCCGCGCTTGAGCAGATGCGAGGGCGGCGCCATGTTGACCACTTCCGCGCTGCCGGGGTAGCCGACGGTGCCGGCGCCGCGGATCACCAGGATGCAGTGCTCGTCGATGTTCAGGGCGGGGTCTTCGATGCGCGCGTGGTAGTCCTCGGGGCCTTCGAAGACGATGGCGCGCGCCTCGAAGGCGTTCTCTGAACCGGGCTCCGACAGATAGGCGTGGCGGAAGGCTTCGCCGACGACCGACATCTTGATGATGGCGCTGTCGAAGAAGTTGCCCGAGAGGACGATGAATCCCGCGCGATGCCTGAGCGGCGCGTCGCAGCTGCGGATGACGTCCGCATTGTTGGTCTTGGCCGTAGCCGCGATCTCGCCGATGGTCTTGCCGGACACGGTGCCGCAATCGGTATGCAGGCGGCCTGCTGCCGCCAGTTCGTGCAACACCGCCGGGACGCCGCCCGCGCGGTGAAAGCCTTCGCCCAGATGCTCACCCGCAGGTACACAGTTGACCAGCAGCGGCACGTCTTCGCCCAAGCGCTGCCAGTCGTCCAGGCTCAGGTCGATGCCGGCGTGGCGGGCCATGGCGATGAGGTGCGGCGGGCAGTTGCTGGAGGCGCCCAGCGCCGAGGCCACGACGATGGCGTTCTCGAAAGCCTGCCGCGTCAGGATGTGGGACGGGCGCAAGTCCTCGCGCACCATGTCGCAGATACGCAGCCCGGTGGCGTAGGCCATCTGGCCGCGCTCGCGGTACGGCGCGGGAATGCTGGCGCAGGTGGGCAGCGACATGCCCAGCGCTTCGGCCAGCGAGTTCATCGACAGCGCCGTGCCCATGGTGTTGCAGTGGCCGACGGACGGCGACGACGCCGTGGCCAGCGTCATGAAGCCTTCGTAGTCCAGCTTGCCCGCGGCCATCAGATTGCGCGCATGCCAGATGACCGTGCCGGAGCCGACGCGCTGGCCGTCGTGCCAGCCGTCCAGCATCGGCCCGCCGGACAGCACGATGGCGGGAATATCCACGGTGGCCGCGGCCATGAGGCAGGCGGGCGTGGTCTTGTCGCAGCCGGTGGTCAGGACCACGCCGTCCAGCGGATAGCCGTGCAGGATCTCTACCAGGCCCAGATAGGCCAGGTTCCGGTCCAGCGCGGCGGTGGGGCGCCGGCCCTGTTCGGCCAGCGGGTGCACGGGAAACTCCATGGGGATGCCGCCCGCGTCGCGGATGCCGGCCTTGATGCGCTCGGCCAGCGCCAGGTGATGCCGGTTGCAGGGCGCCAGGTCGCTGCCGGTCTGAGCGATGCCGATGATCGGCCGCCCAGATTGCAGTTCCTGGCGCGTCAGGCCGTAGTTGAGGTAGCGCTCGACATAGATGGCCGTCATGTCGGCGTGGGCCGGATCGTCGAACCACTTCTGGCTGCGCAGCTTGCGGGGAGTCTGGGACATGGGATTCTCGTTTACAGCGGTTGCGTGGCGGCCCGGCGCGCGTGCGGGCCGCAAAGGCTTAGTTGCGCGCCTTCTGGATCTCGTCGTTGAGCTGCTTGACCAGCTCTGGGCCGAGGTCCTGCGTGTACTTGTCGACCACCGGCTGCACCTTCTGGCGCATGCGCGCGATCTCTTCGGGCGAGACCGTGTTGATCTTCATGCCGGCCTTTTCCAGCGTGGTCATGGCCTTTTGGGAGTCCGCACGGCTGTCCTGGCGCTCAAAGTCGCGCGAGGATGCGGCCGCCTGGCGGATCAGCTTCTGTTCTTCCGGCGACAGGGTGTCCCACCATTTCTTGGACGCCAGCACCACCCAGGGCGTGTAGACGTGGCGGGTGATGGTCAGATAGGGCTGAACCTCGTAGAACTTGCTGCTCTGGATGGTGGTGATGGGGTTTTCCTGGCCGTCCACGGTGCGGGTTTCCAGCGCGGTGAACAGCTCGGAGAACGGCATGGGCACGGCGTTGGCGCCCAGCGTATTGAAGACGCCCAATGCGATCTGGTTCTGCATCACGCGCAGCTTGATGCCTTGCAGGTCTTCCGCGCGCGCGATGGGGCGCTTGGAGTTGGTCATGTTGCGAAAGCCGTTTTCCCAATAGACCAGGCCGATGATGCCCTTGGCTTCCAGCTTTTTCAGCATGTCCTGGCCCAGAGGCCCGTCCAGCACGGCGTCCGCTTCCTTTTCGCTGTTGAAGAGGAAGGGCAGGTCGAACACGCCGAACTCCTTGACCATGCCGGCCAGGGGCGCGGTGGACCCCACCATCATTTCCTGCACGCCGCCCACCAGCGCGCTTTGCATCTGCTCGTCCGAGCCCAGGTTGGCCGAGCCGAAGGTCTTCATCTTGAGCTTGCCGCCGCTGATTTTTTCCAGCTCCTGCGCCAGGTGGCGCGCGGCGCGCCCCTGGACGCTTTCCTCGTTCAGGCCATAGCCGAAACGGATCAGGCGAGGTTTGACGTCGGCGGCGGACGCGACGCCGGCGACGGCGCAGGACAGCGCCGTCGCCAGGACAAGAATGCGGGTCTTGAAACGGGTGATCATGGTGCTCCTCCTTGGGGTTTTTCTAATGCATCCAGCGTGCGGGGACGGTGATCAGCTCGGGGAAGATCACCAGCAGGATCAGCAGCAGCGTGTAGGCGACGACATAGCGCCACACGCCCCTGCAGATGGTTTCCATATTGATGCGGGCGACGCCGCAAACCACGTTGAGCACGGTGCCCACCGGCGGCGTCAGCAGGCCCACGCAACCCACCATGACGAACATCACGCCGAAGTAGACGGGGTCGATCCCGGCCTTGGTGACCACCGGCATCAGCACCGGCGCCAGGATCAGGATGGTGGGCGTCAGGTCCATCACCGTGCCCACCAGCGTCAGCAGCACCAGCAGGGCGAACATCAGCAGCTTGGGTTGGTCCAGCACGGGTTCCAGCAGCGCGATCAGGTCCTGCGGCATGTCGGCCAGAGTGATCATGTAGGACGAGACCATGGCGGCGGCCACCAGGAACATGACGATGGCGGTGGTGCTGGCGGCGTTGATGAAGAGCGGCGCCAGGTCGCGCACGCCGATTTCGCGGTAGACGAACAGGCTGACCAGCAGCGCGTAGACCGCGGCGACGACGGCCGCCTCGGTCGGCGTGAAGATGCCGCCGCGCAAGCCGCCGATGATGATGACGGGCAGCATCAGGGCCCATAGCGATTCGCGCAGCGCCTTCCAGCGCTTGCTCCAGGGTTCGCGCGGCGAGGGCTTGATGCTGCCATGCTTACGCGCCACCCAGGTCCATACGGCGACCAGGGTCAGGCCCATCATCAGTCCGGGCGCGATGCCGGCGAAGAACAGCTTGGTGATCGACACGTTGGTGGCGACGCCAAAGATGATGAACGAGATCGAGGGCGGAATGATGGGCGCGATGATGCCGCCGGCCGCGATCAGCCCGGAGGCCTGGCCCGCGTCGTAGCCCCTTTCGCGCAGCATGGGGATGAGCAGCGAGCCCAGCGCCGCGGCGTCGGCCACGGCCGAGCCGGACAGCGCGGCCAGCAGCACGCTGGCGAAGATGGCCACGTAGCCCAGGCCGCCCTGGATATGGCCCACGAAGGTGCTGGCCAGATTGACGATACGGCGCGAAATGCCGCCGGCGTTCATCAGTTCGCCGGCCAGCATGAACAGCGGCACCGCCATGAGGGTGAAGCTGTTGGCGCCAGACAGCATGTTCTGCGCCAGGATCTGGGTATCGAAAAAGTCCAGCTGGAACATCATGGCGATCGCGCTGAGCAGCAGCGCGAAGGCGATAGGCATGCCCAGGGCGATCAGCCCCAGCAGCACGAGCAGGAAAACGGTCAGGATCATTGCGGGCGTCCGGGCGGGGTAGGGGAGTTGGAGGCGGAGCCGTCAGACCAGCGGGTCTTCGGGGCTGGATTCCGCCGGCAAGGGCCCGCCCGCAAGGACGCGCACCAGATCGATCAAGGTCAGGATGCCCATGGCGGCGGCCGCATAGAGGGCCGCGGCGTTGAACACCGCCAGCGACATGCCGGTGACAGGCAGCACGGTGTCCAGGCCGATGACGGTCTGGGTCCAGCTGCCCTCGGCCATCAGCCACAGCACCCACAGCGTCAGCAACTGGCAGAACACGTGCGAGGCGCGACGGGCAGCGGGGCCGAAGCGTTCGACCAGCATGGTGACGCCGATGTGCTGATGCGAGCGCAGCGCTATCACCGAGCCCAGGAAGATCATCCAGACGAAGGCCAGCCGCGAGATCTCATCAGAGACGTTGATGCCGGAGTTGAACAGGTAGCGCAGCGCGACGTTGCCGAACAGCAGCACCACCATGACGGCCAGACAGGTCACCATCAGCCAGGTCTGCAGCGCGAAGCACCAATTGGCGGCGCGGGCCAGCGGCGTGCCGCCAGGCCGCCCCGGTGGGGAAGCTTGCATGCTTGTCTCCTATCCGTTTCCCGGAATTTTTTAGGGTTATGCTGTGCGAAATGTTAGCGCTAACATTTTGCGTTTGGCAAGCCCCAGTTTTTTGCGTCAGACTACGCGCTCACCAACCCATGCCGAGGACCGATGTCCATCCGTAAACCCCGCAGTTCACGCGCCGGCCGCGTCACCATGCAGGATGTCGCGCGTCGCGTGGGCGTGAGCGCGATCACGGTATCGCGCGCCTTGCGCACGCCGGACAAGGTGGCGGAAGAACTGCGGCTGCGCATCGCGCGGGTGTGCCAGGAACTGGGCTACGTGCCCAACCATGCGGCCAGCGCGCTGGCGTCGGCGCGTTCGCAGACCATCGTGGCGCTGATTCCGTCGCTGAGCAACGTGGTGTTCGTCGACATCATCGCGGGGATCAAGGAAGAGCTGGACCGGCACGGCTACCACATGCTGATCGGCGTGACCGGCTATTCGCTGGACGAGGAGGAGGCTCTGCTGCGCAAGTACCTGCAGCACGCGCCCGACGGCCTGATCCTGACCGGCATCGACCACAACCCTGGCGTATGGGACCTGCTGGACACGCAGCGCATTCCCACCGTGCACACGATCGAGACGCTGGACGGCGGCGAGCACATGAGCGTGGGTTTTTCGCAATTCGATTCCGGCTATGCCGCGGGCCGCCATCTGGTGGAGCGGGGCTACCGCCGTATCGGCATCGTCGGCGCGCAACTGGATCCGAGGTCGCTGCGCCGCTGCGAAGGCTGCCGCCAGGCGCTGCGGGATGCGGGCCTGTATGACGCGGCGCTGGAAATCATGACGCCGGAGAAATCATCCATCGGCCTGGGAGCCTCGCTGCTGGAAGCGCTGCGCGAACGTCATCCCGACTGCGATGCGCTGTTCTTTTGCAACGATGACCTGGCCCAGGGGGCGGTGTTCCAGTGCGGAAGGCTGGGCGTGCCGGTGCCGGAACGCATGGCCATCGTCGGCTTCCACGATGTGGCGGGCACGGCCTGGACCACGCCGCCGCTGTCGACCATCGCCACGCCGCGCTACCAGATCGGCGTATCGGCCGCGGGCCTGCTGATGCGCCATCTGGCCGGCGAGGCCGTCGCCGAGCGCCATGTGGACCTGGGCTTCAAGCTGGTGCAGCGCGAAACCAGCTGAACGCCAAGCCTCAGCCCCGGCGCAGCGCCAGGAAGACGCCGGAGGCGATGATCAACCCCATGCCGGCCAGGGCCAGCCCATCGGGCGGGCGCTGGAACCAGAAGGTGCTGAACAGCACCGCCAGCAGCAGCTGGAAGTAGTTCAGGGGCGCCAGGGTCGCCGCCGCCACGCGCTGGAAGGCGGATATCAGAAAGATCTGCGCCAATCCGCTGCAGGCGCCCAAGCCGACGATGAAAAGCATGTCGGCGAGATCCGGGCACGGATCCGGCAGGAAGAAGGGCGCGGGCAGCCCGGTGACGACGAGGCAGATGAAGGCCGTGTAGGCATACTGGATGGGCCCGGGCACCTTGCCCGAGAGCCTGCGCGTCAGCACCTGGAACACTGCGTAACTGACCGCGGACACCGCCATCAGCAGCGTGCCCAGCCACGGCAGGTTGGAGCCCGGCCGCACGATCAGCAGCATGCCGCCAAAGCCCGCCGCCACCGCTGTCCACTGGGCGGGTCGCACCCGCTCGCCCAGCAGCCAGGGCGACAGCGCCACCATGATCAGAGGCGATGTGAAGTAGATGGCGGTGGCTTCCGACAGCGGCATCCAGATCAGCGCCGTCATGAAGCAGGTACCGACCGTGGCCAGCAGCAGGCCACGCAGGATCAACAGCGGCTTTTCGGGCGCATCGCGCAGACGCAGTCCGCCGCGGTGCCGCCACAACAGCGCCACCGCCAGCACGGCCACCGCCGAATAGCGCATGATGTTCAGGAAGGGCGCAGGGTAGCGCGCCAGCATGTGCTTGGACCCCGCATCGAAGGTGGCAAAGGCCACCAACGCTGCGAAGAACAGCAGGATGCCCGTCTGGCGCGCGGCGGCGGGCGAGGGTAACGCGATGGGAACGGAGCTCATGTGGGCGGGAGGACTCAGGCTGCCGCCTGGCCCGCGCCCTGCAGGAACGCGTCCAGAGCCGGGCCGATGGCCTCGACCATGTAGCCGCCTTCCTGCACGATCACGGTGGGCAGTCCCAGGCTGGCGACGCGCGCGCCGATGTCGCGGTAGGCATCGATGTCGAGCTTGAGCACGCTGATGGGATCGTCCTTGTAGGTGTCAAAGCCCAGGGCCAGCACCACCGCCTGCGGCGCATAGCCGGTCAGGGCGGCGAGCGCCGTATCCAGCGCCCGCAGGAAGGAGTCGTTGCCCGAACCGTGCGGCAGCGGCAGGTTCAGGTTGCAGCCTTCGCCCGCGCCGTAGCCGCGCTCATGCGCATAGCCGGTATAGAAGGGGTAGTAGCCGGCGGGGTCGGCGTGCAGGGATACCGTCATGACGTCGCCGCGCTGATAAAAAATGTTCTGCGTGCCATCGCCATGGTGGGCGTCGACGTCCAGCACCGCCACCTTGGACCAGGTCTGAAGCAACCGGCTGGCCGCGGCCGCGCTGCTGTTCAGATAACAGAAGCCGCCCGCGCGGTCGCGGTGGGCATGGTGGCCCGAGGGCCGGCACAAGGCATAGGCCATGCCCCCGGCGCTGGCGACGTGGTCGGCGGCGGCCACCGCGCTATGCGTGGAGCGCAGCGCCGAGCGCCAGGTCTGCGGCCCGATGGGACACGATAGATCGCTCAGGTAGTAGCCGGTCTGGGCCACGATGGAGGGCGACGGGCAGGGGCCGCGGCCAGCCAGCTCGATGCGGCCGTTGTAGTACGGCGAAAGATTGGGCAGCACTTCGGGGCCCGGATCCACGCCAGGCGAGCGCAGGGCCTGCCAGCGCGCATAGGCCGATTCCAGATAGTCCAGGTAGTCCCGGCTGTGGATGTCCTGCAGCGGCTTGCGGCCGTAGTCAGCCGGCGCTTGGACGCGGATGCCGCGCGCGGCCAGCGCGCCTTGCAGGCTTTCCGCCCGTGCCGGCAGATCGGTGGGCGCGCTGATGCGCCCAAGCCGCATGAACTGCCGCGGCGTATGCAGCAGCTGCTCTTCCGAGAAAAACGCCTTCATGGCTGCCCTCGCTGGCGTTATGCGTGCTTGAGTTCGATTTCGACGAACACGAACTCCGTGTCGCCGGGATTGATCACGTTGTGCTCTACACCCACGGGCCGGTAGTAGGCCACGCCGGTGGTGAGCTGGCTGGTGATTTCGCCGTCGGGCGTGTCCAGCAAGAGCGGGCCGGTGGTCTGCGGGACCACCACGTAGTTCATTCCATGGCGGTGCCATCCCGTTTCGCCGCCGGGCGGGAAGCGCCATTCGGTGACGGTGACCATGTCATTGTCGATCTGCACGGTCGGTATGGCGGCGGGGCGTTGCATGGGGCGTTCTCCTTGGAAGTATGAATATTCTTGTGCGCTTCAGGCCGCTTGCGCCTTGGTCGGGTCCCAGTGCTGGCCGGGGACCGCGGCGATCAGCTGCTGCGTATAGGCGTGTTGCGGGTTGTCGAAGATCTGCGCGGGCGAGCCGTACTCGACCACCTTGCCGCGATGCATGACCAGCACGGAATTGCAGATCTGGGCCGCCACGCGCAAATCATGGGTGATGAAGACCAGTGCGATCTTCAGGCGTTGCTGCAAATCGTGCAATAGCTGCAGTACTTGCGCCTGAACCGAGACGTCCAGCGCCGACACTGATTCGTCGGCCACCAGCACCTTGGGCTCCAGCGCCAGCGCGCGCGCGATGCCGATGCGCTGGCGCTGTCCGCCCGAAAACTGGTTGGGATAGCGATCGAAGGCCGACGGGTCCAGCCCGACCAGCGACAGCAGCTCGCGCACCCGCGCTTCGGCCTGGGCGCGTGGCACGCCGTTGGCGACGGGGCCGTCGCTGATGATGCGGCCTACGGTATGGCGCGGGTTGAGCGAGGCGAACGGATCCTGGAAGATCATCTGGATGTCGTGGCGCAGCGGCCGGAAGCGCGATTCCGGCATGGCGGCGATGTCCTGGCCGTTGAAGATCAACTGCCCGCCGTTGATGCCCACCAGCTTGAGCAGGCATTTGCCGATGGTGGACTTGCCCGAGCCCGATTCGCCCACGATGCCCAGCGTCTCGCCGCGCCGCACGCTGAAGCTGACGCCGTCGACCGCGTGAACCTCGCGTTTGCCGCCCAGCCAGCCGCGGCCCACCACGTAGGTCTTCTTCAAGTCGCGCACGTCCAGCACGGGCTGGTCGTGCGGGGCGGACTCGCGCTCGGCGCCACGGCGGTGCGGCACGGCCGCGATCAGGCGTTGCGTGTAGGGGTGGCGGGGCCGGTTCAGCACTTCGTCCGCCGGCCCCTGTTCGACCAGGACGCCTTTTTCCATCACGGCGACCCGGTGCGCGATTTCGGCCACCACGCCGAAGTCATGGGTGACGAACATCACGCCCATGCCTTTCTCTTTCTGGATGCGGGCGATCAGCGCCAGGATCTGCGCCTGGGTGGTGACGTCCAGCGCGGTGGTCGGTTCGTCGGCGATCAGGAGTGCAGGCTCCAGCGCCAGGGCCATGGCGATCATCACGCGCTGGCGCTGTCCGCCCGACAGGCGGAATGGGTAGACGTGGTAAAGCGTGGCGGGGTCGGGCAGCCCTACGAAGGCCAGCAGCTCCAGCGTGCGGGCCATGCGCTGCGCGCCCGGATACGCGTTATGCACGCGCATGACTTCGCTGATCTGCTCGCCTACCGTCATCAGCGGGTTGAGCGCCGACAGGGGCTCCTGGAAGATCATCGCCATGTCCTTGCCGCGCATGGCTTGCAGCGTGGCTTCGTCCTGCCGCAGCAGGTCCTGGCCGCGGAACAGGATGCGGCCCTGCTGCGGCGTCAGGTAGTCGGGTAGCAGGCCCATGATGGCGTTGGCGCTCATGGACTTGCCCGAGCCCGATTCGCCGACGATGCAGAGGATCTCGCCGGCGCGGATGTCGTACGACACGTCCTGCACGGCATAAGGGCGGTCGCCGCCTTTGGGCAGGGCGATGCTCAGGTTCTGGATGGATAGCAAAGGAGTGGAAGCGTTCATGCCGTCCTCCTATTCGCCGCGCTTGCGCAGCTGCGGGTTGAGGGCATCGTTCAGGCCTTCGCCGATCAGGTTGATGGCCAGCACGGTCAGCAGGATCGCCACGCCGGGCCAGACGCTCATCCACCAGGCTTCGCGGATCATGGTGCGGGCCGCGCCGATCATGAAGCCCCAGCTCATCAGGTTGCGGTCGCCCAGTCCCAGGAAGGACAGCGACGATTCCGTCAGGATCGCGGTGGCGACCATGAACGACGCCGACACGATGATGGGCGACATGGCGTTGGGCAGGATCTGCGTGCCGACGATGCGGGCCGGCGTCTGCCCGATGACAATGGCGGCCTGCACGAACTCGCGCTGCTTGAGCGTCATGAACTCCGAGCGCACCAGCCGCGCGGCCGGCGGCCACGACACCACCGCGATGGCCCCCATGATGGAATAGACGGATGGACTCAGGATCGCCACCAGCACCACGGCCATGGCAAGCTGCGGGATGGTCTGGAAGAACTCGGTGAAGCGCATCAGCGCGTCGTCCACCCGGCCGCCGCAGTAACCCGCCACCGAGCCGACCACGATGCCGAAGACCAGCGCCACGGCGGTCGACAAGAGGCCCACCATCAGCGAGACCCGGGCGCCCCAGACCAGCCCGGCCGTGATGTCGCGGCCCAGCATGTCGGTGCCGAAGGGGTAGTCGGCATTGGTGAACGGCGGAATCAGCGGATCCGCCACCATCATCCAGGGGGATTCTTCATACAGCAGCGGCGCGGCCAGGGCCACGACGATCACGACCAGCATGATGGCCAGTCCGGCCACCGCTCCGTAGTTGCGCATGTAGCGCCGGGCAAATGACTTCATGCGGCGGCTCCTTGCTGCGCGCCCGCGCCGATGCGCGGATCGATGAGTCGGTACAGCACGTCGGTCAGCAGGTTGAACACCACCACCATGATGGAGGTGACCAGGAAGATGCCCAGCAGCAGCTGGTAGTCGCGCTGCAGCAGCGCGTCGAACATCAGCCTGCCGATGCCGGGCCAGGCGAACACGGTTTCGGTCAGCACCGCGCCGCCCGCCATCTGTCCCAGCTGGATGCCGGCGAAGGTGATGACCGGCAGCAGCGCATTGCGCAGCACGTGGGCGCGGATCACGCGGCCGGGGCTTACGCCCTTGGCGCGCGCCGTCTTGACGAAATCCATGCCTATCACTTCCAGCATGGAGGCGCGGGTCAGCCGCACGTAGACCGCCATGAAGAAGCAGCCCAGCGTCACGGTGGGCAGGATCAGGTGCTGGGCGATGTCGCCCGCGCGCGCCCAGCCCTTCAGGTTGGCGCCCACGGTCTCCATGCCGAAGGCCGGCAGCCAGCCCAGCACCACCGAGAACAGCAGGATGCCCATCAGCGACAGCCAGAACAGCGGCGTGGCGTACAGCACCAGCGCGCCCGTCATGACGGAGCTATCGATCCAGCGGCGCTTGTTGCGGTAGCGGGCCTTGGCCGCCACCACGCCCAGGAAGACGCCCAGCACGATGGAGAACACGAAGGCGCAGGACATCAGCAGGAAGGTGGCGGGCAGGCGTTCCAGGATCAGGTCCAGCACCGGCACATGGTTGCGGTACGAGAAACCCAGGTCCAGTTGCACCACGCCCTTCAGGTACAGCATCAGCTGGGTCAGGATGGGCTTGTCCAGGCCGAAGGCCACGCGCAATTGTTCGACGTAGGCGGCGTCGCCCGCGCCGGCCTGGCCCGCCAGCACGGCGGCGGGGTCGCCGGGGGCCAGGCGGATCAGGAAGAAATTGATGATCACCACGCCCAGCACGACCACCAGGGCCTTGCCGATGCGGGAAACGAGGAAAGACAGGAATTTCATGCTCGGGGTCCTCTCTGGTCGGGCGCGGCCTGCCTGGGGCAGCCGTTGTCCGGCCGGCATCCGCCGCCGCGGCAAGCCTGCCGCGGCGGCGTCCTGCGGCGCTTACTTTTCGATGTACACGTCGTCGAAGCTCTCGTTCAGGCCGATGGCGGTCTTGACCAGATTCTTGACGTTGCCGCGGTAGAGCGTCGGAAACTCCATGTCCACCAGGAAGCCGTTGGCGATCTCATTGACCAGCGTGGTCTGCAGCTTGGTGTAGAGCTCCTGGCGCTTGGCGGGATCCACCTCGGAAGCGGCCGCCTCCCATTGCTTGTCGGTCTCCGGATTGCTGTAGCCCTGCACGTTGGCGAAGGGCGAACCCTTGACGATGTTCGACGAGACATACAGCCGTTGCACGCCCAGCGCGGGATCGCCGTACTGGTAGGTGAAGGTGGTCGTCATGTCGAAGTCCCAGTTGCCCGTGCGGCTGGCCCAGCCGCCGGCGTCGGTGGCTTCCAGGTTGACCTTGAAGCCCAGCTGCTCCAGCGCCTGCTTGGTGTATTCGCCCAGGCGGTCCCAGGTGGAGCCGTAGGGGAAGCTCAGCTGGCGGATCGTGTAGTCCTCGGGCTTGATGCCGGATTCCTTGATCAGCGCGCGCGCCTTCTTCATGTCGAACGCCAGCGGCGGCATGTTCTTGTCATAGAACATCTCGGTGGTGACGAAGGGGCTGGTGGACACCTTGCCCAGTCCGAAGAAGATGTTGTTGACCACCATGTTGCGGTTGATGGCCGCCATCACGGCCTGGCGCACCTTCAGGTTGTCGAAGGGCGGCTTGCGCATGTTGAAGATCAGGTAGGCCTGGGGCGAGAACATCTCCCAGCCGGCCGTGGTGTATTCGACCTTGGGCAGGGCGCGCAGGCGCTTGATGTCGACGTTGTCCACGTCGCCGCCGCGCAGCACGTCCACGCTGCCGCGCTCGAAAGCCACCGCGCGCGAGGCCGAGTCGGGGATGACGTTGAACACCAGTTCATCCAGATAGGGCTTGCCGGGCTTCCAGTAGTCGGGGTTGCGGGTCAGCTTGATGTATTCGCCGCGTTTCCATTCCTTGAACATGAACGGGCCCGTGCCGACCGGCTTCTGGTTGGCGGGATTGGTCATGTAGTCGGTGCCGGCATAGATGTGCTTGGGCATCATGGGCGCAAAGCCCGGTTCGAACATCAGCATGAAGGCCGGGAAGGGCGTCTTCAGTTTGACGACGACCGTCTTCGCGTCCGGCGCCTGCACCGATTCCACGAACTTGTTCAGGATCACGCGGGCGCGCGCATGGGTCTTGGGCAGCATGTCCGCCAGCGAGAACACCACGTCCGCGGACGTGAAGGGCTTGCCGTCATGCCACTTGACGTTGTCCTGCAGGTGGAAGGTGTAGGACAGGCCGTCGGGCGAGGCGTCCCACGACTTGGCCAGGCCGGGCTGGGGCTTCAGATCGGTGGAGTAGGTCAGCAGGCTCTCGTAGATCTTGCCGGCGACGAACTGCGTGGGCCCCTGCTGATTGATGGCGGTGACAATCACCGGCGGTTCGGGCTGGACGATCATGTTCAGCGTGCCGCCCTTGGTCTGCGCCAGGGCTTGCGTGGCGGGCAGCGCGGCCGCGAGGACCAGTGCGCCGATGCTTAGGGAGAACCATTTCTTCGATTTCACTGCGAGCCTCCGGGCTGGAAAGGGTCTGACAGGTGTCCGCGTCGCGGATGCCGTGCACTGGCAAGCAAACCTCATGCCACCTGTGTTTTCAGGGGTACTACGGGTGGAGCCGCTACAACAATGCTTCGTACAGGTGCTCTTCAGCGTGCCGCGCACCATTGCGGAGCGCCGTTCTCGTCGCCAAAGTCTTCCCGCAGGCGGGCCAGGATGCCTAGCAGATGCGCATGCATGGCATGGCGCGCGCGGATCGGATCGCGCGCCTGTATGGCCGTCAGGATGCGCTGGTGTTCGGCATGGGCGATGGCCCAGACCTTGGTGTCGACGAAGTAATCCTCCATGCGGCTGTACACGGGGCTGGCCTGCGTCAATTCCCACAGATGGGCCACCGAGGCCGCTACCGCGGCGTTGCCGCAAGCCGCGGCAATGGCGTTGTGGAATTCGCGGTCGTGGCGGCCGGGCGAGTTGCCCAGCGACATGCCCTCGTGGGCGTCGCGGATGGCGGCAATCTGGGCGGGCGACCCATGCTGCGCGGCCATGCCCGCGCACTCGGGTTCGATCAGCATGCGCGCTTCCAGCAGGTCGAACGGGCCGATGCCGTCCTGTCCTGGCGCGGCGTACGCGGGAGCGGCGGCTTCCCGGATGGCAGTGACGAACACCCCGGTGCCCACGCGCACCTCGACATAGCCTTCTATTTCCAGCGCGATCAGTGCCTCGCGGATAGACGCGCGGCTGACCTGCAGCTGTTCGGCCAGCTCCCGCTCAGAAGGCAGGCGCCCGCCGCGGGGGAATTCCCCGGCCCGGATCCGGCCGGCGATCTGGTCGGCGATGACTCGGTACAGGCGGGTGACGGCGGCAGCTTGGAAGGTGTTCATCGACGATAGGGGCGGGAACGGAGAGCCAAGTGGTCAGGCCACCAAATATAGGCATCTCATCCTTGAATAAGAAGGGAAATTTTCCATTTCAAGGGAAAACGATCACAGGGATTCCACCTCTTTCTTTGAAGTGGTCAGGCCAGCTAGGAATGTCGCGGGCGCTTTACAGTTTCCAGACAAATCCCGCACAGAAGCCCCGCTGTTGCGGGCGGACGCCATCCCATACTCCGTTGCGCCCGATACCGGGCATGTGGCAAGGCAGCGCGCTGCGGCGGCTGGAGGGGGTAGGACGTGCAGGAAGTGACGAAGCGGGCGTTCCGGCCCGAGGGCTGGTGGATAGGCTTGGGCATGGCGGTCTTCGCCCTGGCGTGGTTGACGCTGCTGGACAAGGCGGCCCTCGCGCCGCCGACTGACAATATCGAGCAACTGACCTGGGTGCGCAGCCTGGAATGGGGCTATTACAAGCATCCGCCTCTGCCGACCTGGCTGCTGTGGCCAGCGGTGCAATTGCTGGGCTGGTCGGCGTGGACGAGCTACATCGTCGGTGCGCTCTGCACCCTGGGCGCCTTCGCGTTGTTGTGGCGCTGGCTGCGGGGCATGCGCGGCAGCGGCCATGCGCGGGCGGCGTTGCTGGCCGGCCTGTGCATCACCTTCTACAACGGCCGTCTGCATTTCTACAACCACGAGATCGTGCTGATTCCCCTGGCGGTGGGCTGCGCCGTCGCGTGCTGGAAAGCCTGGACCACGCGCCGGATCGGTTGGTGGATCGTGCTGGGCGCGTGCCTGGGCCTGGGGGCTCTGTCCAAGTACCAAAGCGCGGTGACGGGCGCCGCCGTGCTGGTCTTCTGGCTGAGCCAGCGCGGCTGGCGCGACTCCATGCACCGGTTCGGGCTGCAGGTTGCGGGGTTGACCGCGCTGGCGGTCTTCGCGCCGCATCTCTGGTGGCTGGCGTACAACGGCTTCGAACCCCTGAACTACGCGATGACTTCATCGCTGGCCGCCGGCCTGCCTTGGGTTCGGCGCGCGGCGGAAGTGGCGCGGTGGTGGGGCGATCAGATGCTGAACCGCGCGCTGCCTGCGTGGGTGTTCCTGGGCGTCTTGTGCTGGTTGGCGCGCCGCCGCGCCGCGGTGGCTGCTGTGACGGCAGAAGCGCCGCCGCGCGATGCGGGCCGCGCCATCCTGCTGTCGTTCGGTTTTACGCCCTTGGTGTTCGTCAGCATCATGACGCTTGCCAGCGGTTCCCATGTGCAACTGCACTGGGGCACGCCTTATCTGCTGTTCATGGCGCCGGCGATGATGGAACTGATGCGTGGCGGCGTCTGGGAGCGCGTGCGGCCGCGCGATGCCGTGGCGGTATTCGCATTGGTCCAGGCGCTGTTGATGGTCCGGGTCGGGCTGACGTCGCCGGGCGGGGCGGGGCTTGCGCGCAAGGCGTCGGATTGGCGCTATTTCGATTCCCGGGCGCTGGCCCTGGCTGTGCACGAACCCGCCAAAGCGGCGCTTGGCGGGCCGGTCAGGGTGATATCGGGGCCGCCGGCCGAGGCCGGCGCGCTGGCCCTGAGGCTGCCGGAACAGCCGCTGGTGCTGATAGACGGACAGCTCCGTTTCAGTCCCTGGGTGCCGAAAGACGTGGCCGAGGCTTGCGGCGCATTGGAGCTGGAGCTGGAACCGAGAACGCCCGGAGCGGGGTTTGTCGCCGTTGGAAAGGATTTTCCTGGCCTGCACTGGCGTGTGACGCCGTCTTCCCGGCTTTGCGGCACGGCGTCTGGCGTGCCTCGCCCCTAGGGGCAGGCTATTGCGCCTCGTCGTCCGGTTCAGGCGTCTGCGTGAAGGCGCGCACCAGGCGCGCGATGCCGTCCAGTTCGTCGTGCGCGCCCGCTACCCATTCCGGCTTCTCGAACGGGCTGTCCGAAGGAGCGTTGTCCATGCTTGCCTTCAGGTCATTAAGCAGTTCCAGCGCCATGTCGGTGGCCTGGGGGCTGCTGCGGGTCGAGAGGGCGATGGCGATCGCCAGCGCCTGGCGCATGGCGAGCAGGCGGCCGTCCAGTTCAGTGCCCATGATGGTTTCCTTGTTGTGCATCTTTGTGACAGGCGCATTTTACGGGGGCGAGGCCGCCAGCGCCGCGGGGTGTTCTCTGGGTGGGCAGGTGGACTGGCGGGGGGCAACACGCTGGCGTTTGCGCAAGATCAACCCGGACTGGCCGGCACAGGCGAATAATTCCAGGTATGCAAGCCGCCCTACGCCCGTCACAGACAGAATCCCGCGAGCCCTCCGCCGCCAGCCCATTGTTCCCGCCGCAATTGCTGGCGCGGCTGGACAAGAACGGGCCCCGCTATACCTCGTATCCCACGGCTGACCGGTATCACGGCGGCTTCGGCGAGCAGGAGTACCGGCAGGCGCTGCAGCAGCGCCGCGCGACGGCGCCGGCCGAGCCTTTGTCGCTCTACGTGCACATCCCGTTCTGTGAATCGGTCTGTTATTACTGCGCCTGTAACAAGGTGGTGACTCGCCACCACGACCGCGCCGCCCGCTATCTGGACGCCCTGGCGGCCGAGATCGAGCTGCATGTGCGCGAACTGGGCGAAGGCGTACCCGTATCGCAGTTGCATTTCGGGGGCGGCACGCCGACCTTTTTGTCCGACGAGGAATTGTCGCGTCTGATGGAGAACCTGCGACGCGCCTTCCGCTTCGAACCCGACGCGGAAATCTCGATCGAGGTAGATCCGCGCACCGCCACGCCCGAGCGCCTGGCCCATATGCGCGAACTGGGCTTTAACCGCCTGAGTTTCGGCGTGCAGGATTTCGATCCCCGGGTGCAGGCCGCTGTGCACCGCATGCAGTCGTTCGAGGACGTGCGGGCGCTGATGCAGAGCGCCCGGGCGTTGGGCTATGCCTCGGTCAACGTGGATCTCATCTATGGCCTGCCGCTGCAGACCACGGAGTCCTTTGCCCGCACGATCGCTCAGGTCATCGCGCTGCGGCCCGACCGCATCGCGCTGTATGCCTACGCCCACCTGCCCGCGCGCTTCAAGCCGCAGCGCCGCATCAACGAGGCCGACCTGCCCGACAGGGAGACGCGGGTGGGGCTGCTCAGTGCCGCCATCGATGGTTTTCTGAAGCAGGGCTACGCCTATATCGGCATGGACCATTTCGCGCTGGAAACCGATGCGCTGGCGATCGCCAAGCGCAAGGGGGCGCTGCACCGCAACTTCCAGGGCTACAGCACGCAGCCCGACCGCGACCTGGTCGCGCTGGGCGTGTCCGCGATCGGCCGCATCGGCAATACCTACAGCCAGAACGCCAAAGTCCTGGACGAGTATTACGCGGCAATCGAAGCAGGGCGCTTCGCCGTCGAAAGAGGGTTGGCGCTGAGCACGGATGATCTGGTTCGCCGCGAGATCATCATGGACATCATGTGCCAGGGCCGCGTGGACTACAGCCGGATAGAGGCGCGCCACGGATTGCGGTTCGCCGACAGCTTTGGCCCGGAACTGCTGCAGATGGCGAATCTGGCCGAGCTGGGCCTGGTCAACCTGCACCCCGGCGAACTGCAGGTGACCGGCCTGGGCTGGTACTTCGTGCGAGCCGTCGCCATGGCGTTCGACGGCTACCTGCGGGCGCCGGGCACCGCGGCCAGCTACTCGCGGATCATCTGAGCCGCGGCGTCGCGCAGAGCCCGGCGGCGCTCATTCGGCGAACTTCTCCCGCAGATAAAGCGCCAGCGACAAATCGTCGGACAACTGCAGCTTGCGCATGGCGCGGCGCTTGTGGGTGCTGATCGTTTTCTTGCTGCGCATCAGCCGCGCCGAGATCTGCGTGACGGACAGCCCTAGGCTGATGTGGCGCAGTATCTCCACTTCCGAAGTCGTCAATGCCGCGTGAGGATGCGTCGGCTGCTGCGGCCGGATCTTGCCGTCCTGCACCGTGAGGAACTCTTCCTTGCCCGCCAATACGCCGCGGATCATCTCCGGCAGCAGCACCATGCCGCATTCCTTGGCGAAATAGCCATTCGCGCCTGCGCGGAACGCCGCGTACTGGGTTTCCTGGCGGCTGCCCGCCGAGAAGGTGATGAGCGCCATCCCGGGGTGGTAGCGGCGCAGGCGCCGCAGATAGTTCACGCCGTCCCAGGGTTCCAGGGGCAGGTAGAAATCGACCAGGGCGACTTCGCAGGGTGAGTGGGTAAGTTTCTCCAGGAGGGACCGTGCCGAGGTCTCCCGGTGCACCACCCGGAAGCCCGGCCGGCTCTCCAGGTAGGCGCCCACGCCCACGGCAACCACGGGGTGGTCGTCCAGGATCGCCACCTTGATGAGAGGCGGCGGCCGGGACAGGAGCAGGTGCCGGCGCGTGCCCGGGCGGTCGCCGCTTTCGGCGGGCTCGGGGTTGATGTGCGGGGGCGCTTTGAGGGTGAGCGCTGAGACAGTTTTCATCGATGCTCCACATGCAGGATGGGGGAACGCCGGCGGTCGATTGCGCAGGTCGCGGGTGTCCTGAATTTGCGAAGGCAGATTACGTTTTCGCATGGCCCGCGGGAGATGAATCGCGCCAATATCAGACTGTTGCACCGTCGACCTGTCATATATGCGAGAAGCACGCGTGCAACAGCCGGGATTTAGGCCGCGACGGCAGATGAGTTTTTGAGTTATGGCGCCGCCGGGCGCACCTCGCACGCGCTCCAGGGCGCGCTGTGGCGCTTTAGCCACGGAAAAGGCGTAAATAGTGATACAATCGTCGACGATAAGCACAGCTTCTGTTGCGCAGTGCATTGTTTGCTGTTTTTGATCCCTGCCGCTGCGGCGAGCATCATTAGGTCCAGACACCATGTTTTTCCCGCTGGCACGAACTACGACCCGGAACTTTCGCCCTATGTCGCGTTAAGTTTTCGTGCGTCGGGTTTCACCGTGTCAGGTCAGCGGTAGGACTCAGCAAGACAATCCAAGGAACGCGGCTCTCAGGCCGCGTTTTTCGTTTCCGTAATTTGTTTGTTTAGTTCCCAGAACCCCCCAGGAAGCACTCCCGATGGTACAGATCACATTGCCCGATGGTTCGCAGCGCCAATATCCGGGGCCGGTAACGGTTGCCGAAGTGGCGCAATCGATCGGTACGGGCCTGGCGAAGGCCGCCTTGGGCGGCCGCGTGACGTTTGAGGGCTCGGACTCCAGGCTGGTCGACACCAGCTTCCGCATCGAGGGCGACGCGCGCCTGGCCATCGTCACCGCCAAGGACGCCGACGGCCTGGATCTGATCCGCCACTCGACGGCGCACTTGCTGGCCTATGCCGTCAAGGAGCTGTTTCCGGATGCGCAGGTCACCATCGGTCCGGTGATCGACAACGGCTTCTACTACGACTTCTCGTACAAGCGCCCGTTCACGCCCGAAGACCTGGCCGCCATCGAGAAAAAGATGGCCGAACTCGCCAAGAAGGACGAGGTCGTCACGCGCGAGGAATGGTCGCGCGACGACGCCGTCGAATTCTTCAAGAGCATCGGCGAAAAGTACAAGGCCGAGATCATCGCCTCGATTCCGTCGAACGAGCCGCTCAGCCTGTACCGCGAAGGCGACTTCATCGACCTGTGCCGCGGCCCCCACGTGCCGTCCACGGGCAAGCTGAAGGTCTTCAAGCTCATGAAGGTTGCCGGCGCCTACTGGCGCGGCGACAGCAAGAACGAGATGCTCCAGCGCATCTACGGCACGGCCTGGGCAACCAAGGAAGAACAGGAAGCCTACCTGCACATGCTGGAAGAGGCCGAGCGCCGCGACCACCGCAAGATCGGCCGCGAATTGGACCTGTTCCACTTCCAGGACGAGGCCCCTGGTCTGATTTTCTGGCACCCCAAGGGCTGGGCGCTGTGGCAGCAGGTGGAGCAATACATGCGCTCCGTCTACCGCGACAACGGCTACCAGGAAGTGAAGGCGCCGCAGATCCTCGATATTTCGCTCTGGAAGAAGACGGGCCACTGGGACAACTACCGTGAAAACATGTTCACGACGGAGTCCGAGAACCGCGTTTACGGCCTGAAGCCGATGAACTGCCCCGGTCACGTGCAGATCTTCAACGCCGGCCTGCATTCCTATCGCGAATTGCCCCTGCGCTACGGCGAATTCGGCCAGTGCCACCGCAACGAGCCCTCGGGCTCGCTGCACGGCATGATGCGCGTGCGCGGCTTCACGCAGGACGACGGCCACATCTTCTGTACCGAAGAACAGCTGCAGGACGAGTGCGCCGACTTCACCGCGCTGCTGCAGAAGGTCTACCGCGACTTCGGCTTCACGGAAGTGCTGTACAAGGTCGCCACGCGTCCTGAAAAGCGCATCGGCACGGACGAAGTCTGGGATACGGCCGAAGCCGCCCTGATGGAGAGCCTGCGCCGCACGGGTTGCGAATTCGAGATCTCGCCGGGAGAGGGCGCGTTCTATGGCCCCAAGGTGGAATACACCCTGAAGGACGCCATTGGCCGCCACTGGCAGTGCGGCACGATCCAGGTCGACTTCTCCATGCCCGTGCGCCTGGGCGCCGAGTACGTGGACCAGAACGATCAGCGCCGCCCGCCGGTCATGCTGCACCGCGCGATCCTCGGTTCGCTGGAGCGTTTCATCGGCATGCTGATCGAAAACCACGCCGGCGCCATGCCTCCCTGGCTGGCCCCGGTGCAGGCCGTCGTATGCTGCATTTCCGAACCTTCGGCCGATTATGCGGCTGAAATCACGCAAAGCCTGAAAAAACAAGGCTTTAGAGTAGAGTCCGATTTGCGCGGTGAAAAAATCACTCGTAAAATTCGGGAGCACAGCCTGCAAAAGGTGCCGTACATCCTCGTCGTCGGCGACAAGGAAAAGCAAAACGGCACTGTAGCCGTACGCGGACTGGGCGGATTGGACCTCGGAGCCATCGCATACGACGAATTCGTCGCGCGCTTGTCCGAGGACGTTTCCACCCGTCGCGACGTCGTTCATCCTGATAGCAGCGCTGCTTAACATTTCTAGGAGCTTTCAACATCGCCACTGAAAAAGCCAATCGCATCAACGGTGAAATCCGCGTCCCCGAGGTGCGCCTGATAGGTCTGGACGGAGAACAGCTCGGCATCGTCAAGATTGCCGACGCCTTCCGTCTTTCCGAGCAAAGCGACGTGGATCTGGTGGAAATCGCGCCGAACGCCGAACCGCCGGTCTGCCGTTTGATGGACTACGGCAAATTCAAGTACCAGGAGCAGAAGCGCCAAGCTGAAGCTCGTTCCAAGCAGAAGGTCATCCAGGTCAAGGAAGTCAAATTCCGTCCGGCCACCGACGAGGGCGACTATCAGGTCAAGCTGCGCAATCTGCGCCGCTTCCTCGAAGAAGGCGACAAGGCCAAGGTGACGCTGCGTTTCCGTGGCCGCGAAATGGCCCACCAGGAACTCGGTATGCGGGTGCTTGAACGTGTGCGCGACGATCTGCTGGAACTTGCCCAGGTCGAAGCCATGCCGAAGCTCGAAGGCCGTCAGATGGTCATGGTGCTGGCGCCGAAGAAAAAGGCCGTGCCTGCGGGCAAGCCTGAGTCGGCTGCCTGAGCTCCTGCCGTAGTCTCCCCAGGGAGGCTACGCCGCCTGTGCGATCTGCCGCCTGCCATGGCGCCGGCGGGTTCGCTAATTGGGCGGCTCTGCGCTACGATGTCATAAAGCCGCCTTCCCGCGAGGGAAGGCGGTGTCCGTTCAGGGTGTCGCGATGCATGTATTGTTCGTTTTGGATCCCTTGCCGCTGCTCAAGGCGTACAAGGACAGCTCTGTCGCCATGATGCGCGCCCTGGTGGCGCGCGGCCATACGCTAAGCGTGGCCATGCAGGGCGATCTCTATATCGAGGCGGGCACGGTCAAGACCGCGGCCACCCCCATCGAACTGGTCGCGGACGCCGATCTGCACGGCCATGACTGGTGGCGCGAGTCTGCCGCCCGGGATCTGCCGCTGGCGGAATTCGGCGCGGTGGTCATGCGCAAGGATCCGCCGTTCGACATGGAATACGTCTATTCCACGCACCTGCTCGAATATGCCGAGGCGCAAGGCGCCCGCGTGTTCAACAGCGGCGCGGCGATCCGCAACCATCCCGAAAAGCTGGCCATCACCGAAATCAGCGAGTTCACCGCGCCCACGCTGGTGACCCGCAGCATGGCCCGCCTGAAGGCGTTCCACGACGAGCATCACGATGTCATCGTCAAACCGCTGGACGGCATGGGCGGCACGGGCGTGTTCCGGCTGCAGCCCAAGGATCCCAACCTCAACGCCATCCTGGAAACGCTGACGGACAATGGCGCGCGCACCATCATGGCGCAGCGCTACATTCCCGACATCGTCAAGGGCGACAAGCGCATCCTGCTGATCGGCGGGGTGCCGGTGCCGTACTCCCTGGCCCGTATTCCGCTGGCCGGTGAAACCCGCGGCAACCTGGCGGCCGGTGGCCGCGGCGTGGCCCAGGAACTTTCCCCGCGCGACCGCGAGATCGCCGAGGCCGTGGCTCCCAAGCTCGCCGCCCGCGGTCTGCTGCTGGTTGGCCTGGACGTCATTGGCGATTACGTCACTGAAGTCAACGTCACCAGCCCCACCTGTTTTGTGGAAATCGCGGAGCAAACCGGTTTCGACGTCGCCGGCATGTTCGTCCAGGCGCTGGAAAAGGCCGTGGCGACCCCTGCCGCTGCCGCTTGACCCGCCAGGATCCCTGTCATGACCACCGGTATAGTCATCGTCGTGCACGCGCCCCTGGGCGCGGCGATACGCGATTGCGCCAGCCACGTCATGGGCAACCTGGACGGCATGCTGGCCATACACGACATCCAGCCTGAAGACCGGCCGGACGACCTGGCGCCGCAAGTCCTGAAGGACATCCTGGAGCAGGAACACGGCGCGGGCGTGCTGGTGCTGACCGATCTGATCGGCGCCACGCCCGCCAATATCGCCAAGCGCGCCGTCTCCGATGCCCAGGCCCAGGGCATCCAGTGCTGCGTGCTGGCCGGATTGAATACCCCGATGCTGCTGCGGGCCCTGACCTATCGCAATCTGCCCTTGGCCGAAACCCGCGAGAAGGCGCTGGCCGGCGGGCTTCAGGGCGTCTTACGTGTAGACTGACGGGCGGAAGTTTGCCCTATTATGTCGGCTATCCATTCAGGCCGATTGACGGTTCGACGGTTTGCTGTGATCAACACTGCGGCCTCATGCCGCAGCCATAATATTTCCTATGCCTAATACAGACATCGTCATCAGCAATAAACTGGGCCTGCATGCCCGGGCGGCTGCCAAGCTGACGCAGCTGGCCAGCAAGTTTTCCAGCGAGATCTTCATCTCGCGCGGCGCGCAGCGCGTGAACGCCAAGAGCATCATGGGCGTCATGATGCTGGCGGCCGGGCTGGGCGTGACGGTTAAGCTGGAGGCCTCCGGCAATGACGCCGATCAGGCCCTTTCCGAAATTCAATCATTGTTCGACAGCAAATTCGGTGAGCAGGAATAGAATTTCTTCCGAATCGGCCGGCCTGGGCGTTGCCCAGGCCGGCTCGTCTACGACCCTCAATGACGCACCCAACAACGGGGCTGGTTCTGCCAGCCCCGTTGTGTGTCTGTATGGCAAAGGCGTGGCCAAGGGATACGCCATCGGCCGCGCGGTCGTCATGGGTGCGGCGGCGCTGGAGGTCGCGCACTACCGCATCTCGCCCGAGGACGTGCCTGCCGAAAGCAGCCGGCTCACCGATGCCCTGGCTTCGGCGCAGCAGGAACTGCTGCAGCTGGCCGATACCTTGCCGGCCGACGCGCCGCGCGAGCTCGGCGCCATGCTCAACGTGCACAGCCTGCTATTGGGCGACCCGCTGCTGGCCGAGCAGACCCTGGCGCTGATTGCCGAACGCCACTACAACGCCGAATGGGCGCTGACGACGCAGGGGCAGATCCTGGGCCAGCAGTTCGACGCCATGGAAGACGAGTACCTGCGCGAGCGCGGGGCCGACGTGCGCCAGGTCATCGAACGGGTATTGCATGTGCTGGCTGGCACCTCGGCCATCCTGCCCGACATGTCCCACATGGGCGGCGACGACGCGTTGGTGGTCGTGGCCCACGATATTTCGCCCGCCGACATGCTGCGCCTGCGGGGCGGCCGCTTTGCCGCCTTCGTGACGGACCTGGGCGGTCCCACTTCGCATACCGCCATCGTGGCGCGCAGCATGGCCGTGCCAGCGGTGGTCGCCATGGGCAACGTGCGGGAACTGGTCCGCGACGGCGACATGCTGATCATCGACGGCGCAGCCGGCGCGGTGATCGTCAATCCGTCCAGCCGCATTCTCGAGGAATACCGCCGCCGCCAATCGGCTTATGCCGACGAGCGCGCCGAACTGAGCCTGCTGCGCGACGAGCCCTCGGTCACGCTGGATGGCATTGATGTGGTGCTGCACGCCAACATCGAACTGCCGGACGAAGCGGCGCTGGCATTGGCTTCCGGCGCGCACGGCATCGGCTTGTTCCGTAGCGAATTCCTCTTCATGGGGCGTCCGGACCTGCCGGGCGAAGAAGAGCAGTACGAAGCTTACTCGTCGGTGGTCAAGGTGATGGCCGGCCGGCCCGTCACGATCCGCACGCTGGACATCGGCTCGGACAAGACGCTGGATGGCGAGGCCACGGTGGCCACCAATCCCGCGCTCGGCCAGCGCGCCATCCGCTATTGCCTGGCGCGCCCGGAGATGTTCGCAACACAGCTGCGCGCCATCCTGCGGGCCTCGGCCCACGGGCCCGTGCGCCTGCTGATACCGATGATTGCACACATGCACGAGGTGGTGGCGACCAAGGCGGCCATCGAATCGGCGCGGCGCGAACTCGACGCGCGCGGCCAGGCCTATGCGCCCCACATGGAAGTGGGCGCCATGGTCGAGGTGCCCGCCATCGCCATCGCCATCGAACCCTTTGCGCAGGCGCTGGACTTCCTGTCCATCGGCACCAACGACCTGATCCAGTACACATTGGCGATCGATCGCGGCGACCACGACGTGGCGTCCCTGTACGATCCGCTGCATCCCGCGGTGTTGCGCCTGGTCGCGCACACCATCAATGCGGGCGAGCGTGCCGGCAAGCCGGTTGCCGTGTGCGGCGAGATGGCGGGGGATTCGCGCATGACCCGGCTGCTGCTGGGCCTGGGCCTGACCGAGTTCTCCATGCACCCTCAGCAACTGCTGGACGTCAAGCGCGAGGTCCGGCGCGCGCACTCCAACGCTTTGCGCGTGAAGGTGGCCAGCGCCCTGAACCGCGCCTTGCCGGTGGATCTGGACACGCTGGACCTGGCCTGAGGCGGTTCGCCGCTGCATCAAAAAAGGCGCCGGGGCAGAATGCCCCGGCGCCTTTTTTATCCCCGCCCACCTATGCCATCCGGTGGGGAGGGGTTCCAGGTTTAGCTGTGGTACGCCGATTCGCCGTGGCTGGTGACGTCCAGGCCTTCGCGCTCCTGATCTTCCGGCACGCGCATGCCGCACAGGGCGTTGGCGATCTTGTAGGCGATCCATGCCACCACGCCGGACCAGACGATGGTCAGCAGTACGCCTTCCAGCTGGACCCACAGTTGATGGCCGATCATGCCGGGCTCGGCCAGGCCGGGGCCGCCGAGGATCTGCGCATTGAACACGCCAGTCAACAGGGCGCCAACGATGCCGCCCACGCCATGTACGCCGAACACGTCCAGCGCGTCGTCGGCGCGCAGCAGGCGCTTCAGGCCGTTCACGCCCCAGACGCAGACGATGCCGGCGATGACGCCGATGACCAGCGCGCCCACGGGGCCCACCAGGCCGGCGGCCGGGGTGATGCCGACCAGGCCTGCGACGGCGCCCGAGGCGGCGCCCAGCATCGAGGGCTTGCCCTTTACGGCCCATTCGGTGAACAGCCAGGACAGCACGGCGCCAGCGGTCGCGATCATGGTGTTGAAGAAGGCCAGCGTGGCGTTTTCATTGGCGGCCAAGGCGGAGCCTGCATTGAACCCGAACCAGCCCACCCACAGCAGCGCCGCACCCACGAAGGTCATCGGCAGGTTGTGCGGCTGCATGGCTTCGCGGCCGTAGCCTACGCGCTTGCCCACCACGTAGGCGCCCACCAGGCCAGCCACGCCAGCGTTGATGTGCACCACGGTGCCGCCGGCAAAGTCCAGCGCGCCCTTCGCATTCAGCAGGCCCGGCGCCGTTTCGGACGCGAACCAGACCATGTGTGCGATCGGCACATAGGCGAAGGTGAACCAGATCACCGTGAACACCAGCACCGCCGAGAAGCGGGCGCGTTCGGCGAAGCTGCCCACGATCAGCGCGCAGGTGATGCCGGCGAACGTGGCCTGGAATGAGGCGAACAGCAGTTCGGTCAGCGAGTTCGACATGGCGTACTTGCCGTCGGACGGGGTGAACATGCCGGAGAAGAAGGCGCGCGACAGGCCGCCGAAGAAAGCGTTGCCCTCGGTGAAGGCAAGGGAATATCCGTAGATGAACCAGAGCACCAGGCCCAGCACGAACGTGCACAGCACTTGCAGCAACACGGACAGCACGTTCTTGCTGCGTACCAGGCCGCCATAGAACATCGCCAGACCGGGTACGGCCATCATCAATACAAGCAGGGTAGAGACGAGCAACCAGGAGATATCTGCTTTATCCATTTTCAGGCTCCATTGAGTCTTTATTTATTTACAGCGCAGCTTCGCCGGATTCACCCGTTCTGATGCGGATCACTTGTTCGAGCGGGGCGGCGAAGATCTTGCCGTCGCCGATCTTGCCGGTGCGGGCAGCCTGTTCGATGGCTTCAATGACCTGATCGACCAGATGGTCGGGCACGGCGGCCTCGACACGCAGCTTGGGCAGGAAATCGACGGCGTACTCGGCGCCGCGATACAGCTCGGTATGGCCCTTCTGGCGGCCGAATCCCTTTACTTCAGTGACGGTCAGGCCCTGGACGCCGATCCCGGATAGAGCCACCCGCACTTCGTCGAGCTTGAAGGGCTTGATGATGGCGATGATGAGTTTCATGGCATTTCCTCTCATGGTTGCACGTTGGCTTCGTCTATCAAGCAAATTCCATGCCATGTCGGATATGGCCCAGCGAAGGAGGTTGGCGCGCTCAAAGCGTGCTTGATTGCACCGGTTTGGTGCTTCATGCACCGCAAGTCAGCTTCAAGTTGGTGCGCAGCGCCAGCCCTTGGGGCAAGCAACAAAATATGTTTGGCGTCCGATATTTGTAGCAAATTGATGCGCGTTTTATTGCGTTTTATGTTGGCATATCAGCTTTTTTATCGAGTCATCGATGACTCGCCTGCTGCCCGCGGAGCCATATGCGGCGCGCCTTTGACCTAAATCGGCAGACCGTTGGAGAGACGCAGAGGAGCGCCGGAATCGGCGCGGCCGGCGCGGTCTCGTGATACGAGGGTTTACACCCGTCGGCTTGTTGCCGAAGACCGGCTGCAGAAGAATCGATAACAGTTCAAGCCTGTCCCCGAACAGGCTGGGCCGCAGGCGGAGTCTCCGCGTCGACGGATCTCCAAAAGAAAGCAGGAACGGGAAAGGGTAGTCATGAAAATCCACCGCAAGGCTTTCTGCACTTTGGTCCTGGCCGCGTCGCTTGCCGCGCTGGCCGGCTGCAACAAGAGCGAAGAAAAGGCCGCCACGCCGGCCGCCACCGCACCTGCGCCCGCACCTGCGGCTCCCGCGACGCCGCCTCCACCCGCGACTTCGCCTTCCTCGGCTGCTCCGGCGGCAGGCACTGCAGCGTCCGTTCCCGCCGAGTGTGAGGCCTACGTCGCCAAGATCAATGCCTGCATGGACAAGCTCGGCAGCGGCAACCCGGCTGCCACCGCGATCAAGGAGCAGCTAGACGCGGCCAGGGCGCAATGGGGCGCGGTCAGCGACAAGACGCAGTTGGCGGCGCAATGCAAGCAGTCGTCGGATACGTTCACGCAGTCGGCAAGCCAGATGGGTTGCCCGTAACGATGTTGGTAGGGGGTTGCCGCCATGGCAGCCCGGTTTTCTCCTGTGCTTTGAAGGGCGGTCACCGCATGCGGCCCGCCCTCTTTTTTTGGATCGAGGCGGCCCTTTTTTTGCGCGGTCAGTCCGGAAACGGCGTTCCGACGCACTACACTTGAGGCATTAAGAACACAGTGAGGCCGTCATGAACAATCGCACCCAATGGATGGAAGACATCCAGAAGAACATCTCCGACCTGATCGCCCGCAGTCCGGCCGCGGATGTGGAGCGCAATGTGCGCGCGATGATGACGCAGGCATTCTCCAAGCTGGATCTCGTCACGCGCGAGGAATTCGACGTCCAGGCCGACCTGCTGGCGCGCACCCGCGCCCGGGTGGACCAATTGGCCGCGCAGGTGCAGCAGCTGGAGTCGCGCTTGTCCGCGCTGGACAAGTAAGCGCTGGAGGCCGCATCTCGCGGCCGGCAGGAAATGCTTTCCGGAAACGGCCGCGATCAGCGGCCGTTTTCCATTTCCGCGTGCGCATCTGTGGTTGACGGGAGTGATGCTTCTGTCACGGCCGCCGCCGCGCGGGCCTCGCGTTTGCGGATACTGGCGGACCCAACTCTTGCTCGGAGGCCGCCTTGACGCTAGCCGTACTTGCCAGCCGCGCCCTGTGCGGCCTGGATGCCCACGCGGTGCGCGTGGAAACGCATCTGGGCCCGGGCCTGCCCAGCTTCAATGTGGTCGGCCTGCCCGATACCGAAGTGCGCGAAAGCCGCGAGCGCGTGCGCGCCGCCATCTTGAACAGCGGCTTCGAGTTCCCGCCCGGCAGGATCACGGTCAATCTTTCGCCCGCCGACATTCCCAAGGAGTCGGGGCGTTTCGACCTGCCGATCGCCCTGGGCCTGCTGCTGGCCTCCGGCCAGTTGGCCGCGCCGGCGGACGTTCGCGATTCGGAATCGCCCGTTCGGGATCCAGCCTTGGCCGACTTGGTGCTGGCCGGGGAGCTGTCCCTGACCGGCGCGTTGGTGCCGGTCGCGGCGCCGCTGGTCATCGCGCTGAGCGTCGCCCGGGAGGCGCCCGGCGCCACGCTCATCCTGCCTGCGGGCAGCGCCGAGCAGGCCGCCTGGGTTCCCGGGCTGCGCGTGCTGTCGGCGCGCACGCTGGCCGACGTGGCAGCGCACGCCACCGGTGCCTGCCTGTTGTCCAACGCCGTGCCCCGGCCCTGGCCGGCGGCTGCGCCCGGACCCTGCCTGTCGGATGTGCGGGGGCAGCCGGGGGCGCGGCGGGCCTTGGAGGTTGCTGCAGCGGGCGGACATAGCCTGTTGATGATAGGGCCGCCGGGAGCGGGCAAGAGCATGCTGGCGGCGCGCCTGCCGGGCCTGCTGCCGCCGCTGGCGCGCGGCGAGGCGTTGGAAGTGGCCGCCGTCGCCGCGCTGGCTGGCTTGTCCGACGCGCCTGTGGGGCAGCCCCCGTTCCGCGCGCCACACCATTCCGCCACGGCGGCGGCGCTGGTAGGCGGGGGGAGTCGTCCGCGTCCGGGCGAGATCAGCCTCGCGCATCATGGGGTGTTGTTTCTGGATGAGTTGCCAGAGTTCAGCCGCCGTACGTTGGAGGCCCTGCGGGAACCCCTTGAGACGGGCAGGGTGGTCATCGCGCGGGCGCTGCGCGCGGCGCAGTTTCCCGCCCGTTTCCAGTTGGTGGCGGCCATGAACCCGTGCCCTTGCGGGTGGCGCGGGCATCCCGGGCGGCCCTGCGCCTGCACGCCGGATCAGGTGGCGCGCTATGCAGGCAAGATATCGGGCCCGTTGCTGGACCGCATCGACCTGCACGTGGCCTTGCCGCCATCCGACCCCGAATGGATGGGCAAGCCGCCGGGGGAGGCGTCCGGCCCGGTCCGGGAGCGCGTGGCGCGTTGCCGCCAGCGTCAGCAGGCCCGCCAGGGCAAGCCCAACGCCGCGCTGGCGGGGGCGGAACTGGACGAGCATTGCCGCCTGGACGACGAAGGCCAGGCCTTGCTGCTACAGGCCATGCGCCGCCTGTCGGGGTCGGCCCGCGCCATGCACCGTGCGCTGCGGGTGGCGCGTACGATCGCCGATCTGGAAGGGGAGGACGCCCTGGGGGCCCGCCATATTGCCCAGGCGGTACAGTACCGGCGGCCGGGCGTATGACACCCCTCTGTGGCGTTCGCCACCCCTGGGGTTGCGCTTTGCCGGCTGGCTGGCTCGACAAAATGCGGGAAATCACCATATAATCAAAGGCTTTCCCGGATCTGGATCAGATTTGATCTGTTTCTGGGGAGAATCCGCCTGGCAGCAATGCTGGCGGAGCGTACCCCGGAAATGCTTCGGATGTAATCCAGAAGTACCCCGGAAGTACCCCGGAAGTACCCCCAAGAAGTGGCAACAGGTCTCCAAGTTTTGCCGCCATGGAAGGTTTCATCGGCCGTCCATGCGTCAAGCACCTGGCGTCATGCATATCAACAATGAGTGTTTAGTTTAGGGAATCAACATGCCCAAGATGAAAACCAAGAAAAGCGCCTCCAAGCGCTTTAAGGTTCGCGGCAGCGGCTCCATCAAGCGCGGTCAGGCGTTCAAGCGCCACATTCTGACCAAGAAGACCACCAAGGCCAAGCGTCAACTGCGCGGCTCGGCAGCGGTCCATGACTCCAACGTGGCCTCCGTCAAGGCCATGATGCCTTTCGCTTGATCTAAGGGAGATCTACTATGCCTCGCGTCAAACGCGGCGTAACCGCCCGCGCACGTCACAAAAAAGTCATTGCCGCCGCCAAGGGTTACCGTGGCCGCCGCGGTAATGTGTTCCGTATTGCCAAGCAAGCAGTCATGCGCGCTGGCCAATACGCCTACCGCGACCGTCGTAACAAGAAGCGCACGTTCCGTGCTCTGTGGATCACGCGTATCAACGCCGCCGTCCGCGAACATGGCGTCAGCTACAGCGTGTTCATCGCCGGCCTGAAGAAGGCTTCGATCGAACTCGACCGCAAGGTTCTGGCCGACCTGGCCGTGCGCGACAAGGCCGGCTTTGCCGCCATCGTGCAGCAAGCCAAGGCTGCCTTGGCTGCCTGATCGCGCTTTAACTCATCGCGCATCGCTGCAAACGGGGCTGTAATGGCCCCGTTTGCGTTTTGAAGGCTGGATTTCATGACTCAAACGGTTGACGACCTGGTCTCCCAGGCGCAAGAACGCTTCGCCGCGGCCTCCGATGCCGCCGCGCTGGAAAATGCAAAGGCTCGGTTCCTGGGCAAGGAAGGCGCGCTGACGGTGCTGCTCAAAGCCCTCGGCAAGCTCGACCCGGAGCAGAAGCGCGAGATGGGCGCCCGGATCAATCAGGCCAAGCAAAGGGTCGAAGAGCTGCTGAACCTGCGCCGCGCGGCGCTGGCACAGGCTGAACTGGACGCCCGCCTGGCATCCGAAACCATTGACGTCACCCTCCCGGGCCGCGGCCGCGCGCCGGGCGGCATCCATCCGGTGATCCGGACCTGGGAACGCGTGGAAGAGATCTTCCGTTCCATAGGCTTCGACGTGGCCGACGGCCCCGAAGTGGAAAACGACTGGACCAATTTCACTGCTTTGAACAGCCCGCTGGACCATCCTGCGCGCTCCATGCATGACACGTTCTACGTCGACATGCAGGACGCCGAAGGCCAGCCGCTGCTGCTGCGCACGCACACCAGCCCCATGCAGGTGCGTTACGCCCGCATGCATAAGCCGCCCATCAAGGTCATCGCACCGGGCCGCACCTACCGCGTCGATAGCGACGCTACGCACTCGCCCATGTTCCACCAGGTGGAAGGGCTCTGGATCGCCGAGGACATTTCGTTCGCCGACCTGAAGGGCGTGTACACCGATTTCCTGCGCTGCTTCTTTGAAACCGACGACCTGGCCGTGCGTTTCCGCCCGTCGTTCTTCCCGTTCACGGAACCGTCCGCCGAAATCGACATGATGTTCACCTCGGGGCCGAACCGCGGCCGCTGGCTGGAGATTTCCGGCTCGGGCCAGGTGCATCCGCAAGTGGTGCGCAACTTCGGCCTCGATCCCGAACGCTACATCGGCTTTGCCTTCGGTTCCGGACTTGAGCGCCTGACCATGTTGCGCTACGGCGTCAACGATCTGCGCCAGTTCTACGAAGGCGATTTGCGCTTCCTGCGCCAGTTCAACGAATAACAGACGGCTGATCATGCAATTTCCCGAATCCTGGCTGCGTACGCTGGTCAACCCCGCTATCGCCACCGATGAACTTGCACACCGGCTCACCATGGCCGGCCTGGAAGTCGAAGACACCGTGCCCGCCGCGCCCGCCTTCAGCGGCGTGGTCGTGGGCCACATCGTCGAAATCGCGCCCCATCCCGACGCCGACAAGCTGCGCGTCTGCAAAGTGGACGACGGCGCCGGCGAACTGCTGCAGATCGTGTGCGGCGCGCCCAACGCCGCTGCCGGCCTGAAGGTGCCGCTCGCGCGCGTCGGCGCCGAGCTGCCTGGCGGCATGAAGATCGGCGTGGCCAAGATGCGCGGCGTGCAGTCCTCGGGCATGTTGTGCTCGGCCCGCGAACTGGGACTGTCGCAAGACCATGCAGGCCTTTTGGAACTGCCCGCCGACATGACGCCGGGCCAGTCGATCCGCGAGGCGCTGAATCTGGACGACACGCTCTTCACGCTGAAGATGACGCCCAACCGCGCCGACTGCCTGTCCATCCTGGGCGTGGCGCGCGAAGTGGCCGCCCTGACCGGTGCGCCGCTGTCGGTACCCACCGCTGTCGCTGTGCCGGTCACGCTGGACGAGCGCCTGCCGGTCAAGGTCGAGGCGCCTGATCTGTGCGGCCGTTTTGGCGGCCGCGTGATCCGCGGCGTCAACGCCCGCGCAGCGACTCCCGAATGGATGAAGACGCGCCTGGAGCGCGCCGGCCAACGCTCGGTATCGGCGCTGGTGGACATCTCCAACTACGTCATGCTCGAACTGGGGCGTCCGTCGCACGTGTTCGACCTGGACAAGATCCGCGGCGACCTCAGCGTGCGCTGGGCCCGCGAAGGCGAAACGCTCGAACTGCTGAACGGCCAGACCGTCACGCTGGATTCGACGGTGGGCGTGGTGGTCGCTGGCGATCAGGTGGAGAGCCTGGCCGGCATCATGGGCGGCGAAGCCACCTCGGTCACGCTCGACACTCGCAACATCTATCTGGAAGCCGCGTTCTGGTGGCCGCAGTCGCTCGCCGGCCGCGCGCGCCGCTACAAGTTCAGCTCGGAAGCCAGCCACCGCGGCGAGCGCGGCGTGGACTACGCCACCATCCCCGAGCACATCGAATTCATCACGCGCCTGATCATTGACATCTGCGGCGGCGAAGCCGGTCCGCTGGATGACCAGATCATCAACTTGCCCAAGCGCGAGCCCGTGCGCATGCGCCTGGCGCGTTGCCACCGCGTGCTGGGCGTGCCCGTCACGCAAGCCGAAGTCGCCAAGATCTTCGGCAGCCTGGGGCTGGACTTCAAGATCGAGGGCGACGACTTCATCGTCACGCCGCCTTCCTACCGCTTCGATCTGGAACTTGAAGAAGACCTGATCGAGGAAGTGGCCCGTATCTACGGTTTCGAGAACATCCCCGTGGAGCCGCCGATGGCGCGCGCCAAGATGTTCTCGCAGCCGGAAATCCGTCGTGGCGCCCATGCGCTGCGTCGCCTGGCTGCCGCGCAGGACTACCAGGAAGTCGTGAACTACAGCTTCGTTGAAGCCGACTGGGAACGCGACTATGCCGGCAACGAAACGCCGGTGCGCCTGGTCAATCCGATCGCCAGCCATCTGTCGGTCATGCGCTCCAGCCTGATCGGCAGCCTGGTCGCCAACATCCGCCATAACGCCAACCGCAAGCAGACGCGCGTGCGTCTGTTCGAACTGGGCCGCGTGTTCATGCGCGATGCGTCCGTTCAGGACGGCCCGCTGGAAGTGGCCGGCGTGCGCCAGCCCATGAAGCTGGCCGGCGCGGCCTGGGGACCGGCCGTGGAAGAGCAGTGGGGCGTGGCGACCCGCCAGGTGGATTTCTATGATGTGAAGATGGATGTCGAGGCGCTGTTCGGCGCGCGCGGCAGCCGCCTGCGCTTCGAAGCCGCCTCGCATCCCGCCCTGCATCCGGGCCGCAGCGCCCGCATCGAGCTGGACGGCAAGCATGTCGGCTGGATCGGCGAACTGCATCCGCGCTGGGCTCAGCAGGCCGACCTGGCGCATGCGCCTGTCGTGTTCGAACTGGACGCCGCAGCCTTGTCCGAAGGCGAACTGCCGCAAGTGCGCGAACTCTCGCGCCAGCCCATCGTGGTGCGCGACCTGGCGCTGTGGGTCGATGCCCACGTGTCGGCGCAATCCATGCTCGACACCGTCGCCGCGGTCGTGAAGGCGGATCCGCAACTGTCGGTGGTGCAGGACGCGCGCCTGTTCGACGTGTGGCGCGAGAAGGCCCACGGCAGCGAACCCGTCACCGAGAAAAGCCTTGCTTTCCGTTTCTGGCTACAGGACACTGAGGTCACGCTGGACGAGGCCCGCGTGGCGGATTGCCTGGCACGCATCAAGGAAGCCTTGGTGGCTGCGCACGGCGCTCGCCAACGCGCTTGAACCATGGGGAACAGTATGCTTGCTGCCGAGCCGCGCACTCTGACCAAGGCTGAACTGGCCGAACTGCTCTTCGAGCGGGTCGGCCTGAACAAGCGCGAAGCCAAGGACATCGTCGATACCTTCTTCGAGGAAATCCGCGACGCCTTGGCGCGCGGTGATTCCGTCAAGCTCTCCGGCTTCGGCAACTTCCAGGTGCGCGACAAGCCGCCGCGCCCTGGCCGCAATCCCAAGACCGGCGAGACCATCCCCATCGCCGCGCGCCGCGTGGTCACCTTCCACGCAAGCCAGAAGCTCAAGAGCGTGGTGGAACAGGCCGCGCCCGCAGCACCCGACGCCGAGGAGTGATACGCTTTGTCGGCAATTGTTATCGGCACCTGACGCATCGCGGCATAAAATCCCCTTATGACACGTACCGAATCCACCGTTACCTTACCGCCCATTCCCGCCAAGCGTTACTTCACCATCGGTGAAGTCAGCGACCTGTGTGGCGTCAAGCCCCATGTCTTGCGGTATTGGGAACAGGAATTCACGCAGCTCAAGCCGGTGAAGCGGCGCGGCAACCGCCGCTACTACCAGCATCACGAAGTGCTGCTGATCCGCCGCATCCGCTCGCTGCTGTATGAGCAAGGCTTCACGATCAGCGGCGCGCGCAATCGCCTGGGCGATGCGCGCGACGTGCCGCATGATCAGGACGCGGCAGTGCGCCTATCGGGCGCCGAAATGCAAGCCCTGCGCAATGAACTTGGCAACGTCTCGACGATGCTGGCCGAAGCCTTGGGCACGGCGGCAAACGCAGCAGGCGCAAGCGCCAGCAACGTCAGCCCTGCGGCCTGATCGTCGGCGCATCGTCTTCCCCATATGGTTTGAACGCAGTACCAGCAACGCGCGGCGCAAGCCGCGCGTTGCATTGAGCAGTACCTCGCGCAGCAATCATCGATGCGCATGCGGTTGATGCAATGGATGAACGCAGCGCGAAAATTTTTTTGAGTATTCAGCACTTTTTTTGCACGAATGCGTGCAAACAATTTTTTGTTCTGCTATACTCTTTTTCTTTCGGGGCGTAGCGCAGCCTGGTAGCGCACTTGCATGGGGTGCAAGGGGTCGCGAGTTCGAATCCCGCCGTCCCGACCAGTAGTTCCAAAGGCCGTCAGTGAGAAATCACTGACGGCCTTTTCATTTTTGTTGGCCTGATATCAGCGAGCGCGGTGCAAGCGCGTTATGCCAATGGCTGATAAAAAACTGCCGGCGTAAAACGGCGCCCTGGCAAAGTGTCAGCCATGGAAAAAGCCACCCGCAGGTGGCTTTGTTTTTTCCGATCAGCTCCGATACTCCAGATGGATCAACGGGTAGGCCCTGCCTTGATCATCAAGCGGCGAACGGCCCGTGCGCTTGAAGCCCATCCTTTCATAGAAGCCCACCGCCTGGCCGTTCTGTTCATTGACGTCCGTCGTCATGTTGGGATGGAGGGATAGGCCGTGCCGCACCAGCGCGGCGCCTATGCCGGTTCCGCGGCAGGCGGGATCGACGAACAGCGCTTGCATGTGGCCGTTGTCGATGAGCATGAATGCCTGGGGGTAGTCGCGGGCGTCGACCGCAAGCCAGAGCGGCACTTGCGGGAGAAAACCGCACACCATCTCGTCGATGGCCTGGCGATCCTCGGGTGAAAGAAAGTCGTGCGTGGCGTCTACCGCGCTGCGCCAGATTTCGACTGCGCGCGCGCCTTCGTCGGGGCGGGAGGTTCTTATCGTAATCATCCTCGCAGCGTATTTGATTTCTTTTTGCGGCGTCAAATTGACGAACCCGAATGGGTACACTGGGACGCTCTTCGACTAGGAAAAGAAATGGCGCAACAGAATGCCGTGAAGAACAAGGCGCGTCGTCGCATGCCTGACGGCCGCCGCTTTTGGTTTATCAGCCTGCTGGGCATCATTGTGACCTGCAGCCCAGATATCCTAGATGCATTGCGAGGCCAATTCGGGCCGGCGCAACGGCTGGTGATCCCGGCGCTGCTGCTGTATTGGCTGTATCGGGGCAGCGAATGGGCGCGCTGGATCTTGATGGTCCTGCTGCTCGGCATCGGTGCGATGAATCTCTACCTGCTGACGGGCATGCTCAAGTATTCCGCCCATCTGTGGTTGCATGCTTACGTCGCCAGCGCTGCGATGGTCCTGACCGGGTTCTATCTGGCATTGGCGAAGAAGGACTTCACGCGTTACTGCAGCCATGTCGCTGTGCGAAACGCCCGCAAGGCAGCCGCGCGGCAGGCGGAACCTCGTTAAAACGCCAGATTGGAAACGTGGAGTGGGAGGAAGTGCCGGTGCTGTACGTGGTCTTGTGGAGCGTGTTGGCGCTAGCTGCATTCACTGGCAGCCTGTTCGTCTTCTGGACGCGGCCGTTCCAGTTCAAGGAGCAGGGCGCGGGGCCGGACTATCGGCCGTCTGCCGGTATCGCAGGGGCCTTGATGACGATCGCCGTTCTCGCGCTGGTGATTGCGCTGACCGTATGACCGCGATCGGTTACGCGCCTGAATGGTATAAGTGCGCGGCAGCGCAATTGCGGTGCGATTGACGGTCAGTGATAACTCCAGGCGGTATGCGGATGAAAGTCATGAGAAGTCTTGCGGTGCTCCTTTTGCTGGCGCTACAGGCGGCCAGCGCTGTCGCTGAAACGCAAGCGGACACGTCGATCTCGCGTGTGGTGGAGGGCGGCCGCTGGACCGACGGCGCGGCCACGGGCGCGTACCGGATCGTCGTGGAAGGGGTAGGGTTCGAGCACGTCAGCTGCCGCATACGGATTCAATGGGTCGCTTCCACGGCCGCAGGCCGTCCCGCCAAGCTCGTTGCGGAACAGACCTTCGAGGAACTCTCGACCACCTTCTGGAGCTGCGGGCAGGGCAAGCAGAGCGTACTCGTCGCCGGCAATGTTTTGAAAGTGCAGGCCACGCACGCGTATTCCGGTGAGCCCTGCACATTTACGGCAAAGCTCGGCAAGCCGGGCCGATATCAATACGCGGGATGCCGCAACGAGGAACCGGCGCCCAAGACTGGCGGCTGAATCGTTTGCTGCACCCATGCATGGCGCGCTTACCTCGGCCTTCTGCAGCATGGCGCGCTGCTTGGTTAAGATAAAGCCCACTCTTCGATATGCCTATTTGATGCCTCCATTCCAACGCACGTCCCTGCTCAAAAGAATATTCGCCAGCAAGATCACGCTTCTGCTGATTGCCTGCAATGTCGCGGTGTACGGCGTGGCGGGATTTTTAGACTCGCGCGCGTTCGAGAGCCTGAGCCAAACCTCGTTCCTGATCGATTGGGGCGGCAACGTACCGGCCTTGACCTTGTCCGGGGAATACTGGCGCCTGTTCACCAGCATGTTCCTGCACATCGGCTTCCTGCACCTGGCAATCAACATGCTGGCGCTGTGGTCGCTGGGGATCATCCTGGAGGCGCGCATGCGTTCCGGGGTGTTCCTGGGCGTGTATCTGCTGTCGGGCCTATGTGGCAGCCTGGTCACCGCGTTATGGCATCGCGACGAGTTTTTCCTGAGCTGCGGGGCGTCTGGCGCAATCCTGGGCATTTTCGGGGCCGCGATCGTTTACGGCTTGCATGACCGGCGTATGGGCCGGCCCCACATCCCGCCCGGCAATCTGCTGTTCAGCCTGGTGCTGACCTTCGGCGCGGGCTTCGCGTTCGACGTCGACAACGCGGCGCACCTGGGCGGCTTGCTGTCGGGAGCGCTGCTCGCGGGCATCGCGCTGTATGCCGAGCGCTTGCGGCCCACCATGGCGGCGGTGGTCCTGGCCGCGACGGGCATGTTCGGCGCCGCAGCGCTGGTTGCGGTGACGCTCGGCAGTCATGATCGCGACATGCAGGAACAGCTTGCCGCCGCGCAGTTTGGGCGCACGCTGGGAAAAATGGGATTGCTGGGCTCGGATCGGGCGCTGTGGAAAGCGTCGTCGCTGGATGAGTGCATTGCCGGCGCGTTGTCCGCCGCTGTGCGCGACGGATCGCAAACGTCGGATCTGCGAGGTTGCGCGAAACCCGGCGACAGGGATCTAGCCTTGTTGGCGAGGTTCATGCCGCAGCAATACGAACGCTGCCATGCGCAGATCGCAGGGTTGCGGAAACTCTACCCGGCTGCCGCTGCGCAGGAGGCGTTGACCGCGGCAGACCAGTACTGCGAACTTCAGACTCGGCTCTATGGCGCGGTCTTTCAAAAAGACGCCGCTGAGCTCGATCCTGAAAAGGCGCGCCAGACACGTTTGAAGATGAACTTCCTGCTCGACACGAGGGGAATGTACCGGACCGATTCAGCGCAATTGCGGGCGCAGGCAGCGGCCTTGAAGGCGATACTCCGGCGGCCAGGTGAACTCGCGCTGGCGGTCATCAGCCGGTCTGGTTGCCCCTATTGGAGTTGCGAGCGCTAGCGCCTGCGATCAGGGGCATACGCAAACGCAGCAATAAACGGGAGGACAAGGCGCGTTCGCATTCGTAGGATGCAGGCATCATTCATGCCTGGAGCAGACGCCGATGTCTTTATCTCTTGCTGGAAAAGTGGCTTTGGTCACGGGCGCGTCCTCGGGCATCGGGCGCGCCGTGGCGTTGCGCCTGGCCGCCGAGGGCGCGGCGCTGGTGCTGACGGCCAGACGCCGTGATCTGCTGGAGCAGGTGGCCGTTGAGATCAGGAGCGCCGGCGGGCGGGCCTGCGTTGCTGCGGGAGATGTCGCCTTGCCGGACACGCACAGACTGGCGGTGCAGTACGCCCAGCGCGAGTTCGGCGGCCTGGACATCGCGATAAACAATGCCGGCACCATCGGGCCCTTCAAGCCGCTTGCGGAAGTTGCCCTGGAAGAATGGGAGCATACGCTGAGCGTCAATCTCACGGCGGCGTTCCTGGGCGCGCGCCATCAGATTCCGGCCATGCTGGAGCGGGGCGGCGGCGCGCTGGTCTTCGTGTCCAGTTTTGTGGGGACGAGCGTGGGCCTGCCCGGCATGACGGCCTACGGCACGTCCAAAGCCGCGCTGATGGGCTTGGTCAAGGGCATTACTGCGGACTATGCCGCGCAAGGCATCCGCGCCAATGCGCTCTTGCCTGGCGGAGTGGACACCGAGATGGCCGGGAGCCAGGAGCAGAAGGACTGGGCGGCCGGCCTGCATGCCATGAAGCGGATTGCGCGCGCAGATGAAATCGCCTCGGCGGCGCTGTTCCTGGCCAGCCCGATGGCAAGCTTCGTGACCGGGTCCGCGCTCTAT
Source organism: Achromobacter sp. ACM02 (assembly GCF_014851605.1). Classification (NCBI taxonomy): domain Bacteria; kingdom Pseudomonadati; phylum Pseudomonadota; class Betaproteobacteria; order Burkholderiales; family Alcaligenaceae; genus Achromobacter; species Achromobacter sp. ACM02. The sequence goes on from NZ_JACUZY010000007.1 coordinate 64,422, forward strand.
GCGGATGGCGGCAACTCCGCCGTGAAGTGAGCGCGCCGTCCAGGCTCAATCGCGCAAGACGGGTGCGTCGTCGGCAATCGCCTGTCGGCGCGAGTACATCTCCAGGGCTTCCTCGGCATTGACGCCCAACGGCCCGAGAACGGCATCCAGCGCCTTGGCATTGCGGGCAAGCTGATCGCGGCCGGGCAGTTCACCGTTGACCGCCATGATGACGCGATTGCCCGTTTGCAGATTGAAGAATTCTCCGAACACCGCGGCATAGGTCGCCGATTCGCGTGCATAGAGCTGGCTCTCGGTGAAGGTGTTCGCCACCGCCACGCCGCCCGGCGCGAGGATGCCGCGCACGTGTTGCAGGAATTCCAGCGTCATCAGATGTTCGGGGATGTAGTCGACGTCGAACGCGTCCAGCATCACCATGTCGTATTGCAGGCCGTCGCGATGGGCGCGTTCGATGTAGGCGCGGCCATCTTCCAGAAAGAGGCGTTGCGCGGGGCCTTCCTGGTAACCGAAGTAGCGCGCCGCGACCTTGCTCACGGCGGGATCGATTTCCACGGTATCGATGACGGTATCGGGCAGGAGCGCGGCCAGGGTCTTTTGCAGTGTGGCGCCGCCCAATCCGACGATCAGGATGTTGCGCGGCTTGGGATTGATGTAGAGCGCGGTCATCATCATGCGCGTGTAGGAAAACACCAGCTGCCCGGGATGCTCGAGGCTCATGCAGGTCTGGCGGCCGACGTCGTGCATGGAGTTGAAGTTCATGCAGCGCTCGCCGTTTTCCTCGAACACGAGCAGTTTGCCGAACTGCGAATCTTCGCTGTGGATCAGCTTGGGGCCGCCCGTACCTCGCAGCAGCACCAAGGCGGCGCCGGCGATGACGAGGACGAGAATGGCGCGGAGGGCAACACGGAGCATTTGGCGGCAAGCAACAGGTAGGGGACGCGTCATCGTATCGTGGGCCGGGTCCACCGCGCGGACGCTGGCGTGAATCCCCTGGCGGCAAGACGCCGGCGGCGTCGCGACGGCAGGAATCAACGATCGGTTTTATTGAAAGACTCGTTCGATATATTTCATTTCCTTAAATGCTCGGCTCTCCTTAGAATTTCGCTCGAAACGGGGCGCATAGATTCCCGTCCGGTAAATCAGAGGAGACCTGCATGTTCTACGATCCCGTCCCCAGGATTCAAGCCAGCGTATACGCCCGGCTGCCCGACGAGCTGAAGTGGCAGGGTCAGGACCTGAACGAGTGGGTCGCTGGCCAGCCGCAGGGCAATCCGCCGCGCTCGTTGCTGGAAGGGCCGTCCTTCGGGCCAGACGGCCTGCTGTATTGCGTGGACGTCATCAACGGCCGCATCCTGCGGGTCGATGCGCGTGGCGAATTCGAGCCGCTCGTACAGTACGACGGCTGGCCCAACGGCCTGAAGTTCCATCGCGACGGCCGCGTCTTCATCGCCGACTACAAGCACGGCATCATGCAGTTCGACCTCGAGCGCCGCGAGGTGCGCCCGCTGCTCGAGCGCTACAACATCGAGCGCTTCAAGGGCGTGAACGACCTGTTCTTCTCGCAGGCGGGGGATCTCTATTTCACCGACCAGGGCATGACCGGCTGGCAGGATCCGACTGGCCGCCTGTTCCGCCTGCGGCCGGACGGCAAGCTGGACTGCCTGCTTGATTGCATACCCAGCCCCAACGGCCTGGTGATGGATCTGGACGAGCACGCGCTGTATGTGGCGGCGACGCGGGCCAACGCGATCTGGAAGGTGCCGCTGCTGCGCAACGGTCAGGTCGGCAAGGTGGGCACGTTCATCCAGATGTCGGGCGGCGGCGGCCCGGATGGCCTGGCGCTGGATGCGAAGGGCGGACTGTGCATTGCCCACGTGGGTCTGGGCACCGTCTGGTGCATGGATCCGTTGGGCCAGCCGGCTTTGCGCATCCAGTCTCCCGAGGGGCTGCACACCACCAACCTGGCCTTCGGGGGAGCCGCGGGCCGCACGCTTTACATCACCGAGTCCAGTTCGGCCAGCATCCTGCGCGTCGAACTCGATGTAGCGGGCAAGCCGATGTACCTGCCGGCGCCGGCCCCGCAGGCGCTCTGAGTACCACATACCCCAACTACCAAAAGGACGGAACAGATGGATCAGGCAATTGTGCTGGGCGCGGGCACCATGGGGGCCGACGTCGCCGCCGGTTTTCATGCGGCCGGCTGGCGTGTATGGCTGGTGGAGCCCGACGCGGCGGCGCGCGCGGCGGCCACGCGGCGCGTGAACGACTCCAGCGAAATGATCGGCGGGCAGGCGGACGCCGGGCGCATCGTCACCAGCGCAACCATGGAAGAAATCGACTGGAACGATACCCGCATCGTGGTCGAGTGCGTGCCCGAACTGCTGGAAGCCAAGCGTGCCGTATTCGCTCGCCTGGAACAGCTGGCGCCCGCTTCGATTCCCTTGACCAGCAATTCGTCGAGCTTTCCCATCAGCGCCATCGGCGAGGGCCTGCAGACCCGCGCACGCATGGTGGGTCTGCATTACTTCATGCCGGCCCATCTGGTGCCCGCCGTGGAAGTGATACGCGGAGAGGCTACCGATGAAGCCATGGCCCAGGAAGTCAGCCGCATCATGCGCGATACCGGCAAGAAGCCGGTGCAGGTCAAGCGCGACGTGCCGGGGTTTCTTGCCAACCGCATCCAGCATGCGCTGATGCGCGAGGCGATCGCGCTGGTCGAGGAAGGCTTCGCGTCCGCCGAGGACGTGGATACCGCCGTGCGCTACGGGTTCGGATTCCGCTACATCGCGGCCGGCCCGCTGCTGCAGAAGGATCTGGCCGGCATCGACATCCATTGCGCGGCGGCCGCGACGATGTATCCGCACCTGCGTACGGACGACAGGCCCAGCGCGCTCATGCGCGAGCTGGTCGAGCAGGGCAACATAGGCGTCAAGTCGCCTTCCCTGAAGGGCTTCTATCAATGGACGCCGGACCGCGTCGCCCAGGAGCAGCGGCGCTACCAGGTCGCCTTGGGCAAGGCCATGCAGATCCTGAAAGATGAAGAGGCGCTGGCCTGACGCAGACTGTCGCGGAGCGGCAGGGCTTCGAACTTGCGGATGTCGGGGTTCTTTAGCCGCCGAGGCTGCCCTGCGCCATTCCGATGCTCGCCCCGGCGGGGCTGCGCTTCGGATGGCTCCGGGGTCCTCGGCTGCCAGTCGCCTAATGCGTTGGTTTCAGCCGCCGTTCATGGGCAGATGCCGTGAGCCGGTGTCCGGGCGGAGGGATCCGAAGCGCAGCCCCACCGGGGCGAGCATCGGAATCCCGCAGTCCGGACGCCGGCGGCTTAAGAACCCTGCCGCACAAAAAAACCCAGCCTCACAAAACCGAGGCGGCAGGGCTTCGAGCTCGCGGATGTCAGGGTTCTTTAGCCGCCGAGGCTGCCCTGCGCCATTCCGATGCTCGTCCCGGCGGGGCTGCGCTTCGGATGGCTCCGGGGTCCTCGGCTGGCAGTCGCCTGATGCGGTGGCTTCAGACCACGTTCCTGGGTAGACACCGTGAGCCGGTGTCCGGACGGAGGGATCCGAAGCGCAGCCCCACCGGGGCGAGCATCGGAATCCCGCAGTCCGGACGCCGGCGGCTCAAGAACTCTACTTCACCAAACCGAAGTGCAGCCCGGATTTTCCTCATCCATACGTCCTAGGACTCTCACGGATTTTTTTGACAGAACATAAATTTTTTTCTCTTTTCGCAGGCGGGAGTTTGCGAACATGCGCCTAGAGCTTTCAAGCCATAAGAACGCATCGGGAGACAAAAATGTTCTGTAAGAATGCCGCGCGCAAGCGCATTCACATCGCCGCGGCCGCCTTCATCGCGGCTGCTGCTTTCACCGTTCCTGGCCATGCATCCGCGCAGGCCGCCGACAGCTATCCGAACAAGCCCATCCGCCTGATCATCCCGTATCCGCCTGGCGGCGCGACCGACGTGATCGGACGCATCGTAGGCCAGCGCCTGAGCGAGCAGATCGGCGGCCAGGTCGTGATCGAGAACCGCGGCGGTGCAGGCGGCAATATCGGTGCGGCGGAAGTGGCGCGCGCGCAGCCTGATGGCTATACCTTGCTGATGGGGGCGCTGACTTCGCATTCGGTCATGGCGACCCTGGAGAAGGACACCATCCCCTACGACCTGCGCAAGGACTTCGCGCCCGCCGGGGTGGTCGGCTTTGTGCCGCTGGTGGCCGTGGTCAATCCCAAGCTGCCCATCAAATCGCTGGCCGATCTGGTGAGCTACGCGAAGGCGAATCCCGGAAAACTCAATTTCGCCTCGTCGGGCGCGGGCGCGCCGCAGCGCATGGCGATGGAACTCTTCAAGCAGATCGCGGGCGTCAACATCGTGCACGTGGCCTATCGCGGCAGCGGCCCGGCCATGACGGACCTGGTCGGCGGCCAGGTGGAGACGATGACCGAGACGGTGCCCGCCGCGATCTCCTTCATCAAGTCCGGCCAGTTGCGTCCGCTGGCCGTGCTGACGCCGCAGCGCGTCTCGATGTTGCCGGACATTCCCACCGCCGAGGAACAAGGCTTCAGCGGCTTCAACGTCAGTTCGCTCTTTGGCGTGATGGCGCCGGCCGGCACGCCGGCTCCCATCGTCGCCAAGATCAACAAGGCGCTGACCACGGCGCTGGCCAAGGACGATGCCAAGGCCCAGCTGCTGCAGCAAGGCGTCTATGCCGACGCGCTCGACGTCGAAGCCTCCAAGGCGCGCCTGAACGCCGAAATCGAGCAGTGGGCCAAGGTCATCCGCGACGGCGGCATCACCGTAAATTAACTGGAAGCAGCTTGAACAAGATGAGCAAGAAAAACACCGAGGCGTCGCAGGGCGAGGCCGGCGGCCTGCGCAAAGGCCTCACCAGCTACGGCGACAGCGGCTTTTCGCTGTTCCTGCGCAAGGCCTTCATCAAGGGCGCCGGCTACACGGACGGCGCGCTGGACCGGCCGGTGATCGGCATCGCCAACACGGGCAGCGCCTACAACCCCTGCCACGGCAACGCGCCGCAGCTGCTGGAAGCCGTGAAGCGCGGCATCATGTTCGCGGGCGGCCTGCCGATGGATTTCCCGACCATCTCCATCCACGAGAGCTTTTCCTTTCCCACCAGCATGTACCTGCGCAACCTCATGTCCATGGACACCGAGGAGCTGATACGCGCGCAGCCCATGGACGCGGTGGTGCTGATAGGCGGATGCGACAAGACCGTGCCCGCCCAGCTCATGGGCGCCGCGTCGGCGGACATACCGGCGATCCAGCTTGTGACGGGATCGATGCTGACGGGGTCGCACCGTTCAGAACGGGTGGGCGCATGCACGGATTGCCGCCGGTACTGGGGCAAGTACCGCGCCGAGGAGATCGACAGCCAGGAGATCGCCGACGTCAACAACCAGCTCGTCGCCAGCGTGGGCACCTGTTCGGTCATGGGTACGGCAAGCACCATGGCCTGTATTGCCGAAGCGCTGGGCATGACCGTGCCTGGCGGCGCTACGCCGCCCGCCGTCACGGCTGACCGGATGCGCATTGCTGAACTCACGGGCGCGCAGGCCGTCGAGATCGCCAGGCAGCGCCTGTCGGTCTCGAAGATCCTGACCGCGGATTCCTTCGAGAATGCCATGCGCGTGCTGCTGGCCATCGGCGGGTCCACCAACGGCATCATCCATCTGACCGCCATCGCCGGCCGACTGGGGCTGGACCTGGATCTGCAGGCGCTGGACCGCATGGGGCGCGAGACGCCCGTGCTGGTGGACCTGAAGCCTTCGGGCCAGCATTACATGGAAGACTTCCACAAAGCGGGCGGCATGGCCACGCTGCTGCGCGAACTCAAGCCGCTGTTGAAGCTCGACGCGCTGACCGTGACCGGCAGGACGCTGGGCGAGGAGATCGAACGCGCGGGGCCGGGGTTCCCGCAAAGCGTGGTCAAGACGCGGCAGAACCCGATCTATCCACAGGGCGGCATAGCCGTCCTTTCGGGCAACCTGGCCCCCGAAGGCGCCATCATCAAGCAGTCATCCGCCGATGCCGGGCTGATGGAACACGAAGGCCGGGCCGTGGTGTTCGAGAACGCCGAGGACCTGGCGGGCCGCATCGATGCCGCGGACCTGGACGTCACGCCGCAGGACATATTGGTGCTGAAGAACATCGGTCCCAAGGGCGCGCCCGGCATGCCGGAGGCGGGCTATATCCCGATCCCCAAGAAGCTGGCGTCGCAGGGGGTGAAGGACATCATCCGGATCTCTGACGGCCGCATGAGCGGCACCGCCTTTGGCACCATCGTGCTGCATGTCACGCCGGAAGCGGCCATAGGCGGGCCGCTGGCCTATGTCAGGAACGGCGACCGCATACGCCTGAGCGTGAGTCGGCGCGAGATCTCCCTGCTGGTGTCGGACGAAGAACTCGACCGCCGCCGCCGCGAGCAGCCGGTCACGCCGCCCACGGCCGAGCGTGGCTACAAGAAGCTCTTCCTCGATACGGTGACCCAGGCCGACAAGGGCGTGGATTTCGACTTCCTGCGCGGCGTGCCGGGCAAGTCGAAGTAGGGCTACGGCGTTGCGCGGCGTGCTTCCATGTTGCCGAAGAGGGTCCGGGCATCCTGGGATATCGACGCGGCCATCTTGGCGTGATGGCCGCGGGTATTCCAGATCAGGCCGTTCCTGCGCACGGGCGCACGGTTGGGCAGCGGGATGCGCGCCACGTCGAGCGACTTCCACATGGACGACCAGTCCGGAATCAGTGCAACGCCCAGGCCTTCATGCACCAGCGCGACGATGGCTAGCAGGCCGTCGATCTCCAGCCGCTGCTTGGGCCAGATCTGGTGGTCGCGCAGATAGCGGTCGGCCAGCTGGCCGCCGTAGATGTTGCGGTCGTAGCGTATGAAGGGTTGGGTCGACAGCAGGGTGTGGGCGTCCTGGTCCGCAAGATGGGACGGCGCGACGACGACCAGCGGTTCTTCCATGAATGGCTGCCAGAGACAGCTCTTGGGCACCGCGAACTGCGGTTCCACCACGATGGCGGCGTCGAGTTCGCCGTTGACCACCTTGCCGCACAGGTCTATGGAGCCGCCGGGCGTGACGAAGACGGAGGCGTCCGGATGCTTGCGGTACAGCGATTTCAGTATCGGCGGCAACACGTTCGTCAATGCGGACACGAAACAGCCGATGCGGAATTCGCCCGGTTGGTCGCCGTCGATGGCCATGGCGCGCAGATCGCGGATGTTGCGGATGGCCGCCTTGGTGCCTTCGAGGATACGCATGCCGCTCTCGGTGGGCCGGACCGAACGCCCCGAGCGCTTGACCAGCGCCACGCCCAGGTCCATCTCCAGCGCCTTGATGCGCGCGGCGATGGCGGCCGAGGTCAGATCGAGCTTGCGCGCCGCTTCGGCGAATGAACCGGCTTCGACGACTGCGACGAAGCTCTGCATGCACTTGATGTCCATGATGCGATGGGCCTATTGCCCTGAAAGGAGAAACTTCAGGTTGAAGATCGCACGAACCGCTACGAACCCGGCTGCGATGGCTGCAGGCTTATCGCGCCAATTTTCCGTATGTTATAGCGTCGAGGTTGAAATCCATGATCGAGCATGAACTGGCCCAAGCGCGCCAGGCAGCAGCAAATGTCTCCGGCAAGGGGGACGGCAAGTTTCCCCCTCTGCTCAAGGTAGGGGTTTTTCCCGAGTCGGTGGAAGCGCAGTTCCGCTCGAGGTTCACGTTGATCGACGAGGCGGCGCTGCAAAACGATCCTGCGCAGGCCGATGCGATCGGCGGCATCGTCACGCGCTCGAACTACCGGATTTCCGCCGAGCTGATGGATCGCTTGCCGAAGCTGCGCATCATCGCCACCAACGGCGTCGGCTACGACGGCATCGCGCTGGACCGCGCGCGTGAGAAGAACATCGTCGTGACCAACACGCCGGACGTGTTGAACAAGGCCGTGGCTGAATTGGCGGTGGGGTTGTTGCTCGCCTTGCTGCGCCAGTTGCCTGCGGCCGACAGCTTCGTGCGCACGGGCGCATGGGAGGCCTCGCCCTTTCCGTTGGGGGCGAGCCTGGCGGGCAGGAAGGTCGGCATCGTCGGTTTAGGGCGCATCGGCAAAGAGATCGTCCGGCGGCTCGTGCCGTTCGAAGTGGACCTCAGCTACTTCGGCCGCACGCCCCAGGATACGCCGTGGCGGCATTTTGATTCTCTGCCTGCCATGGCTCGCCATGTGGACGTGCTGGTCCTGTCATGTCCCGGCGGGGCGGCAACGCGCCACATCGTCGACGCCGCCGTGTTGAGTGCGCTGGGGCCGGAGGGGGTGGTCGTCAACGTCGCCCGCGGCTCGGTGATCAATGAGGCCGACCTGTGCCATGCGTTGGCCAACGGCATCATCCAGGGGGCCGCGCTCGACGTGTTCGAAAGCGAGCCGCTGGGCGAGAGCCCCCTGCGGCGCCTGTCGAACGTAATCCTGGCGCCCCATATCGGCAGCGCCACGCACGAGACGCGCCGCCAGATGGCGGAGCTGGCGATGCGGAACCTGGTGTCGTTCTTTACGACGGGGAGGGCGGTTACGCCAGTGGCGTAGCCGGACGTCGGGCTACCCGCTAGAACCACACTGTCGCAATCAGCAGCGCGCAGCCCGCCGTGGCTGTGGCTGCCATGATGGCGGCCAGGCGCAAGGCGATCTTGCGTTCCTTGCGGCCGACGTTGGGGTTGCCGACGTTGGCGGACCGCAGTTGTTCCCAGGTCGACGCGGCGCCCGCTTCGCGGCTTTGCAGGGCCGACGCGGCGTTCGCCGTGGAGCGGGAAATGCGGGTGAGCCGCAGCGCCGGATAGGCCAGCAGCAGCCCGGCCAGGAACAAGGCGCAGGCGCTGATTGCGCCTGCCGTGAAGGCCGAGCTGTCGCGCGCCGCGAACAGGATTAGGGATGCCGCCAGGCCGATGAGGTTCAGGCCGGCCAAGGCTTTCAGCGCCTGGACTCCCCAGGGGCCGGTGGCTTCCTCGGTGAAGTCTCCGACCGAGCGCCAGTAGGCGGCGTCGTTGGATGCGGCCTGGAAAAAGAAGGCGAGATCTCTCAGGAGCACCTCGCCTTGCCTGTCATCGGGGCTGGTGTCTCCATGCCATTGGGTGGCGAACTTCCTGCTTCGATCAGCGTCCGCGTGATGCGCGCGGGCCCAGTTTTCAGCCAAGCCTATCGCGGCTTCGACGGTAAGCGCCTCTGCGGGTCTGGCACTGTCTTTCATGTTTAGCGTCCCCATATATGGGACATTGTACTAGGCCTGAGTGGACGCTACCTTGATGCAAGGCACACCCCGCGCGGATCAAGGCAAGGCGGCGCCGGGATGGGGTGCTGGCCGGGAAAAACACACTTCGAGCAAGCTGTTGCTGCGCAGTTTGAGGGTGACGTCCGTACGCTGCCCGCCCGGCGTAGTGGCGGCGAAGAAACCAAGGGCCAGCGCGCCGAACCAGGCGGGAAGAAAGCTGGCCAGATCCCAGCCCGACACGCTGGCGTTGTAGGGTTGCTTGACCGTCCGCACGGTCAGCCCATGTTCGCGGCACAGCGCCTGCAGCGCTGCCGCGGTTTCGTCGATGTCGACGATGTTCTCCAGAAAGAACGGCTCCTGGACTCGCATCAATCTGGCAAGTTCGCCTGCAGGCAGGCGGTTCTGGAAGTAGGTGCGTACCGTGGACATGTGGCGGGTTCCTGGTGAGCGCAAATCGTCATGCACCGGCTCGGGGGGCGGAAAGCGCCGGGCCAGCATAGTCTATGCCAGATCCACCCGCTGTTACGGTCCCGATTCATCGCCTCTGTGTCTGGTGGGCCGCGCGCCGGCCCCGCACACTTCCCGGGTCGCCGCGCAGTCCGCGTGGCCTGAGAGGACGTTCCATGCGCTACCGTTATGTCACCGCCGATGTGTTCACCAGCCAAGCGTACGGCGGCAATCCGCTGGCGGTCGTGTTCGACGCCCAGGGCCTGAGCACGGCGCAGATGCAACGCATCGCGCGCGAATTCAACTATTCCGAAACCAGCTTTGTGCTGCCGCCGCGGGATCCTGCCCATACGGCCTGGGTGCGCATCTTCACGCCCGACCGCGAGGTGCCGTTCGCCGGACATCCCAATGTGGGCACGGCTGTGGTGTTGGCGCGCGAAATGGCTGCCTCGGGCCTGACCGTGCCGGATGCCTTCGCGTTTGAGGAGGAGGCGGGACTGGTGCGCATTGCGCTGCGCCCAGGCGCAAACGGCGCGGCGGGTGCGGAACTGCTTGCGCCGCAACCGCTGTCGCGCGCCAGCGAGGCGCCGGCCGCCGCGGTTGCGCGGGCCTTGAGCCTGGAGCCTGCGGACATCGATACCTCCACGCATGCGCCGCAGGTGGCGTCGGTAGGCCTGATCTTCCTGGTGGTGCAATTGGCCAGCCGCGACGCCTTGCGGCGGGCCGTGCCAGATCCGGCGGGCTACGCGGCCCTGCTGCCGCTGGACGGCGCAAAGTCCATCTATGCCTACACCACTGACACGGGGGCGGGCGGGGCGGATGTCCAGGCCCGCATGTTCACCGGTCGCATGACGGAAGACCCCGCGACCGGCAGCGCGACGGCGGCCATGACGGCCTTGCGCACGGCCCTGCGCGGCGCCGGCGCAATGCGCCTGAGGGTGGAGCAGGGCGTGGACATGGGACGCGCCAGCGTGCTGCTGGCTCACGCCGAACCGCGCGCCGATGGCGTATGGGCGGGCGTGGCGGGCGAGGCCGTGGTGGTCATGGAAGGCACGCTGGAGGCGCCTGACGCGTCCTGACGTTGGCTGCGCTTCGCCGCCTCGTGTATGCTTGCCCTCATGAACGCACAGCATTTCGCGCCTATGTCTGGCGCAGCCTACCGACGAATCACTCGACGCTTACGTTGAGTGGCTGGTCACGTCCCGGCGCCAAACCATCGGCGCCATATCCTGAAAGCCACGATACCCCTCGTGGCTTTTCTGTTTCTGGCTGGTCCCGCTGTCGAGGCGTATCGCAAGGCTTTCGTTGCCATCCTTGAAGGAACGAAGCATGAGTGCGCAAGACCTCGCCATCCGGCCCTACCATTCGACCGACGAAGCGGCCATCATCCAGCTGTGGCATGACTGCGGCCTGACCCGCCCATGGAACGACCCGCGCAAGGACATTGCGCGCAAGCTTGCGGTGCAGGCGGACTTGTTTCTGGTGGGAGAGGCGGACGGCGCGATCGTCGCGACGCTGATGGGCGGCTATGACGGCCATCGCGCCTGGATCAATTACCTGGCGGTATCGCCCGCGCATCAGCGCCGCGGTCATGCCACCGCGCTGATGCAGGCGGTGGAGCGCAGGCTGCTGGAAATGGGTTGCCCCAAGATCAATCTGCTGATCCGGTCGGGCAATATTGCGGTGAAGGACTTCTACGCGACCCTGGGCTTTCAGCAGGACGAGGTCATCAGCCTGGGCAAGCGCCTGATTCCGGACCTTTGACGGATCCCGATCAGGCGCTTGCGGATGGCGATCAGATCGCCACGGTCAGGTACACCGCTTCGCGACCCACGATGGGCATGCGCGTGGGCATGAAGATGGTGCAGTCGTCGCAGGGCGAACGGATTTCCTCGGTGCCGTTCATGGCGATGAGTTCACCCTTGGCGAAGGTTTCGAAGCCGATCACCGGACGGGTAAAGGTGAAGTCCTCGGACTTCACCATATGCACTTCGAGCAGGCGGTAGCGCTGCGGCGCGGCCGGGGGCGGCGTGCCGGCAGGCATGTCGATCAGGCCCGTGTGCGCGAGGAAGCGCAGCGTGACGTCGGTGGCCAGGTCGGCGGCGGATTGCGCGAAGTGCTGGCCGCATTCGACCACCAGCGAGCCGCTGCTGTCGGAGTGCGGATCGCCGTGGCGGCCGTAGCCCATGACGCCAGTGCCGGGGAAGAGGTCGGGCGGCATCACCAGATGCACCTGCGGCACGCCGACGGCGCTGGCCAGCGCCGTGTTGCGGTCCATCTCGGTGTAGACCCAGAAGGGTTGCACCGGCGCACGCGTGGAATGGATGTCCAGCACGAAGTCGGCGGCGTCCAGCACCGGCCGCAGCTCGCGGGCGCGGCGCAGTTCGGGGCTGTCTTCCGGGCCGTCCAGCATGGCTGCGGACCAGATGCGGTTCAGGTTGTGGACGAGCTGGCGGTTCTCGTAGGGGTTCTCGATATCGAAGGCTTCATAGGCTTCGACGTGCGCGAAGCTGACGGTGAGCGTGCCGATTTTGGGGCGCACGCCCGAGTCCAGCAGATGGGTCGCAGCCACCATGCCGCAGATTTCGTTGCCGTGCGTGATGGCGTTGATCAGCACGTGCGGGCCGGGACGGCCCGACTCGAACCGGTGCACGTAGGGGATGCCGACATTGCCCTCGCGATAGGCCGAGAGATCGCGCGGCAGGACTTCGAGCGGGGCGGTGTCGGGTTCGAAAGCGGGATTTTTCATGGGAGTAAGGCCTATTCAGGACGGATGCCGGCGCGGTCGATCAGGTCTTTGTACAACGCCAGGCGCTCGGACATCATGGCGGTGAACTGTTGCGGGGTCTGGTTCTCGGGGGGCAGCGCGCCGGCCTTTTCCAGGGATTGCGGCATGCCGTCCTCGGTGGCGGCGGTGCGCACGGCGGCCAGCAGCTTCTGGACGATGTCGGGCGGCGTGCCTGCGGGCGCGGCCAGGCCGATCCACGACATGGAATTGAGCACGGGGTAACCCAGTTCCTCGAAGGTCGGCACGTCGGGCAGGGAATCCAGGCGTTTTGGCGCGGCCACCGCCAGCGCGCGCATCTTGCCGACCTGGATGTGGGGCAGGAAGGGCGCGAGGTTGTCCAGCGCGAACTGCGCCTGGTCGGACAGCAGCGCGTTGATCAGCGGCGCGCCGCCGCGATAGGGCACGTGCACGGCCTGCAGCTGCAGGGTGTTCTTCAGCAGTTCGGCGTTGAGCTGGCCCATGCTGCCGATGCCTGCGGTGGCATAGTGCAACTGGTCGGGGCGCGCCTTCAGCAGCGCCACGAACTCCGCCAGGTTGCGGGCCGGCACGGCGGCATTGGTCACCAGCACATTGGGCGTGCGCGACAGCTGCGAGATCGAGACGAAGTCCTTGATCGGGTCGTAGCCCAGGTCATTGCGCATCAGCGGGTTGGCCAGGTGCGAGCTTTGCGAGGACGCGACCAGCGTGTAGCCGTCCGGCGCGGCGCGCGCGACGCGCTTGCTGCCGATGGCGCCGCCCGCGCCGTCGCGGTTCTCGATGATGACGCTGGTACCCAGCGCCTTGCCCAGGGCGTCCGCGTACAGTCGGCCGATCAGGTCGACGGAGCCGCCCGCAGGGAAGGGGACGACCAGCGTGATGGGGCGCGAAGGATAGGCGTCGGCGCGCGCGGCCAGCGGCAGCAAGGCGGCGCCCAGACCGGCCAGGATCAGGCTGCGGCGGATCGAGGACGGTCCCTGCGATTGATGCTTCATGGAATTCTCTTGTGGTGACTGCGGGTTTGGTCTAATTTGCAATGAAGATTGCAGGCAGCAATATAAGATGCAATGTGTATTGTGAAATTTGGGGTTATCACCTAGGGCCATGCAAGGATGAACCTGCACCAACGTATTGCCGGCTACGGCCGCAAGCTCAGCAAGAGCGAACAATTGCTGGTCGAGGAGATGCAGGCGCGCTATCCGCAAAGCCTGCTGGAATCGGCGACGGCGCTGGCCAGGCAGGTCGGCACCAGCGCTTCCACCGTGGTGCGCCTGTTGGCCAAGCTCGGCTACGAAAGCTACGCGCAGGCCCAGATGGAGGCGCGCACGGAAGTGACGGCGCGCCTGGCCTCGCCCGGCGAGCGCGCGGACGCGGTGGGCTCGGACAAACCGTCGGCGCGCGCCTGCTTGCATAACGCCTTGCTGCATGACCAGCACAATCTGAAGGAGACCTACGCGTCGATCGACGTGGCCGCCTTCGAGGCTGCCGTCCGACTGCTGACGCAGCGCAAGGGGCGGGTGCATGTGCTGGGGCTACGCCAGGCCGCGCCGCTGGCCAGCCACGTGGCGCTGTACTTGAACCTGTGCCTGCCTTCGGTCAAGCCCATGGTCGCCGCCGGTCCGCTGTTCCTGGAAGACCAACTGCTCTGGATCGACGAGGCCGACGTGCTGCTGGCGTTTACCTTCAGGCGCTATTCGGTTGCCGCGGCCAAGGCGGTGCAGTATTTCCGGCAGCAAGGCGGCAAGGTGATTCTGATCACCGATTCGGCGTCGGCGCCCGCCGCGGCCTCGGCACACCACGTGCTGATAGCGCGCAGTTCCAGCGCGTCGCCATTCGATTCCTACACTGCGGCCTTTTCCGTCTGCAATGCCTTGCTGGCGGCGGTTGCGCAGCGCAGCAAACAGGCCTTGGGCGCGGCTTTGGAGCGCGGCGAAGGCTTGTGGGACGCGCAATGGATACGTCCGCCGGGCGGCTGAAAGATGCTGCTCGCACCGTTCTTGCGGCGAGCGCGAAAGGCCAGGATTTGGACCGATTTTCGGCCATTTGGATGAGCTTCAAGATGCGTTCGCACTACCTGCTCTAGTACTTCATAACTCCTTGAAAACATTACTTTTCAAGCCAAAAATTTTTTGGCATATTGCGGCCGGGAAAAACAATTTCGAGGAGCAAGGAATGGGCGCGTGGCCACAGCGTCATATTGATGGATTCGAGGTGGAATGTCAGGTCATCCGGCTGGATACCGGCATGTTGGCGATCGAGGTAGCGGTGTGCCGGAGGGTGGAAGGCGAATTCGAGCGGCGCTGGTCGCTGCCGCGTTTCGTGACCTTCGAGGATCCCGGGACGGCAAGACGCCACGCCGAACTGGTGCTGTCGGGCATCGTGTCGGTGGACGAAGCCACGGGCGAACCGCGCTACGGCATCCTGTAGCGGCGGGCCGGACCCGCAGCGGCAGGCAGGGTTTTGTTTCTTTTCACACAATCGCGTGCTTTGCGCTGGCGGATTTGCCCGGTACATTGGTGTAGGGTGACAACAACAAAGGAGAGTTCCATGTTTGATACTTTTCCTGTCTTGCGTCGTGTCGGCCTGGCCGCCGCGGCGATCGGCGTGGCCGGCCTGATGTTCACGGGTTGCACCACCAACAGTTCCAAGTCAGAGGCCACCGCGACCGAACAGCGCCAATCGTTGAACAGTGCGGCCGACGCCACCTTGGGCAAGCTCTATCAAGCGTCGCCGCAGTCCAGGGAACTGGTCGCCCGCGCCCGAGGCGTGCTGATTTTTCCTGATGTGTTGAGCGGCAGCTTCATCATCGGGGCCGAGCATGGCAAGGGCGTGCTGCGCGTGGGCAGTTCCACCGCCGGCTACTACAGCACCACGGCGGGTTCCGTCGGCTTCCAGGCGGGGGCGCAGTCCAAGGCGATGGTGCTGTTGTTCATGACGGATGAGGCGCTTGCCAAGTTCCGCAACAGCAGCGGCTGGACCGTGGGCGCCGATGCGACGGTTGCGGTTGTCAATGTGGGCGCCAACGGCCGCATCGACACCAACACGGCACAACAACCCATCGTCGGCTTCGTGATGAACAACGGCGGCCTGATGGCAGGCGTGTCCCTGGCCGGTACCAAGATCTCCAAACTGAATCTTTGAACGGGCCTGCCAAGCAAAACGCCGCGGATGTTCTCCGCGGCGTTTTTGTTTGGCGCGTCTGCCGGCGCTTCAGCCCATGAGCGTATCGCCGTTGTTGCGCACCGAGCTCTCGCGCTGCATTTCGGCGGCTTCGATGTCCGGGTCCAGGCCGCGCCAGCGTCTGATCCGGCCGCGATCCTGCTCGGGCTCCCAGCCGAGCAGACCGTAGCGTGTGATTTCGGTTTGACCCGTTTCGAATTCCACTTCGAAGTAGCCCTGACGATCGGGTAGCGTGCCGCCGGGGAACCAGTCGGTTTCAGGCATGGTGTTCTCCTTGCTAGGCGATGGGAGGGGCGCCGGCGCGGGGCGCGGCGCTTTCATTGTGGAGGGGCGCCACGGATCCCGCAAGTTGCCGCCGCGGGCTTCACGCGAGCGGGACGGCGGTGGTGTACAGCACCTGCTTCAAGGCGAAGCTGGAACGGATGCTGGCGACGCCCGGGATGCGGGTGATGTGTTCGACGATCAGCCGCTCCAGCGCGTCCACGTCAGGCACCAGGGCGCGTATCAGGTAGTCGGCGTCGCCCGACATGAGGTAGCACTCCATGATTTCCGGCAGGACCGCGATTTCGCGTTCGAACACGTCCAGCGCCGCCTTGCGCTGCTTGTCCAGCGAGATCTGGATGAATACGTTGACCTTCAGGCCCAGCTTGCGCGCGTTGAGCAGCGTGACGCGGCGGTCGATCAGGCCCTCGGTTTCGAGCCGGCGCACGCGCGCCAGACAGGGAGAGGCGGACAGGTTCACGCGCGCGGCGAGTTCGACATTGGTCAGCCGCGCATCGCGCTGGAGTTCGTTGAGGATACGGATGTCGGTGGCATCCAGGTTGATTTCCGGCATAAGTCACCCAGTTACGGTCATTCAGCAATTCATCTGTGCTGAGTATGACGGGTATCTCCCTTGAATGCAGTGAAATATGCTGGGGTTAACCCTATAGACTATTCCATCATTTGGTAATTGTGCCAAAGCGCGGAATATTCAAGCAGTAGATTGGGCAGTAATGAGTCAGCAGAGCACGTTGGGCAGGTTTTTGCCGCTGGTCGGCGCGGTCGCCATCTGGGGCGGCAATTGGCCCGTCATGAAGCTGGGGCTGACGCATATGAGCCCGCTGTGGCTGGCCGCCAGCCGGTTCGGCTCGGCCGCGCTGATCAGCGCGCTGGTGCTGGGCATGCTGGGCCGCCTGCGTCTGCCGACGCGGCAGGAAATGCCGCTGGTGGCGGGTGTGGCGCTGCTGCAGATGGGGGCGTTCACGGCGCTGGCGCTATGGGCGATGCAATACGTGGCGCCGGGACGCGCGTCCGTGATCGCCTACGCCACTTCCATCTGGGTGATTCCGCTGTCCTCGCTGATCCTGAAGGAGCGCCTGTCGATGGCGCAATGGCTGGCGACGGGGCTGAGCTATGCCGGCATCGCCGTCATCGTCGCGCCCGCGTTCAGCCCTTGGCAGGCGCACACGGTGGTCGGCCTGGCCATGTTGCTGGGTGCGTCCTTTGCGTGGGCCTGCAATATCATCCAGCTGCGCGGCTACCGGCATATCCGCCTGGGCGCGGACATGATTCCCTGGCAGACCGCCATCGCGGCGCTGCCGCTGGCCGCGCTGGCGTGGATGCGCGATGGCGCGCCCGTTTTCCTGGCGCAGCCCGAGGCATGGCCCGTGATCCTGTACACCGGTCCGCTGGCTACCGCGCTGACCTTCATCGTGGTGCTGGGCATGACGCAGAAGATGCCGCCGGTGGCGACCTCGATCGCCATGCTGTGCGTGCCGGTGATCGGATTGATCGTGTCGTCGCTGGTGTTCCAGGAGCGCATTTCGGCCGACCTGGCGCTGGGCTTGGCCCTGATCGGCGCCAGCGTGGCGGCGTCGGCGGCGGCGACGCGCCTGAAGCGGCCGCTGGCGCTGCGGGCTTCCTAGCCCGTCAGTACGCCGCAGGCGCGAAACCGGCCATCGGCGCGTTCTAGAATGTCGAGCGCCGGAACCGTTCCGGCTTCTCTTGCAGGCGTGCGGCGGGTATGGATTCCTTATATGTGCTGGTCGCGGCGGGCGCCATGGCCGCCGGTTTTGTGCAGGGCCTCTCGGGCTTCGGCTTCGGCATGGTGGCCATGTCGTTCTGGGCCTGGACTATAGATCCCAAACTCGCGGCTGCGATGGTGGTGTTCGGCTCGCTGACCGGCCAGTTGCTGGCCGCGTTCACGATGCGCCGCGGATTCACGATGGCGCACCTGCTGCCCTTCGTGGCGGGCGGATTGCTGGGGATTCCGCTGGGCGTCAAGCTGCTGCCCTATCTGGATCCGCTGATGTTCAAGGCGCTGGTCGGCGGACTGCTGGCGGTCTGGTGTCCGGTGATGCTGTTCGCGACGCGCTTGCCGCCTATCACGGCGGGTGGACGATGGGCCGACGGCGTGGTGGGAGCGATGGGCGGCGTCATGGGCGGCATAGGCGGCTTCACCGGCGTCATTCCGACTTTGTGGTGCACCTTGCGTCGCTTTGACCGCGACGTGCAGCGCGCGGTGATCCAGAACTTCAACCTGTCGATGTTGGTCGTGACGATGGCGAGCTATGTCTACACCGGCGTGGTGACGCGCGACATGCTGCCGCTCTTTGCGGTGATCGTGCCGGCGATGCTGGTGCCGACCTTGTGGGGCACGCGCGTCTACGTGGGCATCAGCGACGTTGCGTTTCGCCGCATCGTGCTGGGCCTGCTGACCGTTTCGGGCGTGGCGCTGCTGGCGTCGTCCTTGCCCAAGCTGCTTGCCTAGCGACTTTTACAGGTCGCCAGGGCGGGGCATGGCAACATGCTATCGTTGGGTATTCAAGAGAGAATCACCGCATGGCATTGCACCGTTTCGAGAAAGGCGAGTTGGGACATTGGCTGCGCATCGTGGCCGACAATTGCGAGCCCGGCGCTGCCCAGACTGAAGTGCCCGCCCACGTGGCGCAGGCGCTGGAGACGTTGCGTTGCATTGCAGCCGACGCCGACGGCCGCTGGCTGATCACCGAGAAGGGCAAGCTCGCCCTGCGCATGGAAGAGCCGGGCGCCATCCATTTGCGCTAACCCGCAAAATCCAATTATGTCGACAGCAGGCGCGGCCCGGGGCCGCCCTCCGCGTTTCGCCGCGTCTTGACCGTTTGGCGCGGGGATTTCCACACAATTTGCGAATGTTTTCGCAGTATTTCGCGAGTTCGCGACCAAGAGGGCCGTGCTACGGGAATTTCCTGAGACGGAATGCGCGATTTGGCTGCTTTTCGACGTATCGCGACCCACGAGTCGCCAGTAAGATGAACTTGCGTGACGTTTGCAGGTCTATTCATTTGCGCGGGGATTCTGCCCCCGCAACGTCACGCGTGGTTCACGCGTTTAGGTAACCGACTGGGAGGTAGCACATGCAGCATCGTGACCAGGAAGTTCTGATCGACGTTTCCACAGCGGCCATGGATACCGGCGGATATGGCGTACTGCTGACGGTTACGGCCGAGGGCGGCACCGAAGTGGATGCCGCGTTTTCCCACTTGGGCAACTGCGCTTCGTTGGACGAAGCACGCGATCGCGCGGAAGTATTCGCGCAGAACTGGGTAGAGGAAAACATCTTCCGATAGGGCGCCACGCCCTGGACGGAGCTGATCGGCGGGACCGGTCTGTGTGAGCATGACGCTTCGGAGAATACTCAAAGGTTTGCGACGAAAATTTCGGTTATCGTTGCTGCTCCAAAATCTGGGGCCCTCATTGGGTATGCGCCGTTCCAAGATGACTGCCGCACAGACCAACTCTTCACTTGCGGAACACATCCGCGCATTCCGCGACCATTTTGATTCCGTTGTCCTGCCCCTTTGGATGGGGCAGGGTTTCAATGGCGCGCTGGGTCTGCCTTATGAATCGCTGGACGCGGCGACGGGCGCCGCGCTGCCGGTCGAGCGCTACCGCGCCATGGCTTGCGCGCGCCAGCTCTACGTTTTTTCGGAAGCGCCGGGCGACGCTGCGGGCGCGCATGCAGATGTGCTGTTCGAATCGCTGCGGCGCGTGTTCCGCGACGAGCATCACGGAGGCTGGCGCTATAGCGTGGACGCCGCGGCGCATCCGCTCGATGACACGCAGGACCTGTACACCCACGCGTTCATCGTGCTGGCCTGCGCCGCCTATTTCCGCCGCAGCCGCAATGCCGATGCGCGCAAGCTCATGCTGTCGACTTCCTCGACCATCGAGGCGCGCTTCAAGACCGCCGACGGGCTGTATCACGCGGCGCTCAGCGCCGAGCTGAGCCAGCCTCTGCGCGCGCCCGCGCAGAATCCCATGATGCATCTGACCGAGGCCTACCTGGCCGCAGCCCAGGTTGCGGAGCCGGCGCTGTACGCGCAGCGCCTGCGCGGCCTGGCGCAAGGCATCAGCCATTTCTTCGTGCATGCGGCCTCGCAGTGCATCGCGGAAGAGCGGCAAGGCTCGGCCGGCAACCGGCTGGAGCCCGGGCATCAGTTCGAGTGGCTGTCGCTGGTGCAAGGCTCGGCCGAGGTTTTCGACGGCCTGGAGTTGACGGAGTCGCTGCCGCGCGCTGTGCGCTGGTCGCGCCGCCATGGTGTGGACGCGGGCGGAGTGGTGGCGTCGCTGGACGAGTCCGGCGCCGTGATCGACGATACGCGCCGGATCTGGGCGCAGACCGAGTACCTGCGGGTGCTCGGCGTGCTGGGCGACCTGCCCGCGCTGGAGGCCGGCCTGTCCATGTTCCGCGCGCGTTTCCTGCACCCCGGCGGCTGGTACGAATGCCTGGACGCGGAAGGAGCGGTGGTGCGCAAGGACATGCCGTCGACCTCTCCGTATCACCTGGCAACCTGCCTGGCGGCCCTGCCCACTGTTGTTTAATTGTGGCGTTAACAATATTTTTTGGATTTAGGGGCCTGATTCGATAGAAAAGTATTGGTGGAATCCCTTACAATTTAGTTACTAAAATTGTAGGGAAGCACCAATGAGCGTTATGTGCCTGGCTTGCCAACGCATTAACCCCGGGCTTGCAGGCGTTGCGCCGCATGCCCATCTGGGACACCAGGGGTTCACCAATCCCACGCAGAAAGGCCGTGAAGAAAGCCGTGAAGACCATTTCCGCTGCCTGAATTGCGGCGCGAAATGGCTGCGCGAGACCGACAAATGGGGCGTGGACCTCGGGTTCAAGCTCGCACCCTGAGCATTTTCGACCGCGCCGGCAGCATGGCGCAGACCCCCGCAGCGGGCTCCAGATCGGGAGCCCGTTTTCATTTTGTAGTATTCCCGCGCCGGGCGCCGGCAACCGGTTGTGTCCGCAGGCTAGGCGCTCAGGCTGGGCTGGCGGCGATCACGTCGGGATCCTGCCCGGCGGTTTCCAGCAGCCATCGCCGGAAACAAGCCAGCGCGTAATGGTCGCGGCGCTGGGCCGGGGCGCATAGATGGTAGCCACGGTCGATGCGGATGGGCAGGTCGGGAAACGGGGCCACCACGCGTCCGGCCTGCAGGTCGTCGCGGACCAGGCAGCGCTGCAGCACGGCGATGCCCATGTCGGCCATGACGGCGCGAACCAGGATGGAAACCTGGTCAAAGCCATTGGAAAGCTGGACCGAGGCGCGCGGCACGCCGGCGGCGGCCAGCCACTGCGCCCAGTTGTCCATGCCATTCGAGTGATACAGCAGCGGTTCCCCGAGCAGGCCGGCTGGCGTGTCCCAGAGTCCCTGCGCGCGCCGGGCCGCCAGACGGGCGGGGTGGCAGATCACGACCAACTCGCGCCCGATCACGTAGTCCACCTGCCAGCCCGGCCATTGCTCCGGCATGCCGGACAGGATGCTGGCATCGGGCGTCTCACCCGAAAAATCTTCGTTGCGGCGGTAGGCCGCGAAGCTGAGCTGGATATCCGGATGGCGCGCATGAAAGTCGGACAGGCGGGGCACCAGCCAGGCGCTGGCCAGCGTCGGCACCGTCGACAGCGTCAGGCGCAGGCGACGGTCATTGGCGCGCAATCCGGCGCTGAGCGACTCGATCTGCTGCAGCGGGCCTAGCGTGCCGTCGTACAGGCGGCGTCCGGTTTCAGTCAGGGTCAGGCCATGGGCGTTGCGATGCATCAGCGGCTGGCCGAAATGCGCTTCCAGTCGGGAAATGGCGCGGCTGACGGCGCCCTGGGTGACGCACAAGACCTCCGCGGCGCGGGTGAAGCTGCCCAGGCGTGCCGCCGTCACGAAGGCGTGCAGTTCGGACATGGAGGGCGAGTGCAGTCGCATCTAGCATGACCATTGGTAATGAAGCCGTGCAATATAGTCGTTTGAAAGGGGATCGTAAAGTTCGGACACTGGCGGCCTTGTCGACTGACCTTCAACTTTCGGAGTCATCCCCCATGTCCCGCCGCCTCCTGGGCCGGTCCGCGCGCTTCGCGCTCGCCGGCATGTTCGCCACGTTGTCCTTTGCCGGCATCGCCCAAGCTGCCGACTATCCCGCCCGCCCCATCAAGCTGGTGGTGCCGTTCGCCGCTGGCGGTTCGACCGACATCGTGGCGCGCCTGGTGGCCGAGTACGCCGGCCGCGACCTGAAGCAGACCATCGTGGTCGAGAACAAGGCTGGCGCCGGCGGTTCCATGGGCATGGAGCAGGTGGCACGCGCCACGCCCGACGGCTACACCATCGGCATGGCCACGATGAGCACGCACGGCTCGAATCCGGCCGTGTTCCGCAAGATGAACTACGACCCGGTGAAGGATTTCGTGCCGGTGGCCAACGTGGTTGCCGTGCCCAGCATCTTCGCGATCAATCCGGGCCTGCCGGCCAAGAATATGGCCGAGTTCGTGGCCCTGGCCAAGAAACAGCCGGAGCGCTATAGCTTCGCCTCGCCGGGCGTGGGCTCGCTGGGCCATGTGAACATCGAGAACTTCATGATGCTGTCCGGCATCAAGCTGCTGCACGTGCCGTACCGCGGCGCGGGTCCGGCGTTGAATGACGTGATGGGCGGGCAGGTGGACGCGATCACCGACAACCTGTCCTCGACCCTGCCGCAGGTGCAGGGCGGCAAGCTGCGCGCGCTGGCCGTGCTGGGCGCCGAACGCTCGCCGCTGTTGCCCGACGTGCCGACCTACATCGAGCTGGGATACCCCGACATGGGTACGGGCGGCTGGTTCGGCCTGGTGGCGCCCGCCGGCACCCCGCCGGCCGTGATCGAACGCCTGAACAAGGCAGTGCGCGCAGCCCAGGACGATCCGGAATTCCGCAAGAAGGCCGAGGAAGTGGGTGGTACGCTGGTGCGCACCACGCCCCAGGAATTCGAGGCGCAGATCCAGCAGGCCCTGGCACGCTACGCCAAGGTCGCCAAGACTGCCAACATTCAGGCTGATTGACGATGACCCACGCCGACTTCGACGCTGTTTCCGTACACGAGCCCACGGGCCCGGCCTTGCCGCTGGTTTGCGATTCGCCGCATAGCGGCGAGCGCTATCCCGACGATTTCGGCGCCGCGGCCACCCTGGCGCAATTGCGCCAGGGCGAGGACACGCACGTGGACGCGTTGTGGTCGGCGGCGCCGGCCCTGGGCGCGACGCTGATTGCCGCGAACTTTCCGCGCGTCTATATCGATCCCAACCGCACGCTGCAGGACCTGGACCCGGAGCTGCTGGCGCAACCCTGGCCCGAGCCGCTGGACCCGGGCGAGAAGACCCGCCTGGGCAAGGGTTTGATCTGGCGCAGGATGGACAGGTCCACGCCGATCTACGACCGCAAGCTCACGCTGGCCGAAGTGCGCCACCGCATCCAGGCGTATTACGAGCCCTACCACGCGGCGCTGTCGCAGGCGATCCAGCAGGTGCGGCAGCGTTTTGGCGCGGTCTGGCACCTGAACCTGCACTCTATGCCCAACGACGCTTACGAGCGCCTGGGCCGCAAGAGCGAGCATCCGCTGGCGGACTTTGTGCTGGGCGACCGCGACGGCACCACCTGCGAGCCGGAGTTCATCGCCCTGATCGAGACCGCTTTGCGCGGCAAGGGCTACACCGTGGCGCGCAACGACCCCTACAAAGGCGTGCAGTTGATCGCGCAGATCGGCCAGCCGGCCTTGAATCGGCACAGCTTGCAGGTGGAGATCCGCCGTCCGCTGTACATGGACGAAGCCACGCGCGAGCGCAACGCCGGCTTCGCGCCGCTGCAGGCGGACCTGTCCGACGTGCTGGCCCAGGTGGCGGCCTACGTGCGTGCGCGCCAGGCGGCGCTGGCTTAAGTTTTCCCGCGGCGGGCCGTAGTCGGTAACAAGGAACCGCGCTTTTTTGGGCGCGGCCACACGGAACCGCAATGGCTGAGAAGATCATCAACGGATTTTCGGTGCTCGCGTACGCGACCCAACCCGAGGGGCGCGTGCCGCCGCGCGCTTTCATCGAAACGCGGCGGTTGCCGAAGAAAAAGAGCCAGGCCGAACGGGACGCGCAAGCGGCAGCCCAGGCCGATGCGCCACCGGATGACGCCGTGCAGCAGGAAGCCGAGCCCGACACCCAGGCTTTCGAGATCTTCATCAGCCGACGCTTCCGCAGCACGGTCGAGGCCATGTCGGCCGCGCGCAACGCGCTGGACCGCGTCAAGCAGGTCGACGAGGACGGCGTTCCGGACCATTTGCCCGAATAGTCCAGCCCCTGGGCGGCCATGCGTCGCCCATATTGTTATCCCGACTTTGTATTTGTCTAACCCCTGAGCGCAGGTCGATGATGCCGCATGGCAATCATCGCCATTCACAGTCTGCTCAAAAGGAAGGTTGATGAATACGAACGTCCATTCCCGCGCCATCTCCACGCGGGGAATTTCGCGCCGTGCGCTGCTGCGCGCGGCAGGCGCCGCAGGCCTTGCGGCGCCGCTGGGCATGCTGGGCTCGCGCGTGCTGGCCGCCAACGCCGCACCGCGCACGTTCAAGATCGCATGGAGCCAGACCGCAGTCTGCCAATCGCCCGTGTCGGTGGCGCTGGAGCGCGGCTTCTTCGACAAGTACAACCTCAAGGTCGAACGCATCAACTTCAGCGGCTCCACCGACCAGCTGCTGGAGGCGATCGCCACCGGCCACGCCGATGGCGGCATCGGCATGGCGCTGCGTTGGTTGAAACCGCTGGAGCAGGGCTTCGACGTCAAGCTGGCGGTGGGCACGCATGGCGGCTGCATGCGCTTGCTGACGGCGCAGGATTCGCCGATCAAGAGCGTCAACGACCTGAAGGGACGCCGCGTGGCCGTGTCGGACCAGGCCAGTCCGGTGAAGAACTTCTTCGCGATCCGCGTGGCGCAGCTGGGTATCGATCCCGAATCCGTGGACTGGCGCCAGTACCCGCAGGACCTGTTCGGCGAGGTCCTGCGCAAGGGCGAGGTCGACGCCATTGCGGGTGACGATCCGCTGATCTACACGCTGCGCGAGGACAACAAGCTGCGAGAGATCGCCACCAACATCGAGGGCGATTACGAGAACCGCACCTGCTGCGTGCTGGGCCTGCGCGGCGATCTGGTGCGCAAGGATCCAGAGGCCGCCGCGGCCATTGCGCGCGCGGTGATCGACGCGCAGCGCTGGACGGCTTCCAACCCGGACGAGACCGCGCGCATCTTCGCGCCGTATGTGCCCGGCAAGGTGCCGGCCGAACGCGTGGCCGCGATCCTGCGCAGCCACAGCCATGGCCATGCCTCGACGGGCGCCGCGTTGCGCGAAGAGATCGTGGGCTACGCCCGGGACCTGAAGACGATCAAGGTGCTGAGCGCGGGTCTGGACGTCAACAAATACGCGCAAGTGGTGGTGCCCAATGTCCTCGGCTGACGTATTGCACGCCCCGGCCGCGGGCGTGAATCCGCCCGCGCGCGACTGGCGCTTGTGGAAGACCGGTATCGCCGCCGCCGCGCTGTGGGCGGGCGTGGGCGGCGTGACGCTGGCATGGCCGAACGTCGAGGTGGGCTTCTCGTCCTGGGGCTACACGCGCGAATTCGGCGCGGCGGCCTTGGCGCTGGCGTTGCTGCTGTTACTGGCGGCGGCGCCGGGGGCGGGGCAGTTGCGCGCCGTGCGCGCCTTGCACCGCGCCGGCCCCTGGCTCGCGGCCCTGGCCGTGGCGGTGGGCGCCTGGGAGATCGCGACGGCCAAGCTGGCGCTGCTACCCAGCCCGTTCTTCGCGCCGCCGCAGTCGCTGATCGAAGTCTACGTCTCCGACTACAAGCGGCTGGCCGACAGTCTGGCGAATTCGCTTTGGCTGCTGGCCAACGGCTTTCTGCTGGGCGCGGCCGCGGGTTTCCTGACCGGGGTCGCGATCGGCTGGTCGCGCGGCCTGGGCTATTGGGTGCATCCGGTGCTGCGCTTCCTGGGGCCGGTGCCTTCCACGGCCTTGCTGCCTATGGCGTTCTTCTTCTTTCCGTCGAGCTGGTCGGCAGCGGTCTTCCTGATCGCCCTGGCCACCTGGTTTCCGGTCACGGTGCTGACCTGGTCGGGCGTGGCGGGCGTCAACCGGGCCTACTACGACGTGGCGCGCACCATGGGCGCCAATGAGTGGTTCCTGGTGCTGCGCGTGGCGATTCCGGCGGCCTTGCCGCAGGTCTTCGTGGGCCTGTTCATGGGCCTGGGCGCCTCGTTTTCGGTGCTGGTGGCGGCCGAGATGATGGGCGTGAAGTCCGGGCTGGGCTGGTACCTGTCATGGGCCCAGGGCTGGGCGTCCTACGCCAACATGTACGGCGCGCTGATCGTGATGGCGCTGGTGTTCTCGGGCCTCATTACTTTGCTGTTCCTGGGGCGCGACCGCCTCCTGGCCTGGCAGAAGGGAGTCGTGAAATGGTAGCGGCAGCGGTGCCTGACAAGCGGGATGCGGCCGGCGCCGCATTGGCCGTGCGCGGCGTGAACCATCACTTCGACCTGGACGGCGCGCAACTGCCGGTGCTGGACGGCATAGACCTGGACGTGAAGCCGGGCGAGTTCGTCGCCCTGCTGGGCCCCAGCGGCTGCGGCAAGTCGACGCTGCTGCGCCTGGTGGCGGGCCTGGAGCCGCCCGCCGCGGGCGGCCTGCTGGCGGACGGCGAGCCGATCACGGGGCCTTCGCCTTCGCGCATCGTGGTGTTCCAGGACCCCACGCTATATCCGTGGCGCACGGTCTGGGACAACGTGGCCCTGGGACTGCAGGCGCGCGGGCTGTTGAAGACGCAGCGCAGCCGGGTGGACGAGGCCTTGCAGCGCGTGGGCCTGAAGGCGTTCAGCCAGGCCTATCCGCATCAGCTGTCCGGCGGCATGGCGCAGCGCGCCGCGCTGGCGCGGGCGCTGGTCAACGATCCGCGCATCCTGATCCTGGACGAGCCGCTGGGCAAGCTGGACTCGCTGACCCGCATCGCCATGCAGTCCGAACTGGTGGACCTGTGGCAACGCGAAGGCTACACGGCCTTGCTGGTCACGCACGATGTGGAGGAGGCGCTGTTCATGGCCACGCGCATCGTGGTGCTGAGCGAGCGGCCGGCGCGGATCAAGGACGAAATCGTCAACGACCTGCCGTACCCCAGGCATCGCGGCGATCCGCGCCTGGCCGCGTTGCGCCATCGCGCGCTGGCCTTGTTGGGGCTGGATGCGACGTGGTGAGCATCGTGCAACGCCGGCCGGCGGATGCCGCTGGCGCGGCGCGGTGGGCCCGGCGGCGCATGGCGGCGCTGTTGACGGTCGGCTTGGCCGCATTGGCGTTGGCCCTGGGCGCCGCGGTCTGGCGCTCGCTGGGCCAGGCTCCGGCATTGGCGTATTGGCCATTCGCGTGGCGCTACGACCCGGACCTGCCCGTCAGCCCGCACACGTGGCGCCAGCTTTGGCTGGCGCTGGCGCAGTCGGCGGCGGCGCTGGCGTTGCTGTGCGGCGCGCTGTTCGCCAAGCGCCGCCGGCTGGCATGGCTGGGCGCCGCCGTCGCGCTGGCGCTGCTGACTGACTGGCCGAACCCGCGGATGTTGCTGGTCGAGGCGCACAGTTCTTCCTATCAGCGGTCGCCGTTGCCGTTTTCCGATGCCAATCTGTTGCAGGGCGGACGGCTGTACCAGGCGCATTGCGCCGCATGCCACGGCGCGGCGGCAGATGGGCGGGGCGAGCGCGCCGCCAGCCTGCCGGTGTGGCCCAGCGTGCTGGGACCGGCCCTGTTCCAGAACAGGCTCGAAGGCGAGCTGCACTGGCGCATCGCGCAGGGCGGCCAGGAACCGGCGGCCAACCCCGCGATGCCGGCGTTTGGCGCAATGCTGAACACGGAAGAGATCTGGCAGGTGCTGGACTATCTGCGCCTGCGGGCCTATGGCGTCAGCGGCGGCAGCGGCATGCCGGCGGTCGCCGCACCCGTCGTGGCGCTTGCCTGCCGCGACGGCCGGGCGACGCGGCTGAGCGGTTTGCGCGGCTTGCCCCTGCGTGTGATGGCCTACGCGCAGGGCGCGGCCGAGGAACCGCAGGATCCACGCCTGCTCACCGTAGCGCTGACGCGTGGCCACACACAGAGCGTAGACGCGGATTGCGTGGCGGCAGGCGTAGAGGCCTGGAACGCCTATGCGCTGGCAGCCGGCGTGTCTCCTGACGAGCTGGCGGGCGCGCAGTTCATGGTCGACCGCCAGGGCTGGCTGCGCGCGCGCCGCCTGCCAGGCGCGGCTCCGGCGTGGACCAGCGCGGACGATGTCTGTGGGCCGGGAGGACGGATGGAGGGAGCGACGGCCCGCGGGCTGGGCCAACTATTGCAGGCGATGGATCGTGCGCCCATCGCCATTCCGGATATGCGCCGCGAACATTGACTGCGGCGCTTGCCCAAGCACATATCAACCCCAAGCGAGGTCTGCAACATGAGTACGTTGAACGAATACCTGGGCCAGAAACGCGAGGCCGTGCTGGCGCGCAACGCGCGCGATCCGCACACCGTGACGCCGGTGAAATTGCGCGCACAGGTCAGCGCCGAAGGCCGCAGCGGCGTGCGCCGCATCCGGATCCGCGATCACCAGGTGGTCAGCGACAGTCCCGCGGATTTCGCGGGCTATGACCTGGGACCGAGTTCGCCCGAGCTGCTGCTGGGATCGCTGGGCAGTTGCCTGACGCATATCTTCCTGATCAAGGCGGCCGAACTCGAATTGCCGCTGGAGTCGCTGCAGGTGGAGATCGAAGGCGACCTGGACCCGCGCGGCGGCAAGCCGGGCTATGAGCAGGTGCCATTCTTTCCGCACAACATCCGCTATACCGCGCACATCGTGTCGCCGGCCGACGAGAGCGCGGTGCGCGCCGTGCATGAGGCGGTGGAGCAATGGTGCCCGATCCTGAACCTGCTCAAGCAGCCGCAGCCGCTGGAAGGCCGCGTGCAGCACACCCGCTCGGCGGCGCAATAAGCAAAGGCCTCAAGTCAGCGTGCTGCGCATCAGGATCTCGGTCAGCGCGCGCGTGGGCTTGTTGGGCGCGGGCGCCGAGATCACGATGAATTCCACCTGCGGCAGCGCGGGCAGTTGCGCGGCGCCTGCTGGCGCGGCAAGGCCGAGCGTGGACAGGTGCGAAGGCTGCACCGTGATGCCCAGGCCGGCGCGGGCGGCCGCCTGGCAGCCCGCATAGCTGGTGCTGGTGCAGACGATCTGCCAACTGCGGCCGGCGCGGGCCAGCGCGTCCAGCGTCAGGCCGCGGGTCACGCTGGGTTCGCGCAGCAGGATCAGCGGCAGCGGTTCGTCCGGCGCCACCCACAGGCCTTCCTTGGCCTGCCACAGCAGGGCTTCCTTGTGCAGGGTCTGGCCGCGGCGGTCGCCCTTGCGGCGCTTGCCTATCATGACGTCCAGGCCGTTGTCGTCCAGCAGCTTGTAGAGCTCGCTGGTGACGCCGATGGTCAGGTCCAGTTCGACCTCCGGGTGGGCCAGCCGGAAGGCGGCCAGCACGTCGGGCAGAGGTCCCATTGCCAGATCGTCCGAGGTGCCCAGGCGCACGCGCCCGCGCAGGCGCGGGGCGTCGAACAGGCGCTCGGCCCGCTCGTGCGCGTCCAGGATGATCTGCGCATGCACCAGCAGGCTGCGGCCGTCGCTGGTGAGCGCGAGCGAATGCGTGTCGCGCTGGAACAGACGCCGGTTCAAGGCCTGTTCCAGCTGGCGGATGTGTTCGCTGACCGTGGGCTGGGTCAGGCCCAGGCGCCGGGCGGTCTCGGTGAAGCTGGGCGCGGCGGCGGCCGCGGCGAAGGTCTTGAGCCACAAGGGATTGAGCATAGCGGCCTGGTCATAGGAAAGTCCGATGACAGTTAAAGTACCCAGTGGGCTTCACGATGGCAAGCGCCGTGCCTATAGTTTCCGCAATCCCTACGGAAATCTTTGCCATGCGCCGCTTCCTGCCCGACCAATTCACGCTCATCCTGATCGCCACGGTGGTCTTCGCCAGCTTTTTCCCTGCCGTGGGCAAGGGCGCGGCGTTCATGACCGTGGCCAGCAACATCGCCATTTCGCTGCTGTTCTTTCTGCACGGCGCCAGGCTGTCGACGGACGCCATCGTGGCTGGCGTGAAGGACGTGCGCCTGCACGCGCTGATCCTGGCTTGCACCTTCCTGCTGTTTCCGGCGCTGGGGCTGGGCCTGCGGGCGCTGTTTCCCGGCCTGTTGACGCCTTCGCTGTGGCTGGGCGTGCTGTTCGTCTGCACTCTGTCTTCCACCGTGCAGTCGTCTATCGCCTTTACCTCCATGGCGCGCGGCAACGTACCGGGCGCGATCTGCGCGGCCACGGCTTCCAACCTGCTGGGTACCGTGCTGACGCCGCTGCTGGTGGCGGTGCTGCTGCACCGCCAGGGCGGAGGCCACGGGCTGGCCGACGCCGGCCGCATCCTGTTGCAGCTGTTGTTGCCGTTCGCGGTGGGCAGCCTGCTGCGGCCCTGGATCGGCGCCTGGGCCCAGCGCAACAACCGCACGCTGTCGAAAGTGGACCGCAGCTCCATCCTGCTGGCCGTCTACACGGCGTTCAGCGAGGCGGTGGCGCAGGGTATCTGGCACGCGTTCCCGGCCATCGACCTGGCGTCCATGGTGCTGGTGAACGCCTTGCTGCTGGGAACGGTGCTGCTGGTCACGACCTGGGGCAGCCGCAAGCTGGGGCTGTCCAAGGAAAACGAGATCACGCTGGTGTTCTGCGGCTCGAAGAAGTCGCTGGCCTCGGGCATTCCGCTGGCCACGGTGCTGTTCGGCACCTCGCAGATGGGCGTGGTGGTGCTGCCGCTGATGATCTTCCACCAGATGCAGCTGATGGTCTGCGCGGTGCTGGCGCGCCGCTACGCGGAGCGGCAGGCGCCGGCTGAAGCGGCGGCGGCGCGGGCTTGAAGTCTCTTGCTTGAGCGTAGCCCCCTAGGCGGGCGTATCTTCCAAAGGGCGGATCTTGCCGGCCGGCTGCCAGTAGACCGCGCCTTCGCGTTCCTCGACCGTCAGCACGGTCAGGCGGCCGTTCTTACAGGGGCCGCCCACGCATAGCCCGGTGTCCGGCTGGTAGGTGGCGCCGTGGCGCGCGCACATGATCAGGTCGCCGGCGCGGGTGAAGAAGCTGCCTTCCCAATCCAGTTCCACGCCCACGTGGGCGCAGCGGTTCAGATAGCCGTGCACGCGGTCCTGGTAGCGCACGAAGAAGGCCGTGGTGCGGCCGGCGGCATCTGACACGGGGATCTTCACGCCCAGGCCGCCGTTGGCGAGGTCGGAGGAAGCGCAGACGCGGACGGCGGGGACGGGGGCTGAATCCTGCATGGTGGGCCTGGAAATCAAAGGGTGCGATGTTCGGACAGGGGCGCGGGCTTGTCAATCCGGCGAGCCGGTCAGGGCGCTTTGCTGCTGGCGGGCCCACATGCCGGCGTAGATGCCGTCCTGCGCCAGCAGTTGGGCATGGCGGCCGCGCTCGACGATGCGGCCTTCGGCCAGCACGATGATCTCGTCCGCGTCCGCCACCGTGGACAGGCGGTGGGCGATGATCAGCGTGCTGCGGCCCTGGCTGACTTCGCGCAGATTGGCCTGGATTTCGCGTTCGGTGTGGGTGTCCAGAGCGCTGGTGGCTTCGTCGAACAGGAAGATGGGCGGGTTCTTCAGGATGGTCCGGGCGATCGCCACGCGCTGCTTCTCGCCGCCGGACAGCTTCAACCCGCGTTCGCCCACCATGGTCTGGTAGCCGTCCGGCATGGCCATGATCAGATCGTGGATATGGGCCAGGCGCGCCGCCGCCTGGATCTCTTCCTCGCTGGCGCCGGGGCGGCCGTAACCGATGTTGTAGAGGATGGTGTCGTTGAACAGCACGGTGTCCTGCGGCACGACGCCGATCGCGGCGCGCAGGCTGGACTGCGTCACGTTGCGCACGTCCTGGCCGTCGATGAGGATCGCGCCGCCGTCGGCGTCGTAGAAGCGGAACAGCAGGCGCGCGATGGTCGATTTCCCGGCGCCGGACGTACCGACGACGGCCACGGTCCTGCCGGCGGGGATGGTGAAGCTGACGCCCTTCAGGATGGGGCGGCGCGCGTCGTAGCCGAAATGCACGTCGCGGAACTCCACCGCGCCGCCCGCCACGCGCAGGGGCTGGGCATCGGGCCGGTCGGCCACCTCGCGGTCCTGTCCCAGCAGTTCGAACATGCGCTCCATGTCGATGATGGCCTGCTTGATTTCGCGGTAGACGAAGCCGAAGAAGCTCAGCGGCTGGTACAGCTGCAGCAGGTAGGTGTTGACCAGCACGAAATCGCCCAGCGTGTAGCGGCCTTCGGCGATGCCGGTGGCGGCCATCCACATGACCAGGGTCAGGCCCACCGAGATGATGGCGGCCTGGCCGATGTTGAGGATGGACAGGCTGACCTGGCTGCGCACGGCGGCGCGTTCATAGCGCTTTAGCGACGCGTCGTAGCGGCGCGCTTCGTGTTCCTCGTTGCCGAAGTATTTGACCGTTTCGTAGTTCAGCAGGCTCTCGATGGCTTTGGTGTTGGCCTCGGAGTCGGTTTCGTTCATCTGGCGCCGGAACTTGGCGCGCCATTCCGTGACCAGCAGCGTGTACGCCATGTACAGCGTGACGGTGGCGCCCGTGGCCAGCGCCAGCCAGATGTCGAACATCTTCCACAGCACCACGCAGACCAGCCCGATTTCGAAGAAGGTCGGCAGGATGCTGAAAAGCAGGAACGACAGGAGGGTCTGGATGCCCTTGGTGCCGCGCTCGATGGCGCGGTTCAGGCCGCCGGTCTGGCGCGTCAGGTGAAAGCGCAGCGCCAGCGCATGCAGGTGGCGAAAGACCTGCAGGCCAACCGCGCGGATGGCGTGCTGCCCGACGCGCGCGAAGATGGCGTCGCGCAGTTCCGAGAACAGCAGCGAAAGCACCCGGGCCGTGCCATAGGCCAGGATCAGGCCCAGCGGCACGGTGACGGAACCCGGGGCGCCCTGGCCCAGCTCGTCGATGGCGTGCTTGTACAGCAGGGGGACATAGACCGTGGCCACCTTGGCCGCGAACAGGCACAGCAGGGCCGCGATCACCCGCGTTTTCAGGCCCGTCTCGCCGGGCGGCCAGAGATAGGGAAAGAGCGTGCGCAGGGTGGAAAAGCCGCCGCGGCGCGCGGGCCGCGTGTCAGGAGCGTTCATGGTCTTGGGGGGATGCATGGGCCGTCGGGCCGTCGGAAGCGCATTATCGGCCACAGGCTGCAATTCTGTCGCAGCACCGCGCCCAGGGGCGGAAACGCCTGCTTTGGCAGAGGGGATTCAGGGATTTTGCGGCTCTGGGGGTAATATCGGCCTCACGACCCCTGGGATGTTTAGACCTCTCCCGGGGGTTTTCAATCCGGCATGGTGACTCGGGCGCAGCCTGGCGGGCCCGTTCTTTACTGTCTCAACCAAGGATGAAGCCTGGCTGCCCCTTGGTTGCGCGACCCGGCGCATATTCGCCGCGCGGACGTCGCGTCGCAAGCTACGGAGGGTCTTATGGCGAAAGTACCGGCAATGCAATTGAACGACGGCGGCAAGATTCCCCAGCTGGGCCTGGGCGTCTGGCAGGTGCCGAACGATCAGGCCGCCGCAAGCGTGAAAGAGGCGCTGGCGGCAGGCTACCGCTCGGTGGACACTGCGGCCATCTACGGCAACGAGGCTGGCGTGGGCGCGGGCTTGCGCGCGGCCGGCGTGGCGCGCAAGGATCTGTACGTCACGACCAAGCTCTGGAACGACAGGCACGGCTACGACGAGGCCCATAAGGCCATGGACGAGAGCCTCGAAAAGCTGGGCCTGGCCTACGTGGACCTGTACCTGATTCACTGGCCCGTGGCCGGCAGCACGAAGTTCCTGGACGCCTGGAAGGCCATGGTCGAAATGAAGGAAGACGGCCGCGCGCGCTCGATCGGCGTGTCCAACTTCACCCAGGCCAACCTGGAGCGGCTGCTCGACGCGTCCGGCGTGACGCCGGCCGTGAACCAGGTCGAACTGCACCCAGGCTTCACGCAGCAGGCGCTGCGGGCCTTCCACGCCAAGCACGGCATCGCGACGGAGTCATGGAGCCCCTTGGCCCAGGGCGGCGTGGCCAAGGACAAGGTCATCCTGGAACTGGCCAGGAAGCACGGCAAGTCGCCCGCCCAGGTGACGCTGCGCTGGCATCTGCAGCACGATCTGATCGTGATCCCGAAGTCGGTGACGCCCGCCCGCATCCGCGAGAACATCGACGTCTTTGACTTCGAACTGTCGGCGGCCGACATGGCCGCCATCGACGGCATCAAGGAAGGCGCGCGCCTGGGGCCGGACCCCGAGACCTTCGGCAAATAATGCCGCACGCCGGCACGGAACTGGCGGTCGCGCCTAGCGCTGCAGCGGGAATACCCAGTAGCGCACGATGACCGCCAGCAGGATGGCCAGGGCGATCCAGGACGCCCAGTGCCAGCCTCCCGTGCCCAGCAACGCGGCCAGCAGGCCGAACACGCTGAGCACGCCCAGCAGGATCGGCGCGCCCCAGACAAACATGAAACCACGGGCCGTCTTGCTCATGCGGGAGTCCTTTTCGGGATGGCGGCGGCCTGGTGCTTGCGCACGAGTTCGGCGATGCGCGCCTCGGTGGCGCGGCGGCGGGCCAGCCAGAGATAGAGGCCGCTGACCAGCACGATGATGGTAATGACGTCCAGCAGCGCCCAGATGATCTTCAGCGGCATGCCGCCGTAATCGCCGAAATGCAGCGGCCGCGACAGTTCCAGCGCGGTCAGGTACCAGGGCATCTTGGCCACGGTGGTCAGTTCGCCGGTCTTGCCGTCCACCAGCACAGGCGTGTTCAGCTTGGAGGTGAGCGGCGTGTCGCCGCGCATCCAGGTGATGTAGTGGTGGGGACTGCCGAAGGCATTGCCGGGAAAGGCGATGAACGACACCTCGTTGCCGGGCAGGGCCTTCCTGGCCGTGTCGGCGGCGCCCTGGGCCGAGGCCAGCTCGGTGGGTACGTTCTGGCCCTTGTAGGGTTCCAGGATGCGCACCAGTTCGGTGGACTGCCACAGGCGGAATAGCGGCGTGGAGAGTTCGTTGATCACGCCGGTCACGCCCACCACGAAGGCCCAGACCAGCGTCACGATGCCCAGCAGGTTATGCAGATCCAGCCACTTCAGGCGCGTGGAGCGGGAGGCGCGCACCGTGCCGAATTCCAGCTTTTTCATGAAGGGGCCGTAGAGCACCACGCCGGACACGATTGCGACGCAGAACAGCAGCCCCATGAATCCCAGGAACAACTCGCCGGGCAGGCCCGCGAACAGGTCCACGTGCAGCGCCAGCATGATGCCCATGAAAGAAAACTTGTCCTCCGTGTACAGCGGACCGTCCAGCAGCACGTCGCCGGTGCGCGCGTCCATGCGCACGGCGTGGCCGGACACCTGGCCGTCGCCGGGCGTTTTCGCCATGCCCACATAGACCTGAGGTTCGTCGGGATCGAAGAACAGATAGTCGACGACCTCGCCCGGATACATGGCGCGGGCGCTGTCGACCAGCTTGTCCAGGTTGGCGCGCGGGGTCGAGGCAGGGACGTCGGACAACGGCTTGCCGTCGTCGAGCCAGTGTTCGATCTCGTGGTGGAACACCAGCGGCAAGCCGGTAAGACAGATGACGAGCAGGAAGATCGTGCAGACCAGGCTGGTCCATTTATGGACCAGATACCAGGTTTTGATGGTGGACGCGGCAGTCATGGGGGAGGGCGGGGCCCTTGCAGGCGCGGATTGGGGAAAACTGAATATTATCGCGAATAATATCGATTCTCGTAACCAAATTTTGACCACGGCGCGGCAAAGGGGGACAGACGGAGCGGCGTGAAAGCGGGTTAAAAAGAGGGATCGAGCATCAACCAGTGGTAGCCCCCGGATCATCATGGAGCAGCGTTTTCTCAAAGTCCCGCGCAACGAGCTAGGCCGCGATTTCGCGGTGGGCGACCTGCATGGGCATTTTTCCCGCCTGCAGGAAAGCCTGGACGAGCTGGGCTTCGACCCGTCCCGGGACCGCCTGTTTTCGGTCGGCGACCTGGTGGACCGGGGGCCGGAAAGCGAGGCCGCGCTGGAGTGGCTGGCGCGGCCGTGGTTCCACGCGGTTCAGGGCAATCACGAGGATTACGCGATCCGCCACGTGCGCACGGGGCAGGTGGACGTGGACAACTGGCGCGGCTACGGCGGCGGCTGGTTCCTGGACCTGCCTTCTGATCGCCAGCAGGTCTTTGCCGAGGCTTTCGCGCAATTGCCCATTGCCATCGAGGTCGAAACCCTGGACGGCGCCGTGGGGCTGCTGCACGCGGATTGCCCGGTGCTGTTCTGGCCGCGGCTGGAATCCGCCTTGCAGGACCGCTACCGGCGCACCAGCGCCGCCTGCCAGTGGTCGCGCGACCGCCTGCGGCAGATGGACCGCACCGGCATCCGCGGGGTGCGGGCAGTGGTGGCCGGGCACACGCCGGTGCCGGCGCCGCTGCTGCTGGGCAACGTCTACCACATCGATACCGAGGGCTGGAAATCCGGCTACTTCACCTTCCTGGACCTGGAATCCCTGCGGGCCTGGCCACGCGAGGTCGTGACCGAACTCGCGGAGCAGGAATAGCCAGGCCTGGATTCCCGGCGGCCGGCGCCGGCCGCGGTCAGAGCGGCCGGGCGGCCACCGGTCCGGCACCGCTGACGGCGCTGGCGCGGGCGGGCGTGTCGGCGTCCACGCGCGGCACGGGGATGGGCGGGATGGCAGGCGGCGCGTTGCCTGCCGGTGCGCCGCCCGCGGGGGCCACGGGAACCGGCAGGGCCACCGGCGGTTGGGCCGGACTGCTTTGCGGCATTGCGCCGCCGCCGGGCGGCAGGGGTTTGACCGAGGTGTCCACGCCGTCCGTCGAACGGTTGTTGTTCAGGAAATCGGTCAACGCGTCGCCCGAGGACAGGTCCAGCGAGGCCACGGCCTGGCCCGGCGGGAATTCCGAGAAATAGTATTCGCCGTTGTCCACGATCAGGCCGTCCGGCCGCGGCGCGGGCTTGGCTTCGGGCACGCCTTTCAAGGCCGGCTGCATGTAGTCCAGCCAGGTGCTCAGGGCCAGGCCGCTGCCGAATTCGTTGGTGCCCAGCGACTTGGGCTGGTCAAAGCCCATCCAGACGGTGGTGGCCAGGCTGGGCGTGAAGCCCGAGAACCACACGTCCACGGCCTCGTTGGTGGTGCCGGTCTTGCCGCCGATGTCGTTGCGCTTGAGCACCTGGTGCGCGCGGGCGGCGGTGCCGCTGACCGTGACGCCGCGCAGGATGTCGTCCATGACCCAGGCGGTGCGGGGATCGATGGCGCGCGCCAGGGCGTCGCCGGCGACGACAGGCTGGGCCTGCATCAGCACGTTGCCCGAGCGGTCGGTGACGCGGTCCACCAGATACGGGGTGACGCGGTAGCCGCCGTTGGCGAACACGCTGTAGCCGTTGACCACTTGCAGCGGCGTGGCGCCGCCCGCGCCCAGCGCCAGCGGCAGCACGGCCGGCCAACGCGACTTGTCGAAGCCGAAGCGGGTCAGGTAGTCCTGCGCATATTGCGGCGAGATGGCCTGCAGGATGCGGATCGACACCATGTTCTTGGACCGCATGAGGCCCTGGCGCAGCGTCAGCATGGGCTCGTACTTGTTGCCGTCGTTCTTGGGCTGCCAGGCCTTGGAGCCGGTCTGCTCCGCGGTCAGCATGAAGGGCTGGTCGGAGATCTGCGTGGCCGGGGTCAGGCCGCGTTCCAGCGCCGCCGCGTAGACGAAGGGCTTGATGTTGGAGCCGGGCTGGCGCCAGGCCTGCGTCACGCGGTTGAAGCCGCCGCGGTTGTAGTCGAAGCCGCCGATCATGGCGCGCACGGCGCCGTCCTGGGGCACCATCGAGACCAGCGCCGCCTGCAGCGTCGGCATGTTGATGATTTCCCAGCTGTCGCCGTTCTTGTGGATGTAGACGACCGAGCCGCGGCGCAGCCGCTGGCTGTCGCTGGCCTTGGGGTTGAGCGCGCGCGCCACCACTGCCAGCGCCTTCTTGTCGCTGATGGTGATGATGTCGCGCGCGCTGCGCGCCAGCGTCACTTCGGTGGGGCTGGCGGCCAGCACCACGGCGGTCAGCAGGTCTTCGCTGTCAGGCGTCTTTTCCTGCACGCCGTCGAGGATTTCATCCAGCGCGGCCGGGTCCTTTTCGACGCCCTCGGGCAGGTCGATCTGGTCCTCGGGGCCCGGATACACGGCGCGGCGCGTGTAGTCCAGCACGCCGTCGCGCACGGCGCGGTAGGCGGCTTCCTGGTCCTTGGAATCGATGGTGGTGTAGACGTCGATGCCCTTGGTGTAGGTCTGTTCCTGGAACACGCCGTACATGAGCTGGCGCGCCAGTTCGGCCGGGTAGTCGCCGTGGATCGCGAAGCCGCGCGCGCTGGCGCCGTCCGCGCCGCGAATCGTCAGGCGCTGCTTGAGCGCCTCGTCGGCCTGTTCGGGCGTGAGATAGCCCAGCGTCTTCATGCGGCCCAGCACGTAGTGCTGACGGATCTCGGCGCGCGGGAAATTGGTGATGGGGTTGAAGCGCGACGGGGCCTTGGGGATGCCGGCGAGCATGGCGGCCTCGGCCGGCGTGACTTCCGACAGGGGCTTGCCCAGATAGGTGCGCGAGGCGGCCGCGAAACCGTAGGCGCGGTGGCCCAGGTAGATCTGGTTCATGTAGAGCTCAAGGATCTGGTCCTTGGAGAGCTCGGATTCGATCTTGAACGTCAGCAGCAATTCATAGAACTTGCGCGAATAGGTCTTTTCCGACGACAGGTAGAAATTGCGCGCCACCTGCATCGTGATGGTGCTGCCGCCCTGGCTCTTGGAGCCCTTGACGAGGTTGGTCACGACCGCGCGCGCCACCCCCATCCAGTCGACGCCGCCGTGGCTGTAGAAGCGGTCGTCCTCGGCTGCCAGCACCGCCTGGCGCATCACGGGCGGGATCTCGTCAAAGCGCAGCACGTTGCGGTGCTCTTCGCCGTACTCGCCGATCAGGACCTTGTCCGCCGTATAGATGCGCAGCGGCACCCGCGGACGGTAGTCCGTCATGGCGTGCAGGTCGGGCAGGCTGGGCCAGGCCAGGGCCAGCGCCAGGCCGAGCGCGATGCCGCCGCACACGGCGGCGCCGCCGGCGGCTACGCCCGCCTTGACGAGAATGCGTTTCCAGGGGAGGCCCGGTTTGCCGCCCGGGGTGGCGGAGGATTGCTGGGGGGTGCTCATTGCAGGCGATTCTAGGGCAGAACACGATGGACCGCCCAGAGGGTCATAAGGTTTCAGTAACTAAACATGAATTGCGTCGCGAGTGACGGCAAATCCGGTTGCAGGCGTCAGCCATTGTTCAGGTAGCGTTGGGGCGGCGCGCCCAGCGCACGGTGGAACATGGCCGAGAAGGCGCTGGCGCTGCGGTAGCCCAGGTCAGCGGCGATGCGCGCGACCGGCACGCCCTGCGACAGCCGGCACACCGCCTCGGCCAGCCGGACCTGCTGGACCCACTGCCGGTAGTTCAGCCCCAGTTCGGCCTGGAACAGGCGGATCAGCGTGCGGGCGCTGGCGCCGACTTCGTCGCCCCAGTCCTCGATGCCGCGCTGCAGCCCCGGATCGTCCAGGATCGCCGCGCAGATGGTCTGCAGACGCCGGTCGCGCGGCCAGGGGATCTGTAGCGGCGCGACGCGTGCGGCGGCCAGCTCGGAAAGCAGCAGGGCGGCGACCTGCCCGGCGCGGCCGTCCAGCGGATAGTCGATGGGTTCGGCGGTCAGCGCCAGGATCAGCTCTCGCAGCAAGCCGCCGACCTCGACCACCTGGCATTGCGGCCAGTAGCCGCGGGCGGTCTCGGCTTCGAGATAGAGCGAACGCATGGACACCGCGCCCACCATGTCCACGCCATGCGGCACGCCCGCCGGCACCCACAGCGCGCGCAGCGGCGGCAGGGCCCAGAAGCCGCTGGGCGTGGTGACGCGCATGACGCCTTCGACCGCGTAGACCAGTTGCGCGCGCGGATGCGAGTGGGTGCCCGTGCGGGTGCCTGGCAGGAATTCCTTGGCCATGGCCGTCACGGCGCGCGGCCGGTGCTGGTAGTCCTGCGGATTGACGCTGCGGGCGGGGTCGGGCAAAAGGAGTCGGGCGGGCATGCGTGTCACTTCCGGCATAAGGATGAGTTGGGCGGCTCAGGGCTGGTTTGCGTATTTTGTCACCATATTTTGTCACTTGAGCGACGAAAATTGGCAGATCGGTTCCGTCCCGGATTCCTACACTGGGTATTGGTCCGGCGTGGCGCTGGACATGTCCATCCCCCTTACTTGCGTCCATCGCCCATGAATCCCCCTCAGAACTCCGCCGCCGGCGTCGCCGACGCCAATCCGGTCCCGCCGTCCGCCGCTTCCTCGGACCCATCCACTGCCTTCAAGGTGCTGGGCGCGATCAGCGTGGCGCACCTGATGAACGACATGATCCAGTCGATCCTGTTGGCCATCTATCCCATGCTGAAGGATTCATTCAGCCTGTCGTTCGCGCAGATCGGGCTGATCACGCTGGTCTATCAGCTCGCGGCCTCGCTGCTGCAGCCCTTCATCGGTTTCTATACGGACCGCAATCCCAAACCGTACTCGCTGCCGGTGGGCATGGGCTTCACCCTGGTGGGGCTGTTGCTGCTGTCGATGGCGCCGTCGTTCGGCTGGCTGCTGGTGGCCGCGGTGCTGGTGGGCACGGGCTCGTCGGTGTTCCACCCGGAATCCTCGCGCGTGGCGCGCATGGCCTCCGGCGGACGCCACGGCCTGGCGCAGTCGCTGTTCCAGGTGGGCGGCAACGTGGGCTCGGCGCTGGGGCCGCTGCTGGCCGCGCTCTTCATCATCCCGCACGGGCAGCGCAGCGTGGCCTGGTTTTCGCTGGCGGCGCTGTTCGGCATCGTGGTGCTGACCGGCATCGGGCGCTGGTACAGCGCCAACCGCGTCCTGCTCAAGCCGCGCGCGCGGCGCGAGGGCGCGGGCAACGGGCTGTCGCGCAACCAGGTGCTGGGCGCGCTGGCGGTGCTGGGCGTGCTGGTGTTCTCCAAGTATTTCTACCTGGCCAGCCTGAACAGCTATTTCACGTTCTACCTGATCGACAAGTTCGCGCTGTCGGTGCGCGAGGCGCAGCTCTACCTGTTCCTGTTCCTGGCCGCGGTGGCGGTAGGCACGGTGGTGGGCGGACCGGTAGGCGACCGCATCGGCCGCAAGATCGTGATCTGGGTGTCCATCCTGGGCGTGGCGCCGTTCACGCTGCTGCTGCCCTATGTGAACCTGTTCTGGACCGGCGTGCTGGTGGTGATCATCGGCATGGTGCTGGCCTCGGCGTTCTCGGCCATCGTGGTCTATGCGCAGGAGCTGGTGCCGGGCAAGGTGGGGATGATCGCCGGACTGTTCTTCGGCTTTGCCTTCGGCATGGGCGGCGTGGGCGCCGCGGCGCTGGGCAAGCTGGCTGATGCCACCAGCATCGGCTATGTGTACCAGGTCTGCGCCTATCTGCCCTTGCTGGGCGTGGTGGCGATCCTGCTGCCGAATGTGGAGAAGGCGCGCCGCTGAAGGCGGGCGCCGGGGCTGGCGCCGTCAAGCCTGGAGGCTCACAGCGCCAGGCAGGGACCGTATCAGCCGGCCTGCACCGCGTTCAGGCGGGGGCGGCTGATGTCGATGCCGGTGATGTCGCCGGCCGCGCCGTGGTGGACGACGCAGGTGTGCGCGGAGCGCACCTGCATCAGCTGCGCCGGGCTGATCGCGAAGCTGGCCGCCACGCGGCGGTCGCCCACCGGCTTGATGGGCTTGCGGCGGTCCTTACCTGCGAACTTGCGGTGGTTGTAGACGGCCCAGCCCACCAGCACGCCCGCGTTGATCAGGGCCAGCAGCGCATAGCCCCACAGCGTGTGCACGGTGGGCAGGAACACCGGCCAGAGCGAGACATCGGGGCCGCCCGCGGCGGCGCGCAGGATCGCCAGGATGCCGGCGCCGAACAGATAGACGAAGGCGAACCAGCCGACGGCGGTCAGGACCAGGTCGAACAGATAGCCTGCGCGGGAACGTTGCGTGGTGATGATCATGACGTTGCGTCCGGTGATTTGATGCCCCGGTCCGGGCTGGTCCAGCGCGCGCGCCGGGCCTGCTTGCGGAGCATGACTTTGGGGAAACTGACCAGGGTGGTGAACAGGCTCACCATCCAGAAGGCCAGCGGATACCAGATGACCCAGTACAGCGAGCGGGCCAGGCCGGGCTCGTAGCGGCGGTCGATCAGGATGCTGACGACGAACTGCAGCAGGCAGACCACGGCCAGCATCATGCCGGTGAAGGCGGGCGGCATCAGGCTGGCGATCTGCATGTTGTTGGGCAGCGTGACCACCTGGCTGACGGCCCAAAGCAGCACCGACACGCCGAAGGCGAAGGCCCAGGCGGTGGACAGGCAGAACTCGGCCATCAGCGGCCACAGGCGGCGGTGGCGCCAGACCCAGATCGAACGCAGGTTCTTCAGGAAGACCTCGGCGCCGCCCTGGGCCCAGCGCAGCCGCTGCTTCCACAGTCCGCGCAGGGTTTCGGGCATCAGGATCCAGCACAGGCCGCGCGGCTCATAGAAGATCGACCAGTGGTCGCGCTGCAGCTTCCAGCTGATGTCGATGTCCTCGGTGATCATGTCCAGGCTCCAGTAGCCCACGCGGTCCAGCGCCGCGCGCCGGAAGGCGGCGACCACGCCGGATACGGTGAACACCTGGCCGTAGACGCGCTGGGTGCGCTTGATCAGGCCGATGATGGAAGAGAATTCGCCCACCTGGATGCGCCCGATCATGGTGGAGCGGGTGCGGATGCGCGGGTTGCCGGTGACGGCGCCCACGCGCGGGTTGTCGATCAGCGGCGCCACCAGGTAGGCGGCTGCGTCCGGGTCCAGCATGGCGTCGCCGTCGATGCAGACCAGGTACTCGCTGCGCGCAGCCATGGCGCCCATGCGCAGCGCCATGGCCTTGCCCTGGTTCTGCGCCAGGTGCACCACGCGCAGCCGCGGATGGGCGGCGGCCATGCGGTCCAGCATGTCGGCGGTGCCGTCGCTGGAGCCGTCGTTGATGGCGATGACCTCGATGTGCGGATAGTTCTGGCCCAGGGCGGCCAGCAGCGTCTCTTCGCCGTTGTCGGCCTCGTTGTAGCAGGGCACCAGGATGGACACCAGCGGATTGCCGGCCAGCACTGGCGGCTGGCTGTCCTTGCCCCATTTCCAGTGCCGCTCCCAATGCCACCAGAAGTAGATGCCGCCAGCCATCCACATGCCGGACATGAACAGGGGGTAGAAGAACACGAAGCCCAGCAGCGCTTCGCCGGTCAGCATCAGGGTGAAGCCGAAGGGCGCGCCAAGCACCGCGCAGAGAA
This sequence comes from Achromobacter sp. ACM02, assembly GCF_014851605.1. NCBI lineage: Bacteria > Pseudomonadati > Pseudomonadota > Betaproteobacteria > Burkholderiales > Alcaligenaceae > Achromobacter > Achromobacter sp. ACM02. Next base: position 107,823 of record NZ_JACUZY010000007.1, read on the forward strand.
TCAGCAGGGCAATCAGTCGGTCTATCATTTGATCGGATACCAGGCTTCGGAGATGGCGGGCCGGATGCCTTGCAACCGGGGCTGGTCTTGCGAGAAATCGTCGGGGTAGTAGCCGAAGCTGCGCGAGCCGCGCAGCTGCAGCCGCTTCATCCAGCCGGCCAGCACGGCCGTGTCGACCGGCGTGGCTTCGGGGCGGCCGGGGCCGGTGCGCCAGTCGCGGGCCTGCAGCTCGAACACGGTCCTGTCCAGCGCCCCGGGGCGCTGCGCGACGGTATCGACCAGCCGGTCCAGCCAGGCGTTTTCCTGGCCGGCGGGCACGTTTTCCATCAGCGGCATCGCCATCGGCGCGGTCCAGTCGTAGGCGCCGAGGAAGTCGTCCAGGTTCTGCGCGAACCAGGTTTCGCTGCCGGGATTCAGGATGGGTTCGGCAAAGATGTTGCGCGCCGTCTTGATCTGCGGGCCGCGCACCGCGCGCACCCGCTGCGTGAGTTCGGCGGTGAAGTCCACCAGCGCGCGGCTCTTGTAGCGGGTCCAGCGTTGCAGGGTGTCCGGATCCGCGCGCAGTTCGGCGATGCTGCCCGGCAGGCCCGCGGCCCGGTAGGCGGCCAGCGCGCCGGGGCTGGCGTCTTCGAAGTCCGACAGCAGCGCGTCGTCATGGAACAGGATGCCGTCGAAGATCGCGTAGCGGGACAGGTCCTCGTACAGATCGCCGATGCGCGCACGCACGGTCGGGTCGAACGGCGACAGGCGGCGGTACTGGTCGGGATCCGGCTCTGGCTGCGCCTGGCCTTCCTGCCAGCGCGTGACGCGGGGCAGGGCGGGATCCAGGTCGAAGGACAGCACCGGCATCCAGGCGTAGACCATCACGTTGGCGCGGTTGTGCAGCTGCCATGCGGCGCGGTTGAAGAGATCGGCGCGCATAGGCAGCCAGCGGTTAGGGAAGTAGACGGACTTCACCAGGCCGTCGCCCACGGGGTCCGAGTAGGCCTGCAGGAACACCGTGTTGATCTGCATGTCGAGGATGCGCTGCACCAGCTCGCCCAGGTTGCGGTCGGTCTGCGCCGGGTCCGGGTCGTAGACGTAGTCCAGGTCCACGTGCGCCACGCGCATGAAGGGCTGGGCTTCCATGCCGACCACGCTGTTGGCGAAGGGCTTGAGCGTCGGGTCGCTGGACAGCAGCAGGCGCGGCGTGGACATCAGGCGGCCGACGCGGCCCGGGCCGTCCTCCAGCGTCAGCGCCAGCTGATAACCGTGCTCGGCGGTAATGCGCAGGGTGGAGCCGCCTTCGGCGCCATAAGGCCAGACCCAGACGCGCGGCTTCTTGCCGGTGGCGCGGCGGATCTTTTCGGTGATGGCGGCGACGTCGCCGCCCATGCGCGCGTCGAACTCCGCTTCGGTCTCGTAGCGGCGGGTCTGCGCATCGTAGGCTCGGATGGCGGCGGCGGGCTCGGTATTGCCCTGGGGATTGGCCAGCGCGCCGTAGTGCGAGGCATTGGTGTGCGCAGCAATCTCGACCAGCCCCGAGCGCGAGATCTCGCGGACCTCGTCCCAGTTCAGGAAGCGCTTGCGGTCTTCGGGGCTGCCGCCGAAGTCCACGCGCTGGTTGGCCGGCGTGTCCATCCAGACGCCGACCGGCGCCAGCAGCGCGGGCCATTGATAGGCTTTCAGGATGGGAAGCACGCGGGTGTAGAAGCTGCGGTAGCCGTCGTCAAAGGACAGCAGCACGGCGCGCTCGGGCAGCGGCTTGCCGCCCTGGCGCGCGGCCAGGATCTGATCCACGGTGACGGCCTGGTAGCCATTGGCGCGCAGCCAGGCCAGCTGTTCGACCAGACGGTCGGTGCGCACGCTGAGAAAGCCCTGGTCGGGGTCTTCGTCTTCCACGTCGTGGTAGGCCAGGGCCAGGAACTGGCCCTGCACCCAGGGCTGTTCGGCGGGGGCGAGCGGGCGCTGGTCCGGCGGCGTGTAGACCGGGATGTCCTTGGCGCAGGCGGTCAGCGCCAGGATCGCAAGCAACAGCAGGCCGGCGAGAATCAGGCGGGTATGGGTTTTAAGCATCATGGCGTTACTCGGATCCGGGTTCAGAAGCGGTACGTCAGGTCGAACACGATGCGCAGTTCGCGCTCGCGTTCGCCGTCGTACGGGCGGCTGGTGCCGGTGATCATGGCGCCCATGTCGAGGACGTCGTTGGCGCGGTATCGCTGGCCGTAGCCCAGCGCGATCACGCCGCCGGTGCCGTAGCCTTGCTGGGTGTAAGCGCCTGCGCCCAGTGTGCCGATCTGCTCCCAGGCGGTTTCGTAGCGGCGGTACAGGGTGTGCGTCAGGCGCACGCCGGGCAGCAGCATCAGGTCCGACCGCGGATTGAAATAGGGCACGTTGCTGTCGTGGCTGTTGCGCTGGGTGGACGCCTCGAACTCCAGGTCCGCCAGCAGGTGCGGCGAGGTGTAGACGCGCTCGCGCCCGGCCAGGCCCAGCGCCCAACGGTTGTTGCCGTCGCTGAAGTGCGAAGGCGACAGCGCCAGCGTCCATTCGCGGCGCTCGTCGGCTCGCCAGCGCACGTAGGCCGACAGGCTGTTGGAATAGATGCCGCTGGTCAGCGCGCGCAGCGGCGTTTCGCGCGACATGATTTCGCCCGAGCCGCCCACCTGCCAATGGTCGTCCAGGTCGTAGGCGGCCGACAGGCGCGCGCCCGGCTTCACGCCGTGGCCATAGTCGTGGGTGGAGACTTCGCCTTCGATCGTGAGGTCGCGGCCGCGCCATTCCACGCCGGTGCGCAGCCAGCGGTAGTTGCCGCGGCCTTCCTCGAAGTCGCCGGAGGCGTAGCCGCCGCCGCCGAAGACTCGCCAGTTGTAGTCCAGCGGCGCGGAGTACAGCACGGCGTCGATGCCGAAGTCGCCGCTGCCGGTGACCGGGCTGTCGGATGCCAGGCCGCGGTAACCGTTGATGCGCAGCTCGGCCTTGTTGTGCACTTCCCATTCGCGCGCCAGGCGGCGGCTGGTCAGGTTTTCGGGCGAGCGGGCCATGGTGTCCTGCGACAGCGCTTCGGCCTGGCGCCATTCCTGCAAGTCCAGGGCGGTGAAGCCCTGGCCGTTCTCCACGCCCAGGCTGCGCGGCGCCAGGGTCTCGGCCATCTTCAATTCGACCTCCGAGGCGCGGGGGAGCGATTGGGCGCGGTAGACGGTGGCCAGGTCGCTGCGCAGTCCGGAGTTGTTGGGCGCGTTCTCGACCATCTCTTCGAGGCGCTGCCGGGCGGCGACGGTGTCGTTGGCCTGCAGGCGAGCCGACGCCAGGGTCTGGCGGCTTTCCAGGTTCAGGTCGTTGGGCATGCGGGTGGCCTGGCCCTTGTAGTACAGCCAGGGGGCGTAGCCCGATTCGACGCCTTCGGTGACGGCGCTGGTCTCGTTGAACTGTTCGCCCTCGGCCAGCGAGTAGTACAGGCCGGTCTCGGTCGCCAGGCGCTGCTCGGCATCGTCGCCGCGCAGGGCGTCGTCGGCCGCGACCTGCCGATAGATGTCGCGGGCGCGTTCGGGCTGGCGCACGTACAGGTAGGCCGATGCCACGTCGTTCAAGGCGTAACGCGGCACCGTGACGCCCTCGGCCAGCAGGGCTTCGTATTCGCGGACCAGATCGGCCATGCGCACGCGGACGTGCAGGGCGTGCAAGCGGTCGATACGGGCGCGCAGCGCGTCGGCGCGGGCGTCTTCCTGCTGCTGCCAGACGGGGATCAGTTCGTCGTAACGCGCCAAAGCCTTGTCGGCCAACACGAAACGTTCAGCTTCCGACCGCGTGGGCATGGCCGCCAGCCGCACCTGTTGGGCCAGCGCGTCGGCCTCGAAGCCGCGCATCTGGCCAGCGTCGAACAGATCCTGGTGACGGCGCGCCAACTCCAGCGCCACGTCCGCCATGCGCGCGCGCTGCAGCGCCCAGATGTACTCGCGCAACACGTAAGGGGTGCCGGGCGCGGCGGCCAGGGCCAGGTCGGCCTGGTGCAGCGCTTCATAAGGCTCGCCCTGGCGGGCGTGGACGTAGCTCAGGGCAAGGCGGGCGTCGACATCGCGGGGATGCCGCTTGAGCCAGCGCGCCGCAGCCTCGCGCGCCTCGGGGTAGCGGCCGGCATCGGCCAGGGTCATGATTTCGCCGGCGCGAAAAGCGGACTGGCCGGGATGGCGGCGCGCGCCCGCCTGGTACGCGGCCAGCGCCTCGGGCCAGCGCTGCAGGTCGCGGTAGGCGCGCGCGACGGAAAGCTGGATGTCGCCGGGCAGCGCCGCGCCTTGCGGCAATTGCTCGTAGGCGGCGACGGCTTCGGCGGGCTTGCCGGCCCATCCGGCGATGATGATGTGGTCGTAGATGGCGCGGCTGCCGCCGGCCGGACCTTGCTGGCGCAACATCGCCAGCGCGGGCTCGTAGTCGCCGGCGCGCGCTCTGGCGATCAAGGCGTCGTAGTCGTTGCCGGGGCCGGCCAGCGCCATGGCTGGAGCCAGGATGGCGCAAGCCGCCAGCAGGCTCAGTCTCGGTCCAACGGCACCCAGGGGTGTCGATCCTCTGTTTTGCATCTGTAATACTTCCGCAGTTGCGACTCGGGGCGTTCCTGGTCCGGCCGGCCGTGGGCGTGCCTTTTTTCGGCGCGAGCCGAGGCGACGCGCAGCACAAAGGCGCCGGCGGCGGCGGGAAGGAACACTTTTTGGTTAGGACTGCGCGGCGCCCGCTGCGGGGACCTTCGCACTCGCGCTATGGGAGTGCATGGCTAGTACGCGCCACGCCCGTAGGGCGTGATTGCGGCGCTCTTGATGGCACCGTCAATGGCCCGAATTATAAGTGTGTTAACTGTCAGTCAACTGTCAATTAGTGCAAAGGGCCATGGCGAAAGTGCGGCCGTGGCGTATTCTTCGTCGCTTGCCGCGCAATCGTCTTGGCGCGGGCGGTAAAGGTTCAGGGCGAAACGGCGTGCGGCGACGGACGGGCGCCAGGTTGTGCCGGTCTGTCGCTGTACGGGTAACAAAAAGCGTCAGGGGTGGTGGGATGTAACGCCGCCTCATGAGGCATGAACCCAGTGCAACAGCAATGACGAGCGACGGCGAACGCCCGCGGGGCGCAAGCCGGCAAACACCATGACGACTTCTCTTTTCTTTCTGATGTGGGGCCTGGCCACGGCTCTGGCATTGCCGTTGCTGGCGCCATTGCGCGCCCGCGACGTGGGCGGCGTCGCCGCGTTCACGGCGGGCAACGCGCTGGCCGTGCTGTCGCTGCTGGCCTATGCGGCCTCGCCCATCCTGCCGTCCGCCGTCTATGTGATGGTCTCGAACGCCGCCTGGGTCTGCGCGGTCAGCCTGGTCTACGTCGGCGTGCGGCAGTTCTTCGGCCTGCGTCCGCTGGCGCGGCGCACGGCGGCGCTGGGCGCGCTCAGTATCGCTGCGTTCGCGCTGCTGCTGTACGTGGCGGATGACCTGCGGGCGCGCATGCTGCTGTTTTCCGCCTACACCTTCGTGGCCATGATGGCGACGGGCATGGTGTTCTTCCGCCAGCGCAAGCGGCTGCACACGCGCGGCGTGATGCTGTACATGATGCTGGCGAGCTTCGGCCTGGCCGCGCTGCATGCCCTGCGCCTGGCGGTCTACAGCGTGGGCGGACAAGAACCCTCGTCGCTGCTCGAGCCCAGTCCCTGGGGCCTGTTCTTCATTGTCTGCGGGACGGTGACCGTGCCCGGGCTGTTCCTGGCGCTGCTGCTCCTGATCCAGACCAGCCTGTCCGAACAGATGGAAGCTGCGCTGACCTTCGACGGCCTTACAGGCGCCTATTCGCGCCGCAGCATCCTGGACGAGCTGGAGCGCGAGTTGCAGCGCTGCCAGCGCGCCGGCGGCAAGCTGGCGGTGTTGGTGCTGGACATCGACCATTTCAAGTCCATCAACGACCGTTACGGCCATGCCGCGGGCGACGCGGCGCTGCGCCATTTTTCAAAGGTGGTGCAGCGGGCGGTGCGCGCCAGCGACCGCTTCGGCCGGTTGGGCGGCGAGGAATTCGTGCTGCTGATGTACGACTGCGATCCGGCCCGCGCGCTGGTGCAGGCGCAGCGCGTCTGCGACGCCCTGCGCGACACGCCCTTCCACCTGCAAGGGCGCGAAGTACGGATGACCACCAGCGGCGGCCTGGCTTCGTACCAGTCGGGAGACGGCGCGGACGGCATCCTGGCGCGCGCCGACGATGCGCTGTACCGCGCCAAGGAACATGGGCGCGACCGCGTCGAGATGGCCTGGATCGGCCGTCCCGCGGGCCGCGCGCAGGAGCGCGGCCCGGCGGTGGTGGAGGAGGAGGTCAGGGCTTGAGATGTTCCGTCAGGAACTTCTCCATGGCTTCGTAGAACTCGAATTTGTTCTCGTCGTTGTGGAAGCCGTGGCCTTCGTTGTCCTTGACCATGTACTCGACCTCGACGCCGCGGGCGCGCAGCGCCTTGACCATCTGGTCGCTTTCGTCCTTGTTCACGCGCGGATCCTTGGCGCCCTGCGCCACGAACAGCGGCGTCTTGATCCTGTCCGCGTGCAGCGCGGGCGAGGTGGCGGCCAGGCGTTCGCGGTCGCGTTCGGGGTCGCCCACCATGTCCTGCATCTTGTCCAGCATGGGCTTCCAGTATGGCGGAATGGACTTCATGAACGTGAACAGGTTGGACACCCCCACGTAGTCCACCGCGGCGGCATACAGGTCGGGCGTGAACGCCACGCCGGCCAGCGTGGCGTAGCCGCCATAGCTGGCGCCGTAGATGCCGATGCGCTTGGGATCGGCGATGCCTTGCCCAATGAGCCACTGCACGCCATCGGTGATGTCGTCCTGCATCTTCAGGCCCCATTGGCCGAAGCTGGCTTCCCAGAAGGCGCGGCCATAGCCGGTCGATCCGCGGAAGTTCATCTGCAGCACGCAGAAGCCGCGGTTGGCCAGGAACTGGACTTCAGGGTTGTAGCCCCAGCCGTCGCGCGCCCACGGACCGCCGTGAGGATTCACGATGCAAGGCAGGTTCCTGGGATCGCGGCCGGCGGGCAGCGTCAGGTAGCCGTGGACCGTCAGGCCGTCGCGGGTCTGGTAGCTGATGGGCTGCACGCGCGACATGTCCGCCTCGGGAATGGCGGGATTGATGTCGGCCAGCTTGGTCAGCGTATCGGCGGCGGCGTCGTAGATGTAGCGCGAGCCGGGCGTGCGGTCGTTGTAGGCGGCGACGATGAACTTGTCTTCGTCGCGGTTGGATCCCTGGATGGCGAAGTCGTAGCCAGTGAGCTTGGCCGACAGTTTCTTGAAGAGCGTCTCGCTCTGCGCGTCGAAGAACTTGTATTGCGGCTTGTCGGTCTGGTAGGCGGCTACCGTCAGCACGCGGCGCTTGCGCGAGTAGCCGGCGGAATCCAGGTCGACGGTGTCGGGCGTGAAGATTTCTTCCTCGGCCTCGGGCTGGGCGGGGTCGATCACCACCAGCGATAGCTTGTCGCGCCCGCGGTTGGACAGGGCGTAGAACTTCTTGTCGTCGAAGGTGAAGAACGCCGGACTGACGCTGGTGCGGTAGTCGGTGGTGATGAGCGGACGGAATTCGGAAGATTCGTCGTCGCGGTAGAGCAGGGTGGTGTTCAGGCCGTCGCTGGCGACGGCGGCGCGCACCTTGCCGGCGTGGTCGGTCTGCCAGCCGACGATGTTGCCCGGGTTCTGCGCCACCAGCTCCGCGGCGCCCGTGTGGACGTTGACGCGGTAGACGTCGAAGACTTCCGGATTGCGCTGGTTGTGGCTGATGAGGACGTGGTCGGGATCGTCTTCCAGATCGTCCTCGATGCCGGCGCGCACGCCTTCATACGGCGTCAGGTCGGTGATCTTGCCGGTCTTGGCGTTGACGGCCAGCACGTGGAAGTTCTCGTCGCCGCCGAAATCCTTCTGGTAGAGCACCACGTCGGCGCCTTTCCAGAAGAAGTTGCTGATGTCGCGCGCGGTCTCGCTGGTCAGTTGCCGCGGGTCGCCGACAGGCGTGCTGCCTTGCAGCGGCTGCACGTAGATGTTCATGCGGGCGGGATTGCCGTCCACGCTGGTGGGCTGCATGAAGCCCAATGTGCGGCCGTCGTCGGCCAGGCGGAAGAAGCCCCGTTCGGGGTTGCGGAAGAAATCCTTGAGGGGATAGACGCGCGGCGGTTGCGCGGCGCTGGCGCCCAGCGAGACGCCGATGATGCTGGCGGCCAGGACGGTGCGCTTGAGGAATGAGAACAAGGGGGACCTCCGAAGTTGCCGCGGCGGGCGCTTGAGGCCGGCCGCCGGGTGGTCCGCCGATAATGCCATAGCGGCGCGGGCGGTGTCGAACCGCCCGCGGACGCTGCCGGGCCTGCGCCGGCCTTATTGCGGCTCCAGCCCCGTGGCCTTGACGATGGCGCCGTACTTGGCCATTTCGGCGCCGATGAAGGTTTTGAATTCCTGGGGCGGCTTGTAGGAAATGGCCAGCCCCTGGCCCTGCAGTTTTTCCTTCACGTCGGCGGCCTGCAGCGCCTGGGCCGTGTCCTTGGAAATGCGTTCCACCAGGGCCGGCGGCATGCCGGCGGGGCCGAACAGGCCGAACCAGTTGGAAATGTCGAAGTCGTCCAGACCGACCTCCTTGGCCGTCGGGGTCGAAGGCAGGATGTCCTGACGCTGGGGACCGGCGATGAACAGCGGGTGCAGCTTGCCGGCGCCGATCTGGCCGATGATGGCTGGCGCCGTGGCGAAGAAGATATCGATCTGGCCGCCCACCAGATCGGCCACGGCCAGCGCCGTGCCGCGGTAGGGCACGTGGGTCAGGTTCATGCCGGAGCGCACTCGCAGCAGTTCGCCGGCCAGATGCTGCTGGCCGCCCATGCCCGGCGAACCGTACACCAGCGGCGCCTTTGCGCCTTGTTGCTTGAGATCGGCGTAGGTGGTGGCGGGCAGCTTGGGACCGCTGACCAGCACCAGCGGCGCATCCGCCACCAGGGCGATGGGCTGCAGGTCCTTCAACGGGTCGTAGCGCATCTGCTTGTAGACCAGCTTGTTGATGGAGACCTCGGGCGTGTAGGCCAGCAGCAGGGTGTAGCCGTCGGGTGTGGCGCGCGCGACCTGTTCGGCGCCTATCATGCCGCTGGCGCCGGACTTGTTCTCCACGATGACTTGTTGGCCCCAACTGGTGCTGAGCTTTGCCGCGAGGATGCGGGCGATCACGTCGGTGGCGCCGCCGGGCGTGTAGGCAACGATCAGGCGCACCGGCTTGTCGGGATAGGGCTGCGCCTGCGCATACATGGGAAGGCAGGCGGCGGCCAGCAGTCCCGCGAGTTTGATTGCGTATCGAAACATGGGGTGGCTCCTGTGCGGGGAATGAGGGTTCAACTGCGCTGGATCAACAGCACGGCCTGGCCGGGCAGATGCAGGCGCGCGTACTCGGCCCAATCGTCCCCGGTCTGCAGCGCGCGCTGGGCCGTCAGGTCGACGACGCGCTTGAACGCGCCGGCCTCGATCTGACGCTTGAGGGCCGGTCCGGGGCCGTAGGCCAGTTCATAGGTCTGCTCGCCGCAGCGGTAGCGGCACAGACGCAGACCGGCTTCGCCGTCGATGCGTTCGACCGATCCGGCGCCCGCGGCCTGGCCTGCAAAGACCGCGTTCAGCGCGGCCAGCGCCAGTCCGGCGGGGCGCGGATCGTAGCGGCGGTCGATCAGGCCGTTGCGCGGAAAGTAGCCGCGATCCACGTCCATGAAGGTGTCGAAGGAATAGCTCACCGCGTCCGTGGTCCGGGCCGCCAGGAAGGCTTCGGCCACCAGCGCGGCGATGGCGGTGTCGTCGGTGTTGGCCGCCGCCAGGCGGTCGGCCAGCTTGACGCCCACGTTCACCGTCGCGCCCCAGTCGCGCGCCTGCGCGGCCAGTTGCTGGTGCGTGGCGATCAGGTCGGCGCCCCAGTCCAGGCGCACGGTGAAACCGTCCAGGTTCTTCTGCGCGAAGTGCGGCAGCAGCGCGGATTGCGCCGCTTCGAGCTCGGACGCGCGCAGGCCGGTGTTGACGAAATGGCTGTAGTGCTTGCCGTCGAAGTGGGCATCGTCCGCGCCCGTGCGGATCTTGCAATAGACAAGGCGGGCGTCGGTGTGCGCGCGCAGGCGCTGCAAGGCTGCGCCCGCCTCTTCCAGCGCCTGGGCGTTCAGGTTGATCTCGATGGCGGCGATGGCCACGCCATGCTCGCGCGCCTGTTGCAGCAGCCTGGCGTCCGGCAGCCCCAGCGAGGTCAGCACGAAGCGGTGGCCGACGTCGGACATGAGGCGCGCACGGCGCAAGGTCTTGTCGTCGCGCAGATCCTGCACGGGAATCTTGAGCGTGCGCAGCCCCATTTCCCACATGGACATCAGCGGGTAGTCGTTGCGCGCCAGCTTGCGGCCGAACTCCTGTACGCCGCCGGTGCAGGGGATTTCGACGATCTCGGCCCAGGGATGCCGCATCTCGACCGCGATGCCGTCGCAGGCGGCGGTCTTGGTATGGACGGTGGGCAGGGTGCGCGCCGCCGCCCGGCCCGGTTCGGCCTCGCCGCGCATGGCGCCGTGCGTGCGGATCAGCTTGGCGACATGCCCCTGCTCATGCACGTCGACGATGAAATAGCCGAATTTTTCCACGTCGCCGCGGCCGAATTCGTCCGCCGGCGGCACCCGGTAGAACTCGGAAAAGTCATGCCGCAGGAAGGCGGTCGACGGCAGCATGTAGACCTCCGCGCCGCCGATGACGTCGTACCAGAAATTGTGGACGTGGCCGGCGAACACGCCTTCGACGCGCGGATCGGCCAGGCGCGACAGCAGCCAGCCGCGGCCGGGCTCGTCGATGTTGTCGTAGGACCCGCGTTCGTTGGCGTCATGCAGATAGGGCGGGTAATGCAGCGACACGAAGACGCGGCCGCTGGCGCCTGCCAATTGCTCGTCGATCCAGGCGCGCTGCGCGTCATCCGCCGCCAGTCCGGAGTTGAACAGCAGCGCGTTCAGGAACAGGAAGCGCACGCCGCCATGGTCCACCGCGTAATAGTCCGGCCCGAACACCTGGCGGTACTTGTCCAGGTAGTCGTCGCAGACGATGTCGGCGGGCATCCAGTCGATGCGCTTGTCGCCGACGTCGTGGTTGCCGGGCACCAGGTGCAGCGGCATGTCGATCTGGCCGGCGATGGCCTTGAAGCGGTCGGCCGCCACCTCGAACGAAGGCATGCTGGGCACCGGGTGGACGATGTCTCCCAGGTGGATGGTGAAGGCGGGCGCGGGGTCCAGGCTGGCGATGTCGGCGAAGACGTGCCGCGCCCGGGCATTGGCGCGGGCATTGGTGGCGAAGGGCGACGCGCAGGTGTCTTCGGATTCATTGACGTGGGTGTCGGCCACCACGGCAAAGCTGAACAGGCGGGCGCCCAGCGGCTGGCGGGAAAAGCGGGAATTCGTCATCAACTACCCTTTCAATTTCAATAAATGGAATTCAAGTGTTTATAGTGAACGGAATGTTTGTATTTCGGCAGGCGATATACTGTCAATGCTCCGAATCCCTAGGCCGCCATGCACTCGAAAACGCCGCTCAACTACGAACTCGAATCCCGCGCCTCGCTGGAAGCGCACCCGCGCTTTGCCTCCACGCTTTCCAACGGGCTCGACGTGCTCAAGTGCTTTTCGGCGGCCGAGCCGCAGCTGGGCAACAAGGAAATCGCCGAAATGCTCGGCCTGACGCGCCCGACGGTGTCCAGGCTGACGTTCACGCTGGTGGGGCTGGGCTATCTGCGGCGCGACGAACGCACCGGCAAATATTCGCTGGGTCCGGCGGTGCTGACGCTGGGCTATCCCTTGCTGGTGCACCTGACGCTGCGGCAGCTGGCGGCGCACGACATGATCGAACTGGCGCGCTATGCCAAGGGGCCGGTGTCCATGGCCATCCGCGACCGCCTGCAGGTGGTCTACGTGGAAACGGTGCACGACGGCGCGTCCAATGCCTCGCGCCCGGACATCGGGTCGGCCCGCCCCTTGCTGCGCACCGCCACCGGGCGCGCGCTGCTGTATGCGCAGACGCCGGACGAGCGTGAGCTCATCTGCGCCCGGCTGGCCGAGGAGTTCCCGGAGGACTGGGAACGCTTCGGCCCATCGCTGCAACCCGCGTTCGATGCCATCGCCGAGCACGGCTTCTGCGTGGTCAGCAAGGACTGGCGGGCCGAGCTGTGCGGCATCGCCACGCCGATGCGCTATCGCTCCAATGACTTGCCGCTGGCCTTCAACGTGACGATCCCGGCTGACAACCTGGACGAAAAGCACGTGTACGAGACCCTGGGGCCGCGCCTGCGGACCCTGGTGAAGAACCTGGAGTACCGCATCGGGATCATGTGAACGCGGCTGCGCTTATCGCGCGCAGCCGATATGCGGGATAATCGCGGGCACTGATCTGGAGATACACATGTACTGGAAACTGGTCGCGGCTTCGGCGCTGGCCCTGGGCCTGGCGGGCTGCTCGATGGGCATTTCGCCCGGCACGTCGCCGCACAGCGAATTCAAGGCCCCGGTGGCCTTCAAGGACGCCTACGACGCGGCGATCCGGCAGGCCAATGCGTGCCTGCGCAGCACCGACAACGCCTATCGCGTGGTGGACACCATGAACGAAAGCGCGCAGTCCGGCGTGGTGCAGGTGCTGGCGCCCTATAGCGACAATGAGATGACGCGGGTCGAATTGAAGGCGGCCGGCCCCAAGACCACCGATGTGCGCATCGCGGTGTGGGGCAAGGGCACCTGGGACGCGGCCGCCATGCGCGCGATGCAGGACGCCGTCTATTACAGCCTGGTGTCGTGCAGCAGCTATATGCCGCTGGATCCGCGCCCGCCGGTCAAGCCTTCGCGCGACCTGCCCAACTGATGCGCGGGCGCTGGCGGCTTGCCGCCGCCGGCGCGCTCAGTCCCCGCCCGGGCGGCGGCGGATGATCTTGAAGGTGGCGGTGGCGCGCGCCACCAGCTCGCCGTCGGCGCGCCGGACCTCGCCTTCGCAGAAGGCGATCGACGCCCCTTTGCGCAGGCAGCGCGCCTCGATCACCAGATCGCCCGTGCCGGGCGACAGGAACGAGGTGTTCATGTCGATGGTGGCCATGCCTTCCGTGCCGTCGGCCGAGCCGCGGGCGGCGGCGCTGAGCGTGAAGTCCAGCACGCTCATCAGCGTGCCTCCATGCACGTCGCCGCGGCTGTTGGTCAGGTCGGCGCGCCAGGGCAGCGAGGTACGGGCATAGGCCGGCGCGATGCTCTCGGGCACCAGGCCGATGAAATGCATGAAGGGGATGGTCAGGCCGAAGTAGTCGGTTTGAGGCGTGGAGGCTGCAGTCATGGACCGTTGCGGGCAGGAATGGAAAGTCGGTTGTCGGCGGTCATAATATATGTTTTGCCACGGGGTTTCAGGCGATGAACGGCTCATGGGGGCATCACCACCATGATTGAATTACGGAAGATCGTGCACGTGGACATGGACGCGTTCTATGCCTCCGTGGAACAGCGCGACAACCCCGAACTGCGCGGCAAGCCCGTGGTCGTGGCCTGGACCGGACCGCGCTCGGTGGTGTGCGCCGCGTCCTACGAGGCGCGGCGGTTCGGCATCCATTCGGCCATGTCTGCCGCCCGCGCGGAGCGCCTGTGTCCCCATGCGATCTACGTGCCGCCGGATTTCAACCGCTACCGCGAGGTCTCGCGCCAGGTCAGGCAGATCTTTGCCCGCCATACCGACATGATCGAACCCTTGTCGCTGGACGAGGCCTACCTCGACGTTACCGTCAACAAGCTGGGTCTGCCCTCGGCCACCGAGGTCGCGCAAGTCATCCGGCAGCAGATCCGCGAGGAAACCGGGCTGACGGCCTCGGCGGGAGTCGCGCCCAATAAATTCCTGGCCAAGATCGCGTCCGACTGGAACAAGCCGGACGGCCTGTTCGTGGTCCGGCCCGCCAAGGTGCTGGCCTTTCTGGAGCCCTTGCCGGTGCGCAAGGTGCCGGGCGTGGGCAAGGTGACGCAGGCGCGCCTGGAGCAACTGGGCATCCATACCGTGGGAGACCTGGCCACGCACAGCGCCCAGGAGCTGGAGCATTACTTCGGCCGCTATGGCCGGCGCCTGTACGAATTGGCGCGCGGCATCGACGAGCGCGAGGTGCAGACGGATCAGCCTTTGCAGCAGGTATCGTCGGAGACGACGTTCTCGCAGGATATCCGCCTGGACGCGGTGGGCGAGGCCATCGACCGCATGGCGGAACGGGTGTGGGACCAGGCGTTGAAGAAGGGCGCCCTGGGCCGGACCGTGGTGCTCAAGTTGAAGACGGACCGTTTCCGCATCCTGACGCGCAGCCAGACCAGCCTGAACCCGCCCGGATCGGCGGTGGAGCTGGCCGCCGTCGCCAGGCTGCTGTGCGAGCGCGTGGACTTGCCGCCGGAAACGCTGTACCGGCTGGCGGGGGTGGGGATGAGCAATTTCGCCGACCCGCAGGAGCAGTCGCGCCAGCCCGATCTGTTCGGGGGCGCGTTCTGAGCCGAGCGGGGCGGCTGGCTACCGTGTCTGGCTGGAAGCCGAACGGCAGCCAGGCATGTGCGGACTCAGGCCAGGCGGGCCTTCACTTGCTGTGACAGCGCCGTCATGTCGGCGCGGCCGGCCAGGGCCTGCTTCAGCAGCGCCATGACCTTGCCCATGGCGGGCGCGCCGGTCACGCCCTGCGCGGCCACTTCCGCCAGCGCGGCGTCGATGGCGGCCGAGACTTCCTCGGGCGTGGCGGCTTGCGGCAGGAATTCCTGCAGCACGAGCAGTTCGGCCTTTTCCTGTTCGGCAGTTTCGGTGCGGCCGGCCTGTTCGAACGCGGCGATGGACTCGCGGCGCTGTTTGACCTGCTTTTCGATGATGGCCGTGATCTCGGCGTCGTTCAGGTCGCGGCGTTCGTCCACTTCCTTCTGCTTGACGGCAGCCAGCAGGAAGCGCAGCGTGGTCAGGCGTTCGGCGGCCTTGGCGCGCATCGCGTCCTTGACGGCATCGGAGAGGCGGGTCTTGAGCGTAGCAGTGCTCATGGGTAAACCTTTGTGGTGTTGCGACAAACAAGCAGTTTAAACCGGCGGCCGGCGTTTCCCGGCGGCCGGCGATTTCCGGCGGCGGGCGATTTCCCGCGGCGGGCGTGTTCCCGCGGCCGCCGGTTCCCCTTACTTACTTTACCTTGGCCAGGTCGCCACGCAGGGCGACGCCGGCCACCATCGCGCCGGCATGGCATTCGTAGTCGGTCTTGCTGCTGTATTCGTTCTTGCGGTAGTAGCTGATGATATTGGTCACCGCGTTCGCACCGGCCTTCTTGGCCGCTTCGTGCAGGGCGATGATGGCGGATTGTGCCACCCACAGGCAGGCGTCCTCGTCCTTCTTGGCGAAGGCGTTGGTCTTGCGGTTGGTGACGACGCCGGATTCCAGCACCGTGCCCTTGGGGCCGGTGCCGGCAAGGTAGAACTTGACGCTGCCGTCGATCTTGCCGGCGGCCTGGGCGGCTTCGATTGCGGCCTGCATGGGCAGATGGACGGTACGATCCGCCGCCAGGGCTTGCGCCGAGCATGCCAGCGACAAAAGCAGGGCGGCGGACAGCTTGTAAGAAACGTTCATGACAGGCATTCCATTCGTGAGAGGGAAAAACGCGGATATTGCGAACTTCAGCGCCAGCGGCGGAAGATCAACGAGGTGTTGATGCCGCCAAAGGCGAAGTTGTTGTTCATGACATATTCGTTGCTCATGTTGCGGCCCTCGGTCAGGTAGTCGAGTTCGCCGCAGCGCGGGTCGACGTTGCGCAGATTGAGCGTGGGCGCATACCAGTCGCGGTTGAGCATTTCAATGCTGAACCACGACTCCAGCACGCCGCAGGCGCCCAGGGTGTGGCCCAGGTAGCTCTTTTGCGAGCTGATGGGCATGCGGCTGCCGAACAGGCCGTGCGTGGCCTGCGTTTCGGCGATGTCGCCCTGTTCCGTGGCGGTGCCGTGGCCGTTGACGTAGCCGATGGCTTGCGGCGGCAGGCCCGCGTCGGCCAGCGCCATTTCCATGGCGATGCGCATGGTGCCGGCCTCGGGGCGGGTGATGTGCGTGCCGTCCGAATTGCTGCCGAAGCCGACGATTTCCGCGTGGATGCGCGCGCCGCGCGCCAGTGCGTGGTCCAGCGATTCCAGCACCAGCATGCCGCCGCCTTCGCCGATCACCAGGCCGTCGCGGTCGCGGTCGTAGGGGCGGGGCGTGAGTTCGGGCGTGTCGTTTTTCTGGCTGGTCGCGTAGAGCGCGTCGAACACCAGGGCTTCGCTGGCGCAGAGCTCTTCCGCGCCGCCCGCCAGCATCAGCTCCTGGCGGCCGTAGCGGATGGCTTCGTAGGCGTAGCCTATGCCCTGGCTGCCCGAGGTGCAGGCGCTGGAGGTCGGGATGATGCGGCCCTTCAGCTCGAAGAAGATGCCGACGTTGGCCGCGGTGGTGTGGGGCATCATGCGGACGTAGGAATTGGCGTTCAGGTCGTCCGTGACGCCGTTGAGCAGCATGTTGCCGAAGGCGCGGATTTCCGCCGTGCTGCCCACCGAGGAGCCGCAGGCCACGCCCATGCGACCGTCGGCGATGCATGGGTCGCCCAGCAGCGCCGCGTCGTCCAGCGCCAGTTCCGCGGCGCGCACCGCCAGCTGGGAAACCCGTCCCATGCTGCGCAACTGCTTGCGGGTCCAGTGCGCGGGCGTCTGGAAGCCTTCGATGGGGCCGGCCAGGCGCGTGTTCAGTTCGACGTAGCGCGACCAGTCGGGCATGACGCGGATCGCGCTGCGCCCCGCCTGGAACGCCTGCTGCACGCTGGACCAGTCGTTGCCGAGCGCGCTGATGCCGCCCATGCCGGTGATGACGACGCGTTTCATCAGCACAGCCCTCCGTTGACGGCGATGACCTGGCGCGTGATGTAGGCGGCGCCGGGAGACATCAGGAATACGACGGCGGCGGCCACTTCCTCGGGCCGCCCCATGCGTTGCGCGGGCACGGCCTTCAGGATTTCCTCGACTGGCACGTGTTCGTCGATCATGTCGGTGTCGATCAGACCCGGCGCCACGCAGTTGACGGTGATCTGGCGCTTGGCCAGTTCCACGGCCAGAGCTTTCGCGGCGCCGATGAGGCCGGCCTTGGAGGCGCTGTAGTTCACCTGGCCGCGGTTGCCGATCAGGCCGGACACGGACGCCATGCAGACCACGCGGCCAGGCGCGCGGCGGCGGATCATGGGCATGGCGAGCGGACTGAGCACGTTGTAGAAGCCGTCGAGATTGGTGCGCAGCACCTGGTCCCAATCGTCGCCTGTCAAAGCGGGAAACGCGCCGTCGCGGGTCAGGCCGGCGTTGAGGACCACGCCGTAATAGGCGCCGTGCGCGTCGATGTCGGCCTGCAGGGCGGCGGCGCATTGCTGGCGGTCCGCCACATCGAATTGCAGCACGCGCGCCTGGCGTCCGCGCGCCTGGACTTCGGCCTGCACGGCTTGCGCCTGGTCGAGCCGCTGGCGGCAGTGCAGCACCAGGTCGTGGCCGGCGTCGGCCAGGGCCAGCGCGATGGCGCGGCCGATGCCGCGGCTCGAGCCGGTTACGAGTATGGGGGCGGTGCTCATTCGGGTGATTCTTCCTGGATAAAAGCGGCGGGGTCCTTGGGCTGATAGACGTTCAGCCTGGCCTCGGCCAGCAGGCGCGCGTCGTCGCGCAGTTCGCATTCGAAGACGCTCATGCCGCTGGCGTCGATCAGCCCGCGGCGCGCATGTATGGTCAGGCGGGCGCCGGCGGGCAGCGCGTCGGCGTGGCTTTCGTAGCGCCGGGTGCCGAGCAGAAAGCCCAGTTTGACGGGTTCGCCTGCCTGGCGCGCCTGGCAGCCGGCCCAGGCGCCCACGGCCTGCGCCATCAGCTCCATGCCCAGCCATGGCGGCAATGAGCCGTCGGGCAGCGAGTAGGGGCCGGGCCTGACCACGGCGCGCGCGGTCAGGCTGTCGGCGTCGTGGCTGCAGACCTCGTCGATCAGGATCATGTCGCCGGCGTGCGGCAGCAGGCTGGATACCGGCCAGGTCGTCATGCTTGGGCTCCCAGGATCAGGCTGGCGTTGTTGCCGCCGAAGGCGAAGGAATTGCTCATGGCCAGGCGCGGCCGGCCTTGCGCGTAGCGGTGCTGCGCGGTGCTGAAATCCAGCGCCGGCAGGGTTGGATCGGGCTGCCCGTCCCAGACGTGGGGCATCAGCCGTCCTTCGGCATTGCCGGCCGACAGCGTGGCCCAGGCCAGCGCCGCTTCCAGCGCGCCTGCCGCGCCCAGCGCGTGGCCGGTAAGCGCCTTGGTCGAGGCGCAGGGCACGCCCTGCGGAAAGACGGCGTGCATGGCCTGGCTTTCCATGGCGTCGTTGTGGAGGGTGCCGGTGCCGTGCAGATTGACCCAGCCTATGCTGGCCGCGTCCACGCCGGCGGATTGCAGCGCGGCCTGCATGGCTGCCCGCGCGCCGGCGCCGCTGGGTTCGGGCGCGGACATGTGCCAGGCGTCGGAGCTGGCGCCGCCGCCCAGCAGCGCCACGGAGCGCTCCCCTGCGGGCTCGCGTTCCATCAGGAACAGCACGCCGGCTTCGCCGATGTTGATGCCGCGGCGGTTGGCAGAGAAGGGCAGGCACAGCATGTCGTCGATGGCTTCCAGCGTGGCGAAGCCGTTGATGGTCAGGCGGCACAGGGTGTCCGCGCCGCCGCAGACCACGGCGTCGCACAGGCCCGAGGCGAGCAGGCGGCGCGCGGACAGCAGGGCGCGGGCGCTGGAGGTGCAGGCCGTGGACAGCGTGTAGGCGGGGCCGGTGGCGCCCAGCCAGTCCGCGAAAAAGGCGGCGGGGGACGACAGCGCCTGGCGGCGGTAGTCGTAGCCGTCCGGCCATGCGCCCTGCGCCGCCAGTTGGCGGAAGGCCGGCGCATTGTCGTTGACGCCGGAAGTGCTGGTGCCCAGCACGACGGCGACGCGGCTGGCGCCATGGCGGGCCACGGCGGCGCGCAGTTGCGGTTCGATCTGCAAAGCGGCGGCCAGCAGCAATTGGTTGTTGCGGCTGTGGTGATGGGCGGGCAGCGTGTCGGGGATGGGCGGCAGCGCGTCCGCATGGCCGCCCAGCGTCAGCGTGCGGCCATGGACCCAATCCGGCTGCGGGCGCATGCCCGAGGTGTCGCCGGCGAAGGCGGCGCGGGCTACCGCGTCGATGCCGGCGCCCAGCGCGCACACCACGCCGGGCGTACCCAACCAGGTGTTCATGGCTGCTCCTTCAAGGGCGAGATCCGCCAGGTGACCTGGTCGGCAGTGGTGATGATGAACGTGCCGGTCTGCGCGGCCTGCGGCCAGCGCACGCTCCAGCGCGAACCGCCGCGGTCCAGCAGTTCGCGTTGCGCCGCGCCATCGTCCTCGCGGCTGGCGCGCCAGTTGCCCGCGCCGTAGGCCGCATCCAGTTCCGCTTCGGGCGTCCACGCAAACATCAGGGCGGCGAACAGATCGCGCGCCCCGGCATTGGGCCGCAGGAAGCCGTCGTTGCGCCATTGGCCGCGTTCCAGCATCTGGCGCGCCTGCGGCACGCCCATGGGATCGAACAGGGACCAGCGCAAGGCGGCGCCTTCGCGCTGCACCACCAGCAGCGCGTCCAGCGGCGGCTGGCCGGCGACGGCCTGCACCACATGCAGCTGCCGCGGCAGCGTGAAGTCCGCGTTGCGCGCCGGCAATGGCGGCGCGCCCGCGCAGCCCGCCAACAGGGCAAGCGCCAGCAGCGCGCCCAGGGTGCGCGCGGCGGACAGGAAGGAGGAGCGGGTAGCGGCCATGGTCGGAATCAGGCGGGCAGCGGCTGCGCTTCGGCGCCGCGGCAAAGTTCGCTCAGCATGCGCAGGCGGCGCTGCGGGTTGGCGACGAAGGGGTTGTTCCGGTCCCAGGCGTAGCCCGCCAGGATGGAGCTGATCATGCGCCGGATCTCGGGCTGCGCGTTCTCGTAGAAGACCACATCCTGGAATTCCCCGCTGTACCAGCCCTGGACATAGGCGCGGAAGGTCTCCACGCCCACCATCAGCGGATCGGCGAATTCGGCCTGCCAGTCGACCTGCGCACCGGTCAGTTGGCGGTGCAGCGCGTCGGCCGCCAGCTTGGACGAGCGCAGGGCGATGGTGACGCCCGAGGAAAACACGGGGTCCAGGAATTCCGCCGCGTTGCCCAGCAGCGCGTAGCCGGGGCCGTGCAGCTGCGTCACGCTGGCCGAATAGCCGCCGATGGTATTGGCGGGCGTGTCCCAGACGGCGTTCTTCAGGACGCGCTTGAGATTGGGCGCGGCGTCGGCCATCTCGCGCAGCGTGGCCATCAGGTCCTGGCCGGGGCCGCCGAAGAGGTTTTCGCCGCCCACGACGCCGAACGAGCAGCGGCCGTTGGAGAAGGGGATCAGCCAGTACCAGATGCCGCGTTCTTGCGGGTGCACGCTGATCAGGATCTTCTCGCGGTCGAAGCCGGGTTCGTCGATGCGGTCCTCGATATGGGTGAAGATGGCCTTGCGCGGCGGCATCGACGACGGGCGCTCCAGGTCCAGCAGGCGCGCCAGCACGCGGCCGTAGCCGCTGGCATCGAGCACGAACCGGCTCTGCACCTGGTAGGACGCGCCATCGGCGCCGCGCACATCCAGCAAGGGGGCGTCGCCGTCGAAATCGGCCGCCGTCACTTCCTGCAGGTAGCGCACTTCCACGCCCTGGCGGGCGGCATCGTCCGCCAGCACTTTGTCGAAGTGCGCGCGCTGCACCTGGAACGTGGTGCCGGGGCCGGGGCTGAACTTGTCGCGGAAATCGAAGTGGGTATAGCGCTCGCCGCAGGCAAACGCCGCGCCGTTCTTCACCTGGAAGCCAGCGGCCTGCACCGCCGGCAGCATGCCCGCTTCTTCCACGAATTCCAGGCAATGGGCGAGCAGGCTTTCGCCGATGGAAAAACGCGGAAACTGCTGGCGTTCCAGCATCAGGACGTCATGTCCTTGGCGCTTCAACAGGGCGGCGGCGACCGCGCCTGCCGGCCCCGCTCCTATGACTACGACTTCGCGATGTTCCATGCCGGGTATTTCCTTTTAGTTATTGAAAGCAGGATGCGGCGCGGCGGCGCGCGGCGGATTGATCCATGGCGCCCACAGCAGCGAGAAGGCCACGCCCAGCGCGACCGCCAGCCCGAAGTTGGCGATGGCGGGCGTCTGGCTGACGGCGAGCAGCCCGAAGGACAGCAGCGTGGTGGCGGCGCCCAGCAGGATGCCGACCAGGCTGGCGGCCGCGCCCGCGACCCGCTCGTACATGAAGATGGCGTAATCCACGCCGATGGCCGACACCAGCAGCAAACCGAACAGGCTGAACAGGGTGAGCGGCTGGCCCAGATAGCCCAGCGCGGCCAGGCTGCATGCGGTGGCCGCGAGCGGCACGGCCAGGATGCGCCAGGCGGCGGCGCGGCCCAGAGTCAGCAGCAGCAACAGCGCCGCGACCCCATAGGACAGCAGCTTGAGCTCGGCGGCTTCGATGCGCGTGGCCGCAAACATGCGATTCAGTTCGCCGCTGCGGTCCACCAGCGTGACGTCCGGGGCAACCCGGGCGATGGCCTCGAGCGCGGACGCGTCGCGCAGGCCCAGCAAGGTCACCATGCCTGCGGCCTGCCCTTCACGCACGCCCAGCCACAGCGGCCGCCAGCGTTCGGCCAGCGGGCCTTGCAGCGCGTCTTCGATGGCCTGCGGCGGCAGCGCGGCCATGGATTGCAGTTCCAGGCGCAAGGCGGCGTAGGGGATGCCGATGTCGGTAAGCGGCTTCCAGGCGTCGGGCTGCCCGGCCAGGCTGGCCAGCGTCGCGCCCAGCGCCTTCTGGTCGGCGGCCGGCGAGACCAGCTGGCTCAAGGCGTTGTAGGCGGCGAGATCGCCGCGCGCGACCAGCGCATCCAGCGCCTGCGACACCCGCGCCTGCCTGCGCAGCAGCTCGTCGGCGTCAGGCGCGCGCACCAGGAAGAACTGGCTGGTCGGCATGAAACCGGTGATTTCGCCGATCTGCCGGGCCTGCTGCAGCAAGGGCGCGGGCAGGCTCAGCCATTGCCGCAGATCGTCCTGGATGCTCAGCCGGCTGATGCCGCCGGCAGTGGCGGCGATAAGGGCCAGGGCGCCCAGCCACAGCGCGGCGCGGCGTCCGGCCAGGCGCTGACGCGCGTGCAGCGCGGCCTCGGCAAAACGCAGCAGCGGCTGCCAGGGGCGGGGCCGCCAGCCGTCCATCCAGGCCGGCAACTGGCACACGGTGCAGGCGTAGGCGCCCAGCAGGCCGGCGGCCGAGAACACCGCGGTCTGCGTCAGCGCGGGGAACGGGGTGAACGCCAGCGCGACGTAGCCGACCAGGCTGGCTGCCAGGCTGATGGTCAGCCCGGGCAGGACGCGCCGCAGCGCGGGCCAGGCCTGCCAGTCGGCCATGCCATAGCTCTTGCCGAGCCAATGCATGGGGAAATCCACCGCTACGCCGATCAGGCTCGCGCCGATCACCAGGGTCAGGACGTGGATGGAGCCGAACACTGCCACGCAGGCCACCGCGCCGGTCAGCAGCCCGACGGCGACCGGCACGAAAGCCAGCAGCGCGCGCACGCGCCGCAGCGCCAGCAGCAGGACCAGCACGATGCCGATGGTGGCGCCGGTACCGATCCAGCTGCTTTCGGCAACCGCTTGCGCCCGGCCCGCGGCGGCGTACAGGGGGCCGCCGGCCACCAGCAGCTCGGCGCCGGCCGCGCCGAGCGCCGCGCGGTCCTGTTCGAGCTGCGCGGCGATTTGTTGGGGCGCGGCCGCGTCGAACGCATCGCCGCGGGTTTCTGCGCGCACCAGCATCCAGCGTCTGCCAGCATGTTCGGCCTGCAGGGTGCCCGTGCCCATGTCGTACTGCACCGCGCCGCCTGGGCGCAGCGCCTGTTCGGCGCGGCGCGTCAGGCCCAGCCAGTCCTGGTCCGCCGGCACCAGGCCCGAAGATGAAAATGGATCGGACAGCTCGCGTGCGCGGCGCTGGGCGTAGGCTGCGGGATCGGTCTCGAGCTGATGCCGGTCGGCCGCCGGCAGCATGGCCAGCCGGCCCGCCAGCAGTTGCGCGCGCAGCGCGGGCACGTCGATTTGCAGTTCCACCTGCACGGAAGAAAACAGGCCGCTGTCGGTCCAGCGCTGCGCCAGCAGGCGCGCGGGGGCCGCGGCATCCGCGCCGGCGTTTGCGCTTTGAGTCGCGACCAGCGCGATGAGCTGGCGCGACAGGGGCTCCTGGATGCGGGCCTCGGCTAATTGGCGGGTGGCGTCGGCGCCGGCCTGGGGCACCAGCTCCATCAGGTTGGCCGACACCGGCCAGCCGTGGCGGCTTTGCCAGGCGCCGGCGCAGAGAATCAGCAGCAGCCCCAGCTTGAACAGCCGCGGCAGCCAGCGCTCAATCGGCGAACGCACGTTGCTCCTCGGCGGTCAGGGCCTGGGCGGCCTGCGCATCCGTCATTTGCAGCACGCTGCGGTCGCCCTGCGTCTCGCGCAGTTCGATGCGGTCCACCAGCTTGCCCCCGTTGATCTGGATGTTGTCGAAGATCTGGCGCAGCAGGACCGAGCGCGGCGTCAGCAGCAGCTGCCAGGCATTGGCGTCGCCAGTGAGCGCCAGGTCGAAGTTTTCGCGCAGCCCGACGGTGTCGCCTGCCAGCACGGACAGGAACAGCCGGTTCTCGCGGCCGGCGCCGGAATGCTGCGGCAGAGCCTGCCATTTGCCGGCTTCGTCGCGCCGGGAGATGCCGCGGGCGTCGATGCGCAGGTCCTGCGCGATCGGCGTGCGCAGCAGCCACAGCAGGCCCTTGCCCGCCGCCAGCGTGAAATCGCCGCGGCTGGTCAGCGGCTGCGGCAGCGAGCGCAGGAACTTCTGCTGCACGAAATGGCCGCGCACCACCGGCGTGGCGTTCAGCTGCGTTTGCAGGTCGGCCAGGTCGAAGGCGCGGGCGGCCAGCGGCAGCAGGGCCAAGGCCAGCAGGGCGCACAGGCGGCGTATGAAAACCAGGCGGCGCGTCATGCGGGCGTCTCCATCGATTGCAGCTTGCGTTGCACGGCATCGACCAGCGCGGCGGGCGAGGTCAGCTGCATCTCGCGGGTCTGGATGCAGACCGCCACCTGTTCGGACGTGGCCCGCGTCAGGCGCTGGCCGCTGGCGGCGTCCAGGATCAGGTAGTTGATCTTCAGCCGGTGCTCCCATTCCACCAGTTCGGCGCGCACCTTCAGGCGCTGGCCGAATTGTGCGGGCTGCGCGTAGCGCAGATGCAGGTCGATCACCGGCCAGGCGTAGCCGCTGGCGCGCATGGCGTCGTAGTTGTGTCCCAGCAGGTCCAGCAGTTCGCAGCGGGCCTGTTCCAGATACTTGACGTAGTGTCCGTGCCAGACGACGTTTAGCGGATCCACGTCGAAGAAGGGCACACGGATTTCGACTTCAGCGCCGATGGCGCCCCGTTTACGCATCGTCTTTCCAGAAAGGGTAGAAGTTGAACCATTGCAGCGGCGCCAGGCGGCAGTGTGCGGCCAGGCGGTCGGCGTAGCGCTGGGCCAGCTCGGCGATCCGGGCCTGGCGCGTGGCGCGCGTCCATTCGATGCCGTCCGACAGGCGTTCCATCGCGACGCGGTAGCGCGCGCCGTGGCGCGTGCAGAACAGCAGGTTGACCGGGCAGCGCAACAGGCCCGCCAGCAGCCAGGGCCCTTGCGGGAACAGCGCGCTGGCGCCCAGAAAGTCCACCGGCGTGCAACGGTCGCCCTGCAGCGGCACGCGATCGCCGGCGATGGCGAGCCATTCGCCGCGGTCCAGGCGCTGCGCCAGGTCCAGCATGGCCGGAGCATCCAGTTCGCTGACCTGGATCATGCGCAGCCCGCCGCCGGCCTGGTGCAGCAGCCGGCTGAAGTGAACCGCGTGCTTGTCGTGGACCAGCACATTGAGTTTCAAGGTGCCGCTTTGCTCCGCCAGCGCGCGGCAGACCTCGATATTGCCCAGGTGCGAGCCCACCAGGATCTGGCCGCGGTTGCTGCCCATTTGCGCGTGCAGGCCGTCAGGGTCGGAGATGTCCAGATGGGCCATCGTGATCTTGCCCTGCCAGACGTCCAGCTTGTCCAGGATGGCGTTGGCGAACGCGAGGTACTGGCGGTAGACCGGCATGCGGCGCGGCAGCGGCTCGGCCAGCGTGCCGGATTGCGCCAGACGGCGCTGGTAGGCCGCGATCGAACGCCGGGCGCGGGCGCCGCTGACATAGAAATACAGCACGACCAGCCAGACCACGGGCGCGACCAAACGGCGGCCCAGGGTGCGCGCGGCCCAGGCGGTCAGGCGCATCAGCAGGGCGCTGCCGCGCTCGGGCTGATCGGCCCAATGCTGATCTGTGGCGCTCATGGACGCTGACCTCCGGCAAGCCGGCGCCACAGCAGCGCCGGCGAACGCGCCAGCATGCCGAAGAAGAGGCGCGCGTGCATGCGGCTGATCAGCAGGTTGTCGCGCAGGCCCTGGAAGTGGGAAATGCCGCCTTCCGGGTAGGCCACGCGCGTCGGCAGCCAGACCATCGCGACGCCGCGCCAGTGCAGGCGCACCAGGACGGCGATGTCGAAATCCATGCGCCGGCCCACGCGCGCGCCGTCGATCACGGGCAGCGCCGCGGCCAGCGGGTAGACGCGGAAACCGCACATGGCGTCGGGGATGTCGAGCGAAAGCGTATTGATCCAGACCCACACGCGCGTCAGCCAGCGGCCATAGAGACGGCTGCGTGGCACGTCGTCGCCATACAGCGGCGCGCCGCAGACGAGGGCTTCGGGGCGAGCACGGGAGGCCGCGGCGAAGGCCGCCGCGTCCGTCAGGGCGTGCTGACCGTCGGCGTCGACCTGCAAGGCATGGGTATAGCCCAGCGCCGCCGCCGCGCGCAGCCCGTCCTGCACCGCCGCGCCTTTGCCGCCGTTGACCGCGCGCCGCAGCAGATGCGTATGCGGTTGGGCGGCCAGCGCATCCAGCGCGGCGGCGCAAGACGGTTCGGAGCCGTCATCCACCAGCACGCAGGGCAAGCCTTGCGCCACAAGCTGCGCGTGCACCGCGGCGACCGTGGCGCCGTGGTTGTACACGGGAATGAGCGCGCAGAGCTTATGCGGGGCCATGGCCGCCTGCCTGCAGAATGCGGCCGGAAGAGCAGGGCGCGTCGTTGACCGTGTAGGCGAAATACAGCTTCTGCTTCGAGGCGTCCCATTTGAGCGCCAGCATGGCGGTATCGCCCGGACGCAGCAGGCGCTGGAATTTCAGGGCTTCCATGCCGGCGAAACGCAGCTCGGGATGGAGGTCGCGTTGTGCCAGCGACATGGCCCAGCCGATCTGGACAACCCCGGGCACAACGGGAGCAGTGGGGAAGTGGCCGCTGAAATGCGCCAGGTCGCAGGGGATTTCCAGCCGGTAGCGGCGTTCGTGATCCGCCAGGCGCGGCAGTTCCTGCGCCTCGGGCGCAAGCGGCCGGGGGCCCGCGGCCGCTTCGAACACGCCGCGCGGCAGCTTGCCCTGGGCGTTGGCAGGCAGTTGCGCGAAGAAGCGCCAGGTGCGCGGAATGGCCAGCGATTCGAAGCCTGGGGCCAGATGCGCGCGCAGCGCATCCACTAGCGCCTTGCGGCCCTGGTTGCGCAAGGCATGCAGGCCGCCGGCCGACAGGGCGACCAGCGCGGCAAGGCGCGTGGTCCCGGCCAGACCTCCCATGCGCGCTTCGGCGACGTAGGAATGGCGCGCCAGCGCCTGTTCCAGCATGGGCAGGGAAATGCGCTTTTCCTCGATCTTCACGATGCGGTCGAGGCGGCCGAGCAGCCGGAAACCGTTATGCGCAAGCTCCGCGCCGTCGGCGGTCTGCGCCTCGGCCGGATTGACCCATGGCGATTGCACGCGCAGCGCGCCTTCGGCGTTCAGGTCGACGGCCACGCCGGGCAGCGGCTGCCAGGGACTGTCGCCTTCGCGCCAGGCGACGGCGCCGGTTTCGGAGCTGCCGTAGATCTCGCTGGGGCGCAGTCCCAGGTGCTGTGCGATATGGTCGGATGCGTCGGCGGGCAATTCGCCGCCGGACGAGTGGATGCGGGTCAGGCGGCCGCGCAGCTGGTCCCAATCCAGCCGCTGTCCCAGGCGGCGCAGCAGCGCCGGGCTGGCGATCCAGGTGCAGGCCGGATGGCGCAGGCTGGCCTGCTGCAGTTCTTCCGGATAAAGGCGCTGCGGCCGGTCCAGCTGGCGCCCGGCGCACAGCGGCCACAGCACCCTGAAGGGCAGGCCGTACATGTGTTGCGCCGATACGCTGCCCAGCACGGGGCCGCGCGCATCCGGCCATTGCTGCTGCAGCGCGCGGACTTCGTCCATCAGTTGCCGCCAGTGCTTGGCGATATGTTTGGGCGTGCCGCTGGATCCCGAAGTGCACAGCACCAGCGTCAGCGCAGGGTCCAGTTCGGCGGGCGCGAGCGGTGCGTGGCCTTGCAGCTCGGCCAGCCGGCACAGCCGCTCGGCCGGCAGCGGCAGATCAGTGTCGCTCAGCCAGGCGTCCACCATGGCGTCGAGCGTGGCGCAGGTCTGCGCCTGGGCGTCGCCCGGCAGCACCGCGACCACGCCGGCGCGCCAGCATGCGAACAACGCGACGGCCATGCGGGCGGCGTCCTCGAACCAGATCGCGACGCGTTGCAGCTGCCTCGCTTGCAAGGCGCCCGCGGCCTGCAGGCTGGCGCGAGCAAACGCCTCGCGCGTCAGTGGCGGCTCGTCGGCGACCAGCGCATCGGCCAAGTCAGGCGGGGCGGGCAGCAGCAGCTGCGCGAGATCGGTCCAGGCCATGCGTTACGCCGCCTTGGCGGCGGCGGGGCGCAGCAGCCATTCGCTCGCCAGCAGCAGGCCCATCAGCACATAGCTCACGGCGCCGTTGTAGACGGTCCACCAGCTCCAGGGGCCCCAGGCCGCAAGGGCCGCCGCCACGCTGCCGTTCAGGGCGAAGAAGGCGCACCACACGCGGGTGACATTGCGGGTGTAGCGCACGCCTTCGGGCGGCAGATCAGGGTGGCGCAGCCGGGCCAGTTGCTCGATCACGGGGCGGCCGCGCCGCAGGCTGGCGCCGAAGATAGCCAGCATCATGCCGTTGACCAGCACGGGATACCAGCGCAGCCAGTCTTGCGAATTCGAAACGGCCAGGACCAGGCAGAAGGCCACCGCCACAGCGGGCAGCAGGCGCGCGCCCGGCCGGGCGGCATCCGCGGTCAGGCCGCGCGCCAGCCACAGCAGGGCCAGCGGCAGCGCCAGCCAGGCGGCGCTTACCCGTCCCAGCGCCGCATGGACGGCGAAGGGATAGGCGATGCCGGCCACGGCCAGGGCTGCCGCCACGCCGCGTTTCATGCGGCGGGGTCCTGTTTCTGGCACATGGCCTGCACCACGTCCTCGACCGTGCGCACGGTGCGGAAGTCGTTGGCGTCGAGCTTGCGGCCGGTCTGGCGGCGCACATGGTCGATCAGGTCGATGGCGTCGATGCTGTCGATCTCCAGGTCCGTGTACAGGTTTGCTTCGGGCGTGATGCGTTCAGGTTCGATCTCGAACAGTTCGACCAGCGCGCCGCGCAGCGTGTTGAAGATTTCGTCGCGGGTATGCATCCTGGACTCCGTATCCTTTAGGCGCGGCGTTGCGCGGTGACAAACTCGGCCAGCTTGGCGATGCTGGCGAAATGCTCGCGCATGTTGCGCGTCTCGGGATCGATGGTGATGCCGTACCGCTTTTGCAGCGCGAGGCCCAGCTCCAGGGCGTCCACCGAGTCCAGCCCCAGTCCGTCGCCAAAGAGGTGGGCGTCGCTGTCGATATCGTCGGGCGCGATGTCTTCCAGGCCCAGCGAGTCGATGACGAGGGTCTTGAGTTCAAATTCCAGTTGGTTCATCCGGTCAGGACTCCACTTCCACCGCCCGAGGCGGTTGTTCATTCATGATGGCGCCGGCAGGCGCGGCGGGCGCCAGCTCGGCTTCGAAATAGGCGTGCAGGTAATCGTTCATCTTGCGTCCGGCGATGGGCAGCGGATGGGCGCCGCTCCAGGAGGCGGGATCGATGTCCTCGCCCACGCGGATCACATAGCGCATGCGGCAGGGCGGAATCCGGTACCAGGGCTCGCCCTTGGTCAGGCTGCGGGGATTCATGCTGATGACCACGGGCGTGACCACGCGCGCGCCGCGCAGCGCGATGGCGCAGGCGCCGCGATGAAAGCGCGGCATGGCGTCGCGCGGCGTGCGCGTGCCTTCGGGAAAGACGATCAGGGTTTCGCCCGCGCGCAGCACGTCGGCGGCGCGGTCGAACATGTCGAAGCTTTCGTCGTTGGTGATGTAGCCGGCATTGGCCACCGGGCCGCGGGTGAACGGGTTGGTGGCCAGGCCGTGCTTGACGATGCAGTTGGCGTTCTTGACGTGGCCGACCAGGAACACCACGTCCAGCAGCGAAGGGTGGTTGGCCAGGATCATCTGTCCGGGCTTGCCGAGGCGTTCGGCGCCCTTGAATTCCACGGTCAGGATGCCGGTGCGGACCATGAAGCGGATGAACAGGCGGAAGGTGCCGTTCAGCGCGCCGCGCGCGCGGCGCTGGCGGTCCGCCTTGTCGCCGGGCAGCAAGCGTTGGGGCGGGAACACCAGCACGCGCAGCAGCACGCCGCCCAGCCCGAAAAGGGTAAAGGCCATGCCGGTGGCGAACAGACGCCAGAGCCAGAAGTCCTGCCGGGGAGGCGTGGCGCTAGTCATGCCGTGCGTGTCCAGGTCCATAGTCGGGAGCGGTTGGCGTGGCGCCAGTCGGGCGTGCGCAGCAAGAGGTGGCGCAGCAGGTTCAGGGGATTGGGCCAGGCCTGCGCGCTGTCGGCGGCATCCGGCGCCCGCGGGGCCAGGGCCAAGGTCCAGTCGGCGCCGGGCTGCAGATGCAGGGCGACCGCATAAGCGTAGGGCGCGTCATCCACCCAGGGGGCGTAAGCTGCGGGCGGCCGTTCCTCGGCCAGCACCACGAGCACGTCCTGGTGGCCGGCATCGAACAGCATCGACGCCTCGATGCAGGCGTGCTCCAGGCCGTCGTCTTCCACCGACAAGGCCACGGATTCAGTGGTCTCGCGGCGTATGATCGACCACTGCGCGGCGATGGCGTTGTGGACCGACAGGCCGAAGGCCGTGGGCGACAGGGGTTCGTGCGCCGCCAGCGCTTGCAGCAGGCCGAAGTTGCGGGTGGTTTCGCCATGGCGGGAGGCAAACACCAGCGGCATGGGCGGGCGTCCCTCGGCCAACGGCCACGCGCACTCGAACACCCCGCGAGCCAGCGGGCTCAGGCGGCGGCGTTGCAAGGGAGGCAGGAAGTCCAGGCGGGGCGGATTCTGATTTCCGATCGGGCAGAACGGATGTTCGGCCCATTTCAACCAGTCGCCGGGGCCATCGATTCCTTGCGCCCAACCCTGCCATTGCGCGATCGAAAACGTCAACATAGCGCGCGATTCTACTATGGCGATGTCAGGCCATTTTGATTTAAAACGTTACATAATACACAATATTTCCTTTGTTTCTTACACTTCAGCTTGCTATTTGTTACTTTCTCCCGTGAACGTTCAGGAACTTTTAATCTGGTGGGCGGACAAAGGCGCGGCTGCGGGTTACCGCAGCCAGGAGCTGTCAGCGGAGGACGCCGCGCGCGCACAAGCGCTGCGCAGCCCGAAGGCGCAGCTCGATTGGCGGGTCAGCAGGGCTTTGCTGCAAGAGATCAGGCAGGCCATGCCGCCTGCGACCCTGTCGCTAAGCCACAGCGGCGGCCACGCGGTCTGCGCGTCCGCCCCGGCCGGGTGGCAGTTGGGCGCCGATCTGGAGCGAGTGCGGCCGCGCGAGGTCTTGCGCCTGGCCGAATGGGTATGCGCGCCGGCCGAGCAAGCCACGCTGGCTGGCCTGGAAGGCGCAGCCCAATTGGAACGCTTTTATCTCTTGTGGACGCTGAAGGAAGCCTTCATCAAGGCGGCCGGACTGGATTTCCCTGCGGACATGGCTTCGGTAGGCCTGGACTTCGGCGGCAAGGCGGAATGGCGCCTGCGTGCGCCGCCAGGGCAGTGGCGCGCCTGTTCATGGCGCCTGGGCGAGGACTGGATCGCGTCCGTGGCGTGGCGCGGACAGGCTGGCGGCGCCACGCGTCCCCAATGGCGCGCGGGGACCGATTGCGTGTTACCGCCGCTTGCCATCCTGGGCGCATGGGCCAGCGGGCCGGATTGAATCGCCCGGGGTTTTTCAGTGGGCATTTAAAGATGTATTATAAATGCATGTTTAATGGCGATTCCGATCGCGCCACAAGGAGCAGTTGATGTTGAGTCCCCAAATCCGCGCCCTGGTCAAGGGCACGGCGCCCGTTCTCAAGACGCACGGCGTCGCGCTGACCAAGCATTTCTATGCCCGCATGTTCAAGCACAACCCCGAGCTCAAGCATGTCTTCAACCAGGGCCACCAGGCTGGCGGCGAGCAGCAGCAGGCGCTGGCCGGCGCGGTCGCGGCTTACGCCGAGCACATCGACGATCCTTCCGTGCTGATGCCCGTGGTGACGCGCATCGTGCACAAGCATGTCAGCCTGGGCATCCGGCCCGAGCACTACCAGATCGTGGGCAAGCATCTGCTGGCCTCCATCAGCGAAGTGCTGGGCGAGGCAGCCACGGAAGAGCTGGTGGCGGCCTGGGCCGCGGCCTACGGCCAACTGGCCGACCTGCTGATCGCCGAAGAGGCGCGCCTGTACGCGGAGTCGGCCGCCAAGCCGGGCGGCTGGACGGGCTGGCGCGCGTTCCGCGTGGTGGGCAAGCAGCGTGAAAGCGCCGAGATCACGTCCTTCTACCTGGCGCCGGCCGATGGCGGCGAAGTGCCTGCCTACCGCCCAGGCCAGTACGTGTCGGTGCGCGTGTTCGTGCCCGAACTGGGCCTGATGCAGCCGCGCCAGTACAGCCTGTCGGACGCGCCGGGCCAGGACCGCCTGCGCATCTCGGTCAAGCGCGAAGCGGCGGGCGCCGATACGCCGGCCGGCCGGGTTTCCAACGCCCTGCATGACCGCCTGGAAGAGGGCGGGGTGCTGGACGTGGCGCCGCCCCAGGGCGACTTCCATCTGCGCGAGGAAGGCAGCGCGCCGGTGGTGCTGCTGAGCGGCGGCGTGGGCCTGACGCCCATGGTCTCCATCCTGAACCATCTGGTGGGGTTGAACGACGAACGCCAGATCCGTTTCGTGCACGGCTGCCGCAACAACTCGGTCCACGCCATGCGCGATCACGTCAACAGCATCGCCGCCGAACGCGCCAACGTGCGCAAGGCGGTGTTCTACGAGGAGGTCGGCCACGGCGACCAACCTGGCCGCGACTACGACTACGCCGGCCGGGTGGATCTGAACGCCATCCGCGACGAAGTCATCGTGCCTGGCGCGGACTACTACCTGTGTGGCCCGGCCGGCTTCATGCGCGCGCAGCGCGAAGCCTTGACCGGCCTGGGCGTGCCCGCCGACCGCATCCATGCCGAAGCCTTCGGCAGCGGCGGCGCGCCCGCCTGAGCGGTGTATCCTGGCGGCCTGAACTTTCGGGCCGCCAGCGTCCATCCCTTTCGTCCCAGCCATGCAACTGACCCGATTCACCGATTTCGGCCTGCGCGTCCTGATGTACCTGACGCAATGCCGCGACCGGTCCGCCGCCGTCACCATTCCGGAGATCGCTGACCGCTTCAGCGTGTCGCGCAATCATCTGGTGAAGGTGGTGCACTTCATGGCGCAGCAGGGTTGGGTCAGCACCTCGCGCGGCAAGGGCGGCGGCCTGCGGCTGTCGCAGTCCGCCGACCGCTACCGGCTGGGCGACCTGATCCGGCAGCTGGAGCAGCAGGGGCCGCTGATCGACTGCCGCGAACCTCCCTGTGCGCTGGACGGCGCATGCCGGCTGTCCGGCGTGCTGGCGCAGACCTTGCAGGCTTTCTACGAGGCGCTCAACGGCTACACCCTGGCCGACCTGGTGCGCGATCCCACGGCCGCCGCCATCATCAAGCTGCATCGCGCCGCCTGAGGCGGGGCATGATGTTTTGTTATGGACCCTGCGGAGTTTGGCATTTGCCGGACGGGCGGGGCGCGTCCCAGAATAGCGTCGTGTCCCTGTCTTTCTGGATCTAAGAGTATGCGGGTTTGCGTAATCGGCGCTGGCGTCGTGGGCGTCACGTCGGCCTATTTCCTGGCGCGCCAGGGCCATGACGTGGTGCTGGTGGACAGCCAGGCGCGTCCGGCCGAGGTCTCCAGCTACGCCAATGGCGGTCAGCTCAGTTATAGCTACGTGGCGCCTTTGGCCGGTCCGGGCGTGCTGCCCAGCGTGCCGGGCTGGCTGCTGCGCGAGGACTCCCCGCTGCGTTTCCGGCCCAGGCTGGATCCCCATCAATGGCGCTGGTGCCTGCAATTTGCGCTGGCGTGCCGGGCCTCGGTGGCCAAGGCTTCCACGGTCCAACTGGCTGGCCTGTCCTATCTGAGCCGGGACGTCATGCACTCGCTGCTGGAGCAGGAAGATCTGGATTTCGGCCATCTGAAGAACGGCAAGCTCATCGCCTACCGCAGTCCGGCCTTGCTGGACAAGGCGCGCGCGCTGGTGGCGTACCAGGCCGACCTCGGCGCTGAACAGCAGGTGCTGGACGCGGCGCAGACCCTGGCGCTGGAACCCGCGCTGGCCGGCATGGGCGCAAGCCTGGCCGGCGCCATCTACACCCCCAGCGAAGAAGCGGGCGACTGCCGCCAGTTCACCGAGGCGCTGTTCGACCGCCTGCAGACCATGGCCAACGTGCAATGCGTCATGTCCAATCCGGTATCGGGCCTGCAGCGCGAAGGCCGCCGCATCGTGGCGGTGAACACGCGCGACGGCGACATCGGCGCTGACGCCATCGTGCTGGCCACCGGTATCGGCACGCGTGCGCTGCTCAAGCCGCTGGGCCATGACGTGCCGCTGTATCCCTTGAAGGGCTACAGCCTGAGCGTGCCGCTGGCCGAGGACGACGACTCGGTGGCGCCGCGCATCAGCGTCACGGACTACGAACGGCGCATCGTCTATGCCCGCGTGGGCGGCGTGCTGCGGATCGCGGCCATGGTCGACATCGGCAGCGCCGATGCCGGCATCGACACGGCGCGCATCGGGCTGCTCAAGCGCCAGGTGCACGAGGCGTTTCCGGCGCTGGACCTGCGCCAGGCGGCGCCTTGGGCGGGGCTGCGTCCGGCCACTCCCACCAGCAAGCCGCTGATCGGACGCAGCCATGCCGCCGATAACCTGTGGCTGAACATCGGGCAGGGCGCGCTGGGCTTCACCCTGGCCTGCGGCAGCGCCGCGCTGTTGACGGCCCAGATGGGCGGGCTGGAGCTGCCGCTGGATCCGGCGCCATTCCGCCCCTGATACGGCGATGTCCATTTTGCGATAGTGCCTGCCTTTTCATCGGCAGACGGACTGGATCGCGCTCAATAGGATAGCGATACTCCACCGCCTGCGTAGCCCCAAGCGGCGCCGCAAGCGGCCGGAGACCATCCCTCATCCTCCGAGCGCAACCACCATGTCCTACCTGTTTCCGTTGTTCGCCATTCTGTTCTGGGCGGGCAACGTCATCGTCTCCAAGATGGCCGCCAGCGCCATCTCGCCCACCGCCATCACCTTCTACCGGCTGGTGCTGGCCCTGTTCCTGATGGGCCTGTTCACGGCCGGCCCGGCCTGGCGCAACCGCAAGACCATCCTGCGCCATTGGCCCAAGCTGGCGCTGTACGGCGCCCTGTCGTCGGCGGTGTTCCAGGCGCTGTCCTATCGCGCCGCCGAAACCACCACGGCGACCAACATGGCCATCCTGACCGCGCTGATTCCCTTGCTGAGCATGCTGCTCAGCGTGGTGATCCTGCGGGATCCGCTGACCCTGGGCATGGCCGCTGGCGGCGCGCTGTCGTTCCTCGGCCTGCTGTACCTGGTGGGCCAGGGCGACATGCTTAGCGTGTTCCAGCACGGCATCCACGTCGGCGACGGCCTGATGCTGCTGGCTGCCTTGTCCTACGCGCTGTACGGAGTGTTGCTGCGCCACTGGAAGGTGCCGCTGCCGGCCTGGCAGTCCACCTTCGTGCAATCGATCTTCGCGCTGCTCTACATGCTGCCGCTGTACCTGCGCGTGCCGGCGGCGCAGGCTGCGCTGGACATGAACACGGTGCCGCTGATCCTGTACGCGGGCATCTTCTCGTCGGTGCTGCTGTCCTTCCTGTGGATCGAAGGCGTGCAGCGGCTGGGGCCCAACCGCTGCAGCATCTTCATCAACCTGCTGCCGCTGTTCACCGCGCTGGCCGCCTTCGTCATGCTGCGCGAGCAACTGCACATGTACCACCTGCTGGGCGGCGCGGTGACACTGGCCGGCGTGCTGCTGGCGCAGACGGTGCAGCGCCCGCTGTTCGGTCGCGCCCGCACGCTGGCGCTGGACTAGGAAGTTTCACTGGCGTTCAAGACGGGCGCGCGCGGTACCGGCACAGTGGCTCTCTTTATAGGGAGAGAGCCCATGAGCATGTTCCAGAGAACGGCGATCGCGCTGGCGCGCAGCCCGGGCGTGGGGCGGGCGATGCGTGCCATGGCGGCCCGCACGTCGCTGGCGGCCCGTTTCGTCGGCGGCGCGGACGTCGACGCCGCGGTCCGCACGGCCGCCAGGCTGCGCGAGGCGCACGGCATCCGCGCCTCGCTCTTCTACCTGGGCGAGTACGTGGACGATCCCGAGGCCATCGAGCACAACGTGGCCCAGACGCTCGGCGCCTGCCGGGCGCT
Source organism: Achromobacter sp. ACM02 (assembly GCF_014851605.1). NCBI lineage: Bacteria > Pseudomonadati > Pseudomonadota > Betaproteobacteria > Burkholderiales > Alcaligenaceae > Achromobacter > Achromobacter sp. ACM02. Next base: position 143,621 of record NZ_JACUZY010000007.1, read on the forward strand.
GGAGCACGCAGGGCTGGACGTGCACGTGTCAGTCGATCCCACCGCCATCGGCTATATGCGCGACGACGCGCTGGGCCGGGACAATGCCCGGCGCATCGGCCTGGCGGCGCGCCGGACGGTCGGCCTGGGGCGCGACTGGATGGTGCTGGACATGGAGGATTCCTCCCTCTGCGACCGCACCTGCGCCTTGCATCGCGAACTGCTGCAAGCCGGCATGCCGGCAGGCCTGACACTGCAGGCGCGGCGGCGCCGCACGCCGCTGGACCTGGCCTGGGCGATCCGTCAGCGCACCTCGCTGCGGCTGGTCAAGGGCGCGTTTCCGGAGCGCGCGCTGGACCACGCCGGCCGCGCGCGCATCGACCAGGCCTATCTGGACGCCGCCGCCATCATGCTGTCGCGCGAGGCGCTGGAGTCCGGCTTCCAGCCCGTTTTCGGTACCCATGACGACCGCCTGGCCGGCGCCATCCTGGAGCTGGCGCGGGAGCGCGGCTGGCCGCCAGAAGCCTTCGAGTTCGAAATGCTCTATGGCGTGCGTCCGGACTGGCAGCTCGCGTTGCGCCGTTTGGGCTATAACGTCAGGGTCTATCTGCCCTTCGGCGGTGATTGGTGGCCGTATGCCGTGCGCCGCGTGGGCGAGAATCCCCGCAACGCGTGGCTGTTGGCCCGCACGCTCACATCGGACCAGAGCTACTTCGGCTAGGCGCTACATCCTCACTTGTTCATGGCGGTTTCCCAACATATCTGGCATTGCGGCGCCGGCCTGCCCGGCGATGTTTTGATCGCAGACCTGCGCGGCTACCGCTATGCGCCGCATTTCCACGACGCCTGGTCCATCGGCGCCATCGCGCAGGGCCGTTGCGCCTTCACCGTGCATGGCGTGCCGCAGGCCGCGGGCGAGGGCGATCTGGTGGTGATTGCGCCCGGTCAGGTCCATACCGGGGGCACCTCGGACGCGCCGCTGGGGTACCGCATGGCCTATATCGATCCGGACTGGTTCAGGGATCACGAACTCACGTTGTTTGCGGGCGGGGCCAGCCTGGCTGGTCCCGTGATTCGCGATCCGGCGCTCTGCCAGGCCTGGCTGGACGCGCTCACGCCCGATCCCATCGCCGACGCGCAGCGCCGCGAACGCCTCTCCGCCGCCTTGTTCGGCCTGCTGGCGGCACATGCGCAAGCCCGTACGGCGGCGGCAGACGACGCGTCCGACGTCTGCTCGCTGCTGCGCGCGCGTATGGCCTCGGACCCAGCCTGCGCGCCGGACCTGGAGGCCCTGGCGGTGGCGCAGGACCGCCACCGCACCACGCTGGTCAAGCAGTTCGCCCGGCGCTACGGCTTGCCGCCGTTGGCCTGGCTGCGCAACTGGCGGGTGGCGCGGGCCCGGGCGCTGCTGCGCGACGGCCTGGCGCTGGCCGAGGCCGCGCATGCCGTGGGTTTCGCCGACCAGGCCCATCTGACCCGCGTGTTCAAGCAGGTCTACGGCAGCACGCCCGGCGTGCTGCGCAGCGCGGGGGCGGGCTCCCAGACATTGCGGGCGCGCGGCGTTTCCACCCGGTAGTCCGAGTACTTGCGGGTAAAGAACGTGGTGCCCAGTTCGGCCGCCGCCTGCAGCGGCTGGCGCGGGTCCGCCGCGATCTCGCCGCGCAGGTTGCCGGCGCCGTGCACGTAGCCGATGAAGTCCGAATGGGTATAGCGCGCGTATTCCTGGATCTGGTGCACGATGCCCAGCGCCGCGCCCGGGTAGGTTTCCTCGGATGCCACCGCCAGGCCCAGGCGCTTGCCGGTCATGCGCTGCTTGACCCGTTCCGGTTCGGGTCCCTGGCCGGCATAGTGGCTGAACGAACGGTCGAAGAACGCCTTGGTCTGCGCCGACATGCCGTACCAGTAGATCGGGGTGCAGATCAGCACGCCGTCGGCCGGCAGGAAGTGTTCCAGGAACAGCTCGGAATAGCGGTCGGTCGGCGGGGGCGAGCGTCGCAAGTCCGGCAAAAAGGCCCCGATGTAGTCGTCCAGGAACAGCAGCGTGGCCTGGGTGCCCGCCGCCTCGGCCCCGCGCAGCGCAGCCGCGCCCAGGGCCGCGCTGTTGCCGTCGCGTCGCGGGCTGCCGACCAGGATCAGCAGGCGCTTGTCGGGATGATCTGAATTCATGTTTGATTCCTCTTGTTGGCATGGACGTTTCCATGTGGTGAGGAAAATTCTGTCCTGGCGGCTGAAAGGCGACAAATGATGAATCCTTGAATATGATGAATTGATTTCATCCATAGAGCCAGGAATCCATGTTTGCCACGCTACCGGTGACCGCGCTGCGCACCTTCGAGGCGGCTGCCAGATTGCTCAGCTTCAAACTGGCCGCGGCCGAACTGGCGGTCACTGCCACGGCCGTGTCCCATCAGGTCAAGGCGCTCGAGCGGCACGTGGGCTACGCGCTTTTTGAACGCGTGCCGCGCGGCGTGCGCCTGACGGAGAAGGGCGCGCGCCTTTTTGCCGGCGTGCACGGCGCCTTGCTCGATGTGGCGCAGACCCTGGACGCCTTGCGCGCCGCGCCGGCCTCGGGCGCGCTGACCCTGTCCACCACACATTCGTTCGCGGCCCTGTGGCTGGTGCCGCGGCTGGGCCGCTTCTACGCGGCGTTTCCTCAATATCAACTGAACCTGAACACCAGCGCCGAAGCGGTGGACCTGTTGCGCGACGCCAGCGTGGACCTGGCCATCCGCTACAGCCGGGCGCGCTGGCGCGGGCTGCACGCCGCCTGCTCGTTGCAGGAATGGTTCGGCGTCTATGGCGCGCCGACGCTGGCCGCCCGTCCGGGCAGGCGCGCGCCGTCGCTGGTGACCGTGCGCTGGCGCGATTCGCAGCTGTACGAGCAGGGCTGGCAGGACTGGTGCGAGGCCGCCGGCCTGCCGTCCTGGCGCAAGCCGGCGGCGCTGCATGCCTACGAGGAAGAGCACTACGCCCTTCAGGCCGCCATTGCCGGCCAGGGACTGGTGCTGGCCAGCTCCGTCATGGTGTCGGACAGCGTGGCGGCGGGTACCCTGGCGGCGTATCGTCCTGAGGTGCGGGTGGCGGGGGCGGCCTACACCGCGCTGTGCGCGCCGGGCCGCGAACGCCATCCGCCGGTCAAGGCTTTCCTGGGGTGGTTGCGCAAGGAGTTCGAGGCTCAAGCATGAGGCCGGGAAGCATGCGGCTCATATCCTCTGTAACTGGATTGACGCGCCCCTGCACGCGCTTCTACTCTCTTCCCGAAAATCAGCGCGGAGGCCGCGAGGCGTGAATCGATTCCATGAAATGAGCGTGTTCCTGGCGGTGGCCGAGGCACAGAGTTTCGCCGCGGCCGCGCGCCGGCTGGAGATGTCCGCGCCCACCGTCACGCGCAGCGTGTCGGCGCTGGAGCGGCGGTTGGGCGCGTTGCTGCTGGTGCGCACCACGCGCAGCCTGCGACTGACCGAGGCCGGCCAGCGCTATGCCGACGACTGCCGCCGCATCCTCGACGAAGTCGAACAGGCCGACGATGCCGTGGCCGGCGCGATGGCCGCGCCGCGGGGCGCGCTCAGCATCACGGCGCCGGCGTTCTTCGGCGAATTGCACGTGATGCCGGCCGTGCTGGCTTATCTGCGCGCGCATCGCGAAGTCTCCGTGCGCACGCTGCTGGTGGACCGCGTGGTGAACCTGCTGGACGAACGCGTGGACGTGGCGGTGCGCATCGGCGCCTTGCCGGATTCGACGCTGACGGCGGTGCCGGTGGGGCAGGTACGCCGCGTGGTCTGCGCCGCGCCCGCCTTCCTGCGCGAACACGGCGTGCCGCAGGACCTGGAGTCGCTGCCGCGCTTTTGCACGGTCACCGCCGCCATGGAGGGCCGCACGCCGCAATGGCGCTTCCAGCAGGACGGCCAGCCCCGCAGCCTGCGCGTCGATTCGCAGCTGACGGTCACGTCCTTCCAGGCCGCGGTGCTCGCGGCCTGCGAGGGCTGGGGGCTGACGCAGGTGGTGTCCTACCAGGTGGCGCGGCACCTGGCCAGCGGCGCCCTGGAGGTGGTGCTGCGCGACTTCGAACTGCCGCCGCTGCCGGTCCACCTGGTGTACCCGGAAGGCCGCAAGAGTTCGGCCAAGGTGCGCAGCTTCGTGGAGTTCTGCGTCGAGGCCTTGCGGCGCGACCTGGCGACGCTGCCGGCGTAGCGACCCGTTCCTCGGACGCGCCCGCACGCAGGCCTTGAAGGGACGGGGCGGCCGTCCTCTTTCTTTCATCCGCTGCAAGAGTGTCTTGCCGGCGCTGGCCGTTCACGCGAGCCCGGCGCCGGCCCAAGATGGAGTCTGAATCCGACTTGGAGCCCGCTCATGCAAACCGCGCATACCCCTACGCTGACCTTTTACAGTTTTCCCTTGTCCGGCCACGCCCATCGCGTCGCCCTGATGCTGTCCCTGCTGGATGTGCCCCACCGCAAGGTCGATGTGGACCTGCGCGGCGGCGAGCAGAAGCGCCCGCCGTTCCTGGCTTTGAACGCCTTCGGCCAGGTGCCGGTCATCGACGATGACGGGGTGGTGGTCGCGGATTCGACCGCCATCCTGGTCTACCTGGCCAAGCGCTACGGCGGCCAGGCCTGGCTGCCGGAAGACCCGGCCGGGGCGGCGGCGGTACAGCGCTGGCTGTCGGCGGCGTCCGGCCCGCTGGCGATCGGCCCGGCGGCTGCGCGCCTGGTGACCCTGTTCGGCGCGGCCTATGACGTGGACAGCACGCTGGCCCGCGCCCATGCCTTGCTCAAGGTCATGGACGGCGAACTGGCCGCACGCGATTTCCTCGCGGGCACGACGCCGACCATTGCGGACGTGGCCTGCTGCGCCTATGTGGCGCATGCCCCCGAAGGCAATGTGTCGCTGGAGGCCTATCCGCACGTCCGCGCCTGGCTGGGCCGCATCGAAAGCCTGCCGCGTTTCGTGCCCATGGCCTCGTCGCCGGTGGGCCTGCTGGCCGCCTGAGGACAGGCGCCGCCCTCAAGGAGTACGCCATGGCCATCGCAGAACCTGCCGCCCTCCCGCCGTCGCCCTGGCACGCGGGCGAACGCCTGTTGCAACACCACGTCGGGATCGCCGAGCGCATGGCGGTGACCGGACCCAAAGTCATCCGCGACTACATGCCGGACCAGCACCGCCTGTTTTTCGAGCAGCTGCCGTTTCTGGTTGCCGGCGCGGTGGACGGGCAGGGCGATCCCTGGGCCGGCGTGCTGGAAGGCCTGCCCGGCTTCGTGTCCTCGCCCGATCCACGCAGCCTGCGCGTGTCCGCCGTGCCGGATGCCGACGATCCGCTGCTGGCCGGCCTGGGGATGGACCAGCAGGTGGGCCTGCTGGGAATCGAGCTGCACACGCGCCGACGCAACCGCGCCAACGGCCGCATCGCCGCCTGGGACGGCAAGCGCTTCGAGGTGGCGGTGACGCAGTCCTTCGGCAATTGCCCGCAATACATCCAGGCGCGGGAATTCCAGTTCTCGCGTTCGCCGGCGCTGCGCTTTCCGGGCGCACCGAATGAGCGGAGCGCGCTGGACGCCGCGGCGCGGGCGCTGATCGCCCGGTCCGACACGTTCTTCGTGGCGACCTACGCGGACGAGGGCGGCCGCAAGGTCGACGTCTCGCACCGCGGCGGCAAGCCGGGCTTCGTGCGGGTGGACGGCGACGTGCTGACCATTCCGGATTTTTCCGGGAACCGCTTTTTCAACACCCTGGGCAACATGGTGCTCAACCCGCGCGCCGGACTGCTGTTCATCGACTTCGAGCGCGGCGACGTGCTGCAGTTGACGGGCGCTGCTGAAGTCATCCTGGACAGCCCTGAGATCGCGCAGTTCGAGGGCGCCGAACGGCTGTGGCGGGTGCAAGTGCGGCGCGTGGTGCGCCGGCCCGGCGCGCTGGCCTTGCGCTGGCGCTTCGATTCGTACTCGCCCACCGCGCTGGCGACTGGGCAATGGCCGGCCGCGGGGGCTGCATAGCCCCGACCTAGCCCGGGAGGGCGGTCTTCTGCACCACGGCATCGTCCGGCCCGAGCAGGCGGCCGTCCTGCGCACGGATTTCCAGCTTGCGCACGGGCTGGCCGCGCTTGCGGTCGATCAGCGTGGAATGGGGTTCGGCCGCGCCGTAGTAGTGGTCTTCGCCCCATTGGCGCAAGCCCACGATTACTGGAAAGAGCGCCCGGCCTTTGTCGGTCAGCACGTATTCCTGGTAGGCGCTGCCGTCCGAGGCCGGCGCCACTTCGAGGATGCCGTGCGCCACCAGCGTGCGCAGCCGGTCGCTGAGGATGTTCTTGGCCACGCCCAGGCTTTTCTGCAATTCGCCAAACCGCCGCAATCCATCGAAGGCGTCGCGCACGATCAACAGCGACCACCAGTCGCCGATCGCGTCCAGGGAGCGTGCCACCGGGCAGGCGGCGCCTTCGAGACTAGTGCGTTTGACCATGTCGGATCCTTGCTGAGGGAAAGGCGGTGATGGCTGGCGTATCGAAATTTCGGTTGCATTATAAAACCTCGAAAACTATTATTCTGGTTTTATAAAGCAACCAGAATGGAGCAAGAGATGTCAGCCCGACCAGAACCCGCCGATTCCGCACCCCCAAGTCCGATGCCCAGGTCCCTGGTGATGCTGCTGGCGGTGGCCTGCGCCCTGAGCGTGGCCAACGTGTATTACGCCCAGCCTTTGCTGGACGCCATCGGCCGAGAGTTCGGCATCGCCGAAGGCGCGGTAGGCATCGTGGTCACGGCCACCCAACTGGGCTGCGCGCTGGCGCTTCTGTTCGTGGTGCCGCTGGGCGACCTGCTGGACCGCCGGCGCCTGATGCTGGGGCAGCTGGCGCTGCTGGTCCTGTCTTTGGCGGCCGTGGCGCTGTCGGCCGGCACGCCCTGGCTGTTGATGGGCATGGTGGCGCTGGGCTTGCTGGGAACGGCCATGACGCAGGGCCTGCTGGCCTTGTCCGCGGCGCTGGCCGCGCCGGGCGAGCGCGGCCGGGTGGTCGGCGCCGCGCAAGGCGGGGTGGTGATCGGCCTGCTGTTGGCGCGCACGCTGGCCGGGGCCGTGGCGGACCTGTGGGGCTGGCGCGCGGTCTACGTCGTGTCCGCTGCGCTGGCCGCCGTGCTGGCGGTGGTGCTGGCGCGGCGTTTGCCGCAACGCCGGCTGCCCGCGGTGGACATGGGTTACTGGGCCTTGCTGCGCTCGCTCTACGGCCTGTTGGCTACCGAGCGCGTGCTGCGCGTGCGCGGCATGATCGCGCTGCTGATGTTCGCTGCCTTCAGCGCCTTCTGGACCGCGCTGGTGCTGCCCCTGAGCGCGCCGCCGCATTCGCTGACGCACAGCGCGGTGGGCGCGTTCGGGCTGGTGGGCGTGGCGGGCGTGCTGATGGCGGCGCGGGCAGGGCGGCTGGCCGATAGCGGGCAAGGCGAGCGGACCACGGCCGTGGGCCTGGCGTTGCTCTGCCTGGCCTGGGTGCCGATTGCCTTCCTGGATCAGAGTCTGTGGTTGCTGGCGTTGGGTGTGTTGGTCCTGGACATCGCCTTGCAAGCGCTGCACGTGACGAATCAGACCATGATCTTCAGCGTGAATCCGCAGGCGCATAGTCGATTGGTCGGTGGCTACATGATGTTCTACGCGGTGGGGAGCGGGTTGGGGTCTATCGCTTCGACGGCGGTTTATGCGCAGGCGGGGTGGCTTGGGGTGTGCTTGCTGGGGGCGGGTATCAGTGTTGTGGCGCTGGCGTTCTGGGCGGTGACGTTGCCGCGTGGTGAGCGTTTGGCCGTTGGTTCTCAGGATGCTCGTCGTGGGGTTCTTTAGACGCCAGTCGCGTCGTGGGCTCGCGATGCGCGGGGCTGCGATTGCGGTCCGAAGCCTTCGCTCCGGACTTCCCCTTCGTCATCTTCGTCCTCGCCTTCGGCGACTCCTTCAGATTCCCTCGGGCTTATCGACGCCCCGCGCATCGCGAGCCCACGCCGCGACTGGCTCGGCTGCTTGAATCTCCACGGGCGCTGGGGCGGGCGGTGTGCTTGGCGTTCTGGCCACGGTCGTTGGGGGTGGTGGTGTGTTTTGCGGGGCCCGCCCCAGGCCGGCCGCGCGGGCGGCCTCTTGGGGCTTACGCGGTATCTTGCGTCGCGCGATGGCGCTGCGCGCGGGTGACGGGGGCGTTCTCGTGATGACGCGTGCGGTTGGCGAGAACCAGGTTTGAATATGGTGGGTGCTGTGTTCGGGGTGATGGCGAAGCGCACGGGTCGGCCAGCAATCGTCATTTCAACGCAGGTGCCGGATGGGTGGCGCGCGTCCAGGTCTGCATGCGCAAGCGGCCATTCGCCGCGCGCCACCCATCACCGCCCACTCCCCCGTGTGCTGGGGATCAATAGCAAATCAGTCACCGCATCCGCGCAAGCGAACACAATCGAAATTCAAGAAATCACGTATGTCATTCTCGGCCGCCCGCGCGGCCGAGAATGACGGGCAGCTCAAGTATCGTCCCTGACCACGGCTCCAGCAGCGCCCCAGTCCAAGATTCAAGTAGCTCGTCGGCGCGGGCGCCTGAGTGGCGGGCAACCTCGATGCGCCCGAGGGAATCTGAAGGAACCGCCGCAGGCGGTGACGAAGATGACGAAGGGGCAGTCCGGAGCGAACGCTCCGGACCGCAATCGTGGGCGCCCGCCACTCAGGCGCCCGCGCCGACGAGCGGCCTACGGAGCACTGGGACGCGACTCCGAAGCCAATCGCCAATGAGACCTCAGACGAGACCCTCATGTATCAAGGGCCCGTAACGCACCACAAACAGCTACGGCTGCACCTCATACTCCCCAGACCCCATGACCACCGCCGCCAACCCAGGCGCCTGGCTCAGCTTATGCAACGCATAGCACTGCGCAGTCGCGATCTTTGCATCGTGGAAAACAGGATCTTCCTCGCGCAGATCCAAGCTCGCCAGCAGCGCTCGCGCCATCTGCCAGCCGGCAAACGTGGTGCCCGCCAGCAGCAGATACGGCACGGCGGCCGCGAACACCGCGTTGGGACGGCTGGCGGCGTTGGCCAGCACGAAGTCGATGGCGTCGGCCAGCGCCGCGCGGGCCTGGCGCAGCGGCGTCAACATCAGGCGGGCAGCGGATTCGCTGCGGGCTTCCAGCGCCGCTTCGGTCTTGCCGACTTCCGCCAGCAGGGCGCGGGCGACTGCGCCGCCGTCGCGCAGGGTCTTGCGGCCCACCAGGTCGTTGGCCTGGATCGCCGTGGTGCCTTCGTAGATCGTGAGGATGCGCGCGTCGCGGTAGTACTGCGCCGCGCCGGTTTCCTCGATGAAGCCCATGCCGCCGTGCACCTGCACGCCCAGGCTGGCCACGTCGATGGACATCTCGGTGCACCAGCCCTTGACGATCGGCACCAGGTATTCCTGTACCGCCAGATGGCGCTTGCGGGCTTCGGCGTCTGGGCTGGCGTGCGCCAGATCGGCGTGGCCCGCGGTGTAGTAGGCCAGCGCGCGGCCGGCCTCGGTCAGGGCGCGCATCGTGCCCAGCATGCGCCGCACGTCGGGGTGCTGGATGATGGCCACCGCGTCCTTGGACGAACCGTCCACCGGGCGGCTCTGCACGCGCTCGGCGGCATAGGCCAGCGCGTGCTGGTGGGCGCGGTCGGCGACGGCCACGCCCTGCACGCCTACCGCGTAGCGCGCGGCATTCATCATGATGAACATGGCGTCCAGGCCGCGGTTTTCCTGGCCCACCAGATAGCCCAGCGCGCCGCCCGCGTCGCCGAATTGCAGCGTGCAGGTGGGGCTGGCCTTGATGCCCAGCTTGTGTTCGATCGACACGCAATGGACATCGTTGCGCGCGCCCAGCGTGCCGTCTTCGTTGACCAGGAACTTGGGCACCAGGAACAGCGAAATGCCTTTGACGCCTTCTGGCGCGTCGGGCAGGCGCGCCAGCACCAGGTGCAGGATGTTCTCGGCCAGATCGTGTTCGCCGTAGGTGATGAAGATCTTGGTGCCCGAGATGCGGTAGGTGCCGTCCCCCACGGGTTGCGCGCGTGACCGCACCATGGCCAGGTCCGAGCCTGCCTGTGGCTCGGTCAGGTTCATGGTGCCGGTCCAGCGTCCGGAAATCATGGGCTCGATGAAGCGCTGCTTCAGTTCAGGCGAACCCGCCGTCAGCAGCGCCTCGATCGCGCCATTGGTCAGCAGCGGGCACAACGCGAACGACAGGTTGGCGGCGTTCAGCATTTCCGAGCAGGGCGAACCGATCAGGCCGGGCAGGCCCTGGCCGCCGTATTCCACCGGATGCGTCATGCCTTGCCAGCCGGCCTCCGCGTACATGTCGAAGGCTTGCTTGAAGCCAGGCGAAGTGGTGACGGCGCCGTCGCGCCAGGAGCTGGGCTCGCGGTCGGCTGCATGGTTCAGCGGCGCCAGCACGTCGCCGGCATAGCGGGCGGATTCTTCCAGCACGGCCTGGGTGGTGTCGGGCGTGGCTTCCTCGAAGCCGGGCAGCGCGGCAACTTGCGGCAGGCCCGCAAGGTGGTTCAGCACGAACAGCATGTCTTTCACGGGGGCTTGGTACGTCATGGCGTCGGAGCTCCTGGATGGGATGGAAACGTGGGATTCAACCGGCCTTGCCGGGGCCGGCCACGTCGATGGCCTTGGTCGCGCCGACGGCGGCGCGCAGTTCGAATTTCTGGATCTTGCCGGTGGAGGTCTTGGGCAGTTCGCCGAAGCGCACCGCGCGCGGCACCTTGAAGCCGGGCAGCAGCAGCTTGCAGTGCGCGATGATCTCTTCGGCGGTGGCGCTGCAGCCGGGCTTGAGCTCGACGAAGGCGCAGGGCGTTTCACCCCATTTGGGGTCGGGCATGGCTACTACGGCCACCGCCGCCACCGCGGGATGGCGGTAGAGCGCGTCTTCCACTTCGATGCTGGAGATGTTCTCGCCGCCGGAAATGATGATGTCCTTGCTGCGGTCCTTGATGCGGACGTAGCCGTCGGCCGTCATCACGCCCAGGTCGCCGGTGCGGAACCAGCCGCCGGCGAAAGCCTGTTCGGTGGCGCGTTCATTCTTCAGATAGCCCTTCATGCAGATGTTGCCGCGGAACATGACTTCGCCCACGGTCTGCTCGTCGGCCGGCACCTCTTCCATGGTGTCGGGATCGCGCACGGATACGCCCGCCTGCAGGTGGTAGCGCACGCCCTGGCGCGCATTGCGCAGCGCGCGCTCTTCCTCGTCCAGCGCGTCCCAGGCTTCCTGGCGGGCGCACACGGCCGCGGGTCCATAGACTTCGGTCAGGCCGTACACATGGGTCAGCTCGAAACCGATGTCGCGCATCTTGGCGATAACGGCGGGCGCGGGCGCGGCGCCGGCCACCATGGTGCGCACCGTGTGGTCGATGCCGGCGCGCAGTTCGGCCGGCGCATTGGCCAGCGCGCTCTGCACGATGGGCGCGCCGCAATAATGGGTGACGCCTTCATTGCGGATCAGGTCGAACACGGTCTGCGGATCGAACTTGCGCAGGCACACGTTGACGCCGGCGCGCGCGGCGACCGTCCAGGCAAAGCACCAGCCGTTGCAGTGGAACAGCGGCAGGGTCCACAGATAGACCGGATGCTTGGGCATGTCCCATTCGAGGATGTTGCTGATGGCGTTCAGGTAGGCGCCGCGGTAGTGGTAGACCACCCCCTTGGGATCGCCGGTGGTGCCGGACGTGTAATTCAGTGCGATGGCGTCCCATTCGTCCGCGGGGGGCTTCCAGTCGTAGCGGGCAGGGGCGCCGGCCAGAAAGGCTTCGTAATCGACCGCGCCGGGCAGCTCCGCCGGGGCGGTTTCCAGGTCGTGCACCGAAATGAGCTTCAGGTGCGGGAACTCGGCCCGGGCGCGCTGGGCGAGTTCGGCGTACTCCGTGTCCACGATCAGCGCCTGCGCTTCGCCGTGGCCCAGCATGAACAGCACGCTGGGGGTGTCCAGGCGGGTATTCAGGGTATTGAGCACCGCGCCCAGCATGGGCACGCCGAAATGGGCTTCGACCATGGCGGGAATGTTGGGCAGCATCACGGCCACGGTGTCGCCGCGCTTGATGCCGGCTTGCGCCAGCGCGCCGGCCAGGCGCTGCGCGCGCTCGTAGGTCTGGGCCCAGTTGCGCCGCACCTCGCCGTGGACGATGGCCAGCCGCTGGCCATAGACCTGGGCTGCGCGCGCGATGAAATCCACCGGGGTCAGGGCTTCGTAGTTGGCGTCGCGGCGCTCAAGGCCGCGGTCGAACATACCGCTCATGCTTGTCTCCAGTTGGGACGCGCAGGCGTCCCTTATCCGTGTGCGGGGAGTTTGATCCCCGTCGCTTGCCCTAGCTTACGGGGCCGCCGAAAATGCTGTCTGTCACCTGCATGACAGACGGCCGGCCGACCTGGCTTCCCCAAGTTTTACACAGTTATTCCCATGTCCGACGTTTCAAACATCGTTTCCGCCGAGGAACTGGCCGGCCTGTTCGGATCCTGTGCCTGGTTTACCGCGCTGGAGGCCCGCCACCAGGATCTGGTGCTGGCGACCGCGCGCGCCGAACACGTGCCCAACGGCGCCTGGATCGCGCGGCGCAATGCGCCGTCGGACTATTGGCTGGGCGTGCACACGGGTCTGTTGAAGCTGGCCATCTACAACGAATCGGGCCGCAGCTGTACCTTTTCGGGCGTGCCGCCGGGCGGCTGGTTCGGCGAGGGCAGCGTCATCAAGCGCGAACTGCGCAAGTACGACGTGGTGGCGATCCAGCCGTCGCTGGTGTTGCTGGTGCCTACGGCCACCTTCCATGCGCTGTTGTCGGCCAGCCTGCCTTTTTCGCATTTCGTCATCGGCCAGTTGAACAACCGCATGGGCGAGTTCATCGCCTCCATCCAGAACCACCGTTTGCTGGATGCGGACGCGCGCGTGGCGCAGTCGCTGGCGCAGCTGTTCAATCCGCAGCTGTATCCGTCCACCGATCTGACGCTGGCGATCTCGCAGGAAGAACTAGGCTATCTGACGGGCCTGTCGCGCCAGCGGGTCAACCAGGCGCTGCAGACGCTGGCCGACCAGGGCATCCTGGCGCTGGCCTACAACCAGATCAAGGTGCTGGACCTGGAGCGCTTGCGCCAATACGGCCTGGACCAGATCTGAGGGCGCCGGATCAGGCGCCGCGCAAGGCGCGGGTGAGCGCGGCGCGCGCCAGGATGCGGGTCGAATCCAGCGTGGGCAGGGCCGAATTGCCGTCGTTCAGCACCAGCGGCAACTCGGTGCAGCCCAGTACCACGGCGTCGCAGCCAGCCTCGCGCAGGCGCTCGATCACGGCTTGCAGCTCCGCCACGGATTCCGGCTTGAACACGCCGTACACCAGTTCGTCCATGATGACGCGGGCCAGCGTGTCGCGGTCCGCTTGCGCCGGCCGCAACCATTGCAGCCCGCGCGCTTCCAGCTTGTCCGGATAGACGCTGCTGTCCACCAGCCAGCGCGTGCCCAGGATGCCGATGCGGCGCAAGCCGCGCGCCTGAGCTTCCGCCGCGACCTCTTCGGCGATATGCAGCCAGGGCAGGGGCGACTGCGGCAGCACATGGTCCAGCGCCTGGTGGATGGTGTTGTCCGGGCAGATCAGGAAATCCGCGCCCGCGCGCGCCAGCTTGCCCGCCGACGACTGCATCAGCGCGCCCACCCCGGCCAGGTCGGCCTGGTCCAGGCAGGCGACATAGTCCGCCAGCGAATGCGTGTGCAGCGAAATCTCCGGGTGCGCGTGCGGGCCCAGGCGCTGGGCGCCTTCCGCGCACAGCGTGCGGTAGCAAAGCGCGGCGCCTTCCGCCGAGCAGGCGACGATGCCGATGTGCAGGGGCGTGGCGTTCATTCAGCAGACTCCTTGTTGGATGCGCGCACGTGGCGCGCGATGTCCAGGAAGCTCGCCGCCATGGCGTCTTGCTGCGCCTGCGGCAGCCGCGACAGGAACAGTTCGTCGACGGCGGGGCCGTAGACCTTCCACATCTCGCGGCGCAGCGCGCGGCCCTTGGGCGTGAGGCGGGCGTAGGTGGCGCGGCGGTCTTCGTCCGAGCGGAAGCGTTCGACCAGGCCTTCGGCCTCGATGCGGTCCATCAGGCGCGTCAGGTTGTAGCGCGCGATCACCATGCGCTCGGCGATCTCGAACATCCTGGCCGTGCCGTCGGGCGCGCGCTCCAGCGCCCATAAGGCGTCATACCAGGCCAGCGGCGGCAGGCCGGCGGCTGACAGGCGCTTTTCGATTTCTTCCACTACCAGCGCATGCGCGGTCAGGAAGAGGCTCCACGCATCGGGCTTGCCCGTGGCCATGCGGTCGGTTCCTTTGAAAGAGGTGGGAATGCTGCGGGGATTGTAAGAGGCGGGCGCCAGGCGCGACGCCGGCATTTCGCGGTCCAAACAACCCTTTATTGGTGATTTATACCCTGGCTGGCCACGGTGAAAAAAACCGTGTGAATTGCAATGCCATGATTTGCATGGGATTTTTCCTGGCACGGAATTCGCATATGGGTACGTACCCCAAAACCGCAACACTGGAGGGCGTTCCCATCATGGGTCCGTATCGGAAATTATGGTTCACCTTGATCGCCGTATTGGCGGTCACGTTCGCATTGCTGGGCTTTTACGGCGGCGAGGTCTATCGCCAGGCGCCGCCGATTCCCGGGCAGGTCGTGACGACCGACGGCAAACCGCTGTTCGGCCGCGACGACATCCTGGACGGCCAGACGGCCTGGCAATCGGTCGGCGGCATGCAGTTGGGATCGGTCTGGGGACACGGCGCCTACCAGGCGCCGGACTGGACGGCCGACTGGCTGCACCGTGAACTGACCGCCTGGCTGGACCTGGCCGCGCGCGAGCAGCACGGCCGGGACTATGCGCAGCTGGACGCGGGCGCCCAGGCAGCGCTGCGTGCGGAACTGAAGGCCGAATACCGCGCCAACCGCAGCGACGCCGCCACCGACACGCTGGCGGTGAGCCCGCGGCGCGCGCGCGCCATGGCGCAGACCGCCGCCTATTACGACCAGTTGTTCTCCGACGCGCCCGCGCTGCACCGCAGCCGCGAAAATTTCGCGATGAAGGAAAACACGCTGCCCGACGCCGCGCGCCGCACCCAGCTCACGCATTTCTTCTTCTGGACGGCATGGGCCGCGGCCACCGAGCGCGAAGGCAAGGCGGTCACCTACACCAACAACTGGCCGCATGAACCGCTGATCGATAACGTGCCCAGCGCCGAGAACGTCATGTGGTCCATCCTCAGCGTGGTGGTGCTGCTGGCCGGCATCGGCTTCCTGGTCTGGGCCTGGGCGTTCCTGCGCGGCAAGGAAGACGACGAGCCGCTGGCGCCCGCCAAAGACCCGCTGACCACTTTCGCCCTGACGCCGTCGCAGCGCGCCTTGGGCAAGTACCTGTTCCTGGTGGTGGCGCTGTTCGGCTTCCAGGTGCTGCTGGGCGCCTTCACCGCGCACTACACCGTCGAAGGGCAGAAGTTCTATGGCGTCGACCTGTCGCAGTGGTTCCCGTATTCGCTGGTGCGCACCTGGCATATCCAGAGCGCGCTGTTCTGGATCGCCACGGGCTTCCTGGCCGCCGGCCTGTTTCTGGCGCCGTTGATCAACGGCGGGCGCGATCCCAAGTTCCAGAAGCTTGGCGTCGACATCCTGTTCTGGGCGCTGGTGCTGGTGGTGGTCGGATCGTTCACCGGGAACTACCTCGCGATCGCGCAGATCATGCCGCCGGACCTGAACTTCTGGCTGGGCCACCAGGGCTATGAATACGTGGACCTGGGCCGCCTGTGGCAGATCGGCAAGTTCGCCGGCATCTGCTTCTGGCTGGTGCTGATGCTGCGCGGCATCGTGCCGGCGCTGCGCACGCCGGGCGGGGACAAGAACCTGCTGGCGCTCCTGACCGCTTCGGTCGGCGCCATCGGCCTGTTCTACGGCGCCGGCTTCTTCTACGGCGAACGCACGCACCTGACGGTGATGGAGTACTGGCGCTGGTGGATCGTGCACCTGTGGGTGGAAGGCTTCTTCGAAGTCTTCGCGACCACGGCGCTGGCCTTCATCTTCTCCACGCTGGGCCTGGTGTCGCGCCGCATGGCCACCACGGCCAGCCTGGCCTCGGCCTCGCTCTTCATGCTGGGCGGCATACCCGGCACCTTCCATCACCTGTACTTCGCCGGCACTACCACGCCCGTGATGGCCATCGGGGCCAGCTTCTCGGCGCTGGAAGTGGTGCCGCTCATCGTGCTGGGGCATGAGGCCTGGGAGAACTGGCGCCTGAAGACCCGCGCGCCCTGGATGGAAAACCTGAAGTGGCCGCTGATGTGCTTCGTCGCCGTGGCCTTCTGGAACATGCTGGGCGCGGGCGTCTTCGGCTTCATGATCAACCCGCCCGTTTCGCTGTACTACATCCAGGGCCTGAACACCACGCCGGTGCACGCGCACGCGGCCCTGTTCGGCGTGTATGGCTTCCTGGCGCTGGGCTTCACCCTGCTGGTGCTGCGCTACATCCGTCCGCAGTACGCGCTGAGCCCCGGTTTGATGAAGCTGGCGTTCTGGGGCATGAACCTGGGCCTCGCGCTGATGATCTTCACCAGCCTGCTGCCGGTGGGGCTGATCCAGTTCCACGCCAGCGTCAGCGAGGGCATGTGGTACGCCCGCAGCGAAGGCTTCATGCAGCAGGAGCTGCTGCAGAACCTGCGCTGGGGCCGCACCTTCGGCGACGTGGTGTTCCTGCTGGGCGCGCTGGCCATCGTGATGCAGGTGATCCTGGGCCTCCTGAGCGGCAAGCCCGCGCTGGCCGAGCCGCGCCTGCAGGCCAAGGCGGCGCGCGGGTAGCGGCGCGCGGCGAGCGGCGCGCGGCGAGCGTCGGGCTCTTTGCTTCAGCGCAAAGAGCCCGGCCGCGGCAGCCGGTCCAATGGAATCCAGCCCGCGCCCGACCGGCGCGGGCATTCCGGAGAACCGCCGCATGCGCATCCTGCCGACCGTCATCGTTTCATTGCTGTTGACCGCTTGCGGGCCTCAGAACGGGGCCCGTTTTGCGTTGCCGGAAATCACGCGGCTGCCGCCGGGCGAGGTGAGCTACGTGCCGCCGGGCGAGGCCTTGCGCAACGGCTATCCCGCCACGCCCGCGCCGCGCGTCGCGCGCTATCCGGATGGCCTGGTCATCATGACACGACAGGTCAGCCAGGCCGAATACGCAGCGTGCGTGGAGGCCGGCGCATGCAAGGCGTTGGACCCCGCGCAGCGCCAGGCGGTTGCGCCCGACCTGCCCGCGGTAGGCATCAGCTGGACCGACGCGGTTGCCTATGCTGCGTGGCTGTCCGAACGCACCGGCAGGCGCCTGCGCCTGCCCAGCTATGCCGAATGGGTCTACGCGGCGGGCGAAGCCTATCGCGCGGACGTCTTGCCGGCCTTGCCCGATGGCAGCGACCCGGCGCAGCGCTGGCTGGCGGAATACGAACAACAGAGCCTGCGCGGCGCGCAGGGCGACGTCACGGTGCGCGCCTTCGGCGCCTATGGCCGCAACCGCGCCGGCCTGATGGACATGGCGGGCAGCGTGTGGGACTGGACCGACGATTGCCATGCGCGGCGCGTGCTGGACGGGCTGCGCGATGGCGCAAGCGGCAATGCGGCGCAGGAGCAGGAGCAGGAAAGCCGCAACTGCGGCATACGCGTCGCGGCCGGCAGGCACGTCGCGTATCTGCCCGATTTCATCCGCGACCCCAAGGGCGGGGCGTGTTCGGTCGGCGTGCCGCCCGCCAACCTGGGGCTGCGGCTGGTGCTGGAACCCGGCTAGGCCGCGTTGCCTGCGCGCTATGCGCCGGCCAGCTCGGCGCTCGCGTCGCAGGCCTCGTCCGCGGCCGGCGACCCGTGGCGACAGGACAGGCAGGCCGAGCAGTCCACGGCGGGCGCGGCGTGCTCGCCCAGGCGGGCCAAGGCGGCGGGCGAGCGCAGCACCACGCGCTTGCGCCCGGCCGAGACGATGCCGCGCTGCTTCCAGTCGCTGAGCAGCCGGCTGACCGTGTGCAAGGTGGTGCCGGTCATTTCGGCGATGTCCTGGCGGGTGATGGGAAAGCCGATGCCGATGCCGTCCTGCATGGGCTGGCCGGATTGCTGCACCAACCTCAGGATGGCGCGCGCGACCCGTTGCTCGACTTCATCGGTGGACAGCTCCTGGATGCGGACGTGCGCGTCCTGCAGGCGTTGTCCCATGGTTTGCAGTGCGGCCGCGCCCAACTGGGGATGGCAGGCGATGAAGCGTTCCCAGGCCGTGGCCGGCCACGCCAGGCAGACGCTTTCCTGCACGGTCTGCACCGTAGCCGGATAGCAGGGCTGCCGCATGGCGCAGGCCAGCCCGAACATGTCGCCGGGATTCACGTAGCGCACCACGACCTGTTCGCCCTCCGGCGTCAGCTGCGCCACCTTCAGGCAGCCATGCAGCAGCACGAAAAAATGCGCGGCAGCGGCGCCCTGGCGATAGGCCAATGCGCCGGCCTCCAGGCGGCAAGGCACCGCGCCGCGCAGCGCGGCGTCCAGTTGCGCATCGGACAAGGGCCTGAACAGATCCAGGTTGCGAAGCAGGGCATGGCACAGGGGCGACGACGCCGCAGGCTGCCCGGAAGCGTGTGGAGGGTCCATGCCTTGATGGTGACATCGCGGCCGCGCGGCGGCAATGCACGGCGGCTCGCAAGCTGGTCTGAAGTTTGCGCTACAGCAAAGAACGCAAAAGGTGGCGAGCCTTCAATGGAAGCGCCGACAGACTCGGCGTTGCAGAAACCCGAACAGGAGTTGCACATGAACGCTTTGCGCCCCACCTTGCTTGCCATGGCATTGATCGCAGCGATGGCGGGCGGCCCGGCAGCCGCCCAGAACGCCGATCAGCTGGAACGCGCCAAGGTTGCGCTGGTCGCCCCGCCCATGGTCCACCCGCATGAGCAGGTGGCCCGTTCGGGTCCCAAGGTGATCGAATTCACGATGACCATCGAGGAGAAGAAGATGGTCATCGATGACAAGGGCACGACCTTGCAGGCAATGACGTTCAACGGGTCCATGCCCGGTCCGACCCTGGTGGTGCATGAAGGCGATTATGTCGAACTGACCCTGGTCAATCCGGCCACCAACGCCATGCCGCACAACGTGGATTTCCACGCCGCCACCGGCGCGCTGGGCGGGGCCAAGCTCACCAACGTGAACCCGGGCGAGCAGGCCACGCTGCGCTTCAAGGCGGATCGCAGCGGCACCTTCGTCTACCACTGTGCGCCCGAAGGCATGGTGCCCTGGCACGTGGTGGCGGGCATGAGCGGCACGCTGATGGTGCTGCCGCGCGACGGACTGAAGGATCCGCAGGGCAAGCCGCTGCGCTACGACCGTGCCTACACCATAGGCGAGTTCGACCTGTACATCCCCAAGGACGCGAACGGCAAATTCAAGGACTACGCGACCCTGGCGGAAAGCTATGGCGACACGGTCGAAGTCATGCGCACGCTGACGCCGTCGCACATCGTCTTCAATGGCAAGGTCGGGGCCTTGACGGGGGCGAACGCGCTCACGGCCAAGGTCGGCGAGACGGTGCTCCTGATCCATTCGCAGGCCAATCGCGATACGCGCCCGCATCTGATCGGCGGCCATGGCGACTGGGTCTGGGAAACCGGCAAGTTCGCCAACCCGCCGCAGAAGGACCTGGAGACCTGGTTCGTCCGCGGCGGTTCGGCGGGCGCGGCGCTCTACACCTTCAAGCAGCCCGGCGTGTACGCCTACCTGAACCACAACCTGATCGAAGCCTTCGAACTGGGCGCGGCCGGACATATCAAGGTCGAGGGCAAATGGAATGACGACCTGATGAAGCAGATCAAGGCGCCGGGTCCGATCCCGCGCTGAGCGCGGCGGCAGGGCGCGCGTGGCGCGCCTTGCCCTTGTCTATCCGCTACGCCGTCACGCTTTTTCCTTTCGGAGCCTTGCCATGTCCTCGCTGTATCGAATTGCGTTCGCCGCCGCCCTGGCCAGCCTGCCCGTCGCGCAAGCGGGGGCCGAGTCGCTGGCCGCCATCAACCCCGCGGGCGAAAAGCTCTACAAGTCCGCCTGTGTCGTATGCCACGCCAGCGGGGTCGCCAATGCGCCCAGGCTGGGCGACAAGCAAGCCTGGTCGCCCTTTATTGCGCAGGGCACGGATGCGCTGTTGGCCACCGTGCTCAAGGGCAAGGGCGCGATGCCGCCGCGCGGCGGCTCGTCCGCGGACGAACCGACCCTGAGGGCCGCGGTGGAATTCATGATGGCTGCGTCCCGCTAGCGGGGAGGGCCGGGGGCTGTCCTGAAATAGTTGCACTTGCAATTATCAGAATTCCTCCATACGATTGCAATTGCACATGATGCAATTGCAATTCACGATGCGAAATGACGGCGGCCGTACACCGGGATGCCGCCTTCGCGCCCACCAGGAGGACGCCATGGACACCCCGATAGAACCGACCGACGCCGACCCGCAGGAAACCCAGGAATGGCTGGAGGCCATGCAGGCCGTGCTGGCCCACGAGGGCCGGCCGCGCACCCACTATCTGCTGGACCAACTGATCGGCCAGGACCGCGCCGGCCACGGCGGCTATGCCGCGCCGAACGCCACGCCCTACGTCAACACGATCCGGCCGGCGGAGCAGGGTTCGTTTCCGGGCGACATGGGCATCGAGCTGCGGCTGGATGCCTATCTGCGCTGGAACGCCATGGCCATGGTGCTGCGCGCGGGCAAGACCTCGGGCGTGGGCGGACACATCGCGACCTACGCCTCGGCCACGACGCTGTACGAAACCGGCTTTCGCCACTTCTTCCGTGCGGCCACGCCGGACTTCCTGGGTGACATGCTGTACATCCAGGGCCATTCCGCGCCCGGCATCTATGCGCGCGCCTATCTGGAGGGCCGCATTTCCGAGGAAGAACTCGACCGCTTCCGGCGCGAGACGGCCGGCGGCGGGCTGGCGTCCTATCCGCATCCGCGCACCATGCCCGGGTTCTGGCAGTTCCCGACCGTGTCGATGGGACTGGGACCGCTGATGGCCGCCTATCAGGCGCGCTACATGCGCTACCTGGAAGACCGCGAGCTGATCCCCGCGCAAGGCCGCAAGGTCTGGGGCTTTCTGGGCGACGGCGAACAGGACCAGCCCGAGACGCTGGCGGCGGTGGCGATGGCCGGGCGCGAAAAACTGGACAACCTGATCTTCGTGGTGAACTGCAACCTGCAGCGCCTGGACGGCCCGGTGCGCGGCAACGCCAAGATCATCCAGGAACTGGAAAGCGTGTACCGCGGCGCCGGTTGGAACGTCATCAAGGTGATCTGGGGAGCCGGCTGGGACGCGCTGCTGGCGCAAGACCATGACGGCCGCCTGCGCCGGCGAATGATGCAGTGCGTGGACGGCGAGTACCAGGTGTTCAAGGCGCGCGGCGGCGCATACGTGCGCGAACATTTCTTCGGCGCCGACCCGGTGCTGCTGGAGCGCGTGGCGCACCTGAGCGATGAGGAAATCGGCGCGCTCAACCGCGGCGGCCATGATCCTGCCAAGATCTATGCCGCCTACGCCTCGGCGCTGGCCTATCGTGGCCAGCCCACCGTCATCCTGGCCAAGACCGTCAAGGGCTATGGCATGGGCGCGGCGGGCGAGGCGGCCAACACCAATCACCAGCAGAAGAAGATGGCGGATCCGGCCGTGCGCGCCTTCCGCGACCGCTTCTCCATCCCGGTGCCCGACGATCTGCTGGAACAGATCCCCTACATCAAGCCCGCGCCCGGCAGCGCCGAGCGGACCTATTTCGACGCCGCGATCGCGCGCGCGGGCGGCCATCTGCCGCGGCGGCAGGCTGGACCCGGGCCGCTGGCCACGCCGCCGCTGGAGGCGTTCTCCGCGCACCTGAAGGGCAGCGACGGCCGCGAGTTCTCGACCACGATGGCCTTTGTGCGGGTGCTGGCGCAATTGCTCAAGGACCCCGCCATCGGCCAGCGCGTGGTGCCCATCGTGCCCGACGAGTCGCGCACCTTCGGCATGGACGGCATGTTCCGGCAGGTGGGCATTTATTCGCACGTGGGGCAGTTGTACACGCCGCAGGACGCAGACCAGTTGAGCGTCTACCGCGAAGACCGGCGCGGCCAGATCCTGCAGGAAGGCATCAACGAGTCGGGCGCGATGGCCTCGTGGATCGCGGCCGCCACCGCGCACAGCACGCACGGCGTGGCCACGATTCCGTTCTACATCTTCTACTCCATGTTCGGCTTCCAGCGCGTGGGCGACCTGGCCTGGGCGGCGGGCGACATCCGCGCGCGCGGCTTCCTGCTGGGCGCGACCTCCGGACGCACCACGCTGGAAGGCGAAGGACTGCAGCACGACGACGGCCACAGCCACGTGCTGGCCTCGGTCATTCCTTCATGCGTGGCCTACGACCCGGCCTACGCCTACGAGATCGCGGTGATCGTGCAGGACGGCATGCGCCGCATGTACCAGGACGAAGAAGACGTCTTTTACTACCTGACGCTGATCAACGAGAAGACCGCGCATCCGCCCATGCCGCAGGGCGCCGAGGAGGGCATCCTGCGCGGCATGTACCGCCTGCGCGAAGGCGGCGACGGCGCGCTGCGGGTGCAGTTTCTGGGCAGCGGCGCGATCCTGGGCGAAACGCTGGCGGCGGCAGAGCTGCTGCGGCAGGACTTCGGCGTGGCGGCCGACGTGTGGAGCGTGACCAGCTATTCGGAACTGGGCCGCGACGGCCAGGAAGCGGAGCGCTGGAGCCGCCTGCATCCGCTGGAGAACAGGCGCGCCGGCTACGCGGAGACGGTCCTGGCGGACAGCGAGGGGCCGGTGGTGGCCGCCACCGACTACATGAAGACGGTGGCCGAACAGATACGTCCGTTCATGCAGGACCGCCGCTATGTCACGCTGGGGACCGACGGCTTTGGCCGGTCAGACACGCGGGCAGCCCTGCGGGCCTACTTCGAGGTGGACCGGCATCACATCGCGCTGGCGGCCCTGAAGGCGCTGGCGGACGACGGACTGATGCCGCACGAGCGCGCGGCCGACGCCATCGCCCGCTACGGCATCGACCCGGAGGCCGTATCCGCGGCGCGGCCCTAGGGGCAGGCTAGACGCGCCGCGCCAGCAAGGCCCAGATCCCGGCGGCGGACAGCAGGGCGCCGCCGCCCAGGTTGAAGCCGCGCTGGGCGCGGGGCGAGGCCAACAGGCGCCGGGCGGACCCGGCAAAGATGGCATAGGCCGTGGCGTTGATGCCGGCGCAGGCGACGAAGGTGGCCGACAGGATCCAGAGCTGGCGCGTCACGTCGCCTACCGGATCGATGAACTGCGGCAGGAAAGCCACGAAGAAGATGATGCCCTTGGGGTTCAGCGCCGTCACCAGATAGGTGTTGGCGAACAGCTTCCAGCGCGAACCCGAGGCAGTGGCCGTGGGCAGGGTCGCCGGCGACACGCCGGCGCGCAGCAGCTTGAAGCCCAGGTACAGCAGGTACAGGCCGCCCACGATCTTGACCACCGTGAACCAGAACGCCGACGCCGCCAGCAGGGCGCCCAGGCCCAGCAGCGACAGCAGCAGGGCGGTGGAGTCGCCCAGCGCCACCGCCAGCACCAGCGGCAGGCGTGCGCGCCGGCCTTGCGCAATGGAGTAGCTGATGACGGTGAGTATCGTGGGGCCGGGCAGCATCACGAGGAGGGCGGACGCGCCCAGGAAGGCCAGCCAGGTTTCAAGCGACATGGGATCTGCTCCAGGGGTGGGGCTGCGCGCGGCGGCCAGCCTGCGGGCCACTGTATAGCAATCGCGGCCGCCTGCAAACCGGACGTGGCCGGGCGCGGGCGCCGGGTGGTGTTAAATACGGTTTTCCCCGGACAGTGAGCGCGGGCCTGCAAGGGCGCGCGAAGGAAACATCATGGCATTCGATTTTGATCTGTTTGTGATCGGCGCGGGCTCCGGCGGCGTGCGCGCGGCGCGTTTCGCGGCGGGCTTCGGCGCGCGCGTGGCGGTGGCGGAAAGCCGCTACCTGGGCGGCACCTGCGTGAACGTGGGCTGCGTGCCCAAGAAGCTGCTGGTCTATGGCGCGCACTACAGCGAGGACTTCGAGCAGGCCCGCGGCTTCGGCTGGAACGCCGGCGAGCCCAGCTTCGACTGGCCCACGCTGATCGCGAACAAGAACCGGGAAATCGAACGTCTTAACGGCATTTATCGCAATTTGCTGGTCAATAGCGGCGTCACCCTGCTGGAAGGCCACGCCCGCATCCTCGATCCGCACACGGTCGAGATCAACGGCAAATCCTACCGCGCCGCCAATATCCTGGTGGCGACCGGCGGCTGGCCCCAGGTGCCGGACATTCCGGGCAAGGAACACGCCACCACGTCGAACGAAGCCTTCTTCCTGAAGGAACTGCCGCGCCGCGTGCTGGTGGTGGGCGGCGGCTATATCGCCGTGGAATTCGCCTCCATTTTCAACGGCATGGGCGCGCAGACCACGCAGGTCTACCGTGGTCCGTTGTTCCTGCGCGGCTTTGACCAGGGCGTGCGCGAGCATCTGCGCGACGAACTGGTGAAAAAGGGCATCGACCTGCGCTTCAATTCGGAAGTGACGCGCATCGACAAGCAGGCCGACGGCACGCTGGCCGCCACGCTGAAGGACGGCTCCGTGGTCGAGGCCGATTGCGTGTTCTACGCCACTGGCCGCCGGCCCATGCTGGACAACCTGGGCCTGGAGAACACGGCGGTCAAGCTGGGCAAGGGCGGTTTCATCGAGGTGGACGACGAATACCGCACGGCCGAGCCCTCCATCCTGGCCATCGGCGACGTGATCGGCCGTGTGCCGCTGACGCCCGTGGCGCTGGCCGAAGGCATGGCGGTGGCGCGGCGCCTGTTCCGTCCCGAGGAATACCGCAAGGTCGACTACCAGCTGATTCCGACCGCCGTGTTCAGCCTGCCGAACATCGGCACGGTGGGCATGACGACGGAAGAGGCGCGCGCCGCCGGCCACGAGGTCAAGCTGTTCGAAAGCCGCTTCCGGCCCATGAAGCTGACGCTGACCGAGTCGCAGGAAAAGACGCTGATGAAGCTGATCGTGGACGCCAAGACCGACCGCGTGCTGGGCGTGCACATGGTCGGCCCGGACGCGGGCGAGATCGTGCAGGGCATCGCGATCGCGCTGAAGGCCGGCGCGACCAAGCAGGTGTTCGACGAGACCATCGGCATCCATCCCACGGCTGCCGAAGAGTTCGTGACCCTGCGCACGCCGGTCGCCCAATAAGGCGCTACAGCCGTTCGATCATGGCGCGCGCCGCCATCGGCGCGCGTTCCTTCGCGCCATTGATGAAGAACGCAAAGACGTCTCCCGGCCGCGCCTTTTTTTCCGGGGCGCCGGTGAGCGGCAGGTCGGCCGGGTGGCCGCCGCGGGCCCAGCTGCGCAGGCGGTCCGCCCAGGCGTCCAGCGCCTTGGGCGGGTAGCCCGCCTTGTAGGCCGTGCTGGCGCGCATCAGCCGCGCATAGACGAAAGCGGCGGTACGGTCGGCGATGGACGGGTAGTCCTCGCTGTCCGTGTAGACGGTGGCCGCGCCGTGGCGCCGCGCCAGCTCCAGGTATTCCTCGCAGGCGAAGCTGTCATGGCGCACGTCCAGTACGTGGCGCAGCGGCAAGCCGTCCACCTTGTCCGGCAGCAGCGCGAGGAAGGCGCCGAAATCGTCCGCATCGAATACCTTGGTCGGCGCGAACTGCCAGACGATGGGCCCCAGCTTGGGGCCCAGTTCGGCGATGCCGCTGTGCACGAAGCGGTGGATCGAATCCTTGGCGCCCGCCAGTTCGCGGCGGTCGGTCGCGTAGCGCGAGGCCTTCAGCGAAAACACGAAGCCTGCGGGCGTCTCATCGCGCCATTTGGCGAAGGTGGCCGGCTTCTGGGTACTGTAGTAGGTGCCGTTGATCTCGATGGCGGTGAGCTGGCTGCTGGCGTATTCCAGTTCGCGCGCATGCGGCAGGTTTTCGGGGTAGAAGACGCCGCGCCAGGGGGCGTAGGTCCAGCCGCCGATACCGATGCGGATGGCGCCGTCTTTCGGATGAGAATGCGCTTGCGGCATGGCCGGCCCTCCAGGCGTGGGAACCGGACAACTGTATCGCCGGCGCCACTGGTCCGCAAACCCCCGCCGGAAGTTCGCTGTTCCGATACAGTTTTGCGCTAAGGTGTGGATTCACGTTTCCACTTTCCGCGCTGCCCCGCGCCGGCCCATCATGCCCGACCTTACCCATCTGATGACGTTCGCCCTGGTTGCCCTGGGCATGGTGCTCACACCCGGGCCCAACATGATCTACCTGGTATCCCGTTCCATCTCGCAGGGCGCGCAGGCGGGCCTGATTTCGCTGGGGGGCGTGGCGGTCGGCTTCGTCTTCTACGTGCTCTGCGCGGCGTTCGGCATCACGGCGCTGCTGATGGCGGTGCCCTACGCCTACGACGCGCTGCGCATCGGCGGCGCGCTGTACCTGCTGTACATGGCCTGGCAGGCGCTGCGCCCGGGCGGGCGTTCGCCGTTCGAGGTGCGCGAACTGCCCAAGAGCAGCCCGCGCACGCTGTTCACGATGGGGCTGGTGACCAATCTGCTCAATCCCAAGATCGCGATCATGTACGTGTCGCTGCTGCCGCAGTTCATCCAGCCCGAGCGCGGCAGCGTGTTCACGCAGTCGCTGGCGCTGGGCATGACGCAGGTTGTGATCAGCCTGACGGTCAATGCGCTGATCGCCATCATGGCCGGTTCCATCGCCGGGTTCCTGGCGGGCCGCCCCTTGTGGATGGTGGTGCAGCGCTGGTTGATGGGCACGGTGCTGGCCGGGCTGGCGGTACGCATGCTGATGGATAACCGCCGCTGATGCAGGCCGAAGACGGTTTCTTTGCGTCCTTGGGCGGCATGCTGGGCGAGGCGCTGCGCAGCGTCGTCGCGGGCTTGAAGTGGCTGCTGGGCGGCCTGGGCCATGCCTTCGGCGATTTCTACTCGGGACTGGCCGGCGCAATGGGCATGAGCCCGTCGATCTTCAATTTCATCCTGCTGGTGCTGGGGCTGATGTGCCTGTGGGCCGCGGTCAAGGCGCTGCTGCGCCGTTCGATCATCGGATTCCTGTTCTGGGTGATCGTCGCGCTACTGCTGCTGGGCGGACTGGGCGCCTAGCGCTTCTCCAAGCGCTTCCCGCAAGAGGTCGACGCGGGGATTGGATGGTCCCTTCCGGGTTATCAAGGCCACCACGCTGGAAGGCGGTTCCGGGTGCGCGCGTATCTGCTTGACCGCGCCCGCGGGGGCCACAGTGTCGCGGATGAGGGCCATGTCCGGCACGATGCCGATGCCCAGGCCGCTGGCGACGAACTGCACGCCGGTGGTGGGGCTGGTGGATTCCACCACGGGCAGGGGCGCGGGCAGGCCGGCATGGGTGAAGCAGTCTTCAATCAGCTTGCGGCCCATGGATCCTTCGGCCGGCATTACCCAACGTTCCCGTGCCAGGCTGGCCCAGTCCACGCGCCGCGCAC
Organism: Achromobacter sp. ACM02; assembly: GCF_014851605.1. Taxonomy (NCBI): domain Bacteria; kingdom Pseudomonadati; phylum Pseudomonadota; class Betaproteobacteria; order Burkholderiales; family Alcaligenaceae; genus Achromobacter; species Achromobacter sp. ACM02. The sequence continues at coordinate 171,112 of NZ_JACUZY010000007.1, forward strand.
GGACCAGCGGATGGCTGGCGGCCGCAATCACCGCGAACTGCACTTCAAACAATTTGACGTACTGAAACGCGGCCGCCCCGGATTCCAGCATCTGCAGCGGGAAAGTGGAAATCAGCGCGTCGATTTCGCCCAGCTCCAGCGCGTGGAGCAGGGCGGGCACGCGTTCTTCGAGCAATTGCACGCGCATCGGCCTGGCATGGTTCACCAGTTTCTCGACCACGCCGCGCAAGTAGGTCTGCGCCAGGAAGGGCGGCGCGCCGATGCGGATCTTCGCCGCGTAGCGATCGGCGGTCTGGGCGTCGGCGCGCAGATGTCCAAGCTCTTCAAGCAACAGCGCGGCGCCGCGCAGCACCACCTCTCCTTGCGGTGTCGGTTTCAGGCCGCGCGCGGTGCGCAGGAACAAGGCAAAGCCAAACGCGCTTTCGACTTCCGTCAGCGCCTTGCTCAGCGCGGGTTGCGTCAAGTTGAGCGCCTGGCTCGCGGCGCGCAGGCTGCCCGTGCTCTGCACCACTTGCAGCATGCGCAGATGGCGAAAGCGCAGCTTGGATACCAGATGGTCGGGTTCGATGGCGCCGGTCATGGGTTGAGATAGAACTGAAAGTTATCGCTATATCAAAATATATCAATTTTTTGATTAGCTGCGATCGCCTATCCTGCCCGCATAACAAGGAGACAACATGCAACGTCGTACTTTTTGCCTGGGCGCCCTTGGCGCGGGCATGATGTTCCGTTCCATGGCGAACGCCGCAGAGAGCTATCCGTCGCGGGCCGTGCGCGTCGTCGTGCCCTATGCCGCTGGCGGGGGACCCGACATCATGGTGCGGCAATTCGGCCCGGTGCTCGGCGCCAGGATGGGTCAGACCATCGTGGTGGAGAACAAGGTGGGCGCGGGCGGCGTGCTGGCCGCCCAATACGTGGCCCAGGCTGCGCCCGACGGCTATACCGTGCTGCTGGGTTCCAACTCGCACCTGATCCAGAAAGCCCTGCAGCCGAGCCTGATGTTCGATCCCGAGCAGGACTTTCTGCCGGTCACGGTGATCGGCGCCTCGCCCAGCGTCCTGGTCGTGTCCGCCAAGTCACCCTACCGCACGGCGCAAGACCTGATCGCCGCCCTGAAGGCGCAACCGGGCAAGATGAACTACGCCTCGGGCGGCATCGGATCGGCCGCGCATCTGGGCGGCGCGACCTTCGTCACGCTGCTGGGGGCCGAAGCCACGCACGTTCCGTTCAAGGGGTCGGTGGAGATCCCAACCTCGCTGCTGCGCGGGGACACGGATTTCGCCTTCGCCATTGCCGGGACCGCCGTGCCGCAGGTGCAGGGCGGCCGGCTGCGCGCGCTGGCCGTGACCAGCCGCGAACCCATGGCTGAGCTTGCCGGCGTGCCCACGCTGCGGGAGATCCTGGGCAGCGATCTGGCGGTCCAGGAATTCTGGTTCGCCTTCTGGCTGCCGCGCAAATCGAGCGCCGAGGTGGCCGACAAGCTCTATGGCGCAACCACGGCGTCGCTCAAGGACCCGGGCGTCAAGAGCAACTTCGAGGCGGCAGGCGTCAGCGTGATCCAAAGCGACAGCCCGGAAGCCGCCGCGTCGTTCGTGCGCAGCGAGGCCCGCAAATGGGCTGAAATCATCAAACTGACCGGCATCACCGCCGGCTGACCCGCAGGAAATCCATGGCCAAGCCTCTTGAAGGCGTACGCGTGCTCGACTTGTCGCACGTGATCGCCGGTCCTCTCGCTTCGTTTTATCTGGCGCAACTGGGCGCTGAAGTCATCAAGGTCGAACCGCCCCTGGCGGGCGAAGTCCTGCGCTCGATGAAGAACGGCGTCGACACCGACACGCCCACCGGATTCGCGGCCATCAACGCCGGCAAGCAATCGCTGGCGCTGGACATCCGGACCCGCCAGGGCGCGGACCTGCTGCGCTCGCTGGCCGCCTCGGCCGATGTGTTCATCGAAAACTTCAGGCCGGGCGTGGTGGCGCGCTACGGGCTGGACTACGCCTCGATCAAGGCGGTCAAGCCCGACATCGTGTATTGCTCCATCTCGGGCTTTGGCCAGCAAGGGGCCTGGTCGCAGCGCGGCGCCTACGACCATGTGGTCCAGGCGATGACCGGCATGATGATGATGTCGGGCGAGGGCGACGACGCGCCGCCGCTGAAAGTGGGCTTTCCGGTGATCGACGTGGCCGTGGGCATGCTGGGCGCGCTGTCCATCGTGTCGGCGCTGCATCGCAGACTGCGCGAAGGCGCCGGGCAATACATCGACGCGTCCATGGTCCAGGCCTCGCTGGCGCTGATGTACACCAATACCTGCGCCTACCTGAGCGACGGCACGCCGACGCGCCGGGTCGGCAACCGGGGCTACACCGGCAGTCCCGCGGCCGATACCTACCGCTGTGCGGACGGCTGGCTGGCGGTGGCCGCGAACACGCCGGAACAATTCCGCAAGTTGACCGCCGCCATCGGAGTGGAGGCGCTGTGCAGCGACGCCAGGGCGCTGGATCTGGATGCCTTCAACCTGCCCAACGGATTCGTGGTGCCGAACGACCGCGAGTACGTGGTGCAACGGCTGAGAGCCGCGTTTTCGACCCGCAGCGCCGCGCAGCTCGAGGACCTGCTCAGCCAGGCCGGCGTGCCCGCGGCCAAAGTGAGAAAGCTCGAGGAGTTCCTCGACGAGGCGGACGCTACCGGTTGCGTGAGCCTGCCTGATCATCGTTTTCACCAGGGTGGACGCGAGCTGCGCACGCATGGGCTAGGCTTTGCCTTCGAGCAGGACGGCGGCCCGACTCAGGCAGGCGCTCCCGCGCTGGGCGAGGGCACGCGCGAGGTGCTCAGGCGCGTGGGCCTGGACGACGCCGCGATAGCCGAGCTCGAGCGCGCCGGCGTCCTGCGGACCCAGGCCGACACCGCGCTTCCCCTGATCCCCTGAACAACCATTCATCCGGAGACTCTATGACTCAACTTTTGCAAGGCCGCGTCGCCATCGTGACCGGAGCCGGGCGTGGATTGGGCCGCTCGCATGCGCTGGAGCTTGCGCAGCACGGCGCCAAGGTGCTGGTGAACGACCTGGGCGCCGACCGGCCGGACTCGCCGGCCCAGGCCGTGGTGGACGCGATCCGCGCGGCTGGCGGGGACGCCATGGCGCATGGCGCCGACGTGACCCAGCCGCAGCAGGCCGAGGCGATGGTGCAGGCGGCCATCGCAAATTGGGGGTGCGTCGACATCCTGGTCAACAACGCGGGCATCCTGCGCGACAAGACCTTCGCCAAGATGAGCCTGGAGGACTTCCGCCTCGTGATCGAGGTCCATCTGATGGGCGCGGTGCATTGCACCCAGGCGGTGTGGAACGCCATGCGCGAACAGAACTATGGCCGCATCGTCATGACCACCTCGTCCTCGGGACTCTATGGCAACTTCGGCCAGGCCAATTACGGCGCGGCGAAGATGGCGCTGGTCGGCCTGATGCAGACCCTTGCCCTCGAAGGCGAGCGCTACGGCGTGCGCGTGAATTGCCTGGCGCCGACGGCCGCCACGGCCATGACCGAAGGCCTGCTCGATGAGCAGGCGCTGGCCTTGTTGACGCCGGACTCGGTCAGTCCCGCCCTGGTTGCCCTGGTGGCCGAAAACGCGCCCACCCGGACCATTCTGATGGCGGGCGCGGGCAGTTTCGAGCAGGCCAATATCACCATGACCCGCGGTATCCATCTGAGTGGAGAGGAGTTGTCCGCGCAGGCCCTGATCGGCCGCCTGGACGAAGTGTCCGACCGCGCGCAGGAAACGGTTCCCGCCACCGGTTTCGACCAGTTGCGCCACGAGATCGCCAAGGCCCTGGCATGCGAAACCGAGAAGTTGTAGTCCTGTCTGGCGTGCGCACGCCCATCGGCAGTTTCGGCAAGAGCCTGAAGGACGTCCCGCCCACGGCGCTGGCCGCCGAGGTGTTGAAAGCCGCCGTGGCGCGCGCGGGCCTGGCGCCTGCGCAGATCGAGCACGTCTGCTTCGGCCAGGTCATCACGACCGAAGCGCGTGACCTGTACTTGTCGCGGGTGGCGGCGATCGAGGCCGGTTGCGCCGACGGCACGCCGGCATTCAACGTCAACCGCTTGTGCGGCTCGGGATTGCAGGCGGTCGTTTCGGCGGCGCAGTCCATCCTGCTGGGCGACTGCAAGGTCGCGGTGGCGGGCGGCGCCGAGAGCATGTCGCGCGCGCCGTACGCCACATCGGCGCTGCGCTTCGGCGCGCGCATGGGCGATGCGCCGATGACCGATATGCTGCTGGGCGCCTTGCATGATCCGTTCCACCGCATCCACATGGGCGTCACGGCGGAAAACGTCGCCAGGCGCTACGGCATTACGCGGGACGCGCAGGATGCGCTGGCGCTGGAGAGCCACCGCCGCGCCGCGCGCGCCGTGGCCGAAGGCCGCTTCGACGCGCAGCTCGTGGCCATCACGACGCCCGGCCGCAAGCCCATTGTGTTCGCGCAGGACGAGCACGTCCGCGCCGACATCGCGCCGTCGGACCTGGCCGCCCTGAGGCCCGTATTTTCTTCCGACGATGGCACGGTCACGGCGGGCAACTCCTCCGGCATCAATGACGGTGCGGCCGCGCTGGTACTGATGGAGCGTGCCGAGGCGCTGGCCCTGGGCGCGCGCCCCATGGCCCGCCTGCTTGCTTACGCCCATGCCGGCGTGGACCCGCGCTACATGGGCATGGGCCCGGTTCCCGCCGTGCGCGCCGCCCTGGCCAAGGCAGGCCTGTCCGCCGCCGATATGGATGTGATCGAGTCCAACGAGGCCTTTGCGGCGCAGGCCTGCGCGGTGGCGAGCGAACTGGATCTGGATCCGGCCAAGGTCAATCCCAATGGTTCGGGCATTGCGCTGGGGCATCCGGTGGGAGCCACGGGCGCGATCATCGCTGTCAAGGCCTTGCACGAACTCGAGCGCATCGGCGGACGGTACGCGCTGGTCACCATGTGCATAGGCGGCGGGCAGGGCATCGCCGCAATCTTTGAACGCATCTGAAGCCGCCATGACACGCAATCCTGTTGCATCTCCTCTGCCGTTCGACTCGATCCAGTCCTTGCTGAACGCCGTGGGGCAACCTCCCATTGTTTCCGACGCGCTGCTGATCGATCAGGACATGATCGACCGGTTCGCGCAGGTCACGCTCGATACGCAGTGGATCCATGTGGACCGGCTGCGCGCGCAAGCGGAATCCCCCTATGGCGACACCATCGCGCATGGCTTTCTGGCGCTGTCGCTGCTGACGCACTGGCAGAACAGCTGCATCGCCTTTCCGGGCGCAGCGATGTTGCTGAATTACGGATTCGACAGGGTCCGCTTCACCGCGCCCGTGGTTTCCGGCACGCGCGTGGCCGCCAGCTTTTCCTTGGCCGAGGTCGTGGAGACCGGCACGGGCATGGCCCGCTGCGCCTGGAAGGTCGCGATCCAGGCGGAGGGGACGCTCAGGCCGTCGGTGCATGCCGACTGGCTGATCATGGTGCGGTACGGGAGCCCGTGAGTCCTAACGTCACGTCGCGGAGCCTGCGCACCAGGCCCGCGAACCGCTCGGCTCCGGTATTGCCATATCCGATCACCAGGCCATTGTCCTCCGCCCGCGGCGCCACCGCGAACGAGGACAACGCGCCCGGATTCATCCCGATCTTGCGCGCCTGTTCCACGATCTCCCGGTCGGGATATGCAGCAGGCAGCCGCACCGTCAGATGCAGCCCGGAATGTCCGCCCAGGACTTCGTGTTCGATCCCCAGATGCGCCGCCAGCGCCTCGCGCAATGCTCCCTGGCGTTCTCGGTACAGGCGCCGCATGCGGCCCAGGTGGCGCGAGAACTGGCCGTTTTCCATGAAGGCCGCCATGGTCAGCTGTTCCAGCCGGTGGCCGCCGCGCAGCATCTCGATGATGGATGGCATCGCCTGCGCGGCGATGGCTTCGGGCAGCACCACGAAACCCAGGCGCAGCGCCGGGAACATGGTCTTGCTGAAGGTGCCCACGTAAAGCACCGGCGCGTCCTCGACCAGGCCCTGCATCGCGGCGATGGGTTCGCCCTGGTGGCGGAATTCGCTGTCGTAGTCGTCCTCGATGATCCAGGCGCCGGCCTGGCGGGCGCGTTCGATCAAGCCCAGGCGGCGCGGCAGGGACAGCACCGCGCCGGTCGGGTACTGGTGCGACGGCGTTGTCTGGATGAGGCGGGGCGGGCGTTCCTGCCAGGCGCTTTCGGGAATCACGATGCCGTCCGCGTCCACGCGCATGGCAACCACGTCCAGGTCGCCGCCATGGAAGGCGGACTTGGCGCCGCGGTAGCCGGGGTCTTCCAGCCAGGCGGTGTCGCCAGGGTTGGTCAACAGCTGCACGCAGAGCGCCAGCGCGCCCTGGGCGCCTTCGGTGATGACGATGCGCGAGGCGTCGCAGCGCACGCCGCGCGACACGCGCAGGTATTGGGCGATGGCTTCGCGTAGCGCCGGCTCGCCCACGGGATGGCCGTAGCCCAGGGCCGTGGCCGGGGCGGCTTGCAGCGCGCGGTCCTGCGCGCGGCGCCATGCGTTGATGGGAAACTGCGTCAGCGCAGGCGTGCCGGGCGTCATGGGCAGCGAACCGTCGTGGGCGTAGCGCGTGGAGACGATGCGCGTCAGCCGCTTGGCGGTGAGCGAGGGCTGGTCCGTGGGCGGCGTCGCGCGCTTGGCGGTGATGGCCGCGGCGGCCGACAGGGGAGCGACCCGCGTGCCCTGGCGGTCGGCGATCACGTAGCCTTCGGCCGTGAGCTGCTCGTAGGCGATCAGCACGGTGTTGCGCGAGATGGCGAGTTCCTCGGACAAGGCGCGCGACGAAGGCAGCTTGCCGCCCGCCGGCAGCTGTCCGGCCAGGATGGCTTGCTTGAGGCGCTGGATCAGCTGGCGCTGGCGCGGCAGGGCGCCGGGGCCGCGCGTCAGCGGGCTGGAAAGCAGGGCGGGGGTGTTCATCTTGGCCCTATTAAAATTCGGGATCGTGGTGCTTTTTATGATGCCACGATTCCGATATCGTGAGGGCATGCGTACTGCGTCCGTCCCTTCGGGCGGCGCGCCAACCTGAAGAGGCCCGTAGCATGCAACCCCGCGTCAACGCCTACCGGCAACCCATCGGCCCGGACATGACGGGCTGGACCACGCGTCCGCGTCCGCCCCTGACACCCATCGTCGGCCGCTATTGCCGGCTGGAGCCGCTGTCGGCCGAGCGTCACGCCGAGGATCTGTTCCACGCGTTCAGCGAGGCGCCGGACGACAGCGACTGGACCTACATGTCGGTGGGACCCTTCGCGGACCTGGCGGCCTACCGCCAGTTCGCCGAGAAGGCGCAGGCCGGCAATGACCCCTTGCATCACGCCATCATCGACCTGGAAACGGGGCGCGCCATCGGCACGCTGGCGCTGATGCGCATCGACCCGGCCAACGGCGCGATCGAGGTCGGCTTCGTGTCGTTCTCGCGCCAGCTCAAGCGCACCCGCATCGCCACCGAGGCCCAGTTCCTGCTGATGAGCCGCGCCTTCGACGAACTGGGCTACCGCCGCTATGAATGGAAGTGCGATAGCCTGAACGCGCCGTCGCGCGCGGCGGCTCTGCGGCTGGGTTTCCAGTTCGAGGGCATCTTCCGCCAGGCCACGGTGTACAAGGGCCGCAGCCGCGACACGGCCTGGTTCGCCATGGTCGACGGCGACTGGCCCGCGCTGCGTGCCGCCTATGAGCGCTGGTTGAGCCCCGACAATTTCGATGCCCAGGGCAAGCAGCGGCAGGGCCTGTCCGAACTGACGGCACAGGCGCGCGCCGCGTGCGCCTGATCCCGGTTGCGCTGGCCCTGTTCTGGGGCCTGAACTGGCCGGCGGTGAAGATCATCCTGTCGATCTTCCCGCCGTTCACGCTGCGCCTGCTCGGCCTGGGCAGCGGCGCGGTGCTGCTGTTGCTACTGGCGCGAGCCAAGCGGGTGCCCCTGCTGCCGCCGCGCGAGTCGTGGCGCGGCATCATCGTGGGCGGCCTGCTTGCCGTCGCGGCCTTCAACCTGCTGGTGGCCTGGGCGCAGCTCAGCACCAGCACCTCGCGCGCGGCGGTGCTGACCTTCACCATGCCCATGATGTCGGCCGTGCTGGCCTGGGCTGTGCTGGGCGAACGCCTGGACCGGCGCCGGGCGCTGGCGCTGCTGCTGGGCGCGGCCGGGGTTTCCATCCTGGCCTGGCCGGTGCTGCGCGCAGTCTTCGGCGAACACGATGCGGCCGCGGCCAAGGGTCTGGTGTTTCCGCTGGTGGCGGCTTTCGGCTGGGCCGCCGGCACGGTCTACCTGAAGGGCTGGCCAGTGGCCGGCGATCGCATCGTCGTCACGGCCTGGCAGTTGGCGGTGGGCGCGGCTTGCGCCTTGGGCGGCATGCTGATCGCGGGCGAATCGTTCCCCACGCAGGGCTGGAACGGCCGTGTGGTGGCGGCGCTGTCGTTCCACATCATCCTGGGCACCGCCGTCGCGTACTGGCTCTGGTTCGTGCTGAGCGAGCGCGTCAGCGCCACGGTGGCCGCGCTGACCACATTGATGGTGCCGGTGGTGGGAGTGCTGGGCGCGATGGCGCTGGTGGGCGACCGGCCCGCCGCCTTGGACTGGTGGGGATTCGCCCTGGTGCTGGGAGGCGCCGCGCTGATCGTGCTGAACCTGGGCGCGGCGCCCGCGCCGCGATCCAGGCCATAGGCGCGGGTGGATCAGCGCGCGCGCCGCAGCTTCTCGCGCAGCAGTTCGGCGCCGCTCACCAGGGTGATGCCGGTCAGCACCAGCAGCGCGCCCAGCACGAAACCGGCGTCCAGCGGTTCGTCCAGGATGAGCACGCCGAAGCTCACGCCGAACAGCGGCGTCATGAACGACAGGACGGACAAGCGCGAAGCCAGGTAGCGGCGCAGCAGCCAGAACCAGGCCAGATAGCTGGACAGGGCCACCACCACGGACTGGAAGGCGACGCTGAGCACTGCCGCCTGCGTATAGCGAAAGCCGGCGTTGCCGGTGGCCGCGGCGTAGGCCAGCAGGGTAATGGCCGCGACCGCCATCTGATAGAACAGCGTCTTGGCAGGCGCGGCTTCGGACAGCGAGGTCTTGCGGATCGCCACGGTGGTGGCGCCCCAGAACAGGCCGGTCAGGAGGCCCATCGCATCGCCCAGCAGCATGTTGGGCGCGCCGGCCGATCCCGCCGGCTGGCCCTTGCCGAGGAAGGCCACGGCGATGCCGCAGAACGCCACGGCCACGCCCACCCACTGCAGCGGCTTCAGGCGTTCTTCGGGCAGCAGCCAGTGCAGTCCCAGCGCGGTGAAGATGGGCGCGGTGTACAGGAACACCGACATGTGCGAGGCCGTGGTGTAGACCAGGCCCTGCGCCACGAACAGAAATTCCCCGGCGAACAGCAGGCCCACGATGAGACCGGGCAGCGCCGTGCCGTCCATGACGGCACGCAGGCCTTCGCGCCGCCACACGGCCACGGCCAGCACCAGCGCCGCGAACGCCGAGCGCAGTCCGATCTGCATGATGGGCGAAACATCCGCGGCCACCAGCTTGATGGCGATCTGCTGGAAGCCCCAGCAGACGCATAAGAGCAGCATGGCGCCGGTCGCCAGCCCGTCCAGCGGCTGGCGCAAGGGCTTGGCGGCGCTCACGGCAGTTCGGCGGGGTAGCTGTCCAGGGCCAGGCCGATCTGCTGGCGCAGATCCCATTCCGCCAGCGTCGATTGCACCGGGCCGAAGAAGGCGCCGTCGCGCGTCACGAACATGGCGGGCAGGTGGAAGACTTCGTAGCGCTCGACCAGGCCGCGGTTGTCGCCGGCGTCGACCCAGCACACGCGTTCCACGGGCAGCTCCAGCTGCGGCAGTTGTTCACGGGCGACGCGGCAGGTGCCACAGGTGCGGCTGTGGAAGACCAGCAGGGACAGCCCGGGCGCGTCCAGCAGGTAGCGGTCGGCGGTGCTGTCGTTGAGTTCTATCTGTTCCATGGGGCGGGCAAGGCGGGAGAGGGCGCCGGTCGCGGCGCGAGGCGCCCATTATGGCAGCGCCCCGCCCGCGGGCGGGAGATACCCGCGGGCCTGGCAGGGCCGTCCCGGCCTCAGGCGGCGCGCAGCTTGCGGTCCAGTTCCAGCACCGACTGGTACAGCACGCGGGTGCCATCCAGCAGCTGCGTGGGTTCGATCCACTCTTCCGGGCAATGGCTGCGGCCATTCAGGCAGGGGATGAAGATCATGCCGATGGGGCCGGTGGGCACCATGTAGACCGCGTCGTGGCCCGCGCCGCTGGGCAGGCGCATGGAGGCGTAGCCCAGCTGATCGGCGGCGGCCTGCACCGCGTCCATCACCAGCGGCGTGCAGTCCGTGGGCCGCGCGCGGCTCAGCTGCGTGAAGCTTGCGGACAGGCGCAACGCGGTCAGGTCGGTGGCCACGCCGGCCATCAGCGTTTCCGGGAAGGCGTCCAGCACGGCATCGCTGTCGCTGCGCATTTCCAGCGTCAGCTCGACCCGGCCTGGCACCGCGTTGGCGGCGTTCGGCGTCATGGACAACCGGCCCACGGTGGCGACCACGTAATGCGGATTGCCGCTGGCGGCGCTGGCCTGGCGGTGGGCGGCATCGATGATGCGGGCCGCGCCCACCAGGGCGTCGCGGCGGATGTCCATGGGCGTGGTGCCGGCATGATCCGGCTGGCCTTCCACCGTGATCAGCACGCGGCGGATGCCGACGATGTTGGTGACCACGCCGATAGGCAGGCCGCGGCTTTCCAGCACCGGGCCTTGTTCGATATGCAGTTCGACGAACGCCGCGGTGCCGTCAGGGCCGCGCAGCGGCGCGCCCAGCGCCGAGGGGTCGCCGCCGATGCGGGCGATGCCGGCCGCGAGCGTCTCGCCTTCGGGATTGCGGGCCGCCAGCATGTCGGGCGTCAGCTGGCCACAGAGCGCGCGGCTGCCGACGCAGGAAATGCCATAGTCGCTGGGTTCCTCGGACAGGAAGTCGATGACCTCGAAGGGATGTTCCAGCTGCACGCCTTGCTCGCGCAGGGTGTGGGCCACTTCGATGCCGGCCAGCACGCCGATGATGCCGTCGAAACGGCCCCCGGCCATCACGGTGTCGCAATGCGAGCCGGTGGCGATGGGCTTGCGCGCGGGATCGCGCCCGGCCAGCGTGCCTATCAGGTTGCCGCCGGCATCCAGGCGGGTCGCCAGGCCCGCGGCCTCGAACTCGCTGCGCAGCCAGGCGCGGGCCTCGTCGAACAGCGGCGAGAATGCGCGGCGCGTCCAGGGGACGTCGGGCAGGGTGAAACGGGAAAGGGTTTCGACGCGGGCCCAGAGGCGCTCGGCGTTCAGGGGAGGAAAAGCGTGTGGCATGAGACTTCCTGAAAATACGCCAGGAATTATGGCATGCGTGCCTGCAAGGTCTGGCTGCGTGGCGCATCCAGGAACAGCGCCACCACCGCAGCGCAGGCCAGGGTGATAGCGATCAGCGCGTGCAGCAGTTGGCGGAAGGCGTCGTCATAAGCCTGGCGCAACAGGGCCGGGGCCGCGCCGGGCTGATGGACCAGGGCTTGCGCCATGTCGCCGGCTGCGAGGTATTGCGCGGCGGCGCCTGGATCCGCGCCGAGCCGGTGGGCGATCAAGAAGGTCAGCAAGGCGTTGACGCTGGCCAGCGCGATGCCTTCACCGGCTACGCGGGTGGTGCTGAAGATGCCGGCGGCCATGCCGGCCCGCTCGGGCGGCGCGACGCTCATGGACAGGCCGTCCATCAGGCCCCAGGGCAGGCCGGTGCCTGCGCCGATCAGCAGCATGGGCCAGAGCGCGGCCTGGGGCGCGTGTTCCACCCCGATGCGGCTGAGCCAGTACAGGCCCAGGGCTGCGGCCAGCAGGCCCAGCGCGCAACTGCGGCCCGCGCTCATCCAGCGCATGGTCCAGACGGCGACCGCCGGCATGAAGAGCAGCGGCGCGGACAGGGCCGCCATCGCCAATCCTGCGCTGGCTTCGCTGCGCCCCTCGATGCCGATGAAGCGGATCGGCAGCAACACCAGCAGCACCACATAGCAATAGCAGGTGGCTACGGGCAGCATCTGCACGCCGACAAAGCGCGGATAGCGCAGCAGCGTCAGGTCCAGCATCGGGCGGCGCACGCGGCGCTCGATCGCGACGAAGGCCAGCAGGCACAGCGCCGCAGCGGCCAGCAGCCTCCAGGCAAGCGCGGACGCGCCGCGCGCGGCAGGCATTTCCAGGATGCCCCAGGTCAATAGCGCCAGCGCGCCGGTGAAGGTCAGGCTGCCCGCCCAGTCCAGCGGACCCGCTTGCGGATCCCGCGACTCCTGCATCCGGGGCAGGGCGACGGCCAGCGCCATCGCGCCGACCGCGGCGCTCGACAGAAAGACCGAGCGCCAGCCCAGGCTGTCGATCAGCAGGCCGGCCAGCATCGGCCCCAGCGCCAGGCCCGCGCCGAAACTGGCGCCGAGCAGGCCGAAGGCGCGGGTGCGCGCCGGACCAGGGCAGGCGTGCGCCAGGGACGCCGAGCCGCCGGCGAGGGCTGCGGCGGCGCCCGCGCCTTGCAGCGCGCGCAGGCCGTCCAGCCAGGCCACCGTGGGTGCGAACGCCAGCGCAACCGATACCAGCGCGAACAAGGCCACGCCAGCCACGAACAAACGCTTGCGGCCATAGGCGTCGGCCAGCGTGCCTGCCGCCATCAGCAGGCTGCCGAAGCTCAGCATGAAGGCGTTGGTGATCCAGCCGAGCGCCTGGGCGTGGCCGCCCAGATCGCGGCCGATGGCGGGGGTGGCGATGGCGCCGCCGGAAAAGCTCAAGGGCAGGATCAGGGCGGCCGTGCAGACGGCAAGCATGGTCCAGCCAGGGGAAACGGGAACTGAGGTAGAGGAAGGCATCGACGAATCAGGTTGGAATAGCCGGGATAGGCGTCGATAAAGGATAAAATCGCGTCAATAAAACAAAAATGCCGCGTATTTCCTATCTAAGCGGATAAATATTCCTTAATGGAGCGGAAATGGACAGCCTGAGCGGAATACATGCCTTCGTCCACGCCGCGCAGCGCGGCAGCTACGTCGCGGCCGCCGAGCATCTGGGCCTGTCGGCCTCGGCGGTGGGCAAGAGCGTGGCGCGGCTGGAGGACAGGCTGGGCGTGCGCCTGCTCAACCGCAGTACGCGGCGCATCAGCCTGACCGAAGCGGGCGCGCTCTATCTGGAGCGCTGCTTGCGCATCGTGCACGAGCTGGATGAGGCCGAAGCCGAGGTGACGCAGGGGCGCGAAGCGCCGCGCGGGCGCTTGCGGGTCAGCGTGCCGGCCATCGGCTACCGCTTGTTGCTGCCGCTGCTGCCTGAATTCACCCGCCTTTATCCGGAGATCGAACTCGACCTGGACTTCAACGACCGCATCGTCGACGTGATCGGCGAGGGGCTGGACGCAGTGATACGCAGCGGGGACTTCGCTGACTCGCGCCTCAGGGCGCGGCCGCTGGGGCCGTATCGATTCGTGGTGGCGGGCGCGCCCGCCTATCTGGCCGCGCATGGCGCGCCGCGCACGCCGGACGACCTGGATGGCCACGCCAGGCTGGCCTATCGCTATCCGGGCTCGGGCCAGGCGCAGCACTGGCAGTTCCGCGACGGGCCACTCGCGCCGCAGCCCGCGGCGTTGACCTTCAATAGTGTCGAGGCGCTGATCGGCGCGGCACAGGCCGGGCTGGGTCTGGCCTACCTGCCGGACTTCGCGCTGCGGGCGGCTTTGGACGAAGGCAGGCTCATCACTGTGTTGGACGAGCACCTCGACGCTGGCGGCCGCTTTTCCGTGTTGTGGCCCGACAGCAGGCACCCGCTGCCCAAGCTGCGCGCCTTCGTCGATTTCCTGGCCGAGCGGCTGGGCGCCTAGCGCCTGAGGCGCCAGGAAGGTTCGCGCTTTTCCAGGAACGCGCCGACGCCTTCGCGCGCTTCGTCCGTGCTGCGCACGGCCGCGATGCGTTCCACCGTGTCGGCGATGAGGGCCGCGTCGATCTCCCGGCCGGCGAAATCGCGCACCAGCCGCTTGCTGGCCTGCACCGCGCCGGGGCCGTTGTCGCACAGGGCAAGGCACAGCGCCTCGGCGCGTTGCGCCAGGTCGGCCAGGGGGGCGACGTCGTGCACCAGGCCCAGCCGGAACGCGGTCGCGGCGTCGAAGCGCTCGGCGGTCAGGAAGTAGCGGTTGGCCGCGCGCTCGCCCATGGCGCGCAGCACATAGGGGCTGATGGTGGCGGGCAGCAGCCCCAGCCGTGTTTCCGAAAGGCAGAAGTGCGCGCTGTCCGCGGCGATGGCGATGTCGCAGGCCGACACCAAGCCCATGCCGCCGGCATAAGCGTCGCCGTTGACGCAGGCCACCACCGGCTTGGGGCAGGACCAGATCGCGTGCAGCATGCGGGCCAGCTTGGCCGCGTCGGCGCGGTTTTCGGCGTCGGTCAGCGTGGCCATCTTGCGCATCCAGTTCAGGTCGCCGCCGGCGCAGAAGGCCTTGCCCGCGCCCGTCAGCAGCAGCACGCGCACGGCGGGGTCGTTCACCGCGGCCTGCACTGCGCCGGTCAGGGCGGCGATCAGCGTGTCGTCGAACGCGTTGCGCATGTCGGGGCGGTTCAGCGTCAGGCGGGCGATGGGTCCGTCGTGGGCGATGTCCAGCGGGGCGGGCGTGGTCATTCCGGGTCTCCAGTTTTCTTGATTCAGGCTCAACAAAGCGGCGGGACTAGCGGTCGATTCTAGGTTGAAATTTCTGTTCCGGCCATCGAATCGGAACAAATATTGAGTTATCCTCAAAAAAAATAATGGAGCGAGACATGAGCCAGAAAGCAGGCGGCGTGGCCGCCGGCCAACGCTACGCGTCGGTATTCCGGCCGGGGCTGTATCAGGGCAAGACCATCGTCGTGACCGGGGGCGGCAGCGGGCTGGGCCGCTGCACCGCGCACGAGCTGGCGTCGCTGGGCGCGGGCCTGGCGCTGGTAGGGCGCAAGCTCGACAAGCTGCAGGCGGCGCAGGACGAAATCTGCCGGATCTACCCCGAGGCCAGCGGCCGCATCAGTCTGCACGCCTGCGACATCCGCGACGAGGCCGGCGTGCGCGGCGCGGTTGCCGATGCGCTGGCGCGGCATGGCGCCATCGACGGCCTGTTCAATTGCGCGGGCGGCCAGTTCCCGGCGCCGCTGGACCGCATCAGCTACAACGGCTGGAACGCGGTGGTGCAGAACAATCTGCACGGCACCTTCCTGATGTCGCGCGAGGTCTACACCCAGCACATGCGCCAGCACGGCGGGGCCATCGTCAACATGCTGGCCGACATCTGGGGCGGCATGCCGGGCATGGGGCATTCGGGCGCGGCGCGCGCGGGCGTCTGGAACCTGACCGAAACCGCGGCCTGCGAATGGGCCCATGCAGGCGTGCGCGTCAACGCGGTGGCGCCGGGCTGGATCGCTTCCAGCGGCATGGACAGCTACGACGAGGACTACCGCGCCGTGCTGCGCGAATTGCGCACCAAGGTGCCGCTGCAGCGCTTCGGCACCGAGGCCGAGCTGGCGGCGGCGGTCGTGTTCCTGCTGTCGCCGGCCGCGGCCTTCATCAACGGCAGCGTCATCCGGGTGGATGGCGGCGTGCCCAATGCCCGCCATTCCTGGACCCTGGCGCCCGCCGAGCGGGGCGAAGCCTACAACGGTTTTCCTCAGTACGAGCCGCCGTCCTTGTTTTCCGACGATTGAAGCCGATGCAGGGCGTCCCGCACTTCGCCGCGGAATTGCGCCAGCGCCAGGGCGTCCTGCGCGGGCGGCTGCAGCGCCTGCCACAGGAAGCCGACCAACTGGTCGGCGGTGGCGGCCACGTTCACCCGTGCGCCGCGCAGGATGGCGTCCCACAGCACATGCTCCATCGGCCCGTAGACGGCCGAGCGCAAGAGCCGCAGCGGCATGTCGCGGCGGATGTCGCCGTCGGCCTGGCCCTGGGCCAGGATGCCCATCAGCGGCGCGGTGTAGCGGCGCTGCAGGCCCGCGTAGACATCGCCGAAATCGTCGTTGCGCGCGCGCCCTTCGGACAGGATGAAGGCGCACAGCCCGGTGCCTTCGGCCAGCAGGTGGCGCAGGTGCGCATGCACCAGGAAATGCAGCCGGGCCCGCGCGCCGTGCACGTGGGGCAGGCTGTCCTCGACCTTGGCGATGATCTCGTCGTACCAGTCGCTGATCACCCGCACGCACAGTTCGCGCTTGCCGCCGAAATAAGTGAACACCGTGGCTTCGGACACGCCCAGGCGCTGCGCGATCTCGGTGGTGGTGGCCGCCTGGAAGCCGGCTTCGGAGAAGACCTGGCGGGCGACGCGCAGGATGTCGCGGATGCGCTGTTCGGATTTGGCGCTGGCCGGCGGTCGGCGCATCGGGACGGTGGCGGCTTTTTCCATGCGGGGGGAGTGGGCTGCGGGGGGACGGGGGCTTATTATTGAGCCAGGGTCAAGTTTGAGGCAAGACGTTACATCGCTGGCGCCGGGCGCCGGCGCGTTCGACAACAACATCAGAGACAAACCATGCTGTCCAGAGCCGATTCCTACGCGCAGCTCGCGTCCCAATTCCAATGGCAGGTGCCTGCGGCCTACAACATCGGCGTCGACGCCTGCGACAAATGGGCCGACGGCAGCGGCCGGCTGGCGCTGATCTACGAGCAGAGCGACGGCGCGCAATCGCGCTGCACCTTTGATCAGATCAAGACGCTGTCCAACCGCCTGGCGCACAGCCTGGAGCGCCACGGCGTCAAGCGCGGCGACCGCGTTGCCGTCTACCTGCCGCAGGCGCCCGAAACGGCGGTGACCCATATCGCGGTCTACAAGATGGGCGCGGTGGCTGTGCCCTTGTTCACGCTGTTCGGCGTGGACGCGATCCAGTACCGCCTGGCCAACAGCGGCGCGGCCGCGCTGGTGACCGACGCCGACGGCTGCCGCAAGCTGCGCGAGATCCGCGCCGGCCTGCCCGACCTGAAGGTGGTCTATTGCATCGACCAGGACTGCCCGGACGACGCCGTGCCTTTTCACGCTGCGCTGGCCGCGGAATCCGAGGACTACACGCCGGTGGCGACGGCGGCCGACGACCCGGCCGTCATCATCTATACGTCGGGCACCACCGGCAAGCCCAAGGGCGCGCTGCACGCGCACCGGGTGCTGCTGGGCCATCTGCCGGGCGTGGAGATGTCGCACGAATTCTTCCCTGAGAATGCCGCGCTGATGTGGACGCCGGCCGACTGGGCCTGGATCGGCGGCCTGCTGGACGTGCTGCTGCCGTCCTGGCACCACGGCGTGCCGGTGCTGGCGCGCCGCTTCGAGAAGTTCGACGGCGCCAGCGCCTTCGAGCTGATGGCGCGCCATGGCGTGACCCACACCTTCCTGCCACCCACCGCGCTGAAGATGATGCGCGGCGCCGAGCTGCCGGCCGGCGCCGGCGCGCTGGCGCTGCGCTCGGTCGCCAGCGGCGGCGAGTCGCTGGGGGCGGAACTCATAGACTGGGGCCGGCGCGTGCTGGGCGTGACCATCAACGAGTTCTACGGCCAGACCGAATGCAACATGCTGGTGTCGTCCTGCTCGTCCCTGTTCGACCCCTGCATCGGCGCCATCGGCCGCGCTGCGCCGGGCCACCGCGTCGCTATTGTGGATGAGCGGGGCGTCGAAGTGGCCGATGGACAGGAGGGCAACATCGGCGTATTGCGCCCGGATCCCGTCATGTTCCTGGGCTACTGGAACAACCCCGAGGCCACCGCCGAAAAGTTCGCGGGCGACTACCTGCTGACCGGCGACCAGGGCGTGCGCGACGCGCAGGGCTTCATCCGCTTCGTCGGCCGTAACGACGACGTCATCACCAGCGCCGGCTACCGCATCGGCCCCGGCCCCATCGAGGACTGCCTGATCGGCCACCCCGCCGTGCGCATGGCAGCGGTGGTGGGCGTGCCGGACGCCCAGCGCACCGAGATCGTGATGGCCTATGTGGTGCTGAACGAAGGTTATGCAGGGGATGACGCGTTGGTGAAGGAACTGCAGGCCCACGTGCGCAAGCGCCTGGCGGCCCACGAGTATCCGCGCGCGATCCGTTTTGTAACCAGTTTGCCGACCACCGCCACCGGCAAGATCATCCGCCGCGAGCTGCGCGACGGCAGCTACGCCTGACCGGTCTCAACCGGTGACAATGTCGTCCAAGAGGATGGGTTGACGGGCAGCCAGCCGCTGCAAGTATGATGGCGCAAATTGATACGGCCCCATGCCAATTGGGGCCGTATCACCATTAGCCTTACTAGTATGGAGATAAACCCCGATGAATAAGCCTTTGGATGGGGGATTGGCAGCCTTGAACGTGCCTGCCTATGTGAAGCACCGCGGCCTGATCGACTGGGTCGCCAGCTTTGTGGCGCTGGCCAAGCCGGACCAGGTCGTGTGGTGTGACGGTTCCCAGGAAGAATATGACCGGCTGTGCGAACAGATGGTCCAGGCGGGCACCATGCGCAGGCTGAACCCCGCCAAGCGGCCTAATTCCTTCCTGGCGTGCTCGGATCCTTCCGACGTCGCCCGCGTGGAGGACCGCACCTTCATTTGTTCCGACCGCGCCGAGGATGCCGGCCCAACCAACAACTGGGCCGAACCCGCCGCCATGCGCGAGACGCTCAACGGCCTGTTCGACGGCGCCATGCGCGGCCGCACGCTGTATGTCGTGCCGTTCTCGATGGGCCCGCTGGGTTCGGACATCGCGCACATCGGCGTGGAACTGTCCGACAGCCCCTACGTAGCCGTGAACATGCGCATCATGACGCGCATGGGAAAGCAGGTCTATGACGTGCTGGGCGCCGACGGCGACTTCGTGCCCTGTGTGCATTCGGTGGGCAAGCCGCTGGCCGCAAGCGAGGCCGACGTGGCCTGGCCGTGCAACCCGACCAAGTACATCGTCCACTTCCCCAAGACCCGCGAAATCTGGAGCTTCGGCTCGGGCTACGGCGGCAACGCGCTGCTGGGCAAGAAGTGCTTCGCGCTGCGCATCGCGTCCACCATGGGCCGCGACCAGGGCTGGCTGGCCGAACACATGCTGATCCTTGGCGTGACCTCGCCCAAGGGCCGCAAGTACCACGTGGCGGCCGCCTTCCCGTCGGCCTGCGGCAAGACCAACTTCGCCATGCTGATCCCGCCCCAGGGCATGGACGGCTGGAAGGTCACCACCATCGGCGACGACATCGCCTGGATCAAACCCGGCAAGGACGGTCGCCTGCACGCCATCAACCCGGAAGCCGGCTACTTCGGCGTGGCCCCGGGCACCAGCGAGCAGACCAACTTCAACGCCATGGCCACGCTCAAGGCCAACGTCATCTTCACCAACGTGGCGCTCACCGATGACGGCGACGTCTGGTGGGAAGGCATGACGGACGAGCCGCCGGCGCACCTGATCGACTGGCAGGGCCAGGACTGGACGCCCGCCATTGCGCGCGAAACCGGCCGCAAGGCGGCGCACCCGAACGCGCGCTTCACCGCGCCGGCTGCGCAATGCCCGTCCATCGACCCCGAATGGGAGAACCCCGAAGGCGTGGTCATCGACGCCTTCATCTTCGGTGGCCGCCGCTCCACCACCGTGCCGCTGGTCACCGAAGCCCGCAACTGGGTCGAAGGCGTCTACATGGCCGCCACCATGGGCTCGGAAACCACCGCCGCCGCTGCCGGCCAGCAGGGCGTGGTGCGCCGCGATCCCTTCGCCATGCTGCCGTTCTGCGGCTACAACATGAGCGACTACTTCAGCCACTGGCTGAAGCTGGGCAAACAGCTGGAAGCCGCCGGCGCCACCTTGCCGCGCATCTACTGCGTCAACTGGTTCCGCAAGGGTCCGGACGGCAAGTTCGTCTGGCCGGGGTTCGGCGACAACATGCGCGTGCTGCGCTGGATGCTGGGCCGCATCGACGGCCAGTCCAAGGGCGTGGACCAGGTGTTCGGCATTTCGCCGAGCTACCAGGACATCGACTGGACGGGCCTGGAGTTCAGCCCGGACAAGTTCGAGCAGGTCATGTCGGTGGACGCCGCCGCCTGGCGCGACGAACTGGCATTGCACCAGGAGCTCTTCGCCCAGCTCAAGCAGGGCCTGCCCGAAGACCTGCCGGCCACCAAGGCCAGCATCGAAGGCCGCCTGGCGGCCTGAGGCAGGGCGTCGTGAGGGTGTCTGGCGCTGGCGCTCGTCAGGCGTCTGACACCCCATGGGAAGCTTGCGCAGGTTGAGACGGATCCGCCCGGTTGCCAGACGGCCGGACGGAGCCGGCTTCCGGCACGGCCGCGTGCTGTTTTTTGCGGCACAATCACCCCATGAAACTCGACGCTGAAGACCTCGCCAAGATCAGTTCGCTGACCGTCGCGCACTACCAAGAGAACGCGGACTCGTTCGAGGCCGGCACGCGCGACCACGACGTCAGCCAGAACATCGCGGCGCTCCTGCGTCACATCGAAGGCGAACCTCCTTACGACATCCTGGATTTCGGCTGCGGGCCGGGCCGCGACCTGAAAACGTTCGCGGCCCTGGGCCATCGCGCGGTCGGCCTGGACGGCACGCCGCGCTTCGTCGAGATGGCGCGGCAGGCTACTGGCTGCGAGGTCTGGCAGCAGGACTTTCTGCGCCTTGCCCTGCCGCCGGCGCGCTTCGACGGCATCTTTGCCAACGCCGCCTTGTTCCACGTGCCTGGCCAGGAGCTGCCGCAAGTGCTGCGCGCCTTGCATGGCGCGCTCAAGCCGCGCGGCGTGCTGTTCAGCTCCAACCCGCGCGGCGGCAACCAGGAAGGCTGGAACCGCGGGCGCTATGGCGCCTACCATGACCTGGAAGGCTGGAGCGCGCTGCTGACGGCGGCCGGCTTCGAGGAACTTGAACACTACTACCGGCCGCAGGGGCTGCCGCGCGAGCAGCAGCCCTGGCTGGCCAGCGTCTGGCGGCGCACGGCGTAGTTCAGGCGGCCTGGATGGTCCAGGGCGCGTCCGGCAGATCGATCACTTCGCAATCCTCCGTGGGGCCCGCGCGTTCCAGCACGGCGAATTCGCCGTCCGCCAGCGCCATCAAGGGGTGATGCCAGACATCCCGACGCAGCGTGATGCCCACGCCCGCGCCCGCCATGAAAGCGCGCAGCGTGGCCAGGTCCGGCGCCTCTGCGCCCAGCGCAACCAACACCACATAAGGCGTGCCCGCCAGCGGCAGGAAGGTCTGGCTGCCCAGCCTGTGGCGTTCCAGCATGCGGGCGGCAAAGGGCAGGGCGATCGCCTGCGCGCGGAATACCGACAGCGATGGCCGGCCGCCCGCGTCCAACAGATCGGGCTCGCCCATTTCCACGCGCAGCGAGGTGCCCGCATTGATCGAGCGGCCGGCGCGGCCGGCGCTGCTGACGACCTCGCCATAGGGTGCGAACGCCGCAGCGGCCAGAGGCTGCGCTATCAGGGTGTGGGCAGCCATCAGAAATTGATCCCCAGCCATTCGCGCACCTGTTCATGCAGGTCGCCGGCAAAATCCTCGGGCGAGCCGGAGGCGGTGATTTCGCCCAGGCTCAGCACGTAGATGTGGTTGGACATGGCCACCACGCGCCGCACGTTGTGGTCCACCAGCAGGATGCCCATGCCGGCGTCGGCGAAGGCGCGGATCCATTGGAAGACTTCGGCCGCCACGCGCGGCGCCAGCCCGATGCTGGGTTCGTCGATCAGGCAGACCTGCGGCTGCACCATATAGGCCTTGGCGAATTCCAGCGACTTCTGCTGGCCGCCGGACAGGTTGCCGGCCTGGTCCTTGAGCTTTTCCTTCAGCACCGGAAAGCGCTCCAGCGTTTCAGTAAAGCGCGGCTCCAGCACGTCGCCGTAGCGCTTGCGCCGGCCCTCCAGCGGCAGGCGCAGGTTCTCCTCCACCGTCAGGTAGGGGAACAGGCTGGATTCCTGCGGGATGTACCAGAGCCCGTCGTCGATCATGCGGTGCGGCGGCTGGCCCGAGATATCGCGTCCGGCGCGCGTGACGCGGCCGGACTTGGGTCGCAGGAAGCCGCAGATGGCTTTCATCAGCGTGGACTTGCCCGCGCCGTTCAGGCCGATCAGGCCGCTGATGCGGCCGGCCTGCACCGTGAGCGAGACGTTGCGCAGCACGTCGATGTCGCCCATGTAGCCCGCGGTCACGCCTTCCATGGCGAGCAGCGTGTCAGGCATGGTCCTGCTCCTCTTGTCCCGGTTCGCCCAGATAGGCTTCGATCACCGCGGGTTCGCGCAGCACCTGCTGCGTGGGGCCGTCGGCCAGC
The DNA here is from genome assembly GCF_014851605.1 of Achromobacter sp. ACM02. Taxonomy (NCBI): domain Bacteria; kingdom Pseudomonadati; phylum Pseudomonadota; class Betaproteobacteria; order Burkholderiales; family Alcaligenaceae; genus Achromobacter; species Achromobacter sp. ACM02. Next base: position 193,392 of record NZ_JACUZY010000007.1, read on the forward strand.
ACGCGGCCGGCGTTCATGCACACCGAGCGCGCGCACAGGTCCACCACCACCGGCATGTCGTGGCTGACCAGGATGAAGGTCTGGCCGCTCTGGTTGCGGCGGCGGATGAATTCCGACATGGTTTCCTTCATGACCGGGTGCACCGCGGCGAAGGGTTCGTCCAGCAGCGCGATGCGCGGCGGCGCCATGAAGCAGGCGCCGAACTCCAGCAGCTTTTTTTGCCCGCCCGACAACTGCCCCGCGTCCAGATGCATGACGTGGGTCAGCTTGAGCTCATCCAGCAGTTCCAGCGCGCGGCGGCTGGCGGCCGCCTCGTCCAGGCCCATGGCCAGCCCGCATACGATCAGGTTGTCGTAGGCGCTTACCCGGTTGAAGACGCGGGTCATCTGGAACATGCGCAGCACGCCCAGCCGCGTCAGTCGCGTGGGGTTCAGCCCCATCACGCTGCGGCCGTCCAGCAGCACCTGGCCCGCGTCCGCCGCCAGGTGGCCGGACAGCACGTTGAGCAGGGTGGTCTTGCCGGAGCCGTTGGGGCCGATCAGCCCCAGCAGTTCGCCGTCGGCGACGTCCATGCCCGCGCCGTTCACGGCAAGCAGGCCGCCGAAACGCTTTTGTATTCCGGATATCTGCAGCAGTGGCATCAGGCCCCCCTGGCGCTGGCGCGGGCGTCGCCGGAGCGGCGCAGGATAGCGCGGCGCGCCAGGCCCCACAGCCCTTCACGGAAGAAGCGCGCGAAAATGATGACCAGCAGCGCGAACACGATCATCTGGATGTTGCCCGCGTCGCGCAGCAATTCCGACGCGACGTAGACCAGCACCGCGCCCAGGAGCGGCCCGACCAGCGTGCCCATTCCGCCGATCACCACCATGGCGATCACCATGCCGGTCTGCGTCACGATGCCGAGTTCCGGGCTGACCAGCTGCGCGAAGGTGCCGTACAGGCCGCCGGCAAAGCCGCAGATGGCGCAGCTGACCAGAAAGGCCAGCGTCTTGTAGCGCACCACGTCGATGCCGCGGCTGGCCGCGCCGATCTCGTCGTCGCGGATGGCCTGCAGGAAACGTCCCGGGCGCGCCCGCAGCAGCAGGAAGATCAGCAGCGTCACCGCCGCCAGCGCGGCCAGGAACAGGTAATAGTTGCCCACGCGGCTTTCCAGCAGCGCCGGCACGTGCAGCCCCTGGTCGCCCCGCGTGAAGTCAATGGAGTTGTAGATCACCAGGCGTACGATCTCGGCGAAGGACAGCGTGGTCAGCGCCAGGTAGGGGCCCGACAGCCGCAGCACGATGCGGCCCAGCACCAGGCCGATCAGCCCCGGCACCACCGCGGACAGCGGCAGGCCCAGCCACAGCGGCACCTTCCAGTGATAGGCCAGGAGACCGGTGGTGTAGCCGCCCAGCATGGCGAAGGCGGCCGGCGCCAGCGAGAACTGGCCGGCGTAGCCCGCCAGCAGGTTCCAGCCGCAAGCCAGCATGGCGAAGTACATGCTGACGATCAGCACGCCCAGCCAGTACGGCGAGGACACGCCCAGCGGCAGCAGCGCCAGCACGGCCAGGAACGCCAGCGACAGCCGCATTTCCTGGGTCAGCTTGTTGCGCAGCAGATTGGGATGGGCCAGCGGATCCATGTTCAGACCTCCCGCGCGCGTTCGCCGAACAGGCCCTTGGGCCGGAACAGCAGGATCAGGATCAGCAAGGCCAGGCCGAAGGTGTCGCGGTAGTCATAGGACAGGTAGACCGCGCCGAAGCTCTCCAGCACGCCCAGCGCCAGCGCCGCGACGATACTGCCGGGAATCGAGCCCATGCCGCCTATCACCACGATCACATAGGACTTGATGGCCGGAAACGCGCCCACGTCCGGCGCCGGATTGATGACCGGCGCCAGCAGCGCCCCGGCCAGCGCCGCCAGCACGCCGGAGGCCATGAAGATGATGCTGCTGGCGCGCGCGGTGTCGATGCCGGCAATAGAGGCGCCCAGCCGGTTCTGCGCTACCGCCTGCACCTGCCGGCCCCACAGCGAACGCTTGATGAAGAGCGCCAGCCCGATCAGCAGCACGATGGACAGGCCGGCAGTGATCAGCTTCTGCCCGCTCATCATGAAAGGACCGACCGCCATGCGCGTCACGTCCGACAGCGCCGGGCCGCGCATGGGGTAGGGGCCCACGACCTTGTCCACCAGGTTGATCAGCAGCAGCGACAGCCCGAAGGTGACCACCACCGCGTACTCGTCCTTCATCAGCCCCCAGGAGCCGTAGCCCGCGTACAGCGGACGCATCAGCCAGCGTTCCGTGGCCCAGCCCAGCAGCGCGCCGGCGGCGGCGGCCACGGGTAGCGCCAGCCACGGCGGCACGCCCAGGGCCAGCGAGACCAGGGTGTAGGTGTAGGCGCCTATCATGTAGAACTCGCCATGGGCGAAGTTCACGACCTTCAGGATGCCGAAGATCATGGTCAGGCCGACCGCCATCAGCGCGTAGTACAGGCCGATGATCAGGCCGTTGACGAACAGGTCCAATGCCAGCACTCGATTCTCCCTGGCGCCGGGGCGGGGCCCGGCGTGTTGCAGTCATGCTGTGGAGGCGATCCGGTACTTTTGCCGAGGGCGGCGCCCCCGCTTTGGGGGCGCATTCTCTTTATTTGGCCGGTTTGACCAGCTTTTCGACCTGCAGCGGCTGGCCCGTGGCCTGGATCAGCGTGGTCTTGCTCAGCGGCTGGTCGACTTCGGTCAACTGGTAGGTGACGTAGGGGATGTCGACCCACTGCTGGTAGGTGTAGCCCGGCTGCTGCGAGAAGCTGAACTTGCCGCGCACGCCTTCGAACTGCATGCCCTGCAGCGCCTTGATGATGGCGGCGCTGTCGGTGGACTTGGCCTCTTCGATCGCGCGGGCGATCAGGAGCACCGAGTCCGCGGCCTGGAAGATGAGGCGGTTGGGTTCGGTCTTGGCCTGCTTCTGGTAGGTGGCGGCCACGTCCATGCCTATCTGCGGCATGGGCATCTGCGGGTGGTACAGGCCGAAGGCCAGCATGTACTTGCCGGCTTCCTTTACGTTCTTCCAGAAGTCCGGATAGTCGGCGATGCCGGCGCCGTCGTAGAACCAGGTCTTGGCGCTGGGCGCCACGCCTTGTTCGTACAACTGGTTCATCAGGATGTAGGCGGCCGGCGGCAGCATGATGTTGACCACCAGGTCCGGCGGGCTTGCGCGCAACGGCAGCACGGCCGGCGTGAAGTCCTTGCCGGCGCGGTCCAGCGCCACGTACTTGTACTGGGTCTGCGGCGCGGCCTTCTTGAGGAATTCGCCCAGCAGCTTGGCCTGGCCGATGCCGTAGTCGGTGTTCTCGGCGAAGGCGACCACGCTTTTGACCTTCAGCGCCGCGATGGTGTCGGCCATGGCGCTTGAGACGCGGGTGTTGTAGTTGGCCGGATTGAAGACTTCCGGATAGCCCTTGGCGCGCACGTCGTCGGACCAGCAGTTGGTGTTGACGTAGGGCACCTTGTAGCGGTGCGCGACCTCGATTTCGGCCAGGCAGACCGAGCTCTGGTGACCGCCAGTGACGGCTACCACCTTGTCGCGCGAGATCAGTTTCTCGGCCGCCGCGCGGCCCTTTTCCGGAATGCCCTGGTTGTCTTCGTAGATGATCTTCAGCGGCCGGCCCAGCACGCCGCCCTTGTCGTTGATCATCTTGGCGATGATTTCCACGCCGTCCTTCACCTGGGTGCCTTGCACCACCGACCCGGGCGGGGACTGCGCGATGCTCACGCCGATGACGACGGGATCGGCGCCATGGGCGGCGGAGGCGAGTACGACCGCGGATACGGCTGCGGCTAAGCGGAGCAGTTTCATCGTGGTTTCCTTCTGGAAAGGAGGTGCGGCGATGCCGCCGCTCGCGCAGGCGAGGCGTCGGCGGGCGGGAACTCTGCTCGTTTGTAATCCTGTAGTACCGGTCTGACCAGTTAGGGCTTACCAGCATCGGGCCGGCCTTGGCGCCGGCCCGGCAGGGGGGCGTCAGGCCGCCAGCAGGTTTTCGATGCGGGCGGCGGTGTTCAGCACGCGCCAGTCGGCGCCGCGCGCGCCCGCGATCTGCAGCCCCAGCGGCAGGCCGTTGCGGCCGCTGCCGCAGGGCAGCGTCAGCGCCGGCATGCCGGTCAGGTTGAAGGGCATGGTGAGGCCGGTGACGGCCGTGTGCAGCGGCACTTCGCGGCCTGCGATGTTGACCGCGCCCGCACCGGAGCGCGGCGGCTCGATGCGCAGCGTGGGGGTGACCAGCACGTCCACCGACTGCATCGCCTGGTCGAACATATGCGCCAGCGCGGCGCGGCCGCGCTGCGCCCGCGTGTACCAGGTGGCGGGGAAGAACTGGCCGATCTCCAGGCGCACGCGCACGTCGTCGCCCAGCGTCTCGGGCTGGTCGATCAGCCGGCGCCAGTGGATGTCGGTGGCTTCGCTGCACAGGGTGGCGAATTGCAGCGCCGCGCTGTGCTCGACGCCCGGCAGGTCCAGCGGCACCAGCGTGGCGCCGTCGGCCTGCATCCGCGCCAGGGCATGGTTGACCGCCTGCGCCACGTCCTCGGCCAGCGGGTCGTAGAAGTAATTGCGCGGCACGCCCACGCGCAGGCCGGTCAGCGCGCCGGCGCTGACGGTGCGTTCGGCCTGGCCCGACATGATGGAATAGGCCAGGGCGGCGTCGGCCACGCTGGCGGCGATGGGCCCAAGGTGGTCCAGGCTTGCGCCCAGCGCCTGCGCACCGTCGCGCGAGATGGCGTCGAAGGTGGGCTTGAAGCCGACCACGCCGCAGCAGGCGGCGGGGATGCGGATGGAGCCCGCGGTGTCGGTGCCGACGGCCAGGCGGACGATGCCGGCGGCCACCGCCGCGGCCGATCCGCCGCTGGAGCCGCCCGCGGTGTAGCCCGCCCCGCGGGGATTGCCGACCCAGCCGTAATGGGGATTTTCGCTGGTGATGCCGTAGGCCAGTTCGTGCAGGTTGGTCGTGCCCACCACCAGCGCGCCGGCTTCGCGCAGCCGCGCCACGGCCAGCGCATCGTGCAGCGCGGGCGGCGGTTTCAGGCCGCCGCTGCCGTTGGTCTGGGGAAAGCCCGCGACCTGCATCAAGTCCTTGACGGCGATCGGCACGCCCATCAGCGGCATGGCCGCGCCTTCACGCAGCCGGCGCGCGGCGGCTGCCGCAGCGCCGTCCAGCGCCGGGGTGTCGGACAGGCTGATGAAGGCATTCAGGCCGGCCTGCTGCCGGGCCGCGGCCAGCGCGGCGCGGGCGGCGTCGGCGGCGCGCGCCGGGTCCTCGCGGCATTCACGGGCAATGGCGGCGATGCCGCGCGCATGGCGCGACACCGCGACGCCGCGGCCTGCCTGCGCGGCGGGCAGCCGTTCGGCGGGCGCAGCGGGCGGCGGCGCCAGGTAGCCCAGCTCGGCTTCCGGCGCCAGCGAGTCCAGCACGGTGAGTTCGGGCAGGTTGACGCGCAGCCGGTCCAGCCAGGCCTGGCGGCGTTCGGCATAGGGGTAGTCAGCCAGTCGGGCCATGGCGTCGACGGCGCGGGCGAATCGATCGTAGAGGTCGGTCATGAGCGGCGCTATGTACGAGAAAGTGCGTGGGGCCCGCGGCCATGCCGGGGCGCATTGCAGTACGGCTTTATCCTAACCGGTCAGACCAGTTGAATGTCATAATGCCCAGGCAGTATATGGCTGTCAACGCCAAACCGGGGGCGGCCGCGCACCCCTGCCTTGAGAATTCCGCGATGAACACCGTCGAACACATAGCCCAGCAGTTGCAGGCCCGCATCCGCCAGCGCGATTGGGCCGAGGCCGGCAAGCTGCCGGGGCAGCGCCAGCTGGCCGAGGAACTGGGCGTAAGCCGCGCCTCGCTACGCGAGGCCATTACCATGCTGGAAGGGCTGGGACTGCTGCGCAGCGAAGCCGGCCGCGGCGTGTTCATCGCCCGGCCCGGCGAAAAAGGCCTGGGCAGCGCCTACGGCCGCTGGCGTTTCCAGGGCCGCTATGCCTTGCGTGATGTCTATCTGGTGCGCAACCAGCTGGAGGAGCTGGCAGCCGGCCTGGCCGCGGGCGTCGTCACCCAGGCGGGGCTGGCCCGCCTGCGCGCCACCATCACGCACATGGAACAGGCCGCCGACGCCGGCGACCTGGTGGCCATGTCGGAAGGCGACCGCGCCTTCCACGCCTGCCTGTACGAGATCGCCGGCAGCCCGATGTTGCTGGACCTGGCCGAGAACATCGCGGAAGTGGTGGACGGCAGCCGGCAGGTCGCGTTCGCCGATCCGGCGCGCGTGCGCGAGCCCATCTACGAACACGCGGCCATCATCGACGCGCTGGCTACCGGTTCGGCCGACGCCGCGCGGCGCGCCATGCGCGCCCACATCTGCAACGTGGCCGACCGCGCGGGCCTGTCGCTGACGATCCCGGGCGCCTGAGTCTCCCTACCGCTGTCCGTCGTGCACGGACACGGCTTCCTTGGTCAGCCCGCCCAGCCGCGAATGCACCCGGCCGCCCGTGCCCATGACCAGGGCGAACAGGATCTCGTTGGCGCGCGGCGCATCCTGGATGCCGATCTCGATGCTGTTGAAGTGGCTGCGCACATACGAAGCGTGGATGTTGTGCACCGGCACCATCATGCGGTAGCCGGCTACGGCCACGGCCTTGACGGCGGGCACCATGGCGCGGGGTTCGCCCAGCACGCTGCGCATGGCCCAGCCGCCGGCCTCGTGCCAGACCGCGCCGTGCTCCATTTCACCGTCCAGGCCGACGATGGCGGCCTTGCTGTAGACCTCGATCTGGTCCTTGCCGCCCAGCGTCTCGACCAGCTCGGTCGCCAGCAGCGTGCCCAGGCTGCGCAGTTCGGCCATGAAGGGCATCAGATCCGGCTCGTAGCGGCCAGCGTAGGGATTTCGGATGACGGCGCAGGACGCCGCCAGCTTGAGTGGCCTCTCGGGCGCCGGGCCGTTCTCGTGGTAGGTGGTCTCGAGGATGAGGCAGCGTTTGCGGATATCGATCAGCGACATGGGGGGAATTCCTGGTAGCAGTTGAAAGAGGAGGTTCTATTGCGGCGGAATGCCGGTTTCCTTGACGATGGCCGCCCATTTGTCGATCTCGGCGCGTACGAAGCCGCCGAATTCGGCCGGGGTCTGCTGCTTGACGGTCAGGCCCTGGCGCTCATAGGTCTGCTTGAGTTCGCCGTTGGCCAGGGCCTTGCCCAGCGATTGCGACAGGCGTTCCACCACGGGCGCGGGCAGGCCGGCCGGACCCATCAAGCCGAACCACACGGTCAGATCGAAGCCGGCGGCGCCGGTTTCATTGAGCGTGGGGATGTCCGGCGCCAGCGGAAAGCGTTCGGGAGTGCTGACCCCGTAGGTCTTGACCTTGCCGGCGCGCGCCTGCTGCAGGCCGTTGGCCAGATCGGTGAAGGTGAGGTCGACGGTGCCGCCGATGACGTCGGTGAGCGCCTGCGGACCGCCGCGGTAGGGCACCGGCGTAACGTTGATCTTGCCCATGGACGCCAGCTTGGCGCCGAACACCTGCGCGCTGCCCGAGCCGTAGGCATAGGTCAGCTTGCCGGGATGCTGGGCGCCATAGGCAAACAGATCGGATACCTTGGTGCCCGGCATGCGCGGCGAACCCACCAGCAGATAGGGCGTTTCGGCGACGGCGCCGATGGGCGCGAGGTCGGTGGCGGGGTTGTAGGGCAGGTCCTTGAACAGGCTCACGCCGCTGGCCGCCGTGGACACGCCCACCACCACCAGGGTGTAGCCGTCGGGCTTGGCGCGGGCCACGTCATGGGTGCCGATGATGCCGTTGGCGCCGGGCTTGTTTTCCACCACTACCGGCTGGCCAAGATCGTCGGCCATGGCTTTGCCCAGGCTGCGGGCCACCACGTCGGTGATGCTGCCTGGCGGAAAGGGTACGACCATGCGGATGGGATGGTCGGGGTAGCCCGCGGCGCCGGCGGGCGCGAGCGGGGCGCCCAGCACCAGCGCCAGCGCAAGCGCGGCGGCGGATCGTTTCATGCTTGTCTCCTGTGGATCTCGTTATCGTTGGCGTCCGGCGCTTCAGGCGGGAGCCGGGGTTTCCAGGCGCTGCAGATAGCGGTGGATCTCGGTGTTGTCCACGCCGGCCGGCATGTCTGCAAGCGCGCGCTGCCATAGCGCCGTGCACAGCGACAGCTGCGAGGCCGGAACGCCGGCCAGGGCCTGCAGCGCATCGGCGGTGCGCAGGTCCTTGGCCATCAGCGCCAGGGCAAAGCCACCGTTGTAGGTGCCGGGCACGATGAACTGGCGCAGCTTGGTTTCGGTGGCGACGTTGCGGCCGCTGGAGGCGTTGAGCACATCGGTGAACACTTCCAGGTCCAGGTCCATGCGCTGCGCGATCAAGAGCGCTTCGCTGGCCGCCAGCAGGCCGGCCGCGTAGACGTAGTTGTTCAGCGCCTTCATCGCATGGGCGGAGCCCACGGCGCCGGTGTGGATGAGGGACGCACCCATGCGCGAGAGCAGGGGACGCACCCGCGCCAGGCCGTCGGCATCGGCGCCCACCATGATGGCCAGCGTGCCAGCGGCCGCCTTGGCCACCGCGCCCGACACCGGTGCGTCGATGAGCGTCACGCCCGCCGCGCGCAATAGCGGCGCCAGCCGCAGCGTTTCGGCCGGGTTGGACGAACCCATGTCCAGCAGCACGGAGCCGGGGCGCATCACGGCCGCCAGCCCGTCCTCGCCTTCGATCACCGCGTTGGTGATGGCGCTGTCGGGCAGCATGGTGATGACCACGTCGCAGGCGGCCAGCGCCGATAGGCCGGCGGCCGGCCTGAGCGTCTGGTTCCAGGCGGGGTGCCCGGCCAGGCGCTCCAGGCGCGCGGGATCGCGGTCATACGCCAGGATGTTGTAGCGCTCCTCGCCGCGGGCGAGGTTTTCCAGCATGGGCAGACCCATCATGCCCAGGCCCACGAATCCTACTGTGAGAGTCATGCATTCCCTTTATCGAATCGTCCTGGAAAGCGCGCCAGGAGCCATCTGGGATGCTAATGAAAGCGCCATTTCAGCGCTTATGCTAAGTTGGTCAGGGGTTATAACAAACGATTATCAGGTCAGCCATGCGATTCAAACTCAGGCAGATGGAAGCGTTCCGGGCGGTGATGCTGACCGGTTCCATGAATGGCGCGGCCAAGCTGCTGTTCGTGTCGCAGCCCGCGGTCAGCCGTCTCATCGCCCATACCGAGCAAAGCCTGGGCCTGCAGCTGTTCGAGCGCGACAAGGGCAAGCTTACGCCCACCCCTGAAGCGCAGCGCCTGTTCCAGGAAGTGGGACCGCTGTTCGACGAGGCCCTGCGCATCGACGAACTGGCGCGCGACCTGGCCGAGCGGCCGGAGGGCGCGTTGACCCTGTGTTCGAGCCCCAGCCTGGCGCTGAACTTCGTGCCGCCGGTGATCGCGCAGTACATGGAGCTATACCCCGACGTCAGGCTCAAGTTCCACACCACGCTGCTGTCCGACATGGCGCATGAGCTGTTGGGACGCAAGGCGGAACTGGCCGTGTCGGTGCTGCCGATAGACCATCCCAATCTGGTCGTGGAGCCGCTGGCCACGGGCGAGATGGTCTGCATCCTGCCGCAAGGCCATCCGCTGGCCGCAAGGCGGGCAGTCAGCCTGGCCGAGCTGGCCGAGTGCCGGCTGATCCTCTACAACCGCAACATCCCGTTCGGGCAGTTGGTGGCAGCGGCCTTCCAGCGCGCCGGCGTCAGCTGGAATCCGGCCGTGGAAATCGTGCGCGCCGAGCTGGCCTGCGCCCTGGTCCGGGTCGGCGCGGGCGTGGCCATCGTCGACGAGTTCTCGGTCGGGCAGCAGGGTTGGCCCGGCGTGGTGACGCGGCCGCTGCGCGAGTCCATCCCGCTGTCGCTGAGCCTGGTGCGTTCGCGCTTCGAGCGCCCCAGCCGCCAGGTGCAGCGCTTCGTGCGCCTGATCAAGGAGCACGCGCGGACCTCGCGCAAGACGGGCCGAGCCCGGCCAGCGGCGTAGCCGGCATCCGCAGGGAACGGACAGCCGGCGCATTTTCCGGACACGCCTGTTGGACCTGGCGCAAGCTTGCCTCGAATAAGCGCAGTTTGCGGATAGCGTCGGCCGGATCCGGCTAACGCGGGCCAGGCGCGCCACGCCAGTATTCGCCTCACTCAATCAGCCAACGGCGAGGTGATGCGATGAAGGGTCTGGACAATAAAGTGGCCATCGTGACCGGCGGCGCCACGCTGATCGGCGCGGGCGTGGTCGCCACGCTGCGCGCCTACGGCATGCGTGTGGCACTGTTCGATATCGACGCGGCCGGCGGCGAACGCGTGGCCGCGGCCGATCCGGCCGGCACGCGCTTCTGGCCGGTGGACATTGCCGACGACGCGCAACTGGAGCGCGGCGTGGCCGACGCCGCGGCGCATTTTGGCCGCATCGATTTCCTGGTCAACCTGGCCGCGACCTATCTGGACGACGGCGCCGCATCGGGCCGCGCCGATTGGCTGCGCGCGCTCGACGTGAACGTGGTCAGCGCCGTGATGGCCGCGCGCGCGGTCCATCCCCATCTGCTGGCCGCTGGCGGCGGGGCCATCGTCAATTTCACCAGCATTTCGTCGCGCGTCGCGCAGACCGGGCGCTGGCTCTATCCGGTGTCCAAGGCGGCGCTGCTGCAAGTCACCCGCAACATGGCGATGGACTATGCCGCCGACGGCATCCGCGTCAACTCCGTGTCGCCAGGCTGGACCTGGTCGCGCGTGATGGACGAGCTGACGCAGGGCGACCGCGCCAAGACCGACCGGGTGGCCGCGGACTACCACCTGCTGGGCCGCGCCGGCGATCCGGCCGAAGTGGCCGAGGTGGTCGCCTTCCTGCTTTCAGACCATGCCAGCTTCGTCACCGGCGCCGACTACGCGGTGGATGGCGGCTATTCCACCATGGGTCCCGAACAGGCCAAGCCCGCGATTCCGCGCCTGGCCGCCTAGCCAAACAAAGGAGAAAAAACATGCGTCGAATCGCGATCGTGGGTGGAGGGCAGGCCGGCCTGCCCCTGGCGTTGGGACTGCTGGAAAAAGGTTATGAGGTGACCGTCGTCACCAACCGCGAACCGGACGACATCCGCCGCGGCAAAGTGATGTCCAGCCAGTGCATGTTCGATGCTTCGCTGCAGGTCGAGCGTGACCTGGGCCTGAATCAGTGGGAGGCGGAATGCCCGACCGTCGACGGCATCGGCCTGGCGATCCCGCATCCGGAGCGGCCCGGCCACAAGCTGATCGATTGGGTGGCGCGCCTGGACCGGCCCGCGCAGGCGGTGGACCAGCGCATCAAGATGCCGGCCTGGATGGAGCTGTTCGCGGCACGCGGCGGCCGGCTGCTGATCCAGGACGGCGGCGTGGCCGAACTTGAACTGCTGGCCGCCTCGCATGACCTGGTGCTGCTGGCCGCGGGCAAGGGCGAGGTGGTCAAGCTGTTCGAGCGCGATGCGCTGCGGTCGCGCTTCGACCGGCCGCAGCGCGCGCTGGCGCTGACCTATGTGCACGGCATGCGCCCGGCGCCGGATCATTCTCGCGTCGCCTTCAACCTGATTCCGGGCGTGGGCGAGTACTTCGTGTTCCCGGCGCTGACCATCAGCGGTCCCTGCGAGATCATGGTGTTCGAGGGCGTGCCTGGCGGGCCGATGGATTGCTGGCGCGACATCAAGTCGCCGCAGGAGCATCTGGCGCAAAGCCTGCATATCCTGCACAGCTATCTGCCCTGGGAGGCCGAGCGCTGCAGCGCGGTGGAGCTGACCGACGCCAACGGCATCCTGGCCGGCAGCTTCGCGCCCACGGTGCGCAAGCCGGTGCTGACCCTGCCGTCGGGCCGGCTGGTGTTCGGCCTGGGCGATGCGGTGGTGACCAACGACCCTATCACGGGGCAGGGCTCGAACAACGCCACCAAGGCCTGCGCCGTGTACCTGGACGCCATTCTGGCGCATGGCGACGCTACGTTCACGGCCGAATGGATGCAGCGCACCTTCGAACGCTTCTGGGACTACGCAGGCGCGGTGGTGGAATGGACCAACTCCATGCTGCTGCCGCCGGCGCCGCACCTGCTCAAATTGCTGCAGGCCGCGGACCACACGCCGGCGATCGCCAGCACCATCGCCAACGGCTTCAACCATCCGCCGTCGCTGTACCCCTGGTGGGGCGACGCCACGGCCTGCGAGGCTTTCATCGCGGCGCAGCCGGCGCGGGCGGCGGCATGAAGCCCGATTGCGCAGCGGGCCTGCCCCTGGACTGGGGCTGCACCGATCTGCATCCCAAGGTCCTGCGCGGCGTGCTCGGCAGCTATCCGACCGGTGTGGCCATCGTCGCCACGCGCTGTCCGGACGGCCGCCGGGTCGGGCTCACCATCAACTCCTTCGCTTCGCTGTCGCTGGACCCGCCGCTGGTGTTGTGGAGCCTGGTGAACCATTCGCCCAACCTGGCGGCGTTCCGCGATTGCAGCCACTTCACCATCAGCGTGCTGGCCTGCGGCCAGGAAGAGTTGGCGCTGCGTTTTGCCAGTTCTTCTGTTCCGGACAAGTTCGCGGGAGCGCCCGTGCACGACGTGCCGGAAGGCGTGCCCGCCATCGAAGGGGCGGTGGCCACCCTGGTCTGCGCCAACGACCAGCAAAGCCCCGCGGGCGATCACCTGCTGCTGTTCGGCCGGGTGCTGCGCGTGGCCAGCGTGACGGCCACGCCGTTGGTGTTCCATGCAGGGCGCTTCACTGCGTTGAGCGCCGCATAGGGCTCGCACGCGATTCCTTTCAATGTCCACGGGCCCCGGCGGCCTGTTTTCCCATCGGAGCGCATCATGCCCCTGGAGTCAGAGGCGCAGGTCATCATCGTCGGCAGCGGCATGAATTCGCTGGTCTGCGCGGCCTTGCTGGCGCAGCGCGGGAAGTCCGTGCTGGTGCTGGAACGCAACGACAGGCTGGGTGGCTGCATCCGCACCGAGGAGCTGTTTCCCGGCTACCGCCACGACGTGCTGTCCTGCTGGTATCCGCTGTTTGTCGGCAGTCCCGCCTATGCGGCGCTCAAACCCGCGTTGCAGGAAGCCGGACTGGAATTCATGCAGGGCGAATACGCCACCGGGCTGGTGCTGCCCGACGGCTCGGGCCTGGCCTTGAAGCAGGATGTGGCGGACAGCGCGCGGCGGCTGGATGCCTGGGCGCCCGGCGATGGCGCAGCCTTCGGCGCCATGGCGCAGCGCCTGTTCGGCGAGGACGCGGCGCTGACCTTCGGCCTGCTGGGCCAGAATCCCTACGGCGCGGGCATGCTCAAGCTGCTATTCGGCGAATGGCGCAAGCGCGGCATGGACGGCCTGGCCGCCTTTGCCGCCGACTCGATGGAGAGCTTTCGCCGCTGGTCAGAACGCGCGTTGCAGTCTGATGCCGCGCGTGCACTGATCGCGCCCTGGGTACTGCACACCGGCCTGGGTCCGGACGACGCCTGTTCCGCGCTGATCGGCAAGCTGACCTTTGCCGCGGTCGTGGCCGGCGGCATGCCGGTGGTCAAGGGCGGCGGCAGCGGCGTGGTGGACGCGCTGGCCGCCGTCATCGAACGGCACGGCGGCCGCCTGCAGACCGGCGCCGAGGTCGAACGCATCATCACAAGCGGCCAGGGCAAGCGGCGCCGCGCGGTGGGCGTGCTGGCAGGCGGACGCGAATATCGCGCGACAGTAGCGGTGGTCTGCAATGTGACGCCCGGCCAGTTGTACGGCCAGTTGCTGCCCGACGCGCCGCCCGCCGTGCGAGAACGCGCCGCTGGCTATCGCTACGGCCGCGGCGGCATGCAGATCCATTTCGCGCTGAATGCGCCGCCGGATTGGCTGACGCCGGAATTGCGCCACGTGCCGCTGGTGCATCTGACCGAGAGCATGGAACAGGTCTGCGCTTCGGTGACCGAGGCCAACAACGGCCTGCTGCCCGCGCGCCCCACGCTGGCCATCGGCCAGCCCGTCGCGGTCGACCCGACGCGCGCGCCGCCGGGCGGCTGGATCCTGTGGGTGCAGATGCAGGAACTGCCGGCGCGGATCAAGGGCGATGCCGCGGGCGAGATCGCGGCGCCTGCCGACGGCCGCTGGAACGAGGCCGTGCGCGAGGCGATGGCCGACCGGGTGCAGGCGCGCATGGAACGGGTCATGCCGGGCCTGGCGCGGCGCATCGTCGGCCGGCGGGCGTACTCGCCGGCGGACCTGGAAGGCCTGAACCGCAACCTGGTGGGCGGCGACCCCTATTCGGGCGCGTGTTCGCCCGACCAGTTCTTCTGGCTGCGGCCCTTTGCCGGAAGCCAGGGTGCGCGCGGCCACCGCACGCCGCTGCGCAATCTCTTTCACATCGGCGCCGCCACCCACCCGGGCCCCGGCCTGGGGGGCGGTTCCGGCTATCTCGTCGCACAACAAATAGGCAGGAGGGGAACATGAACGGACACCTGAAAATCCGGCGGCTTGCTGGCGCCTTGGCATTGGCGCTGGCTGGCACGGGAGCCCAGGCCACGGAGGGCGGCGGCCTGGGCATCTATCCGGACGGACTGGAGAACTTCATGTCGGGCGCGCTGCCGCCGCCCGGCGTGCACATGCTGGTCTATGCCGGCGGGGCGCGCTACGACACGCTGCGCGGCAACGACGGCCAGCGCGTGCCGGTGCCCGGCTTCAAGGTGGACGTCAATGTGCTGGCGCCGCGCCTGATCTGGGTTACGCAGCAGCAGGTCATGGGCGGCCAGCTGGCCTTCCACGCCATCGCGCCGCTGCTGGACGTGACCGCCAAGGCTGCTGGGCAACGCAACCGCAGCACCGGCCTGGGCGACATGACGCTGGGCGTGGCGCTGGGCTATCACCCGTCCGAAAGCCTGCACTACGTGGTGGGGTTGGACATGTACGCGCCCACCGGCGAATACGACCGCAAGGACCCGTCCAGCCTGGGCAAGAACTACTGGACCGCGCAGCCGGTGTTCGCCCTGAGCCGCATCAGCCCGGACGGCTTCAACGCCGACCTGAAAGTCATGTACGACTTCAACTTCACCAATTCCGCCACCGATACGCGTTCAGGCCAGGCCCTGCACGCCGACTACGCGCTGGGCTGGGGCGTGGGCAAGGGCTGGGTGCTGGGGGTGGGCGGCTACGCCTTCCAGCAAGTCACCGACGACAGCGGCCCGAACAGCGCCGCCGGCCGCGCCCGCGCTTTCGGCTTCGGCCCCTCGGTGCGCTACATGAATGAAAAAGGCTGGCTGTTCACGGCCAAATGGCAGCAGGACTTCAAGGTCAAGAACCGGCCCGAGGGCGCGCAGCTGTATGTGAAGCTGGGGATACCGTTCTAGGTCTGGCGGCTGCACTGGAAGGCCCTGGCTGTCCGTCTCTGCGGGGCTGTCCTGCTGGTATCGTTGCGCTGTCGATGGGACGGGGCAGGGACATGAATCTGTACGAAGCGATACGCTGGGGCAACGAATCCGAGGACCCGTACACTGGCGGTCCGGATGGCGCGGATACCTGTTTCCTGGTGCGGGCGGAATCGGTCGAGGAGGCTGGACGGCTTGCGGATGCGGCATTGCGCGGCGCCCGGTGCGGGCTGGCGGACTGGACCCAGGTTCTGCACTTGCTCGGCACGGAACAGGCCACGGACAGTGAGCCTCGAATCTTGCGTGGACCCTATTTGCAGCACGCCTACCGGCATGGTTGGCGTCTCTGGAACCGGGCCGAGGCGGCGGCGCCATGGGTCGAACAGCCCTAGGCGACGGGCCGTTCGGCGGGCCGGCTGCTTGCCTTGCCCCTGGAGTCCTTGGACGGCAAACCGAACAAGCTGGGCCTCGTCGAGGGAGTCCTCGCGCTCGCGGAACAATGCAGGCGTTGTTGGGATGCAACTGCAGGCCCGCTCCCACGGGGGTTTTCGCGCCTCGCTCACCATTCCGGCTGACGGTGGAATAGCATCCCGCGTGGAGATATCCGCGCCGGCGAGCGCTTACGGGGAAAACGATGAAAAGAACAGTTTCGGCGTTGGCGCTTTGCTTGTGCGGCGGACTTGCCGTGGCACAGAACACGAGCAGCAGCTTTGAAGTGCAGGAGCCAATGCGTAACTCCTTGGGCTTTCCAATGGGTAGCGACGGCGGCCAGGAGTGGCTGGGCGACAAGGCGGTCGCGCACATGGGTTTCATTGCAGCCTGCAGGCTGTACCCGGCAGACGGGCCGGAGGTCCAGGGGATGGTGGCCATGGCCCTGGCCCAAGCGAGCCTGGGCATGGACCTGGCCCGCGCGCCGACAGACCCGGCCGCGCTGCGCGCCAGGCTCGCCCAGCGCTTGAATTCCCAGGAAGGGCGCAAGGACGCGGCGGAAAAAATCCAGGCCATGCGCAAGCGCGTCTTGGCCGAGCAGGCGCATGCCGGCAAGTTGATAGAGGCTTCCGTGGGCTTTACGGGCAAGAATCCGAACCCCTGCGAGCTCGAGCGGTACTACGCGCGTCAATTCCTGACACAGCACAAGGACGGCGCCATGAAGGCCGCTCCCAGGATCAATCAAATCGCGCGGGAGGTCATGGCGCAGGACTCCTCTGCCAAGGCCAAGCCGGCTGCGCCAGCCCGACCCTGAAGCGCCGCCGCCTCACCCGCGTCGCCGCAAACTCTGGCTGGGACTCACGCCGTAGCGTTCCTTATATCCGGCGCTGAAGCGCCCCATGTGCGCGAAGCCCCAGCGCAGCGCCACCCCGGCGATGTTGCGGGTCTCGCCCGAGATCAGTTCCGCATGCGCGCGTTCCATGCGCAGGTCGCGCAGGTAATGCATGGGGCTCACGCCCAGGAATTCCTTGAACCCCGCGTACAGGCTGCGCACGCTGACGCCGGCGATGCGCGCCAGCTGCTCGGCCGTGACCGGTTCGTGCGCATGCGCCTGCAAATAGTCCTGCACGCTGCGCACGTGGCGCGGCAGCACTGCGCCACGCCGGCCGGGCAGGGCGCCGGTGTAGTTGTGGGGCTGGGCCGCCAGCAAGGTGGCGGCGACCAGCTGTTCCATCTGATGCACGATGAGCTTGTGCTCGGCCAGGTTCGCGTGCTGGGTGGAGCAGTCCAGCAGATAGCTCATCAGGCAGCGCCAGGCCGGGCATTCGCGCCAGCGGAACCCCAGCTGGAAGCGCAGCGGCCGATCCAGCGCGCAGCCCAGATGGCCCACCAGGATGCGTTCCAGCAGCGAGCGGCCCACGCGCAGCATGAACTGGTCGTTGTCGTCGGCCCAGCGCATGGCCAGGTCGTCGTCCGGGCTGACGACCGACGCGACCTCGGGCGTCGAATCCACTTGCTGCGGGCCGCTGCTGATGCGGGCGCAGCCCGACAACGGCATCTGCACCAGGAAGAAGTCCTCGAGCGGACCGGGACGGATTTCGACGTTGGCACCATAGCGCAGGCGATTCAGCGAGACCTCGCCCAGCGGCTGGTGGTGCATGCGGGCGTCCAGGCGCTGCAGCGCGCCGACCACGCCCAGGTGGTGCGGACGCATCACGCGGCCGACCATGGAGCGGGCTTCGTCCAGATCGCCGGAGGCGAACAATTGCTGCGCCGGCAGGCCCAGGACCGACTCGATCCGCGGCGCGGCCGGCGGCCAAGTCGTGCTGGTGGCGGACTGCATCGTGTCGAGCATGGGGAAACTCCACTGCCGGGGCCTTGAAGGCTTTGATAGTAAAGCTGCGCCGGACAGGGCGGACTGGTGGAAAACCCGTCCAGAGGAGGCCGGACCTATCCGATTTTGGCGTCGGCTATCCGACATGCGCAGAAAACCTCTTGCAAGCGTATATTGACAACCGGTTTCCAATATTGGAAACTGGTTGTCAATTAGGCAATGCACAGGAGGCCAGAAATGAATCCAACCAAGGAAGAACGGCTCACCGGGGTGATCCTGACCTTGTTCCAGTTGAACGGCGCGCTGCTTGACTGGGGCGACGCCTTCGTCGCGCCCGAGGCGCTGACGAGCGCCCGCTGGCAGATGCTGGGCGCCCTGGCGCTGGCGGGACAGCCTCTGAGCGCGCCGCAGGTCGCCGCCGCGATGGGCGTGACGCGCCAGGGCGCGCAGAAGCAGCTGAACCTGCTGTCCGAGGCGCAACTGGTGGAGGTCCGCCCCAATCCGCAGCACAAACGCTCGCCGCTGTACCAGCTGACCGATGGGGGGCGGCGCGTCTATGGCGCCATCGACGCGCGCTGGAAGGAGCGCGCGCGCCAACTGGCCGGCGGCTTCAGCGCCGCTGAACTGGAAACGGCGGGGATGGTGCTGGCGGGCCTGCTGGCCGCGCACGTTCCCGCGCCACCGGAGCAAGATCATGAAACATAGAATCCATGCCGCTGCCGCCCTGTTGACGCTGCTGTTTCTGGCGGCGTTTTGGATCTCGACAGTGGCGTCCGAACTGTTCCTGGCCGCATCCGCGGTGGCCCAGGTCAAGCTTGCCATCGCTTATGCGCTGTTGGGTTTCGTGCCCGTCATGATGCTGACCGCCGCCAGCGGCTTCCTGATGGGCGGCAAGGGCAGGCATCCGCTGCTGTTGGCCAAGCGTAGACGCATGCCCTTCATCGCGGCCAATGGTTTGCTGATTCTGGTTCCCGCGGCGGTGTTCCTGGCGCTGCGCGCGCAGGCGGGCTTGCTGGACGGGGTGTTCTACGGGGTGCAGGTCTTGGAGCTGGCGGCAGGCGCGGCCAACCTGGCGCTGATCGGACTGAACATCCGCGACGGCCTCAGGCTGGGCCGCTTGCGGCGGGGCGCGCAAGAACAGGGCCGGTCCTAGCGTCCCGCCCCGCTGCGCGGGACGAGAGGCCAGCCGGCCCTGTTGCCTCAGTGCATCTTGCCGTAGCGTCCGGCGTTGAAGTCCTGGATCGCTTCGACGATTTCCGCCTGCGTGTTCATCACGAAGGGGCCGTAGCCGACCACCGGCTCGTCGATGGGCTCGCCGCTCAACACCAGGAACACCGCGTCGTTGTTGGCTTCGACGGTGATGTCCTCGCCCTCCAGGGAGAACAGCGCCAGCTGCGCATCACGCGCCACGGTTTCCCCGTTGACCAGCACCGTGCCGCGCAGAACGACCAGCATGCTGTTGCGGCCTTCGGCGACGGGGAAGGTCGCCGACTTGCCGGCGGCCAGCCTCACGTCCCACACGTCCATCGGCGTGAAGGTGCGCGCCGGTCCCGCGTGACCCGCGTAGTTGCCCGCGATCACGCGCAGCTTGCCCGCACCGTCCGGCAGGTCCACCGTCGGGATGTCCGCGTCGAGGATGCCCTGGTAGCCGGCCGGCGCCATCTTGTCCTTGGCGGGCAGGTTGACCCAGAGCTGCACCATTTCCAGCTCGCCGCCCTTGCGGGTGAAGGCGTGGGAATGGAACTCTTCATGCAGGATGCCGGAGGCCGCCGTCATCCATTGCACGTCGCCGGGACCGATGACGCCGCCGTTGCCGGTGGAATCGCGGTGCTCGACTTCGCCGCTGTAGACGATGGTCACGGTTTCAAAGCCGCGGTGCGGATGCTGCCCGACGCCGCGCGGATGTTCGGCCGGCTCGAACTGCGCCGGGCCGGCGTAGTCCAGCAGCAGGAACGGGCTGGTGTTCTTGCCTTTGTCGTTGTAGGAGAACATGGAGCGCACCGGGAAGCCGTCGCCCACCCAGTGGGGACGGGGGCTGGCATGCAATCCGAGGATCTTCTTCATGGTCGTATTTCCTGTTGCGCGGCCCCAGCGGGGCCGTCCGTCATGATTAATAAGATAAGGGCGCCACCTCTTCGGCGGTAGTCCCTGGCATTGATAAGCACTGTTCCATGGATCGGACAGTGGAGGCGGAACTCGCGGCTGGCGTATCCTTTGGGCATGGAAGACGGCATGCGCACGGCCCAGGCGGGCGGCAATAACGATCAGGTCCAGGGCTTCGCCCCGGTGGCGGGGGCTGGCGCGCGCGTGCTGGTGCTGGGTTCGATGCCCGGCGTGGCATCGCTCAGGCAGGGCCGTTATTACGCCCATCCGCGCAACGCCTTCTGGCCCATCGCGGCCAGCGTCTTCGGCTTCGATCCCGGCCTGGACTATGCACAGCGCCTGCTGGCCCTGCAGGCTGCCGGCATCGCCTTGTGGGACGTGCTGCAGGCCTGTGAACGTCCCGGCAGCCTGGACGCCGATATCCGTGGCGACACCCTGGTCGCCAATGACTTCGCCACCTTCCTTGAACGCCACCCTGGCATCGTCCGGGTCTGCTTCAACGGCGCCAAGGCCGCGGCGATGTACCGCCGCCACGTGCTGCCGGGGCTGGCCGTGCCGTTGGAATACATGGACTTGCCGTCGACCAGCCCGGCGCATGCGGCGGCCTCGTTCGAGCACAAGCTGGCCGCCTGGGGCCGGGCGCTCAAGGTCGATGATTGACGGGTTGGGTTGCGGACCGGCTCCGGGTTTACGCTTATCCGTCCCCGGTTTGATCCTTATCAAGTCTCTATATAACTCCAAGTGATAAGTTAATTCCCGTAACAGAATTAACGCTTGGAGAAGCACTATGAGTACCCCCGCCAGCCCCCCGGAACCGCCACTCCCGGGTAAACGTGGCTTCCTGAAGGGCTTATTGGGGTTGGGGGCCGCGGCCACCGTCATTCCCATCCGCGCCGAGGCCACCGGCATCAACGGCCAGCCGCCGCGCCGTCCGGGCATGCCGGGCAAGCGCTACGGAATGGTGGTCGACATGCGCAAGTGCATCGGTTGCCAGTCCTGTACGGTCAGCTGCTCCATGGAGAACCTGCCTCCCATCGGGCAGTTCCGCACCACCGTCCTGCAATACGAAGTCCTGCCCGACGCCGGCGGCCCCGCCTCCATGGTGATGCTGCCGCGCCTCTGCAACCATTGCGACAACCCGCCTTGCGTGCCCGTCTGTCCGGTGCAGGCCACCTTCCAGCGTGAAGACGGCATCGTGCTGGTCGATAACGAGCGCTGCGTGGGCTGCGCCTATTGCGTGCAGGCCTGTCCCTACGACGCCCGCTTCATCAACCACGAAACGCAGACCGCCGACAAATGCACGTTCTGCGAGCACCGTCTGGAAGCCGGGCTGCTGCCGGCCTGCGTGGAGAGCTGCGTGGGCGGCGCGCGCGTCATCGGCGACATGAATGATCCCGACAGCGCCATTTCCAAGCTGCTGGTCGAGCACAAGCAGGACATCAAGGTGCTCAAGCCCGAAATGAAGACCGATCCCCACGTCTATTACATCGGCCTGCCCGATGCGTTCGTCCACCAGGTCGACGGCCAGGCCGGCGTGCGGCTGGCTGGCGGTCATTGAGCCATCGAAGGGGATGACCATGCAGATCTCTGAATTGTTGACCCCGGTCTACGACGCCGCCTGGCTGCCGTGGGCCGTGCAGTACTTCTTCCTCATCGGCATCAGCGCCACCACTGCGCTGACCGCCGCTTTCGCGGCCTTTGGCAGCGCGGGTTCGCCCGCCCGCCGGTTGCTGCCCGCGGCCGTGACGGTGCTGCTGGTCAGCGCCATCGCCGCACCCGTGTCGCTGTTGGCGGACCTGCACCAGCCGGGCCGCTTCTGGCACTTCTACGCGCATTTCACGCCCTGGTCCTGGATGTGGCTGGGCGCCTTGCTGCTGCCGGTGTTCGTGACCTTGGCGCTGCTGTTCTGCGCCGCCTGGTGGTGGGGCCGCATCGGCTGGGTGCGCGCGCTGGGCATGGCGCTGGCGGTGTCGGCGCTGTCGATCCTGGTCTATACCGGCGCCGAGGTCATGGTGCTGCGTTCGCGGCCGCTGTGGCACACGGTGTTCCTGCCGGTGAACTTTGCGCTGACCGCCTGGCTGGGCGCGCTGGGAGCCATGTTCCTGGTGGGCCGCTGGCTGCGGGGCGGCACGCAGGCCATGCCGGTGGAACTGTTGCGCAGCCTGAGCGTGACGGCGGTGGTGATGATGGCGCTGGGCGCCGGCGCCTGGGCGCTGCTGGGCCTCTTGGGCATGGACCCTTCGTTCGACGCCGCGCTGCGCCTGTTCGCCGAGTTCCCGATCTGGCGCGTCAGCCTGGCGGGCGCGGTGGCGACCGGCTTCTGCATGATCGCGCTGTTGCAACGCCCGGCGCGCACGCTGGCCGCGCCGCTGCCTTCAGCGGCGCTGGCATTGACCATGTTGGCGGCTGCTTGGATCTTCCGCTGGGTGGTCTTCATGAGCGTGCAGGGCGTGCCGAAGTACGGCGCCGGCCTCTACCTGTACGACATGCCCTGGGGCAGCGATGGGTTGCTGGGCATGGTGGGCGTGCTGGGCCTGTGCGTGGCGCTGATCGCCGCCGTGACCTACGCCCTGGAACTGTTTCCGGCGCGCACGCGGGGCGTGGCGGCCTGAGCGCCGCCGCCCGGGCCTGTGTGTGCACAGGCCCTAGACGAAAGAACATGGAATGAAAGCAATGGACAAGCAACACGAAGACGACAAGCGCGACGCCCCGCCGGACGAGGCCGCCAATCAGCCGCGCGACGAGGCGCGGCGCAAGCTGATGGTGCGCGGCGGCGTGGTCGCCGGCGGCATGGCGGCGTTCGCGGCGGGCTACGGCGAGACCGTGGTCCGGGCCGTGAAGGGCCTGGCGCAAGGCACGGCGGGCGTGCCCACGGCGCATGCCGTGCGCGGCAATTCACTGACGCCGGAATTCCGCATCGATCCCTTGACCGGCGTGCTCAGCGCCCAGCCGGGCCAGACGGTCAGCCCCTCCAGCTGCCTGGGCTGCTGGACCCAGTGCGGCGTGCGCCTGCGCGTGGACACGAAGGAAAACCGCATCCTGCGCGTGGCCGGCAACCCCTACCATCCGCTGGCCACGACCCGACCGGCCGCGATGGAAGCGCCGGTGCGCGACGTCTATGCGCAACTGGGCGGCGACAACGGCCTGGAAGGACGCGCCACGTCCTGCGCGCGCGGCTCGGCCATGCTGGAGCAGATGAACAGCCCGTTCCGCGTGCTGCAGCCGCTCAAGCGCGTGGGCAAGCGCGGCGAGGGCAAGTGGCAGACCATCTCGTTCGAACAGCTGGTTCAGGAAGTCTGCGAAGGCGGCGATCTGTTTGGCGAAGGCCAGGTGGACGGCCTGCGCGCCATCTTTGACCGCGAAACGCCGCTGGATCCGCAGAATCCCGAGTATGGCGCCAAGGTCAACCAGTTCCTGTTCACCGACGCGTCCAACGAAGGCCGTACGCCGCTGATCCAGCGCTTTGCCGGGCAATCGTTCGGCACGGTGAATTTCAGCAACCACGGTTCCTATTGCGGCCAGAGCTTCCGCGTGGGCGCGGGGGCGGCGCTGGGCGATCTGAAGGGCATGCCCCACGGCAAGCCGGATTGGGACAACGCGCGCTTCGGCCTGTTCATCGGCGCGGCGCCGGCGCAGGCCGGCAACCCGTTCCAGCGCCAGGCCCGCCAGTTGGCCGAGGCCCGCGTGCGGCCGGAAGAGACTGGCTTTACGTACGTGGTCGTGTCGCCGATGCTGCCTGCCTCGTCCAGCCTGTCGGCGGGATCGGGCAATGAATGGGTGCCGGTCAATCCGGCCGGCGACCTGGGTCTGGCCATGGGCCTGATCCGCTGGATCCTGGACAACGAACGTTACGATGCCCGCGCGCTGGCGCAGCCCGGCCCTGCGGCCATGAAGGCCGCGGGCGAGGCGGCCTGGACCAACGCCACCCATCTGGTGGTGGCGGAACCTGGTCATCCCCGCCTGGGCAGTTTCCTGCGCGGCGCCGACCTGGGCTGGCCGCGTCCGGCCGATGCCGGCGAGAAGTGGGAAGACGTGTACGTCGTGCGCCTGGAAGACGGCACGCTGGCGCCGCACACCGCGGTCGCGCCCGCCACGCTGTTCGTGGACGACGCGGTCGCCGCGCCCGGCATGGATGGCGCGCCAGAAGCGCTGCGCGTGCGCAGTTCGCTGTCGCTGCTGCGCGAGGAAGCGCGCCGCAAGACGCTGGACGAATACGCGGAACTGAGCGGCGTGCCGGCCGCCAAGATCGCGTCGCTGGCCGAGCGTTTCACCAGCTACGGCAAGCGCGCCGTGGCCGATGCGCACGGTGGCACCATGAGCGGCTCGGGCTTCTATACGGCCTATGCCATCGCCATGCTGAACACGCTGGTGGGCAACCTCAACGTGGAAGGCGGCCTGGTGCTGGACGCGGGTCCGTTCCCGCCCTATGGGCAGGGGCCGCGCTACAACATCGCGGGCTTTGCCAACCGCGCCACGCCCAAGGGCGTGGGCCTGTCGCGCAACCGCTTCCCGTACGAGAAGTCCAGCGAGTTCAAGCGCAAAAAGGCCGCCGGCCAATCGGCCTATCCGGCCGCGGCGCCCTGGTATCCGGCCACCGGCGGGCTCAGCTCGGAAATGCTGGCGTCCGCGCTGGCGGGCTATCCGTACCATGCCAAGGTCTGGTTCAACCACATGAGCAACCCGATCTACGGCATCGCCGGCCTGAAGAACGTCATCATCGACAAGATGAAGGATCCGCGCCTCTTGCCGCTGTCGGTATCGATCAATCCCTTCATCAACGAGACCAACGCGCTGGCCGACTACATCGTGCCGGATACGGTGACCTACGAAAGCTGGGGCGTCTCCGCGCCCTGGGCGGACGTGGTGGCCAAGGCGTCCACCGTGCGCTGGCCGGCCGTGCAGCCGCGCGTGGCGCGTACCGCCACGGATGAGCCGGTCTGCCTGGAAACCTTCCTGATCGCTTGCGCCAAGCGGCTGGGCATGCCGGGCTTCGGCGCGGGCGCCATCTCCGACAAGGACGGCGCCAAGTACGCGCTGGACACGCCGGAGGACTTCTTCCTGCGCGGCATCGCCAACATTGCCTTCGCGGCCGGCAAGCCCGTGCCCGAGGCCAGCGACGACGACATGGCGCTCACCGGCGTGGACCGCTATGGCGCGCTATTGCAGCAGAAGCTCAAACCGGGCGAATGGCGTCAGGTGGCCATGGTGATGAGCCGCGGTGGGCGCTTCGACAAAGTGCAGGATGCCTGGGTGGAAGAGGGCGGAACGCGGCAGACGCGCATGGCCTATGCCAAGCCGCTGCAGGTCTGGAGCGAGGAACTGGCGGGCTTTCGCCATTCCATGACGGGCGAGCGCTACAGCGGCTGTCCGACCTGGTACCCGACGCGGCTGGCCGACGGCAGCGACATGCGCGCGCAATACACGCGGCAGGACTGGCCCTTCCTGCTCAGCTCGTTCAAGTCCAACCTGATGAGCTCCATGTCCATCGGCGTGAACCGCTTGCGCCAGGTGCATCCGCACAACCCGGTATCGATCAACCGGCAGGACGGCGAACGCCTGGGCATCCGTAACGGCGATGCGGTGCGCATCGTGACGCCAGGCGGCGCGGTGACCGGGCTGGCGCTGCTGCGCGACGGCATCCAGCCGGGCGCGGTGGGGATCGAGCACGGCTACGGCCACACTGAGTTGGGCGCCCGCGCGCACGTGGTGGATGGCAAGCCCATGGCGCACGATCCGGCGCTGGCCGCGGGCGTGAACCTGAACGACCTGGGATTCGGCGACGCCACGCGCGGCGAGCACGCCAACGTCTGGATCGATTGGGTGTCCGGCGCGGCGGTGCGCCAGGGGCTGCCGGCGCGGATCGAGCGGGTCTGAGGACGCAGGCGGCCGGTATCGTGCGCCTCAGGGCACGACGGTATCGGCCACTAGCGTCAGTCCATCCGCATGGATGCCGACGCCGGATAGCGCGCCGCCCAGGTCGCCCGGCCGCGCGGCTGCGGTGCCGGACCTGCTGACGCGGATCTCCACGCGCACCTTGCTGGCGCGCGACAAGGTCGCGTCCGGCGACATGGCGCTGCTGTCGTCCAGCACGAAATCCCGCGGCAGGTCCGAGACCTGCATGCGCAGGATTGCCAGCGGCATGCGCGACCCTTCCTCGGGACGCGCAAGGATGAACACGGTGTCGGAGGGCTGGACCCGCCCGCGCAGCGCGTCGGCGATGCTGGCGCGTCCGCTGATGCGGGCGGCGGTCGCGGAGGGCGCGGGCGCTGCGCCGGCGGACGCAGGAGCCGATGCCGAGACAGGGGCGGATCCGGGGGGCGAAGCCGCGGATGCCGCGGTCGATGCGCCGGCAGTTGTACTGGCAGGCGCGGCCGCCATGGCGCGCGCCTGCGCGATGTTGGACTGGATCTGCCGCGCGGCTTCCGAGTCCGGCGGCAACTGGGCCTGCAACCGTTCCCAATGCGCCAGCGCCTCGGCGGCGTCGCCGCGGCGCAACGCCATCATGCCGGCCAGGGCCAGGGCCTTGGGCTGGTCCGGTTGTGCGGCGAGGGCTTGCGCCACTGCCGCGATGGAGGCTTCGTCGGGGTTGCCCTGGTTGGCCGACAGCAGCGCGTCGGCCAGGTCGGCCAGTACCGCGGGCTGGCCCGGGACCAGGCGCAGCACCTGCTGGTAGGCCGCCACTGCATCGACATAGCGTCCCAGGGTTTCATACGAACGCGCCAGCATGTACCAGCCGTCGGCGTCATCGGGCGCAGTCCGCAGCCGCTGGGCCAGCGTATTGATGGCCAGCGTCATGTCGGTGCCGGTATCGGCCGCGTGGGGTTCGGCGGGCTGGCCCGCGCTGGCGCTGGCCGCCGCTCGCGGGTTGCCCAATTGGCCGTACAGCAGCACGGCCGCCACCGGGATCAGCACGGTCAGCAGGCAGGCGGCGGTGATGCCCGCGCGCTGCCCGGCCCAGGGCGCGCTGCGCCCGCGCCGCAAGTCCAGATCCTGCAGCAGGTCGCGCTGCAGCTCTTCTTCCGCACGCATGCCGGCGGCGGCAGTGAGGCTGCCGTTGTCCATGTCGCGGCGCAACTGCTCGCGCTGCGCCAGATAGAACGCGCGCACATTGGCCTCGGATTCGGGTTGCGCGGCGGGCGCGCGCCGCAGCAAGGGCGGGACCAGGCAGAGCAGGGTCGCCAGCAGCAGGAGCACCACGATGATCCAGAGTGTGGTCATGAGCCGGTATCCAGGAAGCGCGCCGCGCGCGCGCGTTCGTCGGCGGTCAGGGGGGCGCGCGCGCCGGCGCGGCGCTTCAAGGTGCGTACCAGCACCACGAAGCCCAGCGCCAGCAGGGCGAAGGGTCCCAGCCACAGCAGCCAGGTGATGGGTTTGAAGGGCGGGTCGTAGCGCACGAAGTCGCCATAGCGGTCTTCGAAGAACTGCATGATCTGCGTGTCGCTGCGGCCTTCCGCCAATTGATCGCGGATCAGCTTGCGCATGTCCTGGGCCAATGGCGCGTTCGACTCGGCCAGGGTCTGGTTCTGGCACACCAGGCAGCGCAGTCCATGGGCCAGCTTGTCGGCGCGTTGTTCCAGGACAGGCGGCAAGGGCTGCGCGGCGCCGGCGTGGACTTGCGCGCGCGCGGCGGCGGCCAAGGCCAGCGCCAGCAGCAGGGCGCGGAGGGCGGCCCGCAACAGGCTGCAAGACAGGGCAGCGGGCCGCTTCATCGCAGCGCCTCGATGGCGGGCTGGATGCGGTCGCGCCAGATCTCGGGCGTGATCAGGCCCAGCTGCTTGTAGCGGATGCGGCCGTCGCGGTCGATCACGAAGGTCTCGGGCACGCCGTACACGCCATATTCGATGCCGACGCGGCCGTCGATGTCGCTGGCGGATGCGATGTAGGGATTGCCGTTGCGCGCCAGCCAGGCTTCGGCTTCTTCCGGCTTGTCCTTGTAGTTCAAGCCGTACAGCGGAATACCGTGGCGCCGGGCGGCTTCGCGCAGCACCGGCAGTTCGTCCTTGCATGGCCCGCACCAGGATGCCCACACATTCAGCAGCCAGACCTGGCCGCGCAGCGATTGCACCTCCAGCTTTTTGCCGGGATCCAGCAGCACGGGCAGGCCGATGGCGGGGGCGGGCTTGTCGATCATGGCCGAGGGAACCGCCCGCGGATCGCGCGACAGGCCCATCGCCAGGAACACGGCCATGGCCAGGAAGGCGGCCAGCGGCACCAGGTAACGCAGCATCAGGCTCCCTCCCGCGTGGGTCGCGCGGCGCCGGGCATGGCCGATTGCGGCACGCGCGCAGGTTCCTGGGCGCGGCGGTAGCGCTTGTCGCCGGCCGCCAACAGACCACCCAGCGCCATCAGGATGCAGCCTGTCCAGATCCAGGTCATGAAGGGCTTGACCTGCAGGCGCACCGTCCAGGCCTTGTCGCCCACCGGTTCGCCCAGCGCCACGAACAGGTCGCGGGTGAAGCCGCTGTCGATGTCGGCCTGGCTCAGCGCCATGTCCTGCACCGTGTAGAGGCGCTTTTCCGGATACAGCGTCAGCACCGGCTTGCCGTCCCGGGTCACCGGGAATACGGCGCGCTGCGCGCTGTAGTTCGGCCCGGCAGCCGGGGCAATGCTGGCGAAGGTGAAGGCGTAGCCGCCCGCTTCCTGGGTGGAGCCGAGCTCCATCCGCAGCTCCTGCTTGACTTCATAGCCGTTGGCCAGGGTGACCCCGGCAATGAAGATGCCTACACCCGCGTGCGCCAGCAGCATGCCGTACCAGGAACGCGGCTGGCGGCCCAGCCGACGCAGCCATTGGCCGTCGCCGTCCGTCAGCCGCTGCCAGGCGTGCGCCGCGGCGCTGGCGACCGACCAGGCGGCCAGCCACAGCCCCAGCATCACCATGGGCGACCCCAGCCGCGCCGGGCCCGGCATGGCCAGCGGCAGCAGGACCGCGGTCGCGACGCTGACTGCGAAGGCCACGCGCAGGCGGCGGCCCAGGTCGGGCAGCTCTGCCTGCTTCCAGCGCGCCACCGGACCGACGCCCATCAGGAAAATGGCCGGCGTCATCAGCGGCACGAACACGGCTTCGAAATAGGGCGGACCGATGGAGATCTTGCCCCACTCCAGCACGTCCAGCACGACCGGATACAGCGTGCCCAGCAGCACCGAGCCCGCCGCCACCGTCAGCACCACATTGTTGGACAGCAGCAGGGATTCGCGCGACAGCAGCGAGAATCCGCCGCCCAGGCCTACCGTGGGGGCGCGCCAGGCATAGAGCGCCAGCGATCCACCCACGATCACCAGCATGAATCCCAGTATGTACAGGCCGCGTCCGGGATCCACGGCGAAGGCATGGACGGAGGTCAGCACGCCCGAGCGCACCAGGAACGTCCCCAGGATGCTGAGCGAAAACGTGCAGATCGCCAGCAGCACGGTCCAGCTGCGGAAAGCGCCGCGCCTCTCGGTCACGATGAGGGAATGGATCAGCGCGGTGCCCGCCAGCCAGGGCATGAAGGAGGCATTTTCCACGGGATCCCAGAACCACCATCCGCCCCAGCCCAACACGTAATAGGCCCAGGCGCTGCCCAGGAGTATGCCTATGGTCAGGAAGGTCCAGGCCGCCAGCGTCCAGGGGCGCACCCAGCGCGCCCACATGGCGTCCAGTTCGCCCGACAGCAGCGCCGCGATGGCGAAGGCGAAGGCCACGGAGAAACCGACGTAACCCATGTACAGCATGGGCGGATGCACGATCATTCCCGGATCCTGCAACAGCGGATTCAGGTCGCGTCCGGCCATGGCGGGCGGCATCAGGCGCTCGAAGGGGTTGGACAGGAACAGCAGGAACAGCAGAAAGCCCACGCTGATCCAGCCCATCACCGCCAGCACACGGCCGACGAAGGGCAGGGGCAGGCGGCGGCTGCACAGCGCCACGGCCAGGGTCCAGGCGGTCAGGAGGTACAGCCACAACAGCAGCGATCCTTCATGTCCGCCCCACACCGCCGCGAAGCGATAGGCGGCGGGCAGGTCCGCATGCGAATTCGCGGCCACGTACAGCACGGAAAAATCGTTGTCCACGAACGCCCAGGCCAGGCAGCCTATGGCCACGGTGGTCAGGCCGAACTGGCCGATGGCGGCGGGCCGCGCCACCCTCAGCCCCGCCTGCCAGCCGGTGGCTGCGCCCACCAGCGGCAGCACGCCTTGCGCCAGCGCCACCAGCAGCGCCAGGATCAGGCTGAACAGGCCGATCTCGGGAATCATTGCGCCTCCGCGCGCATGGCGTTGGGCCCGGCGCCCGCGCGCTTGAGCGCATCGGCGGCCTCGGGCGGCATGTAGTTCTCGTCGTGCTTGGCCAGCACCTCGGTGGCGCGGAACACGCCGTCCGGCCCCAGCTTGCCGGCCACCACCACGCCCTTACCCTCGCGGAACAGGTCGGGCAGCAGTCCCTGGTAGGTCACCGGTACGGTGTGCGCGGTGTCCGTCACCACGAAGCGCAGCGTCAGCCCGTCGGCCTCGCGGCGCAGCGACCCTTGCTCCACCAGGCCGCCGACGCGGAAGCTGCCGCTGGCGGGCGCTTCCTTGGCCACCACCTGCGTGGGGCTGAAGAAAAACACCAAGTTGGATTGCAGGGCATTGAGCACCAGCGCGGCGGCCGCGGCCAGAAGGCCCAGGCCGCCCAGGATGGCCAGCGCGCGGCGCTTGCGCGGGCTCATCGCGCCGTCCCGTCAGCGCGGGCGGTATTCTGCGCCGCGCGCCGGGCGCGGCTACGGCGCCATAACACCAACGCTTCCAGGCCGATCAGCGCCAGCGTCACGCCGTACGCGCCCAGCAGATAGGGGCTGTGGCCTTGCAGCGAGAACAGCGCTTGCCAGCTCATGCCGCCTCCCGCCGCGTCCGGTCCGCACGGACCGCACCCGGCTCGCGCTCGGCAATGATGCCGCGCACGCGCGCCAGCGCGGCCGCTGCGCTATAGAGCCAGAACGCCGCCACCATCAGCAGCATCGCGGTCACCATGATATGGGCCATGCTGGGCGCGGTGGTGAGATTGATCGATGCGCCCTGATGCAGCGTGCTCCACCAGCGCACCGAAAAATAGATGATGGGCACGTTGATCACGCCCGCCAGCACCAGGATGGCGCCGCCGCGGTCGGCGCGCTGCGCGTCGTCGGCAGCGGCTGCCTGCAAGGCCATGAAACCCAGGTACAGGAACAGCAGTATCAGTTCGGAGGTGAGCCGCGCGTCCCATACCCACCAGGCGCCCCAGGTCGGCTTGCCCCACAGCGCGCCGGTCCACAGGGTCAGGAAGGTGAACAGCGCGCCGGTGGGAGCCAGCGCCCGCATCATCATGAACGACAGGCGGGTATTGAAGATCAGTCCCAGCGTGGCGTACAGCGCCATGACCAGGTACAGGAACATCGATATCCAGGCCGCCCCGACATGGATGAAGAGGATGCGGTAGACCTCGCCCTGCTGGCTGTCGGTGGGGGCGACGGCCAGCCCCACATACAGGCCTGCGGCCGCGAACAGCGCGGCGCCCAGCGCCAGCCACGGAATCATGCGGCCGGCCAGCGGATAGAAGGCAGCGGGCGAGGCGTAGCGCAGCCAGCCCGCGCCGGCTGCCGCGGCGGGCGGATACGCATTCAGGGCAGGATGCTTGTGCATGGCGTCCTCAGTCCAGCGCCACGCGCAGCGCCGCCGAGGCGCTCCAGGGGCATAACAGGATGGCCAGGCACAGGCATGCGCCCAGCAATGACAATTGCGGTCCGGCGCCCATGCCGGCGTGCGAGGCCGACACCGCGCCAGCGCCGAAGATCAGCACCGGCACATACAGCGGCAGCACCAGCAGCGGCAGCAGGGCGCCGCCGCGCAGGCCCAGCGTCAGCGCCGCGCCCAGCCCGCCGACCAGCGCCAGCGTCGGCGTGCCCAGCAGCAGCGACAGGACCAGGATGCCGATGGCCTGCGGCGACAGGCCGAATTGCAGGGCCAGCACCGGGCTGGCCAGGATCAGAGGCAGGCAGCTGCTGAACCAGTGCGCCGCCAGTTTGGCGCCCACCAGCAGCGGCAGCGGATGCGGCGACACCAGCAGCTGTTCCAGCGCGCCGTTGTCGTAGTCCTGGGCGAAAGGCCGGTTCAGCGTCAGCAGGATGCCGAGCAGGGCGCAGACCCACAGCACGCCCGGCCCGATGGCCAGCAGCAGCGCGGGGTCGGGACCGACCGCCAGGGGGAACAGCGTGCCGGCCACGATGAAAAACAGGGTGGCGCCCAGCGTGTCCGCGGGCCGTCTCCAGGCCAGGCGGATTTCACGCAATGCCAACTGCGACAGCGTAGCCAGCATCCGCGTAGTCATCCATGTCCAGGGTTTGAGTATGCGCGGCGGCGGTGCCAGGTTCGCGGTGCGAGGCGAGCACGGCGGCGCCGCCAGCCGCGAGGTGGGCTTCCAGCGCCAGGCGCAATTGCTCCAGGCTGGCCGTGTCCAGCCCGGCGTCGGGTTCATCCAGCAGCCACAGGGGCTTGGCGCCGAGCACGACCGCCGCCAGCGCCAGCCGCCGGCCCTGTCCCTGGGACAGGCGCAGGGCGGGCATGTCGGCGCAGGATTCCAGGCGCCATGCGCGCAAGGTGTCCGATAAACGAGTTTCTGCCTGCGGCGTGCCGGCGACGTGCAGGGCGTAACGCAGGTTCTCGGCGGCGCTCAGTTCGCCGCACAGGCCGTTGCCATGCCCCAGGTAGGCCATGCAGGCACGGTAGCCGGCGGGGTCGTGGCGTGCGTCGCCGCCGCGCCACAGCACGCTGCCGGCCAGCGGGCGCAGCAAGCCCGCGAGCATGCGCAGAAGACTGGTCTTGCCGCTGCCGTTGGCGCCGCGCACATGCAGCAGTTGGCCGCCATGCAGCTCGAAATCCATGGGCGCGGAATAGCCGCGGCGGCTGGTCAGGCCGCGCGCGCAAAGCATGGGCGGCGGCGCATCAGCGGGCCGCATGCGCCACTTCCTTGCCCGGGCCCGTGGGCTCGGGCGCCATGGAGGTCGGGCCCGGTCCCATGTTCGGCAGTTTGTGGGCGATGCCCTTGTGGCAATCGATGCAGGTCTTGCTCTTGTCCGCCAGATAGGTGGAGTGCATGTTCTGCGCGCGCGGACTCTGGCGCGTGAAGTCCATGTACTCGTAATTGTGGCAGTTGCGGCATTCCAGCGAATCGTTGGCCTTGAAGCGCGCCCATTCGTGCTGGGCCAGCTCCAGGCGCTTCTCCACGAACTTTTCGCGCGTGTCGATGGTGCCGAAGATCTTGCCCCAGACTTCCTTGGACGCCTGCATCTTGCGCGCGATCTTGTCGGTCCAGTTGTGCGGCACGTGGCAGTCCGAGCACAGCGCGCGCACGCCGGAGCGGTTGGTGAAGTGGATGGTGCCTTTCAGCTCGGCGTACACGTTGTCGCGCATTTCGTGGCAGCCGGTGCAGAACTTCTCGGTGTTGGTGAGTTCCATGGCGGTGTTGAAGGCGCCCCAGAACAGGATGCCGCCGATGAAACCGCCGACCGTCAGGAAGCCCAGGCTGAAATGCACGCTGGGCCGTCGGATGATGTTCCAGTAGCGCTTGATGAGTCCGAGCATGGCTGCCTCCGGTCGCTTACTTCTTGGCGGGCGCCGGGGCGGACAGGCGCTTGAGGATCACATCGATGTCCTGATAAGTATTGGACACCAGAGGCTTGGCCTCGGTCTGCGGCACGTGGCACTGCACACAGAAGTAGCGGCGCGGCGAGACTTCCGCCAGCACGTTGCTGTCGCGGTCCATGTAGTGGGTCACGCTCAGGGGCGGGGCCTGGGTTTCCTCGGTGTTCACGCGGGCGTGACAGGCCAGGCAGCGATTGAAGTCCTTGTCGACCTGGTAGCCGTCGATCTTGTGCGGAATGGTGGGCGGCTGCATGGAATACGTGCGCATGCGGCGGATGTCCTTGTTTTCCACCGGACTGATGAGCGGCGGGTCGGTTTCCTGCGCGACCGGGGTGGGGCCGCGCATGGGGTCTTCGACCTCCAGCGGCGGCGCCGCCCAGGCGGCCGAACCAAGGATGACGCATGTCGCGAGAGTAAGGGCGCGTAGGTTCATGGCTGTCTCCGGTTCGCCTTTCAGACCTTGACGATCTTGACCGCGCACTTCTTGAAGTCGGTCTGGAACGAGATCGGATCGGTGGCGTCCAGCGTGACCTTGTTGATCAACTGGCCAGCGTCGAACCAGGGCACGAACACCAGGCCGCGCGGCGGCTTGTCGCGCCCGCGGGTTTCCAGGCGCGTGCGCATCTTGCCGCGCCGCGACACGACCTCCACCTCGACGCCGCGCCGCAGGCCCATTTCCTGGGCGTCATCGGGGTGCATGAAACAGACCGCGTTGGGGAAGGCCCGGTACAGCTCCGGCACCCGCCGCGTCATCGAGCCCGAATGCCAGTGTTCCAGGACGCGTCCGGTGGACAGCCAGAACGGGTATTCCTTGTCCGGCGATTCCGCGGGCGGTTCATAGGGCAGGGCGTAGATCACGGCGCGGCCGTCGGCGTTGCCGTAGAACTCGAAACCGGCTCCTGGTTTGACGTAGGGGTCGCTGCCTTCTCGGTAGCGCCACAGCGTTTCCTTGCCCTTGACCACGGGCCAGCGCAGGCCGCGCACTTCATGGTAGGTATCGAACGGCGCCAGGTCGTGGCCATGGCCGCGGCCAAATTCGGCGTATTCCTCGAACAGCCCCTTCTGCGCATAGAAGCCGAAAGCCTCGGCTTCCTGGTTGGCGTAGTCCTTGTCGCGCTCGGTGTTGGGATAGCGGTTGACCTTGCCGTTGGCGAACAGCACGTCGAACAGCGTCTTGCCGCGGTATTCGGGCTTCTTGGCCAGCAGATCCGCGGGCCAGACGTCCTCGACCTTGAAGCGCTTGGAAAACTCCATCAGTTGCCACAGGTCCGAGCGCGCCTCGCCCGGCGCGTTGACCAGCTGGTGCCAGAACTGGGTGCGGCGTTCCGCGTTGCCGTAGGCGCCTTCCTTTTCGACCCACATGGCTGCCGGCAGGATCAGGTCGGCCGAAATAGTGGTGACGGTGGGGTAGGCGTCCGATACCACGATGAAGTTGTCGGGGTTGCGGTAGCCGGGCAGGCCTTCATTCATCAGGTTGGCCGCGGCCTGCATGTTGTTGTTGACCATCACCCAATAGGCGTTGATCTTGCCGTCCTTGAGCATGCGGTTCTGCAGGACCGCATGCGCACCCACCTTGCTGGGGATCGTGCCGTCGGGCAGCTGCCAGATTTCCTCGGCGTGCGCGCGGTGCTTGGGATTGGTCACCACCAGGTCGGCCGGCAGGCGGTGCGAGAAGGTACCCACCTCGCGGGCGGTGCCACAGGCCGAGGGCTGGCCGGTCAACGAGAACGGGCTGTTGCCCGGCGTGGAGATCTTGCCGGTCAGCAGATGGATGTTGTAGACCATGTTATTGGCCCATACGCCGCGGGTGTGCTGGTTGAAACCCATGGTCCAGAAGGATGTGACGCGCACCTTCGGGTCGGCATAGAGTTCGGCCAGCTCTTCCAGCTGCTTCTTGGGCAGGCCGCTCAGCTTGGCGGTGTAGTCCAGGTCGTACTTGGCAACGAACTTGGCGAAATCGTCGAACGTGATGGGCTTGGAGCCGCCGGCGTCGCCCGCGTTCTTGGCGGCCTTCTGCAGCGGATGATCGGGCCGCAGGCCGTAGCCGATGTCGGCATTGCCTTCGCGGAAAGTCGTGTGCTTGTCCACGAAATCCCGGTTCACGCGCTTGGTCTGGATGATGTGGTTGGCGATGTAGTTCAGGATCGCCAGGTCCGTCTGCGGCGTGAAGGTCAGCGCGATGTCGGCCAGCTCGTAGGAACGGTGCTCGAAGGTGGACAGCACGACGACCTTGGTCTTGGGCGCGGACAGTCGGCGATCGGTCACGCGGGTCCACAGGATCGGGTGCATCTCCGCCATGTTGGAGCCCCACAGTACGAAGGCATCGGCGTTCTCGATGTCGTCGTAACAGCCCATGGGCTCGTCAGCGCCGAAGGTGCGCATGAAGCCCACCGCGGCCGAGGCCATGCAGTGGCGCGCGTTCGGGTCCAGGTTGTTGCTGCGAAAGCCCGCCTTCATCAGCTTGAGCGCGGCATACCCTTCCCAGACGGTCCATTGGCCCGAGCCGAACATGCCCACGGCCTCGGGACCCTTGTCCTTCAGTACGCGCTTGAACTGCTCGGCCATGACGTCGAAGGCCTGGTCCCAGGACACTGGGGCAAATTCACCGTCCTTGGCGTACTTGCCGTCCTTCATGCGCAAGAGCGGCGTGGTCAGCCGGTCGTTGCCGTACATGATCTTGGACAGGAAATAACCTTTGACGCAGTTCAGGCCCTTGTTCACCTCGGCGTTGAAATCGCCGTGCGTGGCCACGACCTGGTTGTCCTTCACGGCGACGTTCACGCCGCAGCCGGTCCCGCAGAACCTACAGGGCGCCTTGGACCACTTGAGCTTGGCGGCCTCGGATTCGGTGACGATGTTCTGCGTGTAGCCGACGATGGGTATGCCAGCCACAGTCGAGGCCGCGGCCGCGGCAGATTGCTTGATGAAGTCTCTACGAGCCATTGCCATCGTCAATCTCCTCGTTCATCGCGTCCAGCGAGTCGGCGTGCTGGTAGACCAGCGCCGAAGCCAGCACGCCATCCAGGCGCTGGATCTCTGAGATCCGGGCCATCATGTCGTCGGTGGAGGGGGCTTCCAGGGTGACCACCAGCTTTCCGGTGTCGGAAGCGCCATGGATTTCCGCTCCGGCAATTGCAAGAATCGCCTGGCGGACGTCGGGCAAGCGGCGCGGCGCGGCGTGCACCACCATGCTGGCGATGTGCAGCTCTGGCGGCGCCGCAGGCGGCGCGGAGTGGGGGAGCGCGGACATGGGAGGGGTTCCGTCGCGTCGCATCAGCTACCGGGAGGGCCGGCAATCAGCTGATAGAACCAGACGAGGAAACCGTAGCCTGCCACGATGATGACCGACAGGACGGGGGCCATGACAGCCGTCAGGAACAGGAAACTTCGTAGTTCCTGAGGCTTGGTGTAGCCATCGGACTCGTTTTGCACACAGCACCTCACTACGACAGTTGGGGCATTGCGTTTAACGTGCGGATACCGAAGTTTTTAGCAGATGGCTTTGAAGGGCGTCAATGTTGCACCACGGCGTAACAATGTGCTGGGACCGATGGGCGGTTCAAGCAGCTGGCGGGAGCAGCGCTGGAATGTCCCGCTTCAACAGGTCCAGGACCGCCCGCACGCGCTGCGGCATCGGACGCAGGGGCGGAATCAGCGCATTGAGCGGAAGCGGCGGAACGCGATAGCCGTCCAGCAGTTCGACGAGGCGTCCTTGCGCCAGTGCCTTGGCGCACGCGGGATGCTGCAGGATGCCGATGCCGCCGCCGGAGAGGATCAGATCGTACA
Organism: Achromobacter sp. ACM02; assembly: GCF_014851605.1. Classification (NCBI taxonomy): domain Bacteria; kingdom Pseudomonadati; phylum Pseudomonadota; class Betaproteobacteria; order Burkholderiales; family Alcaligenaceae; genus Achromobacter; species Achromobacter sp. ACM02. The sequence continues at coordinate 230,534 of NZ_JACUZY010000007.1, forward strand.
TGGGACGCCAGTGGCTGACCGTCATGGCGGTCTTGATGCGCGTCTGGACCACCGGCCCGTTTTCGCGCGAGAGCGGCACCTGGTCGTTCGCGAAAATGGCCTTCAAACGAATGAACGGATGGAAGGCCAAGTCCGCCGGCGTTTCTATGGGGCCGCGAGCCGCAAGGTAACAAGGCGCCGCGACCAGCTTGCGGGCCACCCAGCCAAGCGGGAAAGCTATATAGCCTCCGTTTTCATTGAGGCGGCCCAGGCGCAGCGAAATGTCGAGGCCCTCGGTGACCGGGTCGGCGATGGTGTCGTTCAGCATGAGATCCACGTGCAGATCGGGGTGTGCCGTGCGCACGTTCATCAGGGCCTTGGGAACCACGATCTCGCCCAGGCACTGCGGCGCGGCGAGTCTCAGGCTTCCTTGTATCTTGGTGTTACTTAACGATACGGAATTTATTGTCAATTCCGCCGCGTCCAGCAGCTGCTTGCCCTGTTCGTAGAACGTCCGGCCTTCAGCCGTGCAGCTCAGCTTGCGCGAACTGCGCACCAAGAGGCGGGCGCTTAGGAAACGCTCCAGCTTGTCGATGCGTTCGCTCACGGATGGTTGGCTCATGTCGAGATCGCGCGCCGCGCCCGAGATGGTTCCGCGTTCCACCACGCGGAGAAAAATGCGTATCGCTGCCAACAAATCCACGGAACGCTCCTCATGAAACCAATGCCCCGATTCTGAGACGGATGAGCGGTCCATTTGTTTAGTGGGTGGAATGGCGGAAATGTTGGTTTCCGCTGTTACCTACCTGCGGCCAGCCGGCATAGGAAGGCTGCGCCGATACGTCCCATAGGCCCAAGTGCAATGTGCGATTGCAATTGCGCGCCGTAGTCTTGGCCTCAATGCATCACCCGATGCAGTCGCTGCGGGACTCCTCCGCCGGCAAGCGAGGCGTCCCGCGTTGGTCCTGGCGCATTTCCTTTTCCATCTCCATCAATAGATCGACCGCTTGCGTGGCGCAGTTGGCGAGAGCCCGGCCGCTTGCATAGCGGGTGGCGTTAGTCGCCGCAGCGTGTTCCGGGTGCCGTTTGAGTCACACGTAATGGCTGCGTAGACGAGAACTTCCCTAGAGTTTTTGAACTGGAGCATCCATTCATGAACAAGATACTCAGGAACGTTTGGATCGATGCGGACGAAGACGCGGCGGGAGGCCGGCAGTCCATTCGGAAGCGCCTGAAGCTGAACATGCGGCTGGATATCGCAGCGGGGCTTGCGATACTTGCCGGTCTGGCGGGTACGGGTCCGCAGGTTCATGCATCAACGTACAACCCGAATGGTTGCGCCTCTCCCAAGGCGACGGGACCCGACGGCGTAGCCTATCCTGCGGGCAAGACTCCGAGCGATGGATCCGGCCTGTGGTCCAACGTTATCGGATGCGATGCTGATGGCGGCGGCTACACCGGCGTGCAGGTCCTGGGCTTTCAAGCGACGGCGACGGGCAACGCCGCGACCGCCCTGGGGTTTGCGGCTACGGCGGCAATTCGGAGCACCGCTGTAGGCATGCAGGCCGGAGCCCTTGCCCTGGGTTCGACCGCTCTTGGTCAATGGGCGCGTGCCACGGCCGTCGGCAGCGTCGCGATCGGCGGCAATAATTCGTCCAATTCGGCGGCGGCGGGTGCGCAGGCATCGGGGCTCAACGCCGTTGCGGTCGCAGGAGAATCGCGTGCCATGGGGGCGGATTCCGTTGCGATAGGCACGCGTGCGCAGGCACGGCGCGATGGCGATGTGGCCCTGGGCATTGGCAGCGTGGCTGATGGCGCAACAGGAAACTTCTCCGCGGTGGCTATCGGTCGCGGCAGCTCGGCGATCGGTGAAAACTCGGTGGCGTTGGGCAATGCCAATCGGGCCTCGGGACCAGGCGCCGTCGCGCTGGGCAATAGCTCGGCGGCTGCGGGCGCCGCGGCGTTGGCCGTAGGCAACGATGCCAACGCGCTGGCGGCGCGGAGCATGGCGTTGGGGTTCGATTCGGTCGCAACCAACTCGGACGACGTCGCGCTGGGGGCGGGCTCCGCGACTGCTGCCGCCGTCGGCACGTCTGGCGCCGCGATCGCGGGGCGGTCCTATTCGTTCGCCGGGTCGGCGCCCGCCAGCACGGTCAGCGTGGGCAGCACGGGTGCGGAGCGCTCCATCACGAACGTTGCGGCGGGGCGGCTTGGCGCCCTTAGCACGGATGCCGTCAACGGTTCGCAGCTCAATGCGACGAATCAGGCGGTGAATGCCCTGGGCGACCGGGCGGTGACGTATGACGGCAACGAAGGTGATCCCAAGAGCCTGATCACGCTGGCGGGATCGGCATCCACGGACGGCGGCATGACGGGCGGCACCAGGCTCACCAACCTGGCGCGCGGGGCCGTGTCGGCCACCAGCACCGATGCGGTGAACGGTGCGCAACTGCATGACACGAACCAGGAGGTGCAGCGCGTGGGCGACAGGGTGACGACCATGGGCGATACGGTGACCAGCATGGGCAACACCGTCACGACCCTGGGCGATACCGTGACGAATCTCGGCGATACGGTCACGGCCATCGGCGGTACGGTCACGACCTTGGGCGATACGCTCACCAGCCTCGGCGGCTCGCTGGCGAATCTCACCGGGGACACGAGCGCGACATACACCGACGCCAACGGCCTGGGCATCCGCTATGCACGGACCAACGAGCGCGGGTTGACGCCCAGCGATGCCTACGCGCAGAACGCCGGCAGTACGGCGCTGGGCTACAACGCGCGAGCCACGGCCGACAACGCGCTGGCGCTGGGCCGCGAGGCCCAGGCAAGCCACGCCGGTAGCGTGGCGTTGGGCGCGAACGCGGTCGCCAATGGCGCGACGCTGGGCGCGGCGGCGTACCGCTCAGGTACGGCGGCGGTGGCGGGCGCTGCGCCAGTCGGCGAAGTGAGCATAGGCTCGGCGGGCGCGGAACGCCGCCTCAGCCACCTGGCCGCGGGCGCGTCCGACACGGATGCGGTGAACGTAAGCCAGCTCAAGTCCGTGGCCGAGAACGTGGGCAGCCTGGGCGACCGGGCGGTGACCTATGACGGCAACGCGGGCGATCCCAAGAGCCTGGTCACGCTGGCGGGATCGGCATCCACGGACGGCGGCATGACGGGCGGCACCAGGCTCACCAACCTCGCGCGCGGGGCCGTGACGGCCACCAGCACCGATGCGGTGAACGGTGCGCAACTGCATGAGACGAACCAGGACGTACAGCGCGTGGGCGACAGGCTGACGGGCATGGGCGATACCTTGACGACCATGGGCGACACGTACACACACCTGACGGGGAACCCTAGCCTGATCAGCAAGGCCGACAATGGGCTGGGCTTGCGTTATGCGCGGACCAACGAGTTGGGGCTGGCGGAAGATGATGCCTACGCGCAGGGCGTGGGCAGCACGGCGCTGGGCTACAACGCGCGGACGTCGGCCGGCGACGCGCTGGCGTTGGGACGCGATGCCCAGGCGAGCCAGGAAGGGAGCGTGGCGCTGGGTTCAGGCTCCGTGTCCGCCCGGGCGCTGACGCCGACCTCGGGCAGCCTTGCGGTCGGCAGCGGTGGCGCCCTGGTGCCGTTCAACACGGCGGATCTCACCTTGCTGGGAGCGGTATCCGTGGGTCGCGATGGCGCGTACCGCCAGATTACCAACGTGGCGGACGGGACTGAGGAGCATGATGCGGTGACTTTGCGCCAACTGACCGGCGCGATCGGCTCCTTGACGACCACTGGGACCCAGTACGTCCATGTCAACTCGACGACTTCCGATTCGCTGGCGGTAGGGCTTGAGTCGATCGCGGTCGGCCCGCAGGCCGTGGTCAATGGGGACCGCGGCCTGGGGATCGGGGATCGGGCGGTAGTGGATCAGGGTGCGCCCGGCGGCATCGCCCTGGGACAGCAGGCGCGTACCACGTCGGCGGATAGCATTGCGGCGGGAACGCAGGCCCTGGCTGATGCCGTCCAGGGGGTGGCCCTGGGCGCGGGCAGCCAGGTTGTCGCGGGCGGTGGCGTAGCGCTGGGTGCGAGATCGGTCGCCAAGACGGTGGCCGGGGCTGCAGGGTATGTGCCCCTGGGCGCCAATGGCGCGTCCGTGAACGCCACGCGCAGCACCTTGGCCGCGTTGTCTGTGGGTGACGCCGATGCCGGCATGTATCGGCAGATCAACGGGGTGGCTGCGGGTACTGTGGATTCCGACGCCGTGAACGTCAGCCAGTTGAAGGCGCTGGCCTCGAATGTGAGCGGGCTCGACGCGGGAGGGGTGAAATACGACCTCAATGCGGACGGCACCAGCAACTACGGCATGGTGACCTTTAATCCCGGCGGGGCGGCCACCGTGCTGAGGAATGTGGCGCGGGGCGCGCTGTCGGCGGACAGCACGGATGCGGTCAATGGTTCGCAGTTGTTCGAGACCAACCAGTACGTGAAGGCTATAGGCGATACGGTTGACAACTTCACCAAGGGCGGCGCCGGAATCAAGTACTTCCATGCCAACGGCGGGGCGTCGGCGGCGCTGCCGGATTCACAGGCCAATGGTCCAGGCAGTATCGCGGTCGGACCGGGCGCGGCCGCCAATGGGGTGAACTCGGTGGCCTTGGGCAACGGCGCGGTCGCAGGGAAGGATGGCGACGTGGCGTTGGGCGGGGGCGCCGTGGCGGACCGGGGAGCGCAGAGCTATGCCGGCAAGTATTCGGAGGCGCAAAACAAGTCGGCCGGCACGGTGTCGGTGGGCTCGTCGGGCGCGGAACGCACGCTCAGCAATCTGGCCGACGGCCGCGAGGCCACGGACGCCGTGAATCTGCGGCAGCTGGACGGCGCGCTCAAGCAGGCCAACGACTATACCGACAAACGCTTGCAGGACGTGGCAGGCAATGTGCTCCAGGTCGGGGACCAACTCACCGCGCTGGACGAACGCATGACCGGCATCGAAGGCGATGTGACGAACATCGGCAATGGCGCCGCGGGCATGTTCCAGACCAGCCAGGAAGTAAAGGCGGCCAAGCCGCCCAAGGCCAGCGGCGGCAACTCGGCGGCGGGCGGCGCGGGCGCCGTGGCCTCGGGTAAGAACAGCACCGCGATCGGCAATGGCGCGCAGGCGTCCGGCGCGGGAGCCACGGCGTTGGGCAACGGCAGCAAGGCGTCGGGCAGTAATGCCGTGGCGCTGGGCGCGGGGTCTGTCGCCGACCGCGACGACACGGTTTCGGTCGGCGCGGCCGGAGCCGAACGCCAGATCACGAACGTGGCCCGCGGCGCTGCGGGAACCGACGCGGTGAACGTGAGCCAGTTGCGAGAAGTAGAAAGCGGCCTGAGCAACCAGGTGGCGGGCTTGCGCAAGAACGTGCAAGGGCTGGACAACCGGTTGAGCGCCGGCGTGGCTTCCGCCATGGCGATGTCGGCGCTGCCGCAGGCCTATCTGCCCGGCAGGAGCATGTTCAGCATGGGCGGCGGTACGTGGCGCGGTGAAAGCGGCTTCGCCATGGGGCTGTCCACGGTGTCCGACAGCGGAAGATGGGTGGTGAAGGGCCTGGCCAGCAGCAGTTCGCGCGGCGACTACGGCGCTAGCGTGGGAGTGGGATATCAATGGTGAGTACATGTGGCACGAACGCAGGCTCGCGGCCCGCAGCTGCGGCCTCAATGATTCATGAGAGGTATACAGCCATGACACGTCGCATCATTCTTCCGGCTTTGATTGCATCGAGCGCATTGCTGGCTGCTTGCCAGCCCATGGTGGCCCAGAAGGGCGCGAATGCCGCGCCCCGCGCCGCCCAGCCTGCGCCGCAAGACACCGCGGCGCGGGCGCGGACGGCCATCCCGGCGGTCGAGTTCCGCCTGACGCAGGACCAGCCGGGCGCCGATCTGCGCGAGCTGCGCATGTCCGACAAGACCTACTACTTCCTGCTGGCGCCCGCGCTTACCCGGGCGGACCTGAACACCGCCACGCCCATGAAGACCCGGGAGGGGCAGCCTTTTGTCAGCTTGCGATTCACGCCGCCAGGCGCGCGCAAGCTGGCGCAGATCGGCCGCCAGTACCCCGGGAAGTGGCTGGTGTTCACGATAGACGGCAGGCTGGTGGGCGTGCCGCGCATCGCAGGCCCCATGGAGGAGGGCATCCTGAACCTGACGATGAACTCGGAGGAGCAGGCAATCAGCGTTGCGCAAGCGATAGAAGGGGCGGCGCAGTAGCGCCGCCCAGGCGGAGTCAGCCGATCGCCCCGTAGATGCGGCGCGCGTCGGCGGCCGTGGCCAGCGGGCGGCCCAATGCCTGCGCGCCTTGCGCGGCCTGCAATACCAGCGCCGAGTTGCCCGGCGCGGTGCTGCCGTCGCGCAGCTTCAGGTTGTTCTCGAAACCCACGCGCATGTGCCCGCCGAACGCCGCGGCCGTGGTGACGCAGGCGTTTTCCTCGGGGCCGAAGGCGCATACCGCCCACGGCAGGGACTGGTCGTACGCGGCCAGGAAGGGCAGCAGGTCATAGGCCGAAGAGGTCTGGCCCGCGCTGTAGCGGCCCAGCACGAACAGCACCGACCACGCTCCTGGCGGCACCAGGCCGCGCGCGCGCAGGGACAGCCAGCGGCGCACGTCGCCTTCGTCGTACAGGATGATCTGGGTCATGATGCGGCGCTCGGCGATCCAGGCGAGGAAAGCCGCCAGCTCGCTTTCCGGGATCTCCGGCACGGCGATCTCGCGCAGCCCGATGGACACGGCCTCGGGTTGCAGCTCGCGCACCAGGGCGATCTGCTCGGCCGCCTTGTAGACGCCGGCGGCTTCGCTGGTCACCTGCACCAGCAGTTCGTCGCCCACGGCGCCGCGCACCGCGGCCAGGGCGTCACGGTAGGCCTGGGCGTCCAGCAAGTGGCTGCCGTCAGGCTTGCGCACGTGCATGTGCATCATGGCGGCGCCGGCGTCCAGGCAGGCGCGCGCTTCGCGCGCCAGAGCCTCGGCGGTAAGCGGCACGGCCGGATGGTCGGCGGCCTTTTTGTAGGCGCCATTGGGCGCCACGGTAATGATGACGGGCGAGTCGGCCAGCGCGGCGCGGGGCAGGGGGGTGTTGCTCACGGCTTGATCTCCGGCAGTTCGGGTGCAATCAGGTCCAGGCCGGCGCGCAACAGACGGTCGTAGCGCGCGCGCTCGGCAGCAATGGTTTCGGGCGTCCAGGCGTAAAAGCCCTCGCCCGTCTTCATGCCGTGGCGTCCGTCCTGGGCGCGTTCGGTCAGGCAGCGCGCCGGCTCGCTGGCGTTGCAGAAGGTGGGGTACATGGTGGCGCCGGCGGCGGCATGCACATCGATGCCGGCATGGTCGCGCTGCATCACGGGGCCGGCCGCCAGGAAGCGGAAACCGAAGCCGAAACGCACTGCCGCGTCCACGTCTTCCGGCGAGGCGATGCCGCGGTCGATCAGGTCGAAGGCTTCGCGCGACAGCGCGTGCTGCAGGCGGTTGGCCAGAAAGCCAGGCAGGTCCTGGCGCACCTTCACCGGCACGCTGCCGCAGCGCCGCATGAATTCGATCAGCGTGTCGGCGCAGGCGTTGTCGCTGGCTTCGCCCAGCACCACTTCCACCAGCGGCACCAGATGCGCGGGCATGAAGAAGTGCAGGCCCAGCATGCGGCCGCGGGTAGCCAGGCCCTGGCTGATGGCGCTGATCGGGAAGCTGGAGCTGTTGCTGGCCAGGATGGCATCGGGCCGGGCGCGTTGCGCCAGGTCCGCAAACAGCGCCTGCTTGATGTCCAGGCGTTCGGGTATGCACTCGATGACCAGGTCCACGCCGGACCAGTCCACCTCGTCCAGGCTGGCGGCGGTGGACAGCAGGGCGGCGTTCGCTTCCCGGCCTATGGTCTTGAGGTTTTCCGCGACACGGGCGGGCACGCCCGCCGCGCGCTCGGCATTCGATTCGATCACCGTGGTCCGGCAGGCCGCGCGGGTCAATACCACGGCCACGTCGGCGCCCATGGTGCCGCCGCCCACCACCACCGCATGCGCCGCGCCCGGATTGGGCAGCGCGATCGCGTCCGTCTGCATGGTTTGCTCCTTCATCTAAAACTACGCTGCGGGCGAGTGTAGAGAACCTGTTTTGATTGATGAATCAGATTTTTTGGATAGAATGATCTTATATTTAGATCAATAGAGGGGCCGCGCCAGGCATGCAGATCAATCTTTCGATGCGCGATATCGATACCACGCTGGTGCTGGGCCGCACGCTCAACTTCCGCCAGGCCGCCGCGCAGTTGCACCTGTCGCAATCGGCTCTGTCCACGCAGATCCAGCGCATCGAAGAGGCGCTGGGTGTGCGCCTGTTCGACCGCACCACGCGCACCGTCCGCCTCACCGCCGCCGGCGAGGTCTTCATGCAGCAGGCTGCTGCGCTGCAAGTGGCCTTCCGCGACGCCATTGCCGCGGTCAGCGGCATCGTCAACGCGGAACAGGGGCAGGTGTCGGTGGCGGCCTTGCCCTCGATCGCGGCCCGCCTGCTGCCGCGGGTGCTCATGACCTATCGCCAGGCCCATCCGCTGGTCGCCCTGAAAGTACGCGATACCTTGTCCGGGCCGGCTTTCGATCTGGTGCGCGCGGGCGAAGTCGACTTCGCCCTGACCGCGGCGGACCCGCAGCATGCGGATCTGCACTACGTGCCGCTGATGTCCGACAGTTTCCTGCTGTTGATCCCCGAAGCCCATCCACTGGCGCGCGCCCGCGGTCCGCTGCGTTGGGCCGATACGGCGGATGCGGGGCACGTGTCCATGGTGCAGCCCAGCAGCGTGCGGCAGTACACGGAATGGGCTTTCCTGCAGAACCGGATACGCTTTACGCCGGCCTTCGAGGCCGAGCATCTGACCACCATCGTCGCCATGGTCGAATGCGGATTCGGCGTTGCCGCGCTGCCCGAAATCGCCGCCGCGGCGGTAGCGCAAAATGGCATCGTCCAGCGTCCGCTGATCGGACCGGTGGCCGAGCGTTCGATCGGGCTGGTCACGGCCCGCAACCGCAGCCTGTCGCCCGCCGCGGCGGCGTTGGTGCAGACCTTGAAGGAGTATCTGGCGCAGCAGGCGCGCCAGGCCGGGCCGGTGGTATTATCCTCAGTACACTAACTAAACTGGAGCTGCCTCAACGTGCCGGATGTACAGAAAAAGACGACGTCCCAGAAGCGCGTCGCAACTCATAAGACAGACACCAAGATCTTCGATCCGGCCAAGCAGGTGCTTTGGTCGCGTCCGGGATATCTGGTGCGGCGCCTGAACCAGATCCACTACGCCATGTTCTACGAGGAGTGCAAGACGCAGAACGTGACGCCGGTGCAGTATGGCGTGCTGACCGCGCTGTCGCTCAGTCCCTGGCTGGACCAGACCGCCATCGGCATGGAGCTGGGGCTGGATCGCACCACCACCGCAGACGTGGTCAAGCGCCTGCAGGAGCGCGGCCTGGTGGAACGGCGCATCAATCCCAACGACAAGCGCTCGCGCCAGGCCGTCATCACCCAGGAAGGCCTGCGCATCATGGGCATCCTGCAGGAAGGCATGGCGCGCGCCCAGCAGCGCCTGCTGGAGCCGCTGTCCACGCGCAATCAGGAAATCTTCATGAAGCTGCTTTCCACCCTGGTGGAAGCCAATAACCAGTACAGCCGCACCACGCTCAAACCCATGTAGGGCCGAGGCCGGCTGCCTGACTCAGCCTTGCAGCGCGCTGGTCTGCGGCGCGCTGCGGGCGGCTTCGCCGTCGCCCAGCGTGTTGCGCACCCAGATCAGTTCGGCCGCGATCGCCACGGCGATCTCGGCCGGCGTCTTGCTGGCGATGCGCAGGCCCACCGGGCCGTGCAGGCGGGCGATCTGGCTGTCGTCCAGGTCGAACAGCCGCAGCCGCTCGCGGCGCTTCTGCTGGTTGGCGCGCGAACCCAGCGCGCCCACATAGAAGGCCCGCGATTTCAATGCTTCCAGCAAAGCCATGTCGTCGAGCTTGGGATCGTGGGTGACCGCCACGATGGCGGTCCGCTCGTCGGTGCCGATTTCCAGCACGGCGTCGTCGGGCATGCTGGTGAGCAAGGTAGCCTGGGACTGGTTCCAGTCGCCGTAGAACTCCTCGCGGGGGTCGCAGACCGTGACGTGGAAATCCAGCGTGGCGGCGATGTTGGCCAGCACCTGGGCGGTCTGGTTGGCGCCGATGATGAGCAGCCGCCAGCGCGGGCCGTACACGCTGCGGAAGATGCGGCCGTCGAAGTCCGGGCCGTCGGCCGGACCGGCGGGAGACACCGAGCTGCTGCCGTCCTGCAGGTCCACCGTGCGTTGGATCAGGCCATGGCCGCGTATGGCTTGCAGCACCAGGTCCAGCCATTGCGTGTCGCGCAGCGGTTCGCTGATCAGGCGCAACGTGCCGCCGCAAGGCAGGCCGAAGCGCGCGGCCTCGTCGCGGGTGACGCCGTAGGTCAGGCGCGCCGGGGCATCCTCGAGCGTGCCTTCGCGGGCGCGCAGCATCAGGTCGTCTTCGATGCAGCCGCCGGAAACCGACCCGACCATGCGGCCGTCCTCGCGCAGCGCCAGCATGGCCCCGGCCTGGCGCGGGGCCGATCCCCAGGTCTGCACCACGGTCACCAGGTGCACGCGGCTGCCCGCGGCTACCCAGTCCCGCGCATGTTGCAATACGTCCAGATCCAGAGCGTTCATCGGCTTCTCACAGTGAAAGGCCGCGGCGCTGCCACGGCTTATATTCACTATACTGATCATCATGGCGACTGTCTCTAGTGTCTATCCCTACCCGATCCCCGCGCGCGTCGGCATCCTGTTGGCTGCGGGGCGGGGCTCGCGCTACGCCGCGCGGCGGCCCGGCGCCGACAAGCTGCTGGCGCCGCTGCCGCAGGGCGCGCGGGTGGCGGCGGCCAGCGCGCGCACGCTGCGCGCGGCGGTGGAGATGGTCGTCGCCGTGGTGCGGCCCGGCAGCGCCGCGTTGGCCGGATTGCTGCGGGCCGAAGACTGCGTGGTGTTGGAGACCGACCGGGCAGAGGAGGGCATGGGCGCCAGTCTGGCCGCGGCGGCGCAGTATTTGCAGGGCCTGCCCGGCACGCCTGCCACGGTGCTGGTCGCGCTGGCCGACATGCCCTGGATCCAGCGCGCCAGCCTGGCGAGCGTGCTGGAGGCGCTGCGCGATGCGCCCATGGCCGCGCCCTCGTACCAGGGGCAGCGCGGCCACCCGGTGGGATTCCGCGGAGACCTGCTGGCGCAACTCGCCGCGCTGAGCGGGGACGAAGGCGCGCGGCGGCTGCTCAAAGGGCCAGGCCTGCAATTGGTCCCCGTCGATGATCCCGGGGTGTTGCGCGATGTCGACACGCCTGCCGACCTGGACGAAGACGGCTGAACGCCGCCTGCGGGCAAGGCCGCCGCGGCGGCCTTTTTTTGCGCTTCGGGATTTCCCTAATTTGTCAGTACGCTGACTATAAAGTCAGTATACTGACGTAAATTCGGAAGCCCTCGCAGGGCTTTTCCCAATGGGAAAGCGGCTGCGCGCGATTCCGGTTGTTCCGATGTAATAGTCAGTGTACTGATAAACAATGCTGACGCGCCGTGGCAGGACAGGGTCCGCGCCATCAAACTGGGAGTAGGGGAATGAGCAAAGTACGCAAGATCGCGTTTGAGGAGCACTACACCGCGGTCGGATTCAAGGACTATTCGAAGAGCTTCGCGCAGCACATCGATCCCGCCGTGCTGGCCGACCTGGCCGCGCGCCTGGTGGATTTCGACGAAGTCCGGCTGGGCGAAATGGACCGCGGCGGCATCGACTATGTCATCCTGTCGCAGACCGGGCCGGGCGTGCAGGCCGAAGCCGACGCCGCCGTCGCGCTGCGCCGCGCCAAGGAGAACAACGATTTCCTGGTCGAGCAGGTGGCCCGCCACCCGACGCGCTACGGCGCCTTCGCCACCGTGCCCATGCACGATCCTCTGGTCGCCGCCGCAGAACTGGAGCGCTGCGTCAAACAGCTGGGCTTCAAGGGCGCGCTGATTAACGGCCACACCAATGGCGTGTACTACGACGGCCGCGCCTATGACCCGTTCTGGGAAAAGGTGCAGGAGCTGGACGTGCCCGTCTACCTGCACCCGTCCGATCCCTACGTCATTCCGCAGGCCTACTCGGGCCACCCCGAGCTGGTGGGGGCATGCTGGGGCTGGGGCGTCGAAACCGCCACCCATGCGCTGCGTTTGCTGTTCGGCGGCGTGTTCGACCGGTTCCCCGCCGTCAAGCTGATCCTGGGCCACATGGGCGAAGGCCTGCCGTTCCTGCGCTGGCGCTTCGACAGCCGCTTCGCGGTCTATTCGCACGGCATCAAGCTGGCGCGCGCGCCGTCCGAATACCTGGGCAGCAACATCCTCATCACCACGTCCGGGGTCTGTTCGCCTCCCACGCTGATGGCCGCCATCGCCGAAATGGGCCGCGAGGCGGTGATGTTCTCGGTCGACTATCCCTACGAATCGACCGCGCTGGCCGTGGAATTCATCGAGCAGACGCCGATGGACGACGCGACCCGCGAACTGATCTGCAACGGCAACGCGCGACGCCTGTTCAAACTCTGAGTCCAGCCCGGGAGACCGACATGAGCAACTTCCTGTACGGCGGCAACGTCCATGCCAACGGCATCCGCCAGCATTACCTGCGCTACGGCGGCGAACGTGGGGCGGGGCGCGATCCGGTCATCATCGTGCCGGGCATCACCAGCCCGGCGGTCACCTGGGGCTTCGTCGGCGAGCGCTTCGGCGCGGCCTTCGACACCTATGTGCTGGACGTGCGGGGCCGCGGCCTGTCCGCAGCCGGCGCGACGCTGGACTACAGCCTGGACGCGCAAGCCGCCGACGTGCTGGCCTTCGCAGAGGCGCTGGGCCTGGCGCGCTACAGCGTGGTCGGCCATTCGATGGGCGGACGCATCGGCGTGCGCGCCGGGCGCGGCAAGCCGGCAGGACTGAGCCGCCTGGTCCTGGTGGACCCGCCGGTGTCCGGTCCCGGCCGCCGGCCGTATCCCGCCAAACTGCCCTGGTACGTCGATTCCATGGCGCAGGCGCGGCACGGCATGGACGCCGAGGCCATGCGCGCGTTCTGCCCGACCTGGACCGAGGAGCAGCGCCAGCTGCGCGCCGAATGGCTGCACACCTGCGACGAGCGCGCCATCATCCAGAGCTTCGAGGCCTTCCAGAGCGACGACATCCATGCCGACCTGCCGCGCCTGGACGTGCCGGTGCTGCTGATCACGGCGGAGCGGGGCGACGTGGTGCTGGACGCCGACGTGGCCGAGATCCAACGGCTGGCGCCCGGCACGCAACACCACCGCGTGCCCACCGCCGGCCACATGATTCCGTGGGACAACGAGGAAGGCTTCTATGCCGCCTTTGGCGATTTCCTGGGCGCGCCGCTGGCGCGCGGCTGAAGCGCGCGACCGTCAAGCAAGGAGGGCATCATGCCTATAAGCGACTATGAAATGGTGAAGGCCTGGCAGCAGGTGCTGACCCTGTCCAAGCTGCAAGCGGGGCAGACCGTCACGGTGCTGACCAGCGCGGCCACCCATCCGCAAACCCTGGCGACGGCGCTGATCGCGACGCAGGCCATGGGCGCCATCGTGAACCGCCTGGACCTGCCGCCCGTCAATGGCGAGCGGGCGCTGAGCCGGGACTCGCTGGCCTACCTGGGCACCACGCCGCTGACCGGCAACAAGGCCGCCATTGCGGCCTTGAAGGAAAGCGACCTGGTACTGGACCTGATGACGCTGCTGTTCTCTCCGGAACAGCACGAGATCCTGGCGACTGGCACCAAGATCCTGCTGGCGGTGGAGCCGCCGGAAGTGCTGGCGCGGCTGGTGCCGACCGAGGCCGACCGTGCGCGGGTCAAGGCGGCCGCCGCGCGCATCGGCGCGGCGCGCGAGATGAGCGTGGTATCCGAGGCGGGCACGGACCTGCGCTGCCCGCTGGGCGAGTTCCCGGCCATCAGCGAATACGGCTTCGTCGACGAACCCGGGCGCTGGGACCATTGGCCCAGCGGCTTCGTGCTGACCTGGCCGAACGAAGGCGGCGCCAACGGCAAGATCGTGATCGACGTCGGCGACATCCTGCTGCCGCAGAAGCTCTACGTGCGCTCGGCCATCGAGCTGACGGTCGAGAACGGCTACGCCACGCGCATCGACGGCGGCGTGGACGCGGAACTGCTGCGCGAGTACGTGGCCTCGTTCAAGGACCCGGAAGCCTACGCGATTTCGCACATAGGCTGGGGCCTGCAACCGCGCGCGCACTGGACCACGCTGGGGCTGTACGACCGCGAGGCCACCATAGGCATGGACGCGCGCGCCTACGAGGGCAATTTCCTGTTCTCGCTGGGTCCCAACAACGAGGCCGGCGGCAACCGGACCACCACCTGCCACATCGACATCCCCCTGCGCGCCTGCACGGTGCGGCTGGACGGGGAGGACGTGGTGCGCCAGGGCAAGGTGCTGGACGGTGCCGGCCTCCAGGCTTAGCACGCAATCACCGTACTAGGAGTTCCCTACATGAATGACGATATCTCGGCCTACGCGCGCCAGGGTTTCGGCACGGCGATGGCGCCCAAGGCGCCCTATGGCCTGCTGATCGTGGACCTGGTCAACGGCTTTGCCGATCCGGCGGTATTCGGCGGCGGCAACATCCCCCAGGCCATCGAGCAGACCGTAGGCCTGCTGGCGCATGCGCGCAAGCAGGGCTGGCCGGTGGCGCACAGCCGCATCGTGTTCGCCGACGACGACGCGGACCACAACATCTTCACCTTGAAGGTGCCGGGCATGCTGACCCTGAAGGAAGCGGACCATAACAGCGCCATCGTGCCGCAGCTTGCGCCCGCGGCCGGCGAACTGGTGGTGCGCAAGACGGTGCCTTCGGCGTTCTTCGGCACCAGCCTGGCGGCCTGGCTGTCGCAACGCGGCGTGCAGACGCTGCTGGTGGCGGGCGCGGTCACCAGCGGCTGCGTGCGGGCCAGCGTGGTGGACGCCATGCAGTACGGCTTCCGGCCGCTGGTGGTGTCGGATTGCGTGGGCGACCGCGCCATCGGCCCGCATGACGCCAACCTCTTCGACATGCAGCAGAAGTACGCCACCGTGTTGACGCGGGACGAAGCCATGCGCGCTACGCAGGCCTGAGCTGGCGCCGCAGACCGGCACAAAAAAAGGGTTGCGCCCCGTGGCGCAACCCTTTTTTTTGCATTGCCCTTCCGCGTTCTAGACGGGATAGACCAGGTCGTTGGCCAGGATGGTGGTGTCATACACCACCTGCCGTTCCTTCAGCTTGAGCACGCCGTCCTGCCGCGTGTAGCGGTCGTAGTAGGTGCCGGCCAGGTGCAGGGTGGTGGGACCTTCCACCAGCGTCTGCATCAGCATGAATGCCGCCTGGGACTCGATCTCGCCATCCGCGGATTCGCTGATGACGCGGGTGTTGCTGACCAGATGCAGCATGTAGCGCGGGGCGAACATCTGGGTGCGAGAAATGGCCACGGCGCGGTCATGCATCATGGCGCGGCCTTCGGAGTACACCAGGCCGACGGGCAGGCCCAGTTCGGCGTTCTCGCGCGCGGTGACGCGGTACAGGCCGTCCTCGGTGAAGAAGTCCGGCCAGGCCTCGACCTGGCCCGCGTCCAGGGCGGCGCAGTAGTCGGCGTGGAATTCCTCGATCTCCAGTCGCAGCGCGATGGCGCGCGCGGGATCGATCTTGCGGGGGGAGTATTCGAATCGGGTTCTCATGTTTCCTGGTTCCTGCCTCAGAAGCCCATCACGCTGCGGTAATAGCTGTACATGGAGCGGATCGCGGCTTCCGAGATCAGCGTGTTGGAGGTGCCTTGCTTGCCGGACTCCAGCTTCAGCACGTTGACGTCGGTGCTGGCGCGGCGCACGCCTTCCTGCACGAACTTCATGGCTTCGTTGTCTTCCAGGCCGAGGAAACCCGCCGGCCCCATCAGGTTGCCCTGGCGCAGACGGTGGCGCTCCATCTCGGGCGTGTCGTCCTCGTAGCCGAACATGGTCCATTGCATGATCATGCTGTCGGGCCCGTTGGGCACGATCTGGCGCACGCCCAGCGTGTTCATTTCACGTTGCACGATCAGGTTGGGCCAGACGGTCTGCATGGTGACCGACCAGGGCGAGTCGAATTCCTTGACGAACTCCAGGAAGCGGTCGTCCTGCAGGTGCAGGCCGTCGTGGAAGGAGCGCATTTCCTTCTTGTTCTCTTCGCTGACGTTGGCGTACTTGTCCTCGCTCTTGGCCGAGGCCATGGTGCCATGGCGGCCATGCACCGGATCGACCAGCATGGCGGACTTGTTGCCCGCCACCAGCAGCCCGAACACCACCAGGAACGAATGCAGCAGGGTTGCGTGGTACGGATCCTTCAGGTTCTCGTGGTACATCTTCCAGTTGCACGGCAGCTCGTTGCGGTAGTAACCGTGGATCTTGAGCTTCTTGCCCGGGAAGACGGTGTCGAAATCGGCCAGGATTTCGGGTGTCAGGTATTCCTCGATGGGTTCGACCTCATCGCTGTAGGACGCGAAGATGACGCCGTTGCGCGTGGTGACGCGCAGCTTGCGCAGGCCGTGGTCTTCGTTCTTGAAGTCCTTGGGCATGCCGCCCTCGCGGTTCACGCCGCGCTTGAAGGGGATGCCCTGCAGATTGCCCTTCAGGTCGTAGGACCACTGGTGGTAGGGGCAGACGAATTCCTTGGCGTTGCCCTGGCTGTGGCGGCAGAACTCCGCGCCGCGGTGGGCGCAGCGGTTCTCGAACACATTGACCGAGCCGTCTTCGGCGCGCGACACCACCACCGGGGTCGGCCCCACGTAGGACCGCTTGTAGTCGCCCGGGTTCGGCAGCTCGGCTTCCAGGGCCACGTAGTTCCAGGTCTTGCCGTGGAAGATCTTTTCCACTTCCTGGTCGTAGACGGCGCGGCTGGTGTAGACCCAGTCGGGGATGTAGTGCAGCGCGTCTTCCGGCCAGACACAGTCGGCCAGGGCGGTGTCCTTGGACGCCATCGTAAGGCCGATGACGGTTTGCGATTGATACATGAAAAGCTCCTGTCGATGCGGGGGCGGTAATGGTGGGGTCAGGACGCGGCGGCGTTCTGCTGGCAGGCTTTCACCAGCGGCTTGAGCGCCACGGTCTCGTCGGCATAGCGCTCGGGATCGATGGCGATGCCTTGTTCGAACAGCACGCGCAGCTGGCGCAGGTCGCCGCCGGCGTTGATGGCGATGGCATGCACCGGCACGCCGTCGCGGTGGCCAAGCCAGATGAACTTGGGCGCCTCGGCCTGCGCCTGGGGCACGCCGCGGCAGGCATAGACGAGGTCCGGCTGGGGCAGGCCCAGCATCTGTACGTTGCAGCCATATTGGTCCGTCCAGAACCACGGATAGGGCTCGGCCGGCGCGGGCTGGTCCAGCATGCCGGCCGCGGCCGCGCGCGCCTGTTCGTTGGCGTTCTGCCAGGATTCCAGCCGCAGCGCCATGTTCAGGTGACGCCGGTGCTGGCTGGCGCAATCGCCGGCCGCATATATATTTGGGTCGCTGCTACGGCAGGCGGCGTCCACCGCGATGCCGCCATTGGCGGGATCCAGCGCCAGACCGGCTTGTGCGGCCAGCGATACGTCGGGCACCAGGCCGATGGCCACCACCACGACGTCGGCCTCGATAGAGGAAGCGTCTTGCAGTTCTATATTGAAGCGCGCCTGATGCCGCACAGCGGCATCAGCATGGGGCTGCCAGTCGGTGCGCGCGATGCGCGCGTCCAGGCGCAGGTCCACGCCGGCGTGGCGGGCGCGTTCGGCCAGCCAATCCGACAGGGCCGCGGGCAGCACGCGTTCCAGCAAGCGGGGCGCGCTTTCCAGCACGGTGACTGCGGCGCCCAGGGCGCGCGCAGTGGACGCCACCTCCAGGCCCAGGAAGCCGCCGCCGATGACGGCCACGCGCGACTGCGGCGTGAGGGCGGCGCGCAGCGCCGCGGCATCGTCCAGCGTCCTGATGTAATGCACGCCCGGCGTGCCGCGCGGCAGGCTGGGCAGTTCGCGCGCCCGCCCGCCGGTGGCGAGCAGGCAGCGGCTATAGGGGAGGCTGCGGCCGTCGGCCAGTTCGACCAGACGGTTGGCAGCGTCGATCCGCAAGGCCTGCATGCCGGTCAGCAGGGTGACGCCTTGCTGCGCATAGAAGTCTTGGGGGTGCACAGCGGTCTGGCCATGCGCGCCGGGGCTTTGCAGCACGTCCTTGGACAGGGGCGGGCGCTCATAGGGCGCGTGCGCTTCCTGGCCGATCAGCGTGATGGGGCCGGCATGGCCCAGGCCGCGCAGCGTGGCCGCCGCCACCGCGCCGGTCTGGCCGGCGCCGATGATGAGGATCGGATCTGCGTCAGCCATGGTCAGCCTTGCAGGTTGGCATAGATGTCCTGGCCTTCGACCTTGACCGGATAGATGCGGATGCCAGTGGTGGCGGGTGCGCACATGGCCTGGCCGGTGCGGATGTCGAATTTGGCCTGGTGGAGCGGGCATTCGATGCAGCCGTCTTCCAGATAGCCGTCGGACAGCAGCGCGTAGGCGTGGGTACAGACATTGTCGGAGGCGTGGAACTCGCCTTCGATGCGATACAGCGCAAGCTGCTTTTCGCCGGCGGCGACGGGGATCACCTCGTCGTCTTCGGTCAGTTGGTCGGTAGAGGCAATGCGGATCCAGTTCATATCAACTCGCTCGTCAGTATGCTGAGTAATTGTCGTCAGTGTACTGCCTAAAAAAACAAGTCAGGAGCTAGGGATTTCCCCGACAGGCGGCGGGTCGAAGGGCGGCGGCGCGGGCCTATTATGCACGGCGTTCGCGGTGCGCAATCGCGACCGTCCGCTATATGTAAGGAGTACCCGCAAATAGCCCTCGGACCCGTGAAAAAAAACCGCCGGAATGAGTGGAAACCCAGGCGTTTCGCGGGCGTCGGCAGTGGGGATTTACCTTGTTGACACTCAAAATTACTGTCAGTATGCTGATCAACAATTCAGTGTGCTAACGTTTTTTTCGGATGTACGCGAGTGGCGTTGGCATGAGTTGAGGCGGGTCCAAGGGGACTCAATCGAACCAGATCGGGAGCAATGAATGCAACGACGCCGTTTCCTCGCACAAGCCGCCGGCGCAGCCGGCGCGGGCCTCGCCACCGTGGGCATGCCCGCCGTCGCGCAATCCGCGCCGTCGGTGCGCTGGCGCATGTCCACCAGCTGGCCCAAGAGCCTGGACACTATCTACGGCTCGGCCGAAGAACTCTGCAAGCGCGTGGCGCAGCTGACCGACGGCAAGTTCGAGATCCGCGCCTTTCCCGGCGGCGAACTGGTGCCCGCGGCGCAGAACATGGACGCGGTCAGCAATGGCACGGTGGAATGCAACCACGTGCTGAGCACGGCCTACATCGGCAAGAACACCGCCCTGACCTTCGACACCGGCCTGTCCTTCGGCCTGAGCGCGCGCCAGCATAACGCCTGGATCGCCTACGGCGGCGGCTTGAAGATGCTGCGCGCGCTCTATAAGAAGTACAACATCGTCAACCACGTCTGTGGCAACGTCGGCGTGCAGATGGGCGGCTGGTATCGCAAGGAGATCAAGTCGGTCGCCGACCTGAAGGGCCTGAACATGCGCATCGGCGGCATCGGCGGCATGGTGCTGTCCAAGCTGGGCGCGGTGCCGCAGCAGATCCCGCCGGGCGACATCTATCCCGCGCTGGAAAAGGGCACCATCGACGCGGCCGAATGGATCGGCCCCTACGACGACGAGAAGCTGGGCTTCAACAAGGTGGCGCCGTACTACTACTCGCCGGGCTGGTTCGAAGGCAGCGCCTCGATCACCAGCATGGTGCACGACAAGGCATGGGAAGCCCTGCCGCCGGCCTACCAGGCAGCGTTCGAGGCGGCGGCCGGCGAGCAGACCATGCGCATGCTGGCCAACTACGATGCGCGCAATCCGCTGGCGCTGCGCAAGCTGATCGCCGGCGGCGCCAAGGTCAGCTTCTTCCCCAAGGAAGTGATGGACGCGGCGTACAACGCCTCGCAGGAACTGTGGGCCGAACTCTCGGCCAAGAACCCGGACTTCGCCGCCATCTTCCCCGATTGGAAGAAATTCCAGGCCGAGCAGGCGGCTTGGTTCCGTGTGGCTGAAAGCCCGCTGGACAACTACACCTTCGCCGCCGTGGCGAAGGCCCAGGCCAAGTAACCAGTGTCCTGCCCCGCAGATACGCCCGCACGAAATCCCCCCATGAACGTTAGGGCGTCGTTGCAAATCCTCGCGATACCTTCGGGTATCGCTGCGGTTTGCGCCTAGCCCCGACGCTCGTGGAGGAATTTCGCCAGGCGGACGCATCTACGGGACAGGACACTAACAGGAGATAAAGGGTAGTCATGACGACAGCAAACGCCGATACGCACGGCCGGCCAGGCAAGCCGCAGGGAGTGGGCGCGCGGGTGCCGCGCAAGGAGGACGCGCGCCATCTGCACGGCAAGGGCAATTTCGTGGCCGACATGGCCATGCCCGGTCTCTGCGAGGTGGCCTTCCTGCGCAGTCCGCTGGCGCATGCGCGCATCGCTTCGGTGCGCGTGGCCGAGCAGATCGCGGACAAGGCGTTTGTGCGTCAGGCCATGGCCGATGCGCGCGACATCGTGGCGGATTCCACCTTGCCCAGCTACCAGGTGTCGGCCCAGCCGCCGCTGGCCTCGGGCAAGGTGCGCTTCGTGGGCGAGCCCGTGGCCATGGTGTTCGCGCCGACCCGCGCCGAAGCCGAGGACTACGCCGAGATGATCGAGGTCGACTACGACGACCTGCCTGTGTATGCGGACGTCGTCAGCGCCCAGGCGGCCCAGGGCGATTTCGTGCACGAGCAGTGGCGCGACAACGTCTTCGTCACCCTCAATGTCGACAAGCAGTTCGATGAGCTGGCAGCGCAGGCGGACGTGGTCGTGCGCCGCAAGATCGACCTGTCGCGGCAATGCATGGTGCCGATGGAAGGCAAGGCGGTGCTGGCCTACTGGGACCACCAGGCCGACCAGCTGGTGGTGGTCAGCGCGACCCAGGTGCCTCATATGATCCGCAGCGTGCTGGCCCAGTGCCTGGACCTGGAGCAGGGCCGGGTGCGGGTGGTGTCGCCGGACGTGGGCGGCGCCTTCGGCTACAAGTGCGTGCTGCAGCAGGAAGAGCTGTGCGTGGCCTGGCTGGCCAAGACCTTCAAGAAGCCGTTCCGCTTCATCGAAGACCGCCGCGAACACCTGACCGCGGGCGCCAATTCGCGCGAGCACCATTATGAAATGGTGGCCTACGCGGATCGCCGCGGCAAGCTGCTGGCGTTGGACGCCAAGATCACCATCGACGGCGGGGCCTATTCGGTCTGGCCGTTCACCATCGGCCTGGAACCGGGCCAGGCCATCGGCAACCTGCCGGGACCGTATGCATTCAAGGGCTATCGCTGCGTGACGCGGGCGGTGGCCACCAACAAGCCGGGCTTCGTGCCGTATCGCGGCGTGGCGCGCACGGGCGTTTGCTTCGCCATGGAATTGACGATGGACGCGATCGCCCGCGAGGTCGGACGCGAGCCTTGGGAAATCCGCCAGGAAAACCTGGTGCAGGGCGAGCAGATGCCCTACGTCAACGTCACCGGCAAGCACCTGGACAGCGGCGATTATCCCGCCAGCCTGCAACAGGCCATGGACATGATAGGGGTGGACGCGATCCGCGAACGCCAGCGCCAGGGCGAGGCCGACGGCCGCCTCATCGGCGTCGGGCTGGCGACGTACACCGAACAGGCCGCGCACGGCACCTCGGTGTTCGCGGCCTGGGGCACGCCCGTGATACCGGGCTTTGACCAAGCCACCGCGCGGGTCACGCCGGACGGCGGGCTGGAACTGCGGGTCGGCGTGCATTCGCACGGGCAGGGCATGGAAACCACCTTCGCCCAGATCGCCAATGAAATCCTGGGCGTGGACGTGGCCAGCATCAAGCTGCTGCATGGCGACACCGGTCAGACGCCGTTCTCCACCGGCACCTACGCCTCGCGTTCGCTGGTGATGTCCGGCGGCGCCGTGTCGCAGGCCTGCAAACGCCTGCTGCCGCGGCTCACGCATATCGGCGCGCATCTGCTGCAGGCCGATCCCGCCAGCGTGACCTGGAACGGCGACCGGCTGGAAGCCGGCGGCAAGTCGGTGTCGGTCAAGGACGTGGCCGACGCCTGGTACTTGCGGCCGCAATTGCTGCCGCCCGACGTGGACGCCGCTGGCCTGGAAGTCACCGTGGGCTACAAGCCCAAGGTCGACACCGGCTGTTTCACCTATGCGACCCATGCGGCGGTGGTGGCGGTGGACCCGGGCACGGGCGGCGTGGAGATTCTGGATTATGTGGTGGTGGAGGACTGCGGGACCATGATCAATCCCATGGTGGTCGAAGGCCAGACCATAGGCGGCGTGGCCCAGGGCATAGGCACCGCGTTCTACGAGGAAACACCTTACGACGACAACGGCCAGCCGCTGGCCTCGACCCTGGCGGACTACATGCTGCCAGGCGCCACCGAGGTTCCGAACATGCGCCTGCACCACTTCGAGACGCCGTCGCCGCATACGGAGTTCGGCGCCAAGGGCATGGGCGAGGGCGGCGCCATCGCGCCGCCGGCGGTGCTGTTCAACGCGGTCAACGACGCGCTGCGGCCATTGGGCGCAGTCGAACTGCTGCGCACGCCGCTGTCTCCAACCCGGGTGCTGGCCGCCATCGCTCAGGGCAGCCGCAAGACCGCCACCGTTGCCACGGAGGTGACGGCATGAAGGCTGCTGCATTCGAATACTCCCGCCCGGACACCCTGCAGGACGCCTTGCGGGCGCTGCGCGGGCACGAGGGCCGCGCCAAGCTCATGGCTGGCGGCCAATCGCTGGGCCCCATGTTGAATCTGCGCCTGGCGCGTCCGCCCGTCGTCATCGACATTTCCGGCCTGTCCGAACTGCGCACGGTGTCGCGCCAGAATGGCAAGCTGCGCGTCGGCGCGGCCGTGACCCATGCCGAGATCGAGGACGGCGTGCACGAACTGCTGCGCGGCACGCCCATGCAGCAGGTGGCGCCGGGCATCGCCTATCGCGCCATCCGCAACCGCGGCACGCTGGGCGGCAGCCTGGCGCATGCCGATCCGGCGGCCGACTGGGTGCTGACCGTGGTCGGCCTGGGCGCGACGCTGGAGATCGCGGGGCCGGACGGCGTGCGCATGCTGCCGGCGGAAGACTACATGCAGGGCGCCTATACCACCGGGCTGCGCGAAGACGAGCTGATCGCCGCCGTGCACATCCCGGAAGCCGGGCCGCAGGCGCGCTGGGGCTACTACAAGTTCTGCCGCAAGACCGGCGAGTTCGCCGAGGCCAGCTGCGCCGCGTGGTTCGATCCGTCCTCGAAGACGGCGCGCATCGCGGTGGGGGCCCTGGACGGCGCGCCCAGATTGCTGCCCCAACTGGCCGCGCGCATCGCGCAGCAGGGGCTGGCGGGCCTGGATGAAGCGCTGCTGGCCAGCGAGCTGGCCGGGGTCATGCAGGACAAGGATGAACACCATCGCAAGCTGCACGGGACCGCGGTGACGCGCTGCCTGGCGCAGGCCTTGGGTTGACAGGAATGAGCATGGTTCAGGTGACATTGGAAGTAAACGGCAAGCGCGTATCGCACGAGGCGCCCGCGCGCATGCATCTGGGGGATTTCCTGCGGGATCAGGCACGCCTGACCGGCACCCATCTTGGCTGCGAGCACGGCGTCTGCGGCGCCTGCACGGTGCTGGTGGATGGCGCACCGGTGCGCTCCTGTATCTCGTTCGCGGTGGCCTGCGAAGGCCGGCAGGTGACCACCATCGAAGGCTATGACGCCGATCCGGTGATGCAGCGGCTGCGCGCCGCCTTTACCAAACACCACGCCCTGCAATGCGGCTATTGCACCCCGGGCATGCTGGCGACCTCGCGCGATATCGTGCTGCGCCTGCCGGATGCGGACGAAGGCCGGGTGCGTGTGGAGCTGTCCGGCAATCTGTGCCGCTGCACCGGATACATGGGCATCGTCGCCGCCGTCATGTCGGTGCTGGCCGAACTCAGGGAACAGCCCGACCCCGCGGTAGAGACGCTGCGCGCCGCTCAGGCGCAGGGCCGGGGCGCCGCGCCAGCAGCGGAAAAACCGGTGGCGTTCGCGGGGTTCACGCCAGCGTCGGCCAGCCAGCCGGCCGCAAGCGCCGCTGCGGCGCCGGCGCCGGCCGCAGCCCCGGCCGGTAAGAAGGAAGGCAAGAAAGAGGGCCGTGGCAGCCAGATCGACGGCGGCTTCAAGGTGCCTTTCCCGGCTGCGGACGTCTGGGCCTTCATGGTGGACCTGCCAGCCCTGGCCAGCTGCCTGCCGGGCGCGTCGATCGAGGAACACGAAGGCGACCGGGTCAAGGGCAAGATCGCGATCAAGTTCGGCCCCATGTCCGCCGCCTTCAATGGCGCGGCCCGCCTGGAACGCGACGACGCGGCCATGCAGGCGGTGTTTCGCGGCGCGGGGCAGGACTCGCTCAGCCAGTCGCGCGCCAACGGCGACATCACGTATCGCCTGGAGGCGCTGTCGGCCAACGAGACGCAGGTCCACGTGAACCTGCTGTATTCGCTGCAGGGGCCGCTGGCGCAGTTTTCGCGTTCGGGCCTGGTGCAGGACTTCGTGCGCCGCATGATCGCGGACTTCGGCAACAACGTCACGGCCAGACTGCGCCGACCCGCTGCCGCGGGTGAGGCGCCGGTCCAGGCCAGCTTCAATCCCACAGCCATGTTCTTCAGCGTGCTGTGGGCGCGCATCAAGCGGTGGTTCGGCCGCGGCGGCTGAACACGCGGGGTACCAGCGGCCGCGGGGCGCGGCCGCGCTGTGTCGGCACATAACGGGGAAAATCATGCTCGCGGTATTCGCAAGAAACTGGCGCAACGCGTTGTTGGGCCTGGCTGCTGTCGCGCTCAGCGCGCCCGCCTGGTCCCAGGCTTTGGAGCCTTTGAAGGTGCGGCTGGACTGGACGCCCTGGGGCGTGCACGGCGCATTCCATCTGGCGCAGCAGAAGGGCTGGTACAAGCAGGCCGGCCTGGACGTGACGCTGGAGGACGGCAATGGATCCGTGACGACGGTGCAGATCGTTGGCGCCGGCGACAGCTTCGATCTGGGGCATGCCGCCCTGGCCTCGGCCATGATCGCCCGCGAGAAAGGCATGCCGGTCAAGGCCGTGGCTGTGTTCGCCAGGCAGAGCGACATCGGGCTGCTGGTGCCGTCCGATGCCGGCATCACCGGCCCGGCGCAGCTCAAGGGCAAGAAGGTGGCCTATACGGCGGGCTCCTTGGAAGCGCCGTTCATCGATGCCTTCCTGGCCGCGGGCAAGCTCAAGAAGAGCGACCTGGAACTGATCAACGTGGACGCCGCCAGCAAGGCGTCGACCTATGCCGTGGGGCGGGCCGACGCGGCATTCTCCACCATTCCGTTCTTCCTGCCCGTGGTGTCGCAGAATCGCCCGTCCAGCGCGGTGCGCTTCGCCGATTTCGGCCTGAACATGCCCAGTTTCGGCCTGTTCGCCAATGAGTCCAAGCTGGCGCAGCGGCGCGACGCCATCGCGCGCTTTGCGAGCGTCAGCGCGCGGGCCTGGGAGTACATCTACGCCGGTCACCAGGACGAGGCGGTCGCCGCCATCCTGGCGCAGCGGCCGCAGGCCCGGTTGGACAAGAAGGTGCTGCGCGGGCAGATCGACGCCTTGCAGCCGTATTTCGGCCAGCCGGCGGCGGGCGCGCGGCTGGGCGCCATCGTGCCGCAGGACTGGACGCAGGCCGTCGCCACCTTGTCGACGGTCGGGCTGATCAGCGCCAGCGCGCAGCCCGCCACGTTCTATGCGCCCGACCTGGTGCATCCGGAACGCTACGACAGCCTGGTGCAACCATGACGCAGTGGGCCGTGTCCGCAACGGACGTGCGCAAGCGCTACCCCGGCGCGGCGGGGGTGGAAGCGCTGGCGTCGGTGTCGGTCGACGTGCCGCGCGGCCGCTTCGTCAGCATCCTGGGACCCAGCGGCTGCGGCAAGAGCACCTTTCTGCGTTGCGTGGCCGGGCTGGAGACCGTTTCCAGCGGCGAGCTGCGGGTGGAGGGCGTGCCCGTGCAGGGGCCGCCGGACGGCATGGGCATGGTGTTCCAGCGCGACGCGCTGCTGGAGTGGCGCAACGTGCGCCGCAACATCCTGCTGCCGGTGGAGTTTGCGCACAAGCCGGTGGCCGCCTATGCCGACAAGGTGCGCGCGCTGCTGGCCCTGACCGGGCTGGAAAAGTTTGCCGAAAGCTATCCGCGCGAACTGTCCGGCGGCATGCGGCAGCGCGCCGCCATCTGCCGGGCGCTGGTGGACGATCCGAAGCTGCTGCTCATGGACGAACCGTTCGGCGCGCTGGACGCGCTGACGCGCGACCAGATGAACGTCGAGCTGCAGCGGATCTGGATGGAAACTCGCAACACGGTGTTGTTCGTGACGCACGGCATCGCCGAGGCGGTATTCCTGGGCGACGTGGTGATGGTGTTCTCGCCGCGCCCGGGCCGGATCCTCGAAACCATAGAAATCGACCTGCCGCGGCCCCGGCCGCTGGCGTTGCGCGAGACGCCGCAATTCGGCGAATACGTGCGGCACATCCGCGGCATGTTCCAGAGCATGGGCCTGATAGATGAGGGCGCGCGCGCCGCGTCCGGACTGGAGTCCGTCCAATGAGCGCGCTCTTGAAAGGGGCGGGCCGGCGCATGGCCGGATTGGTGTCGGTGCTGGTCTTCCTGCTGCTGTGGGAAGCCGCCGCGCGGATCTTCCATGTACGCGCCATCATGCTGCCGCTGCCCGGCCAGGTGGCGCTGGAGCTGGCCGCGGAATGGAGCTGGTATGCCGGCCACGCCGCCTACACACTGATGACCACGCTGGCGGGCTTTGCGCTGGCAGTGGTGGCCGGGGTGGCGATTGCCGTCATGCTGGTGGGGTCGCGCTGGTTCGAACGCTTCATCTATCCCCTGATCGTGGCGCTGAACAGCGTGCCCAAGGTCGCCATCGCGCCGCTGTTCGTGATCTGGATGGGCACGGGCGCGGAACCCAAGATCGCCATCGCCTTCCTGATCGCCGTGTTCGCGATGATCGTGGACACCGTCCATGGCCTGCGCTCGGTGCCGCAGGACGTGCTGGACCTGGGGCGCGTGCTGAAGGGTTCGCGGCGCGATTTCTTCTTCAAGGTGCGGCTGCCCAGCGCGTTGCCTTCGATCCTGGCGGGCATGAAGGTCTCGATTTCGCTGGCGCTGGTGGGCGCCATCGTGGGCGAGTTCGTGTCCTCGCAGCGCGGTTTGGGCTACGTGATCATGAGTGCCCAGGGCACCTTCGACACGGTGCGGGTGTTCGCCGCGATCTTCGTGCTGGCCCTGATGGGCATGCTGCTGTTTGCCTTGCTGGTGTGGCTGGAACGGCGCCTGACGCCCTGGCTGCGCCACCACCGCGAAGACGATTGATGGGTTCAAGCCCGGGGCACCACGGGCTGAATGTGGGGCAGGTGCGTGATTAGAAACGATTCTGGGGAAAACAGATGCAAGCACTACTCGCCTTGTCGCGTGGCATAGACGCGATCAATCTACGCATGGGCCGGGCCGTGTCCTGGGTCACGCTGCTGGTTGTGCTGGTCAGCGCCGGCAACGCCATCATGCGCAAGATATTCCACGACAGCTCCAACGCCTGGCTGGAGCTGCAGTGGTACATGTTCGGCGCCATGTTCCTGCTGACCGCAGGCTACACCCTGCTGAAAAACGACCACGTCAGGGTGGACATCATTGCGTCGCGGCTGTCGCGCCGCGCGCAGATCGGGATCGAGATCTTCGGCGTGCTGTTCTTCCTGATGCCGGCCTGCCTGCTGATCATGTACCTGTCCTGGCCGGTGTTCATGGATTCGTACCTCAGCAACGAATATTCCTCCAATTCGGGCGGACTGATCCGCTGGCCGGTGAAGCTGCTGATTCCGGTGGGCTTCGCGCTGCTGGTGCTGGCCGGGCTGTCGCATCTGATCAAGTGCGTGGGCTTCCTGATGGGACGTTGCCGCGATCCGCGCGAACGCGAGGGAGCCAAGAGCGCGGAAGAAGAACTGGCCGAGGAAATCGCCCGCGAAGCGCAGGCGCGCGAGGCGGCCGCGCAGAACGAACTGAACAACAAGGGTCGCTGATCATGGAGTTTCTCATTGCCAATCTGGCGCCGATCATGTTCGCGACGCTGATCATCTTTCTACTGTTGGGCTTTCCGGTGGCGTTCGCGCTGGCGGCCAACGGCATCCTGTTCGGCCTGGTCGGCATGGAGCTGGGCCTGCTCAACTCCTCGCTGTTCCAGGCGCTGCCGCAGCGGGTGTTCGGCATCATTTCCAACGACACGCTGCTGGCGGTGCCGTTCTTCACGCTGATGGGCCTGGTACTGGAGCGATCCGGCATGGCCGAGGACCTGTTGGAGACCATAGGCCAGCTGTTCGGCTCGATCCGCGGCGGCCTGGCCATCGCGGTGGTGTTCGTGGGCGCGATGCTGGCCGCGACCACGGGCGTGGTGTCGGCGTCGGTCATTTCCATGGGCTTGATATCGCTGCCGATCATGTTGCGCAACGGCTATGACCGCAAGCTGGCCAGCGGCGTGATCGCCGCGTCCGGCACCTTGTCGCAGATCATTCCGCCTTCGCTCGTGCTCATCATCCTGGCGGACCAGCTTGGACGTTCCATCGGCGACATCTACCGCGCCGCCATGGTGCCGGGCTTCATCCTGGCCGGCCTGTACATCGTCTATGTCGTCATCATGAGCCTGCTGAAGCCGGATTCGGCGCCCGCGCTGCCGGAAGAGGCTCGCCGCTTCCAGGAGCCGAATGGTGGCCGCGGCGGACGTTCGCTGCTGGTGCTGATGACGATTTCCGCCGTGTCGGCATACTTTCTGGGCCGCTGGGTCGAGAACCACACCGCGCCGATGGATGAGCGCATCGTGGTGGCGCTGCTGTTCTGGGGCGCGACCGCCTTCGTCATCGCGCTGGTGAACAAGGCGCTGGGCCTGGGCCTGCTGTCGGCCCTGGCCGAGCGCGTGACCTTCGTGATGATCCCGCCGCTGGCGCTGATCTTCCTGGTGCTGGGCACCATCTTCATCGGCGTGGCCACGCCGACCGAGGGCGGCGCCATGGGCGCGGTGGGCGCCATCCTGATGGCGGTGGCGCGCCGCCGCCTGTCGCTGGACCTGCTCAAGCAGGCGATGGATACGACTACCAAGCTGTCTTGCTTCGTCGTGTTCATCCTGGTGGGTTCCACCGTGTTCGGCCTGACCTTCCGCGCCGTCAACGGCGACCTGTGGGTCGAGCATCTGCTGACCGGCTTGCCGGGCGGACAGTGGGGCTTCCTGATCGTGGTCAGCATCCTGACCTTCGTGCTGGCATTCTTCCTGGACTTCTTCGAACTGGCGTTCATCATCGTGCCGCTGCTGGGGCCGGTGGCCGACAAGCTGGGCATCGACCTGATCTGGTTCGGCGTGATCCTGGCCGTCAACATGCAGACCTCGTTCATGCATCCGCCGTTCGGATTCGCGCTGTTCTACCTGCGGTCGGTGGCGCCACGGGACCGCTACAAGGACCGGGTCACGGGCAAGATGATCGAGCCGGTCACGACGGGGCAGATCTACTGGGGCTCGGTGCCGTTCATCGTGATCCAGCTGCTGATGGTGGCCGCGGTGATGGCCTTCCCGGGCATGGTGATGCACTACAAGGGGACGGCTGCGGTGGTCGACCCGAGTTCGGTCTCGCTGGAGGTCGGGGGCAGCGGCTACGGGGGCAGCGCCTACGGCGCGGACGCCAATCCGTTCAAGTGAGGTGGCAGGGGCGTCCAGGGGACGCCCCTTGATCTTTAGGGCTTGACTGCGTATGTGGCCAGGAACGTCGGCAGGAAGCGGTCGATCAGGAAGCGCGGCTGGGGCTGTTCATCTTCATAAAACCCCTTCAGCAGGAACCCGGCTTCCAGCTGGCCGCCGATCTGTTCGCCCAGGCTGTGCCCGAACACCAGCGCGTCGCCCCGGCCTTGCTTTTCCGCCAGTTCCGATGCGCTCAGGTCGCGCAGGTCCGAGTAGGGCAGCCGGAAGCGCGGCCGGATCAGGCCCTGCTCGGTCAGTTCCGGCGCGCGGTCGCCGACGAACACGACCGGGTTGTAGAAGCTGCTGAGCAGCCTGCCGCCATGCTTCAGCACCCTGAAGCACTCCCGCCAAACAGGCCGCACGTCGGGCACGTACAGGTTGGAGATCGGATGCACGATGCAGTCGAAGGACGCGTCGGCGAACGCCGAGAGATCCCGCATGTCTCCCTGCACGGTTGCGAGCGCCAGGCTGTCGCGGCGCGCGACCATGTCGTCCTGGGCCAGTTGCAGCGGCGAAGCGTCGAACACGGTCACGTCCGCGCCGGCCGCGGCCAGCACGGGCGCCTGTTGGCCGCCGGCGGAGGCCAGGCACAGGATGCGCGGAACCGGATACATCGCCGGCAGCCAATCCGCGGGCAGGGCGCGCGGCGTGATGTGCACCTGCCAGTCTCCGCGGCGCGCGGCGTCGATCGTTTCGGGGCCGACCGGTTGCGACCAGGCGCATTGCTGCGCGGCCTGGCGGTCCCAGGCGGCGCGGTTGTGTTCATAGATATCGATGGTGTCAGTCGCAGGCATTGCGTTTTCCTTCTGTCAAAAGGGGAAAACTGCCGATGGACACGCGATCCGCGAGCCTGTGCCTGAAGGGAGCAGGACGCGGCGCGCCGATAGGGGCCAGGTCCTGCAAGACATCAGAATCGAACAAGCAATGCGGCTCGCGCGCCAGGCAGCGAGGGGGGCAAGATGCGTGGGCATCCCGGCATTTACTTGTTCACTCTGAGTGCTCCGGTGGAAGGGGAGAAGGTTGCAAGCTTAACCGGGACGGCGCGGCGGGACAAACGGCCGCCCGCCGCCGGTTCATCGCGCGGCCGTCGCGCAGCTATGCGCCGCGCGGCGCCGTGATCACATGCGCCTGGATCTTTCCTGCGATGGGCCCCGCGCCGTAGCGCGCACGCAGCGCATCGGTCGCGGCATGGACCGCCTGCCCCAGCATGTCCGCGCCGCGGGCCTCGATCTCGTTGCGCAGCGGCGTGCCCTGGCAATAGGCGATTGCAGCCGTCTGCGGCGTGTCGGCGCGGCTTTCGAATGCAATGGTTTCCAGCGTCTGGCGGCCGGTGAATCCGGCGCGGGCCAGGTCGGCTCTGATGACGGCCGCGTCGTAATAACCATGCGGAATCCGGCTCATGAACCTGGGAGGATCACCGGGGAACAGCCGCGCCAGGGCCTGTTCCACCGTATCGGCAAACGCGTTGTCCTCGATGCGGTCCCAGACGTTGAACAGGAAGGCGCCGCCCGGCCGCAAGACCCGGCGCGCTTCGGCGTAGGCCGCAGCCTTGTCCGGCAGGAA
The DNA here is from genome assembly GCF_014851605.1 of Achromobacter sp. ACM02. Classification (NCBI taxonomy): domain Bacteria; kingdom Pseudomonadati; phylum Pseudomonadota; class Betaproteobacteria; order Burkholderiales; family Alcaligenaceae; genus Achromobacter; species Achromobacter sp. ACM02. Next base: position 262,009 of record NZ_JACUZY010000007.1, read on the forward strand.
CATGTAGCCGAACTGGCACACCACGGCATCGAAGGCCTGATCCTCAAAAGGCAGTTGCAGGGCGTCGGCCTGGCGCCAGGTGATGGCGCGGCTTGCGCCCAGCGTCTGGGCTTGTTCCAGCATGGCCGGGTTCAGATCGGTGGCGACGATGGCCGCGCCGGCGGGCAACTGCTCCGCGAGTTGGCGCGTCACTACGCCTGTGCCTGCGGCGATCTCCAGCACGGCCGCAGGATGCAGCGCCGCCGTTCGTGCGGCGATGTCTGCGGCATAGGGCTGGAAGACGAGAGGAACCATGTACCGCTGGTAGAACTGCGGGATGGATCCGGAGAAAACACGATCACTAGGAGCAGTGTTCATGATGTTCGACTCCAAAGCGGCCGCGCGGGGCGGTCTTCAGATTCAACGCAGCCGCGTCCTGTGGCTGGGAACACCATTTTAGGCGCGGCGCGGTCGCCTGGCGACCGGCGCCGGGTGTGGGCTCATGCCCCCAGCCGCGCCTGTTCCGCCGCCAGATAAGCGTCCCGCGACGGCAGCAGGTGCTCCCGGCACAGCGCCATCAATCCCTCCCGGTCGCCATCCCGCAGTGCGTGGATCATGGCCCAGTGTTCCTGGCGGGCGCGTTCGCGGTAGCCGGCCGCGGCCAGCGAACCGAAGCGGATGGGGTGGGTGCGCCGGGCGTATTCCTCGATGGCCTGGCCCAGCACCGCGTTGTCCAGCAAACCGAAGAACTCGCGATGAAAGCGCTGGTTGCTGCGGAACACGCGGCGCGCGTCGCCATCGGCTACCGCCGCATCGTGTTCGCGCTGCACGGCCACCAGCGCCGCCAGCCGCGCCTGCGGCACGGGCAGCGGGATCTGGCTGGCGGCATGCACTTCCAGCATTTGGCGCAGCGCATACAGCTCCATGACTTCGCGCACCGCGTATGCGCGCACGACCGCGCCGATGTTGCGCTTTTTTTCCACTACGCCCAGCGCCTCGAGGTCGGCCAGGACCTGGCGCACCACATGGCGCTTGAGCGAAAAGCGCGCCATGAGTTCATCTTCGGTCAGGCGCTGGCGGGGGTGCAGCCGGCCGAAGACAATGTCTTCTTCCAGGATGGCGACCGCGGCCTGCGCGGCGTCCGGGGCCGGCATCGGCATGGAGTCGGGTGCGATGGCGTCCATGGGCTTGCCGCCTACTTTTTCGGCACGGTGTCGCGCGTGACGGCGGCGCGCAGGAAGTCGAAGTCGACGCCCTGGTCGGCCTGGGTCACGGTCTGCAGGAACAGCTTGCGGTAGCCGCGTTCGGCGACGGGGCGGACGATGGGCTGGGCCGCGGCGCGGCGCGCCAGTTCGGCGTCGTCCACCAGCAGCGCGATCTCGCGGTTGGCCACCGACAGGCGGATGCGGTCGCCGTTCTGCACGTAGGCCAACGGGCCGCCGATGGCGGCTTCGGGCGTGACGTGCAGCACGATGGTGCCGGCGGCGGTGCCGCTCATGCGGCCGTCGGAGATGCGCACCATGTCCTTCACGCCGGCGCGCGCCAGCTTCCTGGGGATGGGCATGTAGCCGGCTTCGGGCATGCCGGGCGCGCCGGTCGGGCCGATGCGCTTGAGCACCAGGATGTCTTCGGCGGTGACATCCAGCGCCTCGTCGTCGATGCGCCGCGCCATGTCCTCGGCGTCCTCGAACACGACGGCGCGGCCCTCGTGCTCCATCAGCTTGGGATTGGCGGCGGATTGCTTGATGATGGCGCCGCCCGGCGCCAGATTGCCGCGCAGCACGGCCAGGCCGCCCACCGGGTAGATGGGCGAGGCCGCGGTGCGGATCACGTCCTGCGCGAAGGCGGGCGGGGCGTCGTCGAGTTCCTCGCCCAGCGTGCGGCCCGACACGGTCAGCGCGTCCAGGTGCAGGTAGGGGCGCAGCTCGCGCAACAGGGCCGGCATGCCGCCGGCGTGGTGGAAGTCTTCCATGTAGTGCTGGCCGGAGGGCTTCAGGTCGACCAGCACGGGCGTTTCGCGGCTGATGCGGTCCAGGCCGGCCAGGTCGATGTCTATGCCCAGGCGGCCGGCGATCGCCGTCAGGTGCACGATGCCGTTGGTGGAGCCGCCGATGGCCAGCAGCACGCGCAGGGCGTTCTCGATGGATTTGCCGGTAAGGATGCGGTCGGGCGTCAGGCGCGAGGCGGCCATGGCGACCGCCGTGGCGCCGGTCTTCTCGGCGACGCGCACGCGGTCGGCGGTGACGGCCGGGGCCGACGCACCGCCGGCCACCATCATGCCCAGGGCTTCGGTGATGCAGGCCATGGTGCTGGCCGTGCCCATCACGGAACAGGTGCCCACGCTGGCGACCAGCTGGTTGTTCACGTCCGCGATCTCGGCCGTGTCGATCTCTTCGGCGCGGTAGCGGCCCCAGTAGCGGCGGCAGTCGGTGCAGGCGCCCACGCGCTCGCCGCGGTGCGAGCCGGTCAGCATGGACCCCGTGACCAGCTGGATGGCGGGCACGCCGGCAGACGCCGCGCCCATCAGTTGGGCCGGCACGGTCTTGTCGCAGCCGCCGATCAATACCACCGCGTCCATGGGCTGGGCCCGGATCATTTCCTCGGTGTCCATGGACATGAGGTTGCGCAGGTACATGCTGGTGGGCTGGGAGAAGCTCTCGTGCACCGAAATGGTGGGAAAGTCCATGGGCAGGCCGCCGGCCAGCATGACGCCGCGCTTGACTGCTTCGACCAGTTGCGGCGCGTTGCCATGGCAGGGGTTGTAGCTGCTGCCCGTATTGACGATGCCTATGATGGGGCGCGACAAGGCGTCGTCGGTCAAGCCCGCGCCCTTGATGAAGGCCTTGCGCAGGAACAGCGAAAAGCCGGTGTCGCCGTAGTTGGTGAGCCCGCGGGCCACGCCTCGAGCGGTGGCGCCGTCACTGCTGAAAGGGCCCGGCGCGGCTGCGTCCTTCTTGATCTCGTCCTTCATTATTTATCTCGATAATATTATTGATAATCTGATGGCGGCATCATATCCAGCCTTTGAAAGTGGCTGCAAGCGATTTATCGGCGCCTTTTGATTGATCCTGTATGTAGATCAGTCGATAGAAAAATTCTGATTCTTCAATCAAGAAGGTGAACCTACACTGGCGCGGTTGACGAGCCGGGCGTCCGTTTCATTCCTATACTCATCCCGGCAGGAGACCTACATGTCAGACCTGCGTCTGCGGCCGCGCCGCGCCGTGTTGTTTTCCCTGCTGGCCTTGTGCGCCGGCGTGTCCGCTCCCGCCCTGGCCGCCGACGCCTACCCCGACAAGCCCATCCGCATGATCGTGCCGTACCCGCCCGGAGGCGCGACCGACGTGATCGGCCGCGTGCTGGCGCAGGAGCTGACCGGCGCGCTGGGCCAGTCGGTGATCGTGGAGAACCGCGCGGGCGCCGCCGGCAACATCGGCGCCGACCAGGTCGCCAAGGCGCAGCCCGATGGCTACACGCTGCTGATGGGCGCGCTGACCAGCCATTCCATCAACGCCGCCTTGTACCGCGGCCGCGTCACCTATGACGTGGAGAAGAGCTTCGCGCCGGTGTCCATCGTGGGCACGGTGCCGCTGGTGTTCGTGGTGAATCCGTCGGTGCAGGCGAAAACGCTGGCCGAGTTCATCGCGCTGGCCAAGTCCAAGCCCGGGTACATCACCATGGGTTCGGCCGGCAACGGCTCGCCGCAGCATCTGGCCGCCGAAATGTTCAAGCGCACCGCCGGCGTGGACGTACTGCACGTACCCTACAAGGGCAGCGGCCCGGCGATGACCGACCTGATGGGCGGGCAGGTGCTCAGCATGATCGAGACCGTGCCCGCGGCACAGGGCAACATCAAGGCCGGCAAGCTGCGCGCGCTGGCGGTGACGTCGGCGCAACGCGTGGACGCGCTGCCGGACGTGCCGACCGCGGCCGAAGCCGGCCTGAAGGATTTCGAGGTCAGTTCGATGTTCGGCATCGTGGCGCCCGCCAATACTCCGGCGCCCGTGATCCAGCGCTTGAATGGCGAACTGAAGAAGATCCTGGCCAAGCCTGAGGTCCAGGCCTCGCTGCTGAACCAGGGCGCCATCGCCACCTGGACTACGCCGGCCGACGCCGGCGCCCGCGTGTCGGCCGAACTGGCGCGTTGGACCAAAGTCATCGACGACGCGGGCGTGAAGGGGGATTAATACCCCTAAAGTTGTGGCTATACGTCACCCGCCGGAAGTTCCGCCCGGAACCTCCGGCGATTTTGTTTGCGCGCGCGCTCGTGAAAGACGCAACAAGGCTTGCGCGCAAACTGGGGAATACGCACTGAAAAAAGGGTGGATGCAAACTTTTGCGCTATGAACCGCCAAAGGGGACGCAATAAATCGCAATAAAACCCTCGCGAGATTGTATACAGTGGTTGACCCCGAATAGACTAGGCCGTAATGTAGTTTGCGGGCCTTCCCGGGACGGCAGAAGGGGGATAACAATGACAGACGACCAGGACGAAAAGTCGATTCTGTACACGCATTTCGGAACGCACAGTCCGTATTGGCGTCTGTCCGCCGATAGCGACGCGTTCGAACTTGCAGCAGTCAAGGGCGCAGCCAATATCGCAATGGCATTGCGCCCGGAACAAGCCGAGACGATACGCAGCCTGACGGGCATCACTTCCAGCGTGCGCATCGACATCTCGTTGTACGGCGACATGCTCCGGCTCCATCTGGTGGGCCGCAAGATCAATCCCAACGAATGGGCCGGCACCGCGTCCGCCCATTCCGATACCGAATCCGTGGCCAAGGATCTGGTCGAAGGCCTGTCCTTCGCCGAGACCGTCGTGTCCGAGGCCAACTCGGTCATCGTCATCGTGGACCAGAACGGCCGGGTGCAACGCTTCAACAAGCTCAGCGAGGAATACACCGGCAAGCGCGAGCAGGACATCATCGGCCGCAGCGTGTTCGAGATGTTCATGACGCGCGAAGAGGCAATCGCCTCGCGCCGCAATATCGCCGAGTTCTACAAGCGCGGGCAATCCTACGAGGCCGAGCGCCTCATCAATACGGTCAAGGGACCGCGCCTCTTCCTGTTCCGCAACAAGTTCGTCACCAGCGGCAGCGGCGAAAAGCGCGTCTACCTGATCTGCTCGGGCACCGACATCACCGAGGAACGCCAGGCGCAGGAGCGCCTGCGGGTGCTGGCCAACACCGACATGCTGACCAACCTGCCCAACCGTCACGCGATCACCACGCGGCTGAAGACGGCGTTGGCGGCGGGGCAGGATGGACGGGGCGGCGTGCTGTTCCTGGACCTGGACAATTTCAAGCGCATCAACGACCACTACGGCCACGGCTTCGGCGACCGTCTGCTCAAGTCGGTGGCGGTCGCGATCTCGTCCTGCTTGGCAGAAGGCCAGACGCTGGCGCGGTTGGGCGGCGACGAATTCATCGTGCTGCACGAGGCCGCGCAGACCTGGGAACTGGAGGCGACCGCCCAGCGCATCATCGAACGGCTGCGCGAGCCTTTCCGTCAGGGGCTGATCGAGGTCTACACCAGTTGCTCCATCGGCATCGCCATGTATCCCGACCACGGCGCCGACCTGGACAGCGTGGTGCGCAGCGCCGACATCGCCATGTATGTGGCCAAGGAAGCGGGACGCCATACCTACCGCGTATTCCAACCCGAGATGGACCGCCGCAACGCGGACTACGTCTGGCTGGACACCAATCTGCGCAAGGCGCTGGCCGAAGACCATCTGATGCTGTATTACCAGCCCAAGCTGGCCGGCCGCAACGGCGAGGTCGATGGGGTCGAAGCCCTGGTGCGCTGGCGCTCGCCGGAGCGCGGCATGGTCGGCCCCAGCGTCTTCATTCCCTATGCCGAGGAATCCGGCCTGATCTCGCCGCTGGGCGTGTGGGTCATGCGTGAAGCGGCCAGGCAGGCCGCGGCCTGGAAGCGCGACGGCCTGAACATCCGCATCGCCATCAACGTGTCGGCGCGGCAGTTGAACGACAAGGGCGTGGTCAGCGACTTCATGCGCGCCATCGGCGACGCCAGTCTGGATCCCTGCCTGCTGGACATCGAACTGACCGAAAGCTGCCTGATCGACGACGAAGGCGCCGCCATCGAACTGATCAAGCAGTTCCGGCAACTGGGCGCGCGCGTTCATCTGGACGACTTCGGCACGGGCTATTCCTCGCTGTCGCAGCTTGCCCGCATTCCGCTGGACGCGATCAAGCTGGACGCGAGCTTCGTGCGCGGCGTCAACGAGAACCCGGTGTCGCAGGCGCTGGCGCGCGCCATCGTCGCGGTGGCGCGCACGCTGGAGCTGAAGGTGATCGCCGAGGGCGTGGAAACGACCGAAGAGGCCGTGTTCGTCGACACCCTGGGCGTGGACGCCAAACAGGGCTACCTGTACGCCAAGCCCATGCCGGCGGCGGAGTTCACCGCCTGGCTAGCCCAGCGCCGCCGGCTGCATCTCATTGCCTGACGCAGCCGGCAGCGCCTTACCGCATCAATGCATGGTGGCTTCCAGCGCGGACTCCGCGCTGGAAGAACTGCGGCGGTTCTGCGCCATCACCAGGCGCTCCATGTAGGCGCGGTCCTTCGGGTCGATCGAGAACGCGGCTTCGACCCAATCTTCCGTGATGTCCATCAGCTCCGAGCGCGACAGGCTCAGCACGCGCTGGCGCGCGCGCAGCATGGCGCGCATGCCGTTGAGCTTGGGCCGCATCACGTCGATGAAGGTGCGCGTGGCCTTGTAGGCGTCGCCCGGCTCGAACAGCACGTCGACCAGGCCGCGGCCATGGAACCATTCGGCGGTATGGGATTCGCCCGTGCCGATCAGCTCTTCGGCCAGCTTCATGCCCGAACGCCGTGCCACCAGCGAGTAGCCGCCCATGCCAGGGAAGAGGTTGAACGCCATTTCAGGAAAGCCCATGCGGGCGGTGTTCTGCGCCAGCACGAAGTGGTGGGCCAACGCGGCCTCGAAGCCGCCGCCCAGGGCGGTGCCTTCGATCATCGCCAGCGAGATCGCGCCGGTGTCGAAGCCGCGGGTGGCGGCATGCACGCAATCCACGCAAGCCCGGGCGTACGCCCGCAGCGCTTCGCGCTTGCCGGTGCGTATGGCTTCCGCGAAGAAATTCAGATCGCCGCCCACGTTGTAGATCTGAGGAACGAGCGAGCCGGTGACCCAGAAATCGATGGGCAGGCCGGAGTCTTTGGCGGCGCGCGCCAGGGTCATGATCTCGTCGATCAATTCATGGTTGAAGCACGGACGCGGTTGAGCGCGCAGCATCATCCACATGACCCGACGTCCCTCCTCGTAGAACGCCGAGAGCTGCTTCAGGTTGCCTGCGGCGGTGAAGGGGTGGCAATCCGGATGAATGAGTTGATTCATTTACTTTCGTCCAATTGATCAAGGTGAGTCGGAGTACTACGGGATCAGCCTAATACAGACCTTCCGGCTCTCGTCTCATGCAAACCTCGTCCAGCTGGCCAGACTTGTCCGTAAGTCAAAGGCCCGAGTGATCAACGGAGAAACGCGATGAGCGGACGCAACCGCTCAACCCATCAGGCGATGGGGGCATGGGTAAAACGGATGAGGGATACACGCAAATTCGCGGCTATCGGGGCGATGCGCCGCGCGCGCGCCAAAGGCTGCGCGCTCATGCGTAGGGATGAGGGATGGCGCGGCCGAGCGGCCGCGCGCGGACTTGCGTTTTGCGGTTCTGGGATGGGCCGGGTCAGGCGACGCCGCCGTTGGCGCGCAGGATCTGGCCGTTGACCCAGCCTGCCTCGGGGCCTGCCAGGAACGACACCACGTTGGCAATGTCATCGGGCTGGCCCAGGCGTTCGAGGGGCGGCATCTTGGCGTAGTGCTCGATCAGCTCGGGACTCTTGCCGTTCAGGAAGAGGTCGGTGGCGACGGGGCCGGGCGCCACCGCGTTGACCGTGATGCGGCGGCCGCGCAATTCCTTGGCGAACACCTGTGTCAGGCTTTCCACCGCTGCCTTGCTGGCGATGTAGACGGAGTAGTTCGGCAGGTTGAGCGCGATGGTGGTGCTGGACACGTTGACGATGCTGCCTCCGTCGGCCAAGCGCGTGGCAGCTTCGCGCAGCGTGTTGAAGGTGCCGCGGGTGTTGATGCCGAAGGTCTGCTCGTAGAGCTCGTCGCTGGTCTCGGCCAGCGGCACCATCTTCAGGATGCCGGCGCTGTTGACCAGGACGTCGATGCGGCCCAGTCCCGCTTCCACCTGGTCGAACATGGCGCGCACCTGGTCCGCCCGGGACACGTCGGCGCGCACTGCCAGGGCGCGGCCGCCCGCGGCGCGGATTTCGTCGGCAAGCGCCTCGGCCTCGGCGGCGCTGGAGGCGTAGTTGATGGCGACGGCGTGGCCGTCGCGCGCCAGGCGGCGGACGATGGCGGCGCCTATGCCGCGCGATCCGCCGGTGACGAGCGCGATGCGTTGCGTGGCCTGGGTGTTCATGTCGTATCTCCGGTTGGATGGGGGTGAGGCGTATCTTGAACTATTCCAGAAAAAAGATAATTACTCTATATTCGCTAACATAATTTCATCTGCATTAATAATGGGCGAGTGACAATGGACCGGTTCCAGGAAATGCAGGTGTTCGTGCGCATCGCCGAAAGGCGTAGCTTTTCCAAGGCGGCAGAGGACCTGCAGATTCCGCGGCCCACGGTCACCAATCTGGTCAAGCGGATGGAAGCGCGCCTCGGGGCGCGGCTGCTTGAACGCACCACGCGCCAGGTGCGGCTGACCCATGATGGCGAGGCCCACTACCAGCGCTGCGTGCGGCTCCTGGCGGATCTGGAAGAGGCCGACGGCGCCTTCCTGGACACCTCGCCCAAGGGCCTGTTGCGCGTCAATGCGCAGGGCACGCTGGCCAGGTTCTTCGTCATGCCCGGCCTGCCGGCCTTTCTGGAACGCTATCCCGACATCGTGCTGCAACTGGGCGAGGACGACCGGCTGGTGGACCTGGTGCGCGAAGGCGTGGACTGCGTGCTGCGCACCGGCACGCTGCAGGATTCCTCGCTGGTGGGACGCCAGATCGCGCTGATGCCGCAAGTCACGGTGGCCAGCCCCGCCTATCTGGCGCGCCACGGCGAGCCGCGGCGGCTGGAAGATCTGGAAGGCCATCGGGCGGTGGACTATCTGTCCAGCGCCACTGGGCGCAGCCTGCCGCTCGATTTCATGGTCGACGGCAAGAACGTGCAGGTACGCCCCAGGGCCGTGGTCAGCGTGACTGGCGCGGAGCTCTACACCGGTGCGGCGCTGGCCGGCCTGGGATTGGTGCAGGTGCCGCGCTACCGCGTCGAGCGCGAGCTGGCGGCGGGCGAGTTGAAGATCGTGCTGCCCGGCGCGCCGCCCGCGCCCATGCCTGTGTCGGTGCTGTATCCGCAGAACCGCCAGGTGTCGGCGCGGGTGCGCGTCTTCACGCAATGGTTGGCGGAGGTCATCGCCGCCGGCCTGGCTCAGACGATGCCGGTCAGGTAGTACACCGCGATCGCCAGGAAGACCGAAGTGGTCGATATCAGCGTGATGGCGAAGATGTCGCCGTAGGACTGCCGGTGCGTCAGGCCCGTGACCGCCAGCAACGTGATCACCGCGCCGTTGTGGGGCAGCGTGTCCATGCCGCCGCTGGCCATGGCGGCGATCCGGTGCAGCACTTCCATCGGGATGCCCGCCGCGTGGGCGCTGTCGATGAAGGTCTGCGCCATGGCCGCCAACGCGATGCTCATGCCGCCCGAGGCGGAACCCGTGATGCCGGCCAGCGAGGTCACGGCCACCGCCTCGCCCACCAACGGGTCGGGGATGGCCTTGAGCGCGTCGGCCACCAGCAGGAAGCCGGGCAGGGCGGCGATGACGCCGCCAAAGCCGTATTCCGCTGCGGTGTTCATCGAGGCCAGCAACGCGCCCGACACCGCGCTCTTGCTGCCTTCGGCGAAATGCGCCTTGATGCCGCGGAACGAGAACAGCAGGATGGTGACGATGCCCGCGATCAGCGCGCCCATCACCGCCCACAGCGCCACCTGGTCCTCGGCGTTGACGGGCATGGGCTTGGGCAGGCCCGGCAGCGCGACTTCGGAGCCGGCCGGATACCAGCCCGGTATCCAGCGCGTCAGCAGGTAGTTGGCGACGCCCACCACCACCAGCGGCAGCAGCGCGATCAGCGGATGGTGCTCGCGTTCATTGGGCGGCGTGACCGGTTCGTTGCGCAGGTCGGTGCCGTAGGTCTCGCCCGCGGCTGCCGCGCGCTTGCGCCGCCACTCCAGGTAGGCGATGCCGGCGGTCAGCGTGAAGCAGGCGCCGATCAGGCCCAGCCACGGCGCGGCCCAGGTGGTGGTTTCGAAGAAAGTGGTGGGGATGATGTTCTGGATCTGCGGCGTGCCGGGCAGCGCGGTCATGGTGAACGTGAACGCGCCCAGCGCGATCGCGCCCGGCATCAGCCGTTTCGGGATGCCGCCCTGGCGGAACATCTCGGCCGCGAACGGATACACCGCGAACACCACCACGAATAGCGACACGCCGCCGTAGGTCAGCACCGCGCAGACCAGCACGATGGCCATGATGGCGCGTTCGGCGCCGATCAGGCGCAGCACTGCCTGCACGATGGCGCGCGAGAAGCCCGACAGCTCGATCAGCTTGCCGAACACTGCGCCCAGCAAAAACACGGGGAAGTAGAGCTTGGCGAAGCCCGCCATGCGCTCCATGAAGATGCCCGAGAACACGGGCGCCAGCGCCGACGGGTCGGTCAGCAGCACCGCGCCCATGGCCGCGATGGGCGCGCACAGGATCACGCTATAGCCTCGATACGCCGCCAGCATCAGGAACGCCAGCGCCGCCACCACGATGAACAATCCGGTCATTCGGTACTCCGGGAATGAAGAGATAAGGGGTGTGGGGCTACACCTTACCGCATCGAGCCGGATGCCTTGTTTACAGCGGCCGCGATTCAGCGTTCCAGCAGCGCGTGCGCCTGGCGGGCGATGTCCAGGTCGATCGCGGCGTCTTCGCCGCCGCCCATGAACCAGGCGGCGGAAAGTCCGCACCAGGCCAGGATCCATTGCAGCAGCCTGCGGCGCTCCAGGCCCGACTGCGCGACGATGAGCTCCAGCCGCCGTTCGAAGCGCCCAGGCACGATGGCGACGGGCGGAACCGGATCCGCCAGGTCCGGGTTGCAGAAGATGTTGGCGTAGTCGAAGGCGCGCTCGCCATGCAGGCGCTTGGGGTCGATGACCAGCCAGCCGCGTTCGCCGAAGTCCAGGATATTGTCGTGGTGTACGTCGCCGTGCAGCACCGTCAGGTCGCGCGGACTGTCGAGCAGGGCGCGGGCGTGGCGCGCGCTGTGCGCCAGGATGCCGCCTTGCGCCTGCGCCATGGGCCACAGTTCCTCGAACCATTCTTCCAGCGGACGCAGCGCGGGCAGCGGCTGGGCACGTGGGGCATGCAGGTCCCGCAGCACGCTGCAGATGATGCGGGTGGCCTCGTCGTCGCGCCCGTTGCGGGCGTAGTCCGCCAGCGAGCGCGTGCCGGTGGCCCGCTCCAGCAGGATGGCTGCGTCGTCGTGAGCCAGCACGCGCGCCGCGCCCTGGCCGTCCCACCAGCGCATCAGCACGCCGCCTTGCTTTTCGTCTTCCTCGTGCGAGACCTTGAGCATGGCGGGCAGGCCGCGATGGCGCACGGGCAGCAACTGGGCGGCGTGCGTGATGACGGGAGCGCCGTCGGGAGTGAGTTGCCAGCGGGAAAGGTAGGTGTCGAACATGGGGCGCCGGGAGTGCCTGGATGGACCCCTATAGTAGAGCTGGGCGCGGCGCGGCCTGCGTCGCGCCTTGCCGCGGCAGCAACGCCGTGATCGCCGCCGCCAAAGCGTTGCCCGCCGCACTGGCGACGATGGGCAGCAGATAGGAGCCGCTGAGGTCGTACGCATGGCCTGCCGCCACCGGGCCGATCAGCGTTCCGAACGCCACGCTGGTGTAGAGCGCGCCGATGATGCCGCTGACGTGGCGGCCGCCGAAGTAATCCATGACCACCGCCGGCATCAGCGCCACCCAGCCGCCGTAGAACGCGCCGAACACCAGGGCGAACAAAGCCAGCGTCCAGAACTGGCCGCAAGCGCCCCATAGCGCCAGCGACGCCGCCATGCCGCCATACATCGTGGCGAGCGAGGCCCGCCGGCCCAGGCGGTCGGCCAGCGTGCCCAGCAGGAATCGGCCGGCCGTGCTGCCCACGCCGACCAAGCCCAGCAGCAGCACGGCCAGCCCCGGCGCGATCCCATGATCCAGGGCGTACGGGATGAGATGCACGAAAGGCACGAAGACGCCAAAGGCGCCGGCCATGGCTGCCAGGTACAGCAGCAGGAAGACCCTGCTGCGGATGGCGGTGAGCACCGGCACGCCGGCGGGCGGGGAGGCCGGCGCTGCGCGGACGGCGGAGGCTGCGTCGCCATCGGGTTGCAGTCCGCGGTCTTGCGGCGAATTTTCAACCCAGCGCGCCGCGGCGCAGCCCAGGACAGCCACCGCCGCGGCCAGCGCCAGATACGCGGCGCGCCAGCCCCACAGTTCGATCAGCGCCGACGCCAGCGGCGGCACCAGCAGCGTGCCCACGCCGATGCCGCTGACGGCCAGCCCCGAGGCCAGCCCGCGGCGGCGCAGGAACCAACGCTGCACCGCGCCCACCACCGGCACATAGGCGCAGCCCACGCCCAACCCGACGCCCAGGCCGTAGGCCAGGTAGATCTGCATCATGCTCTGCGCGGCGCTGGCAAGCGCCAGGCCCAGCGCCACCAGCAGCATGCCTATCCAGGCCATGCGACGCGAGCCGTAGCGGTCCGCCAGCGGACCGCTGACCACACCGAAACCGAAGTAGAGAAAGCCCGCCAGCGAGAACACCAGCGACACCGCGCCGCGCGTGGCGGAAAAGTCGCGTTGCAAGGCGTCGACGAAGGCGCTGAAGGAATAGGCGCTGCCAAAGCCGAGCAAGGTGATGGCGAAGGCCGCGGCCACCACCCGCCAGCCGTGGAAGATCCGGCTGGCGCCGTGCCGCGCATGCGTGTTCATCTTCGGCCTCACAGTGCCGGCCGGCGCAGATGCCAGCTTGTCGCCGCCTGGAAAGCGGCGCCCAAGCGGAACAGCACGGGCTCGCCCAGATGGGCCGCCACCAGTTGCAGGCCCATGGGCATGCCGGCTTCGCACTGCCCGGCGGGCAGCGTCAGGCAGGGATGCCCGGTCATGTCGAACACGCAGGTATAGCGTTGCAGCGCTTCGACCAGCCCGGGCTGTAGTCCCAGGACGCTGATGGCTTCGAGCGTGAGCGGCGCCATGGGCTGCACTGGCGTCAGCAGCGCATCGACGCGGCCGAACAAGGCGTCGACCTTGCCTCGCATGGCCATGCGACGCAACAGGATGCGCTGGTAGTCGAGGCCGGATAGCGAGCGTCCCGCTTCGATCACGCCGGCCAGCACCGGTCCGTACTCCGCCTTGCGGGATGGATAGGTGCTGGCGTGCGCCACCGCCGCTTCGACCGCGCAGAGCGGCGCCCAGTCGCGCACGGCCTGCGCCGCGTCTTCGATGGGGAACTGCAGCGGCACCAGGGTTGCGCCCAGCTGTTCGAAGGCCTGCATTGCCGATTCCATCATGCGTTGAGTCTGCGCATCGACGTTGCGGTGGTTCCAGTTCATATCCACGCCGATCCGCAGGCCGGCAGCGGGAACGGCGGCCTCCAAGGCGTAGCGCGGCACGGGCGCTTGCAACGCGGTCGGATCCTTCGCGTCGGGTCCGGCAATCGCTTCCAGCAGCGCCGCGGCGTCGGCCGCGCTGCGCGCGATGACGCCGGCGTGATCCAGCGAGGCCGCCAGTTCGAACATGCCGTGGCGGCTGACACGGCCCCAGGTCGGCTTGATGCCGGTCAGCCCCGCGGCCGCGCAAGGCCAGCGGATGGATCCGCCGGTGTCCGAGGCGGTCGCGCCGAAGCACAAGCCCGCGGCCGTCGCCGCCGCCGATCCGCTGGATGAGATGCCGATCCAGTAATCCGCGTGCCAGGGGTTGCGCGGCGGCGCGACGTCGGGGTGATGGTCGGAGTACGCGCCTTCGGTCATTTGCAGCTGCCCCAGCAGCACGGCGCCCGCGTCGCGCAGGCGGCTGGCTACCGTGGCGTCATGGTCGGCGGGCACGCCCCGGTGGATCGCGGCGCCGGCAGCCGTCGGCACGCCCTTGCGCCGGAACAGGTCCTTCAGCGCGAGGGGGACGCCATGCAGGGGGCCGCGGTAGCGCCCCTGGCGTATTTCGATTTCGGCGGCCTGGGCTTCCTGCAGCGCAGAGGCCGCGGTCACATGGGCATAGCTGCGCAGGCCGCCGTCCAGGGCTTCGATGCGCCGTAGTTGCGCGCGCGTGATCTCTACCGGCGAGACCGCGCCCGCCCGGATCAGGGCGGCGAGCGCCAGCAGATCGAGTTGGTGCAGGTCGGCGGCCTTGATGTCTTCCGTATAGTTCATCTATTCTTTATCCATCTTTTATTCATCACAGACCCGATCAAGTTAATGTCTGTTGGACCAGCGTACAAACCATGATTTCTATTCGGTTTGAATTAGAAAAACTAAATTATTTAATTCTTCGGAAATGACCTCTTCGCGACTGCCTCCGCTCAACGCGTTGCGCGCCTTTGAAGCCGCGGCCCGCCATCTGTCGGTGAAGGACGCGGCGCAGGAGCTATGCGTGACGCCCGGCGCGGTCAGCCAGATGATCAAGTCGCTGGAGCAGCATCTGGGCGTGGCGCTGTTTCTGCGCGTGAACCGCGGCATTCAGTTGACGGATGCCGGCCACGGTTACCTGCCGCCGGTGCGCAATGCCTTCCGCCAGATCCTGGCCGCGTCCGCCCGTGTCGCCCAGCCGCCCGAGAGCCGCGTGCTCACCCTCAGCACCACCGCGTTCTTCGCGTCGGCCTGGCTGATCCCCCGACTGCATGACTTCCATGCCCGCCATCCGGAGATCGACCTGCAGCTCGTCACCAGCAATGCGCTGGCGGCCTTCGGCCGGGACGGCGCGGACATCGCGATCCGCCACGGACTGGGCCGCTATGCGGGACTGCAAAGCGAACACCTGCTGACCGTGGAAGTCGTGCCGGTGGCATCGGCCGGCTTGGTGGCGAAGCTGGGGATGCCGGCTGGCGCGCGGGAACTGCTGCGCTGGCCGCGCGTGCATGACGAAGCGCGCAACGGCTGGCAACTGTGGTTTGCGGCGCAGGGCGTGGAGGACGCGGGCATGCCGCGTGGGCCCGCGTTCGATGATGGCAGCCTGCTGTTGCAGGCCGTGGCCGCTGGCCAGGGCGCAGGACTGCTGCCCGTGGCGATGGTGCAGGATGACGTGGCTGCTGGACGCCTGGTCCGGCTGGCCGGCGACGCCTGGCTGGAGGAGTTTGGCTACTACCTCGTGTGGCCGGGCAGGGGCGCCATGCCGGAAAAGGCGCGGGTGTTTCGCGATTGGCTGCTGGAAAGCGGCCTGGGGGAGCCAGCCTGAAACGCTACGGCGCGGCCGATGATAGCGCCGCCGCCTTGCGCGCCAGTTCGGCCACGCCGAAGCTGGTCGCGAGCGAATGATCGTCCAATGCTTCCAGCGGCACCCAGCGGGCGTCGGCGGCATCGTCGCCCGCCACCGGCTCGCCGGATTGCCAGCGGCACAGCACCGCGATCAGGATGAAGTGGCGGCGCAGCGCGCCCGCGTCGTCGCGGTCGTAGACGTCCACCGCGTCGAACACGTGCAGCGGTTGCGCACGCACGCCGGTTTCTTCCAGCAGTTCACGCGCGGCGGCGGCAAGCACGCCTTCGCCCGCGTCGATCTTGCCGCCGGGGAAGGCCCAGCGGCCCTGGTCAGGCGGGTTGGCGCGTTGCACCAGCAGCACGCGGCCGTCGCGCACGACTGCTGCGATGGTGGCGGCGATGGGACGCTGGGGCGGGGACGCGGTCATGCGAGGTTCCTTTTCGTGGCGGAGGCCTGGGTATGCCAGGGTACGCCAACCCGGCCTTAGCGCAAATCCCCGTAGTGCCGGACCGGTCGCTGGTGCACACTGTCAACCGCGCCAGCATGAGCGCATCAAAAAGGGGGCGGGAGGGCAGCATGGATACACCGGACCGGCAGTTGCGCTATTTCTTGCGCATCGCGGAACTCAAATCGCTATCGCGTGCTGCGGAGGACCTGGACCAGACCCAGTCCGGGCTGAGCCGGCAACTGGCGGCGCTGGAGGCCCACGTGGGCAAGCCGCTGTTCGTGCGCACTGGCCGCGGCGTGGAATTGACCGAAGCCGGCGCGCGGCTGCTCGACGGCATCCAGCCCGCCTATCGGAACATCGACCGGGTACTGGAGGCCGTGCGCCAGCGCGAAGGCGTGACGCAGGGAACGGTCCGGCTCGCCACCGTGCACACGCTCAGCTACTACTTCATGGCCGAGGTGGTCGCCAGTTTCGTCAGCAGCCATGAACACGTGAACCTGTCGGTGATGGGCCGCAGTTCGCCCGAGGTGGTGGCGCTGGTCGAAAGCGGCAAGGCGGACGTGGGCTTCGTCTACGACGCGGCAGTCGCCTCGGACAACCTGGCGTCGGCCACGCTGTTTGACGACGACATGTGCCTGATCGTGCGCGGCGAGGTGCAACTGCCGGACGACGTCGACCTGGCCGGCATGGATCTGCGGCTGGTGGGCTTTCCGCCGCATTACGCGCTGCGCAAGATGATCCACAGCGCGGGGCTGGAGCCGGAGTTCGTGGCCGAGGCCGAAACCATAGACGCCATGCTCAAGCTGGTGTCCTCGGGCGTGGGCGCCTGCATCCTGCCGTCCCGCATCCCCGACAAGCTGCTGACCGAGTACGGCCTGCGCAAGGTCCGGGTCCAGAGCCCCATCTTGCGGCGGCGCGTGGTCGCCATCACGCTGGCCAACCGCCAGCCCCTGCCGCTGGTGAGCGAGCTGCTGGCCGTCGCCCACCGCATCGCGGCGCAATAGCCGGCCTGGCGGGTCGAATAGCAGCTATGACCGTGGCTGCATGGCTGTATTGCACATGGCTTTCCATACTGTGCATACCTCGCGCGGCGTCCGGTGGCGCCGATGGCGCGGGCATTACACAGGGGAAGACATGAGCACCGCATTACGAGAGAAATCCTATTTCGACACCCGCGCCACGCAGGAAATGGCGCACCATCTGCGCGCCGTGCCGCGCAGCATCCAGGAAACCATGGCCTATGCCTGTCGCATCCTGGCCATGACCGAGCAGGAAGCCGGGCTCGCCGGCCAGATCAGCGTGCGTTCGCAGCGTCCGGGGGCCTACTGGACCCTGCGCTTCGGGCTAGGCTTTGACGAAGCCACGCCGGCCGACTTCATCGAAGTAGACCGCGACCTGCACACGCTGACGGGCGAGGGCATGGCCAACCCGGCCACCCGCTTTCACCTGTGGGTATACGAAGCGCGGCCCGACGTGCAATCCATCATCCACACGCATTCGCCGTGGGCCTCGGCGCTGGCCGCGGCGCGCCAGCCGCTGGTGATCTCGCAGATGGACATGACGCCCTTGCACGACGACTGCGCCTTCCTGGGGGAATGGCCAGGCGTGCCGATCGCTGACCAGGAAGGGGTGATCATCTCCGGCGCGCTGGGCAAGAAGCGCGCCATCATCCTGGCGCATCACGGCTACCTGACGGCCGGCGTGTCTTGCGAAGAGGCGACCTACCTGTCGGTCTACCTGGAACGCGCGGCGCGCATGCAGATCCGCGCGCAGGCCTTCGGCCCGCTGACGCCGGTGGACGACGCGCTGGCGCGCGAAGCGCACGACTATCTGCTCAAGCCCTCGATCGTCAATGCGACGTTCAATTACTGGGCCCGGCAGACGCATGGCATTGCGCCCTTGCCGCTGCCCGCCGCCTGATACCGCGCAGCCCCATTCCTCCAGAACTTTTTTCGGGGAGTCATGATGATGACGACCAAGCCTGCGGCTGCGCGCTCGCGCCGCGATTACGTGACGGCCGGACTGGCCAGCATGATGGGCACCACCATCGAGTGGTACGACTTTTTCCTTTACGGCACCGCTGCCGCGCTGATTTTCAACAAGATCTTCTTTCCTTCCTTCGATCCGCTGACGGGCACGCTGGCGGCGTTCGCCACTTATTCCGTGGGCTTTTTCGCGCGGCCGCTGGGCGGCGTGATCTTCGGCCACTACGGCGACAAGATCGGCCGTAAATCCATGCTGCTGATCACCCTGTTGCTGATGGGCGTGCCCACCATCCTGATCGGACTGATCCCTTCCTATGAACAGATCGGCTACTGGGCCGCGGTGCTGCTGGTGCTGATGCGCTTCCTGCAAGGCATCGCGGTCGGCGGCGAATGGGGCGGGGCAGTGCTGATGGCGGTGGAGCATGCGCCGGATGGCAAGAAGGGCTTTTTCGGCAGCCTGCCGCAAGCCGGCGTGGCGCCGGGCCTGATCCTGTCGTCGCTGGCGATGGGGGCGGTCGCGACCTTGCCCGAGGCCGACATGCTGGCCTGGGGCTGGCGCCTGCCTTTCCTGGCCAGCGTGGTTCTGCTGCTGGTGGGCTGGTTCATCCGGGTCAAGGTGGCCGAGTCGCCAGACTTCGAGCAGATGAAGGAGAAGGGCGCCAAGGTCGAAGTGCCGGTGGCGGAAGTCCTGAAGCACCATCGCCGCGCGCTGCTGGTGGTGGTGGGCGCAAGGCTGGCGGAAGTGACCTGGTTCTATACCGTGGTGACGTTCTCGCTGGCCTACGCCACGGGCACGCTGGGCATTGCGCGTTCCGTGATGCTGGACGCCACGATCTGGGGCGCGGCCGTGGCGCTGTTCACCATGCCGCTGTTCGGCATGCTGGGCGACAAGATCGGGCACAAGTGGGTGTTCATGGCCGGCACCCTGGGCATCCTGGCGTGCGCGCCGGTGTTCTTCCATCTGCTGGGCACGCGGGACACGGGCTGGATCATCCTGGCGGTTTGCCTGGCGGTCGGCCTGGTCTACGCTTGCCTCTATGGGCCGGAAGGCACCTTGTTCTCCAGCCAGTTCCCGGCCGAGGTGCGCTACACGGGCATATCGCTGGCGGTACAGGTGTCCGGCGCCATCGGCGGCGGCCTGGCGCCCATCGTGGCGACCTGGCTGCTGGCCAAGGGCGGGGGCGATCCCCAGTACGTGGTGTGGTACCTGAGCATCCTGGGTGTGATCGCCCTGTTCAGCGCCTGGCTGATGCGCAGCGAGGCGCCTGCGGTTGCGGCCTTGCGGGTGCCGGCCCGCGCCAAGCTGAGGACGCCATGATTGTGGACGCCATGAAGACCATCGACTATTACTTCTGGATGAACTCCGACTGGGCCTACCTCGGCGCCGACAGGCTGGAGGCGCTGGCGGCGCGCCAGCAGGCGGTGATCCGCTACCTGCCGGTGGACCTGCCCGAGGTCTACGCCCGCACCGGCGGCATCCTGCTGGGCCTGCGCGCACCTGAGCGCCAGGCTTACCGCGTGACGGAGCTGGCGCGCTGGTGCCGCAAGCTGGACATCCGCGTCAATCCGCAACCGGCCTATATGTGCCCGGATGCCAGCCTGGCTTCGCGCATCGTCATCGCGGCGGACCATGCCGGCCTGCCGGTGGCGGCGCTGTACAAGGCGATCCTGAAAGCGGAGTGGTGCGACGAGCAGGACATCTCCGACGAGGCCACCCTGCGCGCCATTCTGGCACAGCAGGGGCTGGATGCTCCGGCGCTGCTGGCCGCGGCGGCCGAGCCCGGCATCGAGGCCGTCTACCGCCGCAACACCAACGACGCGGTCGCGGCTGGGGTGTTCGGATCGCCGTCGTATGTGTACCGGGGCGAGGTGTTCTGGGGGCAGGACCGGCTGGAGATGCTGGAGGAGGCGGTGGCGGCCTGAATGAAGCAGGGGCTGGCGGGCTGTCGCGCACTTTTTGCACGGCGGCCCGCCAGGGCGATTTCAGATGTGCTTGCCCTGCGGCAGTACGGTCAGAGCGAGCAGCGCGACGAGACTGGCGGCCATGACATACAGCGCCGGGGCAAAGGCCACGCCCGTCGTGTAAGTGATCCAGGTCAGGATGGCCGGAGCGAACCCTCCCAGCACGGTTACGGCGGTGTTATACGTCAGGGACATGCCCGAGGAACGCACCGCGGTGGGGAACACTTCGGACAGCGCGGCGGGCGCCACGCCGACGTACATCGCTACCATCAGGCAGAACAATGACTGCACCACGATCAGCGTCATCTGCGTGTGCGATGCCTGCAGCCACATCATCAGCGGGTAGACAGCAACCAGCAGCACTGCGGCGGCTGCGCGCAGCATGTTGCGGCGTCCGTAGCGGTCCGACAGGGTGCCCGAGAATACACAGCCACCGGTCAGGAATAGATTGCCTACCAGCGCGGCCAGGAAGGCTTCCGAACTCGTGAATCCCATCGATTTCTGTACGTAGATCGGCATGAAAATGATGAGGGCATAGGGGCCGACTGCCCAGAGCACCGACATGCAGAGGCCGGTCAGCAGTTCCTTGGGATAGTCACGGATGACAGCCAATAGCGGCGCCTTGACGCGGGCATTCTGGCGGGCCTGGCGTTCCTGTTCCTCGCGGAAGTGGGGCGTTTCGTCCAGCGCCGCGCGCATCCACAAGCCCACCGGTGCGATTGCCAAACCCAGGATGAAGGGTATGCGCCAGCCCCATTCGCCAACCTGTTCTTCGGTAAGCAGGGTGGTGACCAGGGTTGCCACCAGTGCGCCCAGCAAGTTGGAGATGCCCATGCTTGCCTGCAGCCAGGACGCGTACTGGCCGCGCTTGCCTGCGGGGGCGTGCTCCACCAGGAACGCGGTGGCGCCACCAACTTCGCCGCCGGCGGAAAAGCCTTGCAATACACGGCCGCAGACGATCAACAGCGGAGCGCCCACGCCGATGGCGGCATAGGGAGGCGCGGCCGCGATCAGCAGTGTGCCCAGGGCCATCAGCATGATGGTCAGCGTCAGGGTCGCCTTACGGCCGGCCCGGTCGCCATAAGAGCCAAGCACCAGCGCGCCCAGCGGGCGGACGACGAAGCCCAGGCCAAAGGCCAGGAACGACGTCATCAATTGCACGGTCGGGTTGGCGTTCTGAAAAAAGTTCTGTCCGATGTAGACCGCGAACAGGGCATAGACGGTGAAGTCATACCATTCGAGCGCATTGCCGGCCGAAGCGGCAATGACTGCCTTGCGGCCGCTGTGATGCCGCGCGGATTGGGTCGCGTTGCGGGTCGGCACGGCCTCGGCTCCCAGGTTCATCGAGATGTCCTTCATTGTTTCCCAGTTCAGATCGTGAGCGTTCGGGGAGCGTTGTGGCGAGTAGGTGGCCAGTTCCCCGGAACAGACGAGCGCATCATAGGAACCAATGCCGATAATGTCGTATTACCTTTTGTTCCTGGTCCATAACATCAGATTAATCGCTCGCCCACGCCATAGCGGGGCTGGGGGACGGTTCGGATCGGGCTAAGGGATAACCCCAGGGGAGGTTAAGCGGGGCCAGATGAGCCTAATTGTGCCGTTCCAACTCGTGCAGCACGTTGATGAAAGCCAGCGCGGGGCGCGACAAGGGCTGCAACTGCAAGTAGAAGACGTTCACTGGCGCGTTGACGGTGCCCCGGATGGGCACCGCCACCACGTTTGACCACGTAGGGCCAGCCACCGTGATTTCGTCCACCAACGCCACGCCTGCGCCTGCCTGCACCAGGGCGCAGGCGACATGGGCCTGCTGCACTTCGATGAGCGGCTCGGGCCGTGAGTCCTCGTTGCCGAACAGTCGGTTGATCAGCATGCCAAAAGGGATGTCGGCGCTGTAGCCGATCAAGGGTTCCTTGACCAGATCGCGCACCTCTACCTGGCCTTGAGCCGCCAGCGGATGCCCCTTCGGCAAGACCGCGACGATCTTGTTTTCGTAAAGAGGCTGCGAAGCCAGGCTGGGGTGTTCCACCGGCATGTAGGCCACACCCAATTCAATTTGCTGCGTCAACAGCGCCTGTTGCAGCGTTGCCGGTATCTGAGTCTGCAGCACGATGCGCATCTGGGGATACCGCTTGCGGAACAGCGCGATGGCGCGGGGCAGCAAGGACTGGCCCAGGCTGGGGCTGCAGGACAGGCGCAGTTGCCCCTCGCGGTTTTCGGCAAGGTTTTCGGCGACCTCGTTCACGCGCTGCACGTTCTGGTACAGCGCCGTGACCTCCACGAACAGCCGGTGGGCTTCAGGGGTGGGGTACAGCCGGCCCTTGATGCGCTGGAACAGCATCAAGCCCAGGCGCTGCTCCGTATAGGCGATCAGCCGGCTGACCGCGGGCTGCGAAACAAACAGCAGCTTGGATGCGCCGCTGATGGAGCCGCTGAGCATGATGGCCCGGAAGACTTCGATCTGCCGCAGATTCAATTTCATATGCTTAACCTGATGTTAATTCTCTCGCACATATAAGCATAAGACGTTTTGGATGGCCGCTCCTACACTGCCTGCACTCAACACAGGATGGAAGCGGTCATGAGCGATTTCGATTTGGTGGTGCGCGGCAACATCGTCGACCCGGATGGCGTGGTGATGGACGGCTGGCTGGCGGTCAGGGACGGCAAGGTCGCGGCGCGCGGCGCTGGCGAGGCCCCCGCGGGCCGCGACAGCGTGGATGCGCGGGGCCAGTGGATCGTGCCCGGCGTGGTCGACGGCCAGGTGCATTCGGGCAGCCAGCTGAACCAGGAAGGACTGGGCTTGGCGTCGCGCGCGGCTGCCGCCGGCGGGGTGACGGTCATGGTCGACATGCCCTACGACGATCCGGAACCCGTGGCTTCGCGTCCGCAACTCGACGCCAAGATCGCCGAGGTGGAGCGCGATTGCCATGTGGACGTGGCGCTGTTCGGCACCCTGAACACGCAGCACGGCCTGGCGGCCGCGGCGGGGCTCATCGAAGGCGGCGTATGCGCCTTCAAGTTTTCGACCTTCGAAGCGACCCCGGGCCGATTTCCCCGCATCGAGGAAGACGATCTGTACGAAGCCTTCCGCCTGATCGCTCCATCCGGACTGGTTTGCGGCGTGCACAACCAGATGCAGGAACTGACCCGCAAGAACATCGCGCGGCTGGTCGAGGCCGACGACACCGGCTGGGACGCGTTCATGCGCGCGCATACGCCGCTGATCGAGAACCTGGCGACGGCGCTGATCTATGAGATCGGCGCCGAAACCGGCGCGCGCGCCCATGCGGTACACGTGTCGACTTCCCGCGGTTTCGAGATCTGCAACATGTACCGCCGCAACGGCCATCGCGCCAGCATCGAAACCTGCGTGCAGTATCTGATGCTGAACCACGAAGAGCACACCCGCCGCTTCGGCGCGAAGACCAAGCACTATCCGCCGATCCGTCCCAAGGCCGAGGTCGACCTGCTCTGGACCCATATCGCCAAGGACGAATGCACCTTCGTGTCGTCGGACCATGTCAGCTGGGGCCTGGAGCGCAAGCAGAATCCGAACGTATTCAAGAACTCGTCCGGCGGCCCGGGCCTGGAAACGCTGTTGCCCGCTTTCTGGACCGGCTGCGAAGAGCATGGCATCGCGCCGTCCATGGTGGTGCGCCAACTGAGCCGCAACCCCGCGCAGCACTTCCTGCTGGATGACCGCAAGGGTTCGTTGGAGGTGGGCAAGGACGCCGACATCGTCATCCTCAAGCCGGAACGTTATGCCTTCGATCCGTCTACCAGCCTGTCGGCGGTGCAATGGAGTTCGTTCGAAGGCCGCGAGTTCACCGTGCGCGTCGCGGGCACCTGGTGCCGCGGCCAGCAGGTCTACGATGGCAAGGGCATCGTCAATCAGAAGGGCGACGGCCGCTTCCTGCGTCCGCGCCAGGCCTGAGGGAAACGGCAATGTCTGTGCAGTTTCCTCCCCTGAACGCCGAGCGCCTCTGGGCCCGCGTCGAAACCCTTTCCCGTTTCACCCTGCCCGACGTCCCCTGGACGCGCCGCGCGTTCTCGCCGTTGTTCGACGAAGCGCGCGCCTGGCTGCGCAGCGAATTCGAGGCCGCGGGCCTGGCGACCCGCCTGGATGCCGGCGGCAACCTGATAGGCACGCTGGCCGGGCGCGATCCCGCGCGCAAGCCCATCGCCACCGGCTCGCATTGCGACACCGTGATGGCAGGGGGCCGTTTCGACGGCATCATCGGCGTGCTGGCCGGCATCGAAGTGGCCCACACCCTGCGCGAGCAAGGCGTGCAGCTGGAACATCCCTTCGAGGTCATCGACTTCCTGTCCGAGGAGCCCAGCGACTATGGCATTTCCTGCGTCGGCAGCCGCGCGCTCTGTGGCCAGCTGACGCCCGACATGCTGGCGGCCCGCAATCCCGAAGGCGAGACGCTCGCCGCCGGCATCGCCCGCATCGGCGGCGACCCCTCGGCGCTGGGCGCGCCGCTGCGCGGCCCTGACGGCACCGCGGCGTTCGTCGAACTGCATATCGAACAAGGCCCGGTGCTGGAAAGCCGCGGCCTGCCTATCGGCGTGGTCACCAACATCGTCGGCATCCGCCGCGTGCTGATCACGGTGGAAGGCCAGCCGGATCATGCCGGCACCACGCCCATGGACATCCGCCGCGATGCCCTGGTGGGCGCGGCCCGCATCATCGACGCCGCCCACCGCCAGGCCAGCGCCGCCAGCGGCAATCCGCATTACGTGGTCGCCACCGTGGGCCGGTTGTCCATGACGCCGAACGCCGCCAACGCGGTGCCAGGCCGCGTCGAGCTGACGCTGGAAATGCGCAGCGACAGCGATGCCGTGCTGGACGCCTTCCCCGAAACGCTGATGGCCGGCGTGGCCACCGACCTGACCGCGTTGCGCCTGTCCGCAAGCTTCACCCAGCTGAGCCGCGCGCGGCCCACGGACTGCACGCCGCTGGTGATGGACGCGGTGCATGCCGCCGCCGACCAGCTCGGCTACGCCTCCATGCGCCTGCCCAGCGGCGCGGGCCACGACGCGGTCTACATGGCGCCCACCGGCCCCATCGGCATGATCTTCATCCCCTGCCTGAACGGCCGCAGCCACTGTCCGGAAGAGTGGATCGAACCCGCGCAGCTGCTGGATGGCACCCGCGTGCTGTACCAGTCGGTGCTGGAACTGGACCGCAAGCTGCGGGCATGACATGGCGGGCGCCCACCGGGCGCCCGCGTCACCGCTACTTCTTCACCAACGGGCAGGACGAGCGCGACAGCGGCATGAAGGCCTGGTCGCCGGGCAGGGTGGCCACCAGCTTGTAGTAGTCCCAGGGCCGCTTGGACTCGGACGGCTTCTTGACTTCGAACAGGTACATGTCATGCACCATGCGGCCGTCCTCGCGGATGCGGCCGTTGGTGGCGAAGAAGTCGTTGATGGGCATGGACTTCATCTGCTTCATCACCGCCGTGGGCTCGTCGGTGCCGGCTGCCTGCACCGCCTTCAGGTAGTGCATCACCGACGAGTAGGTGCCGGCCTGGCTCATGTTGGGCATTTTCTTGAGCTTGTCGTAGTAGCGCTGGGACCAGGCCCGGGTCTGGTCGTTCATGTCCCAGTAGAAGGCCTCGGTCAGCGTCAATCCGGCGGCGGCGTCCAGGCCGATGGCGTGGATGTCATTGATGTAGAGCAGCAGCCCGGCCATTTTCTGGCCGCCCTTGGTCAGCCCGAATTCGCTGGCGGCCTTGATGGCGTTGACCGTGTCGCCGCCGGCGTTGGCCAGGCCCACGATCTGCGCGCGGCTGGCCTGGGCCTGCAGCAGGTACGAGGCGAAGTCGCTGGAGCCCAGCGGGTGGCGCGATGCGCCCAGCACGGTGCCGCCGTTGGCCTTGACGACTTCGGTGGCGGACGCTTGCAAGGTGTGGCCGAAAGCGTAGTCGGCCGTCAGGAAATACCAGCTCTTGCCGCCTTGTTCGACCGTGGCGCGCGCCGTGGTGTTGGCCAGCGACCAGGTGTCGTAGGTGTAGTGCACGGAATAGGGCGAGCACAGGTCGTTGGTGATGCGCTCGGTGCCGGGTCCGCTGAACACCACGATCTTCTTTTTCTCGCGCGCCACTTCCAGCACGGCCAGCGCGGGGGCGGAGCCGGCCACGTCCATGATGGCGTCGACCTTCTGGGTGTCGTACCACTCGCGTGCCTTGGCGGCGGCGATGTCGGCCTTGTTCTGGTGGTCCACCACCATCAGGTCGATCTTCTTGCCCAGCACCTTGCCGCCGAAGTCGGCGATGGCCATTTCGGCGGCGGTCGCGCTGCCCTTGCCCGTGACGTCGGCGTACACGCCGCTCATGTCCAGGATCAGGCCCAGGCGGACCACGTCGTCGGAGATCGCCTGCGCCATGGCGCAGGGCGCGGCGGCAAAGGCGGATAACAGGGCTAGCGTGCTGCGCAACTTCAGGGAAATCCGGGGGGGTCTACGGCATTTCATGGTGGGTCTCCTTTATGCCGGATCTTGTTCGGATACTGCTGGCGCTTGGGGATCTGCTGCGGCGCTCTGTTCTGGCTTGACGCTGGCGGGTCGAGGTGGGATGCCTCCTTGTCTTGAATGTGGTCTAGCGATGGGACAGCAGGTCGAATTCCATCCGCACCTTGCTGAACGGGAACTCCAGCCGCGCGAAGTACACCACGCGGCCATCGATGCAGGCGTAGCGGCGTATTTCCGCCACGGGCGAGGACACGGGAATCTGCAGGGACTCGGCGGATTCCTGGCCGGCCTGGATCACGTTCAGCACCTGGCGCGCTTCGCTGATGCGTGCGCCGTAGTACTGGTCCAGCACCGGCGCCACGGTGCTTTTGCGGATGCGGGCGCGATGCTTGCGGAACAGCGCGCTATCCAGGAAGACCTCGCTATAGCAGAAGGGGGCGCCATCGGTCGTGTGCACCCGTCGCAAATATTGGAAGCTGCCGCTGCGGTCGGCGCCGCAAGGCATGCCCAGCGTGTCGGGCAGGGGCGAATCGGCGTTGGACTCCACCAGTGAAACCGTGCCCAGCTGATTGCTGAGTTCCACGGTTTCGGCCCAGGTCTTGGGGATCAGCAGGGTGGGCGTTTCGGGCAATTCGGCATTGACGAAGGTGCCCGACCCGCGCGAGCGGCGGATCAGGCCATCGTCTTCCAGCAGGCCGAACGCCTGGCGGATGGTCGCCCGCGATATGCCATAGGTTTCCATCAGCGCTTCCAGCGGCGGGATCTGCTGGCCGGGCCGCCAGGTGCGGTTCTGGATATTGCTACGAAACAGCGCCGCCGCCTGCAGATACAGCGGCTGGGGACTGCGCGAGAAGAGCTTGGGGTCGGGCATGTTCAGGCGGAAGGCGTCGTGGTCGGGGCCGCGAGTATGGCATCGGCCATTTCGCGCAGCCGGTGCTTCTGGATCTTGACCGAGTTGGCGCTTTCCACCGAGGGGAATGCATCCAGCACGGTAAAGCCCGCCGGCGTCTTGAAGCCCGCCATCGCGGCTTTGCACGCGGCGGTCCAACCCGCGGGGTCGGCGGCTGCGCCCGGCTGCAGCAGCACGAAGGCATAGGGCACGGTCTTGCTCTTTTGCGTGGCGCCGACCACCTGGCAGGCGCGCACGCCCGGCAGGGTTTCGACCACCTGTTCGATTTCCACCGGATTGACCAGAAAGCCGGACAGGCGCAGCGAATCGCCCATGCGGGTCTGGAACACGAACTGGCGCGGATTCAGCGTGTAGCCGAGATCGCCGGTCTTGAAGTAGCCGTCATCCGTGCAGGCGCCGCGGGTGGCCTCGGGATTGTCCAGATAACCCTGCATCAGGCTGGGCGAGAGGATTTCGAGTTCGCCGGATTGGCCATGCGGCAGGATTTCGCCCGTGGCGGGATCGCGGGCGCGCACGCGCGCCTCGGGGTAGATCAGCGTGCCGCCGGGCTGGTGGCGCGCGGACACGTCGCCCTCGGCGGGATCGCGCGGCTGGCCGGCGACCAGGGCCACCAGCTCGCTGGAACCATACAGGCCGGTCAGCGGCACGCCGGCCTCGCGGGCCAGGTCCAGCATGTTGTCCAGCGCCGGCGTGAAGCTGGCGAAGCCAAACAGCCGTACCGAGGCGAAGTCGCCTTGGGCTCCCGCCCGCATCATGCCGACCAAGGCCTCGTTGTTGGCGTAGGTGTGCGTCACCGCGTGGCGGCGCACCGCTGCGGCGGATTGGGCGGTGTCGAACACCGGCGCGCAGACCACGGGCGCGCCTTGCGCCAGGCCGCCGACCAGCGTCGCGAAGCCAAAGGCGCCGCAGAACGGCGCGCTGGCGAGTACACAGCTTCCCTCGTCATAGCCATAGGCCCGCGCCACGGCCGCGCCGTGGTTCAACAAGGTGCGCTGGTCGTGCAGCACGAACTTGGGCTTGGAGGTGGTGCCGGACGTGGTGAAGCACAGCACGCCCGCATTGGGCTGGGCCGGCGGCGCTGTGTCGGTGCAGGACTGCAGGTCCTGGTAGCGGTGCGCCGGCTTGCCATGGAAGCTGGGGGGCAACGCCTCGTCGGCATTCGTCAGCGCGATCACGCCTTGCAGGCGCTCCAGGTGTTCCGGCGCCACTTCGCCCAGGATGCCCTGGAAGTCTATGCCCTTGAACCCCGGCCAGAACACCAGCCAGTCCGCCTTGCCGCGTCCCAGGATGTCGGCCAGCTCCAGCGCCCGGAAGCGCGTGTTGACCGCCAGCACCAGCGCGCCCAGGTGCGCGCAGGCCAGGAAGGATTCCACCCAGGCGGCGCAATTGGGTAGCCAGACCGCCACGCGCTGTCCCGGGCGCACGCCGATGCGGGCAAGGCCGGCGGCCAGCGCGCGGCTTTGCGTCCGCAGTTGCGCGGCGCCGATGGGCTGGTCCTGGTCGATCAGCAGCGGCGCATCGGGCCGGCGCGCGACCAAGGCGTCCAGGTGTTCGGAGAACGTCGAGTACGGCATGTTCATGGCTTACACCGTGGCGATGGGCGTCACGGGAGAACCCACCGCGCCAGGCATGCGCAAGGGCGGGGCGGTCAGCAGGAAGCGGCTGCGGCCTTGCGCATGCAGCCAGTCGGCCAGGTCCTTCAGGTACCAGAGTTCGGCCAGCGGCAGGCCCAGCTTGAAGAGGCAATGGTGGTGCAGCGGCAGGATGGAGTGGCCGGGGCCGGAGGTGCGCGCCGGATAGGCTTCGACCGCGTAGTTGTCGGCGCAGATCGCGGCGATGCCGGATTGCGTGATCCAGTCCAGCAGCGCCGGGTCGGAGCCGTCCAGCACGGCGCCGGTCTGCTCCAGCTTGTGCGGATCGGGCTGGCCGTCCATGGCAACGATCGCCTCGGCAAAGCCCGTGCGCAGCACCAACATGTCGCCGTGTTCGACCGTCACGTTCTGTGCCCGCATGGCGGCCTGCAGGGCCGCCAGGTCGACGACCGTGCGGCCGGGGCCGTAGGCGCGCGCCAGGTCCACCAGCACGCCGCGGCCCTGCATGCCTTTTTCGGCGTAGCGGTTGATACCCAGCTTGCGCGCGTACGAGCCGCCGGGCGGGCAGCAGGCGTCGTCCGATTTGTCGGGATCCGCGCCGCCGAACACGTCCACGCCGGCCGCGTAGCCGTTGTAGTAGACGCGGCGCGCCTGGCCATCCCCTTGGATGTCGAACAGCGCGCCCACGTGGCACAGGCCGTCCCACTGGGTGGAGTACTGCATGGACAGCGTGACCTGGTCGTCGGACAGCACGTCCACGGCTTCGGGCTGCACCTGGGACATCTGGAAGTTCAGGTAGGGCGTGCCTTCGCGGAAGGTGGGCTTGAGCGTCGGCGCGTGGCGGCGCGGGTTCAGCACGTTGCCGCCAGGCAGGTCCAGCGGCAGGGACAGGCAGAACACCTTGCCCGTGCGCACTTCGCGCACCGCCTGCAGCACTTTTTCCTCGGTCAGCAGGTTCAGGCGGCCGATCTCGTCATCCGGGCCGAAGTCGCCCCAGGTAGAGCCTTCGGGGCGTTGGGTCCAGCGTTTCATCTGCTTGTCTCCTGGAGGTTTTCTATGTTCTTATGAATATAGTACGTATTTACGTACTTTAAAAAGAAATCCGCAATCAGCGGGTTCGATAGGAGACAAGCCCATGACGCAATTCCTGCAGCGCAGGTTGGCGATCACTGCGCCGGCCCTGGCCGCGCTGGCCTTCCTGACCTTGCCCGCGGCCCAGGCCGCCGGCTATCCCGATCATCCCGTGACCGTCGTCGTGCCGTATCCGCCGGGCGGCGGCGCCGACATCTTTGGCCGCGCCATCGCTCACGCGCTGGAGCCGGGCCTGAAGCAGACCGTGCTGGTCGAGAACAAGCCCGGCGCGGGCGGCAATATCGGCATGGCCTACGTGGCGCGCGCCAAGCCCGACGGCTACACGCTGGGCCTGGGCACCATCGGCACCCAGACCATCAACCAGTTCCTCTACAACAACATGGCGTTCGACCCCGAACGCGACCTGGTGCCCATTGCGCTGGTGTCCACCACGCCCAACGTCATCGCCGTCAGCGCCAAGTCGCCCTACAAGACGGTGGCCGACGTGATCAAGGCGGCCCAGCAGTCCAAGGACAAGAAGCTGACCTATGCGTCGCCGGGCATAGGGTCCTCGGTGCATCTTACCGGGGCCTATTTCGAGGCCATGGCCGGCGTGACCATGCTGCACGTGCCTTTCAAGGGCACGTCCGCCTCGCTGCCGGCGGTGGCGGGCGGGCAGGTCGACCTGCTGTTCGACAACCTGCCGGGCGCGCTGGCGCAGATCAAGGATGGCAATCTGGTGCGGGGCGTGGCGGTCACGTCGGCCGCGCGCGACGCCTCGGTGCCCAACCTGCCCACCGTGGCGGAATCGGGACTGCCGGGCTTTGACGTCACCGCCTGGTTTGCGCTCTACGCCCCGCGCAATACCCCGGAACCCGTGGTCAAGCAGTTGATCGAAGCCGCGCGCAGCGGGCTGAAGAATCCGGCCGTCGCGGCCAACTTTGCCGGCATGGGCGCCAAGCCCGGCACGCTCTTCGGCGCGGACCTGGCGGCCTTCGAAGCCGGGGAACGCAAGAAGTGGGGCGGACTCATCAAGGACAAGGGAATCACCGCGCAATGAAAACGCCCACCGCACTGGTCACCGGCGGCAGCCGGGGCATAGGCCGCGCCATCGTCGCGCGCCTGATCGAAGATGGCTTCGAGGTCGTCAACTTCAGCCGCGGCGCGCCCGCAGCGCTCCTGCCCGGCGAAACGTTCCGTTCGGTCGACCTGGGCGACGCGCCGGCCACCATTGCCGCGGCGCAGGCGTTGGCGGCCGAGCGCCAGGTCCTGCATCTGGTCAACAACGCCGGCATGATCCAGGTCGCGCGCATCGGGGACGTGACGCAGGAACAGATGGCGCGGATCATGGCGCTGAACGTCACGGCGCCGGTGCTGCTGATGCAGGCCCTGCTGCCCGGCATGCGGGCGGCGGGCTACGGGCGGGTGGTGAACATTGGCAGCCGCGCCGCCCTGGGCAAGGACGGGCGCACGGTTTACGGCGCTTCCAAGGCGGCGCTGGCCGGGATGACACGCACCTGGGCGCTGGAGCTGGCGGGCAGCGGCATCACGGTGAATACCGTGGCGCCCGGACCCATCGCGACTGAACTGTTCAACCAGTCCAACCCGCCGGGCGCGCCGCAGACGCTGGCTTTGGAGGCGGCGATCCCGGCGGGGCGCGTGGGCCGATCCGAAGAGGTCGCCCATGCCGTGTCCATGTTCATGGACCCGCGGGCGGGCTTCATGACGGGACAGATGCTGTATGTGTGCGGGGGAGTGTCGGTGGGGCTTGCCGGCTAACCGCTTGTTGCGTTGCGCGGTTGCTCAGGCTTGCGGCGCCGTCCCTTGCGGCGGCGCGTGTATGGCGAACTCGCGCGCCATTTCCTTCCTGGACACCTTGCCGGATGCCGCCAGCGCCTGCGCACGCTCCAGGCGCAGGCGCTTGAGCACTTCCGTGGGCGCGACGCCGAAATGCGCGGCGAATTTGCGCTGGAAGGTGCGGCGCGACATCTGGCAGGCGTCGGCCATGTCGTCGACCGACCAGCGCGCCGATAGCTGCGCCTCGATTTTTTCCACCAGGTCCCGGAAGGGCGCGGCCACGCGGTCCTGCAAACGCAGCGCCTGGCTGTACTGGCGCTGGTCGCCGTTGCGGCGCATGAAGACCACCAGCCGCCGTGCAACCCGTTGCGACAGGTCGGCGCCGAAGTCGCGTTCGATCAGCGCCAGCGCCAGGTCGATGCCGGCGGTGACGCCGGCAGAGGTCCAGTATTTGCCGCTTTCGACGTAGATGCGGTCGTCTTCGACGCGCAGGGCCGGGTGAAGCTGGCGCAGCCGGTCGGCCGATCGCCAGTGGGTGGTGACGGCGCGGCCGTCCAGCAGGCCGGCGGCGGCCAGCACGAAGGCGCCGGTGCATACGCTGCAGGTGCGCCCGGCGGTCGCGTCGCGGCGGCGCAGCCAGGCGCGCGTCTCGCCATGGGCGCCCGCGAAATCGGCGCCGGGGCCGCCGGGCACGAACATCATGTCCAGGCGCTCATCGCCATCGTCGGCAAAAGTGCCGTCCACCTGCATGCGCAGGCCCTGTTCCCAGGTGGAGACCAGCGGCGTCG
The DNA here is from genome assembly GCF_014851605.1 of Achromobacter sp. ACM02. Taxonomy (NCBI): domain Bacteria; kingdom Pseudomonadati; phylum Pseudomonadota; class Betaproteobacteria; order Burkholderiales; family Alcaligenaceae; genus Achromobacter; species Achromobacter sp. ACM02. The sequence continues at coordinate 294,557 of NZ_JACUZY010000007.1, forward strand.
CGGCGATGGTGCCCAGGCGGTAGAGCTTGCGACCGGCTTCCTCGTTGGCCGAACTGAAGGCTTGCCACGGTCCGGCCAGATCCAGCGGCTGGAAGCCGTCATACAGGACGAACTGCACGCGCAATGGCGCATCCGGCGCAGTATTTGGCGCACGCGTCCGGGCGCGTCCGCCTATGCTGGGAGTCGTCGTTTCTAACGGAGCATCGTCATGCATGTGAATTTTCTCTTGTTCGAAGGGCTGACCCAGCTGGATATGACCGGGCCGTATGAAGTGCTGGCAGGCGCGCCGGGCTTCACCGTGGATTTTGTCGCAAAAACGCGCGATCCGGTGCGCAGCGATCGCGGGCTGTGTTTCGTGCCCACGCAGACCATCGCATCGGCGCCGCCCTGCGACCTGCTGGTGGTGCCAGGCGGGCCGGGCACGGATGATGCCATTGTCGACGCCGACTGGGTAGCGTTCACGCGCGCGCAGGGGCTGGGGGCACGCTACGTATTCGGCATCTGCACCGGTTCGCTGTTGCTGGGCGCGGCTGGCCTGTTGCGCGGCAGGCGCGCTTCCAGCCATTGGCGCGCGCGCGAACTGCTGTCGCGCTTCGGCGCCATCCCCAGCGACGAGCGCATGTGCGTGGACGGCAACCTGTACACCGCGGGCGGCGTGACCTCGGGCATCGACATGGGGCTGAAGGTGGTGGCGGACCTGTGCGGCGAGGACGTGGCCAAGCTGATACAGCTGCAGATCGAATATGACCCCAAACCACCGTTTCCCGGAGGCACGCCCAAGACCTCGGAGCCGGCCGTGGTGCAGCGCTATCTGGAGATGTCGCGAGCGCGCTTCGAACGCCGCTCGCAGGCGGTGGACCGGGCCGCGGCCGCGATGGCCTGAGTTCGAGCGCGCGGCGCGCTCACTTCGCCAGATGATCCAGCGGCAGCGGGCTTTGCGGCTTGACGGTCTGGATCGCGAAGTTGCTGCGTATGTCCTTCACGCCGGGCAGCTTCAATAGCGTGCCCAGCAGGAAGCGTTCGTAGGCGCGCAGGTCGGGCACCACTACCTGCAGCAGAAAGTCGGACTCGCCCGACACCAGATGCGCGGCGATGACTTCCGGCAAGGTGCTGACCTCCTCGCGGAACAGGGCGGAGTCGCGCTCGTGGTGCCGCTCCACCTTGATGCCGACGAAGACGGTCAGGCCCAGGCCGACTTCGTCCGGCGCCAGGCGGGCTTCGTACCCCTGGATGACGCCGGCTTCTTCCAGCAGCCGCACCCGCCGCAGGCAGGGCGAAGGGGACAGGCCAATCTGCTCGGCGAGTTCGACATTGGTCAGCCGGCCGTTCTGCTGCAGGGCCTCGAGGATCCGGCGGTCGTAGGCGTCCAATTCGCGTTTTGGCATGAAATCAGGATAAGGATTATTGGATTGGCGGAATATGCCAATCATCATAAATCGAATGGCATGGATAGGATGCACATGCCAGCCCGGTTTTCCTAGAATGATCGCCTGAGCCAGGACGAAAAGGAGCGGGAAAATGGCGGATATGGCGATGTTTCTAGGGGCTTTGCTGATCGTCTACGTGGTGCCGGGACCCGACATGATCCTGCTGCTGGAAACCGGCGTGCTGCGCGGCAGAGGGCAGGCGCTGGCGGTGGCCGTGGGGCTGGCCATCGCGCGGGCCGCGCACGTGACCCTGGCCGCGCTGGGACTGGCGGCGCTGTTCAAGACCCATCCCTGGGCGTTCGACGCGGCGCGCACGGTGGGGGGATGCTATCTGGTCTGGTTGGGCGTGCGGCTATTGCGCGCAGGACCCGTGTCCTACGATGCCACCGGGCAGGCGCCCGCGAGCCGCGCGGGGCTGGGGCCGGCGCTATTGAGCGGCGTGCTGACCAATGTGCTCAATCCCAAGGCCTTGCTGTTCTGCTCGGTGCTGCTGCCGCAATTCGTGTCGCCTGCCCAGGGGCCGATAGGCCAGCAGTTCGCCGTGCTGGGCGTGATCCTGGTCAGCCTGGGCCTGGCGCTGGACGTGCTGTGCGCGTTGGCGGGCGGGGCGGTGGGGCGCTGGATGTCGGCCAGCCCCCGTGCGCAGAAGATCCAGAGCCGGGCGTTCGGGCTGGCATTGATCGGCTTCGGCCTGCGCCTGACCGTGGCCCAGCGTCCGGCCTGAAGCGGCCGGTCCCGCAGCTTGCGCTACGGGACCGGCTGCCCGGCCTATTTGGCGTAGGCGTACGAGGACTCGTCGGCTTCCTCATCCTTCGGCAGCGGCGGAACCGCGCCGTCCTCCAGCAGTTCGGACTGCGTCAGGCCCTTGGTCAGCTCCAGCGCCTGGCGTTCGAACAGGCGCCGATACAGACCGCCCTTCAGGCGGATCAGTGCGTCATGGCTGCCTTCCTCGATGACGCGGCCGCGGTCCATCACCAGCAGGCGGTCCAGCGCGCGCACCGTCGACAGGCGGTGCGCCACCACCAGCGTGGTACGACCCACCATCAGACGGTCCATGGCCTGCTGGATCAGCACCTCGCTTTCGCTGTCCAGGCTGGACGTGGCTTCGTCCAGGATCAGGATGGGCGCATCGGCCAGGAAGGCGCGGGCCAGGGCCACGCGCTGGCGTTCGCCGCCCGACAGCTTGACGCCGCGTTCGCCGACCAGCGTGTCGTAGCCCTTGGGCAGCGCCATGATGAAGTCATGGGCGCTGGCCAGCCGCGCCGCCTGCTCGATCTCGGCCTGCGTGGCGCCGGGGCGGGCATAGGCGATGTTCTCCGCCAGCGTGCGGTGGAACAGTACCGGCTCCTGCTGCACGATGGCGATCTGGCTGCGCAGGGACGCCTGCCGCGCCTGGGCGATGTCCTGCCCGTCGATCGTGATGCGGCCGTCGTTCACGTCATACAAACGCTGGATCAGCTTGATGAACGTGGTCTTGCCCGAACCCGAATGGCCGACCAGGCCGACCCGTTCGCCCGGGGCGATGCGTACCGAGAAATGGTCGTACAACGCCTTGTCGTGCGCGCCATAGCGGAACGTCACGTCCTCGAAGCGGATCTCGCCGGCCGTCACGCGCAGCTCGCCCGCGCCGGGCCGGTCGTCCACGCCCAGCGGTTGCTTTTCCAGCGCGACCAGTTCTTCCATGTCGTTGACCGAGCGTTGCAGGTTGCGGATGTGCATGCCTACGTCGCGCAGGTAGCCCTGCAGCATGAAGAACATCGTCAGGGCGAAGGTGATGTCGCCCACGCTGGCCTGGCCGCGCGACCACAGCAGCAGCGACGCGCCCAGGATGCCCGCCTGCATGGCGACCAGCATGGCGCCCTGGATGCCGCCGTTGATCGTGCCGCGGATCCAGGTGCGGCGCGTGCGGCGGCGCCATTTGTCGACCACGCGGTCCAGCCTGACTTCTTCGCGGTCTTCGGCGCCGAAGGCCTTGACCACCGCGTTGCAGCTGACGGCGTCGGCCAGGGCGCCGCCCATGCGCGTGTCCCAGGCGTTGCCCAGGCGCGCCGCCGGCGCCACATAGCCCAGCGACAGCGCCGCGGTCACGGCGATGTACAGCACCGAGCCCAGGCCCACCACCAGGCCCATGATGGGCCAGTGCACACCCAGCAGCGCGGTGGCGCCCACCAGCATCACGACCGACGGCAGCAGCGCGATCAGCAGCGTGTCGTTCAGGATGTCGACCGCCCACATGCCGCGCGTGATCTTGCGCACCGTGGAGCCGGCAAAGCTGTTGGCGTGCCAGTCCGTGGAGAAACGCTGCACGCGGTAGAACGCGTTGGAGACGATGCCGTTCATCATCTTCAGCGTGAAGGTGATGATGTTCTGGAACACGGCCTGACGCAGCAGCGTGCCGCCGATGCCCAGCGCGAGCAGCAGCCAGAACGCGGTCAGCGCCGCGCTCCAGACGATCTCGTCGCCAGCCGCGCCCGAGGCCACGGCGTCAACCAGTTTGCCGGCATACAGCGGCGTCAGCACGTCGGTCACCGCCGACAGCAGGGCCAGCACGATGATGCCGGAGGTGCGCCAGGGCTGCGCGCGCCAATGGCGGAAGGTAAAGCCAAGGACATCCTTGAAGGTCTGTCCTCGTAGATCGATTTTTTTTCTGGCCATTGCAATGGCCCGGCGTCACCAGGACGCCGGGAGTCCTTGTGTGGAAAGAGGAAGGAGCGGCCTGCGCGGCGAGGCGCGGGCGATTGCGTTCAGGTTTTTGGGGCGGGCACGGAGGACCGGTCGCTAGATAGGCATCCAGCGATGGGTCCGCGCGGGCGACGACTTAATGACGTCGCGGGGACACGCGCGGGATGGCGGTATGCGGATTCATCATCTTGCGCCTCCCAATGGTGTGAGATGTGGGGAAAGGGAATGGGCAGAGGCCCGAATTGAAGATTCTATAGAAGTGGTGTAGGCGAATCAACGGGTAGGCGCGTGCCGGTGTGGGTTTTTTTCAACTGACGCGGCGTTCAATCCGGGGTGAACAGCGTGGGAGGCAGGCGCGCCACGGCCTCGTAGGTCAGGCGGATGTGGGCGGCCAGCAATTCACAGGCGCGGTCCGCATCGCGCGCCAGCGTGGCGTCCAGGATGCCTTTGTGTTCGTCGTCCAGGTCGCGCGCGA
>NZ_JACUZY010000008.1:0-295196 GCF_014851605.1 Achromobacter sp. ACM02
GCGCCGGCCGAGGCTGGCGCGCCGGCAGGCCCGGCCGTCGCCGCGCCAATGCCTGCGCCCGCAGCACCGGTCGAGGCCGCGGTTGCCGCCGCGCCTGCCGCGCGCGAGCGCAGCCTGGGTAACGCCACGGTGGAACCCGTGACGGCTCAAGTGACCATGAAGGCCATGGTGATAGATGTGGTGATGGTGCTGGCCTGGGGCGCGATCATTCCTGGCCTGATGTGGCTGGGCGCGGCCGCCGGATTCTGAACCGTCGGATGCCCGGCGGTAGCCGGCAGGCAAGGCGTAACCGGTACGCGCCAGCCCCGCCAGCCGGAACTGCCCGGAGCAGGGTTCGTCAGCTTGAACCCAGCAGAACGACGCCCGCCAGGATGGCCAGGCAGCCAGCCAACCGGCCCGGTCCGACTTTTTCGCGCAGCAGGAACATGCCGGCCAGGGTGCCCAGCATCATGGACATTTCCCGGGCAGGGGCTACCAGGCTCAGCGGCGCGCCGTTGCGCAGCGCGTACAGCACCAGGATGTAGCCTAGCGGCGACAAGAGGCCCACGGCCAGCGCCAGATGCCAGTGCCCGCGCATGGCCTCCCAGGACTGGGGGCGGCGGCGCAGCATGTGGGGGGCCATCATGGTCGTGCGGGTCACGCAGGTAAACCAGTCGAACAGCACGGGGCTGATCAGCAGCACCTTCACGCCGTAGGCGTCGACGACGGTATAGGCCGCGATGAACAGGCCGATCACCACGCCCCAACGCACGCCCACCCAGGCCTGGGCCTGCTTGAAAATGGCCAGGCGGCCCTGGGTTGCGATCAGCAGCACCCCGCCCACTACGCAAAGCATGCCGATGATGCCGGTGCTGGTGGCGGGTTCGCCCAGCAGCAGAAAGGCGCCGGTGGTGGACAGCAGCGGCCCGGTGCCCCGTGCGATGGGGTAGACCACAGACAGGTCGGCCACCTGGTACCCGCGTTGCAGGCACAGGCTGTAGCCCAGATGCAACAGGCTGGAAGTCAGGATGGCGCCGACCACGGGCCAGGTCCAGGTCATGCCGTCGTGCAACAGCACCCAGATGACCCACGGCGCATACAGTACCGAGGCGCACAGGCCATAGGCGAAGACGAAGGGAGCGCCCACCATGGCCGCGCGCTTGGCGAGCAGATTCCACGTGGCGTGGGCCATTGCCGCCAGGACGACCAATATCAGGGACGAATACGACATGAAGGAACAGCGCCAGATGACGTGTTTGTTACAGAGGACGGAAGGGTACTCCAAACCGCGAGAACCGGGGCCATGTTACCTGATGCCCGGAGCGATTTTTGGTGTAGAATCATTGGTTTGCCAAATCTCATCCTCTGCTTGCGGCACATGCAACGGGAGCTGGCCTTAGCGTCAGTTGGCCGTGCAACACGCGATGGATGCGGGCTTGTGCTTATAGCGCAATCCTGCAGAAGCCGCGTGAACAACATCGAACGGCAAAAGTTTTAGTCCGCAAAGACATGATGATCTAGGAGTTCTCATGAACCTTATCGCTATCCTGGAACAGGAAGAAATTGCCCGCCTGACCGGCGGTCAAGCCAAGCCTGAATTTGCTCCTGGTGACACCGTCATCGTGAGCGTGAACGTCGTTGAAGGCACCCGCAAGCGCGTGCAGGCTTTCGAAGGCGTCGTGATCGCCAAGCGCAACCGCGGCCTGAACTCCGCGTTCACCGTGCGCAAGATTTCGTCGGGTGAAGCCGTGGAACGTACGTTCCAGCTGTACTCGCCGCAAATCGCCGGCATCGAAGTCAAGCGCCGCGGCGACGTGCGCCGCGCCAAGCTGTACTACCTGCGCAACCGCTCGGGCAAGTCGGCGCGTATCAAGGAAAAGCTGGTCAGCAAGCAAGCCTCGGCGGCTTGATCGCTTATCGGCACACGGCCCTACCAGTGTCGGACGCTCACGCCATCCAGCGTTTTCGTTCGGCACGGGTTTCCGGGTTAAAAAGGCACCTGCGAGGGTGCCTTTTTCTTTTTGCAGAGTCTTTTGCAGAGACGTATGTCTGATTCCTCGTCTTCCCCGCGGCCCCGGCGGCCGCTGGCGCGTCCCGGCTTCGATCCGGCGACGCAACCCTGGGTGGTGGCCAACGCGTCCTTGCCGGCCGTGCCCGCCAGCCTGTTGACCCCGGATTCGTTGCGGGGCACGCTCAGCCAGCCGTCCACCTGGACGCTGGAGCTGTCGCGCGACACCGACCTGCGTTATCCGGGCCGCGAAGGCGTGCCCGTGCCTGCGGCGGTGCTGATTCCGCTGGTAACGCGCGACAATGGCGTGCACATCATGCTGACGCAGCGCGCCGCCCACCTGCATGACCATGCCGGCCAGATCAGCTTTCCGGGCGGGCGCATCGAAACCAGCGACTCCACGCCGGAGGCCGCGGCCTTGCGCGAAGCGCAGGAAGAAACCGGGCTGCCCGCCAACCACGTCGAAGTGCTGGGCAGCATGCCGCCGTATCTGACGGCGACGGGGTTCTCCATCATTCCGGTGGTGTCGCTGGTGCGTCCAGGCTTTGACCTGGCGCCCGACGCCTTCGAGGTGGCGGAAGTATTCGAAGTGCCGTTGTCCTTCCTGATGGATCCCGCCAATCACCGGCTCTATGAGGCCCGCCTGGACGACGGCCGGGTGCGCCAGTACTACGGCATGCCGTACGGCAAGCATTTCATCTGGGGCGCGACAGCCGGCATGTTGCGCAACCTCTACCATCTGCTGCGCCACGGCTTCACGTCCCGTTGATCCCCGCCGCAAGCCGGCCTTGGTTTCCGGCTCTTTCGCTGCCAATGAATACGGCCCCGTACAGGGGCCGTATTCATTACGGGACGTCCAGGGGAGTGTGTGTCGGACTCCGCAGCAAGTTCCCATTGGACGACACGCTAGTAGCGCTGCTGTCCCGCCAGGTTTTCTTCCAGGATGCGCTGGTACAAGGCGTAGCGCGCCGGATCGATTGCGCCCGCCTGCAAGGCCGCGACCACGCCGCAGCCGGGTTCCTGGCGGTGGGTGCAATTGTAGAAACGGCACTCCTCGATGGGCTTGGTGAACTCCGGGAAGCCGCGGATGATGTCCTCACGGCTCAGATGCTGCAGGCCAAAGGCCTGGAAGCCCGGCGAGTCGATCAGGTCGCCGCCCGGCGCGGGCAGGTGATAGAGCCGCGTGCTGGTGGTGGTGTGCTTGCCCATGTCCAGCGCGGTGGAGTGCTCGCGGGTGGGAGCGGCCGCGTCGGGCACCAGGGCGTTGAGCAGCGTGGACTTGCCCATGCCGCTCTGACCCAGCAGCAGGCTGGTGTGTCCGGCCAGGCGCGGCGCCAGCAGCGTATGCACCTTTTCGGGTTCCAGCGCGCTGAGTTCGATCACGTCCACGCCCAGCGCGGCGATCGGCGCCAGCCGCGCGCGCGCCGCCGGCAGTTCGTCCGCCAGGTCGGTCTTGTTGAGGATGATGATGGGCGCGATATCCGCGCTCCAGGCGCCGGCCAGGGCGCGGCCGGTCAGGTCGTCCGAAAACGTGGGCTGCACGGCGACCACGATCAGCAACTGGTCGACGTTGGAGGCGAACTGCTTGGAACGCATTTCGTCCGAGCGGTACAGCAGATTGCGCCGCGGCAGGATGGCGTCGATGGCGCCTTCGTCCTTGCCCTGGGGGGTGATGCGCACGCGGTCGCCGACGGCGGCGCCTGCCTTCTTGCCGCGCGGGAAGCACTTGCGCAGCGTACCGTCGGCGAGCTCCACCGTGTAGTGGCGCCCGTGGGCGGCGATGATGCGGCCTTCGTTGGACGGCGCGGTCATGCAGCGGCCGCCGTCAGGTGGCGGATGCGCACGGCGGCGGGGGGATGGCTGTCGTAGAAGGCGGAGTGCACGGGGTCGGGAGTCAAGGTGGCGGCGTTGTCGTCGTAGAGTTTGACCAGCGCGGACACCAGGCGTTCCGGCGAGCTCTGTTCGGCCGCGTAGCGGTCCGCTTCGAACTCGTCGCGGCGCGAGTACCAGCTGGCCACGGGCGTGAGCATGAAAGTGAAGACGGGGATCACCAGGAAGAACAGCAGCAGCGCCATGGCGTCGTTGCGTCCGCCCAGTTGCGGCATGACGCCCAGTCCCACGTAGAACCAGGGCTGTTGCGAGATCCAGCCCAGGATGGCGAAGAACACCAGCGCGGCGGCGAAGCTGAAGACGATGCGCTTGACGATGTGGCGCTTGGCGAAATGGCCCAGCTCGTGCGCCAGCACGGCTTCGATCTCGTCGCCGTTCAGGCGCGCCAGCAGGGTGTCGAAGAACACGATGCGGCGCGAGCGGCCGAAGCCCGTGAAGTAGGCATTGCCGTGGGCGGAGCGGCGCGAGCCGTCCATCACGAACAGCCCGTTGAGCGCAAAGCCGCAGCGCTGGGCCAGGCGCTGGATGCGGCCGGCCAGCTCCGGGTCGGACAGCGGCGTGAATTTATTGAAGAGCGGGGCGATGAACATCGGGTAGACGATCAATAGCGCCAGGTTGAACGCGGTCCACAGCGCCCAGGCCCACACCCACCAGTAGGCGCCCGCGCTGCCCATCAGCCACAGCACCGCGGCCGCCAGCGGCAGGCCCAGCACCGCCGCGACCAGCAGGCCCTTGGCGGCGTCCGCGATGAACAGGCCGGGCGTCATGCGGTTGAAGCCGAAGCGCGCTTCCAGCTTGAACTGCCGCCACAACGTGAAGGGCAGGCCCAGCACGCCCAGCAACAGCGCCACCACGACCAGCAGCAGCATCTGGCGCAGGAAGTCGTTGCTGGTAATCTGGGCCACCATCAGGTCGATGAGCTGCAGTCCGCCCAGCAGGGTCAGGCACACCAGCAGGATGGCGTCGTAGGTGCGTTCCAGCATGCCCAGCTTGACCCGCGCCACGGTGTAGTCCGCCGCCCGCTGGTGGCTGGCCAGCCCGATACGGTGAGAGAATTCGGACGGCACCTGGTCGCGGTTGCGCGCGACATGGCGGATCTGGCGCGTAGCCAGCCACAGGCGCACGGCGATATCGGTCAGCAGGAAGGCAACGAACAGCAATGTGAACATGGGCGATGCGGCGTGCTCAAGTGTGGGTATGTGCGAAAATCGAACGTTTTATAGGCAAATTATATGGCTGTGAACGAAAACCGCCTGGTTTGGCTGGACATGGAAATGACCGGCCTGGACCCCGAGAAAGAACGCATCATCGAAGTCGCCGTGGTGGTGACGGAACCCGACCTGACCGTCGTGGCCGAGGGCCCCGTGCTGGTGGTGCACCAGCCCGACAGCCTGCTCGACGCCATGGACAGCTGGAACAAGTCCACGCACGGCAAGAGCGGCCTGATCGACAAGGTCAAGGCGTCCACGATTTCCGAGGCGCAGGCCGAGGATACGCTGCTGGCGTTTCTGGCGCAGCATGTGCCGGCGGGCAAGTCGCCGCTGTGCGGCAACACCATCAGCCAGGACCGCCGTTTCATGTTTGCTTACATGCCGCGCCTGGAGCAGTTTTTCCACTATCGCAACCTGGACGTGAGCACGCTGAAGGAACTGGCCCGCCGCTGGGCGCCGGCCGTCTACAAGGGATTCGAGAAGAAGAGCCGCCACGAAGCGCTGGCCGACATCTACGAATCGATCGACGAGCTCAAGTACTACCGCGAACACTTCCTGAAGGTATAAGCGGCCCCCGCCCATGCCTGCCGCCCCGTCCGCCTGCGAGCCGCTCATCGGGGATCACCCGTCGATGGCGGCGCTGCGCGATCTGGTCGGCCGGGTCGCCCGCAGTAAGGCCAGCATCGTCCTCATCTACGGCGAAACCGGCACCGGCAAGGGGCTGGTCGCCCGCAACCTGCATGCGCAGTCGGCGCGCGCGGCCAAGGGCTATACCGAGATCAACTGCGCCGCCATCCCGGGCAACCTGCTCGAGTCCGAATTGTTCGGCCATGAACGCGGCGCGTTCACCGGGGCGGTGGCGCGCAAGACCGGCCTGCTCGAAGCCGCCAATGGCGGCAGCGTGTTCCTGGACGAAATCCGCGAGCTGGATCCGGTCATGCAGGCCAAGATCCTGACCTTGCTGGACAGCCGGCGCTTCCGGCGCATCGGTTCCGTCCAGGAGGTTTCAGTCGATGCGCGCTTCATCGCCGCCACCAACAAGATCCTGTTGGGGGAGGTGCAGGCCGGGCGCTTTCGCGACGACCTGTATTACCGCCTGCAGGTGGTGTCGATCAACCTGCCGCCGTTGCGCGAGCGCGGCGATGACGTGATCGTGCTGGCGCAGCGCTTCCTGGAACGCTACAACGCCACCCACGGCAGCCGTTTCACCGTCATCGATCCCGAGGTGCGGCGCATTTTCAAGGCCTACGCCTGGCCGGGCAATGTGCGCGAACTGAGCAATCTGCTGGAGCGCATCTGCATCCTGGAAGACGGCGACACGGTACTGGCGCGACACCTGCCGCAGCGCATCCTGCGCGAAGCGGGCAAGCCCGCGCCGGCGGCCTCGTCTGCCGCCGCCGGCACCTACGCCGAACTGTCCGCGCAGTTCCAGCGCGGCCTGATCCGGGCGGCCTTGCAGGCCCAGGACGGCAACCTGGGGCGCGCCGCCGAGTCCCTGGGGCTCACGCGGCACGCCCTGCGCCACCAGATGCTCAAGCTGGGGCTGGAAGGCTGAGGCCTATTCCGCGCTGATGTTGTGCTTGCGCGCAATGCCTTGCCACAGGGCCAGTTCCTCGCGCACGCGCGTGCCGAATTCGGCGCTGTCCATGCGCGACGGCACGGTGCCGTCCAGGTCCAGCAATGCCTTCATTTCGGGCGAAGCCGAGATCTCGACGAGCGCGGCGTTGAGCTTGTCGATATAAGGCTGCGGCGTGCCCGCCGGCGCGAACACACCCACCCAGATCTGCACCGAATATCCCGGCAGCGCCTGCGCGGCCGGCGGCAGGTCGGGGAACGCCGCGGAGGGCGATTGCGCGGTGGTAGCCAGCAGCTTGACCTTCTTGCCCTGCACCACGGGGGCCAGCGTGCTGTAGTTGGACAGCATGACATGGATCAGTCCGCCGGCCAGGTCGGAGGCGGCGTTGGCCGCGCCCTTGTAGGGCACGTGGGTCATCTCCGTGCCGGCTGCGTCGTCCAGCATGACGGTGGCCAGATGCGCCAGCGAACCGACGCCGGCGCTGCCGTAGTTCAGGGCGCCCGGCTTGCTGCGCGCCGCTTCCAGCAACTGCTTCAACGAGGTATAGGGCGTCTGCGCCGAGGCGGCGATGACCAGCGGCCCCTGTCCTATCATCGCCACCGGCGCGAACTGCTTCAGCGGGTCGTAGGGCAGGTGAGGCTGCGTGGCGGCGGTGGTCAGGAAGGTCGACGAGGTCAGGAGCAGCACCGAGCCGTCCTTGGCCGAGCGGGCCACGTACTCGGAACCGATCGCGCCGGCCGCGCCGCCGCGGTTTTCCACGATCACCGTATTGCCGAAGCGGGCCGCAAGCTGCGGCGCGATCGCGCGGGCGATCGCGTCATTGCTGGCGCCGGCGGTGAACGGCACCACGATCTTGACCTGCTTGGGCACTTCCGTCTGGGCCGCTGCCGCGCCGGCCAGCAAGGATGCCGCCAGGAACAACGTTGTTTGCATTAGCGCTTTCATGATCGATTCTCTAGGAGAGCGGGGGTTGGAGCGGGCGCCGGGTGCGGCGCCCGCGGCGTTCAGTCCGGCATGGGGACGGCGACGTCCAGCAGCGGCGCATATTGCTGCGCGCCGAAGATGTCGCCATCGCCCGCGGACCCGCTGGGAGCCAGCCGGTAGATCGTGAACTTGATGGCCAGGCCGGGATCGTAATGCACGAAGTCCGATATGCGGCTGTCGTCGATGCGGTACAGGGCCGCCATGCTGGCGCGCGTCAGCGCGCCGGAGCGCTTGACCGCCTCGTAGGTCGCCGGCTCGCGGAAGATGATGTCGAAGGTGATCTTGTTCACGCCCGCGTTCTTGCTGCGGATGGTCTTGGCCAGGGTGCTGAGTTTCTGGGTGCTCATGGTCTTGCCGGCTCAGGCGCCAGCCTCGGTGAGGTGGGTCGGGAAGAGTTCGCCGGCGTCTTCCACCGGCAGCGTGTGGTTCAGGGTCCAGCGGTAGGCGGCGCTGGTGCGCACCACCTCGTCCAGCGGGAACGACACCGAACCGGCCGTGCCTTTCACGTCGGGCAGGCGGGCGTAGAACATCTGGCGCAGGCCCGTAAGCGTCAGTTCCTCGGCCATTTCGGCGGTCGGCGCCACGCCCTGGACCATGACGCACAGCTCATGGCCCGGCTGGTCGCGCAGCGGCTCCAGGTCGCCCATGACGCCGTCGCGCCCGTAGACCTTGTAGTGCAGCTCATAGCCCGAGTCGCCGAAGCGTTCGCGCACCTTGTCTCGCGCCCAGGCGATGACGCGGTCGACGTTGGCGATGGTGTAGGGATCGCGTATGCCGCAAAGTCCCATGTAGCGCTCGCCGACCTTGCCGGAGCCTTCCAGCTTTACGCGCACCTGGGCGGCGGGTTCGAAGCGCGAGCCGGTGATGCGGGTGGTCTTTTCGCTCAACTGCTCGTAGCGGCAATCGGCCATGTCCAGCCGGCCGCCTGCGAAGAATTCTTCGTAGGGATTGGAGCGCTCGTACATCGCGTGGCCCGCGACCGACGCGATGGTGCAGCGCTGGTCGGGATGCATGGCCGTGACGCGCACGTCCTCCGCCGAGATCTCGCCCATCACGGTTTCCTTGCCGCCATAGGGTTCGGCGCAGAACGAAGCGCACTCCAGCACCTTGCCCAGGTAATAGGCGCGGTCGGCGTCGTAGCCCCGGTGCAGGGCAGGGGCGGCGAACACGGCGGCATCCGAGCTGCGGCCGCCGATGATCACGTCCGCGCCAGCTTCCAGCAGCTTGATGTAGGGATGCACGCCGGCCACCGCCACGATGCGGTCGCTGGCATCCAGCTCGGCTTCGGTCAGGTCAGCGTAGCCGTCCAGGCCGGCCACCTGCTGGCCGGCGCGCAGCGCGCGGCGCACGCGTTCCTTGTCGACTTCGGAATAGAAGTAGCCGACCTTGAACGGCGCCAGCTTGTGCTCGGCGGCGATCTCCTTGATCAGGCGCACGTACAGGTCGACCCGGCTGTTGGAGCCGGTGTCGCCGGCCGAGCCGATGACCATGGGCACGCCCAGCTTGCGCGCGGCCAGCAGCATCTGTTCCAGGTCGTGGCGCTGCCAGGCTTGCGGGCTGGTGGAGGTATCGGAGCCCAGCGGCACGGGACCCACGTCGTCGCTGCCCGAGTCGGCGGCGATGCAGTCCGGCCCGGCGGCCACGCCGAGCTGGAAGCTCTCGGTGCGCAAGGGGGCGAATCCTAAGTGCCCGTTCGGGCAGATGATGCTCATGGAACGCATGGGTGTAGTCTCTTCAGTTGAGTCGTCCGGTCTCGCTCGTACCGGCAATGACTACAACGCAAGATGCGTGCCAACTGGCGGGAAGCGTAAATCCCGCGAATTTGCGGGCTTGTCGGCGCGATCTCTTTAAATTTGCGGGTAAATTTTCACGCAATGCGTGAATTTCACACATATAAAGCGATGCCATCTTCATACCCGGTCGCCCGGATTCGCGACGCCGAACGCCAGGCCTTGGCCGCCGGCAGAAACTTGATGCCCCTGGCGGGGGCCGCTGCGGCCCGTTACGCGGCGGCGCGGCTCGGGCCGGGGGCGAGGGTGCTGGCACTGGCGGGGCCTGGGAACAATGGCGGCGATGCGCTGGAAGCTGCGGCCGGCCTGCGCGCCATGGGACATGACGTGCGGGTGCTGTTGCCGGCGGGGGCGCAGCGCCTGCCGCCGGATGCCGCCCGCGCCTATGCCGGCTGGCTGGCCGCGGGCGGTGAAACCTGGTCGGAACTGGAACCGGGCTTCGTGCCGGAATTGGTCATAGACGGCCTGTTCGGCATCGGCTTGAATCGCCCGCTGGGCGCGGATTGGCAGGCGCTGGTGGACACGGTCAACGCCTGGAGCGTGCCGGTGCTGGCGCTGGACGTGCCCAGCGGCATAGACGCGGACAGCGGCGAGGCCCTGGGGCGGCCCATCCGGGCGCGCTGGACGCTGTCTTTCATCGGCCGGGCCAGGGGGCTGGAACGGCCAGGCCCGGGACGCGACGCCTGCGGCGTGTCGGAAGTGGACACGCTGGGCGTGACCATCGAGCCGGCGGCCTGATCCGAAAGGCAGGTCTTGGCGTCTTGGCCTAGGCGGGCTTGCCGCCGAAGCGCGAGGCGATGTCGGCCGCCAGCGGCGCGTAGCGCTCGTTGTCGCGGCCGGCCAGTGCATCCAGATGCGCTTCCGACGCGTCGAACACCTGCCAGTAGATGCGGCCGCAGATCTCGCGGGCGGCATGGCCGGGCCAGTCGTCAGGGAGCATGGGGCCCGGCAGTTGCGGATCGTGTAGCACGATCCGGCGCCAGCTGTGCAGCAGCATGACCCGCACGATGAACGCATCGGCGGGGGCGGGCGGGGTTTCCAGCAGCTTTTCCAGCGGGCCGAAATTCTTCGCGAACTGGCGGTACTGCTCGGCCAGCTCGTCCAGGTTCCAGCATTGCGAGGCCAGGCTGGCTATCGGCAGACCGCCTGCGCCGGCCAGGTCGCGCGCCGACAGTACCAGCGCGCGGTCGGGGATGCCCAGCTTTTCCAGGATGTCGTGCGCGGCGCTTGCCTCGGTGTGCGGATGCGCGAACAGCCCGGGCGCGATCATGCCGAAGCCTTCCCAGACCAGTTCCCGGCGCAACTCGGCGCGCTCGGCCAGTCCGTTGCCGGTGCGCGGCAGGGCGACCAGCGTCCATTCGCCGTTCCATTCCAGGGGCGGACCGACATAGATGCGCTGCGAGGCGTGCGCGGTGTGGCGCAGGCCCTGCTCGGAGATCAGGTAGAGGCTGCGCCGTCCGTGGCGTTCGGATTGCAGCCAGTTCTGGGCCACCAGGCGGAACACGCTGGTGCGCAGCAGCCGTTCATTGATGCCCAGCGGGGCCAGCAGCTCGATCAGATCGCCCAGCCAGATGGCGCCGCCGTGCGGCGCCAATGCGTCCCCGAGCAGGCTGACGCAGAGCGATTTCGCGCGCGGCGGATCGTTCTTGATCAGGCGTGACAGAAAGCGGTCCAGGGGCGACTGAGGGTTTGCCATTAGAGGGGGCCAGAGTGGCCGATATCGGGATCCGCAATATGATACATAAATCCAATGTGATACAGATTTGAGTTTGACAATGAATTTTTTGTATTAAATAATCCGCCTATGACATGACGGCACTGCGGAACGTTTGCTTTGCGTTTTCGCAAACCGTCTTCAAGGAGACAGACATGTACGCTCAACTCGTCGAAACCGGCGTCAAGCAGGTCAAGACCGCGGACCAGCTCGAAGGCCGGGAACAGACGTTCCAGCGCCGGATCGACGACGGCGTCCGCATCGAGGCCAAGGACTGGATGCCGGACGCCTACCGCAAGACGCTCGTGCGCCAGATTTCCCAGCACGCGCACTCGGAAATCGTGGGCATGCTGCCCGAAGGCAACTGGATCACCCGCGCGCCTTCGCTCAAGCGCAAGGCCATCCTGCTGGCCAAGGTCCAGGACGAAGCCGGCCACGGCCTCTACCTGTACAGCGCCGCGGAAACCCTGGGCGTGTCACGCGACGACCTGATCGACGACCTGCATGCCGGCCGCGCCAAGTACTCCAGCATCTTCAATTACCCCACGCTCAGCTGGGCCGACATCGGCATGATCGGCTGGCTGGTCGACGGCTCGGCCATCATCAACCAGATCCCGCTGTGCCGCTGTTCCTACGGCCCCTATGCGCGGGCCATGGTGCGCGTCTGTAAGGAAGAGTCCTTCCACCAGCGCCAGGGCTACGACCTGCTGATGCAGATGTGCCTGCACGGCACGCCCGAGCAGAAGGCCATGGTGCAGGACTCCCTGAACCGCTGGTGGTGGCCCGCGCTGATGATGTTCGGTCCCTCGGATGCCGACTCGCCCAACAGCGCCCAGTCCATGGCCTGGAAGATCAAGCTCTTCTCCAACGACGAACTGCGCCAGAAGATGGTGGACCAGACCGTGCCGCAGGCCGAATACCTGGGCCTGAAGGTGCCGGATCCCGAGCTCAAGTGGAACGCCGAGCGCGGCCACTATGACTTCGGCGAGATCGACTGGTCCGAGTTCTACGCGGTGCTTAAGGGCAACGGCCCCTGCAACCGCGAACGCCTGGCCGCGCGCGTCAAGGCGCACGAGGACGGCGCCTGGGTGCGCGATGCGCTAGTCGCCTACGCCGACAAGCAGGCCGAGCGCAAGGTAGCTTGAGCCCGCGAGCGGGCTCCACTCTTCTTCACCACCATTGCAAACCGGAGCGCGCCGCGCGCGCCCGGCATTCAAGGACATCCATCATGAGCAAAGACTGGCCCCTGTGGGAAGTGTTCATCCGCAGCCAGCACGGCCTGGCGCACAAGCACGTCGGCAGCCTGCACGCGCCCGACGCCGAAATGGCGATCAACCACGCCCGTGACGTCTACACGCGCCGCAACGAAGGCCTGAGCATCTGGGTGGTGCGCGCCTCCGATATTTCGGCCAGCAGCCCCGGCGACAAGGATCCGCTGTTCGAACCGGCCAACAGCAAGGTCTACCGGCATCCCACGTTCTTCCCGATGCCCGAAGAAATCAAGCACATGTAAGACGGCGGGGGAGACATGGACAAGACTCTGTTTGAATACCTGCTGCGCCTGGGCGATTCCTCGCTCATCCTGTCGCAGCGGCTGGGTGCCTGGACCGGCCACGGCCCGATCCTGGAAGAAGACCTGGCGCTGACCAACACCGCGCTCGACCTGCTGGGCCAGGCCCGCATGTGGCTGACGCTGGCCGGCGAAGTCGAAGGCGCCGGCCGCGATGAAGACGCGCTGGCCTATTTGCGCGATGCGCACCAGTTCCATAACGCGCTGCTGGTCGAACGCCCCAACGGCAACTACGCCGACACCATGGCGCGCCAGTTCCTGTTCGACGTCTGGCACTATTTCCTGCTGCAGCGCCTGGAAAAGTCCAGCGACGAACGCGTCGCCGGCATTGCGGCCAAGGCCATCAAGGAAGTGACCTACCACGTGCGGCGTTCGTCGGACATGGTGGTGCGCCTGGGCGACGGCACGGCGGAAAGCCATGCCAAGATGCAGGCCGCCATCGATGATGCCTGGCGTTTCACCGGTGAGTTGTTCGCCGACGACGCCGTCGACCTGGACGTCGCCGCCCGCGGCATCGGCTGTGAACTGTCGGCCCTGCGCCAGCCCTGGCTAGCCCATGTGCGCGAAGTCCTGGAAGAAGCCACCCTGACGGTGCCCGACGAAGCCGCCGCCAGCCATCTGGCATACCGTGGCGGACGCCAGGGCAAGCACACCGAGGAACTGGGCTACGTGCTCGCCGAAATGCAGTTCCTGCCGCGCGCCTACCCGGGAGCCACCTGGTGAACGCGCTGGCGCCCGTTTCCGCCGACCAGGTCTACGCCTGGCTGCAGGAGGTCCCCGACCCGGAGATCCCCGTGCTGTCCGTGGTGGATCTGGGCGTGGTGCGGGACGTGTCCTGGGACGGCGAGGCCTGTGTCGTGGTCATCACGCCCACATACTCCGGCTGTCCGGCCATGCGCGAGATCACGCAGGATATCCAGCAGACGCTGGCCCGCCACGGCGTCGCCGAGGTCCGCGTGGAAACCCGCCTGGCGCCGGCCTGGACCACCGACTGGATGAGCGAGAAGGGACGCGAGGCGCTCAAGGGCTACGGCATCGCCGCGCCCGCCGAACGCGCCGTCGACATCTCGGGCATCAGCCGGCGCGCGGCCGGCCCCGCCATCGCCTGCCCGCGCTGCGGCTCGAAAGACACGCGCCTGGTCAGCAACTTCGGGTCCACGTCGTGCAAGGCGCTGTATCGCTGCGTGTCTTGCCGCGAGCCCTTCGATTATTTCAAGACTCACTGAGAGCGGTTTCGCAATGAGCCAGAACCAATTCCATTCCTTGACGGTGGCTTCGGTGGCGCGCAACACGCGCGACGCCGTGGTCGTGACCTTCGACCTGCCCGAGACGCTGGCGCAAGAGTTCGCCTTCCTGCCGGGCCAGTACCTGACGCTGCGCACCGAGCTCAACGGCCAGGAGCAGCGCCGCTCCTATTCCATCTGTTCCGCGCCCCACGACAAGCTGCTGCGCGTGGCCATCAAGAAGGTGGACGAGGGCGTTTTCTCTAGCTGGGCCAACCATGAACTGCAGCCCGGCCAGACCCTGGAAGTCATGGCGCCGGCCGGCAACTTCACCGTCGATTTTTCCCCCGAGAACAAGCGCCACTATGTGGCGTTTGCCGTAGGCAGCGGCATCACGCCGGTGTTCTCCCTGGTCAAGACCGCGCTGTCGACCGAGCCCGACAGCAAGTTCACGCTGTTCTTCGGCAACCGCGCTTCGTCCGCGGTGCTGTTCCGCGAAGAGATCGAGGACCTGAAGAACCTCTATATGGAGCGTTTCTCGCTGGTCTACATCATGAGCCGCGAGACCCAGGACATCGAACTCTTCAACGGCCGCCTGGACGGCGACAAGGTCGACCAGCTGATGTCGGCCTGGATGAGCCCCGAGGATATCGATTACGCTTTTGTCTGTGGTCCGCAGACCATGACCGAAAGCGTGGTCGAGCGGCTGCAGGCCCGCGGCATTCCGAAGTCGAACATCAAGTTCGAACTCTTCGGCGCGCCCAAGGGGCCGCGCGCATTGCGCACCGGCCAGGACGCCCGCCAGGCGCCCGGCAAGGGCCAGTGCGAGGTGACCGTGGTGCAGGACGGCCACAGCCGTATGTTCGTGATTGAAAAGAATAAAGACAGCGTGCTGGATTCGGCGCTGGCGCAAGGTATCGAACTGCCGTATTCGTGCAAGGGCGGGGTGTGTTCCACCTGCCGCTGCAAGGTCATCGAAGGCGAGGTGGACATGGACGCCAACTTCGCCCTGGAAGACTACGAAGTGGCGCGCGGATTCATCCTGAGCTGCCAGAGCTTTCCGGTCAGCGACCGCCTGGTCATCGACTTCGACCAGGAAACCTGACCCGGCCCGCGCCAGGCAGATAAAACCATATCCATTTGGAGAGACGCAGTGTCCCAACAATTCTTCGAACGTCATCAGCCCCTGCTGGAACAAGCCATGGCCGCCGCCTCCCTGCGCGGCTACTGGAGCCCCTTTGCCGAGTCGCCCAGCCCCCGCAACTATGGCGAAACCGCCAACGACGACGGCCGCGCGGCTTTTGAAGCGCTGCAAGGCAAGCCTTTCCCGCTGAACCTGCACGACGCCGACGGTACCGTCGGCGGCGAAAAATCGCCGTTCGGCTTCGACTTGGGCATCACCTATCCGCACGTGCCCGCCGACAAGCTGATCGCCGCCTCCAAGCGCGCGCTGGAAGACTGGCGCCGCGCCGGCCCGCGTGCCTGGGTGGGCGTGTCGCTGGAAATCCTGGCGCGCCTGAACAAGCGCAGCTTCGAGATCGCCTACGCGGTCCAGCACACCACCGGCCAGGGCTTCATGATGGCCTTCCAGGCCGGCGGCCCGCACGCGCAGGACCGCGGCTTCGAAGCCGTGACCTACGCCTGGCAGGAAATGTCGCGCATCCCCGGCGTGGCCGTCTGGGAAAAGCCGCAAGGCAAGAATGACCCGATCCGCATGGAAAAGCAGTTCACCGTGGTGCCGCGAGGCGTGGCGCTGGTGATCGGCTGCTCCACCTTCCCGACCTGGAACGGCTACCCCGGCCTGTTCGCCAGCCTGGCTACCGGCAACACCGTCATCGTCAAGCCGCACCCCGGCGCGATCCTGCCCCTGGCCATCACCGTGAAGGTGGCGCGCGAAGTTCTGCAGGAAGCGGGCTTCGACCCGGACGTCGTCCTGCTGGCCGCGCACGCTGCCGGCGATGACACCGCGCAGAAGCTGGCGCTGGACCCGGCGGTCAAGATCGTCGACTTCACCGGCAGCACCGCCAACGGCGACTGGCTGGAGAACAACGCCCGCCAGGCGCTGGTCTACACCGAGAAGGCCGGCGTCAACCAGGTCATCATCGATTCCACCGACGACCTCAAGGGCGTGGCCCGCAACCTGGCGTTCTCGCTGGCCCTGTACTCGGGCCAGATGTGCACCGCGCCGCAGAACATCTACGTGCCGCGCGACGGCATCCAGACGCCGGAAGGCCGCGTCAGCTTCGACGAGGTCGCTGCTGCCCTGGGCGCCGCGGTCGAGAAGGTCGGCGCCGATGCGGCCAAGGCCGTCGAGCTGACCGGCGCGATCCAGAACGAAGGCATCGTCGAGCGCATCGAGAAGGCCCGCGCGCTGGGCCTGCCGGTGGTGGCCGACAGCAAGGCGCTGACGCACCCGCAGTTCGAGAACGCCCGCGTCCGCACGCCGCTGCTGCTGCGCACGGAAGCTGGCAACGCCGCCATCAGCCAGGAATGGTTCGGGCCGATCGCCTTCGTGGTGGCTACCGATTCCACCACCCACAGCATCCAGCTGGCGCGTGACAGCGTCATCAAGCATGGCGCGTTGTCGCTGTCGGCCTACACCACCAGCGACGCCGTCGCCGACCAGGTGCAGGACGCGGCTGAAGTCTCGGGCGTGTCGCTGTCGCTGAACCTGACGGGCGGCGTGTTCGTCAACCAGACCGCCGCTTTCAGCGACTTCCACGGCACCGGCGCCAACCCGGCCGCCAATGCCGCGCTGTCGGATTCGGCTTTCGTGTCCAACCGCTTCCGCGTGGTGCAAACCCGCCGTCATGTCTGAACGGGGGCGATGACATGAGCTACCAGGATATCCAATTCGACCTGTCCGGCGGCATCGCGCGCCTGACGCTGAACCGTCCCGACAAGCTGAACAGCTTCACCGCCAACATGCACGGCGAAGTGGCCGACGCGTTGACGCGCGTGGAGACCGAGGGCGCGCGTGTGCTGCTGCTGACGGGAGCCGGCCGCGGCTTCTGCGCCGGCCAGGACCTGAGCGAGCGCAAGCCCGCCGCCGACGGCACGCCGCCCGACCTCGGCGAAACCGTCGACAAGTTCTACGGGCCGCTGGTGCGCCGCGTCAACGCCTTGCCCATGCCCGTCGTGGTGGGCGTGAACGGCGTGGCGGCCGGCGCAGGCGCCAACCTGGCGTTTGCGGGCGACATCGTCATCGCCAAGGCTTCGGCAACGTTCATCCAGTCGTTCTGCCGCCTCGGGCTGATCCCCGACACGGGCGGCACCTTTGTGCTGCCGCGTCTGGTCGGCCGTGCCCGCGCCATGGGACTGGCCATGCTGGGCGACAAGCTCAGCGCCAAGCAGGCCGAAGAGTGGGGCCTGATCTGGCAATGCGTGGCGGACGAGGAATTCGATGCCACGCTGGAACGCCTGGCGCAGCACTTCGCCAAGGCGCCGACCAAGGGCCTGGCGTACACCAAGCGGGCCATGCAGGCCAGCCTGGGCAATGACCTGTCCACGCAGCTGGACCTTGAGCGCGACATGATGCGCGAACTCGGCCGCAGCGCAGACTACGCGGAAGGCGTGGCCGCCTTCCTCGGCAAGCGCGAACCGCAATTCAAGGGGCAATAAGAATGAACGCACACGTTCCCGCGGTCGAAGTGCCGGCCGATCCCCAGGAGCTGGCGCAGGCCGTCGGCACCGTCATGTTTGCGGGCGATGCGGCCTCGCAGGGCCTGGACATGAAAGTCGAGGAAATGGCGCCGGGCTACGCGCGGCTGACCATGCGCGTGCGCGCCGACATGCTGAACGGCCACAAGACCTGCCACGGCGGATTCATCTTCGCCCTGGCGGACAGCGCCTTCGCCTTTTCGTGCAATTCGCGCAACGTCAGCACCGTGGCCTCGGGCTGCACCATCGACTATCTGGCCCCGGGCTTCGAAGGCGATCTGCTGACCGCCGTGGCGCAGGAGCGTTCGCTGGCCGGCCGCACCGGCGTCTATGACGTCACCGTCACCAACCAGGAAGGACGCAACGTGGCGCTGTTCCGCGGCCGCTCCTACCGCATCAAGGGCCAGATCGTCGGCGTCCCCGCGGACGCTTGAGGCAGCCAGCCAACCAAAGCTATACGGCCGCGGGCCGCGCCGCGAGCGGGCAGGGCATACGCCCGCCGCGATCCGGCCCCGCGCAGAGAGAATTTCAGGAGAGAGATAACCATGTCCAACACCATGAGCAAGCCGGGGCTGGACCCCATCGAGCATGCCAGCCAGGATGAGCTGCGCGCGCTGCAGCTCGAGCGCCTGAAGTGGTCGCTCAAGCATGCCTACGACAATGTGCCGCACTACAAGAAGGCTTTCGATGAAGCCGGCGTGCATCCCGACGATCTGAAGCAGCTGTCCGATATCTCGAAGTTCCCCTTCACCACGAAGAAGGAACTGCGCGAGAACTATCCTTTCGGCATGTTCGCCGTGCCGCGCGAGCGCATCTCGCGCATCCACGCCTCCAGCGGCACCACCGGCAAGCCGACGGTCGTGGGCTACACCAAGGGCGACCTGGACAACTGGGCCAACCTGGTGGCGCGCTCGATCCGCGCGGCGGGCGGCAAGCCCGGCGACACGGTGCACGTGGCCTACGGCTACGGCCTGTTCACGGGCGGCCTGGGCGCGCATTACGGCGCGGAACGCCTGGGCTGCACGGTCATCCCGATGTCGGGCGGACAGACCGAAAAGCAGGTGCAGTTGATCAACGATTTCCGTCCGGACATCATCATGGTCACGCCCTCCTACTTCTGCAATATTCTGGAGGAACAGCGCCGCCAGGGGATTGATCCGCGTCAAAGTTCGCTGCGCATCGGCATCTTCGGCGCCGAACCCTGGACCGGGCAGATGCGCGCCGACATCGAGGCCGAAGCCGGCATCGACGCCGTGGACATCTACGGCCTGTCCGAAGTGATGGGGCCTGGCGTTGCCAGCGAATGCGTCGAGACCAAGGACGGTCCGGTGGTCTGGGAAGACCATTTCTACGCGGAAATCATCAATCCCGACACGGGCGAGCCCGTGGCCGACGGCGAGCCGGGCGAACTGGTGTTCACCTCGCTGACCAAGGAAGCGATGCCCATCATCCGCTACCGCACCCGCGACCTGACGCGCCTGCTGCCGCCCACCGCGCGCAGCATGCGGCGCATCGGCAAGATCACTGGCCGCAGCGACGATATGCTGATCGTGCGCGGCGTGAACATGTTCCCGACCCAGGTCGAGGAACTGGTCCTGAAGATCGCCCAGCTGGCGCCGCATTACCAGTTGGTGCTGTCGCGCACCGGCAATATGGACGAGCTGGAAATCCTGACCGAACTGCGCGCCGAATTTTCCACCCTGTCGGATGCCGAGCGCGCGAACCTGGGCAAGCAGCTCCAGCATGCCGTGAAGACGCACATCGGCGTGAGCGCGCGCATCCAGGTGTCGGATTCCGGGCACGTGGAACGCACGCTGACCGGCAAGGCTCGCCGCGTGATCGACAAGCGGCCGAAATAAGGTCCAAAAAAAGCAGCCGCAAGGCTGCTTTTTTTACTTGATCGTCCCGCGCACGATGCGCCGGTACCAATAGTGCAGCAAGGCCGCCGACAGTCCCAGGCCGACCATGGCCATCAGCCACATGCTGCCCGCGCCCTGGGGGGAGCCAGGGACCAGGATGGCGCGCACGCCGTCCAGGCCTCCGCGGCCCGGGCCGAAACCGAACCACCAGCCGCCGACCAGGCCCACGCCCGCCAGCGCCACCACCTGCAGCAGCAGCGGCACCACCGCGACCTTGTAGGCGCGCAGCAGGTAGGAGTTGATGCACTGCATCGAGTCGAACAGGTGGAAGAGGGGCAGGACGGCCAGCAGCGTGGTCGCCACCGCGGCCACCTCCGGATTGTCGGTATAGGCGGCCAGGATCAGCGGACGGCCGGCCAGCAGCACCGCCGCCGTCAGCAGGGCGCCCAGGATGCCCAGCGTCAGGCCGGCCATGCCGGTGCGATGCGCATGGGCGAGGTTGCCCGCGCCGATGGCCTGCGCGGTCAGGGCTGCCGTGGCGACGCCCAGCGCCATGGGCATCATGTAGCAGAGCGCGGCCAGGTTGGACATGATCTGATGGCCGCCGGTTACGTAAGTGCCTTCGCGCGCCACCAGCAGGGCCATGAAAGTGAAGGCCGACACTTCGACCAGGTAGGAACCGCCCATGGGGATGCCCAGGCGCAGCAGTTCCTTGAGCGTCTTCCAGTCGGGCTTGCCGACGTGCAGCTTGAAGCGGCGGTAGTAGCGGTCGTGGGTGATGACCCACAAGCCGAGGCCCAGGCTCATCCACGACACCACGGCGGTTGCCAGTCCGGCGCCGGTGGCGCCCATGGCGGGCAATCCCAGCTTGCCGTAGATGAACAGCCAGTTGAAGAAGGCCTTGAAGACTATGGCTGTCAGGTTGATCGCCATGACCAGCTTGGGCCGCGAAACCGACGTGCCCAGCGCGTAGATGGTGCGGAACACCAGCGCGGCGGGCAGGGCCAGCACCAGGGCCTGCAGATACGAGCCGATGCGTTCGCGCACGCCGGGAGCGACCTCGCCGGACATGGACAGCCACATGTTGGGGAACAGCATCAGCACGGCGCCCACCACGGACAATCCCAGCGCCAGCCAGACGCCCTGGCCCCAACTGCGGCCGACCTCAAGATTGTTGCCTGCGCCGAAGTGCTGGGCCAGGATGGGGATCAGGGCGTGCACCACGCCCATCAGTCCGACGAAGATGGTGATGTAGATCGACGCGGACAGCGCCATTGCCGCCAGGTCGGCGGCGCTGGAATGGCCGGTCATGGCGGTGTCGAGCACGCCGAAGGAGATGCCGGCCCATTGGCTGACCAGCACCGGCCAGGCCTGCCTGGCGATGCCGCGCAGGGTGGCGCCGAAACTCATCGGCGCGGCGGGCGCGGGCGTCATCGGGGGGCGCCGACTCGGAGCAGGCGGAAGACTTCCTGGCGGTCGGCGCGCCGGCCGCCTTGCCACAGCACCTCGGCGCCGTCGCTGTAGGCGGCGGTGTTGTCCCGCAAGCTCTGGTTGCTGGTCTGCTGCAGCACCAGCGTGCACTTGGAGTCGAACGTGAACGTGAGGTTATTGAAGATCAGGAACGAGGCGCGCTGCCCGCTGCCCAGGCTAAGCCCGCGCACGCACTCGCCGGGGCGCACGTTCTGCTGCAGCGCCTGGGCCAACTGGCCCGACACGGTGCGGTAGCTGCGGGCGTAGTCCACGGCGGGTTGCCACAGCAGCACCAGCAGGATCCAGGTCACCGTCAGGCCGCCGGCCGACAGCACCGTGCCGCGCCACAGCGCCTGCGGCCGCACCCGCAGCCGCCACACCACCAGCGCGATCCAGCCCACGGTGAAACCCACGGCCAGCGCGAACGCGACCCAGGAGATCTCGGGTTGGTAGCCGGTGGTCTGGCGGGCGATATTGCGGGAAATCTGCGCCGGCCAACCGAAGTGCAGGGCAACCCAGCCCAGCCAGACCGTGATGGCCGTCAGCGAAAAGCACATGACGGCGAACCAGTCCAGCGTGTTGACCACGCCGCGGCGCAGCGTGGGCAGCGAGAACGCGCCCAGCACCGCGCAGGGCACGGCCAGCAGCACGTACTCGGAATCCGAGGCTTCTTCCAGGCCGAACAGCACGACCGCCGAGCACACCAGCAGGACCAGCGGCAGCCAGATGTGCGGCGCGTAGAGCCAGGCGCGCCAGCGCCAGATGGCCAGCAGGGCCAGCGGCCAGGTCGGCCACAGGTACCAGGGCAGGTCGCGCAGGGTGCGCCCGATGTCATGCCAGGGCGGCACGGCGAAGGACGACAGGTTCCAGGTCTTCCAGTTGCGGATCCAGTATTCGCTGCTGTGGCTGGCGGGTATCCACCAAGCCAGAATCAGGACGGCGGCCAGCAGCGCGGCCCACGGCAGCCAGCGCCGGCATTTCCACAGTCGGCTGCGGGGGTAGAACGCCAGGGCCGCGCCCACCATGATGGGGATGGCGCCGACCCAGCCGCGGGTCAGGAAACTGGCCGCCAGTGCGATGCCCAGGGTGGTGCTGCCGGTGAATGGCCGGTCTATGCTGCGCGCCAGCGAATAGAAGGCAAGCGCCTGCCAAGCCATGATGGCGGGCACCACGGTGGTTTCGTGGGTGCGCTGCAGGATGCCGACCGTGGCCAGCAGCAACAACAGCGCGGCGTCCGCCAGCATGCGTCCGTAGTCGCGCGGTTCGGGTTCGCCGCCGAAGGGCAGGGCCAGCGGTTGCGCCTCGGCGCGGCGGCCCAGCAGATAGGTGCCGTACCAGACGCTGGTGGCGGTGATGCCGAACCACAGCAGATTGGGCAGGCGGCCGGCGGTGATGTCGCCGATGTAGGGGCCGAACAGCCAGATGCAGATCGCGCCCACCCAGGTGATCAGGGGACCTTCCTCGGCGTGCGCCAGGTGTCCCACCTGCGGCAGCAACCAGGTGATGCCGCCTTCGCGGATCGCCGTGATCATGGTCGCCAGTCCCACGGCGTCGTCTGTTTTCCACGGGTCGCGCATGAACAGGCCGGCCACGATATAGGCCAGCGACAAGCCCAGCAGAATCAGTCTGGGCAGTTTCGCGGTAGCCACGGACGTGAGCCGGGCTGGAGTGGAAATGGAAAGTGGGGACACGGGCGTTAATGTAACCGAGTGGTCTGGTTGCGCTAGTACCCAGCGTCAGAATCGGACGGCCAGGGAGAAAAAAAAGCAGCCCGGAGGCTGCCTTTTCGCTGCGGCTCCCGGGGGAGCGACAGATCAGGAAGCGGACTTGACCGTGCCTGCGGTGCGGGCGAAGCGGGCGCGGAACTTTTCCACGCGGCCGGTTTCGACGATGCGCGTCTGGGCGCCCGTGTAGAACGGATGCGATTCGGAGGTCACGTCGCACTTGAAGAGCGGGTACGTCTTGCCATCCAGTTCGATGCTTTCGCGCGTCTGGACGGTCGAACGGGTGATGAACTTGTTGCCCGTTTGCAGGTCGGCGAAGACGACTTCGCGGTATTCGGGGTGAATGCCTTCTTTCATGGTGCTTTCCTAGGGCTCTGTCGAGCCTTGCAAGTTGTTAGGGTCGCCAGCCGGGTGTCCGGTGTCCCGCCTGCCTGGCGAACCCGCCGATATGCGGATCGGGTTTGCCCAGCGGCCGGATACTCGTTGACTGCTCCAGCCACGTATCCAAAAAGTAACCCCAAATTCTAGCATGGGAATTTTGGCCAGGCCAAGAGGAAAGGAGGCCCCGCTCAGGGGCTCCCCTTGGCCAAAAATTGGGGCCAGATAAATTCGGCGCTTAAAGATCCGTGCGCAGCTTCCAGATCTCGGGGAACAGCACCACTTCCAGCATGCGCCGCAGGTAGTCCACGCCCGACGTGCCCCCGGTGCCGCGCTTGAAGCCGATGACCCGTTCGACCGTCGTGACGTGGCGGAAGCGCCACAGGCGGAACGCGTCTTCCAGGTCGGTCAGCTTTTCTCCCAACTGGTACAGGTCCCAGTAGCGGTCGGGCTGGCGGTAGACCGTCAGCCAGGCAGCTTCCACGCCAGCCGACGATTGGTAGGGTTGGGTCCAGTCGCGTTCGAGGTGATCGGCCGGCACGTCCAGGCCGTGGCGCGCCAGCAGCCGCAGCGCCTCGTCGTACAGCGACGGGGCTTCGTAGGCGCTGCGCACCTGGGCCAGCAGGTCCTCGCGGTGCGCATGCGGCTTTAGCATGGCCGCGTTCTTGTTGCCGAGCAGGAATTCGACCTGGCGGTACTGATAACTCTGGAATCCGCTGGAACGCGCCAGATAGGGACGCAGCGCCGAATACTCGGGCGGCGTCATGGTCGCCAGCACGTCCCAGGCATGGACCAGCTGTTCCATGATCTTGCTGACGCGGGCCAGCATCTTGAAGGCGGGCTGCAAGCGGTCGGCTGCCACATTGGCGATGGCGGCGCGCAGTTCATGCAGCATCAGCTTCATCCAGAGTTCGCTGGTCTGGTGCTGGATGATGAAGAGCATCTCGTTGTGCTCGGGCGACAGCGGATGCTGCGCGCCCAGCAGTTCGTCCAGATGCAGGTAATCGCCGTAGGTCATGTCGCGCGTGAAATCCAGCTGCGCTTTTTCCTGGCGGACGATGTCTTCGGGGCGTTCGGAGTGGCTCATGCGCGGCCTCCCTTGCAGGGCGGGGCGGCGCGGCGCGCCGAGGCGGGCAGGGCGCGCCACGAGGGCGCGTGGGGGCGGGCGCAGGCAAGCGCCGCATGCAAATCGGAATGGTCTTTCATGGTCGTGCTTCCAGAACCGGCGGCCGACTTCGGATCGGCCGCCATGGCCAGCGGACCAGCCTACAGTTCGCGCAGGACGGCGCGAACCGGGCT
Source organism: Achromobacter sp. ACM02 (assembly GCF_014851605.1). Classification (NCBI taxonomy): domain Bacteria; kingdom Pseudomonadati; phylum Pseudomonadota; class Betaproteobacteria; order Burkholderiales; family Alcaligenaceae; genus Achromobacter; species Achromobacter sp. ACM02. Next base: position 24,336 of record NZ_JACUZY010000008.1, read on the forward strand.
GGCATCGGCCTGGACCAGCGCCAACGGCAGTGCGATCAACTCGTAATCGCCTTCCGGCACATCGTCGAGCACCAGGTTCTCCAGTACCCGCATGTCGTGCCGCAAGATCGTGTGGTGGCTGTCCAGGGTCTTGCTGGATGCGGGGTCGATGCTGGCCGTATCCAGGCCGATCAGCATGACGCCGCGTTCGGCCAGCCATTCGATGGTCTGGGGCGCGTAGGCGGAGAAATCGTCGGTCCACCAGTCCTGCGCGGCATGCTTGGCGGTGCGGACCAGCACGCGCGGCGGCAGGTTCAGGGCCGCATGGGCCAGGTGGTCCACCGTGATGAGGGGGCCGCAATCGATGGCGTGGATGACGCGACAGGGACCCAGGAATGGTTCCAGTGATACGGCCCCGATGGCTGCGGCGCCGTTCTGGTAGTGCAGGGGAGCGTCAGCGTGCGCGCCGATATGCGGCGACATGGTGATTTCGCTGACATTCACCGGACAGCCGGGCGCAAGCGACCATTTCCATTGCTGGCGGTACGGCGTGTCGCCAGGAAAGACTGGCGATGCGGTGGACACGGGAGGGGAAATGTCCCACAAGCGTTTCATGTCAGGCGGGGGGGTCGAGAGATGCGTTAAGCCTAAAGCAATTGCGGGCGCTAGTCTAACGAATTCCGGCGCGGGCCGCAGCCCCTACAGGCCGCCGAGTTCGGCCATGGACACGACCGTGCCGGCAGCCACGATCAGGTGGTCCACCAGCCGGATGTCCACCAGCGCGAGCGCCTGCTTCAGGTGCTGGGTGAATATGCGGTCCGCGGCGCTGGGCTCGGCCAGGCCGGACGGATGGTTGTGGGCGATGATCAGGGCGGCCGCGTGATGGCGCAGGGCTTCGCGCACGACCTCGCGGGGATAGACCGATGCTTGCGACAGGGTGCCGCGCGCCAGCTCGCCCGTGGCGATCAGGCGCAGGCGGTTGTCCAGGTAGAGCGCAATGCAATGTTCCACCTGCCGGTGCCCCAGCGCCATCTTGCAATATTGTTTTACCGGCAGCGGGTGATCCAGATTGCTGTTGCGGGCCAGGTCTTCCTCGATGGCGCGGCGGGCCAGTTCCAGCAGGGCGGCCAGCATGCACGCCTTGGAAACCCCCAGGCCGGGAACCGCGGTCAGTTCCTCGGGCGTCGCGCCCAGCAGGCCTCGCAGGCCGCCAAATCGGGTCAGGAGCCGGCTGCCCAGTTCAACCACGTCCAGGCCGGGAATACCGGTGCGCAGGGCGATGGCGAGCAGTTCCGAGTCCTGGAGCGCAGCGGCGCCGTGGCGCAGCAACCGCTCCCTGGGGCGCTCGTGTTTGGGCAGCCGGTCGGACAATTTCATAAGAGGCTCTAAAATCAAGGTTTACTCAATTGCATATACGGTGGCAGATCTTGAGCATCGCCTCTAATGAAGTGAACGTTTTGGTCCGTCCGGATTCCTACCTGACGCTGCACTATCGCATCACGCTGGCCTCGGGCCCGGGCAAGGATTCCGTGTTCGCCGACACCTTCGATGGCCGTCCCGGCACGCTGCAGATGGGCGGCGGCCAATGGGCGCCTGGCCTGGAAGCGGCGCTGGTCGGCCGCGCCGAAGGCGAGCGCTTCAGCGTCACGGTCGAACCCGCCGACGCCTACGGCGAACGCAACCCCGAACTGATCCAGCGCGTCACGCGCGCCATGCTGGCCGAGCATGCGGGCGCCGACGCCACCTTCGAACCCGGCGACCTGGTGGAATTCACCGCGCCCAACGGCGGCCGCTATTCGGGCGTCCTGAAGGAAATCAACGACGAATCGGCCCTGTTCGATTTCAACCACCCGCTCGCGGGCATCAGCTTGCGGGTCGACGTGGCGCTCTTGGGAGTCCTCTGATGAGCCAGGTTGTCACCGCCACCGACGCCGAAGTCCTGCTGGCGCAGCCGCGCGGCTTCTGTGCCGGTGTGGATCGCGCCATCGACATCGTCGAGCGCGCGCTTGAATTGCATGGCGCGCCCATCTATGTGCGCCACGAAATCGTCCATAACCGCTACGTGGTGGAAGACCTGCGCGCCAAGGGCGCCATCTTCATCGATGAACTGGACGACGCGCCCGCCGGCGCCATCGTGGTGTTCTCGGCGCACGGCGTGTCCAAGGCGGTGCGGGCCGAAGCCGACGCCCGTGGGCTGCGCGTGTTCGACGCCACCTGCCCGCTGGTCACCAAGGTCCACATCGAGGTGGCCCGCATGCGCGCGGCCGGCCGCGAGATCATCATGATCGGCCACAAGGGCCATCCCGAGGTCGAGGGCACGCTGGGCCAGGCCCAGGGCGGCATGTACCTGGTCGAGACCGTCGAGGACGTCGCCGGCCTGCAGGTCACCGATCCCGAGAACCTGGCCTACGTCACGCAGACCACCCTGTCGGTGGACGACGCGGCGGCCGTGTCGCGGGCGTTGAAAGAACGCTTTCCCAACATCGTCGAGCCCAAGAAAAGCGATATCTGCTACGCCACCCAGAACCGCCAGGACGCGGTCAAGGTGATGGCGCCGGATTGCGACCTGGTGCTGGTGGTGGGCAGTCCCAACAGTTCCAACTCCAACCGGCTGCGCGAAGTGGCCGAGCGCAAGGGCGTCGCGTCCTATCTGATCGACGGTGCGCAATCGATCGATCCGGCCTGGCTGGTGGGCCGCAAGCGCATCGGCGTGACCGCGGGCGCTTCCGCGCCGGAGATCCTGGTGCAGCAGGTGATCGATCGGGTCAAGGAATTGGGCGCGGTGTCGGTACGCACCATGCCCGGCCTGGAAGAGAATGTGGCGTTCCCGCTGCCCAAGGGTCTGTCCCGCAAGTCGGCGCAGACGGAATCGCTGGAATAAGCAGGCGGGCGCCGCGCGCATGCGCGGCGCCGCAACAGAAAATCAAGGAGACTTCATGCAGTTGTACAGCTACTTTCGCAGCTCGGCCGCGTACCGCGTGCGCATCGCCCTCAACCTGAAGGGCTTGCCCTACGAATACCTGCCCGTGCATCTGCTGAAGGACGGCGGCCAGCAACTGTCGGCGGATTATCGCAAGGTGAATCCGACCGCGCTGGTGCCCACGCTGGTCGATGGCGACGCCGTCATCGGCCAATCGCTGGCCATCATCGAATACCTGGAAGAAACGCATCCTGAAGTGCCGTTGCTGCCGGCGGACGCGGTAGGCCGCGCGCGGGTGCGCGACCTGGCTCTGGGCATCGCCTGCGACACGCATCCCCTGAACAACCTGCGCGTGCTGAAGTACCTGAAGCACACCCTGGGCGTGGACGAGGCGGCCAAGACCGCCTGGTACAAGCACTGGGTGCATCAGGGCCTGGAAGCCCTGGAGGCGCAATTGGCCGGTTCTTCCGCCACCGGCCTCTTCTGCCACGGCGATACACCCACCATTGCCGATCTGTGCCTGGTGCCCCAGGTGGCGAACGCCCAGCGTTTCGACTGCGACCTGTCGGCCATGCCCAACGTCGTGCGCATCGATGCCGCCTGCCGTGCATTGCCGGCGTTCGACGCGGCCGCGCCGGGCAAGCAGCCCGACGCGGAGTAGCGCCTATCCGGGTGCAGACCGGCTCAGCCGATCTGCACCGGCACGAAGATCTTGTCTTCGCCGCGCTGTACCAGCAGGGCGACCGTCTTGCCCGCCTTGGACAGCGCGTCCTTCACCTGAGCGACGTTGCGCACCGGTACGCCGTTCAGCGACAGCAGCACATCTCCCGGTTCGATCCCGGCCTTGGCGGCCGGTCCGATCGAGCGTTCGATCAGCAGCCCCTCGGCGCCAGCCGCCTGCTGCTCCTGCGGGCTCAGCGGACGCAGTGCCAGGCCGAGTTGGCCGCGCTGAACCTCCTGGTCGCCAGCCGAGGCCTGCGTCTTGTCCTTGGGCACGCCGCCCAGGGTGGCGACCAGCTCCTTCTGCGAGCCGTTGCGCCAGACGTCCAGCTTGATCTTTTCGCCCGGAGTCGCCAGCGTGATGGTGGAGGCCAGGTCGCCCGAGGACACGATGGTCTTGCCGTCGATCTTGCGCACCACGTCGCCAGGCTGCAGGCCGGCCTTGTCGGCGGCGCTGCCTTTCTCCACGCTGGAAACCAGCGCGCCCGAGGGGGTATCCAGCTTGAAGGAGTTGGCCAGGTCCTGGTTCACTTCCTGCACCGTCACGCCCAGCCTGGCGTGCTGCACCTTGCCGTGTTCGAGGATCTGGTCCTTGATCTTGTAGGCCACGTCGATCGGGATCGAGAACGACAGGCCCTGGAATCCGCCGGTGCGGCTGTAGATCTGCGAATTGATGCCCACGACTTCGCCGCGGTCGTTGAACAGCGGGCCGCCCGAGTTGCCGGGGTTGACCGCCACGTCCGTCTGGATGAAGGGCACCGAGGTGTCGTCGGGCAGCGACCGGCCCTTGGCGCTGACGATGCCGGCGGTGGCCGTGTTCTCCAGGCCGTAGGGCGAGCCGATGGCCAGCACCCATTCGCCCACCTGCAGCTGGTTGACGTCGCCCACCTTCACCACCGGCAGGTTCTTGGCGTCGATCTTGAGGACGGCCACGTCGGTCTGCGGATCCGAGCCCAGCACGCGGGCCTTGTATTCGCGGCGGTCGGTCAGCTTGACCGTGACTTCCTTGGCGTCCTGCACCACGTGCGCATTGGTCAGGATGATGCCGTCGGCGCTGACGATGAAGCCGGAGCCTTCGCCGCGCATGGGCACTTCACGCGCGGGCCGCTGGCCGCGCGCGCCGGGAATCTGGCCGAAGAATTGGGCGAACGGATCGCCTTCGTCGGCGGACACCTTGCGGGTGCCGCTGACGCTGATGTTCACCACGGCCGGACCGAAGTCGCGCGTGATCTGCGCAAAGTTGGGCGGGCTGGACGTGCCCGGCGCCTGGAAGGAGGAAGCGATGGCCGGCGCGGTGGCCGCCATCGAAACGCCGCCGGTGAAGGCGGTTGCGCCCGCGCCGCCTATGGCGCCGGCTGCCAGCAGCGCCAGCACCAGGCGCGAGGGTTTCATTTGGGTGGTCTTCATGTCGGCTCCTGCGTTCATGTTGAAGGACATGGCGCTATCTTCGGGCCTGACACTTAGGCGAGTCTTAAGTCGGAAAAACCACCTTCACGCGCAGGCCTGCGCCCACCGGCGTGTCCTGCAGTTCTATGGTGGCGCCGTGCTGGTCGGCGATGCTGCGCGCGATCGCCAGCCCCAGGCCGCTGCCGTGCTGCGAATTGCCTTCGACGCGGTAGAAACGGTCGAACACGCGCTCGCGCTCGTCCGGCGCAATGCCGGGGCCCTCGTCGTCGATCAGCAGGGTCGTCTCGCCGGGAGCCTGTTCCAGATGGAGGTGGACGCGCTTGCCGGCGGGCGTGTACTTGATTGCGTTGTCCAGCAGGTTGCGTGCCAGCAGCGTCAGCGCGTCGCGATGTCCCTGCACCGATGCTTGCGGCGCGCCGTCCAGGTCGATGCTGATCGATTTCGCGTTGGCCTGGGGCAGCATTTCAGAGAGCGCCTGGCGCAGCACGTCGGCCAGGTCCACGGTTTCGGCGGGTGCCTGTCCGGCCGCGCTTTCATGGCGCGCCATGGATAGCAGCTGTTCGACCAGGCGTGTCGCGCGGTCGATGCCGGCTGCCAGCCGCTGTTCGGCCAGCCGGCGCGCATCCGTGTCGCCCGCGCGTTGCAGGGCCTGCAATTGCAGGCGTAGCGCAGTCAGGGGCGAACGCAGTTCGTGCGCCGCATCGCCGACGAACTGCTTTTGCTGCGCGAAGGCGCCGCGCATGCGCTCCAGCAGCAGGTTCAGTTCCAGCACCAGCGGCCGGATCTCATCGGGCAGGCCCTCCACGCTGACGGGCGACAGATCTTCCGGCTGGCGCGCCGCAACCTGGGCGCGCGCCCGCTTCACAGGCCGTAGCGACCAGCTGACCACGCACCAGACGATCAGCATGAGCAGGGGAGCGGCGGCGGCGATGGGGGCGATGGTGCGCAGCGCCAGCGCGCGCGCCATGCTGGTGCGCACGGTCATGTCCTGCGCCACCTGGATGACCTGGAAGGGCGTGGCCAGCGAATATACGCGGTAGGTGCTGCCCTCCATCTTCGCGTCGGAGAAGCCGAGGATGATCTGGTCCGGCAGCGGCCGGCGGGATCGGGAATTGAAGACGCGCACGCCGTCGGGCGTCCAGATCTGGATGATCAGGTCGTCCGCCACGGGCGAACCCGCGCCGCGCGCGTGCGCCGGACCTGTGCTGAGCAGTCCGTCGCCGGTGCCCAGCGACAGGGCGGTGCGCTGCAGCAGCGAGTCGAAGATATCGTCGGCCTGCGCCAAAGTGCTGCGGTAAGCGATGGCGCCTTGCACCAGCGCGCCGACCACGATGGCGGCCAACAGGAAGAAAAGCAGCCTGGCTCTCAGTGAGTAGCTAAGCGGAATGCTCATGTTTTGGGGATGACATAGCCGACGCCTCTGACGTTCTGGATCAGGTTCGGACCCAGCTTCTTGCGCAGGCCATGAATATAAACCTCAACAGCGTTGCTGCTGATGCCGTCTTTCCAGCTGTACAGCTTTTCTTCCAGCTGGGCGCGCGAAAAAATCATGCCCGGGCGAGCGATCAGCGGTTCGAGCACCGCCCATTCGCGCGCGGTCAGCGTGACCGGAGCGCCGTCCACCATGGCGGCGTGCGACTGGGGATCGATGGTGATGCCCTCATGCTCGAACACCGGTTCCGCGCGGCCTGCGCTGCGGCGGATCAGGGCGCGCATGCGGGCCAGCAATTCATCCACGTCGTAGGGTTTGACCACATAGTCGTCGGCGCCGGCGTCCAGTCCCGCGATCCGGTCGCTCACGGCATCGCGGGCGGTGGCTATCAGCACCGGCGTGCGGTCCTTGCGCGTGCGCAGGTCGCGTAGGAGCGACAGGCCGTCGCGCTTGGGCAGCCCCAGATCCAGAAGTATGAGGTCGTACGTATCGGTGCGCAGCGCGAGCTCCGCGGCATTGCCGTCCTTGACCCAGTCTACGGCGTAGTGTTCGGCGCGCAGGCAGTCCAGCACGCTCTCGCCTATCATGAGGTCATCTTCGACTAGAAGGATGCGCATGGTCGTGTCCGCAGGATGGTCCAGCAGATTGGACGCGTGGCGGCGGACGGGAGTTCCCGGGTGAGGGTTCGGCGCGCGAACCGGCGCGGAAATGAAAAAAGCAGCCCGAGCGGGCTGCTTTTTGGAATCTGGTGCCGGCAATAGGAGTCGAACCTACGACCTTCGCATTACGAATGCGCTGCTCTACCAACTGAGCTATGCCGGCAAGACCATTTGCTCCGCTCCTGTAAGAGCCGCAAGCAAAACATCTTCGTTTTTTCCGGTCCGTCACCCTGTTTATGGGGTCCGATCTGGAAAGACCGAGATCATATCAGAGTTTTTTTGCGATGGGAAACCAAGCGGGCCAAACAGGCGAAAAAATCAGCGATTTGCACACTTCAAATTTTTAGTTCATAATCTCGTTTCTTAGCAGTTCCCCGATAGCTCAGTCGGTAGAGCGACGGACTGTTAATCCGCAGGTCGCTGGTTCGAGCCCAGCTCGGGGAGCCAAAGAATTCAGGGCCATTCACGCAAGTGAATGGCCCTTTTGGTTTTCTCCATCAGGGCGGCGAGCATGGAAGATCGGGTATGGACGACAAACGCATAGGCGTGACGGTGATTTCCGGCTTCCTGGGTAGCGGCAAGACGTCGCTGCTCAATCGCCTGCTGAGGGATCCGGCATACGCTGATGCTGTCGTCATCGTCAATGAGTACGGTGAGATCGGTGTGGACCATCACCTGGTGCGCCAGGCCCGCGACAACATTGTCCTGGTTGAGGGCGGCTGCCTGTGTTGCGTCGTCAGCGGCGCGGTAGTCGACGCTTTACGCGAATTATTCATGTTGGCGCTCAGCCGCAAGATCAAGCCCTTTCGTCGCGTGGTCATCGAAACCAGCGGATTGGCCGATCCCGCGCCCATCCTGTTCACCCTCAAACACGACCGCTTCCTCGCCGAGCGCTATGCGTACCGGGGCGCGATCGTCCTGGCGGACGCCCGCAATGGGTTGGACCAATTGGAGCGGCAGCCCGAAGCCCCGCGGCAACTGGCCCTGGCGGATGTCGTGGTGTTCAGCAAGCCGGACCTGGCGGACGCCGCGAGTCTGGATCTTCTGGATCAGGCCGTCGCCGCCATTAATCCGGGGGCGCAGCGCTGCGTGCAATGGCCTGATGCGCCGCTTGCGGATCCGCTGCGCACGGGTCTCGACCTGCGGGCCAGGCGCGATGGCGTGACCCTTGCGAACTGGTTGCGGCCCTTCGCGCAGTCGAGAGCCGCCGTTCATGGAGATGTGGGCAGTTTCTCGCTGGTATTGGCTGCTCCTGTCGGACGGGCGGCGTTTCTTGCGGGCATGTCGCGGGTTCTGGAACGCTTTGGGCAGGGCTTGCTGCGCATGAAGGGGCTGGTGTGCTTTGAGGGTGAGGCGCTGCCGTGCGAGGTGCATGGCGTGCATGGCGAGCTCTATCCGATCAATCAGCTGGAGCAGTGGCCGGACGAGGAGCGGGCGTCACGGCTGGTCTGCATCCTGCGGGGGTTGGATGTCAATGAGGTCCGTGCCGCCTTGGGCGTTGCGCTCGGGCAGCCGGCTCCTTGATCGTCTGCGTCTGAGCGTCTGGTCTGGTCAGGGCTTGCGGGTGGCCGTCTCGATTATGGTGTCGATGTTGCGCCGAAATACGGTATAACCGGAGCGGTCTGGTGCAAGAATCGAGACAATCATGGATCGTTTGAAAGCCATGCAGGTATTCGTGGAAGTCGCTGACAGGGGCAGCCTGTCGGCGGCGGCGATCCATCTGGACATGTCGCGCGCCATGGTGTCGCGCTATCTCGCGGAAATGGAGCAATGGGTGGGGGTGCGCCTGCTGCACCGCACGACGCGGCGCCTGAGCCTGACGCCGGCCGGCGCCGAAACGCTGCCGCGCTGCCGCCAGATGCTGGACATGGTGGGAGACCTGCGCAATGCGGTATCGACCCCGGACGACACGCCCCGCGGGCTGCTGCGCATTACCACCAGCATGTCGTTTGGCTCCCGCCATCTGGCCAGCGCCATTACCGACTACGTCAAGCTGCATCCGGGCACCTCGGTTGACCTGATGCTGGTCGACCGCGCCGTCAATCTGGTGGAAGAGCGCGTGGATCTGGCGGTGCGTATCACCAATGACCTGGATCCCAACCTGATCGCCCGCAAGCTGGCGGTCTGCCGTTCGGTGGTGTGCGCCTCGCCCGAGTACCTGCAGCGCGAAGGCGTGCCGGCGCGCATCGAGGACCTGTCCTTGCGCAACTGTCTGACTCATTCGTATTTCGGCAAGAGCCTGTGGCGCTTCGAGCGCGACGGCGAGCCGGTGGATGTGCCGGTCAGTGGCAATATCAGCGCGAACGAGGTGTCGGTGTTGTCGCGCGCGGCGCTGGAGGGTGCGGGTATTGCGATGCTGCCGACCTACTATGCCGCGGACTACATCGCATCGGGCCGCCTGCGGGCCATCCTGACGCAAAGCAAGCCGCAGGAGCTGGGTATTTATGGTGTTTATGTCTCGCGCCGCCAGATGCCTCTGATCTTGAGGTCCATGCTGGATTTTCTGGTGGACCGCCTGGAATCCACGCCGTGGGACAAGCCTGCTCCGTAGTTTTTGCGCCGCGCAAGGCGCTGTGCGGGCTTGAGGGTGGGGTATATGGCGGTATAATGAAACAACTGCTTGAATATGTTGGACGCGGCGGGCGGATGCCGGCCTTGTCTGGTTAGAAAACATCCAAGAATCGTGGTTGCGGCTTATGTGGGCCGCGGGCATTGCGGAACTGGTTTTTCGCGTGCGCCAGGGGAAACGTATCGGGTTTGTGGGTTGTGGCGGTCTGTCCGTGGCGCCCGAACCTTGATGATTCAGGTCCTTGATATCGATTGCCGCGGGAAGGCGGCGCCGGGTTGCCGGCGTGCTCCGCGGGCTGGCTGGCGATTTGTGCCGGCTTTTCCAGAATTTGCTTGAGTGTTTGCTGCGCGGGGCGCGGCAGGCATCCCGCTCAATCCCGATTGGCGCGGTCGTTTCGGCACATGTCCGGGGTATCTCTATCCGGGGCGCATGGCGGTAAACACAGGAATCCAGTGAGAACTACGCAAACCCATGCAGTCTGTTGCTGGCGAGCCGCTGAGGCTGCCGGTGCGGCGGCGGGTGCCTGTGCTGCCGTGCTGCGCACGTCGGTGCAGCCGGGTTTGCTGGATCTGCGGATTTTTTCCGGCGCCGCAAATGAAAAAGGCCCGGCGAAATCGCCAGGCCTGAATCAATTTGGTTGCGGGGGCAGGATTTGAACCTACGACCTTCGGGTTATGAGCCCGACGAGCTGCCAGACTGCTCCACCCCGCGTCTGAGAAATGAATAGTAGCCTTATTTTCAACCTAGCGCAAGTTAGCCCTTTTTGAATTTGAATGTCGATGAACGATAGCGAGGCAATACTCGTGTTGGAAACCGCGCTGCTTTGCGCGGCGCAGCCGATGCAACTGTCCGATATGCGCAAGCTATTCGGGGACGATGAACAATTCGACAACAGCGCATTGCGCACGCTTCTGGAAACGTTGCAGGCCAATTGGGCCGATGGCGGGCTGGAGCTGGTGCAGTTGGCCACCGGATGGCGCTTTCAGAGCCGTCCGCGCATGCAGCGCTACCTTGAGCGCCTCAATCCGGAAAAGCCGCCCAAGTATTCGCGCGCCGTGATGGAAACGCTGGCCATCGTGGCCTGGCGCCAGCCGGTGACGCGGGGCGACATCGAGGATATCCGCGGCGTCACCGTGTCTTCGCAGATCGTGAAGGCGCTGGAGGACCGCGGTTGGATCGAGGTCATCGGCCACCGCGACGCGCCGGGCCGTCCGGCGCTGTTCGGCACGACGCGCCAGTTTCTCGATGACCTGGGCCTGCGCGCCCTGGACGAATTGCCGGCGCTGGAATCCGCGCAGGCCGCGGCCGCGCTCGCCGGGCTGGATCTGGGTGAAGTGCAGCAGGTGCTGGGCGGCGAAGCGCCCGCCGCCGAGGATGCGCCCACCGAGGACGCCGACGCTGCCGGTCAGGCGGTTGCCGAGGCTGCGGAAGGCGTCGAGGGTGAGGTGAGCGCCGAGGGCGGGGTTGGCGGCGAAGCCGAGGCTCGTCCTGACGGCGAACCTGCGGCTACGGCAGGCGAGGGTGAGGCGTCCGAAGTCAGTATTCCGGTTGCGGAATTGTCTGTTTCGGAACAGGATGTACCCATCGCTCCCGTCGATAGCGTAGAATCCATGCTTTCGCGCACAGAAGAAGGCGCGGATCCCGCCGACGAATCCACCGTCCGGGAGCAAGCCGAAGGCTTGTCCAATACGTCAGCCACGTCCGGTTTTCCCGACGATGCGGCTGACAACGACATTTCCGATATGGCCGCCGATGCCCCAGAAGCCGGCGCTGCAAAGGAAAGCGTCGAGAACGCAAAACACGCGGAACCGACCGACCCGATTGACGAGACCGATACCGCGGCGCCTGACGCCGCCGGGCATGAGCCCGCTTCCGGTCTTGCCGATCCTGTTCGGCCTGGCCCGGATGCCGCCTCTCCGGAATCGGACGAGGCAGGCGTCGAGCGGCCCGAGGCCGACCGACAGCCGGCGTCCCCAGATGATGACGAGCCTGCCGCAGGCAGGCCCACCCAAGTTTGAAATTCGGAGCTGTCCCAGTGACAACGAATACAGCAATGCAGGACGACAATCCCCGTTCGGATGATGCCGCTTCCAATGGCCAGCCGGAATCCGCCGCGCGTGAGCCGGCGGCTGAAGGCGAGACGGGAGCCCGCGGCAGGGGCCGCAAGCTGAGAACGCCGTTCCGCCGTCGCCGCGGCGATACCGCCGCCGAGCAGGCGCCGGCCGGCGAAGCGCAGCCCGCGGCGGCTGCCGCCCCTCAGGCCGAGCCGCAGGAGTCGCGCGGCACCGAGCAGGAAGCCGAGCAGGCGTTGTCGTACCTGGAAACCGCTGACCGCATGGAGCAGCGTCTGGGCAAGTACCTGAACAGCGATTCGGTCATGCCCAAGCTGCACAAGGTCCTGGCGGACGCCGGCATCGGTTCGCGCCGCGAAATGGAAGAACTGATCGTTGCGGGCCGCGTGTCGGTCAACGGCGAGCCGGCCCATATCGGCCAGCGCGTGGCGCCCAATGACCAGGTGCGCGTCAACGGCAAGCCCATCATGCGCGTCAATACGAAAAAGCCGCCGCGCGTGATCCTGTATCACAAGCCCGCTGGCGAGATCGTCAGCCATGACGACCCGGGCGGCCGCGCAAGCGTTTTTGCCCGCCTGCCGAAGCTGCGCACGGGCAAGTGGTTGTCGGTCGGCCGTCTGGATCTGAACACGGAAGGCCTGTTGATCTTCACGACCTCCGGCGACATGGCCAACCGCATCATGCATCCGCGCTACGGCACGGAACGCGAGTACGCGGTGCGTGTGCTGGGAGAAATGGACGAGGCTCAGCGCCAATCGCTGGTCGACGGCATCGAGCTGGACGACGGCATGGCTGCCTTCGGCGCCCTGGACTACCTGGGCGGCGACGGCAGCAACCGCTGGTACCGCGTCACCCTGCAGGAAGGCCGCAACCGCGAAGTCCGCCGCATGTTCGAGGCCGTGGGCGTCACGGTCAGCCGGCTGATCCGCACCCGTTTCGGCGACGTGGTCCTGCCGCGTACGCTGCGCCGCGGCCGCTGGGAAGAGCTGGATTCTTCCCTGGTCACGGCCTTGATGGTCCAGTTGGGCCTGGTACGCGACGACGATGAATCCGGCGGCAACCGTCGCCGCTCCAAGCAGCCGCAGTCGCATGACAGCGCGCTGCCCCCGGGTTTCGGCACCATGGACCGCAACGGCATGAACGGCGCGCGCATCGGCCGCCGCGGCAAGCTGCAAGGCGGCCGCTTGGGCAGCGCAGGCCAGGCGGCCGCGTGTCCGTCGGATCCTTTTGGCACGGGCCTGATGATTGCCGGTGGTTATGCCAACGGCCATCCCCTGTCGGGAGAGGGCGCTGGGGGCAACCGCAAGGGCGGCAAGCCTGGCGGCGGCCGTTCCGCAGCGGGGGCGGGCGGCAAGGCCGGCGGCAAGCAGGGCGGGGGCAAGCCTGGTGGCAAGTCCGGCGGCAAGCCGCGCGGTCCGCGCGCGGCTGCGGCGGGCGGCCAGCCTGGCAATGCCGTGTCGGTCGAGGCTGGCGGCGGCAACGTCGCGGAAGCGCCGGCTGGCGGTCGTCGCTCGGCTGGCGGCAAGCCTGCCGGTGCGCGTGGCAATAGCGGTCGCGGCGGCAAGCCGGCAGGCGCCGGTGGCGGCCGTAGCGGTAACAAGTCGGGCGGCGCCGGCGGCAATAAGGGGCCGAACGCTGGCGGCAAGCCGCGCGCACCCCGTAATGCCTCGTCGTCCCCGCGCGGCGATGACTGGCAGCCGCGCGGCGCCTCGGCGCACGAATCCCGTTTGGGCGTGATGGGCGGGCGCGGTCGTCAGGGTCGCTGAAGGCCTGCGGGCGGCGCGCCGGACGCGCCGCTGCGCGGGATATGTCCCGCATAAACGTAAGCCCGCGACGAATCAGGCGTTTTTCCAGTTTATCTGGTAAAATCAATGGTTTTCATGGCTTCGCGCCGTCGCCTTTTGCGTGCCCGCAAGGAAAAGCACGCAAATACAGGGGCGGCAAGAGCTGGCAGTTTGCATCGGACTTTGCGCCTGGTGCTGCCTGGCCCGGGTTGCGGGTTGGGGCGGCGGGTCTTAATGGCCTGGGGCGGCGCAAGCCAAATTTAGGTCGCAATATAGGGCACTGCCCAGCATTGCTCCTTACGTGCAGTAGGGTGGCGGCTGGGCGCTGTGCAATACGGTGGGCTGGGCGTGCAGCCCATTTTTTTTGAGTATATGGCTGATTTATTCGCATTGACCAAAGAGGCTCTGGCCGGCATGGACGTCGAACTCGTGGACGTCGAGCGTGCCGCCCTGGGCCTTTTGCGCGTCACGATCGATCGGGTCGGCGGTGTGCGCATCGAAGACTGTGAACAGGTGTCCCGCCAGTTGTCGCGGGTGTTCGAAGTCGAGAACGTCGACTACAAGCGGCTGGAAGTCGGTTCGCCGGGCGTCGACCGCCCGCTGCGCAACGAGGCCGACTTCCGCCGGTTCGCAGGCGAGCGCATCGAAATCAAGCTGCGCGAGGCATTGGACGGCCGCAAGGTCTTTGCCGGCACCCTGACGGTGCCCGAAGACGACGCCGCAGCCTCCGACGCGGCTGCTGGAATGCAAAAGACCGTGTTCGGTCTCGAATTTGAGGCAAAAAAGAACGACGTCCAGGTATTGAATTTCACGGTCGACGATATCGAACGTGCAAAACTGGATCCCGTTCTGGATTTCAAGGGCAAAAAGCGATGAGTCGCGAAATTCTTCTGTTGGTCGATGCCTTGGCGCGTGAAAAGAACGTCACGCGCGACGTCGTGTTCGGAGCGCTGGAAAGCGCGCTGGCCTCGGCGATGAAAAAGCGCTTCAAGGATGATGCGGATATCCGTGTCGCCATCGATAGGGACACGGGCGATCACGAAGGCTTCCGCCGCTGGCTGGTCGTGCCCGACGAGGCTGGCCTGCAAGAGCCCGACAAGCAGGAAATGCTGTCGGACGCGCAGGAAATCGTCCCCGGCATCAAGGAAGGCGAGTACATCGAAGAGCCGCTCGAACCCATCGAGTTCGGCCGCATCGGCGCGCAGGCCGCCAAGCAGGCCATTCTGCAGAAGATCCGCGACGCCGAGCGCGAGCAGGTGCTGAACGACTTCCTGGACCGTGGCGAGACCATCGTGTCCGGCACGATCAAGCGCATGGACAAGGGCGACGCCATCGTCGAAACCGGCAAGATCGAAGCGCGCCTGCCGCGTTCCGAAATGATCCCGAAGGAAAACCTCCGGGTGGCCGACCGCGTCCGCGCCTTTGTGTTGCGCGTAGACCACGCCGCGCGCGGCCAGCAGGTGATCCTGTCGCGCACCGCGCCGGAATTCATCCGCCAGCTGTTCGAGAATGAAGTCCCCGAAATCGAGCAGGGCCTGCTGGAGATCAAGGCCGCGGCCCGCGACGCCGGCGTGCGTGCGAAGATCGCCGTGGTGGCATACGATAAGCGCATCGACCCGATCGGCACCTGCGTGGGCATGCGCGGTTCGCGCGTGACCGCCGTGCGCAACGAGCTGGGCGGCGAACAGGTCGATATCGTGCTGTGGTCGGAAGACCCCGCGCAGTTTGTCATCGGCGCCCTGGCGCCGGCCAACGTCGAGTCCATCGTCGTTGATGAAGACAAGCACGCGATGGACGTCGTGGTGGACGAGGAAAACCTGCCCAAGGCCATCGGCGCCAAGGGTCAGAACGTTCGCCTGGCTTCCGAGCTGACCGGCTGGCAGATCAACATCATGACGCCGGAAGAAAGCCTGAACCGCCAGGAAGTCGAGCGTTCGGGCCTGCGCGCCACGTTCATGAGCAAGCTGGACGTCGACGAGGAAGTCGCTGACATCCTGATCGACGAAGGTTTTACCGGTATCGAGGAAATCGCCTACGTGCCCATGCAGGAACTGCTGGAAATCGAGGCCTTTGACGAAGACACCATCAATGAGTTGCGCGCCCGTGCCCGCAATGCGCTGCTGACCGAGGCGATCGCCCAGGAAGAGCGCCTTGAGACCGCGCAGGATTTGCTCGAACTCGAAGGCATGACGCCCGAACTGGCTGCCAAGCTGGCCGAGCGCCAAGTGCATACGCGTGATGATCTGGCCGAACTGGCGACGGACGAACTGGCGGAAATCGCCGGTCTGACCGAGCAGGAAGCCAGCGATCTCATCATGCGTGCCCGCGCCCATTGGTTCGACGAGGAATAACCAAAAGGACACGGGTCCGCGGCGGACGGAATATCCGCCGCCGCGAGTTCACGTTGTTTGTAATAGCTGCATATAGGGAAGAGAGAGCCTAATGTCGAGTAATACCGTCGCGCAGTTCGCTACCGAGCTGAAAATGCCTGCCAATGTGCTGCTGGATCAGCTGCGCTCGGCTGGCGTTGACCTCAAATCGGTCGACGATTCCGTCACCGACAGCGACAAGGCGAAATTGCTCGAATCGCTGCGTCGCGCCCACGGCGCGACCGAAGGCAAGAAGATCACCTTGACGCGCCGCCAGACGTCCGAGATCCGCCAGGCGGATGCCACCGGCCGTTCGCGCACGATCCAGGTCGAAGTGCGCAAGAAGCGCGTGTTCGTCAAGCGTGATCCCTCCGAAATCGCCCTGGAACAGGCCGCGTCCGCGCGTGCCGAAGATGAGGCAGCCGCCGAAGCGGCGCCGCAGGAAGTGTCGGCGCCCGTCGCACCCGAAGCTGCCGCTCCTCGCGAGACCGCTCCCGTCCAGGCTGAGGCTATTGCCCCGGCCAAGGCGGAAGAGCCCGTTGCTGCAGAAGCGCCCGCGCCGGTCGAAGCGCCCGCGCCTGTTGAATCCGTCGCGGCCGAAGCGCCCGCTCCCGTCGAGGCGAAAGCCGCCGAAGTCCAGGCCCAGCCTGAACCCGAACCGACGCCGGCGCCTGCTCCTGCCGAGCCCGTGGCCGAAGAGGCCAAGCCCGAAGTCAAGACTGAATCCACCGAGCCCAAGGCTGAAGAAGCCAAGCCGGAACCCGTTGTGCTAGCCAATAAGTCCGAACCATCTTCCTCCCAGGCCGCCGCGCCTGTCGCCCAGGCTCAGCCTGCCGCGAAGTCCGAACCCGTCAAAACCGCCGCGAAGCCCGAGCCCGCCGCGCCCGCCGTCAAGGTTGGCAACCGTGCGGACAACCGCCGCGCCGGCCCGCCTCTCGCGGCTTCCGCCGCGCCGGCGGCCCGCGACGAGGCCCGCCGCAAGGCCGAGGCTGAAG
The DNA here is from genome assembly GCF_014851605.1 of Achromobacter sp. ACM02. NCBI lineage: Bacteria > Pseudomonadati > Pseudomonadota > Betaproteobacteria > Burkholderiales > Alcaligenaceae > Achromobacter > Achromobacter sp. ACM02. The sequence goes on from NZ_JACUZY010000008.1 coordinate 41,242, forward strand.
CCGCCGCTCTGCGCGAGATGCTGAACCGTCCGCGCAAGGTGCTGCGCGCTCCCGAACCGGAAGCGCCCGCCGCTGCCGCGCCGATCTCCGGCACGCTGCACAAGCCGGCTGGCAAGCCGGGCGCCGCTCCCGGCGCCAAGAAGGACGCCAAGCCCGCCGCTCCCGGCGCGAAGAAGACCATCAAGACCGCCGAAGTCGCTTCGACCTGGTCCGATGACGCTTCGCGCAAGAAGCCCGCGGACAAGCCGGCAGCCCCGGCCAGCCGCGACGGCTGGCGCGCTGGCGGCAAGGGCGGCGGCAAGGGCGGCCGAGGCGGCCGCAACCAGCAGAACGATCGCCGCAACGAGCCGGCGCCGCAGGAATTCATCGCGCGTGAAGTTCACGTGCCGGAAACCATCAGCGTGGCCGACCTGGCCCACAAGATGTCCGTCAAGGCCGCAGAAGTCATCAAGCAATTGATGAAGCTGGGCCAGATGGTCACCATCAACCAGGTGCTGGACCAGGAAACCGCCATGATCGTGGTCGAGGAACTGGGCCACGTGGCAATCGCCGCCAAGCTGGACGACCCGGAAGCCTTCCTGGACGAAACCGCCAGCGTGTCGGAAGCCGAACAGCTGCCGCGCGCGCCGGTTGTCACCGTCATGGGCCACGTCGACCACGGCAAGACCTCGCTGCTGGACTACATCCGCCGCGCCAAGGTTGCCGCGGGCGAAGCCGGCGGCATTACTCAGCACATCGGCGCCTACCACGTTCAGACCGAACGCGGCATGGTGACCTTCCTTGACACCCCGGGCCACGAGGCGTTTACCGCCATGCGTGCCCGCGGCGCCAAGGCGACCGACATCGTCATCCTGGTCTGCGCGGCCGACGACGGCGTGATGCCGCAGACCCGCGAAGCCATCCACCACGCGAAGGCCGCAGGCGTTCCGATGGTCGTGGCCATGACCAAGATCGACAAGCCCTCCGCCAACCCCGACCGCGTCAAGCAGGAACTGGTTGCCGAGGAAGTGGTGCCGGAAGAATACGGCGGCGACGTGCCGTTCGTGTCCGTGTCGGCCAAGACCGGCGAAGGCATCGACGATCTGCTGGAAAACCTGCTGCTGCAGGCCGAAGTGCTGGAACTGAAGGCTCCCGTCGACGCGCCCGCCAAGGGCCTGGTGATCGAAGCTCGTCTCGACAAGGGCCGCGGCCCGGTCGCGACCATCCTGGTGCAAAGCGGCACCCTGCACCGTGGCGACGTGGTGCTGGCCGGCGCAAGCTTTGGCCGCGTGCGCGCCATGCTGGACGAAAACGGCAAGCCTATCCAGGAAGCCGGTCCGTCGATCCCCGTGGAAATCCAGGGCCTGACCGAAGTGCCGGCCGCTGGCGACGAGCTGATGGTGCTGTCCGACGAGCGCAAGGCGCGCGAAATCGCGCTGTTCCGCCAGGGCAAGTTCCGCGACGTCAAGCTGGCCCGCCAACAGGCCGCCAAGCTCGAGTCCATGTTCGACAACCTGGGCGAGGGCACGCAGACCCTGGCCCTGATCGTGAAGACCGACGTCCAGGGTTCGCAGGAAGCGCTGGTGCAGTCCCTGGTCAAGCTGTCGACAGACGAAGTGCGCGTGCAGGTCGTGCACGCCGCCGTGGGCGGCATCTCGGAAAGCGACATCAACCTGGCCATCGCCTCGAACGCCGTCGTCATCGGCTTCAACGTCCGCGCCGAAGCCAGCGCCAAGAAGCTGGCCGAGAACAACGGCATCGACGTGCGCTACTACAACATCATCTACGACGCCGTGGATGAAGTGAAGGCAGCCATGTCGGGCATGTTGGCGCCCGAGAAAAAGGAAGAAGTCATCGGCTTGGTCGAGATCCGCGAGGTTTACAGCATTTCCCGCATCGGCAACATCGCCGGTTGTATGGTGCTGGACGGCCTGGTGCGTCGCGATTCGCAAGTCCGCCTGCTGCGCAACAACGTGGTCCAGTGGACCGGCCAGCTCGATTCGCTGCGCCGCTTCAAGGACGACGTCAAGGAAGTCAAGTCGGGCTTCGACTGCGGCCTTACGCTGCGCGGCAACAACGACATCCAGGTGGGCGACCAGCTGGAAGTCTTTGAAATCAAGGAAATCGCGCGTACGCTGTAAGGCGACCGCGAGGCATTTTTTCTAATGAGCCGTCACAAGTCCAAAGCCATCCCCGGCCGCAATCTGCGGCTGGCCGACCAGATCCAGAAGGATCTGGCCGGGATCATCCAGCGCGAGATCGACACGAGCCGCGCTGGACTGATCACGCTCTCTGGTGTGGAATTGTCGACCGACTACGCGCATGCCAAGGTGTATTTCACGGTTCTGGGCGCCGAGCCCGAAGCCGCGACCGCCTTGCTGAACGAGAAAGCCGGTTGGCTGCATTCCCAGCTGTACAAGCTGCTGCACATACATACTGTCCCCACTTTGCGCTTCTTCCACGACGAGCAGATCGCCCGTGGCATCGAAATGTCGATCCTCATCGACCGCGCAAACCGGCCCGGCCCGCATTCGGGCGTGCCCGACGAACCTGAAGACCAGTCCTGATCGGGCTGTCGTCACTGCTTTAAACCGGATTCCGACGATGGCTAAACGACGCGGGCTTACGCTCGACGGTGTGCTGTTGCTCGACAAACCCGTGGGTTTGTCGAGCAACCACGCCCTGCAACGCGCCAAACGCGCCATGGACGCGGCAAAAGCCGGCCACACTGGCACGCTGGATCCCTTCGCCACCGGTCTGCTGGTGTGCTGCATGGGACGCGCAACCAAGATTTCCGGCGCGATGCTCAACGCCGACAAGGCATATCGCGCTACGCTGCAATTTGGCTCCGAAACCGACTCCGGCGACCTGACCGGCAACGTCGTGTCCACCGCCGAGCCGGGCTTTACCGTGGATGAGCAGGCGCTGCGCGACGCGCTGTCACGTTTCTCGGGCACGATCGAGCAGATTCCGCCCATGTATTCGGCGCTCAAGCGCGACGGCAAGCCCTTGTACGAGTACGCGCGCGCCGGCATCGAGCTGGAACGGCCGCCGCGCCAGATCACGATTTACCGCATCGAACTGCTGTCCCTGAACGGAACCGAGGCAGAGATCGATGTGGCATGCAGTAAAGGCACATACATCCGGACGCTGGCCCAGGACATCGGGCGCGTGCTGGGCTGTTACGCCCACCTGACGGCGCTGCGGCGCACGCACGTCGGGCCGTTTTCCCTGGAACGCGCCGTTGCGCTGGATGCCTTGCAGGCCATGCCAGACCCCAAGCAGGCATTGCTTGCATTGAACGAATTGCCGGAGGGCTTGCTGCCCTCCACCCTGACCTTAAAGGACTCGCTATGACTCGCGCCTTGCGCAACGTCGCCATCATCGCCCACGTGGACCACGGTAAAACCACCCTGGTCGACCAGCTGCTGCGCCAATCCGGCACCTTCCGCGAAAACCAGGCGCTGACCGAACGGGTCATGGACTCGAACGACCTGGAAAAAGAACGCGGCATTACGATTCTGGCCAAGAACTGTGCCGTCGAATACGAAGGCACGCACATCAACATCATCGACACCCCGGGACACGCGGACTTCGGCGGCGAAGTCGAGCGCGTGCTGTCCATGGTCGACGGCGTGCTGCTGCTGGTGGATGCGGTTGAAGGCCCCATGCCCCAGACCATCTTCGTGACCCGCAAGGCGCTGGCCCTGGGCCTGAAGCCCATCGTCGTGGTCAACAAGGTCGACCGTCCGGGCGCCCGCACCGATTTCGTCATCAACGCCACCTTCGACCTGTTCGACAAGCTGGGCGCCACCGACGAGCAGCTGGACTTCCCGGTGATCTACGCCTCGGGCCTGTCGGGCTACGCCGGCCTGAATCCTGAAGTGCGCGAAGGCAACATGCGCCCGCTGTTCGAAGCCATCCTCGAACACGTGCCGCAGCGCGACGACGATCCCAATGGTCCGCTGCAGATGCAGATCATCTCGCTGGACTACAACAGCTACGTCGGCAAGATCGGCGTGGGCCGCATCAACCGCGGCCGCATGCGTCCCGGCATGGAAGTGGCTTACAAGTTCGGTCCTGAAGGCCAGGGCGGCCGCGGCCGCATCAACCAGGTGCTGAAGTTCCACGGCCTGGAGCGCATCGTCGTGGACGAAGCCGAAGCCGGCGACATCGTGCTGATCAACGGCATCGAAGAGCTGGGCATCGGCTGCACGGTGACCGACACCGCCAATCAGGACGTGTTCCCGATGCTGCGCATCGACGAGCCCACCCTGACCATGAACTTCATGGTGAACACCTCGCCCTTGGCCGGCCGCGAAGGCAAGTTCGTGACCAGCCGCCAGCTGCGCGACCGCCTGGACCGCGAACTGAAGTCGAACGTGGCGCTGCGCGTGCGCGACACGGGCGACGACACGGTGTTCGAGGTGTCGGGCCGCGGTGAACTGCACCTGACCATTCTGCTGGAAACGATGCGCCGCGAAGGCTACGAGCTGGCCGTGTCGCGTCCGCGCGTGGTGTTCAAGGATATCGACGGTGTGAAGTGCGAGCCGTTCGAATCGCTGACCGTCGACGTCGAAGACGCCCACCAGGGCGGCGTGATGGAAGAGCTGGGCCGCCGCAAGGGCGACCTGCAGGACATGCAGCCGGACGGCCGCGGCCGTACCCGCCTGGAATACCTGATCCCGGCTCGCGGCCTGATCGGTTTCCAGAACGAGTTCCTGACGCTGACGCGCGGCACCGGCCTGATGAGCCACATCTTCCACGAATACGCGCCCATCAAGGAAGGCTCGATCGGCGAGCGCCGCAATGGCGTGCTGATCAGCCAGGATCACGGCGACGCCGTGGCCTACGCCCTGTGGAAGCTGCAGGATCGCGGCCGCATGTTCGTGAGCCCGGGCGATGCGCTGTACGAAGGCATGATCATCGGCATCCACAGCCGCGACAACGACCTGGTCGTGAACCCCATCAAGGGCAAGCAGCTGACCAACGTGCGCGCCTCGGGCACCGACGAAGCCGTGCGCCTGGTTCCGCCGATCCAGATGTCGCTGGAATACGCCGTGGAATTCATCGACGACGACGAACTCGTGGAAATTACGCCCAAGTCGATCCGTCTGCGCAAGCGCTTCCTGCTGGAAAACGAGCGCAAGCGCGCCGCGCGCGAATCCGCCGTCTGATGGCATGGCGCGCAGCTTGGCTGCGCTGCTACAAAGAAACGCAGCCTTCGGGCTGCGTTTTTTTTGGGGGCCGCAGTGTCAGGGGCGGTTCGCGCTTGCCGCGCCAGGCAGGCGCTGCACCGCGTCCAGCAGCCGGGCGGCGAACTCCTGGGCGGCGCGGCTGCGCGAGGCTTCCTTGCGCCACAGGATGGCCGCGCGGCGGATGGTGGTGGGGTCGGTCAGCGCGATGCTCTTCAACCCCGATCCGGCCGCGCCTGCCGCATGCTCGGCGGCGATGGTCGCCAGTTCGCCCTGCCGGCACAGGTGGATCAAGGCGTCCACCGACTCCATTTCGACCCGCACGTCGGGCGTCAGCCCTGCCTGGGCGCAGGCCGCGTCTATCATGCGGCGCGTGGCGAAACTGCGCGGCAGCAGCGCCAGCGGCACACCCGCGAGATCGCGCATGCGCAGGCTGCGCCGCGAGGCCAGCGGGTGGTTTTTGCCAACCACGACCTGCAGGCGTTCGTCGAACAGGGGTTGCGCCTCGATTTCGTCGCGCAGCGCCGGATGGAATGAAATGCCCAGGTCCAGCTGGCCGCTGACCAGCAGGTCTTCAATGGGGCCAGCCCGCAGATCGCGCACCTGGATCTGGACCTTGGGAAAGGCCAGGCTGAATCCGGCCACCGCGTCCGGCACGAAATGGGTCAGGAAGGTGGGGATGACGCCTATGGTCAGGGACCCCGCCTGCAGGCCGGCCAGATCCGCCAGCGCCATCTTGCCGGCTTCGATTTCCTGTAGCGCCCGGCTGGCGTGGTCGCGCAGCACCCGGCCCGCCTGCGACAGGCGCAGCCCCCGGCCGATGCGGTCGAACAAGGGCATGCCCAGCTCTTCTTCCAGCTGGCGCAGGCCATGCGACAGGGTGGATTGGGTGACGTGCAGGGCGTCGGCCGAGCGGGTCAGGTGCTCGGTGTCGGCGACGCTGAGAAAGTAGCGCAGCTGGCGCAATTCCATCGAGGGGCTCCTGGCGCTATGCCGGTCTGGGCGGTCGATGATTGTAAGTGTATCGTTCGACCATATCGAATGATAAATGCAATATAAATCATTGGATGCAAAACCGGCCGAGCCCTAACCTTGCCGCATCACTCACGCAGGGCTTCAGGCTTTATGACATCCGTTTCGACCCCGGCTCCGATCACGGCAGACGATGCCACCTGGCGCATCGAGCGCATCCACGCAAGAATCGTCGACATCCCGACGATCCGGCCGCACAAGTTTTCGTTCGGCGCCATCAACCGGCAAAGCCCGGTGATCGTGCAGCTCTGGCTAGCCAACGGCGCCTGCGGTTTTGGCGAAGCGGCCACGATAGGCGGCCCGTCGTGGAACGAGGAATCGCCGGAAACCATCCTGCATGCGATCCAGAACTACCTGGCTCCCGCCGTGGCCGGCGCGGATGCGCGCAGATTCGCCGAACACCTCAACCGCTTCGATGCGGTCTGCAAGGGCAATACCTTCGCCAAGAGCGCGGTCGAGATGGCGCTGCTGGACGCCGTGGCGCGCAGCCTGGGCGTGCCGGCCTGGCAATTGCTGGGCGGCAAGCGCATCGAACGCCTGCCGCTGGCCTGGACGCTGGCCAGCGGCGATTCGCAACGCGATCTGGAGGAGGCCGAGCAGATGATGCAGGCGCGCCGCCATCGCCTCTTCAAGCTCAAGATCGGCGCGCGCAGTCCGGCGGACGACGTGGCGCACGTGACGCGCATTGCGCGCGGCCTGGACGGCCGCGCCGACATGACGGTGGACGTCAATCAGGCCTGGGACGGCAACACCGCCCGCCGCTATCTGCCGCAACTGGTGGAGGCCGGCGTGACCCTGATCGAACAGCCCGTGGCGAAGTGGGACGTGCAGGCGCTGCGCGAAGCGACGCAGTCGCTGGGTTCGGCCGCGCTGATCATGGCGGATGAAACCGTGTGCTCCGCGCAGGACGCCTACATGCTGGCCGCGCAGCGCGCCTGCCATGTGTTTTCCCTGAAGGTCGCCAAGCACGGCGGGTTGCTGCGCACGCGCGAGGTCGCGGCCGTGGCGCAAGCGGCCGGCATCGGCTGGTACGGCGGCACCATGCTGGAAACCTCGCTGGGAAGCGCGGCGTCGGCGCACGTGTTCGCCACGCTGTCCGACCAGCACCACGGTTGCGAACTGTTCGGCCCGCAATTGCTGGTCGACGACATCGTCGAGCAGCCCATGACCGTGCGCGACTTCGAACTCCACCTTCCCGACGGCCCCGGCTTTGGCGTCGTCGTCGACGAAAAACGGCTGGAACGTTTTGACCGCGCAAGGGCGGGCCTGACGCCCGCCACGGTCGACTTCGGCCGCCGCGGCGAGGCCGCTGCGACCTGACCCATCACTTTCCCGATCATTCCAAAAAGCAGGAGACGCATCATGGCTGAATATACCCAGCAACAACTACTGGACCTGGTCAACAGCTCCCAGGTCAATCCGGGCAACGACCGCGTGCGGCAGATCACGCAGCGCATCGTGTCGGACCTGTTCCGCGCGATCGACGATCTCGACATCAAGCCCGATGAATTCTGGGCGGGCGTGGACTGGCTTGCGCGCCTGGGCGGCAGCGGCCAACTGGGGTTGATCACGGCAGGCCTGGGCTTTGACCGCCTGATCGACATCCGCGAGGAAGAGGCCGACGAGGCCGCCGGCCGTGCCGCCGGCACGCCGCGCGCGATCGAGGGACCGCTCTACATCGCGGGCGCGCCCTTGTCCGACGGCGAAGCCCGCCTGGACGAGGATCCCGCAGCCGGCACGGTGCTGGTGATGGAAGGGCAGGTGCGTGACGTGGACGGCAATCCCGTCGCCGGCGCGCTGGTGGACGTGTGGCACGCCAACGAGCTGGGGCGTTATTCGCACTTCGATCCCGACCAGGCGGACTACCACCTGCGCCGCAAGATCAAGACCGACGCGCAAGGCCGCTACCGCTTTCGCAGCTTCATCCCGCCGGGCTACGCGATTCCGCCGAACAGCCCCACGTCCGAACTGTTCGGGGCGCTGGGCCGCCATGGCAACCGGCCGGCCCACATCCACTTACTGGTGGCGGCCGACGGGCAGCGCACCTTGACCACGCAGGTCAACATCCCGGGCGACACCTTCCTGGACGATGACTTCGCCTTCGCCACGCGCGACGGCCTGGTGGTCGAACTGCAGCCCAATACGCCGGCCGCCGGCTATGAGAGCCTGGGCGTGAACGCGCCGTTCACGCGCGTCTGTTTCGACTTTGTGCTGCAGCCGGCGCTGGACGCCGACGAGGCCCGTCCGCAAGCCCGCATGGACCGCGCCACCGCCTGACCGATGCCCGGGCGGCGCCCGCAAGCGGCGCCGCCATTTTTTCCCCCAAATCACCTAGAACAACCCGCAGGCGCGAGGCCGGGTTCGGCCGCGCCATGGAGACAACCATCATGACCGCGACTTCCAGCTGGTCGATTCCGACGCTGATCGACCAGGAACGACTGGGCGCCTTTCAATGGCGCGTGTTGATCCTGTGCTTTCTGATCGCGCTGTTCGACGGCTTCGACACACAGGCGATCGCCTTCACCGGGCCGGCGATCCTGGCCGCCTTCGATCTGAAGGCGGGCGCGCTGGCGCCCATCCTGACCGCTGGCATCGTCGGCATGACGGTGGGCGCCATGACCCTGGGCCTGATCGGCGACCGCATCGGCCGCCGTCCGGCCATCATGCTGGGGCTGGCCCTGTTCGGCCTGTCCACGCTCGCGACGGCCTGGGCCACCGACACCACCCATATCCTGGTGCTGCGCTTCATCGCCGGCCTGGGCATGGGCGGCTGCACGCCGGTGCTGCTGGCGCTGGCCGCCGAGTACGGTCCGGCCCGTTTGCGCGGCGCCATCATGACCGGCGTGCTGCTGGGCCTGCCGGCCGGCGCCATGCTGGGCGGCCTGTTGGCCGCCCGCATGCTGCCCGTCATCGGCTGGGAAGGCATCTTCATCGTGGGCGGCCTGGCGCCGCTGGTCCTGCTTGCCGTCGCCTTTCTGATGCTGCCCGAGTCGCTGTACTTCAAGGCCACGCGCCGCGATCCGGAAAGCCAGCGCTACATCGCGCGCGTCTTGTCGGCCATCTCGCGCCGCAAGCTGGACGCCGACACGCAGTTCACCGTGCCGGAGGAATCCGTCGCGCGCGCCGGCGTCGGCGCCTTGTTCTCGGATGGCCACGGCGCCAAGACCGTGGCGATCTGGGCGGTGTACCTGCTGAACTGGGTGGCGTGGTTCATGCTGCTGTCGTGGCTGCCCACGGTGCTGAAGGCCGCGGGCCTGCCCGCCGAGCAGGCGCCCATGGGCACGGTCATCGTCAACGCCGTCTTCATCATCTGCGCGATTCCGCTGTCCTTCGTGCTGCCGCGCGTCAACACGAGGAGGCTGCTTGGCGGCATGTTCGCGCTGGGCATCGTGGTGGCCGTCGGCCTGAGCCAGGCCGGCGACAACTGGACGCTGGTCTTCATCCTGGTCGGCGCGGCCGGCTTCGGCATCGGTGGTCAGCAGATTGCACTGAACTACCTGGTCGTGGGCGCTTACCCCACCGCCTTGCGCGCCACCGCCACCGGCTGGGCTATCGGCATGGGCCGCGCGGGCGCGATCGCGGGTTCGGCCATCGGCGGCAGCTTCCTGGCCTGGGGCGGACCGTCGGGATTCTTCATCGCGTTGGCGATACCCCTGGCGGTCGCGGCCCTGGCGGTGCTGAGCCTCAAGCTCAAGCACGCGCGGCCGGACGGCGCGCTTTCGGCGGCCCATTGATATAGCAAAGGACGATACAAGCATGAGCACACATCTACGCTTCGAGGGCCTGGTGGCCCTGGTCACCGGCGCCGCCCAGGGCGTGGGCCGGGCAACGGCCCGGCGCCTGGCGGCTGAAGGCGCGCACGTGGTCGTGGTGGACCGGGCGGAGGAGCAGGGCGCCGCCGTGGCCGAGGAGATCCGCGCCGCGGGCGGACGTGCGAGCTTCGCACAGGCCGATCTGGAAACCCATGAGGGCGCGCAGTCCATGGTGCGCGCCGCGTTGGAGATCAACGGCCGCATCGACGTGTCGGTGCATAACGTGGGCGGCACGATCTGGACCCGGCCGTTCTGGGAATACACGCCGGAGCAGATGCAGCGCGAGGTCAACCGTTCGTTGTGGCCCACGCTGTGGTCCTGCCGTGAAGTCATACCGGTGATGCGGGCGCAGGGCGCGGGCGCCATCGTCAACGTGGGTTCCAACGCCACGCGCGGCATCTACCGGGTGCCGTATTCGGCCTCCAAGGGCGGCGTGCACGCCGCCACCGTCTGCATGGCGCTGGAGCTGGCGAAGTCGGGTGTGCGTGTCAATTGCGTGTCGCCGGGCGCGCTGGACAACGGCGTGCGCGCGATTCCGCGCAATCACGAGACGCCATCCGCGCAGGAAGCCGCCTGGGTCAGCGAGATGTATGCCTCCTGCCTGCGCGACACGCCGCAGGACCGCCTGGGCCAGGCCGAGGAAGTCGCCGCGGCGATCTGCTTCATGGCGGCGCCCGAGGCGTCCTACATCACCGGGCAGATCATGTATGTGGCGGGCGGCGACATAGGCTGAAGACCTGGCTGGCTCAGCTGGCCTTGCGCCCGGCCGCCAGCCAGTCCAGGAAATCGCGGCCCGGTCCCTGGTCGCGCACGATCGCGCCGATGGGCTGGAATGAACCGGGCGATTCGATGCGCACGCGCTGGAAATGTCCGTGCTGCATGTACCAGTTGCCCAGGGTCTGCGGCACCATGGCCAAGGCCTTCTGCGCCTGCATGACGGCGATGAGCAGCGGCATGGGCGGGGCGGCGCTGCTCAGCCGGCACAGCCGCGGCACCACGCCGGCGCGTTCGAAGAAGGCCTTGAAGACCGCATGGATGGCCAATTCCGGGCGAGGTTCTATCCATAGTTGGGATGCCACCTGCGCCAGCGTGGGGGCGTCATCCGGATCCAGCAGCGGGTGGCCGGCAGCGGCTACGATCACCGCCGCGTCTTCCTGCAGCGGCACGAATTCCAGGCCGGCGGGCACGGCCTCCGGACGCCGGCACAGCAACATGTCCAGGCTGCCGCTGGCGGCTTGCGGCAGTAGTTGCTCGCGGCTGCCTTCCACCACCTCTACTTGCAGTCCGGGCCGCGCGTTCATGTAGGCGGGCAGGCGCTCGGCCAGCAGGCCGCCCGTGGCTGCCGGGATGGCGCCCAGGCGCAGATTGCCCGTGGCGCCCTGGCGCAGGGCCGCCACCGAATCGGTGGAAGCGCGCAGCGTCGTCAGCATGCTGCGGGCGCACTCCGCCATGAGCTGGCCGCTGCGCGTGGTGCGCATGCCGCGGGCATGGCGCTCGAACAGTTGCACGCCCAGCAGATCTTCGATGTCGGCCAGCGCATGGGTGGCCGCGGGTTGGCTCAGGCCGATATGGCTGGCCGCCTGCTGAATGCTGCCGAGGTCGGCGATGCTGGCCAGCAATTGCAGGTGGCGCAGGCGGCCTTTGGCGAGCAGGCGGGACAGCAGGGTGGCGGGAGCGACGTCCATGGCTCGGGGAGGGAAGCTATTCAAAATACGAATATATCCACGCATTAATGTATTTGAAATAAGGATATGCCCTGGACACAATGCAGCGATCCCTTACATCGCTTCCCGTTCCCCAGGAGTGGCTGGTCCATGAAGTCCCGTCTGCTGCACGCGCTGGTTTGCGCCGTAACTTTCAGTGTTTCGTCCCTGGCCGCCGCCCAGGATGCCTATCCCTCCCAGCCCTTGCGGCTGATCGTGCCGTTCGCGCCCGGCGGGTCCACGGACGCGCTGGCCCGCGCGGTGGCCGAGGGCCTGCGCAAGGAACTGGGCCAGAGCGTGGTGGTGGAGAACCGCGCCGGCGCGGGCGGCCTGCTCGGCACCGAGGCGGTGGCCCGGGCCGAACCCGACGGCTACACGCTGGGCATGGCCACGGTCAGCACCATGGCCGTCAATCCGCTGCTGTACGGCACCAAGCGGGTCAACCCCGAAACGCAGCTCAAACCAGTGGCCTCGGTGGCGACGGTGCCGGTCGTGTGGATGGTGAATCCGGCGTTTCCGGCGCAGGATTTTGCGCAGTTCCTGGCTGAGCTGCGGGCTCATCCGGGCAAGTATTCCTATGGTTCGCCCGGCGTCGGTTCACTTGGCCACCTGAATCTGGCGGCGATGAATGCCGATCTGAAGGTCGATGTGCTGCACGTGCCGTACCGCGGCATGGGGCCGGCGCTGACCGCCGCGGTGGGCGGCGAGGTGCAGGTGCAGCAGGACCAGTACGCGTCCGCGCAATCGCTGGTCAAGGCCGGCAAGCTGCGCGCCATCGCCGTGTCGGCGCCCGCGCGGATGCCTGACATGCCGGACCTGCCGACCATGACGGAACTGGGTTATCCGCAGCTGAACGCGCTGGGCCAGACCTGGTTCGGCCTGGTCGTGCCCGCCGGTACGCCCGATGCCGTGGTGCAGCGCCTGAATCAGGCCGCAGTGCGTGCGCTGGCCGAGCCCGGGTTGGTGCAGCGCCTGGCGGGCATGGGCGCGCAGCCCGACGCCGGCACGCCGCAGGCCTTTGCCGAGCGCATCGCGCAGACGCTGGCCGCCAACCGCAAAATCATTGAAACTGCCGGCATCAAGCTCGACGAGTGACCTGACCGGTTTTTTCCCCGCCATTACAGCCACAGGAGAAACAATGGGTGCCATCGATAAACTTGCGCCGTTCATCGACGCGCGCAGCGAGCGCTACGCGGAACTGAGCGACCGCATCTGGAGCCTGGCCGAACTGCGCTACGACGAACACAAGTCCGCCGAGCTGCACATCGCGATGCTGGAAGTAGCGGGTTTCCGCGTCACGCGCGACGCCGCCGGCATTCCCACCGCCTTCGTGGCCGAGGCCGGCAACGGCGGCCCGGTGATCGGCATCCTGGGCGAGTACGACGCGCTGTCGGGCCTGAGCCAGGAGAGCGGCGCCTACGCCTGCCAGCCTTCGCCGGAAACGCCGAACGGCAACGGCCACGGCTGCGGCCATCATCTGCTGGGCACGGCCGCGCATTTTGCGGCGGTGGCGGTGAAGGAATTCCTGGAGGCCAACGGCCTGCCCGGCACCATCCGCTTCTACGGCTGTCCGGCCGAAGAGGGCGGCTCGGGCAAGACCTTCATGGCGCGCGCGGGCCTGTTCGACGACGTGGATGCGGCGCTGACCTGGCATCCCGCATCGCACACCGGGATCTTCCACCAGTCCTCGCTTGCCAACATCCAGGCCTATTTCCGGTTTCGCGGCGTTGCCGCGCACGCGGCCAATTCGCCGCACCTGGGCCGCAGCGCGCTGGACGCGGTCGAGCTGATGAACGTGGGCGTGAACTACCTGCGCGAGCACATGGTGCCGGATGCGCGCGTGCATTACGCCGTGACCAACAGCGGCGGCATTTCACCGAACGTGGTGCAGGCCCGCGCCGAAGTGTTGTACCTGGTGCGCGCACCGATCAATTCGCAGGCGTCCGAACTATACGAGCGCGTGCAGAACGTGGCGCGTGGCGCGGCGCTGATGACGGGTTGCGAACTGGAAATCGTGTTCGACAAAGCCTGCTCGAACTACATTCCCAACGGCGTGTTGAACCAGATCATGTACGCCAACATGCTGGCCTTGCAGGGGCCCGATTACACCGCGGGCGAGCAGCAGGCCGCTCGCCGCATGTGGGATGCGATCTCTACGGACGACATCGACAACGCCGGCAAGAACCTGGGCGCGGTGCTGCGCAATCCCACGCCGCTGTTTGCCGGCGTGGCGCCCTACGAGCCCGGCAAGGCTGAGATCACCTACGGTTCCACCGACGTGGGCGACGTGAGCTGGGTCGCGCCCACCGCGCAATGCTGGGGCGCTTGCTACGCCTACGGCACGCCGTTCCATTCCTGGCAGATGGTGGCGCAGGGCAAGATGTCCATGGCGCACAAGGGCATGGTGCACGCGGCCAAGATCATCGCGGCGACCGCCGCCGATCTGTACACGCAGCCCGAGGCGCTGGCGCGCGCCAAGGAGGAACTGATGGAGACGCGCCGCGGGCAACCTTACGTCTGCCCGATTCCGCCGGACGTGCTGCCCTCGTTCATGCGCAAATAACAGGGAAAGGGCCCCCACGCTGCGCACGCTTCGCGCGCTTGCTGCCCCTCCGAGGGGGCGGCAAGCGGGCCTTGAGCTACATGCGATTTCAGGCCGGCAGGGACGGCGCGTATTGCGCGTCCGAATTGACCTTGGCGTGGAATTCCACCACCTTGCGCACCACCTTGACGGGATCGTCTTCGATGATGAAGAGATCCAGGTCATGCGCGCCTATCATGCCATTGGCCAGCACCTGGCCGCCCAGCCATTCGACCAGTCCGGACCAGTACTCGCTGCCCACCAGCACGATGGGAGCGGGCGGGACCTTGCCCGTCTGGATGAGCGTCAGCGCTTCGAAGAGTTCATCCAGGGTGCCGAAACCGCCAGGCATCGCCACATAGGCGAAGCTGTGCATGAAGAAGGTTGCCTTGCGCGAGAAAAAATACTCGAATGACAGGCTGATGGTTTGGTATTCGTTGTTGTGCGCTTCGTGGGGCAGGCTGATGTTCAGACCGATGCTGGTGCCGCCTGCTTCGAACGCGCCCTTGTTGGCTGCCTCCATGATGCCGGGACCGCCGCCGGCGATCACCGCGAAACCCGCATCCGCCAGGGCGGCGGAAATTGCGACGGTGGTTTCATAGTGGGGGGAATTACGGCTGACTCGCGCACTGCCGAAGACGCTGACAGCAGGCCCGATGTTCGCGAGCTTGTCTGCCGCCGTCCGTATCTCTGACATAATCAGCGGAATTTGTTTGTTGGCGGGTGTTTCCGCAGCTATTGCCATATCTGCCTTTGTAACCATGAAAAAAACCTTATTACTGGTCGACGGTTCAAGTTACTTGTACCGCGCTTTCCACGCTATGCCTGATTTGCGCAACGCGCAAGGCGAACCCACGGGGGCGCTCTACGGCGTGGTGAATATGCTGCGCAAACTTGTCTCTGATCATAAGGCAGAGTATGCCGCATGTATTTTCGATGCCCGCGGCAAGACCTTCCGTGACGATATCTATCCGGAATACAAGTCGCATCGCCCGCCCATGCCGGAAGACCTGGCCGCGCAGATCGAGCCCATCCACCGCGCCGTGCGCGCGCTGGGCTGGCCGGTGCTGGCCATCGAGGGCGTCGAGGCCGACGATGTGATCGGCACCCTGGCCAAGCGCGCCGCCGAGCATGACGTGCACACCATCGTGTCCACCGGCGACAAGGATCTGGCGCAGTTGGTCAACAGCCACGTCACCCTGGTCAACACCATGACGGGCGAAGTGCTGGACGAGGCCGGCGTGGTCAACAAGTTCGGCGTGCCGCCCGACCGCATCGTGGATTACCTGATGCTGGTGGGTGACGCCGTGGACAACGTCCCCGGCGTCACCAAGGTGGGCCCGAAGACGGCGGTCAAATGGCTTACGGAATTCGGCTCGATAGACAAGCTGATTGAAGGCGCGGAAGGCGTCAAGGGCGTGGCGGGCAGCAACCTGCGCGAGGCCATTCCCAACTTCCCGCTGACGCGCCAATTGCTCACCGTGAAGTACGACTGCGACCTGGCCGGCCACGTGGACAACGTGGATGACCTGACGCCGCGTCCGCGCGACGATGCGACGCTGACCGAACTCTATGAACGCTACGGTTTCCGCACCTGGCTGCGCGACCTGACCGGCGACGCCGAACGCGTGCCCACGGGCGACGCCCGCGTTGCGCACGAGGCGCCCGCCGCGCCCGTGGAGCTGGATTATCAGATCATTTCCGATTGGGCCGCGTTCGACGCCTGGATGGAAAAGCTGAAGGACGCGCCCCTGGTCGCGGTGGACACCGAGACCACCTCGCTGGACGAAATGCAGGCCAGGATGGTGGGCATGTCGCTGGCGGTGGCGCCGGGCGTGGCGTGCTACATCCCGGTCGCGCATCGCGGTCCGGACAATGCGCCGCAGCTGCCCAAGGCCGAGGTGCTGGCGCGCCTGAAGCCCTGGCTGGAAGACGCGTCCCGCGCCAAGCTGCTGCACCACGCCAAGTACGACGCGCACGTGTTCGCCAATGAAGGCATCAAGCTGGCCGGCATCGCCGAAGACACGATGCTGCAGGCCTATGTGCTGGAATCGCACCGCGGCGTGGGCCTGAACGACCTGGCCCAGCGCTATCTGGGCCGCAGCGGCGTGTCCTACGAGGACCTCTGCGGCAAGGGCGCCAAGCAGATCGGCTTTGACGAAGTGGCGGTGGACAAGGCCGGCCATTACGCGGCCGAAGACTCGGACTTCACCTTGCAGCTGCACCAGGTGCTGCGCCCCATGGTGGCGGCCGATGCGGGACTGAACCGTATCTACCTGCTGGAAATGCAGGTGTCCTCGGTGCTGACCACGGTCGAGCGCAACGGCGTCAAGGTAGACGCCGCGGAGCTTGGCCGCCAGAGCCACAAGCTGGGCCAGGAGATGCTGCAGCTGGAACAGAAGGCCTATGAACTGGCCGGCCAGCCCTTCAACCTGAATTCCCCCAAGCAGCTGGGCGAGATCCTGTTCGGCCGTATGCAGCTGCCGGTGGTGCGCAAGACCGCCAGCGGCGCGCCGTCCACCGACGAAGAGGTGCTGAGCAAGCTGGCCCAGGACTATCCGCTGCCGCAGGTGCTGCTGGAGTACCGCGGCCTGTCCAAGCTGAAGTCCACCTATACGGACAAGCTGCCGCGCATGATCAACCCGGATACCGGGCGGGTGCACACGCATTATTCGCAGGCCGCGGTGATTACCGGCCGCCTGGCTTCGTCCGATCCCAATCTGCAGAACATCCCCGTGCGCACCGAGGCCGGCCGGCGCGTACGCGAGGCGTTCATCGCCGAGCAGGGCATGCTGCTGTCGGCGGACTATTCCCAGATCGAGCTGCGCATCATGGCGCACGTGTCGGACGACGCCAACCTGCAGCGCGCCTTCGCAGCGGGCGAGGACATCCACCGCGCCACCGCTTCGGAAGTGTTCGGCGTGTCGCTGGCCGACGTCTCCACCGACCAGCGCCGCGCTGCCAAGGCCATCAACTTCGGCCTGATCTACGGCATGGGGGTGTTCGGCCTGGCGTCCAACCTGGGTATCACGCGCGATGCCGCGCAGGCCTACATCGACCGCTATTTCGCCCGCTATCCCGGCGTGGCCATGTACATGGACGACACCCGCCGCCGCGCGCGCGAGCAGGGCTACGTGGAAACCGTCTTCGGACGCCGCCTGCAGTTGCCGGAAATCCGCGGCGCCTCGGGTCCGCGCCGCCAGGCGGCCGAACGCGCGGCCATCAACGCGCCCATGCAGGGCACGGCGGCCGACCTGATCAAGATGGCCATGGTGGCGGTGCAGGACTGGCTGGAAGCCGAAAAGCTGCAGACGCGCATGATCATGCAGGTGCACGACGAACTGGTGCTGGAAGCGCCCGACGCCGAGCTGGAACTGGTCAAGGAAGCGCTGCCGCGCCTCATGTGCAACGTGGCGGAACTGCGCGTGCCGCTGGTGGCGGAAGTCGGCATGGGCAAGAACTGGGAGCAGGCCCACTAGGGCCGGAAGCACCCGGTTCCAGGACACATGGGCCGCCTGCGGGCGGCCCATTTCCGTTTTTGGTATTGAAACAATATAATGTTTCGCTTCCCTCCGCCTTAAAGCGTCCCCCCCAAAAATGTTGCTGCTCTGGATTTTGCTCGCCACCGTCACCGGCGGGCTTATCGCCGTCCTTGTCGCCAGTTGGCTGGCCTACAAGGTTTTCGCGCAATACCTGCACCACATGGTCAGCCTGTCGGTGGGGGTGCTGCTGTCGGTGGCGCTGCTGCACCTGCTGCCCGAGGCCTTCGAGACGGGGGTGGGCGATGCCCACGTGCTGTTCGGCCTGATGCTGGCATCGCTGATCGGCTTTTTCGTGCTGGAGAAGATTGCGCTGCTGCGCCACAGCCATCACCACGAGGGCGACGGCCATCACCACCACAAGGGGCATGACCGCCACGAGGCGGGCCGCGGCGGCGTGCTGATCCTGATCGGCAGCTCGCTGCACAACCTGTGCGACGGGGTGCTGGTGGCGGCGGCTTTCCTGACCGATCCGCTGCTGGGCGTGCTGACCGCGGCGTCCATCATCATCCATGAGGTGCCGCACAAGCTGGGTGACTTCGTGGTGTTGCTCAACGCGGGCCTGGCGCGCCGCCGCGCGTTCTCCCTGATCCTGTTCACCAGCTTGTGTTCAGCCGTGGGCGGCATAATAGGGTACTTCGTGCTGCAGCAGGCGCAGCAATGGGTGCCGTATGTCCTGGTGGTTGCAGCCAGCAGCTTCCTCTACATTTCGGTGGCCGACCTGATGCCGCAGATGCACGAACGGGTATCCCTGGCCGATGCCGTCCCGCAATTGCTGCTGGTCGGCGTGGGCGTGGTGCTGATCTACAGCGTCACCACGGTGATGCACCATGGGCACGACCACGAGGCCGAAGCCGGCCAGGCCGCGCCGCAAGTGGAGCATGGCCACCGGCACTAGGACAGGCGCGGGGCCGTGCAGGCGCTGACGGGATATCCGGCTTGGTTGATCATCCCTACACAGGAGTTCTTCATGAGTTTTTCCGCCGCAGCCGGCAACGTCGCGCCCACGGTGATCCACACGGACACCCAGGGCCTGGTCCACGGGGATTTCAAACTGCCCGTGGCCGACGGCACGATCGCCGCCTATTACGCCGCGCCCGAAGGCAAGCGCGACCTGCCCATCGTGCTGGTTGTGCAGGAGATCTTCGGCGTGCACGAGCACATCAAGGACCTGTGCCGCCGGGTCGCCAAGGCCGGCTACCTTGCCGTCGCCGCCAATCTGTACGAACGCCAGGGAGATGCCTCGGTCTACACCGACATCCCGAAACTCATTGCCGAGCTGGTCAGCAAGGTGCCGGACGAACAGGTGTTCGCCGACCTGGACGCCAGCGTGGCCTGGGCGGCCGCGCACGGCGGCGATCCCAAGCGCGTGGCGGTGACTGGCTTTTGCTGGGGCGGTCGCCTGACCTGGATGTACGCCGCGCACAATCCCGACGTGAAGGCGGGCGTGGCCTGGTACGGCAAGCTCAGCGTGGGCCATGGCCCGCTGATCAAGCGCGTTGCCTTCGACGTGGTCAACGAACTGCACGCCCCGGTGCTGGGCCTGTATGGCGGCAAGGACGCCAGCATTCCGCTGGCCGACGTCGAAACCATGAAATCCAAGCTGGCCGCCGGCAACGACAACGCCCGGCGCTCGGAATTCGTGGTGTATCCCGAGGCCGACCACGCCTTCCTGGCGGACTACCGCGCCAGCTACAAGGCCGAGGCCGCGCAGGATGGCTGGAAGCGCATGCTGGAGTGGTTCAAGCGCTATTTGTAGGATGCGGGGCAGCGAAAGCTGCCCAAGAGCGCGGTGAAAAAAGCCGACCACATAAGGTCGGCTTTTTCGTTCTGCTCAGTTCCCAGCCTCGCGCAAGCGGCTGGGCAGCAGTTCGCCGTGCCGCGCCAGCAGCGGATAGGCCGCCGCGCCGACCAGATGGGAATTGATGCCCTTCATGTCGCGCAGGATGTCCAGGTAGAGCGCGCCCACCTCGGCGGCGTCGACCTCGCCGCCCTTGATTTTCTGCAGGTGCGTGTCCGCGGCATGGGTTTCGATCGAGCGGAAGCGCGCCTTTTCACCCGCCAGCGCACGGGCCTGGCGCAGGTCGTCGTTGACGAATAGGGCGGCGGCGGTGCGCTGGTTGGCGATGAGCTGGCCCAGCGTGTCGTCCAGGCTGGCGCGCTGTTCGGGCGAAAAGATCCAGCCCTGCTTGCGCAGCTTGGCGACGTGGCTGAGCAGGCCGTGGTGGGCGATGTCGCCGGCATGGCCGATATTGCTGGTGAAGGCCAGGATGTCGTCCAGGCGCTGGATGTCCTCGCGCGTCATGTTCTCCTGGTCCAGGGTGGCCAGGTAGGTGGTGATGGCGTTTTCCAGCTTGTCCAGCGCGGCGTCCAGCTGGCGCGCCTGCACCATGCGGTGGCGGTTGTCGCGCTTGAAGCCGGCGCGGGCGTAGAGCAGCAGCGTCTGCAGCATGTCGGCCATGCGCAGGGCCTCGCGCGCGGCGTTGCCCAAGGCCACGGCGGGCACGTCATGAGCCCATTCATCCAGGTACTGCGGGCGCGACGGGTCGTTCGGATCCGCGCGCTTGGGAAGCCAGCGCGTCAGCAGGGCGGCGTAGGGCGTCAACAGCGGCAGGAACACCAGGGCGATGACGGCGTTGAACAGGGTGTGGAAGTTGGCCACGGCGCGGGCTGGGTCGGAGGCCAGATCGCTCATCATCGGCTGCAGGTAGGGCAGCAGTATCAGCCCGATCAGCACGCCCAGCACCCGGGTCAGCAGGTTGCCCAGGGGCAGGCGGCGCGCGGCGGGGTCGTCTCCGGTCACGCCTTCGATCATGGGGTTGATGGCGGTGCCCAGGTTGGCGCCCAGCACCAGCGCGAAGGCTACGTGCGGGGCCACCATGTGGTGGCTGGCCAGCGACATGACCAGCACCACCACGGCCACGCTGGAATGCGCCGCCCAGGTGAAGGCGGCCGCCAGCAGTACCGTGGCCACGGGCTGGGTCGCCAGCGCGTCCAGGATCATGCCCAGCATGGGCGCGGTCTGGAAGGGCTGGAACAGTTCGACCAGTTGGTGCAGCGACAGCAACAGCAGGCCCAGGCCGATGAAGACGCGTCCCAGGTCGCGCGTGCGGCCCGGCGGGTAGCGGCGGAACATCCATACGCCCGCGAGGATCAGGATGGGGGCGAGCGAGGTCAGGTCGAAGGACAGCAGCTGGACGATGAGCGTGGTGCCGACGTTGGCGCCCAGCATGGCGGCCAGGGCCGGCGCCAGGCCGACGACGCCGCCGGCCGCGAAGCCGGTGATCATCAGGCCCGTGGCGGTGCTGCTCTGCAACGCGGCGGTAATGCCCAGTCCGGCGGCGAATGCCCGCAGCCGGGTTCCCAAGGCCTTGCCCAACGCCGCGCCCAGGGCGGCCCCGAAGGCGCGCTGCACGCCTGTTTGGACCATATGCACGCCCCAGAGGAGCAGGGCGACGTAGCCGGCGAAGTCAAGCAGGGTAATGAGTCCGGACATCCTGGCGTATTTCCATTCTTTTATGACAAGTAATAATTCTGTAATGATCGCATGCGCGGCGCTGCCGGGGGAACCTGTCCCCGCAATACAGCATACGCCTGCGGGCGCATCTACGGGGCAGGACGCTAGCTGCGCGTGGGCTGGCCTACGCGTATCATTGCCTCATCAATCGCAGATGCAATGGAGTTTTGCGTGGCTGTTTCCGTATTCGACCTGTTCAAGATAGGCATAGGCCCGTCTAGCTCCCATACGGTGGGCCCCATGCGGGCCGCCCTGTTGTTCGCGCAAGGCCTGGAGCGCGACGGCCTGATGCCCAATGTGGCCACGGTGCGCGCCGAGCTTTACGGCTCGCTGGGCGCCACGGGCAAGGGCCACGGCACCGACAAGGGCGTGCTGCTGGGCCTGATGGGCGAAGCCCCCGACACCGTCGACCCCGCCGCCATCGCCGGCATGATCGCGTCGGTGCGGGCCAGCCGCCAATTGCCGCTGCTGGGACGCTATCCGGTTCCTTTCGTCGAAAAGGAACACATGATGTTCTACCGCCGCGAAGCCATGGCGGAACATCCTAACGGCATGAAGTTTCACGCCTTTGACGCCAATGGCGAATCCCTGCGCGAGGCCCGCTACCTGTCGGTGGGGGGCGGTTTCGTGGTGACGGCCGGCGCGTCCAACAGCCAGGTCATCGCCGCGCACGACCAGTTGCCGTACCCGTTCCGCATGGGTCGCGAACTGATGGGCATGTGCAGCGAGAGCGGCCTGTCGGTGGCGCAGCTGATGATGAAGAACGAGCTGACCTGGCGCGACGAGGCCGAGGTGCACGCCGGGCTGGA
Organism: Achromobacter sp. ACM02; assembly: GCF_014851605.1. Classification (NCBI taxonomy): domain Bacteria; kingdom Pseudomonadati; phylum Pseudomonadota; class Betaproteobacteria; order Burkholderiales; family Alcaligenaceae; genus Achromobacter; species Achromobacter sp. ACM02. The sequence goes on from NZ_JACUZY010000008.1 coordinate 63,409, forward strand.
CCGCATCTGGCAGGTCATGCAGGACTGCGTGTCGCGCGGCTGCGGCATCAACTATCCGGAAGCGGACGGTGAACTGCCCGGCCCCCTGCGCGTGCGCCGCCGCGCGCCCGAGCTTTACCGCAACCTGACCCAGCGCGCCGAGCGCACCCTGTCCGATCCCCTGTCCGTGATGGACTGGGTCAATCTGTACGCCATGGCGGTCAACGAAGAGAACGCCGCGGGCGGGCGCGTCGTGACGGCGCCGACCAATGGCGCGGCCGGCATCATCCCGGCAGTGCTGCATTACTACGACCGCTTCGTGCCTGGTTCCAACCGCGAGGGCGTGCGCGACTTCCTGCTGACCGCGGCGGCCGTGGGCCTGCTGTACAAGTACAACGCCTCGTTGTCGGGCGCCGAAGTCGGCTGCCAGGGCGAGGTCGGCGTGGCCTGCTCGATGGCGGCGGGCGGCCTGGCCGCGGCCCTGGGCGGCACGGTCGAACAGGTCGAGAACGCGGCCGAGATCGGCATGGAGCACAACCTGGGCCTGACCTGCGACCCCGTGGGCGGCCTGGTGCAGATCCCCTGTATCGAGCGCAACGCCATGGCCTCCATCAAGGCCGTGAACGCTGCCCGCATGGCGCTGCGCGGCGACGGCCAGCACTATGTGTCGCTGGACTCCGTCATCAAGACCATGCGCGAGACCGGCGCCGACATGAAGACCAAGTACAAGGAAACCGCGCGCGGCGGGCTGGCGGTGAACATCGTCGAGTGCTGAGGGCACGGGGTGACGACGATGCGGGAGGGCGAGCGGCTGTCATGGCCTCGGGGTTCCTTCCCGAAGCAAGGGAAGAACGCAGGCCGGGGAGGAAATGGCAAACGGCACGCCTGCAGCCTGCAGCTGGCCGCTGTCCGGGTCGATGCGCAGGCAGGAAATGCGGTGCTCGTCCTGGCTGGCGACCAGCAGGAAGCTGCCGTCCGGGGTGATGGCGGCGTCCCGCGGGGTGCGCCCGCCGGCGGGCCACAAGCCTATCGGCTCAAGCCAAGGGGCGGATTCCAATAGCCGAAATCCTGCGATGCTGTCGTGGCCGCGGTTGGTCGCGTAGAGCCAGCGTCCGCTCGGATGCAGGCAAAGCGCGGACGCGGAGTTGGCGTTTTGCCAATCTGCCGGCAGCGTGCCGATCCGGGCGAGCGCGTGTGCATGGGGATCGCGTGCCGTGGGCAGTTGAACGACGCTCACGCTATTGGACAGTTCGTTGAGCACGAAGGCGTGGGTACCGGCCGGATTCAGCCGCAGGTGGCGCGGCCCGGAACCTGGTCCTATCTGCACCTGCAGGTCCGGGAGCAGATCCAGCGCGGCGCCCCGCAAGGCATGGCGGGCGACGCTGTCGGTACCCAAGTCACACAGGTAGACCGCATCGCCGGACGGGGTCGGCTGGGCGCAATGCACATGGGGGCTCGCCTGGCGGTCGCTGCGCGGACCGCTGCCATGGCGCACGATGATGTCGGGCGGGGCGCTGGGCAACCCCTGCCCGTCGAGCCGGTAGCTCAGGAGTTCGCCGCTGCCATAGTTGGATACGAAGAGGCGGTCCGCCGCAGGCGTCAGGCTGATGTGGCAAGGGCTGGCGCCAGGCGTAGGCACATTGAGCAAATGCCGCAGCGTGGCCGCGTCGTCGACCGCGTAGACGTCGATGCTGGCGCCTACTTCCTGCTCGCTCACGCCGTACAGCAGGTCGAGGGACGCGGAATGGCACAGGTAAGAGGGATTGACGCCATGGCTGTCCACCTGCAATTCACGCAGCGTGGCCGTCCCGGCGTCGAACCTCAGCAAGTGGATGCCGCGCCCTATGCCGTGCACATGCGGCATCGGCCGCGTATACGTGCCCACGGCAACCAGCCAGCTGCCCGTTCCGCGGGCCGGGGAGTGCGTACTCGATTCAGCCACGGTCTGCCCTCGACATCACGTCTATCCATACGGCCAGGACCAGCGCCAGGCCCCTGAAATTATGCGCCCACCCCATTGAAGCAGGAATGTCTGATGTTGGTCGTCTTCGGGGTCTGCCTCGCATCCTGGGGGCCTTTTTTGGCCGGAGCCGGAAAAGACGATGGCCCGCGCAAGCGGGCCATCGAGTCAGGGCTGCAGGGCGCGAGGCCCGTCTGAGCGAAAGGCTTAGATCACGCGCGCATTCTGCAGCGCGGCGATACGGGCCGGAATCGGCGGATGCGAGGCGAACATCGCGGCCAGGCCGCCCTTGCCGGTGATGCCCGAGGCCTCGAAGGACTTGGGCAGCTCGCCCGGTTCCAGGCCGCCCAGGCGGGCCAGGGCGCGGATCATGGGTTCGCGGGCGCCCATCAGGTGGGCCGAGCCGGCGTCGGCGCGGTACTCGCGCTGGCGCGAGAACCAGGCCACGATGATCGAGGCCAGCACGCCGAAGATGATTTCACAGACCAGCACGGTGATGTAGTAGCCCGGGCCGATGCCGCGTTCGTTCTTGAACACCACGCGGTCGATGAAGTAGCCGACCACGCGGGCCAGGAACACGACGAAGGTGTTCACCACGCCCTGGATCAGCGTCAGCGTGACCATGTCGCCGTTGGCGATGTGCGCGACTTCGTGCGCCAGCACGGCGGCGACTTCTTCCTCGCTCATGCTTTCCAGGAGACCGGTGGACACCGCGACCAGCGAGTCGTTCTTGAAGGCGCCGGTGGCGAAGGCGTTGGGGGCGCCTTCATAGATGGCGACTTCCGGGCGGCCGATGCCGGCGCGGTCGGCCAGCTGGTGCACGGTGTCGACCAGCCAGGCTTCGCGCTGGTTGCGGGGCGAATTCGGGTCGAGCACCTGGGCGCCGGTGCTCCACTTGGCCATGGGCTTGCTGATCAGGAGCGAGATGATCGCGCCGGTGAAACCGACCACCACCGAGAAAATCAGCAGGGCGTTCAGGTTCAGGCCGTTGGCGGTGATGTAGCGGTCCACGCCCAGGATGCGCAGCGTGGCCGACAGCACCAGCATGACAGCCAGGTTGGTCAGGACGAACAGGACAATGCGTTTCATGTTTTTTGTGTTCCTCTGCGAGCAGGATATGCCGGGATTCGACACTGCTGCGGGCCGCCAGTTCCCCGACTCGCGGCGCCGCTTCCGGTGACGGAGAGTATAGTATCGCTTTCCCTTATTCCTCCTCACTTTTCCCTTAGCGTAGACCCCCATGCAGGCACTCTGGATGTTGCTGGCGTCCGCCATGTTCGCCATCATGGGTTCGTTCGTGAAGCTCGGCACCGAACACGGCGCCTCGCTGCCGCAAGTCGTTCTATTTCGCGGATTGCCGTCGGTCATCCTGCTGCTGATCTGGGCCCGCGCCGGCCGCCAGTCCATCATCCCCGTCAGCTGGAAACTCCACCTGTGGCGCAACCTGTCCGGCGTCACCTCGATGTGGCTGGGCTTTTTCGCCATCGCCCATCTGCCCCTGGCCACCGCCACCAGCCTGAACTACACCGCGCCGCTGTTCATCGCCTGCTGGATGCTGGGCTGGGGCGGCGCGCAGCGCGACCCCGTGCGCATCGTGGCGGTGGCGCTGGGGTTCCTGGGCGTGATCGCGGTGCTGCGGCCCAGCATCAACGAGGACCAGTGGCTGGCTGCCCTGCTGGGGATGACCGCCGGCGCCATGTCGGCCATCGCCATGATGCAGATCCGCCAGTTGGGCCGGGTCGGCGAACCCGAATGGCGCACGGTGCTGTTCTTCTCCGTGGCCGTTTGCGTGTCCAGCCTGGCCGGACTGTTGTTCGAGGGCTGGGGCCACGCCGACTGGACCGGCTACCTGTCGCTGCTGGGCGTGGGCGTGACGGGCCTGTTCGGCCAGTTGGCCATGACCCGCGCCTTCGGCCTGGGGTCGGCGCTGCTGACGGCGGCGCTGCAGTACAGCACCATCATCTTCGCGGCCCTGCTTGGCATGGGTTTCTGGGGCGAACAGCTGGACGCTCTGGCCTGGGCCGGCATGGGCTTGATCATTTTCGCGGGCCTGTTGTCGATCTGGCGCACCATGCGCGATCCCAAGCCGGCCTGAGCCGCGGTCGCCCAACACCCTTACAGGAGCACACCGAATGACGATGACCCTGATTTCCGCCGCCGACCTGGCCGCGCGCCTGGATGCGCCGGACGTGCGCGTGTTCGACGTGCGCCACGACCTGACCAACCATGCGGCGGGCCGTCAGGCCTATGACGCGGGCCACATCCCCGGCGCGCGCTACCTGGACCACGAAACCGAACTGGCCGCGGCCCGCACCGGCAAGAACGGCCGTCATCCGCTGCCGTCGCGCGCCGCGTTCGGTGCGCTCATGGCCGCCCACGGCGTGACGCCCAAGACCCTGGTGGTGGCCTATGACGCCAGCGGCGGCATGTACGCTGCGCACCTGTGGTGGATGCTGCGCTGGCTGGGGCATGACCAGGTGGCAGTGCTGGACGGCGGCTGGCAGGCCTGGACGGCGGCCGGTTTGCCGACCACGACCGAAGCGGGCGCCGCCGTGCGCACGGGCCAGCCCGTCGAGCCGGGCGCCTCGCTGGCGGGTTCGGTGGATGCGCAGGCGGTGCTGGACAATATTTCCCGCCAGGCCTTCACCGTGATCGACGCGCGCGCGGCCAACCGCTACCGCGGCGAGGTCGAGCCCATGGACCCGGTCGCCGGCCACATTCCGGGCGCGCTGAACCGCCCCAACGGCGAGAACCTCCAGGCCGACGGCCGTTTCAAGCCGGCCGCGCAGTTGCGCGAGGAATTCGCCACGCTGCTGGACGGCCGCGATCCGGCTGCCATCGTGCACCAGTGCGGCTCGGGCATCACGGCTTGCCACAACCTGCTGTCCATGGAGATCGCGGGCCTGTCCGGTTCGCGCCTGTACCCGGGCTCCTGGAGCGAGTGGTGCAGCGATCCGTCCCGCCCGGTGGCTACGGGCGCTCAGTGACCCGAGGCCTGGGCCTGACGCCCGGGCCTGGACGCCCGGGCGTCGGCAAAGACCCGGGAACCCAGAAAGTCCACTAGCGCCCGGACCTTCGGCGACGGGTGCTTGCTGGCGGGCCACAGGATGTGGAAGACGTTGGTCCGCTCCGATTTTCCTTTCAGGACCTGCACCAGGCGGCCGTCCGCCAGGGGTTCGCGGATGGCGAAGTCCGGCAGGTAGGCAATCCCCAATCCTTGCAGCGTGAAGCAGGCGCGCGTCTCGATGTTGTTGCAGATCATCGAGACGGGCAACTGCAGTTCAGGCTCGTCGTCGGCTTGCCGCAGGGCCCAGGTCTCCAGCTTGCCGCTGCTGGGAAAGCGGTAGTGCAGGCAGCTGTGGCGCAGCAGGTCGGCCGGCGTTTTGGGCGTGCCGCGGCTGGCCAGGTAGGCGGGGGAGGCGACCAGCAGGATCTGGAAGGCGCCCAGGCGGCGCGCCGACAGGCGTGAGTCGGCCGGCTCGCCCGTGCGCACCACGGCATCGAAGCCTTCTTCGATCACGTCCACCATCCGGTCGGTGAAATCCAGGTCGAGTTCGATCTCGGGATACTCGCGCATGAACTCGCCCAGCACCGGCAGCACCAGCCCGCTGACCAGCGGCAGGCTGACGCGAAGGCGTCCGCGCGGCGCGGCGGCGGCCTGCGACAGCTCCAGTTCGGCCGCTTCGATCTCGGCCAGGATGCGGCGGCTGCGTTCCAGGAACAGCGCCCCCTCGGCCGTCAAGGTGACGCTGCGCGTGCTGCGGTGGAACAGGCGCACGCCCAGTTTTTCTTCCAGTCGCGCCACGCTTTTGCCGATGGCGGATGCCGACACGCCCAGCAGCCGGCCGGCGGCGACGAAGCTGCGCGTTTCGGCGACCTGCACGAATACGACAAAGCCATTGAGGCTATCCATCTGTTTCCTCGATTGCGGACATATAGTTCCGCATAAGAAGGAAATGTAGCCTACTTTTTCTTTAATCCGGGGGACTCTATCGTCTCGGCACCAAGCTTCAACCAAGGTGCCTGAGATGAAAAAAACCACGAATTCCCCGCGTCCGCGTACTGCGCCCACGCATCCCCCCGCCGGTCGCGACCGCCTGCCGCTGGGCGCCTTGCTGGCGCTGGCGATGGCCGGCTTCATCACCATCCTGACCGAGGCGCTGCCGGCCGGGCTGCTGCCGCAGATGGCGCAGGGCCTGGCCGTGTCCCAGGCCAGCATCGGCCAGACCGTCACCATCTACGCGATCGGGTCGTTGGTGGCGGCGATCCCGCTGGTCGCCGCGACCCAGGGCGTGCGGCGGCGTCCGCTGCTGCTGGCGGCGATCGCCGGGTTCGTGCTGGCCAACACGGTGACCGCGCTGTCATCCGGCTATGTGCTGACCCTGGCCGCGCGCTTCCTGGCCGGCGTGTCGGCGGGACTGTTGTGGGCGCTGCTGGCAGGTTACGCCGCGCGCATGGTGCCCGCACATCAGCAAGGGCGCGCGATCGCGGTGGCGATGCTGGGTGCGCCGCTGGCGCTGTCGCTGGGCGTTCCGGCCGGCACGTTCCTGGGCGCGCTGTGGGGCTGGCGCGCAGGCTTTGGCATCATGAGCGGGCTGGCCTTGGTCCTGATGGTCTGGGTGCGTTTGCGGGTGCCGGACTTTGCGGGACAGGCCCGGGGCCGGCAACTGCCGCTGCGGCGCGTATTCCTGCTGCCCGGCGTGCGCCCGGTGCTGTTCGCGGTGTTGGCGTTCGTCCTGGCGCACAACATTCTCTACATCTATATCGCGCCGTTCCTGGCATCGCTGGGCATGGCTGCAAACACCGAGCTGGTGCTGCTGGTGTTCGGACTCAGCTCCCTGGCCGGCATCTGGCTGATCGGGACGTTGATCGACCGTCATCTGCGGGCGCTGACTTTGGCCTGCATCGCCCTGTTCGGCCTGGCCGCGCTGGCGCTGGGTATCGCGGGCGGCATGCCGGCCATGCTTTATCTGTCGGTGGGGGCTTGGGGCGTGGCGTTCGGCGGCTCGCCGACGCTGTTCCAGACCGCGCTGGCCAAGACGTCGGGCGATGCCGCGGACGTGGCGCAGTCCATGCTGGTGACCGCGTGGAACACGGCGATTGCCGCAGGCGGGATCGTAGGCGGCGCGTTGCTCGAACGCCTGGGCGTGGCCGCGTTCGTACCGGTGCTGCTGGCGCTGTTGGCGGCGACGTTGGCGGTGGTCTGGGCCGCCAGGACGCACGGCTTTCCGGCCAGCCCTACCAGATGGCAGCCAGCTTGACCCGGCCCGAGATGCTCTCGGCGATTTCCAGGAAGTGGTCCAGGGGCGGCGTTGCCAGCCCCGGAACCTTGGCCATGTCGTCCCAGCGCCTCAGGCGGATCGCATCCGGCGCGCCCGGCATGCTCGCGAATTCCACCGCCTGGCTCGCATCGAAACTGCCCCCCTGCAGCGCCAGGCTGCGTTTCGAATCCTCCGAGAGCGACGCTTCATATTGCGGTTCCACATAGCAGAGGTAGCGCTTGGCTTCCACGTGCAGCCGGATCGGGTCCAGCACCGCCGAGCTGAACAGGCCGCGCAGGAAGGGCAGGACGAAGTACTGGTGCTTGTCGTCGATGCCGCGCAGCGTCGGCGTGCCAGGCCGGTCGGCGATGAGATGGCCCAGGTCGTGCAGCAGGCTGGCGGTGATCAGGTGGGCGCCGGCGCCGTTGCGCTCGGCCAGCGCCGCGGTCTGCAGCGCATGCCGCAGGTGGCTGACGGATTCGCCGTCATAGGAGCGGTGCCCGCGCTCCAGGAAAATCTGCTCGATATCTTGCAAGGTCAAGGCCATGGTTGTCTCCTGGGTGGCCGCATAGGGGAGGGCGGCGCTCAGCCGGCGGCTGGCGCCATCTCCAGAAAGCGCGCGATCAGCTGCACCGGTTGGCGCTCGCGCAGGCAGTACAGGTATTCGTGCATCACGATGTCTGCGCCCTCGATGTCCAGGGCCGCCAGATCGGGATGGGACGGGATTTCGCGCGATGGGATCAGGCTGATCCCCAGGCCGCACAGGATGGCCTGGCGGATGGACTCGCGGCTGCCGATTTCCAGCGTGCGGCTTACCGTGACGCCGGCCGCCTGCAAGGCGTCCTCCGTCAGCTGCCGCGTCATGGAGCCGGGTTCGCGCAGCAGCAGCGCGTGTTCGGCCAGGTCGGCCAGACGGACGTGGCCGTGGCGCGCCAAGGGATGGTCGCGATGCGCCACCACCCGGATGGGGTCGGCCGCGATCATGCGGCGGTACAGGTGCTTGTCATCCATCAGAAACGACGACGTGGCAATCTCGATGCGATAGTCATGCAGCGCCTGCAGCATGCTTTGCGAATTGCCGATAGCCAGCGTCAGGTCTATGCCCGGATAACGCTGGTTATAGGCGCGCACCGTGTCCATGATGTAGTAGGGGCCGGTGGCGCCGATGCGCAGATTGCCTTCGCGCAGGTCGCTGGCGTCGCGCAGCCGGAAGTCGATCTCGGTTTCCTGCTGGACCAGCTTTTCCACCATGGGCATCAGGCTGTGGCCGGCGTCCGACAGGCGCATGCCGCGCCCCTGGCGGTGGAACAGTTCGACGCCGTAACGCGACTCCAGCTGGCGCAATTGCCCCGTCACCGTGGGCTGGCTGACGCCCAACTGGGCGGCGGCCTTGGTGACGGTGCCGCAGCGGGCCACGGCGTAGAAGGATTTGAGTTCGGCGACAAGCACGGTGCAGGGGGCGGAATAGGGGCGCAATGCGCAAGACCGCCAGTACACCAAAATAATTTGATGTTTTTATTACTGCATTTGCGCGAAGTGTCATAAACACTCAATACGCGTCTTCCATACTGCCTTCGTTCCCAAACCGGAGGCCCCATGGCCGAACGCGATACCGCATTTCTCTCTGTCAGGCATCTGGTGAAGCGCTTTGGCAGCCACACCGCGCTGTCGGACGTCTCGCTCGACATCCGCGCCGGGGAGTTGGTGTGCCTGCTGGGCCCCTCGGGCTGCGGCAAGACTACCTTGCTGCGCGCCATCGCCGGCCTCGAGCGCCAGGACAGCGGCACCATCGTGCTGTCCGGGCGCGACATCTCGCACGCCGAACCGCAGGCGCGCGACTACGGCATCCTGTTCCAGTCGTACGCGCTGTTTCCCAACCTGACGGTGGCCCAGAACGTGGCCTACGGCCTGAGCGGCAAGCGCGCCCACCGCAACCACGTCGCCAACCGCGTCGAGGAAATGCTGACGCTGGTCGGCCTGGCGGGCGCGGCGGATAAATATCCGGGACAGATTTCCGGCGGACAGCAGCAGCGCGTGGCCCTGGCGCGCGCGCTGGCGCCATCGCCGTCCCTGCTGCTGCTGGACGAGCCCATGTCGGCGCTGGACGCCCGCGTGCGCGAGCATCTGCGCATCGAGCTGCGGGCCCTGCAGAAGCGCCTGTCCATCACCACGCTGATGGTCACGCACGACCAGGAAGAGGCCATGGTGATGGCCGACCGCATCGCCGTAATGAATGGCGGCATCATCGAGCAGTACGGCACGCCGCGGGAACTCTACCGCCAGCCCGGCTCGGCCTTCATCGCCGATTTCGTGGGCGAGGCGAACTGGCTGCCGTTCGAACGCATGGACGCGCACCGCGCCCGCGTCGGACGCCAGGAGCTGGCCGTGGACGAGGCGCTGGACGCCGCCAGCGGCAAGCTGTTCGTGCGCCCGGAAGCGGTGCGCGTCAGCACCGCGCGCCCGGATCAGCCCAACGCCATGCTGGCCGATGTGCTGGACGGCGTGTTCCTTGGCCGCGGCTATCGCCTGGCCTTGCGCCTTGAGGGCGTGCCCGGCAGCACGGTGCATTCCATCGTGTCCCCCGAAATCGGAGACGCCCTGCTGGGCCCTCACGCCGCCAGCCGCTGCTGGGTGGAGCTGCCGCGCCATGCGATACGCGCCTACGCTTGATCCGGCCATGAACCGTTCCTCCAACGCCGCCGCGCCGGCTGCTGGAAATATCGCAGCGCCCATGCCGGCCCCGGCGCTGGGCCGCCGCCCGCTGCCGGCCTGGGTTGGCGCCTTCGGCCTGGCCACCGGGCAGGGCGCCCTGGCGCTGGGCCTGTTGCTGTTCCTGGCGCTGCCGCTGGCCGCCATCCTGCTCAAGTCGGTGACCGACAGCGATGGCGCCTGGGCCGGGTTATCGGTGCTTGCGGACATCATCGGCGGCGACGGCTTCATGGCCATGGTCGCGCGCAGCCTCGCGGTGGGCGTGGTGACGACCTTGCTGGTCGTGCCCTGCGCCTATGGATTCGCCTATGGCCTGACCCGCACGCGCCTGCCGGGCAAGGGCCTGCTGCGCACCGTCGCCTTGCTGCCGCTGCTGGCGCCGTCGCTGCTGCCGGGTATCGCGCTGGTGTACCTGCTAGGCAACCAGGGTCTGCTCAAGAGCCTGACGGGCGGCGCGACCATCTACGGTTTCTGGGGCATCGTCGTGGGCGAGGCTTTCTATACCTTCCCGCACGCGCTGATGATTCTGCTGACCGGCCTGGCCCTGGCCGACGGCCGTCTTTATGACGCCGCGCGCGCCATGGGCGCCGGCCCCTGGCGCACCTTCCTGACCGTGACCCTGCCCGGCACCCGCTACGCCGTGTTTTCGGCCTGCTGCGTGGTGTTCACGTTGACGGTGACCGACTTCGGCGTGCCCAAGGTCGTGGGCGGCGATTACAACGTGCTGGCGATGGAAGCCTACAAGGCCGTGGTCGGCCAGCAGAACTTTCCCAAGGGCGCGGCCATCGGCATCCTGCTGCTGCTTCCCGCGATCCTGACCTTCGCCCTGGACCGGCGGCTGCGCGCCCGACAAGGCGCTCAGCTGAGCGGCCGGGCCCAGCCCTATGCCGCGGGCGTCAACCGCCGCCGCGATGCCGCGTTCCTGGCGCTGGCCGGCGTGCTGGCGGCGTTCCTGCTGCTGATCATCGGCGTGGCGGTGTGGGCGTCCTTCGTGAAGATGTGGCCCTACAACCTGTCGATGTCGCTGCGTTCGTACGACTTCGACAACATGGACGGCGGCGGCTGGCTGGCCTGGCGCAACAGCCTGCAGCTGGCGTTCTGCACCGCCCTGGCCGGCACGGCCGTGGTCTTCACCGGCGCATGGATGATGGAGAAGGTGCCCGCCCGCGGCCAGCTTGCGCGCGGCCTGCGCGGCATGGTCGGCATGCTGGCGCTGATGCCCATGGCGGTGCCGGGCCTGGTGCTGGGCCTGGGCTACATCTTCTTCTTCAACAGCCTGTCGAACCCGCTGAACGTGCTGTACGGCACCATGCCGCTGCTGGTCCTGTGCACCATCGTCCACTTCTACACCAGCGCGCACCTCACGGCTGCCACCGCGCTCAATGCGCTGGACCCCGAATTCGAAGCGGCCTCCGCGTCGCTCAAGGTGCCGCGCCTGACGACCTTCCTGCGCGTGACGCTGCCGATGTGCCTGCCGGCCGCGCTGGACGTGGCCCGCTATCTGTTTGTTTCCGCCATGACCACGGTGTCCGCGGTCGTGTTTCTGTACAGCCCGTCGACGGTGCTGGCCGCGGTCGCGGTGCTGAACATGGACGACGCCGGCTTCATCGGTCCCGCCGCCGCCATGTGCACCGTGATCATGGCCAGTTCGGCCGTCGCTGCCCTGGTCCTGCACCTGGCCAGCCGCGCGCTGGTGGCGCGCAGCCAGGCCTGGCGCCGCCCCGCGGCCCATTGAACGATTTTTCAAGGATGACCCTCATGACTGTTTCGCCTTTGCCCGTCCGCCTGGAGGCGGTGATCTTCGACTGGGCCGGCACGCTGGTCGACTTCGGTTCCTTCGCGCCCACCAAGGTGTTCGTGGACGCGTTCTCGCAGTTCGGCGTGGAAATGTCGCTGGCGCAGGCCCGCGGCCCGATGGGCATGGGCAAGTGGGACCACATCCGCACGCTCTGCAATGAGCCGGTCATCGCCAGCCAGTACCAGGCCCAGTTCGGCCGCCTGCCCACCGATGACGACGTGACCGCCATCTACGAGCGCTTCCTGCCGATGCAGCTGGAGAAGGTTGCCCAGTATTCGGCGGCGATCCCCGGCGCGGCAGAACTGCTGCGCGCTCTGCGCCAGCACGGCCTGAAGATCGGCTCGTGCTCGGGCTACCCCGCCAGCGTCATGCGCCGCGTGGTCGAGCGCGCCGCCACCGAAGGCCTGGAGCCTGATTGCATCGTCGCCAGCGACGACGTGCCGCGCGCGCGCCCGGCGCCCGCGATGGCGCTGAAGAATGTGGTCGAACTCGGCCTGTCCGACGTGGCCGCCTGCGTCAAGGTCGACGACACCGCGCCCGGCATCGAAGAGGGACGCCGCGCCGGCATGTGGACCGTGGGCCTGCTGCTGTCGGGCAACGCCGCCGGCCTGACGCTGGAGGAATACCTGAGCCTGGACGACGCAGGCCGCCAGAAAGCGCGCACCGCCGCCAGCCTGGAGCTGTCGCCCGCCGCGCCGCACTACCTGATCGATACCGTCGCCGACCTGCCTGGCGTGATCTCCGATATCGAAGCCCGCTTGTCCGCAGGCCAGCGCCCCTAACCCTCTCACCTGTCTGCACCGCTTGCCGGGGCCGGTTCGCGCCAGCCCCGGGGGCCTCCCTCAGCCTTTTTCCGCCTACCCACGGAGTACTTCATGAATCGCTACAAGCTGCTTGCACTGGCCGCCGCCCTGACGGGCGTGATGGGCGCCGCCTCCGCCGAGACCACGCTGACGGTCTACACCGCGCTCGAAGCCGACCAGATCAAGGCCTACCAGGCCGCGTTCGAGAAGGCCAATCCCGACATCAAGATCCAGTGGGTGCGCGACTCCACCGGCATCATCACCGCCAAGCTGCTGGCCGAAAAGAACAACCCCAAGGCCGACGCCATCTGGGGCCTGGCCGGCACCTCGCTGGGCCTGATGGACAAGGAAGGCATGCTGCAGCCCTACGCCCCCAAGGGCCTGGACCAGATCGCCGCCAACATGCGCGACGCCAAGGCCGAGCCCAGCTGGGTCGGCATGGACGGCTTCGCCGCCGCCATCTGCTTCAACACCATCGAAGCCGAAAAGCAGAAGCTGCCCAAGCCCACTTCGTGGCAGGACCTGACCAAGCCGGTGTACGCCGGCAAGATCGTGATGCCGAACCCGGCTTCGTCGGGCACCGGCTTCCTGGACGTCAGCGCCTGGCTGCAGATCTTCGGTGAAGAGAAGGGCTGGGCCTACATGGACGCCCTGCACAAGAACATCGGTTCGTACACGCACTCGGGCTCCAAGCCCTGCAACATGGCTGCCGCCGGCGAATTCCCGATCGGCGTGTCGTTCGACTACCGCGCCGCCAAGCTGAAGGCCGACGGCGCGCCCGTCGAAGCCGTGTTCCCCTCGGAAGGCCTGGGCTGGGAAGTGGAAGCCACCGCCATCATGAAGGGCACCAAGAACCTGGAAGCCGCCCGCAAGCTGGCCGACTTCTCCGCCAGCCGCGAAGCCAACGAACTGTACAAGGCCAACTTCGCCGTGCTGGCCATCCCGTCGATCGCCACGTCCAATCCGAACCTGCCGGCCGACCTGATGCAACGCATGATCAAGAACGACTTCACCTGGGCCGCCACCAACCGCGACCGCATCATCGCCGAGTGGACCAAGCGCTACGACGGCAAGTCCGAGCCGAAGAAGAAGTAAGTCCGTTTGACCGCGGCGGCGCCGGACGCCGCCGCGCCCCGGGGGCGCCCGCCAGGGCGGCTCCCGCCGCATTTCCCTTTGCAATGTTCCACAGATGAAAAATTTCGACGTAGTCGTGGTGGGCGCCGGCATGTTGGGCATCGCCCACGCCTGGGCCGCCGCCAAGCGCGGCCTGTCGGTGGCCGTGATCGAGCGCAGCCGCCAGGCGCATGGCGCCACCATCCGCAATTTCGGCCAGGTCATCGTGACGGGCCAGGCCCCAGGCATGATGCTGTCGCACGCCCAGCAGGCGCGCGAACTGTGGCTGGAACTGGCGGACCGAGCGGGTTTCCATGTGCGCGCCAACGGCGCCCTGGTGCTGGCGCGCAATGCCGAAGAGGCGGACGTGCTGCAGGAATTCGCCGACACGCGCATGCGCCAGGAAGGCTATCGCGCCGACCTGCTGTCGGCCCGCGAGGTGGCCCGGTTGTACGGCGGCCAGCTCGCGCACCACTGCGCGGGTTTGCAAGGTCATGACGATCTGCAGATCTATTCGCGCGAGGCGCTGCCGGCCATCACGCGCTACCTCGCGGAATCGCTGGGTGTGCAGTTCATCACCGGCACGCTGGCGCGCGCGGTCGAGGGCGGGCTGGTGTGTACCTCGGCTGGCGAATTCAAGGGCGGACACGTGTTCGTCTGCCCCGGGCATGACTACCTGACCCTGCTGCCCGAGCGCTTTGCGCCGATGAACCTGGAGGTCACGCGCCTGCAGATGTTGCGCGCCGCGTTCGAGACTCATCCCATCGCGCTGGACCGCCCCTTGCTGACCGGCCTGTCCTGCGTGCATTACGGCGCATTCTCGGACCTGCCGTCGGCGCTGGCGTTGCGCGACGTGATCCAGGCGCGCACGCCCATGCTGCTGGAGAACGGCATCCACCTGCTGATCAGCCCCACGCCTTATGGCGAACTGATCATCGGCGATTCGCACCGCTACGGCCAGGACGCGCCGCCGTTCAACGACGAGGCGGTCGACAACGCGATGCTGGACCTGGCGACCCAGGCGCTGGGCGCGCGCCTGCGCGTGCTGGAGCGCTGGCAGGGCGTCTATGGCGCGCATGGCCCCGCGCCGTTCTCGGTCATGCCGGTGGACCCGGCCACGACGGTTGCGGTGATGCACTCGGGCGTGGGCATGACGGTGGGACTGGCCATTGGCGAGCGTACGGTGGCGGGTGTGCTGGGCCGCTGATCGCGGCAGCCGGAAAGAAGAAAGGCCTCGCATGTGCGAGGCCTTTTTGCATGGGACAGGCTCCGAAGCCAGGCTTCAGACCCGCTCCTGCATGATGCGGCGATACCATTCATGGAAGTGCTGCATGCCGTCTTCCATGGGCGACTGGTAGGGACCGGTTTCGTTCACGCCGCGCAGCATCAGCGCCTTGCGGCCCGCGTCCATGCGCTCGGCGATCTCGTCGTCCTCGATCGCCGTTTCCATGTAGGCGGCGCGCTGCGCCTCGACGAATTCGCGTTCGAAGGCGGCGATTTCCTCGGGGTAGTAGAACTCGACCACGTTCACAGTTTCCTGCGGGCCCTTCGGGTACAGCGTGGAGAGCACCAGCACATGCGGATACAGCTCGATCATGTGGGTCGGGAAGTACGTGACCCAGACCGCGCCGAAATCAGGCGCATCGCCTTCGCGGAACGCCAGCAGGCGGTCGTGCCATTGCTTGTACACGTCGGACCCCGGCTGCGCCAGGGCGTTGTGCACGCCGACCTTCTGCAGGCTGTACCAGTCGTTGAACTCCCAGCTCAGGTCGTCGCAGGTGACGAAGCGGCCCAGGCCCGGATGGAACGGACCGACGTGGTAGTCCTCGAGGTAGACCTCGATGAAGGTCTTCCAGTTGTAGTTGCACTGGTGCACTTCGACGTGGTCCAGCACGTAGTCGCCGAAGTCGAATTCCGGGCGCGAGAACAGCGGCGCCATGTCGGCGGCCGGATCACGCGGGCCTTCGAACAGCAGGCCATGGCAGTCGCGCAGGCGGAACTTCTGCAGGTTCATGCAGGGCGTGGTGGCGAACTGGGGCGCGCCCAACAACTCGCCCTGGTTGTTGTACGTCCAACGATGCAAGGGGCAGACGATATTGCCGCCGGTTGCCTTCAGATTGCCATGCGTATTGCAGTTGCCGGCCACATTGCCGGTTTCGCCGCCAAGCATCAGCGCCTGGCGGTGGCGGCAGACATTTGAGATGAGTTCGACGCCTTGCTGGTTGCGAACCAGCACGCGTCCTCCGTCTTCCTGGACCAACGTACGCCAATCCCCGATTTCGGGCACCACTTTCTGGTGGCCGACGTATTGTGAGGATTGCTTGAAAATGAGTTCTTGCTCGCGGGCAAAGAGGGCTTCGTCAAAATACGCGCTGACGGGTAGCTGGGTGCGAGCTGGCACTACATGTGCCATCCGACCGATGTCGGTCATGATTCCCCCCGCTCGGATAAAAAAGCCAGGACGGAGGGGCTTTTGCCTGGCGGCTTTGAAATCCGCAGGATGCGTTCCGTGCTGGCGCGAAGAAAAATCGGTGTCTGGCCGATCAAATAAGCCGTGAATTGTACCCCAAGCCCTTACCCCGCGCCCGTGAAGATCTGCGAAGCTTCGTGAAGTTATGCCGTAGCCGTCGTGCACGCGCTGCGCGAGGCATAACCCCTTGAAGATGTAGGCCTTTCAGACGAAGCGCCGGGTGGCCGGATGGCGTCTCATCAGCCAGCTGCTGGCCGCCGACAACATGAACACGGCCACCGCCAGCATGGGCAGCGTCCAGGCCTCGTTGCGCGCGCCCGTCAAGGCGCCGGCGCGATGCGCCACGTCCAGGAACAGTGGATGGATCAGGTAGACGCCGAAGGTCAAAGGCGCCAGCGAGGCCAGCCGCGGCAGGCGCGGCGACCCAACGATCCACTGGAATGCGGCCAGCGACATGAACGGCACCGTGAGACTGAAGTAGTCGTAGAAGTAGGTATCCAGCGCGCGGTTGCTCGACATCGTGTACACGCCCAGCGCGGTCGCGGCGACGCTGGCCGCCAGCATCAGGCCGGGACGCGGGATGCGCATCTGGCCGTCGAAGATCAGGCGGCCCGCCACGAAGTAGCCCAGATAGGGCAGGAACCAGGTCAGGAAGAAGCCCGCGGGCGCGCCCAGCGCGCGGCGGTACAGCGCGTCCAGGATCGCCACGCCCAGGATGCCGACGACCCACAAGGCGCGGGCGCGCGGCGTGCTGCGCGCATACAGGACGCGCACCGGCGGCGCGAACAGATACAGGCCCACGATCATGTACAGGTACCACAGGTGGTAGTACGGCTCGCCCTGCACCAGCTTGCGCG
This sequence comes from Achromobacter sp. ACM02, assembly GCF_014851605.1. Taxonomy (NCBI): domain Bacteria; kingdom Pseudomonadati; phylum Pseudomonadota; class Betaproteobacteria; order Burkholderiales; family Alcaligenaceae; genus Achromobacter; species Achromobacter sp. ACM02. Next base: position 80,359 of record NZ_JACUZY010000008.1, read on the forward strand.
GCCAGAACGAAAAATCGATGCGGCCGTCGTCCCACCAATCCAGCGCCGTGCGCCAGGCCAGATAGAAGAACGTCCAGAACAAGAGCGGCGCGCAGATCCGCGCCATGCGCCGGCTGTAGAACTGGCGCGCGTCCTGCGGCTTGTCGGGATCCAGCAGCAGGGCGCCGCTGACCATGACGAACACGGGCACGCACCAGCGCGCCGCAGAGTCATACAGATTGGCCGCCAGCCACGCTCCCCCGCCGTACACCGCGGGGTTGCTTACCACCATGGCGGCGCTGTGCAGCAGCACGACGGCTACCGCCGCCAACCAGCGGGCGGCATCCAGGCGCGCATATTTCTCTTCGGCGTACGGCATCGGGCTCCCATGGCGGTGTCTACTTTTTCACCATAGCAGCGGGCAGCGTCCTGGTTCTGTATCCAGGAGTTAGAGGGCATATCGACGCGCATGAAAAACCGGCAGGGGCGCTGGAGCCCTCTGCCGGCGGACGCCGCGCGGCGCGGCGCATTCACGGGCGGGCGCGGGCCCGCCTACGTTTTGTCACGAAACCAGCCGCGCCATCATTGCAGGACGATATTGGCCTGCTTGATCAGTTGCGCCACGATCGGCTGTTCGGTTTTGATCTGCTTGTCCAGTTCGGCAGCCGTGCCCGAGCGCGGGTCGATGCCCATGTCCAGCATGCGCTTCTTGATGGTCTCGTCCTGCAGGGTCTCGGCCAGGGCCTGCTGCAGCTTTTCCATCACGGGGGCGGGGGTGCCCTTGGGCGCCACGAAGCTGAACCAGGCGGTCATGTCGAACGCGGGATAGCCTTGTTCGGCCAGCGTCGCCAGCTTGGGCTGCGTCGCCAGGCGGCCCGGGCTGGTGATGGCGAAGACCTTGACCTTGCCGGCATCGGCCTGCGGCATGCCGGTGGCCACCATGTCGAAGAACAGGTCCACGTCGCCGCTGACCAGGGCGGGCAGGGCCTGGGTCGCGCCCTTGAAGGGCACGTGCAGGATGTCGATGCCCGCGCGTTCCTTGAAGAGTTCGCCCGCCAGGTGCGAGGACGTGCCCGGGCCGAAGGTGGCGAAGGTCAGCTTGCCTGGATTCTGCTTGGCGTAGGCCACCACGTCCTGGGTGCTGTTGAACGGCCGCTTGGGGCTGGACAGCAGGACCAGCGGCCCGACGCCGACCATGCCGATGCGGGCGAAGCCATCGGGATCGTAGGGCAGTTCCTTGTACAGATAGCGGTTGGTGACCAGCGTGGAGTTGGTCGCCATCAGGATGGTGTAGCCGTCCGGCGCTTCGCGCGAAACAAAGGCCGCCCCGATCGAGGTGCCGGCGCCTGCCTTGTTCTCGACGATCATGGGCTGGCCCAGCGTCTTGGCCATGCGCTCGGCCAGGATGCGGGTCAGCACGTCGGTGGCGCCGCCGGCGGGGAAGGGCGAGACCACCTTGATCGGCCGGGCCGGATAGGTTTCGGCCTGGGCGCCCAGCGCGGCGGCGCTGAGCAGCAGGGTGGCCAGCAGTTTGAAGCTAGTGCGAATCATGTTTTTCCCCTTGAAATCGCGTGCATGAGTGGATGTTCGGGCCTGGCTTGGCGCTGCGGGTAGCGCTTGCCAAGTCTCCTTGGGTGCATTAAATTCCGTAAAATGGAATTTAATTTTGTTATTCGAAATAAACTATAAAAACGAAGCGAATAGAAATGCAATCTTTTTCTGACGCCAAGCGCATCGCCCATCCCGCCGCCAAACCGGACGGCAAGGTCGAACTCAGCCTGCCCGCGCGCCGCAAGCGCGCCGCCGGCGCGGGCGGGGGCGCCAACTCGCCTGATTTCATTACCGCACTGGCGCGCGGGCTGGATGTACTGCGCTGTTTTCGCCATGGCGTGACGGCCTTGGGCAATCTGGACCTGGCGCGCCTGACCGGTTTGCCCAAGCCCACCATCAGCCGCATCACCTACACCCTTACTGAATTGGGTTATCTGCGCTATCACCCGGACACCGGCAAATATTCGCCTGGCTATGGCGTGCTGGCGCTGGGCTTCGGCCTGCTGGCCGGGCTGGAGGTGCGCGAACTGGCCAAGGCCTCGATGACCGAGCTGGCGCGCGCCACCGGCGGCGCGGTGGCCCTGGGCGCCTTCGATGGCGATGCCATGACCTACGTCGAGGCCATCCATGGGTCTTCGGCGCTCTACCTGCGCCTGCCCGTCGGCTATCGCGCCAGCCTGGACAGCGCCATGGGCCGGGCCTACCTGGCCAGCCTGCCGCCCCAGGCCTGTGCCGACGCGTTGGCCCGGCTGGGCGAGACCGCGCCGGACGCGGCCGCCATGGAGCGCGCCCGCGCCGAACTGCGCGACACGGGCTGCTGCTACGCCATCGGCGAATGGCAGTCGGGGATCAATGCGGTCGCCGTGCCGTTTGCCTCCATCACGGGCGAGGGCGTCTTCGTCATGAGCTGCGGCGGGCCCGCCAGCCTCTTGCCCGAGGCGGACCTGCGTACGCGCGTGGCGCCGCTGCTGCAGGGCGCCATTGCGGGGCTGGCAGGCGCTGCGGCCTGAGACGCGCCGCGCGCGGCGGCAAGCCCGACGGCCTTGCGGGTATCTCGTACAATTCACGGATTGACCCACCCCTAGCGCCCTCGGAGACCCGTTTGGCCAAATCTTCACAAGCCGATCCGCAGATCGATGACCGTCCCTTGCCCCAGGATTTCGAAACGGCGCTGGCCGAACTCGAATCGCTGGTAGCGGCCATGGAAGACGGCTCGTTGCCGCTGGAGCAGTCGCTGGCCGCCTACCGGCGCGGCGTGGCGCTCACGCGGGTCTGCCAGGAACGCTTGGCGCAGGCCGAACAGCAGGTCAAGGTCCTGGAGGGCGACTTGCTGCGTCCGCTGGACCCGGCGGCGCTGGATGACGAATAAGAACCCGATGAAGCAAATTCAACTCGCCTTCCCGGAATGGTTGCAAGGCCGTGTCCAGCACGTCGAAGACGTCCTGGACGATCTGCTCCCCCCGGCGGACGCGTTGCCCGCGCGGCTGCATGAAGCCATGCGCTACGCCGTGCTTGGCGGCGGCAAGCGGGTGCGCGCCGCGCTGGTCTACGCGGCGGGGCAGGCCTGCCCCGTCAGCGGCAGCGTGCTGGCCGTGCAGGCCTCGCTGGACCGCGCCGCCGCGGCGGTGGAACTGATCCACGCCTATTCGCTGGTGCATGACGATCTGCCCTGCATGGATGACGACACGCTGCGCCGCGGCCGTCCCACCACCCACGTGAAGTTCGACGAAGCCACCGCCATGCTGGCGGGCGATGCGCTGCAACCGCTGGCCTTCGATCTGCTGGCTTCCATGCCGATCGCGCCCGCGCTGATCGTGCAGGCCACCCAGTCGCTGGCGCGCGCCGCCGGCAGCCAGGGCATGGCCGGCGGCCAGGCCATTGACCTGTTCAGCGTCGGCCGCGCGCTGTCGCGCGACGAACTGCAAACCATGCACAGCATGAAGACGGGCGCCATGCTGGCTTGCAGCGTGGCCCTGGGCGGCATCGTGGCGGGCGCCAGTTCGGCCTCGCGCCAGGCGCTGGACGCCTACGCGCAGGCGGTGGGCCTGGCCTTCCAGGTGGTCGACGACATCCTGGACGTGACCGCCGACAGCGCCAGCCTGGGCAAGACGCCGGGCAAGGACGCCGCCGAGAACAAGCCCACCTATGTATCGCTTCTGGGCCTGGACGGCGCGCGCGCGTTCGCCCAGGAACTGCGTGAGGACGCGCTGGCCGCCCTGGCTCCGCTGGGCGAGGCCGGATCGCGCCTGGCTGAACTGGCCGACTTCATCGTCCTACGAGACCGCTGAACCGGGACCAGCCCGGGCTGGAGGCAGACCGGGCCAACGAACCACATAAAAGCATGACGACAGATTTACTGGACCGCATTCAATCCCCGGCTGACCTCAAGCGCCTGGATCGCCGCGAGCTGAAGAAGCTGGCCGACGAGCTGCGCGGCTTCGTGCTGGAATCGGTGTCCAAAACGGGCGGGCACCTGTCGTCCAACCTGGGCACGGTCGAGCTCACCCTGGCCCTGCATCAGGTGTTCGACACGCCGCATGACCGCATCGTCTGGGACGTAGGCCACCAGTCCTACCCGCACAAGATCCTGACTGGCCGCCGCGCCGGCATGGCCAAGCTGCGCCAGCAGGGCGGGATTTCGGGTTTCCCCAAGCGCAGTGAATCCGAGTACGACGCCTTCGGCACCGCGCATTCGTCCACTTCCATCTCCGCGGCGCTGGGCATGGCGGTGGCCTCGCGCAACGCCGGCGTGCAGCGCCAGCACATCGCCATCATCGGCGACGGCGCGATGTCCGCCGGCATGGCCTTCGAAGCCATGAACAATGCCGGCGTCACGCCCAACATCAACCTGCTGGTGATCCTGAACGACAACGACATGTCGATCTCACCGCCAGTGGGGGCGCTGAACCGCTACCTGGCGCGCCTGATGTCGGGCCGCTTCTATGCGGCCGCCAAGAACGTCGGCCGCGCGGTGTTGCAACACGTGCCGCCGGTGCTGGAACTGGCGCGCCGCTTCGAAGAGCATGCCAAGGGCATGGTCACGCCGGCCACGCTGTTCGAGGAATTCGGCTTCAACTACGTCGGCCCGATCGACGGGCACGACCTGGACGCGCTGGTGCCCACGCTGCAGAACCTCAAGGCCCTGGAAGGCCTGCAGTTCCTGCACGTGGTCACCAAGAAGGGCCAGGGCTACAAGCTGGCCGAGGCCGACCCGGTGCTGTACCACGGTCCGGGCAAGTTCGATCCGGCCGTCGGCATCCAGCAATCGAAGGCGCCGGGCAAGCGCAGCTTCACGCAGGTGTTCGGCCAGTGGCTGTGCGACATGGCCGAACAGGATTCGCGCCTGGTCGCCATCACGCCCGCCATGCGCGAGGGCAGCGGGCTGGTGGAATTCGAAAAGCGCTTTCCGCAGCGCTACTTCGACGTGGGCATCGCCGAGCAGCACGCCGTGACGTTCGCCGCGGGCATCGCCTGCGAAGGCCAGAAGCCCGTGGTCGCGATCTACTCCACCTTCATGCAGCGCGGCTACGACCAGTTCATCCACGACGTGGCCCTGCAGAACCTGGACGTGACCTTCGCGCTGGACCGCGCCGGCCTGGTGGGCGCGGACGGCGCCACGCATGCGGGCAATTACGACATCGCCTTCCTGCGCTGCGTGCCCAACATGGTCGTGGCCACGCCCTCGGACGAAAACGAAACGCGGCTGCTGCTGTCGACCTGTTATCAGTATCCCGGCCCGGCGTCGGTGCGCTATCCGCGCGGCGCGGGCTGCGGCGCGGCTGAAGCGCCCGGCCTTGACACGGTCGAGCTCGGCCGCGGCGTGGTGCGCCGCGAGGGCCGCAAGATCGCCATCCTGGGATTCGGCATGCTACTTCAGGCCGCGTTGGGCGCGGCTGAAAAGCTCGATGCCACCGTGGCCGACATGCGCTTCGTCAAGCCGATCGACCGCGAACTGATCCTCGACCTGGCCAGCCGCCATGACGCCCTGGTTACGCTGGAAGACGCTTCCATCATGGGCGGCGCCGGCAGCGCGGTGCTGGAAACGCTGAGCGCGGCGGGGGTTGCGATCCCGGTCCTGCAACTGGGCCTGCCCGACGAGTTCATCGACCACGGCGAGCAGTCGGCGCTGTGGGCCGGCATCGGCCTGGACGCGGCGGGCATCGAAAGCGCGATCCGCGCCCGTTACGCCGATCTGCTGGGCTGAATCCGGCCCGATTCCGCGGGCAGGGGCCAGGCCACTGTCCGCGGCGATGAAACACACTGTTCCGGCCCCGCCAACCTACGGATAAAAGGGTTTTCCCTGGCGATCCGCGGACTATGGGCGATAATGGCCCCCTTCTCAAAGATTCCTAGGCCCGTGCGTTTTCACGACTGATTGCCTAGACAGGTAAGCCGAAATGAATTCTCCGATCGACCCCGCCATCGTGATGCCCGACGTCCAGAGTTCGGCGGACACCCGGCACATCCCGATTCAGCGCGTGGGCATCCGTGGCGTGCGCCACCCCATGTTGATTGAAAGCGGCGACGGCTCGCCCCAAGGCACCGTGGCCAACTGGACGCTCACGGTGGCGCTGCCGCCCGAAGAAAAAGGGACGCACATGTCCCGCTTCGTGGCCCTGCTGGAAAAGTACCGCAGCATCCCCATGACGCCGACCCTGTTCCGCGCCATGGCTGCCGACATGCTGCCGCTGCTGCATGCCGAGCGCGGCGACATCACCGCCGCCTTCCCGTACTTCATCAACAAGTCCGCCCCGATTTCCGGCGTGCAAAGCCTGTTGGACTACGAAGTGCAATGGATCGCCCGCGCCCAGGGCGACGAGGTCGAGTTCGAGTTGATCGTGCAGGTGCCCGTCACCAGCCTCTGTCCCTGCTCCAAGGCCATCTCCGAATACGGCGCGCACAACCAGCGCTCGCACGTCACGGTGTCGGCCATCCTGAATGCCGACATCGGCATGGACGGCGTCATCCGCCTGATCGAAGAAGAAGGCTCGTGCGAACTGTGGGGCCTGCTCAAGCGCCCGGACGAGAAGTACGTCACCGAGCGCGCCTACGACAATCCCAAGTTCGTCGAGGACCTGGTGCGCGACGTGGCTGCCCGCCTGAACGCGCATCCCGGCATCGCCCGCTACCGCGTGGAAGCCGAGAACTTCGAATCCATCCACAACCACTCGGCCTACGCCGTCGTGGAAGGCTGAGCTTTCCGTGAGCCATCCGGCGGCCAATGACTGGCCGCTCATCGCGGGGCTGCAGGAGTGGGAATCGCGGCTGGCCAGCAATCTGGCCGGCCGCGGCCGTTTTGGCGTGGCCCTTTACGAGTTCTTCCGCTTTGGCGTGAAGCAGGCCTGGGCCTGCCTGTTCGGCGGCCTGATGTGCGCGCTGCTGCTGGGCACGCACTGGTGGTATCCGAAAGACGCCGCGCTGGCCCGCTACGACTTCCTGACCCTGGCCGCGCTGGGCATCCAGGCGCTGCTGCTGGCGCTGCGCATGGAAACCTGGAGCGAAGCCCGCGTGATCCTGCTGTTCCATGTGGTGGGCACGGGCATGGAAGTGTTCAAGACCGCCGCGGGTTCGTGGATCTATCCCGAGGCCAGCGTGCTGCGCATCGGCGGCGTGCCGCTGTTCACGGGCTTCATGTACGCGGCGGTGGGCAGCTATCTCGCCCGCGTCTGGCGCCTGTTCGACTTCCGCTTCCGCGCGCATCCGCCGCTGGCGGCCTGCGTGGCGCTGTCGGTGCTGATCTACCTGAACTTCTTCGCGCACCACTACATCATGGATATCCGGTGGGCGCTGTTCGCGCTGACCGCCATCCTGTTCGCCCGCACCTGGGTGTATTTCCGCATTTGGCGGGTCTACCGCCGCATGCCGCTGCTGCTGGGTTTCGTGCTGGTGGCCCTGTTCATCTGGTTCGCCGAGAACATCGGCACCTTCGCCAACGCCTGGCGCTATCCAAACCAGTCGCAGGGCTGGCAACTCGTGTCCATCGCCAAGCTGGGCTCATGGTTCCTGCTGATGATCATCAGCTACGTGATGGTCGGCGTGGTCAACCGTCCCCATGAAATCGATGTTGCCGATTTGCCTCGGCGGGCGGGGCAGGGCGATGGAAATAGTCCGTCCCTTATTTCCTGACCTGCCTCTGGCTTGCGTCTGACCGCTCAATCGGTGATAATCGAGAGCTTTCTTGCTCGACCGCCCATGGTTTTTGGGTAGCGGGCTGCCCCTTGCGGGCCACTGTTCAAGATGCATATTGCGATCCGCCCCTGATGGAAAGCGGGGGCGCAGGACGGTCGGCCAGCGAGACATCCTCAAGGAGTTTTACTCATGCGTCACTACGAAGTGGTGTTTATCGTTCACCCCGACCAAAGCGAGCAAGTGCCCGCCATGGTCGAGCGTTACCAAGCGCTGGTCACGGGCCAAGGCGGCTCGGTTCACCGCCTGGAAGACTGGGGTCGCCGTCAACTGGCCTACCCGATCCAGAAGCTCGTCAAGGCTCACTACGTCTGCCTGAACATCGAGTGCGGCCAAGCCACGCTGGATGAGCTGGAACACTCGTTCCGCTACAACGACGCTGTTCTGCGCCACCTGGTCATCAAGACCAAGAAGGCTCAAGCCACGCCCTCGATCATGATGAAGTCGGTCGAACGCGAAGAAGCCCGCAAGGCTTCGGCTGAAGCAGCAGCGCCGGCTCAGGCCGAGTAAGCAGGGCTCACGCAGAGCTCATCCCATGAAGTCCCCTCGGTGCCTGGCAGGATGAACAAGCTGGAACTCAGCGCCCGCGTTCTCGAATGCGAGCCTTTGCGCCACACTCCCGCCGGTTTGCCCGCACTGGAAATGGTGCTGGCGCACGAGTCCGAAGTCATCGAAGCAGGCCACCCGCGCCGCGTCGAACTGACTATCGCGGCCGTGGCACTGGGCGATCTGGCGTTGCTGCTGAAGGACACCGCGCTAGGGTCCGAATTGCTGGTGCAGGGGTTTCTGGCTCCCACCCGCAAGGACTCGGTGAAGGTCAAGCTGCATTTGCAGCAGGCACGCAGGATCAGCGGCAGCGCAGGGCGCGATCCGCTGGTGGCTTGAAGGGAATTGGGCAAGAGGCGCGATGAGCGCCTTCTGATTACGGATAGGTTATGGGGGTTTGGGCCCGTTTTGGGTAGAACCCGGCCCCCTCAAACAAAGAGGCACATATCATGGCTTTCTTCGGAAAACGCAAGGAAAAACGCAAATTCACGCAGCAGAACCCGCTCTTCAAGCGTCGTAAGTTCTGCCGCTTCACCGCTGCCGGCGTGGAAGAGATCGACTACAAGGATCTGGACACCCTGCGCGACTTCGTGCAAGAAAACGGCAAGATCATCCCGGCTCGCCTGACCGGCACCAAGGCAATCTACCAGCGTCAGCTGGACACCGCCATCAAGCGCGCGCGCTTCCTGGCCCTGTTGCCTTACACCGACAACCACAACTAATCCGGGGCACTGAAATGCAAGTTATTCTGCTCGAAAAAGTCGTCAACCTGGGTAACCTCGGCGAAGTCGTCCGCGTGCGTGATGGCTATGCTCGCAACTTCCTGATCCCCCAGCGCAAGGCCCGTCGCGCAACCGACGCCGCCCTGAAGGAATTCGAAGCGCGCCGCGCCGAACTGGAAAAGGCCCAGGCTGAAAAGCTGGCCGCCGCCCAGGCTCTGGGCGAGCGCGTCGCCGGCTTCCAGCTGAAGATCGTCCAGAAGGCTGGCGTCGACGGCCGCCTGTTCGGCTCGGTCACCAACGCCGACATCGCTGAAGGCCTGCGCAAGGCCGGCTTCGAAGCCGTGGAAAAGGCGCAAATCCGCCTGCCCAACGGCCAACTGAAGTCGATCGGCGAGTTCCCGGCCCAGGTTGCCCTGCACGCCGACGTTCTGGTCGACGTGACGATCCTGGTCGAAGGCGAACTGTCCTAAGCCGGTACCCGCAGTAAAAAAGAAGCCGGCCCGCGCGCCGGCTTTTTTTCTTTTTGTCCATCGCGTATTGCGTGTAGTCTTCGGACTCCACGATCCAGGCCCCGCGCCGCATTCCTCAGAGGACGTCTTGACTCAGCCCCCCGTTCACCACAACGCGCCCCCCGGCCTGCGAGCCTGGTTGGATAGCGTGGATGCGTCGCGTGAACCTTCGGTGAGGGATGTGACGATAGATGGCGTGCGCTGCATCATCAAGCGCCGCCGTCCCGGCATCGGTCAGGGCGTGAGCTACGCGCTGCGCTATGTGCGCGCCCTGTTCCTGGGCGTGGGATGCAAGATTTTCCTCGGCGAGTTTCCACGTCCGGGCGTGTTGCTGCGCAACGGCCTGACGCACGAGTCGCAGCGCCTGGCGCAACTGCTCAAGGCCGGTTGCCGCGTGCCCGAGGTCTGGTGGCAGGAGCAAGGCCTGCTGGTGCTGGAATACGTGGGCGAAGACCTGGCCGACCTGATCCGCAACGAGGACACGACGTCCCGCTTGTGGCTGGCGCGCGCCGCGGCAGCAGATCTGGCCGCGTTCCATGCCCGCGGCATGTGGCATGGCGGCGCCCAGATCCGCAACATCACCCTGCAGGACGGCGAGCTGTGGCGCATCGATTTCGAAGAGAACATCGGTTCGACCCTGTCGCGCCCGCTGGCCCAGGCCTATGACCTGTTCCAGATGCTGGCCTCTCTGGTGTCTTTGCGTAAATTGCCGGACGACGTGGCCCGCACGCTGGGTAAACTGGCGTTCGAAGTCTATTTCGAAAGCAACCCCGACCCCGAGGTCCGAGCCCGCCTGACGCGCCTGGCGCGCGTGCTCTGCGGCATTGCCGCGCCCTTGCGCGTGGTGCTGGGCCGATTGCCCTCGCGCGATATCCAGGGATTCTTCCGCGTCGCGGACATCCTGCAGCCGTTACTATTGAAGTCATGAATACACCTGCCGACTCCCAGCTCGAATACCTGCGCGTTCCCCCCCATTCCATCGAGGCGGAACAGTCGGTTCTGGGCGGCCTGCTGCTGGACAACGCAGCCTGGGACCGCATCGCCGACGTGCTGGTCGAAGAGGATTTCTACCGGCACGACCACCGGCTTATCTGGCACCATATTGCCCGCCTGATCGGGCTGGCGCGCCCGGCGGACGTCATCACCGTCCACGAGTCGCTGGTCAGCGCCGGCAAGGCCGAGGACGCCGGCGGCCTGGCCTATTTGAACGCGCTGGCCCACAACACGCCGTCGGCCGCCAACATCCGCCGTTATGGCGAGATCGTGCGCGAGCGCGCCATGCTGCGCAAGCTGGTCGCGATCGCCGACGAGATCTCCGCGGCCGCCATGAGCCCGCAGGGCAAGGAAGCGCGCCAACTGCTGGACGAGGCCGAGTCCAAGGTGTTCCAGATCGCCCAGGAAGGCGCACGCGGCGCCGCGGGCTTCCAGGAAATCCAGCCGCTGCTGACGCAGGTGGTGGAGCGCATCGACGAGCTCTATCACCGCGAGAGCACCTCCGACGTGACCGGCGTGCCCACGGGCTTCACCGATCTGGACAAGATGACCTCGGGCATGCAGGGCGGCGACCTGATCATCGTGGCCGGCCGCCCGTCCATGGGCAAGACCTCGTTCTCGATGAACATCGGCGAACACGTCGCCATCGAGGAAGGGCTGCCGGTGGCGGTGTTCTCCATGGAAATGGGCGCGGTCCAGCTGGCCATGCGTATGCTGGGCTCCGTGGGCCTGCTGGACCAGCATCGCATGCGGACCGGCAAGCTGATCGCCGAGGACTGGCCACGCGTGACCCACGCAGTCCAGCTGATGCAGGACGCGCAGGTCTACATCGACGAATCGCCGGCGCTCAGCCCGATGGAAGTGCGGGCGCGCGCGCGCCGCCTGGCGCGCCAATGCGGCCAGCTCGGCCTGATCATCATCGACTACCTGCAGCTCATGTCGGGCAATGGCTCGGGCGAAAACCGGGCCACCGAAGTGTCGGAAATCAGCCGCTCGCTCAAGGGTCTGGCCAAGGAACTGAACTGCCCGCTGATCGCGCTGTCGCAGCTGAACCGAAGCCTGGAACAGCGTCCCAACAAGCGTCCCGTGATGAGCGACCTGCGCGAATCCGGCGCTATCGAACAGGACGCGGACGTGATCCTGTTCATCTACCGCGACGAGGTCTACAACCCCGATTCGCCGGACAAGGGCACCGCCGAGATCATCATCGGCAAGCAGCGTAACGGTCCCATTGGTTCCGTGCGTTTGACCTTCCAGGGCTCCAGCACGCGCTTCCTGAACTTCTCGGGCGCGCAGCCGCGCGACATGTACTGAACCTGTCCGCTCCAAGAAAAAACCGCGCCTCGGCGCGGTTTTTCATTGCAGCTGCGAACCCGCTTCAGGCTTGCGCCTCGGGACGCTTGCCGAAGCGCGCGGCCAGCACGCCGCACACCATCAGCTGGATCTGGTGGAACAGCATCAGCGGCAGCACGATCGCGCCCACGGCGTGGCCGGCGAACAGCACCTGCGCCATCGGAATGCCGCTGGCCAGGCTTTTCTTCGAGCCGCAGAACAGCAGCGTGATGCGGTCTTCGACATTGAAGCCGAATACGCGGCCGGCCAGGGCCGACAGACCCAGCGCCAGCGCCAGGATGACGGCGCAAGCCACCACCAGGCCGGCCAGCGCGGGGATCGGGGTCGAACTCCACAGGCCCTCGTTGATGGCTTCAGAAAACGCCGTGTAGACCACCAGCAGGATGGAGCCCTGGTCGACGAACTTCAGCATGGCCTTGCGCTTGTGCACCCAGGCGCCGATCCAGCGGCGGGCGAACTGGCCCAGCACGAAGGGCAACAGCAGTTGCAGCATGATCTTGCCGACGGCGTCGAACGAGATCGGCGCGCTGCCCGCGTTGGCGACCACCGTGCCCACCAGCAGCGGGGTGATGAAGATGCCGAGCAGGCTGGAGGCGGAGGCGCTGCACACGGCAGCCGGCACGTTGCCGCGCGCCATCGAGGTGAAGGCGATGGCCGATTGCACCGTGGCGGGCAGGCAGCACAGGAACAGGATGCCCAGATAGAGTTCGGGCGTGACCAGCGGTTCCAGCACCGGCTTGAGCGCCAGGCCCAGCAGCGGGAACATGAGGAAGGTCGCGGAGAAGATCGTGAGGTGCAGCTTCCAGTGCGTCAGGCCGGCGATGATGGCCTCGCGCGACAGGCGCGCGCCGTGCAGGAAGAACAGCAGGCCGACCGCGATGTTGGTGATCCAGCCGAACACCACCACGCCTTGCCCATGAGCGGGCACGATGCTGGCGATGATGACGGTGCAGATCAGATAGAGGGTGAAGCGATCGGGAAGAAGGCGGGCAAGGCGTGACATGAGGGATGGAAGGGGGAGGGCGGACGGAAAGCGCCGCGGGCGCCGTAAACGGGCAGTATTGTAGTCCCCGGGACGTCTTGCTTCCTGACAGCCAGTTGTCAGCGCTGCAGGTCGTGGCAGCGCCGCAGCGCGGCGCTCAGGGCGTCATGGCCAGCGCCAGGTCGAACGCCGCGACCAGCGAAGCATGGTCGGCCAGGCCCTTGCCCGCGATGTCGAAGGCAGTGCCGTGGTCCACGCTGGTGCGCACGAAAGGCAGGCCTACCGTCACGTTCACGCCGTGGTCCAGGCCCAGGTACTTGACCGGAATGAGTCCCTGGTCGTGGTACTGCGCCACCACGATATCGAACTCGCCGCGCCTGGCGCGCATGAAGATCGTGTCGCCGGGCCAGGGCCCGCTCGCGTCTATGCCTTGCGCGCGGGCAGCGGCGATTGCGGGCTCGATGATGTCGATGTCTTCGCGGCCGAACTTGCCGCCTTCGCCCGCGTGCGGATTCAGGCCCGCGACCGCGACGCGCGGCTGGGCGATGCCCATCTGGCGGCAGGCCTGGTCGGCCAGCCGCATGGCAGTCAGTTCCGCCTGCGGCGTGATGCGCGGGATCACGTCGGCCAGCGCCACGTGTATGGTCACCAGCAGCACGCGCAACTCGTCGTTGGCCAGCATCATCGCGAAGTCTTGCGTATCCGAGCGTTCCGCGAGGATCTCGGTGTGGCCGGGATAGTCGATGCCGGCGGCATGCATGGATTTCTTGTTCAGCGGCGCGGTGACGATGGCGCGGATGCGGCCGGCCTGCGCGTCGTCGATGGCGGCGCAGACATAATCGTAGGCGCCGCGTCCCGCGGCCGCGCTGATCTGCCCCAGGGGCAGGTCGGCGGGCAGGGCGGGGCTGCAGGCGATGACGTTGATGTGGTCCGCGCCCGGCGCTGCCTGGCCGACGTCGGCGACCTCGACGATCTCCAGCCTTGCGCCCAGCTGGGCGGCGGCGCGGCGCAGTGCGCCCGCATCGCCATACACCACGCAAGGCGCGTTCAGGCCTTGCGCGTAGGCCTTGACGACGATTTCGGGACCGATGCCGGCGGCATCGCCCATGGTGATGCCTACGGGCAGGGAGTTGTTCACGATGCGGGGACTGAGGTTGTGTTGCGGATCTGGGTGGGCCGCCGCCTTACTTCGAGGAATTCTTGGGCGGCTCGATGACGCCGCATTCGAAGGTCACGGTGGCGCGCTTGGGGCCCAGGCCGGTCGCGTGGTTGGAGGTGATCTTGGGCTTGACCAGCTTGCGGTCGATCGACTGGCAATACTGTTCGGCCCGCAGCAGGGCCTGGTTCTTGATTTCCACCCAGGTCATCATCTGCGAGCCGGAGCTGTGGGTGACGCTGTAGGTGTCCTTGCCGGCGGGCGTGACCTCGCTCATGCTGGAACAGGCGGTCAGCAGGGCAAGCAATACGGCGGCGGGGGCAAGGCGTGCAAACATGAGGCGTCCTGAAATGGCGATTACCTCAATTACACCATCATTTCATGGCGCGGCCACGGCGCTGCGGCGGTCGAGCTTGCGGCTCAGGACGATGGAAGTCTGGGTCTGCTTGACCCCGTCGATCAGGCCGATGCGGTCCAGCAGTTCGTCCAGCTGTTCGTGGGTTTCGCAGCGCAGGAAGATGAGGTAATCGTAGGGGCCGCTGACCGAGGAGACCTCCTCGACTTCGGGCATCTTCTCCAGTTCGCGTATTACCGCGGCGGGAGTCTTGGGCAGCACGCTGATGAAGCAATAGGCGCGCACCGCCGCTTCTTCCAGCAAGCGCCCCAGGCGCACGCCATAGCCCGCCACGATGTGCTCGCGTTCGAGCCGCGCAATGCGCGCCACCACCGTGGTACGGGCCAGGCCGAGCTTGCGCGCCAGGATGGCCGCGGGTTCGCGCGCATTGGCTTGCAGCAGGCTGAGCAGTTGCCGGTCGATGGCGTCGAGTCGTTCGTTCATACGGAAATGGGCGGCATGGAGCGAGAGGGCGCGAGTGCCGACGGTACAGGCCCGGGCCTGCCCGCGTCAATGCGCAGCCGGCCCTCGCACGCCAGCATGGCGCCAGGCGCTAGCCATCGGATTCGGGCGGAATGCCGCCTTGATAGATGCGCCCGTCGAACTCGAAGCGCGTGATGGTCTTGCGCGCGGCATCGAAGATGCGGTCGCGGCTGGCATCGTCCAGGCCGTCGTGGTCGGCGAAGCTGAAGCGGCACAGATCGATGTCGCTATCGTAGAAGGCCGAATGCACATAGCGGCTGACATCGGCCTCGTGCGCGAAATGCGCGAATTCGCGCAACTGCTCCATTTCGTGGAAGGAGCCGTTACGGCTGACCAGCAACATGCCGAACTTGCGCTCTTCGTCGGCGACGGGTTCCGGCGCGGGCAGGGCGTCGGGATGCCGGGTGTCCTGATAATCGAAACGCGCGCCCAGGTCATGCATGGCCGCCAGCACGCGTTGCCATTGCGCTTCGTCCAAGGTGAGGCGGGCCGCCACGTAGAACAGGCGCTGGCGGCCCAGCGAGCGCGGTTCGGGGCCGCCGATGAAACTGTGCCAGGGAATGGCTGCGTCGAGTCCGGCCAGCTCCGCCATGCGCGCGTCGCTGTATCCCAGCCGGTCCTGCAGGCGCCGCATGGACTGGGCGTCCGGCGCAACGTAGTTCTGGATCGTCTTCATCGGAGGCCTCCGGTTGCACCGGATGCTCGCGGGCGCGCAGCCCTGGAGACGGAGCCGGTGACGTGCGCCGCCGTGCCTCTGCGGCTACGCTTCATGCTAGCGCGGCGCGCAGGGCTTGCCTAGCATGGGCCGGCGTGGCGCCGTGCTAGGATTTGCGCCGACTTCAATGCCAGGAGGCTTACACATGGACATCCAGGAACAAATCGCCGTCATCGTGCATACCATTTCGCATCAAGGCGGCCGCATCGATGCGCTGAATTCGACCGTGCTGTCGATGCTGCATCTGGCCAAGGCTTCGCCCGGCCTGCGCGAGGCCATCGAAGCCCAGCTCGAACAGAACTATTCCAGCCTGCTGGCCCGCTCCGAGAATCCGCAGTACGTGGCCGGTTTCGAGAGCGTGCGCGACATGATTCTGGGCGCCTTGAAATAGGCTGGCTTGCGGGTCCAGGCTTGCGGGAGTTACCCACAACTTCTGTGGACAAGCCTTGGGATAGTGCGGGCATAGATGTTCATTTTCCTTTAATTACAAAGGCTTGCATGGGGCGGTCAAAGCTGGCTCCATTTGCTCGCTGCGGCAGCGCTTGCTGCACGCTGCCGCAGGTCACGCAAGCCGGGTAATATGCGGCCCCATGCGGAATCAGTATTCATTGGAATGCCGGGGCGGATCGATCGCGATGCGCGTCTCGGAAGCAGCAAAGCTGGCGGCGTTCGACCCCGGCAAACTTTCCCCCGAGGCGCGCCAGAGCTGGGAGCGCATGGGGCATGGCTTCAAGGCCTGGCACGACTTCGACCAGCGCCACCCCATCCTGCGCCGCCTGGCGCGCTTGCCCCTGGTGGGCCGCTGGTACCGCAACGCGCGGCGCCGTTATGTGCTGCGCGCCAGCGGCAAGCTGGTGGTCTGAGCGCAGTTATTTGCGGCGCCTGCCCAGCAGGTGATAAGCCAGCCAGATGAGCACGCCGATCGCGATGGCCACGGCCAGCTTGGTCTCGACGCCGTGCAGGCGTCCCAGCATGGATTCGATCGTCTGGCCGAACAGATAGCCCAGGGTGCTGAAGCACACCGCCCAGATGGCGGCGGCGATGGCGTTGAGCACCAGGAAGCGCAGCGGCGGCACATTCGACACGCCCAGCGCCACTGGCCCCACCGTGCGCAGGCCGTACAGGAAACGCAGGCTCAGGATGAAGCCGTGCGGATAGCGGTCCACCGCGGCCAAGGCCTTTTCGAAAGCGGGCTTCTCGCGGATGCGCCGGACATAGCGATGATCGCGATAGCGGCGGCCCAGCAGGAACAGGGCCTGGTCCGCAAGGAATGAACCGGCGAACGCGCACAGCACCACATAGGGCAGGTGCAGCAGGTGCTGGTGTGCGAGGAAGCCGGCGAAAACGACCACGCTTTCGCCTTCGAGCAGCGTGCCGGCCAGCACCGCCCACAGGCCGTAGTCGACGATGAACTGGTGCAGGGCGGGATTCATCTGGGCCGCTCGCCCACGATGCGCGCGAGCGTTTGCAGCGCAGCGGTGATCTCGGGCGTGGTGCGTTGTCCGCAGCTGATGCGCAGGAAATGGTTGTAGCGTGTGCCATTGGAGAACATGGCGCCCGGCGCGACCCGTATGCCTTGCCGGAGCGCGGCTTCGAACACGTCCATGCCCGAGCGTCCGTCGGGCATCTCCACCCAAAGCAGCATGCCGCCCTGCGGCACGCTCAGGCGGGTGCCGGAAGGGAAGTGCGCAGCGATGGTCTCGGCCGTCTGGTCGCGCTGCATCTTCAGGTGCCGGCGCAGGCGCGACAGATGGCGGTCGTAGGCGCGCGAGCCCATGAACTCGGCCACGGCAATTTGCGCCAATGGTTCGTTGGGCCGGCTCTGGGCGAACTTCAGCATGGCGATGCGGGCCTTCCAGCGGCCGCCCAGCAGCCAGCCCAGGCGCATGCCTGGCGCCAGCGTCTTGTGCATGGACGAACAATAGATGACGTTGCCGGTCGCGTCCCAGGACTTGGCGGCGGCCAGCGGCGTGTCGTCGTCCGTCAGCGCGCCGTAGGTGTCGTCTTCGATCAGGGGCACCTGCTGGCGTTCGCACAGCGCAACCAGCCGCGCCTTTTCCGCGTCGGGCATGACGCAGCCCAGCGGGTTCTGGAAATTGGGCACCACCACCACGGCGCGGATGTTGCCGTGGGTCTGGAACGCCAGGTCCAGCGCTTCGATCGACAGGCCGTGCTGCGGGCTGGTGGGAATCTCCAGCGCCCGCATGCCCAGGCTTTCCAGGATCTGCAGCAGGCCGAAGTAGGCGGGCGATTCGACCGCAATCGTGTCGCCGGGGCGCGCCACCGCGCGCAGCGCCAGGTTCAGCGCTTCTATGCAGCCATGCGTGACGATGACGTCGTCCGGCGTGGCGTTGATGCCGTTGGCCAGTGCGCGGCGGGCGAGCACGGTGCGCAGGTCCGGATGCCCCTGCGGCGGAACCGGGCTGACCAGCACCTGCGGCGACTGGCGCAGAGCGCGGATCATGGCCTGCTTAAGTTCTTCCAGCGGATAGGCTTCGGGCACTGCCGCGGCCAGGGCGAAGTTGGCGCTGACCGGATGCGCTTCGCACTTGGCCACGAAGTCCGAGACCCGATCGTGGATGCCCACGTATTGCGCCGCGCCCAGTGCCTGGCGGATGTCCGGCTCGTCCACGGGCGGGATGGTGTTGCGGCGGGGCTTGAGCACGAAGTAGCCCGAGCGGGGCCGCGCTTCGATCAGGCCGTCGTCTTCCAGCTGGCGGCAGGCCTGCAAGGCCGTGGACAGGCTGACGTGGTGGGTGCGCACCAGCGTGCGGACCGAGGGCATGCGCTGGGCGGGCGCCAGCACGCCGGTCTGGATGGCGCGCCGGTAATGGTTGGCCAGGCGTAGATAGAGCGGTTGCGGATCCATGCGCCGATCATGCTCCCCGAGGTTGGTGTGAGACTAGGCACAGATTCAAGCAAAGTACACCATAACAGCGCGGAAATCGAGGATCTGCATCGGTACAGAAACCTCGGGGGTGTGACTGTTGCGCATAGCAGGGCGCGCGTAGTCTGTAGTTGTCCCACAGGAGACGACGATGATTGCGACTTACACCCCAGATGCCCAGGCCCGCCGCCTGGAACTTGCCGCCGGCGCCAGCCGGAAACTGGTCCTGCGCGCCGGCGCCACGCTGGTGTGCGTCAGCGGCAGCGTGCGGATCGAGGAACCCGTGAATGGCCCGGAAGCCGCGGGCGGACTGCCTCGCGCGGTATCGGTGCGCATTAATGCGGGTGAGGGGCATGGCCTGGGCTACGGCGGCGTGGCGCAGGTCACGGCCATCGGCCAGGCCGAGGTGATATGCCTGGACGTACCGGGCTATGCGCAGCGCTTTTTTCAGGCGGCGGCCGCATTTTTTCGGCTGGATTTAGCCAAAAACCGAAAAAATTCCCTCGGTGCGCTGCACAAGATTTCAAAATGATGTATGATTCACACATCAGACGCGGGGTGGAGCAGTCTGGCAGCTCGTCGGGCTCATAACCCGAAGGTCGTAGGTTCAAATCCTGCCCCCGCAACCAGTTTCAAGCAGAAGAAAGCCGCGATTTTCATCGCGGCTTTTTTTTCGCCTTGCGGCAGGATTTCCCGCGCCGCTTGCTCTGCGTCAAACCTTTGTTCCAGTCCGGACTTTCCCTGGTGTTCACGGCCGCACAGGCCCGCAGCCCTGCGCTACCATGGGTCACGCGCGCTAGGTTGCCGCACTCGAGGAGGGTCCATGGGAACAGCAAAATACGATCATCCCGGCTATGTCGCCGATACGGGCGCTGACGGCAAGTACCACGTGGGCATCTGGTGCCCCCACGGCTATCCCGCCCATATCCATATCGGCAGGCCCGCCGAACGTGGCGATCCCCAGGCGATGCTGCGCCTGCGCATACCGGACGGGGTGTTCCAGTCCTTGCCCGACGATCCGGAAACCCTTTGCCGCCGTGCGCTGGGCCAGGCGCTGGGTGCGGGCCTGTTGCCGTCCGTCTCGGTGGATGGCGAATACCAGGAACTGCGTTTCCAGATCGACGCCGAACCCTGGTCCGGCCCGATGCAGTCGGCCGCCCACGCCTGAATCCTGGCCGCGAGCCCAGGTTGAATTACCCACAGCAACTGTGGACAAGCCTTGGGATAGCCTCTGCGCATTTCGGGTTTTCCCTGCCAGAACAATGACTTGGTAACGCCGGTCAATAAACGCCCCACTGGGGCGTTTATTGCTTCCCTCCTGCACGACGGTCCGGCTATGCGACAATCTTTTCCCTCCCTGGCGTGCCCGCCCCTGTTTTGCCATTCCCTCCCGGTCCGTTCCCCATGCTTAGTGCTACGCGTATCCATTCCTGCGGCCTGAAGGCGCCGACGCCATGAGTCCAGCTGTCGCGCGCGTCGCCGTCATCGGCGGCGGTCCCGCCGGTCTGATGGCCGCCGAGCGCCTGAGCGCGCAAGGCGTGCAGGTGGATGTGTTCGATGCGATGCCATCGGTCGGCCGCAAGTTCCTGATGGCGGGGCGGGGCGGCCTGAATCTGACCCACAGCGAGCCGGCCGAGCCGTTCCTGGCGCGTTACGGCGACCGCGCGTCCCATGTCGCGCCTTGGCTGCAGGCGCTCGACGCGGACGGATTGCGGGAATGGACCCACGGACTGGGCATCCAGACCTTCGTGGGTTCGTCCGGCCGGGTTTTTCCCCAGGAGATGAAGGCGGCGCCCCTGTTACGGGCCTGGCTGGCCAGGCTGCGCGCCGGCGGCGTGCGCCTGCACATGCGGCACCGCTGGCTGGGATGGCCGGCGGGTTCCCGGCCTGGCCCGGGCGCGCTGCGCTTTGATACGCCCGAGGGCGAGCAGTGCTACGCGGCTGACGCCGTGGTGCTGGCGCTGGGCGGAGGCAGCTGGGCCAAATTGGGATCGGATGGCGCCTGGGTCGACGGCCTGCAAGCGCACGGCGTTACGGTCGCGCCGCTACGGCCGGCCAATTGCGGATTCGACGTGGCGTGGTCGGATCATTTTCGCGAACGCTATGCGGGACAGCCCGTGAAATCCGTGGCCATGGCCTGCGAAACCGCAGCCGGCGTGGCTCCCGCCCGTCAGGGAGAGTTCGTTGTGTCGGAAACCGGCATAGAAGGCAGCCTGGTGTATGCCCTGTCCGCGCCGCTGCGCGACCGTATCGATGCCCAAGGCCATGCCGTCGCCATGCTGGATCTGGCTCCGGACTGGTCGCAGGAGAAAGTGATGGCTGCCGTGACGCACCCGCGCGGCTCGCGGTCAATGTCCAGCCATCTGCAAAGCCGGTTGGGGCTGACCGGGGTCAAGGCGGGGTTGCTGCGCGAATGCGCCTCGGCGGAAGATTTCCGCGCCCCCGAGCTGCTGGGCCTGCGCATCAAGGCCTTGCCGCTGCGTCTGCTGCGTGCGCGGCCTATCGACGAAGCGATCAGCACCGCAGGCGGCGTGTCGTTCGCCGCGCTGGATTCCGGCCTGATGCTGCGCGAAATCCCTGGCGTGTTCTGCGCAGGGGAAATGCTGGATTGGGAGGCGCCGACAGGCGGCTATCTGCTGACGGCCTGCATGGCGAGCGGCGTGGCCGCCGCGGCCGGGGCGATTGAATTCTTGCGATCGGGTGGGCGCGGCCAGGCGGATGCCTGAAGCCGCATGAGCTCAGGAGCCTGAGGAATAGGGCGCCAGGCCCAGCGGCGCGCGCGGCGCCAGATCGCCGACGACGTGGCCCACGACGGGTTCGCCCCCTTCCGGTTGCGTGACGATGCCGATGACGCGGGTAATCGCGCTGGCCGGAATGTCCGTGCCGTGCGCGGGATCCTGCACCAGTTGCCAGATGGTGGCTTCTTCGGGGACTGCGGTCTGTTCGGTCAGGTCGGAGCTGTCCAGGCAGCTGCGGGCAAAGGCCGACCAGTCCGATGCGTTGCAAGGCAAGCCGTGAGCGGTGGCCAGGCGGGCCAGGGCCAGCGGCGCGTCTGCCTGGCTGGCCGCATGCTGGGCGGCGGCTCCCAGGGAGACATCCAGCGACAGCAGGCGCAGGA
The DNA here is from genome assembly GCF_014851605.1 of Achromobacter sp. ACM02. NCBI lineage: Bacteria > Pseudomonadati > Pseudomonadota > Betaproteobacteria > Burkholderiales > Alcaligenaceae > Achromobacter > Achromobacter sp. ACM02. The sequence goes on from NZ_JACUZY010000008.1 coordinate 101,933, forward strand.
ACTCTACGACGTTGTCGGTATTCTTCATTGTGCGGTCTCCTGTGGTGACTGTTCTGGTTATGGCCCTGAGCCTGCAGGCAAGCCGGGCGGCGTTTCAGGCCGGGCCTTGGCCCAGCATCGATACCAATGACTTTTTCAGGCGTGCCGAAAAAATCGGTACCGTATGGGACACCCCATCGCGGTCGACGCCCTCTTTGAGTTCGACCGATTGGCCGAGGAAAATATCCGGTGCGGCGCCAATTTCGTTGTAGCGGGCCAGCAATTCGTTCACGTTCTGCTGCGCGTCGGCGAGCGTGCTGCTTTCAGCCAGCTTGCCAGCGGCATGCGCCTGCAAAATGCGATGGAGATCGTCGATGAAGAGCGCCAAAGCCGCCTGCCCGCGGCACTGCGGCTGTTCCCAGCCCCAGCCCTGGTGGGCCGAGCCGGCGCTTTGCGATGTGTGTTTCTTGGTCATGTCCGCATCCTAATCGATTGGCGCTAAATGCGCGACAGGCGAACGCAAGCCTTTCCAACGGCGTTTGATCCCGGCTCAGCCTCCCATAGGGGAGCCGCCGCGAGCCGGTCCGGTCGATGCGCAAATGAGGGTCTTTGGGGTATGCTGGCTTCACTTTCCAAGCCCAGACAGGAGATGTCTATGAAGAACAAAGTCTTTCTCGTCATGTTGCTTTCGATCGCCGCGCTCTCGGCCGGTTGCAACACCGTGGCGGGGGCAGGCAAGGACATCCAGCGGGGCGGCGAGAAGATAGAGGGCGCCGCCACCAAGTAGGCCCGCGCCCTGCGCCGCAATCCGGCCTGGAAGCCGCGAGACATGCCTTGGCATCCCTCTCGCGGCTTTTTTGTTGGCGCGCTACGTAGGGAGGGGCTGCAAGCGGGAGGCGGTGCGAGGGCTTTCCCCCTGGCATAATTCGCGGAGTTGAATTCGATCGTGGGAAGTGTCATGCGCAAGTCTTTGTGGTTGGGAATGGCGTTTGCGGCCTTGTTGGCCGGCTGCGCGAGCAAAGGGGTCTACGAATCCGATGCCGTCGTCACGGAGACCTTCACCGTCAATACCAACTACGAAGCGGCTTTCCGCCGGGCCGGCGAGTACGTGCGGACCTGCCACGTGCAAGTGCAGCACGCCTATAACGTCGCCTATGCCTGGCGCCACGTGAAGGGCGAAAAGGGTGCGCCGGACGAAGTGCAGCTCTATAAGGTGACGGAACCCGCCAAGGTGCTGGAACTGATTGCCGCCGAAAGCGCCAGCCCCTCCACCGCCAAGGTAACCATCACGGTCTTGGGCGAAGGGCGTTGGGACGCTGCTGAAATCGCCGCTGCCCGCGCCTCCATCCAGAGCGCAACGCCCGTCTGCCGCAAGGGCGGCGAAGGCTGATCCATGGATGCCCGCGCCCAGCAGATCCGTGCTAGCGGCCTGTCGTTCTCGCTGCTGGCGGGGGCGTTCCGCTTCCTGGGCTGGCTCAATGGGGGCGCGGCGCTGGTCCTGACGGGGTTTTCGCTGGGCGTGGTCGGCGGCGATATCGCCGCGCCGGATCTGCAACTGCCGCTGGCGCTGCTGCTGGGCGGCCTGCTGGCCGCCTGCCTGGGAATTCTCTTTGCCTACCTGGCGCAGGTCAGCCTGTTGCGCCAGGGCTACACCGGACATCTGACGCGTGCCCACTGGCCCGCGCAGCTTCTGGCCATGGTTTGTTATCTGATCAGTGCGCTTGCCTTCTGCGCCGCCTGCTGGCTGGCGGCTGGACAGGCGGTCACGGATGCGCCTCAGACGACGACTGCCTATGCGAGGCGGTAGTTGCGGGTAAACCCGTGTGCGCAAAAGTGTTGGACTTGAATTTGCGTTGAGAATAATATGCGCAGTGCGTATATAAATCTCCTGTTCGGGGCCCGTCATGACCATTTCCCAGCAAGCCTTCCTGCGCGACGCCATGCGGCGCCTGAATCTCACCCGCGACGTGTTCGCGACCCGCATCGGCGTCAAACGCCGGGCGCTTGATACCTGGTTGCTGCCCGAGGGCTCGCAGGAATTCCGCGCCATGCCGGAAGTGGTGCAGCGCTTCGTGAGCGAAATCGTCCAGAACGGTGTTTTGCTGGAAAAATATACGCAAAGCGTACAAGAAGGTCCGCTGCGTGACCGCATCGCCGTGGAAGGCAAGCACCAACTGCTGTCGGTGGACCAGTTCACCCGTGAATCGGTCGAGGACCTGTTCCGCGTGGCCGACATGATGCAGCCCATCGCCCGCCGCCAGAAAGTGTCGCGCGTGCTGGAAGGCGCGGTGCTGGGCAACCTGTTCTTCGAGGCCAGCACCCGTACCCGCGTGAGCTTCGGTTCGGCATTCTGCCGCCTGGGCGGCTCGGTCTGCGACACCACCGGCTTCACGTTCTCGTCCATGGCCAAGGGCGAGTCGATCTACGACACCAGCCGCGTCATGAGCGGCTACGTCGACGCCATGGTCATCCGCCATCCGGACCAGGGTTCGGTCGCGGAATTCGCGCGCGCCACCAACATCCCCGTGGTCAACGGCGGCGACGGCCCGGGCGAACACCCTAGCCAGGCCCTGCTGGACCTGTACACGATCCTGACCGAGTTCTCGCGCCTGGGCAAACTGCTGGACGGCGCGCACATCGCCATGGTCGGCGACCTGAAGTACGGCCGCACCGTGCACTCGCTCATCAAGCTGATGGCGCTGTACAAGAACGTGAAGTTCTCGCTGGTGTCGCCCAAGGGCCTGGAAATGCCGGCCTACATCATCGAGCAGGCCAGCCGCAACGGCAACATCATCGAGCAGAAGAGCACGCTGGCCGAAGGCCTGGCCGGCGCCGACGTGATCTACGCGACGCGCGTGCAGAAAGAGCGCTTCGCCAACGAAGAAAACGAAGGCTACACGCCGGATTTCCAGATCAGCCGCGCCATCATCGACGCCTACTGCGGCCCCGATACCATCGTGATGCACCCGCTGCCGCGCGACAGCCGTCCCGGCGCCAACGACCTGAGCGTGGACCTGAACCACGATCCGCGCCTGGCCATCTTCCGCCAGACCGACAACGGCATTCCCATCCGCATGGCGATCTTCGCAGTGCTGCTGGGCGTGGAGGGCCTGGTGCAGCACTCCTTGCGCGACGTGACCTGGCAGCATCCGTCGCACGTGGGGCCGGACGATTCCGCTTTCCACGGACTCGAATAAGCGCGCGGCGCCGGGTCGAATACCCCTTGGACTCCAGCCGCTACGCGGCCTGGAGCCGGGGTTTTCAAGCATAATCCGCGCTGGCTTTTTCTGTCGCGTGTCGTTTCCGGACACGCCGTAGGGCCTACGGACGGATTATCTATGTCTACTAGCAGTGTTGGCGTCGTGCCATCTTCCGATCGGCACGCCGGCGCATCCGGCCAGGCGTGCTACCTGAGCGCATCCGACGAGCAGGCCTGGATAGCGGTCTACCAGTCGGTTGACGCCTATACGCGCGGGCAGGTCGCCGCAGTGGTGGGCGACAGCCTGTCCGCCCTGGTCGACGCCTTTTATTCCACGCTGCTGGCAGACGCCGAAGCCGGCCCCCGCCTGTCCCACGACATCGTATCCAGCCGTTTGCACGCGGGCATGACCCGCTGGCTCAAGGGGCTCCTGTGCGTGCGCGACCAGGGCGACATCGCCGTCCTGATGGCTACGCAGAAAAAAGTGGGCGAGGTGCACGCCCGCGTCCACATTCCGATCCATCTGGTGATGGCGGGCGCCCGCATCCTGAAGAACGAGATCGCGCTGCGCCTGCGCGCCAGCGACCTGGACGGCATGGCCGCATCGGTCGCCACCCAGTACGTGTGCAATCTGTTCGACCTGGCGGTCGAGCAGATGAGCCGCGCCTTCATGCGCGACATCAGCCGCGGCGCCCGCAACGACGAGGCCTATCGCCTTTTCGCCCTGGGCCAGAACATTTCCACGGAACGCGAACGCCAGCGCGCCGCCTTGCTGGAGTGGAGCCAGGCGGTGCTGATCGGCTTGCATTACCGTGCGCCAGGGCAAAGCCTGCCGCGGCTGGCGGCCTCGGAATTCGGGCTGTGGCTGCAGCACAAGGGCGGGGCGATGTTCGAAAGTGCTCCGGGCCTGCAGCAGATCACGGACGCCGTCGCGCAGTTGGACTCGGTAGTGCTGCCGCAATTGATGCGGGGCGAAGAACAGGGGCTCGCCGCCTCGATGCCGGACCACGTGCGCGAATTGCAGGAACTGGTGGCGCGCATCAAGCATCTGCTCAACGGCCTGTTCGACATGGTGGCCGAGATCGAGAGCGGCAGCGATCCCCTGACCAATGTGCTGAACCGGCGCTTCCTGCCCTCGGTGGTCGGGCGCGAAATCTCGATCGCGCGGCGCCAGCGCAGCGCATTCTCCGTCCTGTTGCTGGACATCGACCATTTCAAGGCCATCAACGACCAGCACGGCCATTCGGGCGGCGACCAGGTGTTGCGCCAGTTTGCGGAAGTGCTGCACCAATCGTGCCGCTCCAGCGATTTCGTGTTCCGCTACGGCGGCGAGGAATTCCTCGTGGTGCTGGTGGATGCGCAGCAGGAGGCCGCGCTGGCGACGGCCGAGAAGCTGGGCGCGGAGATCCGCCGCCATGTGTTCAACATCCCCGAGGCGGGGCCGCTGCATATCACGGCAAGCATCGGCGTGGCGACCTTCGACGGCCACCCGGACTATGCCTATCTGATCGACCGCGCCGACCAGGCGCTCTACCAGGCCAAGCAGGCCGGCCGCGACCGCGCCGTGGCGGCCTGAGGCCCGGCGCGCACATGAAAAAGGCCGCCCGGTCAGGGGCGGCCCGCGGTTTGCCTGGCGCCATGGCGCCCGCGGCTTACACCTTCTTTTCGCCGCCGAGCGCGTCGACCAGTTCGGCCATCATCTTGGCCAATTCGCCCGTCATCAGCATCATGTCGGAATCGAACTTCTCGTCGTCGTTGGCGGCCACGCCTTCGTTGCCTTCCTTCAGCACGTCCAGGGGCGCGACGCGCTTGACGTCCAGGCCTTCGGTCAGCACGAACGAAATGCGGTCGGCCCAGGTCATGGCCAGGCGGGTGCACTGCTTGCCCGACTGGATATGGCGGCGCACGTCATCGGCGTCGATCGAATGCTTGACGTAGCGGATCGCTGCGCCGCTTTCGCCCGACGAACGCAGCTCGGTGTCCTGGTCGATCGAGAAGTTGGCCGGAGCCTCGTCCTCGGCCAGCCAGCCGGTCATGGCCGAAGCCGGCGACTGCGCCACGTACAGGTTTTCGAGCGGGAACGGATCCACGCACTTGGCCAGGAGGCCGATGACTTCGTCGGCCTTGGCCGAGGCGGCCGCGTCGATCACCAGCCAATGGTTCTGCGGATCGATCCAGACGCGCGTGTCGCGGTACACGCTGAAGGCGCGCGGCAGGAGCTCGTCGGTGACGCGTTCCTTGATTTCCTTCATTTGCTTGCGGCCCGGCTTGTAGCCTTGCTGCTCTTCGATTTCCTGGGCGCGGGCCTTGGCGACCTGGTTCACCACGGTGCCAGGCAGCAGCTTCTTTTCGGCGCGCAGGCTCAGCAGGATCTGGCCGTTGACCACATGCGCCAGGCCGCCGTTCTCGCGCGGAGGAACCCAGCCCAGGCTTTGCATTTCGAGGTTGTTGCCGCTTTGGTAGGCATGCCGCGCGAGCGTTTCTTCAAGCTGGTCGCCGACCAGCGTCCACGGCGAGGAGAGGCGATAAATCTTGAGATTCTTGAACCACATGAGCGTCGGCCAAAAGGGTTGATTCTATACGACCCGGCCGCTTTGCCGAAGTGCGGCAATACCGCAGCGTGACGCGACACCTTCTGTCACTGACAGCGGCGGGCCGATGCGCTACTGTCCGCGCAGCAAGTCGAACTGGAGATAAAAAATGAAGATCATCGGCGCCATTCTGATCGTCCTGGGTATCGCCGCCCTGGCCTACAAGGGCTTCAACTACAAGTCCGAGGAGACCGTGCTGCAGATCGGTTCGGTGAAGGCCACCGCCGAGACCGAGAAGTCGGTGGCGATTCCGGCCTGGGCCGGCATTGCGGCCATCGTGGCCGGCGTGGTGGCGATCGGCGTCGGCATGCGCCGCTGACTGCGGGCTGTCTGCAAGATCCGCCGATGGCGACCGCAGGGTCGCCATTTTTTCGCGCGCAGGCAAAAAAAAGCGGCCCGGCTCATTGAGGGCCGGGCCGGTACGGGAGCACGCAATACCGCGTCATAAAAGGCTCGCGGGGAACGCGGTATCGGTGTCAGAACACTGGCCCTGCAATCGGCCGACAGGGGGATCAATCGTCGGTCAATCTGGCGCAAGGCCGTAATCTGAGCGCCCAGTCTAATGGCGCGGGTCTGACATGGTCCTGAAAGTGCGGACTCAATTGCGATGGAGCGACATAGGCGAATTCGGACAGGGCCTATCGTCGGCGACCTTGGTCTGGGACTGGGCTGATTTTCCGCCTCGGGTCGAAAAAATACACTTTTCTCTCGCTATCGAGGTTTGTCGATGCCGGTCTTCGGTACTCAGAACTCGTACTTTTCGGCGAGGTGATGCGTGATGCGAGGTGAAACATGAAGAAAGCAGTCCGGCTCCTGGCTGCGGCTGGCGCAATTGTCCTGTCGCACTTGTTTGCAAACGACAGCTCGGCGGCAATTTGTACGAATCCGTACGCGTTCACGCTTCAAGGTCCCGCTTCTATTGCCTTCGACCCTGCGCTTACTGTCGGCGCCACGCTTTGGAGCGGTTCTGTCAATGCATCCAGTGGCGGTAGCGGTGGCTGCAGTTCCGGTACGTTCAGGATTGATTTCGTGGGTTCGAAGACCTACCAGGGAAACAATCTCTACGATTCTGGGATTTCGGGGATCGGCTACAGGCTGAAGTTCACAAGCTCGGGATCTTGCACCAAAGTCTGGTGGCCGTCTTCGTGCACTGACTCATGGTCGGGCACGATGGGTACTCACAGCCTTCTGGTCGAACTGGTGAAGACCGGGCCGATCACAACCGGCGGAACGTTGAGCGGGATATTCGCGGAATGGAAGGTCGGCGCTGAACAGTACTTGCGCTACAGTTGGCGGGGCAGCGTCACCGTCAAGCCGGTGATCCCTACCTGCAAAGTCGCCACGCCGTCCATTCCCGTCCCGCTCGGCACCATTCCAGCCAGCAAGTTCTCTGGGGTGGGAAGCACTTCGAAGTCCGAGAGCTTCAACATCGCATTGCAGTGCTCGGGTGGCGACGCCGGCCGCACCACCGACATCCATCTGACCTTGACCGACCAGACTGCGCCTTCCAACCGCACGGCCGTGCTGTCGCTGACCTCGGGGTCAACGGCGCAGGGTTTAGGCATTCAGGTCAAGAGCGGGACGACGCTTATCAGCTATGGCCCCGACTCGGCTGCGCAGGACAACCCCAATCGTTGGTACGCGGGGGCGGCCGCCAATGGCACGTTCCTGATCCCGCTGTCGGCGAGCTACGTGCAAACCGGGGCCACGGTCAAGGGTGGATCGGCCAATGGCCGGGCGACGTTCACGATGAGCTATCCATAGCCCCCCAATGCGCGCGCAAAAAAAAAGCTCCATAAGGAGCTTTTGAAAGGCCGGGCGGGCGCAGCAGTCCCGTCCGGCGGGGGATGGCCTTTTAAGCGTTGATGTCGTTGTCCTTGGATTCGCGCACGAACAGCGTGCCGATGACCAGGGTCATGACTGCAATGATGATCGGATACCACAAGCCGTCGTAGATGTTGCCGGTGGCGGCGACCACGGCGAAGGCGACCGGGGGCAGGAAGCCGCCGAACCAGCCGTTGCCGATGTGGTAAGGCAAGCTCATCGACGTGTAGCGGATGCGCGTCGGGAACATTTCCACCAGCATGGCGGCGATCGGGCCGTAGACCATGGTCACGTAGATCACCAGGATGGTCAGCAGCACCACGACCATGACGTTGTTGCTCTGGGCCGGATCAGCCTTGGCGGGGTAGCCGTGGCTGCGGATCGCGGTGGTGAGCGACTTGTCCAGTTCGGCGGCCTTGGCCTTGAAGTCGGCGGGCGCCAGGGCCTTGCCGTCGAACGAGGCGAACTCGTCGTTGCCGATCTTGACCTTGGCGACCGAGCCGGCCGGGGCCGCTTCGTTCTTGTAGTTCACCGAGTTGCGGGCCATGAACGACTTGACCACGTCGCAAGAGCTGGTGAACGAGGCGGTGCCCACGGGGTTGAACTGGAACGAGCAGGTGGCCGGGTCCGCGATCACGGTGACCGGCGCCGAAGCCTGGGCCTTTTCCAGCGCCGGGTTGGCGAAGTGCGTGATGCCCTGGAAGATCGGGAAGTACGTCGCCGCGGCGATCAGGCAGCCGGCCATGATGATGGGCTTGCGGCCGATCTTGTCGGACAGCGCGCCGAAGATCACGAAGAAGGGCGTGCCGATCAGGAGCGCGATCGCGATCATGATGTTGGCGGTGTTGGCGTCGACCTTCAGCGTCTGCGTCAGGAAGAACAGGGCGTAGAACTGGCCCGTGTACCAGACCACGGCCTGGCCGGCGGTCAAGCCCAGCAGCGCCAGGATCACGACCTTCAGGTTCTTCCACTGGCCGAACGATTCGGCGATCGGCGCCTTGGAACCCTTGCCTTCGTCCTTCATGCGCTGGAAGGTCGGCGATTCGTTCAACTGCAACCGGATCCACACCGAGATGCCCAGCAGGACGACCGAGATCAGGAACGGAATGCGCCAGCCCCAGGCCTTGAAGTCGTCTTCGCCCATGAACGTGCGGATGCCGAGGATGACCAGCAGCGACAGGAACAGGCCCAGGGTCGCGGTGGTCTGGATCCAGGACGTGTAGAAGCCACGGCGGCCATGCGGCGCGTGTTCGGCGACATAGGTCGCCGCGCCGCCGTATTCACCGCCCAGCGCCAGGCCTTGCAGCAGGCGCAGGACGATCAGGATGGCGGGAGCGGCCAGGCCGATGCTGGCGTAGCTGGGCAGCACGCCCACGAGGAACGTAGACAGGCCCATGATCACGATCGTGACCAGGAAGGTGTACTTGCGTCCGACCAGGTCGCCCAGTCGGCCGAACACCAGTGCGCCGAACGGACGCACGGCGAAACCGGCGGCGAACGCCAGCAGGGCGAAGATGAAGCCCGCGGTGGGGTTCACGCCCGAGAAGAAGTGTTGCGCGATGATGGCGGCTAGCGAGCCGTACAGGTAGAAGTCGTACCACTCGAAAACCGTGCCCAGCGACGACGCAAAGATGACGCGGCGTTCATCCTTGGTCATCGGGCGCGGATCCGCGGATGGACCGCGGCCTGCCATGGTTGTTGTGCTCATGATGTCTCCTCGGTTTTATGGCCGGCGGTGGTCCGCCGTGCTGCGCCCGCCGCCGGCGAGCCGACATTGAGCTATATGCAACATTGGGGGGTGAGGCTGACGAGGTTCTGACGGGATACTTACTTGAGTCTTAAAATTGAAACTAAAAGTAACTGTTCCCTGGGAGGCTAGGGATAGTCCTAGGAGACGTCGGAGAGGTCTGACGACTCGGCGTAAAGCGGAAAGATCACGCGAATCCGCATACCGGGGAGGTTCGAATACGTCGTGGGGTGATCGCTGATTTCGACGCTGGCCTGGTGCTTCTGGGCGATCTCGCGCACGATGGCCAGGCCCAGGCCGCTACCGTCGGATTGGGTGCCCAGCACGCGGTAGAAGCGGTCGAACACCCGTTCGCGCTCTTCAGGCGGGATGCCGGGGCCGGAATCCTCTACCTCCAACACCGCATGCGCACCCAGGATCTGCGTGCGCACCGTGATGTGGCCGCCGCGCGGCGTGTAGCGCAGCGCGTTGTCCACCAGGTTGTTGAGCAGTTCGGCCAGCAGCAGCGGGTTGCCGTTGATCTCGACCGGGTGGTCCGAGCCTTCGAAGCCCAGGTCGGTACTCAGCGAGAGCGCCTGCGGCACCCAGTGCATGGCCTGTTCGTAGGCGATGGCGTTGATGTCCGTGCGGGTCATGCCGATGGCGCTGGGGTTTTCGGCCCGGGCCAGCAACAGCAACTGGTTCACCAGGCGCGTGGCGCGCTCGGAACCGGTCACGAGCTGGCGCAGGCTGGACTGCATTTCCTCGGGGCTGGCGTCGCGCAGGGCCAGTTCGGCCTGGGTGCGCAGGCCGGCCAGCGGGGTTTTCAGCTGGTGCGCGGCGTCCGCGACGAAGCGGCGCTGCGCCTGCACGTTGGACGAAAGCCGGTCCAGCAGGTCGTTCATCGCGGCCACCAGGGGCGCGATCTCGGTGGGCGCGGCGCGCTCGTCGATGGGCGACAGGTCGTCGGGCCGGCGGGCCCGCAGGCGCTGCTGCAACGCGTTCAAAGGCGCCACCCCGCGCGACAGCCCGAACCACACCAGCAGCACGGCGACAGGCAGCACCACGAACTGCGGAATGATCACGCCCTTGATGATGTCGTTGGCCAGCTGGGTGCGCTTTTCGACGGTCTCGGCCGCGATCAGCAGCGCCGGCTGGGTATCGGGCAGATGCAGGTCCACCCAGGTGAACGCCAGCCGGACCCCGAAGCCGCGCAAGGTCGCGTCCTCGTACTGCACTTCGCCGGGCCGGGGCTGGCCCACGGTGGAAGGCAGGGGCAGGGCGCGGTCGCCGCCCAGGTATTCGCCGCGGCTGCCCAGCGCCAGCCAGAACACGCTATCGGTCTCGTCCGCGTGCAGTACTTCCCGCGCGGTGTTGGTCATCTTCAGCACGGCCCGGCCGTCCTGCGCATGTACCTGCAGCGTCAGCACATGAAGATTATTGGCCAGCGCACGGTCGTAGGGCACGTTGGCGATGTTCTGCGCCACCACATAGGTGATGGCCACGCTCATCGGCCACAGCAGGAATAGCGGCGCCAGCATCCAGTCCAGGATTTCGCCCAGCAGGGAGCGCTGCGGCGGCGCGAAGCTGGGGCCCTTGGCCCCCGCCCGCATGACATCCAGTGCTTCCTGGTTCAGCGCTTCCGGCGGCGCCGCTTCAGCTTGCGAGGTACGCCGCACCCTGGTCCCGCTCAAGACAGTAGCCCAGGCCGCGCACGGTCACGATCTTCACGCCGCTGGGCTCCAGCTTCTTGCGCAGGCGATGGACGTAGACCTCGATGGCATTGGTGCTGACCTCTTCGCCCCATTCGCACAGGTGGTCGACCAGCTGGGTCTTGCTGACCATGCGGCCGCTGCGGGTCAGGAGGATCTCGAGCAGGCTGACTTCGCGCGCCGACAGGTCCAGGGTCTGGTCGTCGACCATGGCGACGCGGCCGGTCTGGTCGAACAGCAGGCGGCCATGCTTGATCATGGTGGCGCCGCCGCCCGCGCCGCGCCGGGTCAGGGCCCGCACGCGGGCTTCGAGCTCGGACAGCGCGAAAGGCTTGGCCATGTAGTCGTCGGCGCCCAGGTCCAGGCCCTTGACGCGCTGTTCGATGCTGTCGGCAGCCGTCAGGATGAGCACCGGCAGGGCGGAATTGCGGGCGCGCAGGCGGCGCAGCACTTCCAGTCCGGCCAGTTGCGGCAGGCCCAGGTCGAGGATGAGCAGGTCGAATGCCTGGGCCGCCAGCGCCGAGTCGGCCGCCAGTCCGTCGCGCACCGCATCCACGGCATAGCCGTTGTGGCGCAACGAACGGGACAGGCCGTCGGCCAGGATGCTGTCGTCTTCGGCGATCAGGATACGCATGGGCTACAGTGAGAAAAGGCCCCGCGGCGCAAAGGGGACAAAACGCCGGGTTCGTCTGGCATTCTGGCATAGGGCGCCATGCTTGCCACTCAGGGTATACGTGCAAAACACTGGCACACTGGTTTTATGTACAGTATAATCCGATGCCATAATCTGACCCGTTGCTCAAAGCACCCGCCTAACCCTGCGGCACTTCCCTAGACACCAGATACGTTACAGACAGGACTCTACATGGACGACAAAACCACCAAGGCCGCCGCATCGGAAAAGGCCAAGGCGCTTGCCGCCGCGCTTTCGCAGATCGAAAAGCAGTTCGGCAAGGGCTCGATCATGCGCTACGGCGACAACGAGGTGTCGCACGACATCCAGGTGGTTTCCACGGGCTCCCTGGGCCTGGACATCGCGCTGGGCGTCGGCGGCCTGCCGCGAGGCCGCGTGGTCGAAATCTACGGTCCGGAATCCTCGGGCAAGACCACGCTGACGCTGCAGGTGGTCGCTGAAATGCAAAAGCTGGGCGGCACCTGCGCCTTCGTCGACGCCGAACACGCGCTCGACGTGCAATACGCCTCCAAGCTGGGCGTGAACCTGGCCGACCTGCTGATCTCGCAGCCGGACACGGGTGAACAGGCGCTGGAAATCACCGACGCGCTGGTGCGCTCCGGCTCGGTCGACCTGATCGTGGTCGACTCGGTGGCCGCGCTGGTCCCCAAGGCCGAAATCGAAGGCGAAATGGGCGATTCCCTGCCCGGCCTGCAAGCCCGCCTGATGAGCCAGGCGCTGCGCAAGCTCACCGCCACCATCAAGAAGACCAATTGCATGGTCATCTTCATCAACCAGATCCGCATGAAGATCGGCGTGATGTTCGGCAACCCCGAAACCACCACCGGCGGCAACGCGCTCAAGTTCTACGCCTCCGTGCGCCTGGACATCCGTCGCATCGGCTCCATCAAGAAGGGCGACGAGGTCGTCGGCAACGAAACCCGCGTCAAGGTCGTGAAGAACAAGGTCGCGCCGCCGTTCAAGCAGGCCGAATTCGACATCATGTATGGTGCCGGCATCTCGCGCGAAGGCGAAATCATCGACCTGGGCGTGGCCGCCAACGTGGTCGACAAGTCCGGTGCCTGGTACAGCTACAACGGCAACCGCATCGGCCAGGGCAAGGACAATGTCCGCGAGTACCTGAAAGAGCACAAGGAACTGGCCATCGAAATCGAGAACCGCGTTCGCGAAAACCAGGGCATCGTCAGCCGCGCGGCAGAATTCGTGCCCACTGCGGAAGATACCTCCGAAGAGTAATCGGATTGGTGGCGGGCCTGGCGCGGCGCAATTCAGGTTCGCCGCAAACGGACCGCCTATCGCGTCGGGGCAGCCCGAACAGTTGCGGCAGGCGCCAGGACGGGCCTGCCGTTATGCATACCAAGCAGGAAACGCATGAGCTGGAAATCGCCGCCCGCTTCAGCCGAGCGCCTACGCGCCAAGCTGGACGATGAATTCGAAACCGTGGCCAAGCCCCAGGGCTTGCGCCGCACTTCGGATGCGCGCCGCGATCAGGAAGCGGAATCCAGCGATGCGCCAGAGCAATGGAGCCGCAGCTCGGAAGCCGGCAATGTGCGCCGAGGCCGGCGCGCCGCCGCTGCCGAGGACGGCCCGGACGCGGACGGCCAGTCCGCCCGCAAGGGGCCATCGCTGAAGATGCGGGCCGTGGGCTATCTGTCGCGGCGCGAGCATGCCCGCGAAGAGTTGGCGCGCAAGCTTGCCGCCTACGCCGAGGACCCGGGCGAAGTCGAGGCCGTGCTGGATGCCCTGGAAAAAGAAGGCTGGCTGTCCACCGAACGTTTTGCGCAAAGCCTGGTGCACCGCCGCGCGTCGCGCCAAGGGGCGGCGCGCATCGTGCAGGAATTGCGGCAACATGGCGTGGACGACAACCAGGTCGCCGAATTGCGCGAACAACTGCGGGCCACCGAGTACGACCGCGCGCTGGAAGTCTGGAAGAAGCGCTTCAGCGCCAAGCCGGAAGACCGCGCGGCCTATGCCAAGCAGGCCCGCTTTCTGGCCAGCCGCGGGTTCGCGCATGACGTGATCCGCCGCATCCTGGGTGCAGGCGGCGACGAGGACTGAGCGCTACGCCCGAAGCGCCTGGCCTCTTACTTTGCCGACTTGATCCCCGACAGCGTCTTGAAGCAGACATCCCGGGTAATGGTCAGGAACTCATCGATGTACGACGCGTCCGTGTCTTCGCTACGCACCGTCGCGTACAGCGTGCGCCATACGCCTTGCGGGCCCAGCCGGCACAGCCGCAGCCAACCCTGATTCATGTATTCCGTCAGCGCCCAGTTGGGTAGCGCGGCCACGCCGCGGTTGCTGGCTACCAGTTGCGCGATGATGGGAGTGAGTTCCGCGCGGCGGACGACGGCCGGTTCCACGTCGGCAGGGTCGAGGAAGGCCGTGAAAATGTCCAGGCGCTGCTTGTCCACGGGATAGGTGATGAGCGTCTGGTCGGCCAATTGCTCCGGCATGACGAACTTGCTGCCTGCCAGCGGATTGGATTCCGACACGGCCAGCACCAGCTCGTACTTGAACAACGGCAGGTATTCCACCGCCTCCAGCGGCTGGGGATCTGACGTGATGACCAGGTCCAGGTCGCCGCGCACCAGAGCGGGCAGGGGGGCGAAGGAAAACGCCGCCGACAGGTCCAGCGCCACGTCCGGCCATTGCACGCGGAAGGCGTCCAGGGCCGGCATCAGCCACTGGAAGCAGGAATGGCAGTCGATGGCCAAATGCAGCCGGCCGGTGCGGCCCGCGGCCAGCCGCTGCAGGTCCCGTTCCGTCGCGCGGATGCGCGGCAGCACGTCATCCGCCAGCGCCAGCACCCGCAGTCCCGCCGTCGTCAGCCGAGCCGGCCGCGTGCGGCGGTTCAGCAGCGGCGTGCCCAGCCGGGTTTCCAGGTCGCGCAACTGATGCGACAGGGCCGACTGGGTCAGGTGCAGGCGCTCGGCGGCTTCCTGCAGGCTGCCGCCGTCGCGGATGGCGGAAAGCGTTTCAAGGTGGCGGATTTCAAGCATGGGTGACCGCAGGATTTGGGAATAAGCTCATATTCTATGAGATTTGCTCATTTTATGAATGTAGACATTGATTTTGATTCATTTTGATTTGGCTTCAAAATGGCTGTCACTTGAACAAATTTTGTCTAACGGTGGTGATCCATGACTACGATTCATAATTTGGGGTTCCCCCGCATCGGCGCCCAGCGTGAACTGAAGCGCGCAGTCGAAGCTTATTGGGCCGGCAGGCAAACCGCCGAGGAACTGGAACAGACGGGCCGCGAGCTGCGCGCCAGGCACTGGAAGCTGCAGGCCGCCGCCGGCCTGAAGTTCGTGCCGGTGGGCGACTTCGCCTGGTACGACCAGATCCTGGAATGGAGCACGCTGCTGGGCGCCGTGCCTGCCCGCTTCGGCCAGCACGACAACGAACCCGTCACGCTGGACACGTTGTTCCGCATGGGCCGTGGACGCGCGCCGTCGGGCAAGCCCGCCGCCGCCTGCGAAATGACCAAGTGGTTCGATACCAACTATCACTACATCGTGCCGGAACTGGCGCCGGGCCAGACCTTCCGCATCGCCCGCGAATCGCTGTTCGAACAGGTCCAGGAGGCGCAGGCCCAGGGGTACGCCGTGAAGCCCGTGATCCCCGGCCCGCTGACCTGGCTGTACCAAGGCAAGGGCGACGCCTTTCCCGCCGGCGCCGCCGATGAGGGCAAGCTGCAACTGCTGGCCGCGCTGCTGCCGGTCTACCAGGAAGTGCTGGCGCGCTTCGCCAAGCTGGGCGTGCAGTGGGTGCAGATCGATGAACCCATCCTGGCGCTGGATCTGCCGCAAGCCTGGCGCCGCGCGTTCAAGCAGACCTACGACCAGCTGTCCTCCAGCCCGGTCAAGCTGTTGGTGGCCACCTACTTCGACGGCCTGAAGGACAACCTGCCGACCGCCCTGGGCCTGCCCGTGGCCGGCCTGCATGTGGATCTGGTCCGCGCACCCGAGCAACTGGCGGAAGTGGTTGCGGGCCTGGGCTCCGGGCAGGTGCTGTCCGCCGGCATCATCAACGGCCGCAACATCTGGCGCACCGACCTGGATTCGGCCATTGCCACGCTGACCCCGATCAAGCAGCAATTGGGCGACCGCCTGTGGCTGGCGCCGTCGTGCTCGCTGCTGCACGTGCCGGTGGACCTGGCGCATGAAACCGAGCTGGACGCGGAACTCAAGAGCTGGTTGTCGTTTGCCGCGCAGAAGCTCGAAGAACTGAGCCTGCTGGGCCGCGCCCTGGACGGCGCCACGCAAGCGGCCACGCAGGAAGGCCTGGCCAGGCAGCGCGCCGCGCTCGCCGCCCGCCGTGCTTCGACCCGCATCCACAATCCGGCCGTCGCCCAGCGCATGGCCGGCGCTGCGGCCGTGTCGCGCGATCGCGCGCCGTTTGCCGGCCGCATCGCCCGCCAGCAGGAACAGCTGGGCTTGCCCGCCTACCCGACGACGACCATCGGCTCCTTCCCGCAGACCGCGGAAATCCGCGCCTTGCGCCGCGACTGGAAGTCGGGCGCGTTGACGGACTCGGGCTACGAGACCGCCATCCGCAAGGAGATCGAGGAAGTCATCCGCTTCCAGGAAAAGGTAGGCCTGGACGTGCTGGTGCACGGCGAACCTGAGCGCAACGACATGGTGGAGTACTTCGGCGAGCTGCTGGCCGGCTTCGCCTTCACCAAGAACGGCTGGGTTCAGAGCTATGGCTCGCGCTGCGTCAAGCCGCCCGTCATTTTTGGCGACGTTGCGCGCCCGGCGCCGATGACGGTGGGCTGGTCGTCGTACGCGCAGTCGCTGACCGACAAGCCGGTCAAGGGCATGCTGACCGGGCCGGTCACCATCCTGCAATGGTCGTTCGTGCGCGACGACCAGCCGCGCGAGCAGACCTGCCGCCAATTGGCGCTGGCGCTGCGCGACGAGGTGGTGGACCTGGAAGCCGCCGGCATCAGTGTCATCCAGATCGACGAGCCCGCCATCCGCGAAGGCCTGCCGCTGCGCCGCGCCGATTGGCAGGCCTACCTGGACTGGGCCGTGGATTGCTTCCGCCTGTCGACCGCCGGCGTGCGCGACGAAACGCAGATCCACACCCACATGTGCTATTCGGAGTTCAACGACATCATCGAGTCCATCGCCGCCATGGACGCGGACGTGATCACGATCGAAACCTCGCGCTCCAACATGGAGCTGCTCAAGGCGTTCGAGGACTTCCGCTATCCGAACGATATCGGCCCCGGCGTGTACGACATCCATTCGCCGAACGTGCCCGAAGTGGACTGGATGGTCGGCCTGATGCAGAAGGCCGCGGCCCGCCTGCCCAAGGAGCGCCTGTGGGTCAATCCTGACTGCGGCCTGAAGACGCGCGCCTGGCCTGAAACCGAAGCTGCGCTGCTTGGCATGGTGCAGGCGGCCCGAGCCTTGCGCCAGGCGGCCTGAGCAAGCAGCTTGCCCTGACGCCGCCGGGATCCCAAGGGTCCGGCGCCAGCCCTGATCCGTGCATGTCGCGCGCGGAGCAGGGCATTTTCCTTGCAGCCGCAAGGTCCTTCTGATGGCTGCAAGCCACAGCCTGCGCGCAGCGTGGATGTTTTTTTTCAAACTTGCTTGAACGAAATTCCGCGGCGGGGGTCAATACGCAAAAATCCCATTGCTGGATCCTTGTCGTTCCTATGATTCTCCAAGGCCCCTGTCGGCCCGACCTGCTGCTCGCAGAGACGCTGCCCGACATTCTGGAAGCCACGATCCGCCGGCATCCCGCCGCCGTCGCCATTCATTGGCTGGATCACACTCTCACCTACGACATGCTCGGCCAGCGCGCCGATCTGGCCGCGCATCATCTGATGCAGGCCGGCGTGCGGCCTGGCGATATCGTGGGCCTGTGCCTGCCGCGCGGCGCCGACCTGCTGGTGATGCAGGCGGCCATCGCGAAGGCGGGCGCGGCCTGGCTGCCGTTCGAGTCCGACACGCCGGTGGACCGCATGCTGGTCTGCCTGCAGGACGCGGGCGCTCGCGGGCTGATCGCGGGCGCCGAGGTCCGGCTGGACGGCATGGCCACCTGGACCACCTGGGCCTTGTCGGAGCCGGTCGAAGGCGCTTTGCGCAGGCGGGAAGGGCTGCTGCCCGAGCATCCCGCCTACGTCATCTACACCTCGGGCTCCACCGGCAAGCCCAAGGGCGTGCCTGTCAGCCATGCCAGCATCTGCCACTTCCTGCGCAGCGAAAACGCGGTGCTGGGCGTGCGCCACGAAGACAAGGTCTACCAGGGCTTCTCGGTAGCCTTCGACATGTCGTTCGAAGAGATCTGGATCAGCTATCTGGTCGGCGCGTCCCTGTGGGTGGCGCCCAAGATGCTGACCACGGACCCCGAAGGCCTGCCGGACGCGCTGGTGCGGGAAGGCATTACCGTGTTGCACGCCGTGCCGACCTTGCTGGCGCTGTTCGCGCGCGACGTGCCCGGATTGCGCATCGTCAACCTGGGCGGCGAGGTCTGTCCGGACTTCCTGGTGCCGCGCTGGGCCACGCCCGGCCGGCGCCTGTTCAATACCTACGGCCCCACCGAGACCACGGTGTCCGCCAGCCTGGCCGAACTGCTGCCCGGCCAGCCCGTGACCATAGGCACGCCGCTGCCCAACTACGGCATGCTGGTGCGCGGCGAGGATGGCGCGGTGCTGCCGCAAGGGCAGGTGGGCGAGCTGTGCATCACAGGCCCCGGCGTGGCTGGCGGCTATCTGGGCAGGCCCGAGCTGACGGCCGAGAAATTCCTGGCCAATCCGCGTCCGGCCGGCGATCACGACACGCGCATGTACCGCAGCGGCGACCTGGCGCGCATCGACGAGCACGGGCAGATCCACTGCCTGGGCCGCAGCGACGACCAGGTCAAGGTGCGGGGGTTCCGGGTCGAACTCGGGGAAATCGAGGCCGCGCTTTACCGCCTGCCGGGCGTGGGCGCGGCCGCCGTGGTGCTGCGCGATCTCGCGGGCATCGAGCAGCTGGTGGCTTTCCTCAAGCCCGAGGGCGAGGCGCGGCTGGACCCGCATGGGATGCGCGCCGCGCTGGGCGCGGACCTGCCCGCCTACATGATTCCGGCGCGCTTCGAACTGGTGGCCGATGTTCCCCGTTTGACCTCGGGCAAGATCGACCGCAAGGCGCTGAAGGCGCGCGAACTGGTGGCCGTGTCCGAGCCCGGCGGCGAAGACGACGAACCCGTCACGCCGGGCGAGCGGGCCTTGTTCGACGCCTTGCGTCCGCTGTTCCCGGGACAGCCGCTGCGGCTGGCCAGCGACTTCTTCCGCGACCTGGGCGGCCATTCGCTGCTGGCCGCGCGCCTGGTGTCGTCGCTGCGCAAGCATCCGCATTTTTCCGCGCTGACCATGCACGAGCTTTACCAGCATCCTGTGCTGGCGACGCTTGCGGCCCGGCTGGACGCGCTGGCTTCGGCCGAAGGCGACGCGGCCCGAGCGGCGGGCGTCGCCGGCATTGGCGCCGATCCCGCGCCCGCGCCCGAGTGGCGCCGCTGGACCTGCGGCCTGGCGCAGTTGGCGGCCTTGCCGCTGCTGATCGGCGTACGCATGCTGATCTGGCTGACGCCGTTCTTCACGTATCACTATTGGACGGGCGACGAAGGCGACTCCGTCTGGCGTGCGGTGGTCCTGTCCATCGCCAGCTATCTGGCCTGCAATCTGTTGAGCTTCGGCGTGGCCGTGGCCTGCAAGTGGGGCATTCTTGGCCGGCTCAAGCCCGGCAGCTATCCGATGTACGGCTGGCTGTTCTACCGCTGGTGGCTGGTGGACCGGGTGATGGACATTCCGCCCGCGCATCTGCTTGCGGGATCCCCGTTGCAGGTCTGGTACCTGCGGGCGCTGGGCGCGCGCATCGGTCGCGACGCTGCCATCAGCCGGGTGTCCGTGCGTGCGCCCGATCTGCTGTCGGTGGGCAGCGGCGTGAGCATCGGCGCGGCGGTCAACCTGGAGAATTTCTCGGTGCGCGGCGGCGAGTGGACGGTGGCGCCGATCACGTTGGCGGACAACACCTACATCGGTTCCTATTCGGTGCTGCAAGGCGACGTGGGGATGGGCGAGGGCGCACGGCTGGACGGACTGTCTGCGCTGGCGCAGGGCGCCCGCGTGCCTGCGGGCCAGATCTGGAGCGGGGCGCCAGCGCGCCACGATCCGCAGGCCCGCGCTCCCGAATTGCCGCCGCGGCCGCAACGCCACGGCATCTGGAGCCGGCTCGACTGCATGGCCTATGCGGCCGGCGGTACGCTGATCGCCGCGCTGTTCTTCATGCCGGTGTTCCCGAGCTTTGTGCTGATCGACTGGATCGACGCGCGCTGGCTGGACCTGATGGGCGCGCGAGTGCCCTGGCCTCAAGCCTTCCTGAGCTATCTGCTGCTGGCCTTGCCTGCCAGCGCATTGCTGTTGATGCTGACGGTGCTGGTATCGGCGTTGCTGCGATGGACGCTGTTGCCGCGTCTGGCCAGCGGCCGCTGGCCTGTATACGGCCAGATCTACCTGCGGCGCTGGTTGACGAACCAGATCCAGGAATCGAGCCTGAGCGTGCTGCACGGCCTGTACGCGTCGATCTACGCGGGCAACTGGTATCGCCTGCTGGGCGCGAAGGTCGGGCGCGGCACCGAAATTTCCACCGCCATGGGCGTGGTGCCCGACATGCTGACCCTCGGCCGAGACAGCTTCATCGCCGACGGCGTCATGCTGGGCGACGAGGAAATCGACGCCGGCTGGATGACCTTGCGGCCCACCGTCATCGGCAACCGCAGCTTCGTCGGCAACGGCGCCTATGTGCCGGACGGCTCGGTACTGCCCGACGACGTCCTGATCGGCGTGCAGAGCCGCGCGCCGGCCAATGCCCGCATGGCCAGCGGCCAGACCTGGCTGGGCAATCCGCCGCTGGCGCTGCCGGCGCGCGAACAGACCGCGGGCTTTCCGGCGCACCTGACCTTCCGCCCCAGCCTGGGGCGCAAGATCCTGCGCGGCGGCGTCGAGGGCATGCGCATGGTCCTGCCGCTGGCCGTGGTGATCGCGGTGGGCTATCTGACCGTGATGAAAGTCATCCCCATGGCCGCCCGCGAAGGCTTTGTCTCCGCTTTCGACGAGCTGATGCTGGCCGGCGTGTTGTACGGCGTCGGCGCGTTCCTGTTCCTGGTGGCGCTGAAATGGGCCTTGATCGGCCGCTACAAGCCGCGCGCCGAACCCATGTGGACGCCGTTCGTCTGGAAGAGCGAAGCGGTCACCAGCCTGTATGAATCCATAGCGGTGCCCAACTTCTTCAACTTCCTGCGGGCCACGCCCTGGCTGCCGCTGGCCCTGCGCTGCATGGGCGCCCGCATCGGCAAGCGCGTCTTCATGGACACCACCGACATCACCGAGTACGACTGCGTGTCGATCGGCGACGACGCGGTGCTGCACGCCTGGTCCGGGCCGCAGACCCATCTGTTCGAAGACCGCGTGATGAAGATCGGCATGGTCCGCATCGGCGATGCCGTCAACGTCGGGCCGCGCAGCACCATCCTGTATGACACCCGGGTCGAAGCGGGCGCGCGCCTGGGGCCGCTGACGCTGGTGCTCAAGGGCGAGGCCATTCCGGCGGGCCAGGCCTGGATCGGCAGTCCGGCCACGCCTTGGGAGCAGCGGTGACCGGACCCCGGAGGCTGACCGGGGAGGGCGCCCCGGTCGAATTGTGGCTGCTGCACCTGCCTGCCTCCCGCCACAGGCAACGGGAGGCAGCCCGGAATTGGCTGGCCACGGAATTGGCGCGGCGCGATCCGCAAGCCGCGCCCGGCTGGACGGAAACGTCCAAGGGTCCGCAAATGCCCGCAGGCGCGCGCTGGAACAGTTCCTTCTCTTACTATGGCCCCTATATTCTCTGCGGCCTGTCCCGGCTGGGCCTGCCGGGCGTGGACCTGACCGGCGCGCAGGCCTGGGCGGGCGATGCGGACGTGATCCGCCTCTATTGCGGCCCGCAGGCCGCCGCCGAACTGGCCGCCAGTCCGCCGGCCGCCCGGGCGGACGCCTTCGCCCGCGCCTGGAGCGCGCTGGAGGCGCGCCTGAAAGCCTGCCGGCGGGGACTGGAGGAATACTCCCCCGAGCGCGAGCGGCACCTGGCCGCTGCCCGCATCACCTGCCAGCTCCGGCACCAGGGCCTATGGGCGGCAGCCGCACTCTGCGGCGGCGCGTCAGGCGCCAGTCAGGGGGCTTGATCGCAGGCCGCCTGCGCTATACTTTGAAGGTTTTGTTGCCGCGCACCATGCGCAGGCATCTCGCCCCGCAGGCCCCCAGCATGCCCTTGCCACCGCCGGACTATCCTCGCCAACCATTGCACACGCGTTCCATACGCGTGCAGTCGTATGCGCGCGAAGACGGGCACTGGGACCTGGAAGCCGAGCTGATCGACGTCAAGGCGTACGATTTCCCCAAGCGCGACGGCGAGATGTTCAAGGCCGGACAACCCATCCACCACATGCATCTGCGCATCACCATCGACGAGAACTTCTCGATCGTGGCGGCGCAGGCCGTCTATGACGCCGCTCCCTACGGCGAGCATTGCATGGCCATCGAACCGGCTTACACTGATCTGATCGGAATGAACCTGCTCAAGGGGTTCCGCCGGCAGGTCAAGGAGCGGTTCGGGCACGTGGAGGGCTGTACGCACATGACCGAACTGTCGCAGGTGCTACCCACCGCGGCGGTGCAGACCATGGCCAACCGCCGGCGGCAGGAAAACAACCCGAACCGGCGTCCATTCCAACTGGACGGCTGCCACGCGCTAAGCACCAGCGGCCCGGTGGTGGCTGAGCACTATCCCAAGTGGTACACCGGGGGTAGCGCTGAGGCATCGGCCGATTCGTCCTCCGATTCACCTTCTTTTTCTCATACGTCCTGACAGGTAACACATGAAAATCCACGAGTATCAAGGCAAGGAACTGCTGAAGCAATTTGGCGTCCCCGTGCCGCGCGGGATTCCCGCTCTTTCCGTCGACGAGGCCGTGGCTGCCGCTGAAAAGCTGGGTGGACCGGTTTGGGTCGTCAAGGCACAAATTCACGCGGGCGGCCGCGGCAAGGGCGGCGGCGTGAAGCTGGCGCGCTCGCTGGACGACGTCCGCAAGCTGGCCTCGGAAATCCTGGGCATGCAGCTGATCACGCACCAGACCGGCCCGGAAGGCCAGAAGGTCCGCCGCCTGTACATCGAAGACGGCGCCGACATCCAGAAGGAATACTACGTGTCGCTGGTCACCGACCGCGCCACCCAGAAGGTTGCCTTCATCGCCTCCAGCGAAGGCGGCATGGACATCGAGGAAGTGGCCCACTCCACTCCCGAGAAGATCATCACCGAATACATCGACCCGCTGACCGGCCTGTCGGCCGAGCAAGCCACCAAGATCGCCAACGCGATCGGCCTGCCCGCTGACTCCACCGCCCAGGCCGTGGACGTGTTCCAGAAGCTCTACAAGTGCTACATGGACACCGACGCCTCCCTGGTCGAAATCAATCCGCTGAACCGCGACAGCAAGGGCAACATCATCGCCCTGGACGCCAAGTTCAACTTCGACTCCAACGCCCTGTTCCGTCACCCGGAAATCGTCGCCTACCGCGACCTGGACGAAGAAGATCCGGCTGAAATCGAAGCCAGCAAGTTCGACCTGGCCTACATCCAGCTCGACGGCAACATCGGCTGCCTGGTGAACGGCGCCGGCCTGGCCATGGCCACCATGGACACCATCAAGCTGTTCGGCGGCGAGCCGGCCAACTTCCTGGACGTCGGCGGCGGCGCCACGGCCGAGAAGGTCACGGAAGCCTTCAAGATCATGCTCAAGAACAAGGGCGTGAAGGCCATCCTGGTCAACATCTTCGGCGGCATCATGCGCTGCGACGTCATCGCCGAAGGCGTGATCGCTGCTTGCAAGGCCGTCAACCTGAACGTGCCGCTGGTCGTCCGCATGAAGGGCACCAACGAAGAACTCGGCAAGAAGATGCTGGCTGACTCCGGTCTGCCGATCATCAGCGCCGACACGATGGCCGAAGCCGCCACCCGCGTCGTAGCCGCCGTCAAGTAAAGAAAAATCCAAGGATTCACAAATGTCGATTCTGATCAACAAGGACACCAAGGTCATCACCCAGGGCATCACGGGCAAGACGGGCCAGTTCCACACCCGCATGTGCCGTGAGTACGCCAATGGCAAGGCCGCTTTCGTGGCCGGCGTGAACCCCAAGAAGGCGGGTGAAGACTTCGAAGGCGTGCCGATCTTCGCTTCGGTGAAGGACGCCAAGGCTGACACCGGCGCCACCGTGTCCGTCATTTACGTGCCGCCCGCGGGCGCCGCTGCCGCCATCTGGGAAGCCGTCGAGGCCGAACTGGATCTGGTGATCTGCATCACCGAAGGCATCCCGGTCCGTGACATGCTGGAAGTCAAGAACCGCATGAAGGCCAAGGGCAGCAAGACCCTGCTGCTGGGCCCGAACTGCCCGGGTCTGATCACCCCCGACGAAATCAAGATCGGCATCATGCCCGGTCACATCCACCGCAAGGGCCGCATCGGCATCGTCAGCCGTTCGGGCACCCTGACGTACGAAGCCGTGGCGCAAGTCACCGAGCTGGGCCTGGGTCAATCCAGCGCCGTCGGCATCGGTGGCGACCCCATCAACGGCCTGAAGCACGTCGACGTGCTGAAGATGTTCAATGACGATCCCGACACCGACGCCGTCATCATGATCGGCGAAATCGGCGGACCCGACGAAGTCAACGCTGCCGAGTGGGCCAAGGACAACATGAAGAAGCCGGTCGTCGGCTTCATCGCTGGTGTCACCGCTCCTCCCGGAAAGCGCATGGGCCACGCCGGCGCGCTGATCTCCGGCGGCGCCGACACTGCCGACGCCAAGCTGGAAGTCATGGAAGCCTGCGGCATCCGCACCACGCGCAACCCGTCCGAAATGGGCAAGCTGCTCAAGTCGGTGCTGTAAAAAGCGCCTGGCCGCGCGTCCGGACGCTGCTTGCGTCCGGCGCCCGCGGCCTGCTGGCGGAAGTCCCGCTTCCGGCGTCAAACCCCTGGCTCCCGGCAACTGGCATCCGCCAATCGAAGCCCGCTCCGGCGGGCTTTTTTTCGTCTTTTTTTCCGTAATCCTAGGGAAATCCCGCGTCCACGTCGCGGCCTGGCAAACATACGGAAAGCTGAACGAAACTATAATGAAAGAAATTCTGCACGTACCCAGCAAGAATGCCGTCGGGCTCGCACCAAGACGGCCAGTACGTTTTTTTTCGTCTTATTTCACCCATTCATTTGGTTTGTCCTAGGGGGATCACACCTAGGAAAGAGAGGCATGGAACTCAGTTCAGCGGCATTCTGGATAGCATTGCTCCAGATCATTTGGGTCAACATTCTGCTATCGGGCGACAACGCCGTGGTTATTGCGCTGGCGGCGCGTTCGCTGCCTCCGGCCCAACAGAAAAAAGCGATCGTGGTCGGCTCCGCCGCGGCGATCATCATGCGTATCGTGCTGACGCTGGTAGCGGCCAAGCTGCTCCTGCTGCCCTGGCTCAAGCTCATCGGCGCGCTGCTCCTGGTCTATATCGGCGTGACGCTGCTGTTGCCCGAGGGCGAGGAAGACGGAGCCGGCAAGACGCAAGGCAATCTGCTGACCGCAATCCGCACTATCATGATTGCCGACCTGGTCATGAGCCTGGACAATGTGGTGGCCGTTGCCGCCGCCGCCATGGGCGACACGACCTTGCTGGTGTTGGGTCTGGCCATCAGTATTCCGCTGGTCATCTTTGGCAGTACGCTGCTCCTGAAGGTCATCGAGCGCTTCCCGGTCATCGTCTGGGTGGGGGCGGCGCTGCTGGGTTTCATCGCGGGCGAACTGCTGGTGGGCGATCCGGCCTTGCAGGAACCGGTGGCGCGCATCGACGCTGCCCTGGGCGTGACGCAGCACAGTTTTGCGCTGATGACAGGCGCGTTGGGCGCGGTGCTGGTGCTGGCTATCGGCAAAGTTTTGCTGATGCGCCAGAAAGCTGACTGAAAGCTGAATTATACTAATACGTTGTACTGAATAAGCCCGCCGCGTCGCGCGCGGCGGGCTTTGCCGGACCGGGACCGGCCACTCTTTTCATAAATGCCTTCGGGGGTTCATAGTGCTTGAGTTTTTCCAGACGCTGAGTTGGACAGCGGTATTCCAGATCATCCTCATCGACATCCTGCTCGGCGGCGACAACGCCGTCGTGATCGCGCTGGCCTGCCGCAATCTGGCGCCCAAGCAGCGCATGCAAGGTATTCTGTGGGGTACCGCGGGCGCCATCATCCTGCGCGTGGTCCTGATCGCCTTCGCCCTGACGCTGTTGTCGATCCCCTTCCTGAAGGTCGTGGGCGGCCTGCTGCTGGTCTGGATCGGCGTCAAGCTGCTGATTCCCGAGGACGATGCCCATGGCAACATCAAGGGCGGCACATCCATCGCCGCCGCGATCAAGACCATCATCATCGCCGACTTCGTGATGAGCCTGGACAACGTGATCGCCATTGCCGGCGCGGCCCAGAACGCCCACGCCGACCACCAGATCGGCCTGGTCGCGTTCGGCCTGATCGTCAGCGTGCCCATCATCATCTGGGGCAGCACCCTGGTGCTCAAGCTCATCGACCGCTATCCGCTGGTCGTCACCTTCGGCGCGGCCTTGCTGGGCTGGATCGCCGGCGGCATGTTGATCACCGACGTGGTTGTCGAGCGTCAATTCGGCGTGCAGCCCACTGCGGTTAAAATCGGCGCAGAAATCATTGGCGCCTTGCTCGTTGTTGTCCTTGGACGGTGGCTGGCAAGCCGCAAAACCGCTTCCAAGGAATCAGCACATGAGTCTGCGTAGATCCACCGATCCCCAGCAATCCGAATCGGGCCTGAGCCTCCTTCAGGGCCTTTTCGTGCTGGCCATCCTCGGGGTGGTCGCGACGGTCATCGTCTCCAATTTCGTTTGATGCCGTCTCGTGTCTCTACCGCAACGCCTGGTCATCGCGACCCGCGCCAGCCGGCTTGCCCTGTGGCAAGCCGAGCATGTGCGCGACCGGCTGCGCACGCTGTACCCGGCGTGCGCGGTTGAGCTACTCACCCTGACGACCCGAGGCGATCAGATCCTCGACCGCACGCTCTCCAAGGTGGGCGGCAAGGGTCTCTTCGTCAAGGAACTCGAAAACGCGCTGCTCGACGGCCGCGCCGATCTGGCCGTGCACTCCTTGAAGGACGTGCCGGTCGATCTGCAGGCGCCGTTCGAGCTTTGCGCTGTCCTCGATCGCGCGGATCCGCGCGATGCCTTCGTCTCCAATACCCATGGCTCGCTGGCCGACCTGCCCGCGGGCGCCGTCGTCGGCACGTCCAGCCTGCGCCGCGAATCCCAGATCCGTGCGCGCTATCCCGAGCTGGTCGTGAAGCCGCTGCGCGGCAATCTCGATACGCGCCTGGGCAAGCTGGACAAGGGCGAATACGACGCCATCGTGCTGGCCGCTGCCGGCCTGGAGCGGCTGGGCCTGGGCTTGCGCATCCGCAGCCTGCTCGAACCGGAAGACAGCCTGCCGGCGGCCGGGCAGGGTGCCTTGGGCATCGAGATCCGCGACGACCGCGACGACATGCGCGCCTGGCTGGCCCCCTTGGTCAGCGCCGACACCACGTCCTGTGTGGTGGCCGAGCGCGCCGTGTCCCGCAAGCTGGGCGGATCCTGCCAGGTGCCCCTGGCGGCGTACGCGGAAATTGCCGGCGGCACCTTGTCGTTGCGCGCCTTGGTGGCGTCGCCCGACGGCGTGCGCATGGTCCATACGGCCCGCAGCGGTCCGGTGGCCGAGGCCCAGGCCATCGGCGAGGCCGCGGCGCAGGCGCTGCTGGACGCAGGCGCCCAGGACATCCTGCGCGAACTGCTGCAAGACCCGCCCAGGGCCGACTGATGGTCATGGCGTCCGCAGCCGCCGAACCGCCGCGGGTCGCCATCCTGACGCGGCCCGACGGCCGCAACGAGGCCCTGGCAGGCCGCCTGCAGAGCGCCGGCTGGACGCCCTGCATTCTTCCTGCCCTGGAAATCCAGGTTTTGCCGGCCGCGGTCGGCGGGCCGCCGCGTCCGTCCGACTACGACATGGTCGTGTTCGTCAGCGGCAATGCGGCCAGGCTGTACCTGGAACAATGGGCGCAGGCGGACGGGCCGGCTCCCTGGCCGGCGGGCGTCATCGCCGCCACAGTCGGGCCGGCCAGTGCGCAGGCCTTGCGCCTGTCCCCCTGCTTTGGCGCGAATACAACAGTTTTGCATCCCCCTGAAAGCGCGCCCAGCCACGATTCCGAGGCGCTCTGGGCGGTTTTGCAGGGGCTGCCGCAAATGCCCGCGCGCGTGCTGCTGGTGCGCGGCACGCAGGGCCGCGACTGGCTTGGTGACAAGCTCGAGGCGCACGGCGCGGCCGTGACGCGCCATGCTGCCTACCTGCGGCGCCCCGCGAGCTGGGGCGCCGATCAGGTCGCCAGCCTGCGGCGCTGGGCGGACGCGGGCATTCCGGCCACTTGGCTGATCACCAGCGGCGAGGGCGCGGATGCGTTGCGGGCAGGCCTGGAGGCGGCTGGCCTGGCGGACTGGTGGGCGCGGTGCAGCTTTGTGCTGACGCATCCCTCCCTGGAGCGCCGGCTGCCACAGCCCTGTCATGAAGGCGGGGCGCGGCCGATGGTAAAAATCTGCTTGCCCAACGACGAGTCGATATTCCAGGCTTTTGTTGCTGCTTGATTCGTTGCATCGGACTGACACCGAATACAATCGCGTCATGACAGACAAGACTCCCGCTACCGATCCGGTCGTTCCGACGGCCGCCCCGGGTGCAAGCGCGCCCGCGTCGGCCCCGGCCGATTCCGTCAAGGCCCGCCCGGCCAAGCGCCGCAGTGGCCCGCTGGTCCCCGCCCTCATCATCCTGATCCTGTTGGCCGCCGGCCTGGGTTACGCCCTCTGGATGCAGCGCACCCAGTTCGTGTCCGCCGGCCGCGAGGTCGCCACGCGCCTCGAAACGCTGACCACCGATCTGGCGCAAGCCCGCAAGGACACCCGCGAGGCCCTGGCCCTGGCCCAAGCCCAGGCCGGCCGCGTCGGCGAACTTGAAGACACCGTGCGCGAAACCCAAAGCCAGTACAACGCCTTGCAGCTGGCTTGGCAGAACTTCAACGACAGCGCCAGCGACGAACTGCTTGCCAACGACGTCGAGCGCCTGTTGACCATCGCCAACCAGCAACTGCGCCTGGCCGGCAATGTCTCCAACGCGATCGTGGCGCTGGAAACGGCGCAATCGCGCCTGGCGCGCGCCGACCGCCCGCGCTTCTCCAGCCTGCAGCAAGCCATCAACGGCGACCTGGACCGCTTGCGCGCCGTGTCCACCGTGGATATCCCTGCCCAGTCGGCCCGCATCGACCGCCTCGTGGCGCTGATCGGCAAGGCGCCGCTGCTGGTGCCGGACGCCGCCGCCCCGGGTGTGGCGCCTGCCGGCGAAGCCGCGCCGGCGGCCGCACCTGCCCCCGCGGTCGATCCGCTGGCGGGCTTGCCGGCCGACGCGCCCTGGTGGCAGCGCTGGCGCGCCGAGATGGCCTCCTGGCCCGGCCGCGCCGGCTCCGCGCTGGCGCATGAACTGGGCGGCCTGATCACGATCCAGCGCGTGGACGAGCCGGCTGCCTTGCTGCTGTCGCCCGACCAGGCCGACCAGGTGCGCGGCACGCTGCGCCAACGCCTGCTGACGGCGCAACTGGCCATGCTGATGCGCCAGCCCGCCGTCTGGAAGAGCGAACTCGACAACGTCGGCGTCACGCTCGCCAAGTATTTCGACGGCCGGTCCCCCGACACCGTCGCGGCCCAGACCCTGGCACGCGAACTGGCGCAGACCGACATTGCCGTGCGCATGCCGGAAGTGGCCGACAGCCTGAACGCCGTGGCCGCGCTGCGCGCCGCGGGCTTCAAGACCAGCGGACAGGACTGAGGCTTATGCGTACCTGGTTCTGGACACTGCTGCTCGCCGTCGTCGCCGTCGCCCTGGCGGTGGTGCTGCGTTCGCACTCCGGCAACGTGCTGTTGCTGGTCTGGCCGTGGCGCATCAGCATGTCGCTGACGTTGGCGGTCCTGCTGATCGTCGCGGCCTTCATCGTGCTGTACGTGGGCCTGCGCCTGCTGGCGTGGCTGCTGGCCATCCCCGACCGCGTGCGGGCCTGGCGCGGCAAGCGCGCCCAGGCGCGCGACCACGAATTGCTGGAACGCGGCTGGATCGGCCTGCTGGAAGGGCGTTACACCACCGCCGAAAAAGACCTGACCAAGCTGCTGGACCAGACCAAGGTCCAGACGCGCCGCGTGCTGGCGGCCTTGTCCGCCGCCCGCGCCACGCATGGCCTGGGCGAGTTCGACCGCCGCGACCGCCTGCTGGCGATCGCGCAGGAGCAAGCCGGCACGGATGCCGGCCTGATCGAAGCCACTGCCACCGTGTCGGCCGACATGCTGCTGGACCAGGGCCGCGCCGAGCGCGCGCTGGCCGTGCTGGAGCCGCTGGCCGACGGCGGCGCGCGCCATCTGCACACCATGCGCCTGCTGCTGCGTGCGCACACCGCCCTGCATCATGACGAACAGGTGTTCACGCTGGCGCGGGGCCTGGTGCGCCGCAATGCGCTGGCCCGTTCCGAAGCCGATCAATTGATCGACGCTTCGGGCGCGGCGCGGCTGCGCGCCGCCGCCGCAGGTGGCAGCGACGCCTGGCGCGCCATCTGGAAGGATCTCAAGGCCGAGGAGCGCCTCCTGCCGGAAATCGCGCTGGCGGGCGCGGCGGCGTTCGAGGCCGCCGGTGAAGCCAGCGAGGCCGCACGCGTGCTGGAAGCCGCAGTCGCCGTGAAGTTCAATCCCGCCCTGGTGGCGGCCTACGCCCGCTGCGAGGCCGAGCAGGTGTCGCGCCGGCTGGCCCGTGCCGAAACCTGGCTGCAACAGCGTCCCACCGATCCGGACCTGCTTACCGCGCTGGGCATGCTGTGCCTGAACGGCCAGCTCTGGGGCCAGGCCGAACGCTATCTGTTGCGCAGCCTGAGCCGCCGCAGCGATGCGCAGACGCATGCGCTGCTGGGCAGCCTGTACGACCGCCTGGACCGTCCCGCCGACGCAGTGCGCCACTGGCGCCTGGCAACGGCGGCCAGCATGGCGCTGCCGGTGCTGGCGGCGGATGCCGCCTTGCCGGCCGCGGACACCGGTTCGGATCCTTACCGCGTGGACGCCGAAGGCGGCTATGCGGTGGGCCTGTCCGACGTCGACAGCGACACCGAACTTGGCGGCGATTACCCCGCGCTGCCGCCGGCCGTGGCGGCGTCGGCCTCCGACTACGTGCTGGATCCGGACGCTCGCGAGAACAAAGAACAGCGCGAGCGTGCGCTGGCTCCCGAGGATGCCCCGCTGGCCGGCGGCGGCACCTCCGACATCGACGAGTACTTCGACAGCGCCCCCATCCCGGCGGCGGCTTTCGATGATCCCGTGCCCACGTACGCTCCGGCTACGCCCGCTGGGTCCAAGCCCGCGCCTGCCGCCGCGCCCGTGCCGGCTACCAAGCCGCCGTTCAAGGACGACGGCTCGATTTGAACAATCCTTCAGACACACAACAAGGTTGAATCATGAGTCTTGATCGCGTCTCCCCTGGCAAGAAGCTGCCGGAAGACTTCAACGTCATCATCGAAATCCCCATGAACGCCGACCCGGTGAAGTACGAGGTCGACAAGGACACGGGCGCGATTTTCGTTGACCGCTTCATGCTGACTGCCATGCACTACCCGTGCAACTACGGCTACATCCCGCAAACCCTGTCCGAAGACGGCGACCCCGCCGACGTGCTGGTGCTGACCCCGTTCCCGATCCAGATCGGCGCGGTCGTGCGCTGCCGCGCCATCGGCGTGCTGGAAATGGACGACGAGTCGGGCGGCGACGCCAAGCTGTTGGCCGTGCCGATCGAAAAGCTGTACCCCCCGTACCGCAACATCAAGTCCTACGAAGATCTGCCGGCGGAAGACATCTCCCGCATCCAGCATTTCTTCGAGCACTACAAGGACCTGGAAAAGGGCAAGTGGGTCAAGGTCAAGGGCTGGAAGGGCCTGGACGCCGCGCACGAGGAAATCGTCCGCAGCGCCGAGCGCTACAACAAGGCCTGATTACGGCTTCCTGGATTTGGCCGGCGCAGCGCCGCCGGCTGACGTCTTGATGCGGCGCGGCCGCGACGGCATGATGCCGATCGCCGCCGCGCCGTTGCTTTGCGGAGCCTGCAGATTGCGCGACACCTGCGCGGCCGCGATCTGGATGCGCGCCTGCAGTACCTCCAGCCGCTCGGCCGAGGTGCGCGCTTCGGCGGCGATGAACACCAGGCTGCCCACGACTTTCTGTTCGGCGCTGAAGATGGCCGAGCCTATGCCTATCAGCCCAGGGTCGACCTCGCCGTGCGACACGTAGACGCCGGCTGCGCGCAGGCGCTTGAGGTTGGCGCGGAATTCGTCCCAATCCTCCCCCAGCCCGGCTTCGCGGATTTCCGCGGCGTGCCACAGCATCAGGTTGCGCAGCTGGTACGGCGGCAGGTTGGCCAGGATGGGCTTGGCGGTGGCGCCATGGAACATGGTGTAGGGACGGCCGCGCGCGTAGCTCGATTCGATGGAATCATCGGTCCAGTAGCGGTCCACGCACATGACCTTGTCGCCGTAGTAGTTGCACAGCATCAGGTTGGCGTGCAGCTCGTCGCCGGTGGCCCGCATGACCTCGCGCGCCGCGCGCATCAGCGGATCGTGCTGGCGAAGATGGCGGTCCAGCTCGATGATGCGCGACCCCAGCACGTAGGCGCCGCCCGAGGTGGGCGCCAGCAGCCCGCTTTCGGTCAGCGACTTGAGGTAGCGGTAAGCCGTGGCGCGCGAGCAGTCCAGATGCGCCATGACGTCTTCCTGGAACGCGGCGGTGGTGTCGTCGCGAAAGAGGTCGAGGATGGACAACATGCGGTCTGGAGTGCTCATTGCGGGAGGGCGCGCCTAGTGAATGTGGAAGCCGCCATTGACGTCGACCACGATGCCGGTTGAGTAGGAGGACAGGTCCGAGGCCAGGAAAAGTATGGCCTGGGCGACTTCGGCGGGCGAGCCGAAACGCTGTAGCGGAATGCCCTGTTTGAGTTCTTGTTCCCAATTTTCGCCGAATTTTCCCAGCGTCATGTCCGTTTCGATGATGCCGGGCGCCACGCAATTGGCGCGCACCCCGCGCGGGCCGAGCTCGCGCGCCAGCGCCTTGGTGAAGCTGATGACGCCGCCCTTGGATGCGGCGTAATGCGAGCCGCCCAGCAGGCCGCCGCCGCGCAAGGCGGCGGTGGAGCCCAGATTGACGATGGCCGGACGCCGCGCGCTTTGCAGCAATTCCGGCAGCGCCGCATGCGTGACGTTGTAGGTGCCGGTCAGGTTCACCTCCACCATGCGGCGGAACTCGTCTTCGGGCAGGTCCCAGATGCGCGTGGCCGCGACGATGCCGGCGTTGTTGACCAGCACGTCGATGCCGCCGAGCGCCTCGCGGGCGCGGGCAATCGCCGCCTCGCAGGAGGCCGAACGGGACACGTCGCAGTGCAGGTCGATGCGGCTCGCGGCGAGCGCCGCGCCGGCGCCTTCCGGATAGGCCTGGTCCAACACCGCGACCGTGGCGCCCTGGGCGATGAAGAGCTCGACGATGGCGGCGCCTATGCCACGGGGGTTGGCGCCCCCGGTGACAATGGCGCGCTTGCCGGCCAGCAGTCCAAGCGCGCCGTCCATCACGATTTCACCAGCGGGCAGGCGCCGTCCTTGAGCGGACGGAAGGCCTGTTCGGCCGGAATCTTGCGCACCAGGTTGTAGTAGTCCCAGTCGCGCTTGGATTCCGAGGGCTTCTTGACCTGGAACAGATAGAGATCGCGCATGATGCGGCCGTCCTCGCGGATGCGGCCGTTCTCGGTCATGAAGTCGTTGATGGGCGTCTCATGCATCTTCTTCAGCACCGGCTCGGACGCGTCCGTGCCCGCCGCCTTGACGGCGTTCAGGTAGTGCATGGCGGCGCTGTAGTTGCTGGCCTGGACCATGGACGGCATGCGGCCGGTGCGTTTGAAATAACGCTCGGACCATTGCCGCGACTTGTCGTCCAGGTCCCAGTAGAAGGGTTCCACCAGGTTCAGTCCCTGCGCGTATTCCAGCCCCACGCTGCGCACGTCCACGATGCTCATGAAGAGGGCGGCCACGCGCTGCTTGCTGCCCATGATGCCGAACTCGAACGCCTGCTTGATGCTGTTGATGGTGTCGCCGCTGCCGTTGGCCAGGCCGATCACCTGGGCCTTGGAGGCCTGCGCCTGCAGCAGGAACGAGGAGAAGTCCGCGCTGGCGATCGGGTGGCGCACGCTGCCTACGACCTGGCCACCCTTGGCCTTGACCACCGCCATGGCGTCGCGCTCCAGCGAATGGCCGAAGGCGTAATCGGAAGTGATGAAGTACCAGCTCTTGCCGCCGTCTTCCATGACGCCGTTGGCCACGCCGGTGGCATAGGCATAGGTGTCGTAGGTCCAGTGCATGCCGTTGGGCGAGCAGGCCTTGCCCGTCAGGTCGGCGGAGCCTGCGCTGGTGAAGATCACCACGCGCTTCATCTGGCGGGTCAGGTCCTGCACCGCCAGTGCGATCGCGGAGTTGGGCACGTCCAGGATCAGGTCCACCTTGTCATTCTCGTACCAGCGGCGCGCGGTCGCCACGCCGATGTCGACCTTGTTCTGGTGGTCGGCCGAGATCACTTCGATGGGCTTGCCCAGCACGGTGCCGCCGAAATCCTCGACGGCCATCTTCACGGCTTCCACGCCAAACTTGCCGGACAGGTCGGCCATCATGCCGGACTGGTCGCCGAGCACGCCGATCTTCACGACGTCATCGGATACCTGGGCCTGGGCCGATACGGACAGGGCGCCCAGCACGCAGGCGGCCAGGCTGTTCTTCAAACGGGTCTTCATGGGTATGTCTCCTCGGGGGCTAGTTTCTTTGCGCGCCGTCCTGTGCCGGACGGTCGCGCCGGGGCCGCTTACTCCAGCGTCTGGCCGGCGTAGGCGTCGATGAACATATTGGGTTTCAGGAAGAAGCTCAGCACCAAAGCGCCATTGGGCGCGCGCGCCACGTGCCGGTTGCCGCGCGGACGCCACACGTAGTCGCCAGCGCAGACCTCGCCTTCGGCGTCGACGATCGAGCCTTCCAGCACGAAGGTCTGTTCGACCTCCACGTGCTCATGCAGCGGCAGTTCGGTGCCGGGCTGCCAGCGGAACAGGGCGGTCAGCAAGCCGGTCTCCTTGTCCTGCATTAGCACCTTCATGTCTATGCCTTCCACTTGCGTCGGTTTCCACGGCAGATCGGCAACTTTGAGGAAGCGTGAAGCCAGGGGCGGCAAGGCGTTGGCTGCGGGGCAGCCGGGAGTTTCCAGGGCCATGATGTCTCCTACCAGAACTCTTTATGAGAGATAAAGAAAAAATCTTGTTATTGAGTGTTTAAAAATAGTCGCGTATATTGAGATTTATGTCAATCATGTTTTCGCCCGGCGCAAGCATGCAGCGACACAGGCCGGGCCAAGAAATCCGGCGCATATAAGACCAAGGAGACAAGCTTGAAACACGACTATCTGGACCGCACATTCGGTCTGGCGGGGCGCGTCGCGCTGGTGACGGGCGCAGCAAGGGGACTGGGCTACGCCATCGCGCGAGCATTGGGCCAGGCTGGCGCCCAGGTGGTAATCAACGATCTTTCCGGCGAGGCCTGCGCGGCCGCCTGCGAGCGCCTGGCGGCCGAAGGCATCAAGGCCCACGGGGCGCCTTTCGATGTCGCCGACGAAAAGGCCGTGGCCGATGCCGTCGCGCAACTGGATAACGCAGGGCTGGCGGTCGACGTACTGGTCAGCAATGCCGGCAACCAGAACCGCAAGCCCGTGGTGGAGATGAGCTCCGCCGAATGGCAGGCCTTGCAGAACGTGCACGTCAACGGCGCCTTCCATTGCGCGCGGGCCGTGCTGCCCGGCATGGGCAAGCGCGGCTTCGGCCGCATCGTGCTGATGTCGTCCGTGGCAGGGCAGGCCACCATGCCCAACATCGCCGCCTACGCCACGGCCAAGGGCGCGATCGCGGCCTTCACGCGCGCGCTGGCGGTCGAATACGGCGCCAGCGGCATCACCTGCAATGCGCTGGCGCCCGGTTTCGTGCGCACCGATTTCACGCAGGGGCTGCAGGACAATCCGCAGTTCCAGTCCTTCCTGGCCACGGCGGTGCCCGCCGGCCGCTGGGCCGCGCCGGAAGACATTGCACCCGCGGTGGTCTACCTGGCCTCGCCGGGCGCCGCGTTCGTCAACGGACACGTCCTGGCGATCGACGGCGGCCTGCTGGCCCGCATGTAGGAGCGCGCCCATGAACACCCCAGCGGTCCTGTCCGCCCAGGGATTGGTCAAGCGGTTCGGCGGCTTCAATGCCGTCGACGGCGTGTCCCTGTCCCTGCGCGAAGGCTCCATCCATGCCTTGATCGGCCCCAATGGCGCAGGCAAAACCACCTGCTTCAACCTGCTGACCAAGTTCCTCGCGCCCGACGCGGGCGTCATCCACTATCGCGGCCGCGACATCACGGCGCTGGCGCCCGAGCAGATCGCGCGCCTGGGCATCGTCCGCTCGTTCCAGATATCCGCCGTGTTCCTGGGCCTGACGGCGCTGCAGAACATGCGCGTGGCGCTGATGCGCCAGCACGGCGATGGTTGGCGCTTCTGGCGCAGCCGCAGCAGCATCGACCACCTGAACGGCCGCGCCATGGAACTGCTGGACGCGGTCGGCCTCTCCGGCCTGGCGCACACCACCGCGGCGCTGCTGCCTTATGGACGCAAGCGCGCACTGGAAATCGCGATGACTCTGGCGCTGGAGCCGGAAATCATGTTGCTGGACGAGCCCATGGCGGGCCTGGGCCAGGAGGACGTGACCCGCATCGCCGCGCTGATCCGGCGCGCGTCCGCCAACCGCAGCATCCTGATGGTCGAACACAACCTGTCGGTAGTGGCGGATCTGTCCGACACCATCACGGTGCTGGCGCGCGGCGCGGTGCTGGCCGAGGGCGACTACGCCACCGTGTCGAGCGACGAGCGCGTCATCACGGCCTACATGGGCTCCGACGAGGAGGCGCACTGAGATGCTGGTTATCAAGGACCTCAACGCCTGGTACGGCGAATCCCACGTGCTGCACGGCGTGGACATGGAAGTCAGGCGCGGCGAACTCGTCACCATCCTGGGCCGCAACGGCGCGGGCAAGACCACCACGCTGCGCGCCATTATGGGCATCATGGACAAGCGGCGCGGTTCCATCCGCTTGAACGGCCAGGAGACCGTGGGCATGGCGGCGCACCGCATTCCGCGGTTGGGCGTGGTGTATTGCCCCGAAGAACGGGCCGTGTTCCGCAGCCTGGACGTGACCGAAAACCTGATGCTGCCGCCGCGCCTGGCCGATGGCGGCATGTCGCTGGACGAAATCTACACGCTGTTTCCCAACCTGCGCGAACGCAGCGCCAGTTCCGGCGGCAACCTGTCGGGCGGCGAACAGCAGATGCTGGCGATCGCGCGCATCCTGCGCACCGGCGCCCAGCTCATCCTGCTGGACGAACCCACCGAGGGCCTCGCGCCCGTCATCGTGCAGCAGATCGGGCATGCCATCCGCACCCTGAAGGAGCGGGGCTTCACCATCGTGCTGGTCGAGCAGAACTTCCGTTTCGCGACCAAGGTGGCTGACCGCCACTACGTCATGGAGCACGGCTGCGTCGTCGACCAGCTGTCGGCAGAAGAAGCGCGCAACGATCCCGAGCGGATCAAGCGCCGCCTGGGCGTCTGAGGGGAGAATCCACGTGTTCGAAATATTCGGCGTGCCGTCCACGGCACTATTCGGCCAACTGCTGCTCGGCCTGATCAACGGTTCGTTCTACGCACTGCTGTCGATCGGGCTGGCGGTGATCTTCGGCCTGTTGAACATCATCAACTTCGCCCATGGCGCGCAGTACACGGCGGGCGCATTCCTGGCCTGGATGCTGCTGAACTATCTGGGCGTGAACTACTGGGCAGCGCTGGTGCTGGTGCCGCTTATCATGGCCGTGTTCGCCATCGTGGTCGAGCGCCTGCTGATCTCGCGCACCTACCGCATGGATCACTTGTACGGGCTGTTGCTGACCTTTGGCATCGCGCTGCTGATCGAAGGCGGCCTGCGTCAGGCCTATGGCGTATCGGGGTTGCCCTACACGATACCCAAGGCGTTGTCTGGCGGCGTCAACCTGGGCTTCATGTTCCTGCCCTGGTATCGCGGCTGGGCGGTGGCGGTGTCGCTGGTGCTGTGCCTGGCCGTGTGGGTGCTGATCGAGAAGACCCGCGTGGGCGCGATGCTGCGCGCGGCCACCGAGAATCCGACGGTGGTGCGCTCCTTCGGCATCAACGTGCCGCTGCTCATCACGCTGACCTACGCGCTGGGCGTGGCGCTGGCGTCGGTGGCGGGCGTGATCGCCGCGCCGATCTACCAGGTCAGTCCGATGATGGGCTCCAACCTCGTGGTGGTGGTGTTCGCGGTGGTGGTGATCGGCGGCATGGGCTCCATCATGGGCGCCATCATCAGTGGTTTCGGGCTGGGCATCATCGAAGGCCTGACCAAGGTGTTCTATCCCGAGGCCGCCAACCTGGCGATCTTCATCATCATGGTGCTGGTGCTGCTGTGCAAGCCCGCGGGCCTGTTCGGCAAGCCGCTGCAGGTGCAGAACGTGCTGGCCGCCGAGGCCACGCGCGAGCCGGTGCAGCTGAGCCGCCGCGGCATGCGCGTGGCGATGGCTGTGCTGGCCGTGGCCGCCATCGCCGCGCCCTGGTTCATCTATCCGACCTTTCTGATGAAGGTGCTGTGCTTCGCGCTGTTTGCCGCGGCCTTCAATCTGCTGGTGGGCTACGTGGGCCTGCTGTCGTTCGGCCATGCCGCGTTCTTCGGCGCGGCTGCCTACGCGACCGGCATCGTGATGAAGCTGCTGAGCGCCACGCCCGAACTCGGCCTACTGGCCGGGGTGCTGACGGGGGGGCTGCTGGGTCTGGCGTTTGGCGCCGTCGCGATCCGGCGCCAGGGCATCTACTTCGCGATGATCACGCTGGCGTTGTCGCAACTGGTCTATTTCATCGCGGTCCAGGCGGGCTTTACCGGCGGCGAGGACGGGCTGCAGAGTGTGCCGCGCGGCAAGCTGTTCGGCATCTTCGATCTTGAAGGCGTGATGCCGATGTATTACTTCGCGTTGGCCGTGTTCGCGCTGGGCTATGCCTTCGTGCTGCGCGTGCTGAACTCGCCCTTTGGCGAGGTGATCCGTTCGGTGCGCGACAACGAGCAGCGCGCCCGCTCGCTGGGCTATTCCACCTCGCGCTACAAGCTGATGGCGTTCACGCTGTCGGCCTCGGTGGCGGGGCTGGCCGGCGGCCTGAAGGTGCTGGTGTTCGGCGTCGCGTCGTTGACGGACGTGCATTGGCACGCCAACGGCGAAGTGGTGCTGATGGCGCTGCTGGGCGGTATCGGCACGGTGTTCGGCCCGCTGGCCGGCGCGTTCACCTTCGTGTCGCTGCAGAACTACCTGGCGCCGCTGGGCTCCTGGGTGCTCATCGTCCAGGGCG
The DNA here is from genome assembly GCF_014851605.1 of Achromobacter sp. ACM02. NCBI lineage: Bacteria > Pseudomonadati > Pseudomonadota > Betaproteobacteria > Burkholderiales > Alcaligenaceae > Achromobacter > Achromobacter sp. ACM02. The sequence continues at coordinate 141,339 of NZ_JACUZY010000008.1, forward strand.
CAATCTTCGTCCTCTGCGTCCTCCTGTTCCGCGACGGCATCATGGGATTGGTCTCGCGAGCCTGGCTGGCGCTTACCCGCACGAAAAAGGAATCCTGATGTACTTGCATGTCGTAATGCTGCAGCTGTCCGAGGCCGCCGACGCGCGCTTCCATGACCGCGTCCAGGGCTATTGCCAACGCATCCTGGCCGAATGCGAAGGCGTGGCGGGCTACGCCTTCCGGCCCAACGAAGCCAGCCGCTCGGACGGCCTGACCCACGCCGTGGTGGCGGCCTTTGCGGACAGCCCCGCGCATGACCGCTACCAGGTCTCGCCCGCGCACCAGGAGATGAAGGCCTACATGGCCGGCTTCATCGAGCGCCTGGTGGTGTATGACGGGGAAATTCCTACGTTCAGCTGAATTGCCCGAACCGCGCCCGGGCTCCCGGAAAGGGATAAACTCGCGGATGACTTTTCATCGTCTGGCCGCCTGCAGGGCAGGCCGCCCGCGGTAGCGGGCGCCTCGCGGGGCTGGCTGTTTTCTATTGCCGGATTCCGGCCACGTATTCTTCATAGGTCGAGTGAACATGGACTACGTATTGCCCCCTCAGCCGCCCGTCGCGGTTCCCGTTGCCGGCAGCGCCGCGCTGTTTCCGGTGCGCCGCGTCTATTGCGTCGGCCGCAATTATGCCGAACACGCCAAGGAAATGGGCTTCACGGGCCGCGAGGATCCGTTCTTCTTCTGCAAGCCGGCCGACGCCGTGCTGAGCGTGGCCGACGGCGAAACCGGCAAGATGCCGTATCCGCCCAAGACCTCCAACCTGCACTACGAAATGGAATTGGTCGTGGTGCTGGGCAAGGGCGGCCGCGACATCCCGGTCGAACAGGCCAATGAGTGTGTGTGGGGCTATGCGCTGGGCCTGGACATGACCCGCCGCGACCTGCAAGGCGAAATGAAGAAGCAGGGCCGCCCCTGGGAAATCGGCAAGGCCTTCGACCTGTCCGCGCCGCTGGGTCCGATCCATCCGCGCAGCGTCGTCGGCACCCTGGAAAAGGGCGCCATCTGGCTGGACGTGAATGGCCAGCGCAAGCAGTCCAGCGACATTTCGCAGATGCTGTGGAACATTCCTGAGAGCATTTCCTACCTGTCCGGCCTGTTCGAACTGCAACCCGGCGACCTCATCTTCACCGGCACGCCCGAAGGCGTGGGCGCCGTGCTGCAAGGCGACGTGATCACCGGCGGCGTCGAAGGCCTGGGTGAACTGCGCGTCCAGATCGTTTAAAGTACGCCCCGGATCCGTTTTCACTACTTCAGGAGCGCCAGCATGCGCAGCAAGATCGTGCTGACCGCCTTCGTCGTGTTCGGCTTCGTTCTCGCCGGTTGCAACACCGTCGCGGGCATGGGCAAGGACATGTCGAAGGCAGGCAACGCCATTACCAACGCCGCCGACAAGTAATTGCCGGGGCGGTTTTGAGAAGGCCTGAGTTGGGAGTCACGCCCCGCTCAGGCCTTTGCACGTTCAGGCGCTAGGAAGCAAGGTGTGCTTCTGCGCCCGCTATGAAAATCCTGAGTGAGAAATCGAGTTGCTCGGGCCCGTAGGTGTCGATTCCCAATGCGACGGCCTGGCGTAGCCGTGAATAGGACTTTCCATCGACCGAATCCAGCCATTTCTGAAGCTGGCGAGGTCTGGTGCGATCGACCGCTGACCTGGCCTGCCAGATATCCTTCACATGGCCAACGCAGAGGGCGGCCAGCAGCACGGCCAGGCGCACCGCGGCCGCTTCGCTGAAGCCCGCCCGATTCAGCTGTTCGAGCAATTCCTCGGTCGGCAGCAGGTTCCAGCTCATCAGCTCGGAATCGTCAAAGCGAAGATGTTCCGCCAAGCCCCCCATGGCGACGGCGGCGTCGACCAGGTGGGTCGCGTAGGTCCTGCATGCGTCTTGCCATGTGGCCGCGTGAGCGATGTCGGCGCTGCTGAAGCTGGCCGTCAGCGTGTCCTTCGCGACAAGCGCCAGCAGCGTCTGGCGATCTTTCACGTGATAGTTGAGCGCCTTCCGGTCCACATTGAGCGCATCCGCCAGTGCCTGCATCGACAATTTGTCGTGACCGATGCGCCTTGCCGCCCGCAAGATCCGGTCCAGATCAAGGCCGGCTCGTTCTCCTCTTCCGCGCTCAACTTCCCCTAAAACGTCTTTTTTCATCGTCTTTTCGGCGTGATGTTTGGTCAACAAGCAGGCCGCCTCAAGTCTGCTTGAGCGCGGAAAGCATGGCACATCCTGAGGAAAACCCTGCTTGACCTCAGTTGATCGTAACACTAACTTCAACGCCATATTCCCGGCCGGGAATAAGGCGTTGAAGAGGCGGGATGCTGATCAGAGGGTGCATGGATCGCTGCCAACAACGTCGTGACCAGCAGCAGGCTGCACGGAATGGAGGTGGTTCGCCCAGTGATCAACTTTCGACACCGGTCGGCATGAAATATCTCAATTGGCCCCAAGCCTGGAGCATCCGGGCCGGGCTATCGAGACGGCTGCGGACGCGCTATCGGGATGCCTCCCCTCCTTGAATTCTTGCATCGACCATGACCTATGCGTACATGCCCGATTGTTATGTCTAAACAATCCAGATTTTTCAGAGAACAAGCGAGAAATCCGGGATTGAAGGAGGCCGCGTGCCAAACCAGATCATCAATTGGCGCCAGGTCAAAGTGCCGGCGCACTCGATCGTGTCGATCTTTACCGCCATGGGGGCGATTGCATGGGACTGCAATGCCTCTGAATCCCGAACGGGGCTCGAGCGCGGAACCGTCGCTCAGCTACGGCCCTCATCCGAGGCCTCGGTCGCGGAATCCGCGCCGCCGCCTGCGTCTGATTTTGCGTCTCTTGAGCGCCTGATGGAGCAGGGCGCGCTGGTCCGGATTCCGTCGATTCGAGACACAGTGCTGCGGGATGCCGGCGGATTCCGTTCCGACCTGGCGCGGCACGGGATCGGTTTTCAGATAGTCAGCTTGAACTCCGCGGCTTACGACCTCAAAGGCGGAAACCCGAGGACGCATCGCAAGCAGTCGTACAACGGCCAGGTTCCCACCGTCGCGGAGACACAGCAGCTTGTCCTGACTTATGACCTGGGTCAGCACGGAAACGATCAAAGCCAGTTGATTTTCAGCGCCATGACGGGGCACGCGAGCTGGGCGCCGAAGGGGCCTTCGGCGGACATTGCGCTGAGCCGGCTGGCGTACTTCACCACATTCAACAACCGTCAGTGGGAGTTGAAGGCAGGCTATCTCAGCAATGCCCTGGAGTTCGTGGGCTTGTACGTTGGCGGTTCGTTGGCGGTCGGCGCGCAAGGGATGAATGCCATCATTCCCTTTCAGGTCGGCCTGTCACGCCTGCCTTTCGCCACCCCGGGCGTAAACGTGACCTACAACGGCTCTGGCGGCTTCTACAACAAGACCGGAATTCAGCGCAGCATAAGCCCCTATGGAGCAGAGGCCGAAGAGTCGGAACATCAGCATGGGCTGAAGTGGAAAACGCCGGGAAGCGGGTGGTTGGCGATCAACGAAACCGGAGTGAAGCAGCAAGCAAGTCCCGACAACCCTTCGAGATGGTTTCGGATCGGGGGGATTTTCAATACGTCCGACTACGCCAGGTTCGATTCCCGCCAGCGCAGCTCGAACAACTACGCGCTCTATGCCGCGGGAGACCAGCAGATTTCGCGGCTGACGCCCAACTCCTCGTCTGCGCAGGGATGGTACGCCGGCCTTTCCTTGCACCTTGCTCCCGCGGATCAGAATCTGTACACCAAGTTCGTGGAGGCCAGGCTATATACGATAGGGACGTTTCCATCGCGACCCTATGACATGCTATCCGTCACGGTCACCTGGTCGGATTTCAGCGATACCGCGAAGGACGCGTTCGGCAAGCGGGGCGTGGACACGGCCAACTCGAGCAGTGCGGCCATGGTGTCCTACATGGCGCGCCTCTATCCCGGCGTCTATCTGAGCACGGGACTCAGCTACATCCGATCCCCGTCATTCGTGCCCGTGGACAACAATGCCTTGAATTTTCTGGTGGGGTTCAACATGTTCATGTAAGGGGGGCATTCTTCCCTTCCGCCCCATGGCCATCTTTACTATATGGGGACTGCCAAAAAAAACGCCCGATGAGATTCATCGGGCGTTCATTCCTTGGGCCAAGCCTGCGCTGGTCGCCTGCGGCAGGAGGCGCATGGGGGCGAGGCCTACAGCACATCTCCAGCATAGTCGGCCAGGCGCGAACGCTCGCCGCGCTGCAGGGTGACGTGCCCCGAATGCGGCCAGCCCTTGAAGCGGTCGACCACGAAGGTCAGGCCGGAACTGCCTTCGGTCAGGTAGGGCGTATCGATCTGGGCAATGTTGCCCAGGCAAATCACCTTGGTGCCCGGGCCCGCGCGCGTGACCAGCGTCTTCATCTGCTTGGGCGTCAGGTTCTGCGCCTCGTCGATGATCAGGTACTTGTTCAGGAAGGTGCGGCCGCGCATGAAGTTCAGGGACTTGACCTTGATGCGCGAACGGATCAGATCCATGGTGGCGGCGCGCCCCCAGTCCCCGTTGCCTTCGCCTTCACCCATGTTCAGGACGTCCAGGTTGTCTTCCAGGGCGCCCATCCAGGGCAGCATCTTCTCTTCTTCCGTACCCGGCAGGAAACCGATGTCTTCCCCGACCGGCACCGTGACGCGGGTCATGATGATTTCGGTGTAGCGCTTGGTTTCCAGCACCTGGGTGATGCCCGCGGCCAGCGCCAGCAGCGTCTTGCCCGTGCCCGCCTGACCTAGCAGTGACACGAAGTCGCACTCCGGATTCATCAGCAGGTTCATGGCGAAGTTCTGCTCGCGGTTGCGCGCGGTGATGCCCCAGACGTTGTTCTTGCCGTGGGTGTAGTCGCGCAGCGTGGCCAGCACCGCCATCTTGCCGCTGACCTCGCGCACCTGCGCGTACAGCGGCATCTGGCCTTCGAAGTAGACGAACTGGTTGACCACGAACTGCGAGCACAGCGGGCCATGGATGCGGTAGAAGGTGGTGCCGCCCTGTTGCCAGGATTCCACGTCCTTGCCGTGCTTGTTCCAGAAGTCCTCGGGCAGCTGCATCACGCCCGAGTACATCAGGTCCGAGTCCTCCATGACATGGTCGTTGAAGTAGTCTTCAGCGGCCATGCCCAGCGCGCGCGCCTTCAGGCGCATGTTGATGTCCTTGGACACCAGCACGACTTCGCGCTGCGGGTACTTTTCCTGCAGGGCGCGCACGACGCCCAGGATCTGGTTGTCGGCCTTGCCCATGGGCAGGTCGGACGGCAGCGTGCTGTGGATCGCGGTCGTCTGGAACATCAGGCGGCCGGTGGCGTCCTTGTTGCCCAGCTTGGTCAGCTCCAGGCCTTCGTCCAGCTGGGTCGCGTCCTGCACCAGCGCGTCCAGCGAACGGCTGACCTGGCGCGCGTTGCGCGCCACTTCCGACATGCCCTTCTTCTGATGGTCCAGCTCTTCGAGCGTCATCATCGGCAGGAAGATGTCGTGCTCTTCGAAGCGGAACAGGGAACTGGGATCGTGCAGCAGCACGTTGGTGTCCAGCACGAACAGCTTGCGCGGTTCGTTCTGGGCGCGGGCTTTGGTGCGCTTGGCGGGCGCCGGCTTGGCGCGGCGCGTTTCGGCGCGCGCAGCGGGAGCGGCTGGCGCCGGCGGCGGCACCTGGCGGGCGGGCGCGGGGATCTGCGCCTTGCGGGCCGGTGCGGCCAGGCCTTCAAGTTCGGGCTGGACGAGGAGCTCGTCTTCGTTGTCCTCGGCGAGGACTGCCTGGGTACTGGACCGCGCAGCGGCGGTCTTGGTGCTGCGGGCCTGCGCCCGGGCGGATTCGCCCGAGGGGAAGGTCAGGATGGCTGCGGGACGGGTGGGCAACTTCGGAAGCGGCATATTTGTCACTCTCCAGTGTGGGCCGGCTATAGCGCCTGACGGGTAAAACCTGTGCTGACGGCTAACCGATGCTCTTCGCTGCTTGCAGGACTTCCTTGGCGTGGCCCGGGACCTTCACCCCGCGCCACTCCTGCACCAGCACGCCATAGGCATCGATCAGGAAGGTGCTGCGCTCGATGCCGCGCACCTGCTTGCCGTACATGTTCTTCTGCTTGATGACGCCGAACAGATTGCAGACGGTTTCGTCGGCGTCGGAGATGAGAGGGAAGGGAAGTTCGTACTTGGCCTTGAAGTTCTCGTGCGATTTCAATGAATCGCGCGAGATGCCGATGACCACCGCGCTGGCCGCCAGGAATTCGGCGTGCAGGTCGCGGAAATCCTGGCTTTCGGTGGTGCAGCCAGGCGTGTTGTCCTTGGGATAGAAATACAGGATCACGGCGCGGCCCTGGCATTGCTCCAGGCTGATCGGACCTATGGTGCTTTCGGCGGTGAACAGCGGGGCGGGTTTGCCTATGGTCGGCGTCATTTCTGGGATTCTCCGTTGGGGGGGATGAGGGCCACGACCACGCGCCGGCCCTCCGCCATCAGGATGTTGTAGGTGCGCGAGGCGGCGTGCGTGTCCATGATCTCGACGCCGATGCCGGCCGCCAGCAGGGGGCGCAGCACGTCGGGGCGCAGGAACTGCTGGCGCGCGCCCGTGCCCACCAGCAGCACTTCCGGCGCATTCGCGGGACGGCTGGGGCTGGCTTCCGGTTCGTCCAGAAAGTCCATGGGGTCGCGGACGGGCTCGGACAATCCGGCCGCCTGGCGCAAGAGGGTGGGGGTAATGTCGGCCGGCGACTCAACAGGCCAGTGGGTTACTTCGCCTTCGGGGCCGAACGCGACCGAGGAGGAAAAACGTACCTGGTTGACCTCGATATAGCCATCGCCATAGGCGGTGACGGTATTCAGAGCGGCCGTCGCAGGATCGGTATGCAGCTTCAATAAAAACTCCGGCTATATGGCCCGATAATAGCGCATCGGGATGACGCCATGTTGCAGGGTATCCACGAGAGAGACCCCCACGCTGCGCTCGCTTACTGCTCCCGAGGGGGCGCGTTTTGCTTGGGGCGGCCCGGCGGAGAACCGAGGCCCCCACGCCGCACTCGCTGCGCTCGCTTGCTGCCCCCGAGGGGGCGCGTTTTGCCTTGGGGCGGCCCGGCGGCAAAACAGGGCTTCTTTGCCACGCGATTTCCCTCGGGCGGACCCTGAAATCGGCCCCTTTTTTTCCCCATTTGCCGCACAGCCCTCCTTGCGCTAGATTACAGGGTTTTGCTGCACTGCAATCCCTTGCCGGCGCAGCGTTTCGGACCCTTTTCCCCTTCGCGCATTCGCGCCCTGGTTTTTTCGCCCTTTTTATCGCCCCCTAAGGATTCCCATCATGAGGAAGTTCTCCCGCATCGAGCGTCTGCCCCCGTACGTTTTCAACATTACCGGCGAGCTCAAGATGGCGGCGCGTAGGCGTGGCGAAGACATCATCGACATGTCGATGGGCAACCCGGACGGCGCGACTCCCAAGCACATCGTCGACAAGATGGTGGAAGCGACGACCCGCCCGACCACGCACGGCTATTCCGTGTCCAAGGGCATTCCGCGCCTGCGCAAGGCGATCTGTGACTGGTACCAGCGCCGCTATGCGGTCGAGTTCGATCCGGATTCCGAAGCCATCGTCACCATCGGCTCCAAGGAAGGCCTGGCCCACCTGATGCTGGCCACGCTGGACCGCGGCGACACCGTGCTGGTACCCAACCCCAGCTATCCGATCCATATCTACGGCGCGGTCATCGCCGGCGCCAATATCCGTTCCGTGCGCATGACGCCGGGGGTGGACTTCTTCGAGGAACTGGAACGCGCCGTGCGCGAGTCCATCCCGAAGCCCAAGATGATGGTGCTGGGCTTTCCCAGCAACCCGACCGCGCAATGCGTGGACCTGTCGTTCTTCGAGCGCGTGGTGGCGCTGGCCAAGGAACACGACATCCTGGTCGTGCATGACCTGGCCTACGCCGACATCACCTTCGACGGCTACGTGGCGCCGTCCATCATGCAGGTGCCCGGCGCGCGCGATGTCGCCGTCGAGTTCTTCACGATGAGCAAGAGCTACAACATGGCGGGCTGGCGCATCGGCTACATGGTCGGCAACCGCGAGCTGGTCAACGCGCTCGCGCGCATCAAGAGCTATCACGACTACGGCACGTTCACGCCGATCCAGGTGGCGTCCATCGCCGCGCTGGACGGTCCGCAGGACTGCGTGAACGAAATCGTGGCGCAGTACCAAAGCCGCCGCGACGTGCTCGTGCGCGGCTTGCATGAAGCAGGTTGGAATGTGGAAATTCCCAAGGCGTCCATGTACATCTGGGCGCAGATCCCCGAACCCTACAGGGCGATGGGCTCTTTGGAATTTGCCAAGCGCGTCCTGTCGGATGCGAAGGTGGCCGTGTCCCCCGGGATCGGCTTTGGCGAGTATGGCGACGAATACGTGCGCTTCGCTTTGATCGAAAACGAGCAGCGCACCCGGCAAGCGGTGCGAGGCATCAAAGACATGTTCCGCAAGGACGGATTGCTGCGCTAGGCCCACCCCCGAAGCGCTGCGCGCTTCCCCCTCAAGGGGGCGCCGCAGCGGACCGGCAAAGCCGGCTCCGCGCGGCCCCGCGTGGCGCTGCCAAGTGTGGAGTCTTTCGTACAGCAGTTATGGAGAACCGAAAATGAATTCCCCTCAACGCCCGCCCGCAGACGGCGCCGCGATGAAACCCATGAAAGTCGGCCTGCTCGGCCTGGGCGTGGTTGGCGGAGGCACCTGGTCGGTGCTGTCGCGCAATGCGGAAGAAATCGCGCGCCGCGCCGGTCGCCGCATTGAAGTGACCCGCGCCGCCGTGCGCGACGTGGCCAAGGCGCGTGCGCGCGTGGGCGACGCCATCCTGGTCGATACCGATGTGCGCGCGCTGGTGCGCGATCCCGAAATCGACATCGTGGTCGAACTGATCGGCGGCGACACGCTGGCGCGCGAGCTGGTGCTGGAAGCCATCGCCAACGGCAAGCACGTCGTGACCGCCAACAAGGCGCTGCTGGCCAAGCACGGCAACGAGATCTTCGCTGCAGCCCATGAATGCGGCGTGATGGTGACCTTCGAAGCCGCCGTCGCGGGCGGCATCCCCATCATCAAGGCGATCCGCGAAGGCCTGACCGCCAACCGCATCCAGTGGGTGGCCGGCATCATCAACGGCACCACCAACTTCATCCTGTCCGAAATGCGTACGCGCGGCCTGCCGTTCGCCGACGTGCTGGCCGAGGCGCAGCGCCTGGGCTACGCCGAAGCCGACCCCACGTTCGACGTGGAAGGCGTGGACGCGGCGCACAAGCTGACCCTGCTGGCGTCGCTGGCCTTCGGCGTGCCGGTCCAGTTCGACCGCGCCTACATCGAAGGCATTTCGCAGCTGGCCGCCGAGGACATCGAGCATGCCGAACGCCTGGGCTACCGCATCAAGCTGCTGGGCGTCACCAAGCGCCGTCCGGACGGCATCGAACTGCGCGTGCATCCCGCGCTGGTGCCGGCCGAGCGCCTGCTGGCCAACGTCGAAGGCGCGATGAACGCCGTGCTGGTCAAGGGCGACGCCGTCGGCCCCACGCTGTACTACGGCCAGGGCGCGGGCGAAGAGCCCACCGCCTCGGCCGTGGTGGCCGACCTGGTCGACGTGACCCGCCTGCACACCGCCGATCCGGGCAACCGCGTGCCGCACCTGGCGTTCCAGCCGGACGCCATGTCCGATACGCCGATCCTGCCGATCGAAGATGTCAGCACCTCGTACTACCTGCGCCTGCGCGTGGACGACCAGCCGGGCGTGCTGGCCGACATCGCCCGCATCCTGGCCGACCGTTCCATCTCCATCGGTTCGATGATCCAGCAGCCGTCGCACATCGGCGGCGCCGACATCATCTTCCTGACGCATGAAGCGGTTGAAGGCAACGTCAATCAGGCGATCGAGCGCATCGAAGCCCTGCCGTTCGTGCGCTCGAAAGTGACGCGCCTGCGCGTGGAAAATTTGCTATGAAATACATCTCCACCCGCGGCGGCATGACGCCGCTGCAGTTCTCGGACATCCTGCTGGAAGGCCTGGCGCCGGACGGCGGCTTGGCCGTGCCGGAGCAACTGCCCCAGGTTTCGGCGGAAACGCTGGAGTCCTGGCGCGGCCTGCCGTATGCCGACCTGGCGTTCGAAGTGCTGTCGCTGTTCGCCACCGACATTCCGGCCGACGACCTGCGCCGCTTGACGCGCGCGGCCTACAACCAGCAGATCTTCAACAGCGAGGACATCGTCCCGCTGCGTCCGCTGGACGGCGGCCTGTCGCTGCTGGGCCTGTCCGAAGGGCCGACGCTGGCCTTCAAGGACATGGCCATGCAGTTCCTGGGCCAGGTCTTCGAATACGTGCTGGCCAAGCGCGGCACCACCCTGAACATCGTGGGCGCCACCTCCGGCGACACGGGTTCGGCGGCGGAGTACGCCTTGCGCGGCAAGAAGGGCGTGGCGGTGTTCATGCTGTCGCCCCACGGCCGCATGAGCGCCTTCCAGCGCGCGCAGATGTATTCGCTGCAGGACGAGAACATCCACAACATCGCCGTGCGCGGCGTGTTCGACGAAGCCCAGGACATCGTCAAGGCCCTGGCCGGCGATCTCGAGTTCAAGAGCAAGTACCGCCTGGGCGCGGTCAACTCCATCAACTGGGCGCGCATCGCCGCCCAGGTGGTGTACTACTTCCACGGCTGGCTGCGCGCCACCAGCAAGGCCGGCGAGCAGGTTTCGTTCGCGGTGCCCTCGGGCAATTTCGGCAACATCCTGTCCGGCCACATCGCGCGCAGCATGGGCCTGCCGATCCGCCGCCTGGTGCTGGCCACGAACGAAAACAACGTGCTGGAAGAGTTCTTCCGCACGGGCGTCTATCGTCCGCGTCCCGCCGAGCAGACCTACGCCACCTCCAGCCCGTCCATGGACATTTCGCGCGCGTCGAATTTCGAGCGCTTCGTGTTCGACCTGGTCGGCCGCGACGCGGCGCGCGTCAAGGAACTGTGGGCCGGCATGGCGCGCGACGGGTCTTTCGATCTGTCCGCCCTGAAGCCGCAGTTCGAGGAACGCTATGGCTTCGTGTCGGGCGCAAGCACGCACGAAGACCGCCTCGCGACGATCCGTTCGGTCTACGACGAAACCGGCGTGCTGATCGATCCGCACACCGCCGATGGCGTCAAGGTCGCGCGTGAATTCGTCGAGCCCGGCGTGCCCATGCTGGTCCTGGAAACCGCCTTGCCGGCGAAGTTCTCGGAAACCATTGAAGAGGCCCTGGGCCGTCCGGCCACGCCGCCGGGCAACCTGGCCGATCTTGAATCCTTGCCGCAGCGCGTCGAACTCATGGATTGCGATGCGGGCGCCGTGCGCCGTTTCATCGAGGCGAACGCCAAGGTGTAAAGGCCGCTTGCGTCTTGTATGCGTGTGCAACCCCTCGCAGGCCGGGCCTTCGAGGGGTTTCTTTCATTTTGGCGGGTCAGCGGCTTTACCTTCGCATGCATTTTGACCACAACCCGTCACGAATGCGGGGACAGTGTCAGATACAGTGAATTCACGATTCACTTTCGGAGAACACGCCCATGAAACTGAAGACCATGACGCTCGCCCTGGCCGTGACCGGATTCGGAGTGCTGGCGGGATGCTCGTCTCCGTCGGTCATTCAGCAGCGGGATGGCAGCTCGACCGTGACGCCGGACAAGCCCGAGTACGACAAGGATTCGGGCATGTACGAATACGACAAGGACGGCAAGAAGGTCCAGATCAACAAGGACGACGTGAAGTCGATCGAACAGGTGAAGTGACCGCCGTTCCGATATGCTTGTCCATGCAAAAAGCCCCGGCCGCTCAAGGCGCCGGGGCTTTTTCGTTGGCGCAGGGCGCCCGCAGCGTTACTGCTTGGCTGCGTCTTCGGCGTGGTAGCGGCCGACGCGGTCGACTTCGTTCTTCGAGCCCAGGATCACGCTGACGCGCTGGTGCAGCTTGTCAGGCTGGATCTCCATGATGCGCTGCGTGCCGTTGATCGCGGCGCCGCCGGCCTGTTCGACCAGGAAGCTCATGGGGTTGGCTTCGTACATCAGGCGCAGCTTGCCGGCCTTGCCAGGTTCGCGGGCATCCCACGGGTACATGAAGATGCCGCCGCGGGTCAGGATGCGATGCACGTCGGCCACCATGGAGGCGATCCAGCGCATGTTGTAGTCCTTGCCCAGCGGACCGGTCGTGCCGGCCAGGCAATCGTCGACGTAGCGCTTGACCGGGGCAGCCCAGTGGCGCATGTTCGACATGTTGATGGCGAATTCCTTGGTGTCCTCCGGCACGCGGATGTTCTCATGCGTCAGCACCCACGAGCCCATTTCGCGGTCCAGCGTGAAGCCCACCACGCCATTGCCGATGGTCAGCACCAGCATCGTCTGCGGACCATAGACGGCATAGCCGGCCACGACCTGCTTGTCGCCCGGTTGCAGGAAGTCCTGCTCGCACACCGGCGCGCCCGATACGTCATGCGGGGCGTGCAGCACCGAGAAGATGGTCCCGATGGAGACGTTGACGTCGATGTTCGAAGAGCCGTCCAGGGGATCGAACAGCAGCAGGTATTCGCCCTTGGGGTAGCGGTTCGGAATCAGATGGATGGTTTCCATCTCTTCCGAGGCCATGGCCGCCAGATGGCCGCCCCATTCATTGGCTTCGAGCAGGATTTCGTTGGACAGCACGTCCAGCTTCTTCTGCACTTCGCCCTGGACATTCTCGCTTTCCAGGCTGCCGAGGACGCCGCCGAGCGCGCCCTTGCTCACCGCATGGCTGATGGCCTTGCAGGCGCGCGCGACCACTTCGATGAGCAGCCGCACTTCCGGCGCGAGGGCTTGGGCGGAGCGCTGCTGCTCCACCAGGTATTGGGTCAGTGTTTTACGTTTCAAAGGAACCTCCTATGCTGCGAATTCTAAAGCCTTGGATACGATTTCCTGCACATTGCGCGACAGGCCTTCCTGTGCGCGCACCCGCTGCAGGGCGGCCTGCATGGGCGTGCGCAGGGCGGGCACGAAGCGTGCCCAGTTGTCCAGCGCGCGCGCCAGGCGGGCGGCAATCTCGGGGTTGAGGGCATCCAGCGCCAGCACCTGCTCGGCCCAGAAGGCGTAGCCGGTGCCATCGGGGTGATGCATGCCGCGGGCGTTGTTCAGGCAGAACTGGAAGATCAGCGAGCGCGCGCGGTTCGGGTTGCGCAAGGTGAACGCGGGGTGCTGCATCAGCTCGCGCGCGGTCTGCACGGTGGTCGAGCGGGCCGCAGCCTGCAGGGCGAACCACTTGTCCACCACCAGGGCGTTGTCGCGCCATTTGTCGTAGAAAGCGGCAAGCGCCTTGTGCGGGAAGTCGCCCTGGCCGAAATTGATCAGCGCGGACAGCGCCGCCATGCTGTCGGTCATGTTGCCGGCCTTCTCGTACTGCTGCTCGGCCAGGCGCTGGGCATCCGGTTCGCCCGCCGCCATCAGGTGGCTGAGCGCCAGGTTCTTCAAGGCGCGCCTGCCGGCCGGAACCGGCGCCGGACTGTATTCGCCCGGGGTCTGGTTGTCGTCGAATGCCTGGCGGAATTCGGCGGACAACTGGCGTCCCAGTTCGGCGCGCAGGAAGTCGCGCGCGACCGCGAGGGCCGGCGGGTCCACCTGCTGCATGCGTTCTGCCAGGGTCTTTTCGGACGGCAGGGCCAGGGCGCGGGCGCGATAGGCGGCGTCCAGCGCCGGATCGGTCAGCAACGCGCGCCAGGTCTCGATGAAGGCGGCGTCGGCATGCAGGGTCTTGCCGGCCTGGCGGGCCTCGGCCAGCGCCAGGATCTGGCGGGTGGCGAATTCCTGGCCGGCCTCCCAACGCGCGAAGGGATTGCCGTCGTGCGCCGACAGCAGGGCCAGTTCTTCGTTGGTCCAGTCGTAGTCCACGATGACCGGGGCCGAGAAGTCGCGCAATAGCGACGGCACGGGACGCTCGGCGATATCCTCGAATACCCATTGCTGGCTTTGCTGCGTCAGTTCCAGCAGCGCGGTGTCCAGGACCGCGCCAGCATGGCGCAGCGGCAGCGCGCGGCCGTCGCGGTCCAGCAAGCCGATGGCGAACGGGATGTGGAAGGGGGCCTTGACGTAGTCGGCGCCGGCCTTCTTCTCCACGCCGACCGGCGGGCATTCCTGGGTGAGCGTCACGGTGCAGCGGCGCGCGGCGGCGTCGTGGTCGAGCTTGACGGTCACGCGCGGCGTGCCGGCCTGGCGGTACCAGCGGCGGAACACGGACAGGTCGCGGTCCGGATGCTGGCGCACGTAGACGGATTCCATGGCGGCGACGAAGTCGTCGCAGGTCACGGCCTGGCCGTCATGGCGGCGGAAGTACTCGTCCATGCCGGCGCGAAAGCCTTCCTCGCCCAGCAGAGTGTGCTGCATGCGGATGACTTCGGCGCCTTTTTCGTACACGGTGGCCGTGTAGAAGTTGCCGATCTCCTGGTAACTTTCAGGCCGGATCGGATGGGCCATGGGACCGGCGTCTTCCGGAAACTGGGCGGCGCGCAACGCCACAACGTCGTCGATGCGCTTGACCGCGCGGGCGCTCGCGGCCTCGGCGGCATCCATGCCGTGGGCCATCATGTCGGCGCTGAATTCCTGGTCGCGAAAGACGGTCAGGCCTTCCTTCAGGCTCAGCTGGAACCAGTCGCGGCAGGTGACGCGGTTGCCGGTCCAGTTGTGGAAGTACTCGTGTCCGATGACGGATTCGATGCCTTCATAGTTGGCGTCCGTGGCCGTATCCGCATCCGCCAGCACGTAGGCGGCGTTGAAGATGTTCAAGCCCTTGTTTTCCATCGCGCCCATGTTGAAGTCATGGACGGCCACGATCATGAAACGGTCCAGGTCCAGCTCCAGGCCGAAGCGGCTTTCGTCCCAGCGCAGCGCGCGCACCAGCGAATCCAGCGCCCATTCGGTCTTGGATTCCGAGCCCGGGTCGCTGTAGACCTGCAGCAGCACGTCGCGGCCGCTGGACGTCTTCACGGTGGTTTCGCGGTGGGTGAGCTTGCCTGCCACCAGCGCGAACAGGTAGCAGGGCTTGGGGAAGGGATCTTCCCATTCGACTTCGTTGCGGCCGTCGGGCAACTGGCGCGTGGCCAGCAGGTTGCCGTTGGACAGCAGCACCGGATACTCGGGCTGGGCGCGCAAGGTCACGCGGTAGCGCGACATCACGTCGGGCCGGTCGGCGAACCAGGTGATGCGGCGAAAACCTTCGGCTTCGCATTGGGTGAAGAAGTTGCCGCCCGAGACGTACAGGCCCATCAGCGTGGAATTGGCCGACGGTTTGCATCGGCTGACGATTTCCACCGTGGCGGCGGGGGGCAGGCCGTAAAGGGCCAGGCTGTGTTCGGAAAGGCGGTAACTGTCGGCGGGCAGGGCCGTGCCATTCACGCCTACCGAGACGAGTTCCAGGTCTTCGCCGTCCAGGATCAGGGCGGCGTCGGCGCTGGCCCCGGCCTTGCGTTGCACTTGCATCGTGCAGCGCACTTCGGTCGCGTCCGGCGCGAGGTCGAAGGCGAGGGCGACTTCGGGAATGTCGTAGGGGTAGGGCTGGTAATCCTTGCGATATACGGTTACGGGCGTGTCTGTGCGCATGGGATTGCAGTCCTGTATGAACGAGGGTTCTATTGTAGTGGCTGGGCAAGACGCGCCGACCTGGGCCGTTTGGCGTACCGTAAACTTTTTGTAGCGGTCTGAGTCAAAGTCAGTATCATGGCGCCGTCGCGCGCCAGAGGGGTGTCAAATGTCGAGGTTGTCCATGTTCAATATGCGCCGCTGGGCCGGTCTGCTGGCCGTGGCGGGGGCGTTTGCCCTGACGGGTTGTGCCGCGCCCACGGTTTCCGCGCGGGTCACTTCCTTTCAGCAATGGCCCGCAGGCGTGGAGGGGCAAACCTACCAGTTCATTGCCGCCGACGCCTCGCAAAACAATAATCTCGAATATCAGTCCTATCAGGACATGGTGCGGGCCGGCATAGGCGCAACCGGCCTAGTCGAGGCCAGGCCTGGCGCCAAGGGTCGTTTCGACGTGTCGTTCAACTACGGCACCTCGCAGACCCAGATAATGGTGCAGCGTCCGTACGACCCATATTTCTACGGCGGCTACGGCTACGGTGGTTTCTACGGTCCGCGTCCGTGGGGAGCGGGATATGGCTACTGGGGGCCGGACTGGGTAGACGTGCCCATGGTCGTGCAGCGCAATACCCTCACCCTGCATATCTACGACACGCAGCGCAGCGGCGCCGAGGTATACCGTTCCAGCGCTTTCATATTGAGCGAGCGCGACGATTTCCTGCGTACCATGCCGTACCTGGTGCGCGCAATATTTGATAATTTTCCCGGGAATAATGGCGCGGAACGCGAAATCCGCTTCCCCGTGCAATGAAATCGGCGTGGCTTTTCGGTCCCGCCTTTAAATAAAATCGGCGCACCAAAATGGTGCGCCGATTTTTTTTTCTTACTGGCGAATAGGTTCTTATTCTTTGATAAGAAAACTGTCGCGGGTCGCGCCTGCGGCTTCTTCCGCGGCGAGCCAGCGGGGAGCCTTGCCACGGCCGCTCCACGTTTCCCCTGTTTGAGGATGGCGGTACTTGGGCGCAACGGCGCGTTTGGCGGCGTTGGCCGGACGGGCAGCGGCGCCAGCCTTGCGGCGGCCGCCGGTGGCGGCGGCGCGGGCGGGTTTGCCGGCGCCATAGGCTGCGACGATTTCGTCAGGCGTGATGTCGTACTCGCGCATCGACGTGATGATCTGCGTGATCACGGGCTTGCGACGCTTGGTTTGCAGGACTTCAGCCTTCTTTTGTAGCTTGTTGATTTCCTTTTCGATCTTTGCTTGCAGTGCTGCGTAGGATTCTCGGGCCATGGTTTATTCCTGATTATGGAACTGCTGTAATCGCCGGCGAAGTTATTGTGTAATTGTTGTGCTTCGCATAATACAGAAGTTACGGCTTGACTTCCTGGTTTCTGAAGCAATTACTTTGTATCAAAAGAGTCCGATACCGTTTTCAGGCACGCGAGTGCCCGCGACGAGCCAAGTATTGGGAAGGATATTCTCGAATTTGGGACAACTTGAAACAATAGGGGTATTGGTTCACGAGGCGGACGAATAGCCGCGCGTGCCCTTGCATCTGCCCGATTTGTCTCGCAAAGCGCGCAAATGCGGGGCTTCCAGGCTTGGCGCCTGCCTCGAGCAAGCGGTGTGCGAGGCGTTCCCAGAAGTCTGATGACGTGATGGCGGGAACGAATGAATTGTCTAGCAGTCTGATATTGGTCCAACCTGATCAGATGGGGTCCTCGCGCTGCGAGCCCTGCGAGCTGTTTGGCATATTTCATTTTGATGTCAGGTTGTATGACGAGTTTGGCCCGAGATGTCTGAATCCCTTTGCCTATATGCCAGGTGGCTGCAAATGCTCCATGGCGACCAGGAAAAAGGGGCGCATCGAACATCGTTTGAGCTCGTCAATTCAACTTGATATGTAATATTCCGGCCCCATGCATACCTCCGCAGATAATGCCCGCGGTATTTTTGGCCGCCGACGCGTACCTTCCGGAGATCCGTGGCTGGCGCCATGTCGCCGGGCCGCGCCAGCGTTACGATATGATCTCGAGTATCACCGCGAGCGCGCGCCAGCGCGCCGCCGTCTCCTGTACAGAGCCCCATGAAAATCATCGATCCCGCCATTGCTTCCCTCGCCACCGCCAAATCTCTGCTGCTCGACCCCTGGGGCCTGACCGAGGCGGACATGGCGCGCGCGCTGGGTGAGATCTTCACGCACAAGGTCGACTACGCCGATCTGTATTTCCAGTACACGCGCAGCGAGGGCTGGAGCCTGGAAGAGGGCATCGTCAAGACCGGCAGTTTTTCGATCAGCCAGGGTGTCGGGGTACGCGCCGTGAGCGGCGAGAAAACCGCCTTCGCCTATTCGGATTCGCTGTCGCCCGAAGCGCTGTTGTCGTCCGCGCACGCGGTTCGCGGCATTGCGCGCCGCGGCGCTGGCAAGGTAAAGGTGGCGGCGCAGGTCGAAGCCGAGATCGGCCGCAGCCTGTATGCCGATATCGATCCGGTTGCCACCTTGAGCGCTCCCGAGAAGGTCGCGCTGCTGGAACGCGTGGAGCGCATGGCGCGCGCGCGCGATCCGCACGTGATCCAGGTCATGGCGGGGCTGGGCGCCGAATATGACGTGGTGCTGGTGGCCGGCAGCGACGGCCGCCTGGCCGCCGACGTGCGTCCGCTGGTGCGCCTGTCGCTGACTGTCATTGCCGAACGCAATGGGCGCCGCGAAATGGGTCACGCGGGCGGCGGCGGCCGCCTGGGCCTGGCCTATTTCACGGACGAAATGCTGCAGGGTTATGTCGAGCGCGCGGTGCACGAGGCCATGGTGAACCTGGAAGCGCGCCCGGCGCCAGCGGGTGAAATGACCGTCGTGCTGGGTTCGGGCTGGCCCGGCATTCTGCTGCACGAGGCCGTCGGCCACGGGCTGGAAGGCGACTTCAACCGCAAGGGCTCCAGCGTGTTCTCCGGCCGCATCGGTGAGCGCGTGGCCTCCAAGGGCGTGACCGTGGTCGACGACGGCACGATCCCGGATCGCCGCGGCTCGCTCAATATCGACGACGAAGGCAATGCCACCCAGCGCAACGTGCTGATCGAGGACGGTATCCTGCGCGGCTACATGCAGGACACGCTGAACGCGCGCCTCATGAAGACCGCCGCCACCGGTAACGGCCGCCGCGAATCGTTCGCGCATCTGCCCATGCCGCGCATGACCAATACCTACATGCTGGCGGGCGACAAACCGGCCGAGGAAATCGTGTCTTCCGTCAAGCGCGGCTTGTACGCGGTCAACTTCGGCGGCGGCCAGGTCGACATCACCAACGGCAAGTTCGTGTTCTCGGCGTCCGAAGCCTACATGATCGAAAACGGCAAGGTGACCTATCCGGTCAAGGGCGCCACCCTGATCGGCAACGGTCCGGACGCCATGAACCGCGTCACCATGATCGGCAACGACCTGCAGCTGGATTCCGGCGTGGGCACTTGCGGCAAGGATGGCCAGAGCGTGCCCGTGGGCGTGGGCATGCCCACGGTCCGCATGGAAGGCCTGACCGTCGGCGGCACCGCCTGACTCAAAAACACGGATGACGGCTCGAAAAAATTGTGCTAGAGTCAATCCCCATGAAATTCGCGTCCCCCGCTTTTTATTTTTATTTTTATGGTTTTCTGAAGCCGCTGGCGGAGGAAGGGACGCGCTCAATCTGAAGTTTGGAAAGAATCCCCCCAAAAAAGCCGCCAGCGAACTGGCGGCTTTTTTTGCGCCGCCAGTTGAGGAAACCATCTCGGGAACATCCCCGCGGCGGGCAACCCAGGAGCAGTACCGTGTCACACAATACCGATGACCTTCGCATTCGAGAAATCAAAGAGCTGAACCCGCCCGCGCATGTCATGCGCGAGTTCGCCTGCACCAAGGAGGCGTCCGACACCGTGTTCGCCGCCCGCCAGGGGATGCACCGCATCCTGCACGGCATGGATGACCGGATGATCGTCGTGATCGGCCCTTGCTCCATCCATGACACCCGCGCGGCTATCGAATATGCGAAGCGCCTGAAGCCCGTGCGCGACCGGCTGAGCGCCGACCTGGAAATCGTGATGCGCGTGTACTTCGAGAAGCCACGCACCACCGTGGGCTGGAAGGGCCTGATCAACGATCCGGACCTGGACGGCAGCTTCGACATCAACAAGGGCGTGCGCGTCGCCCGTGAACTGCTGCTGGACATCAACAGCATGGGACTGCCGGCGGGTTGCGAGTTCCTGGACATGATTACGCCGCAGTACATCGCGGATCTGGTCTCCTGGGGGGCGATCGGGGCTCGGACGACGGAAAGCCAGGTGCATCGCGAGCTGGCATCGGGACTGTCGTGTCCGGTGGGGTTCAAGAACGGCACCGACGGCAATGTGAAGATCGCGGTCGACGCGATCAAGGCGGCGTCGCAGCCGCACCATTTCCTGTCGGTGACCAAGGGTGGGCATTCCGCCATCGTGTCGACGGCCGGCAACGAGGACTGCCACGTCATCCTGCGCGGCGGCAAGACGCCGAACTACGATGCGGCCAGCATCGAGGCGGCCTGCCAGGACATGTCCAAGGCCGGCCTGGCGCAGCGCATCATGATCGACGCCAGCCACGCCAACAGCAGCAAGAAGCCCGAGAACCAGCCGTTGGTCATCGAAGACGTGGCGCGTCAGATGGAAGCGGGCGACAGCCGCCTGGTGGGCGTCATGGTTGAAAGCCACCTGCTGGGCGGCCGCCAGGACATGGTGCCGGGTACGCCGCTGGTCTACGGCCAGAGCATCACCGACGGCTGCATCGACTGGGACGCCTCGGTCGCCGTGCTTGAACGCCTGGCCCATGCCGTGCGCGAACGCCGCCGCGTCGCCCTGACTTCCGGCAAATAAGCCCCTGGCAGCGCCGCGGATCGCCAAGGCCTGGCGGTTTGCGGCGCGGTGCGCGCGGCGGCGTAGAATAATCAGGTTAACGAACCCGAGATCACGCTGACCATGAACGCTCCCTTGCACGCAGAATCGTTGCGCCGCCCGGTGCCGGCCGCTTGTCTGGATGCCTTGCGCGCCCGCTTTGGCGACCGCCTGTCCGAATCCTCCGCCATGCGCGACCATCATGGCCGCGATGAATCTCCCTATCCGGCCATGCCGCCGGACGCCGTGGTCTTCGCGCACACGACCGAAGAAGTGGCCGAGATCGCCAAGCTGTGCAACGAGCATCGCGTGCCGCTGATTCCCTATGGCGCCGGCTCTTCGCTCGAAGGCCATATTCTGGCGATCCAGGGGGGCATCAGCCTGGACCTGTCGCAGATGAACAAGGTGTTGGCGGTCAACGCCGAGGATCTGACCGCCACCGTGCAGGCAGGCGTGCTGCGCAAGCAGCTCAACGAGGAAATCCGCGACACCGGCCTGTTCTTCCCGATCGATCCGGGCGCCGACGCGAGCCTGGGCGGCATGGCGGCCACGCGCGCTTCCGGCACCAACGCCGTGCGCTACGGCACCATGCGCGAGAACGTCATGTCGTTGACCGTGGTGACGGCGGACGGGCGCATCATCCGCACAGCGGGCCGCGCCCGCAAGTCCTCGGCCGGCTATGACCTGACGCGCATCTTCGTCGGCAGCGAAGGCACCCTGGGCATCATCACCGAAGTGACGGTGCGCCTGTATCCCCAGCCTGAAGCCGTGTCGGCCGCGGTCTGCAATTTCCCCACGCTGGATTCGGCGGTGCAGAGCGTGATCGAAATCATCCAGATGGGAGTGCCGGTCGCGCGCGTCGAGTTCATGGACGCGGCCAGCGTGCGCGCGGTGAACCTGCACAGCAAGCTGACCCTGCGCGAAACGCCGCTGCTGGTGTTCGAGTTCCACGGCAGTCCCGCCGGCGTGCAGGAGCAAGCCGAAACCGTGCAAGCGATCACGGCAGACCATGGCGGCATGGACTTCGAATGGGCAGAGCGTCCCGAAGACCGCAGCCGCCTGTGGACCGCGCGCCACAATGCCTACTTCGCCGGCCTGCAACTGCGCCCCGGCTGCCGCGCCAGCACTACCGACGTCTGCGTGCCGATCTCGCGCCTGGCCGATTGCGTGCGCGACACGGTCGAAGAACTCGACCGCGCCAGCTTCCCCTACACGATCGTGGGCCACGTCGGCGACGGCAACTTCCATGTGCTGATGCTGCTCGATGCGGACAGCGCCAAGGAATGGGAAGAATCCGAAACCATCAACCACAACCTGGTGCGCCGCGCGATCGCCGCCGACGGCACCTGCACGGGCGAGCACGGCGTGGGCCTGCACAAGATGCAGTTCATGGCCGAAGAGCATGGCGAGGACGCCCTGGATCTGATGCGCAGCCTGAAGCACGCGTTTGATCCGAACAACATTCTCAATCCTGGCAAGATCGTGTCCTGGTAAGCCTGCTTCGGCAGTGCAGCCGATATCCGAAGCCGACGGCGCGCCGTCGGCCTTTTTCTTGCCGTCCTCAGGCGCGAACGAGGAGGGCGGCTTTCGCGGTGCGGCAGGCGATTACGGCTGGTTACTTATCTGGCGTGCCATAGGTGCACGGATGCGGGTAAATCCCGGTCTGCTAGTGACGGGCGCTCGCGCTATTGTTGCGCTCATGAATTCATTGGTCGAAACCGGCCTGGCACAAGTGCAGGCGCCTTATTCCTTGCAGCAGCTCATCGAGGCGTTGTCGGCCGTGTTGCCCGCGCACTGCGTGTTGTTCCGCGAAGAAGATACGCGTCCCTACGAGTGCGACGGCCTTTCCCTGTATCGCGCGCTGCCTGCGGTCGTCGCCCTTCCAGAAACGGAAGAGCAGGTGCAGGCCGTCATGCGCATCTGCAAACGCCTGAATGCGCCCGTGGTCGCGCGCGGCGCCGGCACCGGCTTGTCCGGCGGCGCCATGCCGCATAGCCGCGGCGTGTTGCTCGGCTTGTCCAAATTCAATCGCATCAAGCACATAGACCTGGCCAGCGCCACGGCCATCGTGCAGCCGGGCGTACGCAATCTGGCGATCTCGGAGGCGGCTGCGCCTTACGGGCTGTATTACGCGCCTGATCCTTCCAGCCAGATAGCCTGTTCCATCGGCGGCAACGTGGCGGAGAATTCCGGCGGCGTGCATTGCCTGAAGTACGGACTGACCGTGCACAACGTGCTGCGCGTGCGGGTCGTGACGATCGATGGCGATGTGGTTGAACTGGGTTCCGAAGCGCCCGATGCGCCGGGCCTGGACTTGCTGTCCGTCTTCATCGGTTCGGAAGGCATGCTGGGCGTGGTCACGGAAGTGACGGTTAAGCTCATTCCCAAGCCGGCCTGCGCGCAGGTCGTCATGGCCAGTTTTTCCAGCGTGGAAGCAGCGGGCAATGCGGTCACGCAGGTGATCGCGGCCGGCATGATACCCGCGGGCCTGGAGATGATGGACCGCCGCGCGACCCACATGGTCGAACCCTTTGTGCGCGCCGGCTACGACATGGATGCGCAAGCCATCCTGCTGTGCGAATCCGACGGCACGCCTGAAGAGGTGGAGCACGAGATCGCGCGCATGGAGGCCGTGTTCCGCGAGGCCGGAGCCACGCGCTGCCAGGTCTCGTCATCAGAGGCCGAACGCCTGAAGTTCTGGGCCGGCCGCAAGAATGCCTTCCCGGCCGCGGGGCGCGTATCGCCCGATTACTATTGCATGGACGGCACGATACCGCGCCGCCATCTGGCGCGCGTGCTGGGCGCCATCGAACAGATGGAAGACGAATTCAGCCTGCGCTGCGCCAACGTCTTTCACGCAGGCGACGGCAACCTGCACCCGTTGATCCTGTTCGATTCAAACAAGCCGGACGAGGTGGAGCGCGCCGAGAAATTCGGCGCCGCCATACTCGAGCTGTGCGTGCAGGTAGGAGGGACCGTGACCGGAGAGCACGGTGTGGGTATGGAGAAAATAAATCAAATGTGCGTGCAATTCTCTCGCGAAGAACTCGACGCGTTCCTGGCGGTCAAGCGGGCCTTCGATCCGCCCTGCCTGCTCAATCCTGAAAAAGTCATCCCTACGCTGGCCCGCTGCGCCGAATACGGCAAGATGCACGTCCACGCGGGAGAGTTGCGCTTCCCCGATCTCGCCCGTTTCTAGGACCTGTCCTTATGGATTTCGTCCTGTCGGAATTGTGCGACCAGGTCATGACGGCCCGTGCCGGCCACAAACCCCTGTTTGTGATGGGCGGGGGCAGCAAGGCGTTCTATGGCAATTACCGCCCGGTGACGCCGCAGGACGGCCACTGCCTGCTGGACATGACTCCCTATCGCGGCATCGTCAGCTACCACCCGTCGGAGCTGGTGGTGACGGTGCGCGCGGGTACGCCGCTCGCCGACCTTGAAGCCGCGCTGGCCGAGAACGGACAGATGCTGGCCTTCGAGCCGCCGCATTTCTCGGCGTCCGCCACAGTGGGCGGATGTGTCGCGGCGGGGCTGTCAGGCCCGCGCCGCATGAGCGCCGGCGCGCTCAAGGATTTTGTCCTGGGCGCGCAACTGCTGGATTCGGAAGGCCGCATCCTCTCGTTCGGCGGCGAGGTCATGAAGAACGTGGCGGGCTATGACGTGTCGCGCCTGTTGGCCGGTTCGCATGGCATCTTCGGCGCCATACTCGAAGTCTCCCTCAAGGTCGTGCCGCGGCCGATGGAAGAGATCACCCTGGCGCTGCCCGCGACGCAGGCGCAGGCCTTGGCCAGCTTCGCCCTGTGGCGCGGCAAGCCGTTGCCGATCTCGGCCACCAGCTGGAGCGGTGGCGAGGCGGGCGCCGAAGGCCAGATGGCCGTGCGCCTGTCGGGCGCGCCGCCCGCGATCGCCAGCGCCCGCCAACTGATAGGCGGCGCGCCGATGGCGCCCGAGGCCGCGCAGGCCTGGTGGCGGTCGCTGCGCGAGCAGACACATTCCTTCTTCGCGCCGGGCCGGCCCTTGTGGCGCCTGGCGTTGCCGCCCACCGCCGCCGCGTTGGCGCTGGGGCCGACCTTGCTGGAATGGGGCGGAGGCCAGCGCTGGCTGTCGGGCGAGCAAGACGCCGCCGCGCTGCGCGAGACCGCAGAGCGGCTGGGCGGCCACGCCACGCTGTTCCGCACCGGGCAGGGCAAGCCGCCTGCCGACGGCGTATTCCATCCGCTGGCGCCCGGGATCGCCTCGATCACGCGCCGCCTCAAACAAGAGCTCGATCCGGCCGGCCTGTTCAATCCCGGCCGCCTGGTCCTGGATCTATAGGGCATCATGCAAACCAATCTTGCATCCTGGGCACGCGATACCGATCTGGGCAAGGAGGCCGACGCCATCCTGCGGCGGTGCGTGCACTGCGGTTTCTGCACCGCTACCTGTCCGACG
This sequence comes from Achromobacter sp. ACM02, assembly GCF_014851605.1. Taxonomy (NCBI): domain Bacteria; kingdom Pseudomonadati; phylum Pseudomonadota; class Betaproteobacteria; order Burkholderiales; family Alcaligenaceae; genus Achromobacter; species Achromobacter sp. ACM02. The sequence continues at coordinate 166,274 of NZ_JACUZY010000008.1, forward strand.
TATCAGGTGCTGGGCGACGAGCTGGACAGCCCGCGTGGGCGCATTTATCTGATCAAGCAAGTGTTGGAGGGCGCCGAGCCCACGCAGTCCACGCAGCAGCACCTGGACCGCTGCCTGACTTGCCGCAATTGCGAAACCACTTGTCCGTCCGGCGTCCAGTATGGCCATCTGGTGGATATCGGCCGCAAGATCGTGGAAGAGCGCGTGCCGCGCAGCTGGGCCGACAAGACCAAACGCAGCTTGTTGCGCAAGACCATGCTGTCGCCGCTGTTCGCGCCCGCGATGCGGCTGGGGCAGGCGGTGCGCGGCATGCTGCCGGAGGCGCTCAAGCGCAAGGTGCCGGAACGCCGCGCGGCGGGGCCGCTGCCGCAGGTGGCGGGCCATGCGCGGCAGGTGCTGATGCTGGCGGGATGCGTGCAGCCCGCCATGATGCCAACCATCGATGCGGCCACCATCCGCGTGCTGGACGCGGTGGGCATAGGCGCGCGCATCGCGCCCGGCGCCGGCTGTTGCGGCGCGGCCAGTTTCCACCTGGACGCGCAGGAAGAGGCCTTGGTGCAGATGCGCGCCAACGTCGATGCCTGGTGGCCGCTGGTGCAGGATGGCAAGGTCGAGGCCATCGTGATGAACGCGTCGGGCTGCGGCGCCATGGTCAAGGAGTATGCGCATCACCTGCGGCACGATCCGGCCTACGCGCAAAAGGCCGCGGACATCGTGGCGCTGGTGAAGGATGTGGCCGAGATCGTCGCGCCGCATGCGGCGCAATTGCGCGCGCGGCTGCCTGCGGGCACGCGCGCGGCATTCCATCCGCCATGCACGCTGCAGCATTGGCAGGGCCTGCGGCCGCTGTCGGAACAATTGCTGGCGGATCTGGGTTTTGCGTTGCAGCCGTTCGCCGACAAGCACTTGTGCTGCGGTTCGGCGGGCGCCTATTCGGTATTGAATCCGGAGATTGCGCTGGAACTGCGCGACCGCAAGCTGGGCGCGATCGCCGCGGGCGGACCGGACGTGATCCTGTCAGCCAACATCGGCTGCATCGGCCATTTGCAAAGCGGCACCGACACGCCGGTGCGGCATTGGATCGAAGTGGTTGACGAGCAATTGCGCCAGCCTGCGGGCCAGCGCGGCGCGTAGGCGCCGGACGCCTGGCGGCATCCGGCGCCGGGCGTCTTACTCCACGGCCTTGACCATGTCTTCAAGCACCTTCTTGGCGTCGCCGAAAACCATCATCGTGCGGTCCATGTAGAAGAGCTCATTGTCCAGGCCCGCGTAGCCCGATGCCATGGACCGCTTGTTCACGATCACGGTGCGGGCCTTGTAGGCTTCCAGGATGGGCATGCCGGCAATGGGCGACTTCGGGTCGTTCTTGGCGGCCGGGTTGACCACGTCGTTCGCGCCCAGCACCAGCACCACGTCGGTCTGGCCGAACTCGCTGTTGATGTCTTCCATTTCGAAGACCTGGTCGTAGGGCACCTCGGCCTCGGCCAGCAGCACGTTCATGTGCCCGGGCATGCGTCCCGCCACCGGGTGGATGGCGTACTTGACCGTCACGCCGCGCTCGGTGAGCTTTTCCGCCAGTTCCTTCAGCGCGTGCTGCGCGCGCGCCACCGCCAGGCCGTAGCCGGGAACGATGGTCACGCTTTCGGCGTTGGTCATCAGGAAGGCGGCGTCGTCGGGACTGCCCGACTTGACGCTGCGCTGCTGCGCATCGCCCGCCGCAGCGGCGCCGCCAGCCTGGCCGCCGAAGCCGCCCAGGATCACGTTGAAGAACGAACGGTTCATCGCCTTGCACATGATGTAGGACAGGATCGCGCCCGAGGAACCCACCAGCGAACCGGCGATGATCAGCATGGGGTTGTTCAGCGAGAAACCGATGCCGGCCGCCGCCCAACCCGAGTAGCTGTTCAGCATGGACACCACCACCGGCATGTCGGCGCCGCCGATCGGGATGATGATCAGCACGCCCAGCACGAAGGCGATGAGCGTCATGATGATGAAGGGCGTCCATTCCTGCGTGAGCATGAACCAGATGCCGCAAGCCAGCATCAGCAGCGCCAGCGCCAGGTTCAGCATGTGCTGGCCCGAGAACACCACCGGCGCGCCCTGGAACAGGCGGAACTTGTACTTGCCCGACAGTTTGCCAAAGGCAATGACCGACCCCGAGAACGTAATGGCGCCGACGAAAGTGCCGATGAACAGCTCGAAGCGGTTGCCGGTGGGAATCGGCACGCCGACGGGCACGATGCCGAAGGCGTGCGGCTCCGCCACCACGGCCACCGCGATGGCGACCGCCGCCAGGCCGATCATGCTGTGCATGAAGGCGACCAGCTCGGGCATCTTGGTCATCTCGACGCGCTTGGCCATCAGCGTGCCGATGGAGCCGCCAACCAGCAGGCCCAGGACGACCCAGCCCAGGCCGATGGTGGCGGCGCCGTCGCGCGCCAGGCCGACGATGAGCGCGGCCGTGGTCAGCACGGCGATCGCCATGCCGGCCATGCCGAACGCATTGCCGAGTCGCGACGTGGTCGGATGCGACAGGCCCTTGAGCGCCTGGATGAAGCAGACCGAGGCGATCAGGTACAGCAGGGTGACGAGGTTCAGCGAGATCATTTCGCTTCCTCCTTGCCCGCCTTGCGGTCCTTTTTCTTGAACATTTCCAGCATGCGCCGGGTCACGAGAAAGCCGCCGAACACGTTGACCGCGGCCAGCGCCACGGCGAACACGCCCATGCCGCGCGCCAGTCCGCCTTCGGTCAGCGCGGCCGCCAGCATGGCGCCCACGATGATGATGGCGGAGATGGCGTTGGTGACTGCCATCAAGGGCGTGTGCAGGGCGGGGGTGACGTTCCACACGACGTGGTAGCCGACATAGATGGCCAGCACGAAGATGATGAGATTCATCAGGGTGGGGTTGATCGCTTCCATGCTGTTAGTTCCTCCGCGCCACGTTGCCGCCTTCGCACACCAGGCAGGCCGCGACGATCTCGTCGTCGCGCTGGATCGCCAGCGCGCCGTCCGCATTGATGATGAGCTTCAGGAAATCCTGGATGTTGCGCGCATACAGCGCCGAAGCGTCGGTCGCGACCAGGCCGGGCAGATTGGTCAGCCCGATGATCGTCACGCCATGCTTTTCCACCACCAGGCCTTTCTCGGACAACGGGCAATTGCCGCCGCGCTCGACCGCCAGGTCCACCAGCACCGAGCCCGGCTTCATGGCCGCGACGGTTTCCGCGGACACCAGTGTGGGGGCGGGGCGGCCGGGAATCAGCGCGGTGGTGATGACGATGTCGGCCTGCTTGCAGCGTTCGGACACGAGCGCGGCCTGCCGAGCCATCCAGGCGGGCGGCATGGGCCGGGCGTAGCCGCCCGTGCCTTGCGCGATCTCGCGTTCTTCGTCCGTTTCGAAAGGGACGTCGATGAACTTGGCGCCCAGCGATTCCACCTGTTCGCGCGCGGCGGGACGCACGTCCGAGGCTTCGACCACCGCGCCCAGCCGCTTGGCGGTGGCGATGGCCTGCAGCCCGGCCACGCCGGTGCCCAGCACGACGGCGCGGGCGGCCTTCAGCGTGCCCGCGGCGGTCATCATCATGGGTATCAGGCGGCCGTAGTGGTGCGCCGCCAGCAGCACGGCCTTGTAGCCGGCCAGGTTGGCCTGCGAGGACAGCACGTCCAGGCTTTGGGCCCGCGTGATGCGGGGCGCGGCTTCCAGCGCGAATCCGGTGAGTCCGGCGGCCGCGATCTGCTGGATGCCTTCGGCGTCGAAGGGATCCAGCATGCCGACCACGACGGCGCCGGATTTCATCTGGGGCAGTTCCGCGGCAGAAGGCGCGCGCACCTTCATGACGAGTTCTGCCCCCAACGCATCCTGGGCGCTGCCGAGCGTTGCGCCCGCTGCCTCATAGGCTTCGTCGAGATAGCGGGCGGCAATGCCTGCCCCGCGCTCCACGATGACGGTATGTTTTCCGCCTACGTACTTCTTGACGGTCTCCGGTGTTGCTGCGACACGAGTTTCCCCGTCTCGGGTTTCTTTTGGTATCCCGATGTGCATCTACGCCTCTCCTCATTAGTTGGCATCAGTTATACACGGGAAAGTGAAAGGAAAGGTGTCGCGCCCCTGGGAAGTGAGGGAGAAGACCCAAGGTTGCATCGGCCCGCCGATGCCCGGCGGCGGGCCGAAAAAAAGCCCCATGGCGAACCATGGGGCTGGGGTCTTGCAACCCAACTGCTCCGGCCAGTCTGACTTTTGCGCTGGCCGGCACCTGCGCGCAAACGTCCGGCGTCAAGCCGTTTGCGCGCGAGTCCAGGTGATCAGCGCGGCGGTGAGTTCGCGCAGATCGGCCTTCAGGCGGCCGTAGTTTTCGGAAGGACGCAGCGAAACTTCGTCCATGTAGAGTTTGCGGTTGATCTCGATCTGCAGACTGTGGCGGCCTTCTTCGGGGCGGCCGAAGGCGCGCACCAGCTCCACGCCCTTGTAGGGATCGTTGACGGTGACGTTGTAGCCGCGTTCGCGCAGCCAGGCGGCGATGAATTCGCGGAAGGCCGGGTCGCTGGTGCTGCCGTCGCGGTCGCCCAGCACGAAGTCGGGGTGGACCAGGCCCGGGCGGTCGGTGGCGTAGGCGCCGGCGACACTGGGCATGGAGTGGCAGTTGATGTGCCAGACCTTGCCGAACTTCTTGTGGGCTGCGTCCAGCACCTGGCCCAGCGCGGCGTGGTAGGGCTTCCAGCAGGCGTCGATGCGGTGGCGCACTTCCGCGACCGTGAGCTTGCGGTTGTAGAGCGGCGTGCCGTCGTCCAGCATGCGCCAGATCAGGCCCTTGCCCAGCTTGACCTTGAGCGAGGCGTTGATGGCGTCGGGCCAGGCGGCGTCCAGCAGCAATTCGTCGATTTCGTCGGGCGAGCGGTTGGCGTCGATGTAGGCGCGCGGGAACGCGGCGGCAATCATCGGCACGCCCATTTCGATGGCGTCGCCCCACAGGTCGTCAACCCAGGTGTCCTCGGCGGTGCGCAATGCGCCAAAGTCCACCGCAGCCGCGAAATCGGGGGGGTAGGCGGTGCCGCTGTGCGGGGAGTCCAGCACGAGGGGAGCCGAGGAGTCCGAATCAGGATATTGCTGCGGGAGGTCGAGCCGGTAAGACAGGGGTTGGGTAATTCGCATAAGGGGGTGTTGCGTTCGTTAATCGGAGGTCCTCGCGCACCGGCGGGCGCGCGAGGACCGAAGATCGCTTAGTCGATCTTCACGTTGGCTTCTTTGGCGATGCGCTTGTTCTTGGCGATTTCAGCCGAGATCTGCGCCGCGAATTCGGCCGGAGTGTTGGCGGCCGGCGCGGCGCCCAGGGCTTCCAGGCGGGTCTTGACGTCGGCTTCGGCGCTGACCTTCTGCACGGCTGCGTTCAGCTTGTCCAGCACGGGCTGGGGCAGCTTGGCGGGAGCCACCAGGCCGAACCAGGACGCGTCGTTCACGGCCGGCAGGCCGGCTTCGGCGAACGTGGGCACGTCGGGCAGGGCGGCCACGCGCTTGGGCGAGGCCACGGCCATGGCGATCAGGCGGCCGGATTGCACGTGCGGCAGCGAGGAGGGCAGGTTGTCATACATGACGTCGACCTGGCCGGCCAGCGCGTCGTTCAGCGCCGGGCCCACGCCGCGGTACGGCACGTGCATCAGGTTGGTGCCCGAAGCCATCTTGAACAGTTCGCCCATCATGTGCGAGACCGAACCGTTGCCGGCCGACGCGTAGGTCAGCTTGCCCGGCTCGCTCTTGGCCAGCTTGATGAAGTCGGCGATGTTCTTGGCCTGGACCTTCGGGTTGATGGTCATGATGTTGGGCACGGCCGCCAGGTTCGAGATGGGCGTGAAGTCCTTCTCGCCATCGAACGGCAGGTTCGGGTAGATGGCCGGGTTGATGCCGTGCGTGCTCACGGTGGCGATGCCCAGGGTGTAGCCGTCCGGCGCGCTGCTGGCGACGAAGGCGCTGCCGATCGAACCGCCGGCGCCGCCGCGGTTTTCCACCACGACGGTCTGGCCCAGCTCCTTGCCCAGCTTGTCGGCGAACAGGCGACCGACGATGTCGGTGGTGCCGCCGGGCGGGAAGGGAACGATCAGGCGGATGGGCTTGGTCGGATACGCGTCTTCAGCGTGCGCGATACCCGAGGTCAGCGGCGCGGCGAGGGTCGCGGCGGCGACGCACAGGCCCAGTACTACGTTACGGCGTTGCATGGATTCCCCTAATGAATTGGAAAGCGGATGCGCAAAGGCAGACGCAAACGCAACGATTCTTTCCTGGCGGTCCGGTTTGCGCAAACGAAAGTTTCTCCGTAAGCTATGACTTTTTTTCATGCCTCTTTTTGCGGCGGCCCGCAACAGGGCCGTTTTCGTTGCGCGGCCTGAAACAATTTGCGTACCTTATCCATGCGGCGATTCTGTCCCTCACTCACGGATCTCCAGGCGTTCGAAGTCGCCGCGAGACATAGCAGTTTCACGCGCGCGGCGCAGGAATTGTGTGTCACGCAGGGCGCGGTCAGTAAGCAGGTGAAACATCTGGAGGAGTTCGTCGGCATCGAACTATTCCTGCGTATCAGGCAAGGCCTGGTCCTGACCGAGGCCGGACGCAGTTACCTGACCAAGATCCAGGCCGGGCTGGGCCAGATCGAAGCCGCCACCGTGGAACTGATCGCGCACCAGGGGCAGGGCGGCACGCTCAACCTGACCTGTATGCCGACTTTCGGGGCGCGCTGGCTGATCCCGCGCCTGACCGCCTTCATGCGCCTGCGGCCGGACATCCACGTCGAATTCCTGCCTCACCGCCAGGGCTATGATTTCTCCACCCCTGAACTGGACGCTGCCGTGCGCTTCGGCGAAGGCATCTGGCCGGGCAGTGGGGCGGACTACATCGTCGGCCGCGAAATCCTGCCGGTCTGCAGCCCGCGCCTGATCCCGGGCGGCTGTGCGGCGCCCGCGGACCTGCTGGCCTATCCGCTGCTGCACCATACCTCGGCGCTGGAAGGCTGGCGCGACTGGTTCGAGCAGGCTGGATGCGATACTCGGCGCAGCCTGGAAGGCGCGCGCTTCGACCAGTACGCGCTGCTGTCGCAGGCGGCCGCGGCCGGCTTCGGCGTGGCGCTGATTCCGCGCTGCCTGATCGAGGACGAGCTGCGCGACGGCAAGCTGGCCGTCGCCATCCAGCTGCCGATACGGGCGCGCATGGGGTACTACCTGTGCTATCCGGAGCAGAAGGCCAACCTGCCCACCCTGCAGGCTTTCCGTACCTGGCTGATGGAAGTGTCGCGGGCGGCCGAGCCGCAGCCGCAGGAAGATGTGCGGACCGATCTAAAATAGACCCATCATGAGTCAAAAACTTACCAAGAAAGGCCGCGTTGTCGTCGGCATGTCCGGCGGGGTCGATTCTTCGGTCACCGCCTGGCTGCTCAAGCAGCAAGGCTACGAGGTCGTCGGCCTGTTCATGAAGAACTGGGAAGACGACGACGATTCCGAATACTGTTCCACCCGCCAGGACCTGCTGGACGCCGCCAGCGTCGCGGATCTGGTCGGGGTCGAGTTCGAGTTCGTCAATTTCGCCGCCGAATACAAGGACCGCGTGTTCGCGGAGTTCCTGCGCGAGTACTCCGCGGGCCGCACGCCCAACCCGGACGTGCTGTGCAATGCCGAGATCAAGTTCAAGGCCTTCCTCGACCATGCCATGGCGCTGGGCGCCGAGCATATCGCCACCGGCCACTACGCGCGGGTGCGCGAGGTGCCGGCCGAAGGCGGCGGCACGCAGTTCCAGCTGCTCAAGGCGCTGGATGCGTCCAAGGACCAGAGCTACTTCCTGCACCGCCTGAATCAGGCGCAGTTGTCGCGCACCATGTTCCCGCTGGGCGAGATCCACAAGACCGAGGTGCGGCGTATCGCGCACGAGATCGGCCTGCATAACGCCGCCAAGAAGGATTCCACGGGTATCTGCTTCATCGGCGAGCGGCCGTTCCGCGAGTTCCTGAATCGCTACCTGCCGACCGAGCCGGGTCCGATCATGACGCCGGAAGGTCAGAAGGTAGGCCGTCACGAAGGGCTGTCGTTCTATACGCTAGGCCAGCGCAAGGGCCTGGGCGTGGGCGGGGTGAAGGGGCGCCAGCGCGAGGACGGCACGGCCGAAGCCTGGTACGTGGCGCGCAAGGACCTGGAGCGCAATGTGCTCTACGTGGTGCAGGGGCATGACCATCCCTGGCTGCTGTCGGGCGAGCTGCGGGCGCAGGACGCGAGCTGGGTCGCCGGCCACGCGCCAGCCCCGGGCGCCTATGGCGCCAAGACGCGCTACCGCCAGGCCGATGCCGCGTGCAGTCTGGCTGGCGCTGCCGACGGCACCTTCAGCCTGAGCTTTACCGAACCGCAGTGGGCGGTCACGCCCGGGCAGTCCGCCGTGCTTTACGATGGCGAGGTTTGCCTGGGCGGCGGCATCATCCTGTAGGTATGGGCGCCGCGCCGGCATTCGCCGCGTGACGTGCACGGATTTCAATCAAAGCCCCTCGGGCGCGGCCCTTGGGGCTTTGTTCATTACCAAGAAGAAAGAGGAGACAGTTGTGGATGTAACGATGGTGATTTGCCTGCTGGTGCTGGGCGGCGTGGTGGGTTTCGCCGCGGGCCTGCTGGGCATAGGCGGAGGCATGTTGCTGGTGCCTTTCCTGACGATGCTGTTCGCGTGGAAGGGCATGCCCGCCGACCTGGTTGTTCATGCCGCCATCGCCACGTCGATGACCTCGATCCTGTTCACTTCCATTTCCAGCGTGCGGGCGCACCAGCAGCGCGGCACGATCAAATGGAACATCGTCTGGGCGATGGCGCCGGGCATCATCATCGGCGGCCTCCTTTCGGGCGGCGCGGTCTTTGCCGCGCTCAGCACGCTGTGGCTATCGCTGTTCTTCGCGCTGTTCGTCGGCTATTCCGGCTGGAGCATGCTGCAGAACAAGAAGCCCAAGCCCAGCCGCCAGATGCCGGGCGTGGTGGGCACCAGCGCGGCCGGCGCGGGCATCGGCTTTCTGTCCGGCCTGGTGGGCGCGGGCGGCGGTTTCCTGTCGGTGCCTTTCATGGTCTGGTGCAACGTGGCCCTGCACAACGCGGTGTCGACTTCGGCCGCGCTGGGCTTTCCCATCGCGCTGGCCAATAGCGTCGGTTACGTGGTGTCGGGCCTGAACTCGGGCGAAACGCGTCCGGGCATGCTGGGCTATATCTACTGGCCCGCCTTGATCGCGCTAGTCTGCACCAGCGTGCTGACGGCCCCGCTGGGCGCGCGCATGGCCCACCGCCTGCCGGTGCAGACCCTGAAGCGCGTGTTCGCCTGCCTGCTGTTCGCGCTGGCCGCGTACATGCTGTTCAAGGCCTGGCAGACGTTCAACGCCTGAGCCAGGTAGGGCTGCGCCGATAGAAAGGCGCAGCTCACGCAAAAGCGCCGCCGGCGCAGAAGCAAAGGCGGCGCAGAAGCAAAGGCAAAACAGAGGCGCGGGCGGAGCAGAGGCGGGGCCAAGCAGAAGCCAGGCCGCACGGATCCGGCTCCGCCGGTCCGTAGCGGCGCCCCCTGGGGGGAGGCGCGCAGCGCCTCGGGGGGGCCTACACCACCGGAACGGTATCGATGAAGGACTGGCGCTGCGACAGCTTGTCGTACAGGCGGGCCAGGTTCTGGTGGTTGGTGCGCCAGTCGAGCGCGGCGAAGCGCAGGTCCAGATAGCCCAGCGCGCAGCCGACTGCGATGTCGGCCAGGCTGTAGTTGATGCCCATGCAGTGGGCGTTGTCGCCCAGGCTCTTGTTCATCGCGTCAAGGCTGGCATGGATCTTGGAATACTGGCGCTCGATCCATTCGGGGCTGCGCTGAGCCTCGGGACGCTGGTTTTCCTTGACGATGGTCACGCAGGCGTCCAGGAGGCCATCGGCGATGGCTTCCCAGCACTTGACCGCGGCGCGATCGCGCCCCGGCTGAGGAATCAGGCGGGCAACAGGGGACAGGGTGTCGACGTATTCGACGATGACGCGCGAATCGAAGAGGGCGCCGCCATCTTCCATGACCAGGCAAGGTACCTTGCCCAGCGGGTTGTACGTTTGGATCTGCGTGTCGGCGGACCAGACGTTTTCGAGTTCAAGCCGGTAGTCCAGCTTTTTCTCGGCCATGACGATACGCACTTTGCGCACGTAAGGACTGGTAAGCGAGCCGATCAGTTTCATGGAGTCACAAGCGGAGTCGGAAAGCGGCCGAAGTATAGCAGGCCGCATGACGGCAAGACGGCCAAAAGGCCGGAATCTTCGTCAGTTTGCCACAATGTTGCGCGCTTCCGGATGATAAAATCGCCCGATTCGCTCATTCCCCGCTTTTTCTCTTCCAGACCATGCAAATCGCCGATCAGCTCAGCCAACTCAACGCCCTTTCGCCACTGGATGGCCGGTACGCTTCCCGGGGCGACGCGCTGCGCGGCCTGCTTTCCGAAGCCGGTTTCATGGCGCACCGCGTCGAGGTCGAGGTGGCCTGGCTGGTCGCGCTGTCCGACGCCGGCCTGCCGGAGCTGCCCGCCTTCTCCGAAGCCGCCCGCGCCCGCCTGCAACAATTGGTGCGCGACTTCTCCGAGGCCGACGCCGCCCGCATCAAGGACATCGAACGCGTCACCAACCATGACGTCAAGGCCGTCGAGTACTGGCTGAAGGAAAAAGTGGCCGATGACGCCGAGCTGGCCCGCGCCGCCGAGTTCATCCACTTCGCCTGCACCTCCGAGGACATCAACAACACCTCGCACGCGCTGATGCTGACGCGCGCCCGCAACGAGGTCGTGGTGCCGCGCCTGCGCGAACTCGCCGCCAAGCTGAACGACATGGCCGTGGCCCAGGCCGATCAGCCCATGCTGTCGCGTACCCACGGCCAGCCCGCCAGCCCGACGACGCTGGGCAAGGAATTCGCCAATGTGGCCGCGCGACTGAACCGCGCCATCGCCGCGGTCGAGGCCGTCGAACCGCTGGCCAAGCTGAACGGCGCCACCGGCAACTACAACGCGCACCTGTCGGCCTACCCCGAAATCGACTGGCCCGCCTTCAGCCAGCGCGTGCTGGCCGGCCTGGGCCTGACCCAGAACCGCCACACCATCCAGATCGAACCGCATGACTGGATGTCGGCCCTGTTCGACGCCATCACGCGCGCCAACATCATCGTGCTGGACCTGGATCGCGACGTCTGGGGTTACGTGGCGCTGGGCTATTTCAAGCAGCGCCTGAAGGAAGGCGAGGTCGGTTCCTCCACCATGCCGCATAAGGTCAACCCGATCGACTTCGAAAACTCCGAAGGCAACCTTGGCCTGGCCAACGCCGTGCTGCGCCACCTCGCGGACAAGCTGCCGATCTCCCGCTGGCAGCGCGACCTGACCGACTCCACCGTCCTGCGCAACCTGGGCGTGGGCCTGGGCTACTGCCTGGTGGCTTGGGATGCCTGCATGCGCGGCCTGGGCAAGCTTGAAGTCAACACCGTCGCCATCGACGCCGACATCGACGCCTGCTGGGAAGTGCTGGCCGAGCCGGTGCAGACCGTCATGCGCCGCTATGGCCTGCCGCAGCCGTACGAACAGCTCAAGGCCTTGACGCGCGGCAAGGGCATCACCGAGGAAGGCCTGCGAGAATTCATCCAGGGCCTGGCCCTGCCCGAAGAGCCCAAGGCGCGCCTGTTGGCGATGACCCCGCGCTCCTACATCGGGCTGGCCGCTGACTTGGCCCGGGCGGTATAGTCGCCTTGCCGCGCGCCCGGGGTGCGCGGCTTCTGTTGACCTTACGGGAGATTGCAATGAAGAAGTTGTCCACGCTCGCCGCGTTGGCCTGTATGACGGTTGGGCCCCTGCTGGCGACGAGCGCGTCCGCGCAGTTCGCCAAGCCCGAGGACGCCATCAAGTACCGCCAGTCGGCGCTGACGCTGATGGCTTCCCACTTCGGCCGCATGGCGCCGGTGGTCAAGGGCCAGCAGCCCTATGACGCCGCGCAGATCAAGGCCAATGTGGAAGTGCTGAAGACCTTGTCGGCCTTGCCGTGGACGGCTTTTGGCGCCGGAACCGAAGGCGGTGACGCGCGTCCTGAAGTCTGGAGCGACGCCGCGGGCTTCAAGCAGAAGCAGCAGGCCTTCCAGGACAATATCGTCAAGCTGTCGGCCGCTGCCGATGCCGGCGACCTGGACAAGCTGCGCGCTGCATTCGGCGACGTCGGCGCAAGCTGCAAGGCCTGTCACGACGCGTATCGCAAGAAGAAATAAAGCGCCTGCCGTCCGCGGACGGCATATGGACAAAGAGGCGCCAGCGTAACCGTTGGCGCTTTTTTTTATGGCGTTGCCGAGCGTGAGTCCCTGGGATTGCGCGTCGGTCCCGCGCAGGGGAGAGGGGATGAAATCCTTTGATGAACTGGTGGCAGAGGCCGACGCCGCCGATGTCAGCGGGTGGGGCTTCGGCTGGCTGACGGGGCGCGCTTCCGAGGAGCGTCCGCCGTGGGGCTACGCCAGGCTGCTTGCGCAGCGACTGGCCACAGTGCGGTCGGCGCTGGACCTGGATACGGGCGGCGGCGAAGTGCTGGACGAGGCTCCGTACTTTCCACCGACGATGTGCGCGACCGAAGCCTGGCCGCCCAATGCCAGGAAAGCGCATGAACGCCTGGCCGCTCGTGGCGTGCGGCTAGTGCTGACTGCGCCGGGCGCTGGCCTGCCGTTTGCCGATGCGTCGTTTGAGCTCGTGACGTCCAGGCATCCCGTGAGCCCGGCCTGGGCAGAAGTCCGCCGGGTTCTCGAGCCGGGCGGGTGTTACTTCGCCCAGCACGTGGGGCCGGCTTCGGCCTTTGAACTGATCGAGCATTTCCTGGGGCCTTTGCCGGCAGAGCGGCGCCTGCGGGATCCGCAGGATGAGGCGGCCGCCGCAGGGGCCGCGGGACTTGCGGTGACGGACTTGCGCACGACCCGTTGCCAGATGGTGTTCCATGACGTCGGCGCCGTGATCTGGGTCCTGCGCAAATGCGTGTGGTGGGTGCCCGATTTTTCGGTGGCGAGGTATCGCGATGCCCTGCTGGCGCTGGATCAGCGGATGCGCCGGGGAGAGCCGTTCGTGGCCCATTCGACGCGGCACTTGATCGAGGCGCGGCGTTGAGTGGGCCGCAGCGCTGTTTTCACGCTGCGTGAACCGTCAGGAAAAAGACATGTCGGCCGCGACTTCCAGCGACCGGATCCACAGTACCAGGACCGTGACACAGGCGCCCAGCACCAGCGCGCGCAGCCAGACGGCGAAACCGTCCTGCGTGGGGGGCGTGCCGGCGGGCACGTCCTTGGCATCGACCTTGCCGGTGATGATGGCGCGCACCAGGCGCTTGCGGCGCACCAGCGCGTACCAGAGCACAGCTGCAATATGAAGGGCGACCAGGGCCAGGATGACCCACTCGTTCAGCTTGTGCCAGGACGTCATGGCGGCGGAAATGGATTCGCTGACGTGGCCGAACAAGGGGCCCTGCGTCATGATGTCGTCGGTGGTGAACAGGCCGCTGAGCGCCTGGAAGCCGATGACCAGCAGCAGCGCCAGCACCGATAGCGCGCCCAGCGGGTTGTGGCCTGCGGGCGCCGCGGCGCCCTTCAGATAGCGGGCCACGGCCGCCGGGCCGCGCACGAAGTGCGAGAAGCGGGCGTAGCGCGGGCCGACGAATCCCCACAGCAGGCGAAACAGGATCAGGCCCAGCGCCGTACAGCCGAAGCGCACGTGCCAGTCCATGTACAGGCCGCCCAGCTTCACGCTGACGAACGCGCCGACGATGCAGACGACGAGCGCCCAATGGAAGAGGCGGGTGGGAAGGTCCCAGATGTGGACCGCGAGACGGTTGTTCTGCATGGTGGGATCGCCAGGGCTGTATTGCCGGGGACTTTATCACGCACAAATTGCCCCGTTGCTGGCGCAACGGGGCGGGGTACCGCTTCAGTGAGTGGCGCTGCGCACCGGTTCGATGCGATGCACGTGCTCATGGCGGAAGCGGATGCGCTGGCCGGGGGCCTTTTGCGCGGGTGCGCCGCAGGGCACGACTTCCGTCGTGTAGGTGGTCGTGCCATCGATGGGCGCGTTGTAGATGACCGTGGCGCGGATTTCCGGGCCATTTGCGGGCTTCAGGTAAACGATGTCGCCGATATGGATCGGCATGTTGTCCAGCGTGGTATGGGCCGGGCGTCGGATCAGGTCCGAAGTCGTGAAACGAGTATTCATGGTGTTTGTTCTCTTGGTTTCTAGTTATGGGAAAAGCCGCGTCTGGTCGCGTGGCGTGCAGCATTCCTGCCGCGTGCCGCTGCCAGCCGTATCGAATCGGACAGGCGTGTCGTGACACTAACGCATATTTGCCGCCGTCCTTTTGCGCATTCTCATGTTTTGCGCGCACGGCCAGGCGGCGCAATGCTGTCCATCAGTCCGGGACAGCATCGTTTCGGGCTGCGCGATGCGCAAACATGCGCAAAGCATGCGTGCGGACGTGCGCGGCCCGAGGGTTCGTGCAGGACAGGCAGGCCCTGCTGATTGCGGCGCGGTTATCGGTAATCGTCGCTTGCGCGTGTTGTAAGCGCCGCTGATTGTCTTGTTGCTTCTTGCCAAGCCGGACTGGCGGTTTGGTGAAGGCGTCTTGTTCCAGGCCGCAATCCGGATTTGCGGTTTTCGCAAATGGGACGGGATGCTTGGGCTTGGATGTTTTCGAGGGTCTGCTTCGGCGTCTGGGGAGGGGCTGATGTACAGGCCTCAGTGCCAGCGCCGTCGTTTATCACCGCGTTTTTTCGTATGGAATTTGGCGAAAACGGCAGAACTCAACCGGCAATATTACAGGCAGTTGATGCTTTTGGCAAGTGTTTTGTGGTAGGGAGGAGACTCCTCTCCCGTCCTTGGCCTTTAATGGGTTGCCGGGCGAGCCTGGCGCTGGGCTTCGATGATGAGGCCTTCCAGGCGCGGCGACATGCGCAGCGCCACTTGCGCGCTGGTCTGGCCGTCCGGCTGGTTTTCGGTTTCCAGGGCGAGTTCGATGCGCTCGTTGTCGAAGGCTTCGGGGGCGGCCTGGATCTCCACATAGCGGGCCAGCAAGGCGTCGACCGCCTTTTGCGCGTCGGCCAGCGCCTCGTCGGACAATTGCCCAGGGCTCAGGTACTGGTTGACCACCCGCGCCAGATCGGTCATGAAGAACAGCAGGGCGGCCGCGCCGCGGCAATCGGGATGGGCAAAGCCCCAGGTATCGGAGGTGGCGTTTTGAGTCATGTCTTGGGGCTGAGCTGTGTTGCAGGGCCGTAATGGCGGAAAACGCCATTTTATGGGATCGGACTACGGGCCCGCATCAGGCATACTGCCATGCCTATGATCAGACTCGCACGACCTTCAGACCTGGCCAGCCTGGCCGATATCGAACGCTCCGCCGCGCGGCGCTTCCTGGGCACGCACATGGCGTGGGCCGCCGGCGACGATACGGCGCCGCACGCCGAGTTGGCGCAGGCGCAGGCGGCCGGATTGCTTTGGATCGTAGAAGGCGAGGGCCAAGCCGCAGGCTTTGCGCTGACCCGGCCCATGGATGGCGATCTCTACCTGGCCGAAATGGCGGTAGCGCTGCCGTGGCAGGGGCGCGGCCTGGGCCGGGCGCTTCTGGCCGCCGTGTGTGCGCATGCCCGCAATGCCGGCTGCTACCGGTTCGTGGTGCTGACCACCGACCGCGAACTATCCTGGAACAGGCCGTTTTATCTGCGGCAAGGTTTCGTCGACGTCGCGACAGGGGAACTCTCGCCCGGGTTGCGGACGCGCCTGAGCCATGAGGCGGCCATGGGTTTTGATCCTGCCCGCCGCTGCGCCATGGCGTATCCCCTGGAGCCATGATGCGGGCGGCGCACCCTGTGTCAACACGCTTCGATAGCAACAAAATCCGCCCGCTGGCAGCGTCGGAAAGCGCCTTCGGGATAATCTGCCGGAGGGCGGCCGCCCGGTTCGCGGGCGGCGCCGGTTTCGCGAACCCGCATGCAAGGAGGATGGGCATGGCATTGCTGCGAGCTTGCCTGCTGGGCCTGGCGATGGCATCGATGCTGTTTCTGTCGGCCTGCGTCAACAAGGAACCCCAGGAGCGGGCCGCCTTCATCCAGCTGCTGCAAAGCCGGATGAACAGCGCGTCGCTGCTGCCCATCGGCAGCCTGAGCGAACCTGAAAAGGAGGCCATCGGCGGCTATGCCGATGCCTATGAGGTCATCGCCGATTTTCAGGAAATCCTGACGCAGGCAGCGGCGTCCATGCGTGACGCGTCGGAAGCCGAGACCCTGCGTTCCGTGGCCGATATCGTGGAACGGCGGGACCGCCTGGAGGCCGCGCGCAAGACGCTGGCCGAGCAGGCAGCCGAGGTGCAGCGGGCCCAGGCCAAGGCGGATAAGGCGCGTGCGGCGCTGGCGCTCCCGGCCGATCTGGCGCCCGTCTACG
This sequence comes from Achromobacter sp. ACM02, assembly GCF_014851605.1. Taxonomy (NCBI): domain Bacteria; kingdom Pseudomonadati; phylum Pseudomonadota; class Betaproteobacteria; order Burkholderiales; family Alcaligenaceae; genus Achromobacter; species Achromobacter sp. ACM02. The sequence continues at coordinate 182,721 of NZ_JACUZY010000008.1, forward strand.
ACGGTGTTTATGACGAAGCCGTGACGGCGCCCGCGGCCGAGGTGTTGGATGCCGCGGCCGCCATGGACGCGGTGGCGCGCGATGCGCTGGGCGTGGCGGATTTCGTCGCCGCCCATGCGCAGGACATCCTGCTGACGGACGGGCAGGCGCGTGTCGCCACGCCCACGCTGCAGCAGGAGCTGAACCTGCGCCTGCAGGGATTGAACGCGCAGTCGGATGTTCTGGAGCACGCGCGCGCCGCCTTGCGCCAGGCTGCCGGGCAGCCGCAGGACGCCCGCTGAACGGCGCTTTGTACAATGCGGGTCTCGCGGCGTCAGCCGAGCCTGGGACGTAATATGAGCGAATCTTCCAGCATGCACTACAGAACCTTTCTGCTCCTGCTGGTGGTGGTCACCATCGCATTCGGCTGGTTGTTGTGGCCTTTCTACGGCGCTGTTTTCTGGGGCGCTGTCCTTGCCATCATCTTTGCGCCGCTGCAGCGCCGGCTGGTGGCGCGCATCGGCGGACGGCGCAACCTGGCCGCGCTGATCACCTTGCTGCTGGTGCTGCTGCTGGTGATCCTGCCGCTCATCGTCATCAGCGGATCGCTGGTGCGCGAAGGGGCGAACCTCTATCAGAGCGTCAAGTCCGGGCAGATCAACTTCGGCGACTATTTCCAGCAAGCCATGGCGGCTTTGCCGCCGTCGGTGCATGATCTGCTGTCGCGCTTCGACCTGGCCGACATACCGAGCCTGCAGGAAAAACTTAGCGCGGGCGCCATGCAGGCCAGCCAGTTCCTGGCGACCCAGGCCTTGAACATAGGGCAGGACACGTTCCAGTTCGTGATCAGCTTCGGCATCATGCTGTACCTGCTGTTCTTCCTGTTGCGCGACGGCCCGCAGCTATCGGCGCGGCTCAAGCGCGCCATGCCGCTGAGCGACACGCACAAGCAGCATCTGCTGCGCAAGTTCACCACCGTGGTGCGCGCCACCGTCAAGGGCAACGTCGCGGTGGCCGCGGCGCAGGGCGCGCTGGGCGGCATCATCTTCTCGATCCTGTCGATCCAGGGTGCGCTGCTGTGGGGCGTGATCATGGGCTTTCTGTCCTTGCTGCCGGCGATCGGCGCGGGGTTGATCTGGGCTCCGGTCGCGATCTACTTCCTGTTGACCGGGGCCACGATCAAAGGCGTCGTGCTGATCCTCTTCGGCGTGCTGGTCATCGGTATGGTGGACAACGTGCTGCGCCCCATTCTGGTCGGCAAGGACACCAAGATGCCGGACTATGTGGTGCTGATATCCACGCTGGGCGGCATGGCTTTGTTCGGCCTGAACGGTTTCGTGATCGGCCCCTTGATTGCCGCGCTGTTCATGGCAAGCTGGGATTTGTTTGCCCCGCCGGTGGAAGGATTCGCGGACGACGCCGCAGACAAGTCGCGCGCCCGAAAGTAGGCGCGGCGGATCGCCCGCCAGTCCGTCCGTTGCAAGACGGGTGTATGGTGTAGCAGGCCGGCTTCCATCGGGGCCGGCCTGTCGTATCAACCTCGACTTTTCGGGAGCGCGTCGGACATGGAATGGAAACTGCATCGATCGGGCTGGATCGAAGAACGCAACTTCGACATCGAATTCGCCGAGACGCCCGACGGCTACCACGCCCGGGTGCGGGTCTTCGGATTCCCGGTGCTGGAAGACACCAAGCATGTGTTTCCCAATGAGGCGCTGGCTGAAAAAGGGGCGCTGACGCTGCTCAAGACCCAGTTCACCGGCACCCCGGATCTGGAAGACCGGTAGACGTACCCGGCGGCGCGCCTCTGTAGTAAATTGGGGACGCGCCAGTTACGCCACATCCGTCTTGACGCGGCGAGGGGATTCCCATGGCGCGGATTGTGCGATTGCGAACTTCTGCAATAATTTCTGACGTTCGTTCGTCCTCTGGCCGTGGGCCGAGCGGAGCGTATCGGGAGGCGCATGGGTCCAGAGGTGTGGTTTCGATCGGCAGGCCGACGTTTGCGGACGTCGCAAGGCGAGGCTCCCGTGGCTGACGCCGAGAGCCTGGCCGTCGCGCGGACGCGTCGGCCGCGCCGCTATTCCATGCGCACGGGCCTGCTCACACTCGTGTTCGCGTGTATCACGCCCGCGCTGGTCATGGCATCCGTGGCGGTCTACGAAAGCTACGTCATCCAGAAAGAGCGGATCTTCCGCGACACGATATTCCTGGCGCGCAATCTCACCGCGATTCTCGACCGCGAACTCACCGGCGTGGAGGCCGGCCTGCAAATGCTGGCGTCGTCGCCAGATCTCGTCGCCGGCGATCTGGCCGGTTTTCATCGGCGGGCGCGTGAATCCGTGCGTTTCCAGATCATCGACAGCTATGTCCTGACCGACAAGGATGGCCGCCAGTTGATCAATACGTCCGTGCCGTTCGGCAACGCCTTGCCGCCGACCGGCGCGTCCGCCGAGCTGGCCCACGTTTTCCAGACGCGCACGGCGGTGCTGACGGGGCTGTTCACCAGCAGGGTCAATCAAGGCCCCCTGATTGCGCTGGGCGTGCCGGTGCTGCGCAACGGCGAGGTCGCATACAGCTTGAACGTTGGCATCCTGCCTGAACGCATCGGCAATCTGCTGGGCAGGCGCGCCCTGCCGGACGGCTGGGTGGCAGCCGTGCTGGACGACAGCGGCACGATCCTCGCGCGCACACGAGACACCTCGAAATTCGTGGGCCAGAAGGCCGTTCCCGAACTGGCGCGGGCGGTGCAGCAGGAAAGCGAGGGCTCGCTGGAAACCATTACCAAGGAAGGCACGCCCGTCTACACCGCCTTCAGCCGCTCGTCGTTATCCGGCTGGACGGTTGCCGCCGGCGCGCCGATGAGTCTGCTGACCACGGATCTTTACCGCTCCATCGCCTGGATTGCCCTGGGCACCTTGTTGGCCTTCGGCCTGGGCTTGCTGCTGGCCTTGCGGTTGGCCAGCCGCCTGACCTCGTCCGTGCAGAGCCTGGTCGCGCCGGCGCTGGCGCTGGGCAAGGGGCATGCGGTGACGGTGCCGGGCACGCGCGTCAAAGAGGTTGCGGAAGTGGGCGGCGCCCTGGTACAGGCCTCGCGCATGCTGACGCATGCCCAGCACCTGGCGCACTACGATCCGCTGACCGGCCTGTGCAACCGCGTGCTGTTCAACGAATTGGTGCTGCGCGAGCTGGCGGTGGCGCAGCGCAGCGGTGAATCCTTCGCCATCCTGGCGATCGATCTGGACGGCTTCAAGGCGGTCAACGACCTGCATGGCCACGCCGCCGGCGATGCCGTGCTGCAGGAAGCGGCGGAGCGCATGGCAGACGCGATCCGCGTGTCCGACGTGGCGGCGCGGCTTGGGGGCGATGAATTCGCGGTCCTGCTGCTGGGCGCGGACAAGGAAAACGCCGGGCATGTCGCGCAGGCGCTGGTCGAAAACCTGTCCCTGCCGTATCCCGACGTCACTGTCGCCGTGTCCGCCAGCGTGGGCATTGCCGTGTATCCGCAATCCGGCGTCACCGTGCGCGAATTGCTGGAGCGCGCGGACCGGGCGCTGTACAAGGCCAAGGGACAGGGCAAGCGCAGGGTGGAGGCGGACCAGTAGCTCCGCGCGCCTCAGGACTCGGAGAGCGGCGGCGCCAGGGCGGTCAGGACTTCGCCCGATTTCAGCCTGTACCGGTTCCGATCCAGCGGCAACACCAGCTCCCCCTCGGTGGTGCGGTGTATGTAGCGGGCCGCGTCAGGCCGGGCCGCGTCAGGCCGGGCCGCGTCAGGTCGGGCCGCGCTAGGCCGGGCCGCGGCTGTTCCCGGCATTTCCGCCCGCAAGAACACCTCAATCCGGTAGAGCCGGCCCGATTCCGTGCTGGCCAGCACGTCGCTCAATCTGCGTGTGGATATGGTCATGCGGCGCTTGCTCCTTTTTCTGCATTGTTCTGGCGGGCATTCTGAATACGGGGGGGGGCTGGCTTCATTGCAAGGCGGAGCGCCGCCGCGGGACGTGCGGCTTTTCGCTAAACTGCCCGGCTTGACGCCCCAAGGCGGGCAATCGGAATCGGTAATGCAACTCTCCCTGAGCCGGAACACGGCGACTTCACTGGGCTTGCTGGCGGTGCTGCTATGGGGCACCGTGGTCGGCCTGATCCGCAGCGTCAGCGAAAGCTTTGGGCCGGTCGGCGGCGCCGCGCTTATTTACACGGCGGGTTCGGCGTTCCTGGTGCTGCTGCTGGGCTTTCCGAAGCTGCGGACCTTTCCGCGTTCCTATCTCATCGTCGGCAGCCTGCTGTTCGTTGCCTACGAGATCTGCCTCTCGCTCTCCCTGGGATTCGCCGCCAATCGGGGGCAGGCGATCGAGCTGGGTATCGTCAACTATCTCTGGCCCTGCTTTACCGTGATTCTGGCCATGCTCATCAATGGCCAGCGCGCCAATGCGTGGGTGGTGCCCGGCATACTGCTGTCGCTTGCCGGCATCGTCTGGGTCCTGGGCGGATCCGGCGGGCTATCCTGGGAGCGCACCCTCGCCAACGTATCCAGCAATCCCCTCAGTTATGGGCTGGCCTTCAGCGGCGCCGTGATCTGGGCCGTCTATTGCAACGTCACGACGCGATTCGCCGATGGCAAGAACGGCGTTGCCTTGTTCTTCATGCTGACCGCGCTTGCCCTGTGGATCAAGTACCTGTCGGGCGCCGAGCCTGCGTTGGCCTTCACGTGGCCCGCCACGCTGGAGCTGCTGGTGACCGGCGGCGCCATGGCAGCGGGCTATGCGCTGTGGAATGTAGGGATACTCAAAGGCAACCTGACCTTGCTGGCCACGGCTTCCTACTTCACCCCGGTCTTTTCAACGTTCTTTGCCGCCGTGTGGCTGTCGACCCGCCTGACCGCGTCGTTCTGGCAGGGCGTGGCCATGGTGACCGCCGGGTCGCTGCTGTGCTGGGCCGCAACGCGCGGCAAAGCCGCCCGGGGCGCATAGCCCCAGGCGCATGCGTTGCAATGATGGAATTATTCGATCAGCACGGTCTGCGCGACCGCGTATCCGAGCGGAATCAACAAGAGTGAAGCAAACAAGGAACTGGTAATCGCCGCCGAGATTCTCAGCCAGGGTTCGGACCCTGCGCTTTGAACCGTTTGAATCACCAACGCGACGATACCCACAACCATCAAACAGCTGATAACCACTGCTACATAAGTCATGTTGTCTCCGTCCTCGCCTGATTAAAGGGATGCGGCTGCCGCTGAGCGGTCTAGATGTTTGTATTGATTGTGCGCCTGTATTGGCGCAACCGGCCCTAGGGTTTTCCTGACGCAATGCGCGGTTTGTGGTGTTTTTGCTGCGGGGTGTGCAGCATGAATTCATGTGCGGTCGCAGCATTCATGGCCGTGTCGCCAGCGCCGGGTTTGCGCCGGCGCGTCTTGCGCCGGCGCGTCTTGCGCTACGATGGCGGCGTCGAGTCACGTTAAAGGCCGCCCCATGCCGCAACTGCGCCCAGGCACGCGCGCCACGTTGCAAGTCAGGCAATTGATGCCGGGAGAATTCGCCTGGATCATCACCTTGTTTGATCCCGAATCCGGCAATGTGCGCAGCACCAATTATTCGCCCACGCGTTATGCCAGCCAGGACGAAGCCTCCACCGCGGGCAAGGCCGCCGTTGTTAAGTTCCTGGGCAGCGGCGGGCAGAAAGCCGCCGAACCGATCAGGGAAGGCAAGAGCAGATCCTGACCCCGCCGGCTGCGCACGCCTGAAAGCCCTCGCACAGAGGGCTTTTTTGCATTCCCGCGCAACGGGCCGGGAATGCGGTTTGCTGATGGGACAGGGCGGCGCGCCTGGCGCCGCTTTCAGGAGCAAGCCATGTCCCAGTCCATGCATCGCGAACCCGGCGGGGGCGACCCGCCCGAACCCGACGATCCCGCCTTTCCCAACAATCCGCCGCCGGACGACCCGCCGCTGGATCCGACGCGGCCGCGCAGAGATCCCGACGTCATCGATCCCGTGCAGCCGCCGCCGAATCCGCGCGCGCCCGGCACGATCGACCTGGCCTGAGCGCTGCGCGCAACGCGCAGGACATCATCCAAGGAGGCTTTATGCGTTCCATCTTGCTGTGGCTGTTGGGCGTACCCATTCCCATCATCATTCTGCTGGCGCTTTTTTGGCATTGACCCCAGAGGTTTTCCGCCGCGGCGGCACGTATTCGAGCAGCCGCGATGAACCGTGAACAAGGAACAGATCCATGGAAAACGCAACTTCATTGAGCCAGCCCTATCCCGGCGGCGTGCCGCCGAGGGAGTCCGCCATCTCCGCCGTATCCTGGGCCGCGGTGATCGCCGGGGCGGTCATCGCCGCAGCCCTTTCCCTGGCATTGTTCGCAGGTGGCACCGGGCTGGGCTTTCTTTCTGTTTCACCCTGGAGCGGCGAGGGCGCGACTGCGCCTGCAATAGGCATCGGCCTCATCGTGTGGATGCTGGCCACGCAGATCGTTGCCTATGGCATCGGCGGCTACGTCGCGGGGCGGCTGCGCACCAAATGGGTCGACGTGCACTCTGACGAGGTTTACTTCCGCGACACAGCACACGGCTTTCTGGTGTGGGCGTTGAGCGCGGTCGTCAGCGCCGTGCTGCTGGGCGCTTCCATCGCGGCCTTGGCTTCGGGCGTCGCGAAGGCGGGCGCAGCCGTTGCGGCCGGCGCCGGCACCGCTGCGACGGCCGCCGCTGCCGCGGGTGGGAGCGAGGGAATGTCGCAGATGCAGGGCTATTTTTCAGACGCCTTGCTGCGCTCCGAGCGGCCCGACGCCAGCGCCGACCGCAACGGCGCGAGAGTAGAGGTGGGCCGCATCATGGCGATGAGCGCGGCGCGCGGCTCGATGACGGGCGAGGACCGCGACTATGTCGTGAAGGTCGTGGCTGCGCAGACCGGCATGGAGCCGGCGGCGGCGCAGCGCCGCGTCGAGCAGGCCGTGCAGAACATGAAACAGGCTGCCGACGACGCCCGGCAAAAGGCCAAGGAGGCCGCAGACCAGGCCCGCAAGGCCGCGGCAGCATTCGCGCTGTGGGGCTTCGCCTCGATGCTGATCGGCGCCTTCGTGGCCAGTCTGGCGGCGACCTGGGGCGGGAGGCGGCGCGACGCGGTGCGGTTGCCCTGAAGATAGGGGGCTTCGAATGCGCCGAGATCGGACGCCACAACGAAAAAGCCCGGAGCCACCAAAGTGGTTCCGGGCTTTGAATCTTGGTGGCGCATCCCTGATTCGAACAGGGGACCTGCGGATTATGATTCCGTCGCTCTAACCGGCTGAGCTAATGCGCCATTTCGATTAATCCCTGGATTTGCGTCACATCTGTGTTGCAATCAGTGATCAACGAAGAACGAAATTCTAGCACGAAATTTTTGATGCGTGCAAGCGATCAGCGATCAAATTTCAAAGAAACGCGTCAGGCGTCTCGCGCCAGCCTGATGCCCGAGAACTGCCAGCGGGCCTCGGGCGGGAAAAAATTGCGGTAGCTGGGGCGGATGTGGTCCCTGGGCGTGGCGCAGGAGCCGCCTCGCAGGACGTACTGGTTGCACATGAACTTGCCGTTGTATTCGCCTACCGCGCCGTTGTCGGGTTTGAAGCCGGGGTAGGCGTCGTAGGCGCTGGAGGTCCATTCCCAGGCGTCGCCGAATAGTTGCACGGGGCCGCCCGTGCCGTTGCGCGCAGGGGCCGGGCGCGTGTCCAGGTGGCCGTTCTCCAGCATGTTGGCGCGCCCGGCCAGCGCGCCTTCGGGCAGTTGGCGGGCGGCATGTTCCCATTCGGCTTCGCGCGGCAGCCGCACGCGCGCCCAGCGGGCGTAGGCATCGGCCTCGAAATAGCTGACGTGCGTGACCGGCGCCTGCAGTTCGAGTTCCTGCATGCCGCGCAGCGTGAAGATGCGCCAATCGTCGCGCTGTCCTTCCCAGTAGAGCGGCGCGCGCCAGCCTTCAGCGCAGACCATGTCCCAGCCCAGCGACAGCCAGAGTTCGGGCCGCTTGTAGCCGCCGTCCCGGATGAAGGCCAGGTACTCATGCTGGGTCACCAACCGGTCGGCCAGGTAGAACGGGGCCAGCAGCACGTCATGGGCCGGACCTTCGTTGTCGAATCCGAAGCCATTGCCGTCATGGCCGATGCGGGTGATGCCGCCGGCATAGCGCGTCCAGCCGGCGGGTGTGGAGGGCGGCAGTGCAGGCGGGCCGGGTGCGACGTAGGCCGGCTTGAGCGGGTTGGCCGACAGCATGTGCTTCAGGTCGGTCAGGATCAGCTCCTGGTGCTGCTGCTCATGATTCAGGCCCAGTTCCAACAAGGCGTCGAAGGCGGGATCGTTGCCGCCCAGCCGCGAGATCAGTTCATGCATCGCGCCGTCCACATGCCGGCGGTAGCGCTGCACTTCCGTCAGCGCGGGACGCGACAGCAGGCCGCGGCGCGGACGCGGATGCTTGGCGCCGACGGCGTTGTAGTAGGAGTTGAACAGCATGCGGTACTGCGGATGGAAGACCGCATAGGACGGGTGAAAGCGTGTCAGCAGAAAGGTCTCGAAGAACCAGGTGGTGTGGGCCAGATGCCATTTGACCGGGCTGCAGTCCGGCATGGATTGCACCTGGCAATCCTCGGGACTCAGCGGGGCGGCCAGGGCCGTGCTGGTCGAGCGCACCGCGTCGTAGCGGTCGTGCTGGCCCGCCTGGCCGGCAGCGTAAGGTCCGGTGGCAGGGTGAGTCAGCAGGCACGCAGGTTCCATGGCGATCCTCCAGTGGCGTTGAGGGCAGGCCCGCGTTATGCGCGGGCGCTGAAAATCGAGAACCAGCCGCGGGAATCCGACCAGTGCGCGACGTCGCGGTAGCCGGCGCTTTGCAGCAGGTCGGCGAAGGCTTGGGGAGTGAACTTGTAGGAGTTTTCAGTGTGGATGCGTTCGCCGGCGCCGAACGCGCGCGCGCCGCCTGGCCAGGCTACGCGCACTGCGCGCAACGCTTCCAGATGCATTTCGATGCGCGAGTCGGCGCTGTTGAACAGCGCCACATGGCGCCAGTCGTCCACGTCGAAATCGGCGTCCAGCACGCTGTTCACGTGCCGCAGCAGGTTCAGGTTGAAGGCCGCGGTCAGGTGCAGCGCATCGTCGTAGGCGGGCTCCAGCACTTGTTTGGGCTTGACGCGGTCCACGCCGACCAGCAAGCCGCCGCCCGCGCACTGTCCGCGGATTCGCCGCAGCATGGCGTGCGCGTCCGCGGGGCTGAGGTTGCCGATGCTGGAGCCGGGATAGAAGAACAGCCGCTGTTCGGCGGGAATGCTGGCCGGCAGAGCCAACGCGTGCGTGAAGTCCTGGCCGATGGCGGTGATTTGCAGGTCGGGGTAGGACAGCTGCAGGCGGCGCACGGCCGCTTGCAGGTAGTCGGCCGAGATGTCGATGGGCACGTAATGACGCGGACGCAGGCTGGGGAACAGGCGTTCAGCCTTGACGCAATCGCCCGCGCCCAGGTCGATCATCGAGAGCACCGGTCCGACGTGGCGCGCAATATCGGCGCCGTGGCGCTGGAAGATCTCGGACTCGCAGCGCGTCGGGTAGTACTCAGGGAGCTGCGTGATGGCGGTGAAGAGCGCCGAACCCAGCGCGTCATAGAGGAACTTGGGATCGATGTGCGCGTGGCGCGCCACCAAGCCTTCGTGCAGTTCAAGCTGCTCGGCGCTGGGAGGCTGCGACTCTTGCGCGATGAATTTCGGCGCGGCGGGGGCAAACAGTGCGGAAGGCGAAACCATGCGTCCTGTTCCTTTTCTGTCGTCGGGACGGCCCGTCGCCGGGGCGCCTCGGATGGGGCGGCTGGCGGTCGGGAGGCGCGGCGTTGGGAGGCTCAGACCAGGCGGTTCTGGCGCATTGCAAAAGTCTATTGTGGCCGTCAGGGCGGGGCCGGTGTCAAGCGCCAAGCCGCTGAATGCAATGGACTTTTACGAATTTGGAAGAGGCTTGCGAGGAGACCGGCCACCGGGCGTCGCAGCGGATACACGCGATACTTTTGCTTGCGTTGAAATATCGGTTTACGGCTGGTTGCCAAAGCTCGGGCGGGGTCGGGCGATGGCGGTCACAATGGCATCTTGCGTTGCACAGGCACGTGAATGCGGCGTGTTGCATCGCATCAGGCGGCCCGACTCCGCGAGGCCCGACAATTACAAGGAGCGACCATGAACCGAAAGCATCAACGCGCCGAAATGGCCCTGCACCGTGAACGGGTGAGCGACAGCTTCCACGAATTGCTGGCGGGTACGGAAGACCTGCTGCGGTCGACGGCGTCGTATACGGGCTCCGAGATCGAGTCGGCGCGAGCTCGCCTGAAGCGCCAATTGGCCGACGCGCGCGAGTCCGCCGGCGATTGGGAGGGCGCGGCGCGGGAACGCGCGCGCCGCGCAACCGCCTATGCTGACGAGTACGTGCATGAACATGCCTGGAAGTCGGTGGGCGTAGCGGCGCTGGTGGGCGCCTTGCTAGGCTGCCTTCTGGCCTCGGGCGGCCGCCGCTAAGGCCTGACGCCATGAAGCCGCCCGGGGCTGCGCGCCGGTCGGGATTGAGGCGGGATTGGTGGCCGTGGATGGCCCGCGCACGCCGGCTCCTGTTGCCGCTGGTGTGCGCGGTCTTGCTTGCGGCCTGCGCCAGCGTTCCTGACTCGCAGGAGCGCCGCGCGCGCGCATCGCAGGCCAGTCTGTCGGCCGACGCGGCGTCAGACAGCTATCGCCGCGGGCAGGGCATCGCCGCCGATCCGCGGACTCCCAAGAGCGATTTTCTCGCGCGTCACCTTGCTGTCGAGCAGGCAGTCAGCGGCGCGCCATTGGTGGCCGGCAACCGTGTCCGGCTGCTGGCGGACGGCCCCAGCACCTACCGCGCCATGCTGCAGTCCATCGCGCAGGCCCGCCGGTACGTGCACATGGAAACCTATATCTTCGATGACGATGCCGAGGGTTCGCGCTTTGCCGAAGCCCTGATTGCGGCGCGCAACCGCGGCGCCGAAGTGTCCTTGATGGTCGACGCGGTCGGCACGATCAAGACGCCCGATGCCTTGTTCCAGCGCCTGCGCGATGCGGGCGTACAAGTCGCGATCTTCAATCCGGTCAACCCGGCGAGCGGCCGTGCGGGCTGGTCGCCGAACCAACGCAACCATCGCAAGGTGCTGGTCGTGGACGGCAAGGTCGGCTATCTGGGCGGCATCAACGTGAGCAGCGTCTACGAGTCCTCGCCAGGATCTGGATCAGGTTCGGGCTCGGGGTCGGGGTCGGGAAAGGGCGCCGGCAAAGCCGATTCACCGGCAGCCACAGACGCCAAGGCGGCGCCCTGGCGCGACACGCATCTGCGCATCGAAGGGCCCGCAGTGGCCCAGCTGGAGCAGGTCATCCGCGCGGGTTGGGAATCCCAGTCCAAGGAGCCGATCAAGGGGGGCGATTCACAGGTGGCGCCGCCCGTGGGTGCAACGACGGTGCGGATACTGGCCAATCAGCCGGACCGCAGCGATGGCTACACCGTCTACCTGACGCTGATGTCGGCGTTTGAAAGCGCGCAGGAATACATCCATATCACCATGGCGTACTTCGTGCCGGATCCCGCCTTCATCGAAGTCCTGACGGACGCGGCCCGGCGCGGCGTCGACGTGGCGCTGGTGTTGCCTGGCTTCAGCGACTCGTCGCTGGTGTTCCATGCGGGACGCTCGCACTATACGGACCTGCTGCGGGCCGGCGTGAAAATCTACGAGCGGCGCGATGCGCTCTTGCATGCCAAGACCGCGGTGGTGGACGGCGTGTGGTCCACGGTGGGGTCCAGCAACCTGGATTGGCGCAGCTTTGCGCTGAACTACGAAATCAATGCCGTAGTGCTGGGGCCTGAATTCGCGGCCGAAATGGAGGCACTGTTCCAGCGCGATCTCGCCGAGTCGGTGCGGATCACGCCCGAGGCCTGGCAGGCCAGGGGCGTGGGTGACCGTTCGATGGAGTTCTTCTCGCGCATGTTCGAGCGCTGGCTGTAGCGCCCGGCGCCAGCCGGATCAGACCTGTGCGGCGGCCGGCGTGGCATGGGCGGCATGTTCTTGCGCCAATGCGGTTGTGATGTCGTGGGTAGGCTGGAACGAACTGGCCTGGGCCATGGCCCAGCCCGCGCGGAACACCTGGTGGCGGAATTCTCCGCGCAGCAGTTCGCCGGGCGCGAGTTCCGGGAACAGGGCCGACAGCAGCCGGATTTCGCTGGAGGAGATGCGGCGCGCGATATGGTGCGGGCGCAGCTGGCCGGGGTGGGTCAGGCCGGCCGCGGCAAGCAGTTCCGCCAGTGCATGCAGCGTGTTGCGGTGGAAGTTCGCCACGCGCTGCGCCTTGTCCGGTACCACGAGCGCGCGCTGGCGCAGCGGGTCTTGGGTCGTGACGCCGGTGGGGCATTTGCCAGTGTGGCAGGCCTGGGCCTGGATGCAGCCGATGGCGAACATGAAGCCGCGCGCGGCGTTGCACCAGTCCGCGCCCATGGCCATGACGCGGGCCATGTCGAAAGCGGTGATGATCTTGCCGGACGCGCCCAGCTTGATGCGGTCGCGCAGGTTCACGCCGATCAGCGTGTTGTGGACCAGGCGCAGCGCCTCGCGCAGCGGCGTGCCGACGTGGTCGACGAACTCCACGGGCGCGGCGCCGGTGCCGCCCTCGGCCCCGTCCACCACGATGAAATCCGGCGTGATGCCGGTTTCCAGCATGGCCTTGACGATGGCGAACCACTCCCAAGGGTGGCCCACGCAGAACTTGAAGCCCACCGGCTTGCCGCCGGACAGTTCGCGCAGGCGCGCCACGAACTTCATCAGGCCGATGGGCGAATCGAAGGCGGAATGGGTGGCCGGCGAATTACAGTCCTGCCAGGCCACGACGCCGCGCGCTTCGGCGATCTCCGGCGTCACCTTGCCCGCGGGCAGGATGCCGCCATGGCCGGGTTTGGCGCCTTGCGACAGCTTGATCTCGATCATCTTGACCTGCGGCGTACAGGCATTCTTGACGAAGGCCTCTTCGGAGAAAGCGCCGTGTTCGTCGCGGCAGCCGAAGTAGCCAGAGCCGATGTTCCAGACCAGGCCGCCGCCCGGCTGGCGGTGATAACGGCTGATGCCGCCTTCGCCGGTGTCGTGCGCGAAGTTGCCCTGGCGCGCACCTTCGTTCAGGGCCAGGACGGCGTTGGCCGACAAGGCGCCGAAGCTCATGGCCGACACGTTGAACGCGGACATGGAGTAGGGCTGCTTGCATTCGGGGCCGCCCACCGTGACGCGGAAGTCGATGTCGGGGATTTGCGACGGCGACATGGAATGGTTGATCCATTCGTAGCGATCGCCGTAGACGTCTTCCTGGGTGCCGAAGGGACGCTTGTCGATCTCGCGCTTGGCGCGCTGGTAGACGATGGAGCGCTGCGCGCGCGAGAACGGCGCGGCCTGAGTGTCGTCTTCCAGGAAGTACTGGCGGATCTCGGGCCGGATGAATTCGAACAGGAACCGCAGATTGCCCAGGACCGGATAGTTGCGGCGGATGGCGTGGCGTGTCTGTGCCAGGTCATAGACGCCCAGCGCGGCCAGCAGCGTCAGCGGCACGGCCAGCCAAAGCCACCAGGGCGAGCTGGTCGCGGCCAGGGCGGCGGTGATTGCGGCGCCGATCAGGGTCAGTAAAAAAGCCGTGTAGCGGCCGAAAATCCAGCTCATGTCCATCTCCGTATTTCGGGATGGAGCAACCATACACCAGGAGCTGTCCCCCTGTGCCGGCGGACAGTCCTGGAATACTGTTTCTCAGCAGCTGGACGCCGCCGGGGTCTTTTCGACGGCGAGGCCGAAGGCCGGGCGCAGGCGCACGCCCAGGGCGCTGCCGGCGAAGGCGGCCGGCAGCCACAGCCAGGCGTGCAGGCTGCCCGACAGGATGCCGCTGAAATAGGCGCCGATATTGCAGCCGAAGGCCAGGCGCGAACCATAGCCCAGCAGCAGGCCGCCGATGACGGCGCCGGCCAGCGAGCGGGCCGGCACCTTCCAGATGGGGGCGAACTTGCCGGCGGCGCTGGCGGCGGCAAGCGCGCCCAGCATCAGGCCGATGTCCATGACGGTGGTGACGTCCTGGCGCAGCGGCGCGGCCAGCGAGGGCTGCTTGGCCCAGTAGGCCCAGGTGGCCACGTCGCCGCCGAAGGCGTCCAGGGTCTTGGCGCCCCACAGCGCAAAGGCGGAGGTGATGCCCCAGGGGCGGCCAGCCAGCGCCAGCGTGGCGAAGTTCAGCACTACCAGCGCCACGCCGCCCCAGATCAGCGGCCAGGGGCCTTGCAGCAGGGACGCCGGGCGCGCGGTACGCGAGGCGAACGAAATCACATGGCCGTGGCGGCGCTTCTCCAACGCCGTGGCTGCCCACGCGATCAGCGCGAACACGGCCAGGTTGATGGCCAGCGCGGGCGCCAGTCCCCAGGTCTTGATCAGCGAGGTCGGCGCCAGCGCCGGCAGGTTCGACCACCAGCCGAAGTTGGCGGTCGCAATGACCGAGCCGATGATGAAGAACAGCAGCGTGACCACCATGCGCGTGTTGCCGCCGCCGACTGCGAACAGCGTGCCCGAGGCGCAACCGCCGCCCAGCTGCATGCCGATGCCGAACAGGAAGGCGCCCAGCAGGACAGAGACTCCCGGGGGCGACACGAAGCCGCTGACGGGTTGGCCGAACAACGTGCCGGCTGCCAGGAAGGGGAAGAACAGCAGCACGCCTGCGGCCAGCATCAGCATCTGCGCGCGCAGCCCCGCGCCGCGGCGATCGGACACGAACACGCGCCAGGCCTGCGTGAAGCCGAAGGAGGCGTGGTACAGGGTCACGCCCAGCAGCGCGCCGACGACCCACAGCGCGCCCTGGCGCCAACTGACGGTCTCATGCAGGTACAGGGCGCCTGCCAGCACCAGCAGCACGGCGATCCACAGCGGCTTGCGGTTGATCTGGATGGGCGGCAGGGCCGAGGTAGGCAGGGGGAGAGTCGAGGCGTTGGTGCTCATGGGCGAGTCCCGGGATCTTGATACGTAAGAAAGCAAAAACGGGCGCGCGCAGGCACCCGTGTGACGTTTGAAAGTCTAAAGCGGTGGACGCTTGGATCAAACCACCAATTAATGCCTTTTATATAACTAAATGCTATATAGGCGCTTATTGCAGGCGCCAAGCCAAGGCGGCCAGCGTCAGCAGCAGCACCGGCAGGGTCAGGACGATGCCTACCTTGAAGTAGTAGCCCCAGGTGATGCGCAGGCCCTTGCGCGCCAGCACGTGCAGCCACAGCAGCGTGGCCAGGCTGCCGATCGGCGTGATCTTGGGGCCCAGATCGCTGCCGATGATATTGGCGTAGATCATCGCGTCCTTCACGGCGCCGGTGGCGCTGGTGTCCGCAATCGACAACGCGCCCACCAGCACGGTGGGCAGGTTGTTCATGATGGACGACAGGAAGGCGGTGATCAGGCCCGTACCCATCGCCGCGCCCCAGACGCCATACTCGGCGCACCGGTCCAGCACTTGCGCCAGGTGCGCGGTCAGCCCGGCGTTGCGCAGGCCATACACCACCAGGTACATGCCCAGCGAGAACACCACGATGTGCCAGGGCGCCTCGCGCATGATGCGGCGCGTGCCGACGATGTGCTGTCGTCCCGCGATCAGCAGCAGGCCCAGCGCGCCGACGGCGGCGATGGCGCTGACCGGGATGCCCATGGGTTCCAGGATGAAAAAGCCCGCCAGCAGCAGGGTCAGCACGACCCAGCCGGCGCGGAACGTGGTCAGGTCGCGGATCGCGGAAGCGGGCGCGGGCAGTTGGCTCACGTCGTAGCGCGGCGGAATGCTGCGATGGAAGAACAGCAGCAGTACCGCCAGCGTGGACGCCACGGCCATCAGGTTTACCGGCAGCATCACCGATGCGTACTCGCCGAAGCCGATATTGAAGAAGTCGGCCGACACGATGTTGACCAGATTGGATACGATCAATGCGATGCTGCCCGTGTCCGCGATGAAGCCCGCGGCCATCACGAAGGCCAGCGAAGCGCCGGGGCCGAAGCCCAGCGCCACCAGCATTTCCATGACGATGGGCGTAAGGATCAGCGCCGCGCCGTCGTTGGCGAACAGCGCCGAAACCGCGGCGCCCAGCAGCACGATCAACACGAAAAGCAGCCGGCCGCGGCCGCCGCCCCAGCGCGCCACGTGCAGCGCCGACCATTCGAAAAAGCCGGCCTCATCCAGGATCAGGCTGGTGACGATGATGGCGATGAAGGTGGCGGTGGCGTTCCAGACGATGCGCCAGACGTCCGCGATGTCGGCCAGGTGAACCACGCCCGTGGCCAGGGCAAGCGCCGCGCCCAGCACGGCGCTCCAGCCTATCGACAGGCCCCTGGGCTGCCAGATGACCAGCGTGATGGTAAGTACGAAGATGGCGACGGCGAGCAGCATGATGAAGAACGATCAGGAAATCGGGTGTGCGCTGATCCAGGCGACCAGCAGGCTGACGGTCAGCACCGATGCGACGGTGGAAACCAGGATGGCGCGCGAGGTTACGCGGGCGTCGCGCCCGTACATCTGCGCCAGCATGAAGGGGCCGGTGCCGATGGGCAGCGCGCTCATCAGCACGGCGGTCCAGGCCCATACCGGCGGCATGGCGAAGACGTAGAACGCCAGCACCGCCGTGACGGCGGGCTGCAGCAGCAGCTTGCCGGCGACCAGGCGCATGACGCCGGGTCCCGAACTGGACGTTTCCGTCTGCGCCAGGAACAGGCCGATCGTGACCAGCGCGCAGGGACTGGCGGACGCGCCCAGCAAGGCCACGTAGCGGTCCACGCCTTCCGGCAGCGCCAGGCCGGTGAAGGCCCAGGCCAGGCCCAGCAGCGGAGCCGCCAGCAGGGGGTTGCGCAGCAGCGCGCGGCCGACCTTGAGCAGGGTCAAGGACAGATTGGGCGTCTGTTGGCGGTCGAACTCGATCAAGGCGATGGCAAAGCCGAACAGCACGCTTGCGGTGAGCAGGGTGGTGAAGGTGGCCGGCGCCATGCTGTCAGGGCCGAGCAACGCCAGGCACAGCGGAATGCCCATGTAGCCGGCGTTGGTGTAGGACGCGGCCAGCCCCTGGATGCCGCGGTCGGTCAGCGCGCGCTGCGAGCGGCGCGCGCCGATAAACGAGGCGAGGAACGTGACGGCGATGCCGCCCGCGAAGGCGCCCACGAAACCCCAGTGCGCCATATGCGTCAGATCGACCTGCGTCATGGCGCGGAACAGCAGCGCGGGCAGCGACAGATACACGACGTAGCGGTTCAGCGCGTCGGTGGCGCCGGAACCCAGGATGCGCCAGCGGGCGGCGAGCCAGCCAGTCAGGATCAGCGCGAAGACCGGCAGGGCGGAGGTAACGACAGCGTTCATGGACAGGGACCTGGAGGGGCGCTCATTCTACTTGGCAGCGGTATGCGCCGTGCGCGTCACCAGCAGGATGCCGAGCGCTGCCAGGGCCATGCCCAGCCAGGCCAGCGCGGGAATGGCTTCGCCCAGGATGATCAGCGCAATGACGGCGGTGCAGGGCGGCACCAGGAAGAACAGCGCCGACACGCGGGAGGCCTCGCCATAGCGGATCATGGTCAGCAGCAAGGTGATCGCCACCAGCGAATTGCCCACGACTAGATAAGCCAGCGAAGCCAGCAGGGGCCCGGTCCATTCGATATGCATCGGCTCCAGCCAGTACGCCAGCGGCGCGGTGGCGATCAGGCCGACCGCGTACTGCACCATGTTGGACGTGACGGGATGCGTTTGCACGCCATAGCGTTTTTCATACAGCGTGCCGCCGGTGATGCAGAGCAGGGCGCTGATGGCGAACGCCAGGCCCAGCGGCGAGAGCACATCGATCGAAGCCTTGGCGATGATCACCAGCGCGGCGCCTGACACCCCCAGGCCCAGGCCTGCCCAGCGGCGGGCGTCGACTTTCTCGTGCGCGATCGCCGGCGCCAGCAGGCCGATCAGGATAGGTTGCAACGAGGTGATCAGCGCCACGCCGCCCGCCGACATGCCTTGCTTGAGAGACAAGTAGGTGAAACAGAAGTAGCCTGCCTGCAACAGCAGTCCGACCATCGCCAGATGGCCCCAGGCGCTGGCGCCGCGCGGCAGCGGCGGGCGCAGGAACAGCATGAAGGGCGCAAGTATCAGCACCACGCAGGCGTAGCGCAGCGCCAGGAACGTCATGGGGTCGGCATAGGCCAGGCCCACTTTGAGCACGACGAAACCGCTGGACCAGAGAAGCAGGAAGAGCGCGGGCGCGGCTTTCAACCAGGCGGGGGGAGCGGCAGGCGGCATGTGGCGGAACATGGACGACATGGGCA
Source organism: Achromobacter sp. ACM02 (assembly GCF_014851605.1). Taxonomy (NCBI): domain Bacteria; kingdom Pseudomonadati; phylum Pseudomonadota; class Betaproteobacteria; order Burkholderiales; family Alcaligenaceae; genus Achromobacter; species Achromobacter sp. ACM02. The sequence continues at coordinate 201,023 of NZ_JACUZY010000008.1, forward strand.
AGCCGCGATCGTACCCCCTTTTGGCCATTGTTCATCCCTGCCAAAATGAGGTTTAGGATTCTTTTATTCATTTGCTGCACGCGAGGGATGGACATGTCGACCAACAAACAATCTACGGTGCGTATCGCCCTGGGCACCTGGGACCGCTTGCGCGACGACGCGTATTCGGTGCGCCATGAAGTGTTCGTCGTCGAACAGAAAGTGCCGCCCGAGGTCGAGCTGGACGACGATGACGCGGTGTCGGTCCACGCCGTGGCCTACGGCCCGGACGGCACGCCCATGGGCACGGGCCGGCTTCTGCCCGACGGCCACATCGGCCGCATGGCGGTCCACAAGAAGGCCCGCGGCATGGGCGTCGGCAGCCAGTTGCTGGACGCGCTGATCGAACAGGGCCATGGCGACGGCCACCGCATGCTGGTGCTGCACGCGCAGACGCATGCGGCAGGTTTCTACCAGGCCCATGGCTTCAATGTGGAAGGAGAGGAATTCGTCGAGGCCGGTATTCCGCACGTGGTCATGACCCGCGTGCTGAAGTAGGGCGGGCCGCCCGGCTCAGAGCGTCTGCCTGCGGGCCGGGCAAATCAAATAGGCGGGATAAAGAAAAGGGCCGCAAGAAAAGGGCCACACAAAGAAAAAACCCCGGACGCTTACGCGTTCGGGGTTTTTTTGGCGCATCACGCAGGTACCTCGTGATGTAATAATTGGTGCCCAGGAGAGGACTCGAACCTCCACACCTTGCGGCACATGGACCTGAACCATGCGCGTCTACCAATTCCGCCACCTGGGCGCTGATGCTTTACTTGTCGCTTCGCTTTCGCGTTGTTTCTTGTTCAGCAGCAGAGGAATGAGATTATGCACACTTTTTTTGAAGTGTGCAAGTCATGTGGCTTTTTTTTCATATTTTTTTGCTGCCGGGCGCTTTCGAACTTTCGATATAGTGTCGCCCCATGTCCCGTACCCTCTGCACGCGTTGTCTGCGTCCTCTGTCGCACTGTCTGTGCGCGCTGATTCCCTCGCTTTCCTGCCGCACTCGCGTCGTGGTGTTGCAGCATCCGAGCGAGGCGCGCCATGCCTTGAACACAGCAAGGCTGGCGGTGCTGGGGCTGGCGGGCGCGCAACGCGTGGTGGGCGAATATTTTTCGGAAGAGGATTGGGCGCTGCCAGGCCATCTGCCTCGCCTGCTGTTTCCGGGCGAGGGCGCCGAGGTGTTGGCGCCGGGCTACGGGCAGGACCTGGGCGCGCCCATCAGATTGATCGTGCCTGACGGCACCTGGGGACATGCGCGCAAGCTGCTGCATATCAACCCGGCGCTGGCCGCCTTGCCGCGCGTGATGTTGCCCGCGGGGCTTTCCACGCGCTACCGGGTTCGTCACGCCGACGTGCCGGGCGCGCTGTCCACGATAGAGGCCGTGGCGCATGCCTTGAATGCGATTGAAGCGCCGACGAATTTCGATGCGCTGCTGCGGCCTTTCGAAGCGTTGATCGATGGCCAGATCGAAGGCATGGGCGCGGATCTGTACGCGCGGCATCATTTGAATCGCAAGGTGCCGTGGCGTTGAAACAGGCAGTGGCGGGGCGCAAAGCAAAAGCCCCGGGAATCTTGCGATTTCCGGGGCTTTTTAGCCGTTGCCATCAAGACCGCCTTGCATGGTCTTGATTGAAATTCCGTGGTGCCCAGGAGAGGACTCGAACCTCCACACCTTGCGGCACATGGACCTGAACCATGCGCGTCTACCAATTCCGCCACCTGGGCACTGAGAGATACTGTCAGAAGTATGTGATACGCTGCCGCTCTAGTCGCATCGCTTCAGTTAAAACACAATAACTAAAACATGCGTCCAAAGTGCAGTTGGTTCTACAATAAGGTTTTTAAGCAACTTGCTTTTCAAACCCCGGCTGGGTTTTAAACTTCCCGGCCCTTCTGACCATTTTCTGCTTCAGTGTTCAGCCTTGGGCGAACCACAGAAGCTGCGCATTATATACGGAAATTTTAGCTTTGGCAAAACGATCGAATAACGAATCGAATAACAACAGATCAACACCCTTGCCCGAAGCGCCGCCGGACTTCGATCCTGATGTCCCGTCCCGTGAAGCCATCCTGAAAGCGCTGCGCGCCGCAGGCTCGCCGCTGTCTCCGGTGGAACTGGCCGAACGCATGGGCGTCGAGCGCGCCGCGACGATGGTGGGATTTGAGCGCCGCCTGGGCGCCATGGAGCGCGACGGCCAATTGATGCCCAACCGCAAGGGCGTGTTGCTGCTGGCCACCAAACTGGACTTCGTCGCCGGCAAGGTGCTGGGGCATCGCGACGGCTTCGGCTTCCTGTTGCGTGACGACGGCGGCCCGGATCTGTTCCTGTCGCCGCGCGAAATGCTCAAGGTGCTGCATGGCGACCGTGTGCTGGTCAAACCCACTGGCGAATACCGCGGCAAGCCGGAAGGCACCATCGTCGAAGTCATCGAGCGCCGCACCAACAAGCTGGTGGGGCGCTTCCTGCACGAGCATGGCCTGTCCATCGTCGTGCCCGAGGACCAGCGCATCAAGCATGACATCCTGATTCCGCCCAGCGACACCAACGGCGCCCAGCATGGGCAGGTGGTCGCGGTTGAAATCATGGAGCAGCCCACTCGCCACACGCAGCCGCTGGGCCGTGTGGCCGAGGTGCTGGGCGAGATCGACGATCCCGGCATGGAAATCGAGATCGCGGTGCGCAAGTTCGACGTGCCGGTCGATTTCTCGGAAGCCGCGCTCAAGCAGGCTGCACGCCTGCCGGACGTGGTCAGGAAGACCGATCTCAAGGACCGCGTCGACCTGCGCGACGTGCCGCTCATCACCATCGACGGCGAGGACGCGCGCGACTTCGACGACGCGGTGTACTGTGAGCCCGTGGAGCTGGGCGCGGGCCAGCGCAAGCGCCCGGGCTGGCGCCTGCTGGTGGCCATCGCCGACGTCAGCCACTATGTGCGTCCGGGTGACGCCCTGGACGACGACGCGATCGAACGCGGCACCAGCGTGTACTTTCCGCGCCGGGTCATCCCGATGCTGCCGGAGTCGTTGTCCAACGGCTTGTGTTCGCTGAACCCGGACGTCGACCGCCTGGTGCTGGTTTGCGACATGGTCATTCCGGCCAGCGGCGCCAAGGCTGGTACGGTTACGGCCTACCAGTTCTATAACGCGGTCATGCACTCGCATGCGCGCACCACCTATACGAACATCTGGGCCGCCCTGCAACAGCCCGGCGGTCCTGCCGCGCACGCCATGCGCAGCGTCATGCCCCAGGTCCAGCACCTGTATGAACTCTTTCAGCTGCTGGCGCAAGGGCGCAAGAAGCGCGGCGCAATCGACTTCGACACGGTCGAGACCAAGATCGTCTGCAATGAGCTCGGCCGCATCGAGCAAATCGTGCCGTCGGTGCGCAACGATGCCCACAAGCTGATTGAAGAGTGCATGCTGGCCGCCAATACCTGCGCGGCCGACTTCATGACCCGCAGCAAGCATCCCGGCCTGTACCGCATCCACGAAGGCCCCACGCCCGAACGCCTGCAGTCGCTGCGCGAATTCCTGCGCACCATGGGCCTGTCGCTGGGCGGCGGCGAGACGCCCACGGCCAAGGATTACGGCGACTTCCTGGATTCGGTGCGCGGACGCCCCGACTACCAGCTGTTGCAGACGATGTGCCTGCGCTCCATGCAGCAGGCGGTCTACAGCCCCGACAATATGGGCCACTTTGGCTTGTCCTATCCCGGCTACAGCCACTTCACCTCGCCCATCCGCCGCTATCCCGACCTGCTGACGCATCGTGTCATCAAGGCGTTGCTGGCCGGTCAGCGCTATGTGCCCAGCCTGGAAGACCAGCCTGTGGTGATCGGCCGCACGCAGCGCGAGCACGAACATGCCATCTGGGAAAAGATGGGCCTGGTGCTGTCCGCCAGCGAGCGCCGCGCCGACGAGGCGTCGCGTGACGTCGAAGCCTGGCTCAAGTGCTGGTTCGTCAAGGAGCGCGTGGGCGAGGACTTCAGCGGCACCGTTACCGGCGTCGCCAGCTTCGGCATCTTCGTCACGCTGGACACCCTGCACGTCGAAGGGCTGGTGCATGTTTCCGAACTGGGCGGCGAGTATTTCCAGTTCAACGATGCCCTGCACGAGTTGCGCGGCGAACGCACGGGCATGCGCTACCGCCTGACCGACAAGGTGCAGGTGCAGGTGTCGCGCGTGGACCTCGAAGCCCGCCGCATCGAGTTCCGCCTGGTGCAGGGCACGAGCTTCGACGCCTTGCGCAAGGCGTCGGCCCGCAGCCCGGACGAGCCCTCGCGCCGTGTCAAGAAGGCCGCGTCGCCCAAGCCCGCCGCCCTGAAGGGCCAGACCGCCAAGGAGCGCCGCGCCGAGGCCAAGAAGGCCAGCAAGCCGCCGCGGGCGCCCAAGGCATCCAAGCGCGCAGCGCCGGCCAAGAAGGCCGCGCACAAGCGCCACTGACACTTCCTTATGGCGAGGCCGTCGTATGGCGGCTGCGCCATAAGGGGTAACATTGCATCTATGGCCGGCTTGGTCCGGTGGCCCGCCCCGCTCTGGGGCGGGTATTCGTTTATCTAAAGGTATTGCATTTATGGCGTCGACCCAAGTCCTGGCCGGGTTTCACGCGGTTGTTGCGCGGCTGCGCCACGCGCCCGACTCGATCAAGGAAATCTATGTAGAGGCGTCGCGCCGCGACAAGCGGATGCAGACGTTCATCGAGCAGGCCGAAAAAGCGGGCTGCCGCCTGCATCCGGTCCCCATGGAGCGCCTGGACGGCCTGTCCCGCGGCACCCGCCATCAGGGCGTGGTGGCGCTGGCCGAAGAGCGCCAACTGGCGGTGGACGTGGATGAGGTACTCGATGTCATCGAAGGCCCGCCGCTGCTGTTGATCCTGGATGGCGTGACCGATCCCCACAACCTGGGCGCCTGCCTGCGTACCGCGGATGCCGCCGGCGTGCACGCCGTCATCGCGCCGCGCGACCGGGCCGTCGGCCTGAACGCAACCGTGCAGCGCGTGGCTTGCGGCGCGGCCGATACCGTGCCCTATCTGATGGTGACCAACCTGGCGCGCACCATGCGCAGCCTGAAGGACCGTGGCGTGTGGCTGGTGGGCACCGACGACCAGGCCACCGACAGCATGCATCAGATCGATGCGCGCCAGCCCATGGCCTGGGTCATGGGGGCGGAAGGCGAGGGCATGCGCCGCCTGACGCGGGAAACCTGCGATCAACTGGTGAGCATCCCCATGCTGGGTTCGGTGGAAAGCCTGAACGTCAGCGTGGCCAGCGCCGTCTGCCTCTATGAAACCGTGCGCCAGCGCCGTTCCTGATTCATCCGTCTTACCTATCTTGTAGACCATATCCTCTTCGCGTCAGCCCATCATGCACCAGAACGGCTTTACCACCACGATCCTCCATTCCGACCGCAAGCAATCCGTCGAGCACGGAGCGGTGCACAAGCCCATGCATCCGTCCTCGGAGTTCGCCTACGAAGACGCCCGTGAGCTGGCCGCGGTCTTTCAGGGCAAGGCCGGCTTTACCTACGCCCGCCAAGGCACGCCCACCACCACCGCGCTGGAGGCCAAGGTCAACCAGATGGAAGGCGGCAAGGGCACGGTCAGCTTCGCGACCGGCATGGCGGCGCTGGCCGCCATCTTCACCACGCTGCTGCGCCGAGGCGACCATCTGGTGTCCAGCCAGTTCGTGTTTGGCAACACCAACAGCCTGCTGGGCACGCTGCTGGAACTGGGGGTGGAAATCACCTTCGTGGACGCGACGGATTCGGCGCAGGTGCGTGCGGCGATCCAGCCCAACACCCGCATGGTTTTCACCGAGACCATCGCCAATCCGGGCACGCAGGTTGCTGACCTGGCCGTGATTGGAGAAATCTGCCGCGAGAAGGGCCTGGTCTACGTGGTCGACAATACGCTGACCTCGCCCTGGATGTTCCGGCCTGTCTCGGTCGGGGCGTCCCTGGTGATGAACTCGCTGTCCAAGTACATCGGCGGCCATGGCAATGCGTTGGGCGGCGCCGTCACGGACACGGGGCTGTATGACTGGTCGAATTACGCGAACATCTACGAGGCCTATCGCAAGGGACCGTCCACCAGTTGGGGGCTCACGCAGGTCAAGAAGAAGGGCCTGCGCGACATGGGCGGGACCCTGGCAGCCGAGCCTGCGCACCGCATCGCGGTAGGCGCCGAGACCCTGGCCCTGCGCATGGCCAAGCACTGCGCCAACGCGTTGGCGCTGGCGCGCTTCCTTGAGGATCATCCGGGCGTGGCCAAGGTGCATTACCCCGGGCTGGCCAGCCATCCGCAGCATGCGCGCGCGGCGGCGTTGTTCGGCTCGCGCTTCGGCGGCCTGTTGGGCGTCGAACTGGCGGACGGGGTGGACTGCTTTGATTTCCTGAACCGCCTGCGCATCGTGCTGATGGCGACTCACCTGGGCGATACGCGCAGCCTGGCGCTGCCTGCCGCCCACACCATCTATTACGAGATGGGCGCCGAGCGCCGCAAGCAGATGGGCATCGCGGACAGTCTCATCCGCGTGTCCGTGGGCATCGAAGACGAGGCCGATCTGCTGTTTGATTTCGATCAGGCGCTCAACGGCTGCCTGCTGGGATAATGCGGCACGCGCGCGACCGGTGGCCGGGCGCGCCTGCAACGCAATCGGGATAGCGCCCATGCTCATACAGATCGCAGAAGTTTTCACGCCAGAAGAGGCGGCCGAGATCCGGCGCCGCCTGGACGCCGCCGATTGGGTCGACGGCAAGGTCACCGCCGGCTATCAGTCGGCCGAGGTCAAGCGCAATCGCCAACTGCCGGAGCAGCATCCCCTGGCGCAGGAGTTGGGCAATCTGATCCTGCAGCGCCTGGCGGCCAACAACCTGTTCATGTCGGCCGCGCTGCCGCGCAAGATCTTTCCGCCCTTGTTCAATCGCTATGAGGGCGGGGAGGCATTCGGCTATCACGTGGACAATGCGGTGCGCGGCATCGCCGGCACGGCTGAGCGCGTGCGCACGGACCTCTCGGCCACGCTGTTCTTTTCCGAGCCCGATTCCTACGATGGCGGCGAGCTGGTCATCGACGACACCTATGGTCCGCGCGCAGTGAAGCTGCCCGCAGGGCATATGGTGCTGTACCCGGGCACCAGCCTGCATAAGGTCAATCCGGTGACGCGGGGCGCGCGCGTATCGTCGTTTTTCTGGATGCAGAGCCTGGTGCGCGAAGACAGCCAGCGCGCACTGCTGCTGGACATGGATGTGGCCATACAGCGCTTGAATCAGGATGCCGCGGGGCATCCCTCCATCGTGCAACTCACCGGCATTTATCACAATTTGCTGCGTCGATGGGCCGATGTCTGACGCAAGTTAACGATCGCGTTCGAGGGTGTCGCGCAAACCCCGAAATGCGTGTTTCTGTTTATTGCGAAACGGTCTAAAAGCTAGTATTGACGCGGGTTGTGGTGAGGTTTTCGCTTGACAGCCGCGCCACGCCAAGGCCTAATACACGTCTGCGTCGCTGGTGATTTGAAGGCAATTTGCCATTGAATCCAGGCGGCGCAGCAGTTTAAAAGTTGTGCTTCGCAGCGCAAGAAAAAAGTTTATCCACTGTCTGTTCGTCGTTTGTCGGTTTTGCGTCTTCTGCGGCGTCCATCATGACGGCCATGAACTGCACTCCGGCAGACTCCATACCTTGTGAGGGGTACACCTGAATGAACAAAACCGAACTCATCGATCACATCGCCAGCAAGGCCGACATCTCCAAGGCCGCCGCTGGTCGCTCGCTCGACGCCCTGATCGGTGCCGTCAAGACCACCCTGAAGAAGGGCGGTACGGTTACGTTGGTTGGCTTTGGCACGTTCGCTGTGTCGGCTCGCGCCGCGCGCACCGGCCGTAATCCGCGCACTGGCGAAACCATCAAGATCAAGAAGGCCAAGGTGCCGAAGTTCCGTCCGGGCAAGGCCCTGAAGGACGCCGTCAACTAATGGACGGCGGGCGGGTCGCAGGCATTCAGGCCTGGCGATTTGCCCACAACTGCGCGGTCCGGTATACTCCGGCCCGCGTATTGCTTTTGAGTGCCCCGGTTGGCAGTTGCTTGTACGGATTTTTCGCGAATTTCGTCTTGAGGCTGCATCAAAATGGGTGCTTAGCTCAGTTGGTAGAGCGGCGCCCTTACAAGGCGTAGGTCACAGGTTCGACCCCTGTAGCACCCACCAAAAGCTCCGATATGCGCTCCACACAAAACCCGCACACGTCATGGTGGCGGGTTTTTTGTTTTGCGCGCGCCGCATCGCTCGTGCCGGTTGATCTCGCTCAGAAATGTAGGACGGGATCAGATGAAATAGGACGTGCGAATCATTCGCATTTAAGATATTATTGTGGGCTTGTACCGGTCAGCCGGCGTCGCCATCGCGTGTGCGTCTTTCCTGGCTGGCCGGATAAGTCAATGCACCCTGGCTGATTCATGCCTAGTTTTCAACGCGGTTGGAATTCTTCTTCGCGCTCTTCATTCGGTATACGCGCAGGCGCTGGCCTGACGGTCCTGGCGCTGCATGCGGCAGTGGTAGGCGCCATCTTCATGGCACCCGAGAATCGTCCTGAACTCGAAGAACCCGAAGCCATCATGGTGAGCGTGGTGGATGCGCCCATTCCCCAGATCGCCAAGGCCGAGCCCACTCCCGAGGAGCCGCAGCCGGTGACGGAAACGCCGCCCGAGCCGCCGCAGCCCGAGGTCGAGCCCGAACCGGAGCCTGAACTCAAGCCCGAGCCGGAACCTGAACCCGAACCGGAACCGGTGGTTGAAAAGCCGCCGATGCCGGCGCCCAAACCCAAGCCCAAGCCGCCACCCAAGCCTAAACCCAAACCCGAGCCCAAGCAGGACGTCAAGGTCGAGCCCAAGCCGGAAGCGCCAAAGGCGCCGCCCAGTGGCGCGCCCGAAGGCACGCAGGCGCCGCAAGGGCCGCAGCAAGGGCCGCCGCCGGATCAGCCGGTGCTGGTATCCAGCATCGAATTCCAGGGGGCGCGCCCCATGCCCAATTACCCGATGGCATCGCGCCGCATGCGGGAAGAGGGTCGCGTGGTGGTGCTGGTCGAGATCAACACCCAGGGGCTGGTCGAGCGGGCAACCATCGATGCGTCCTCGGGCTTTCCGCGCCTGGACGAATCGGCGCTGGCAGCCGCCCGCAAGGGTCGTTTCAAACCGTATACCCGTAACGGCGTGGCCTATCCCGCCAAAGCCAAAATTCCGTTCGATTTCGTAATGAGGAACTGAGATGTCCAACGCACTGCATAGCGCCACCCTGGTGGCGCAGGCGACCACCAGCCCGGCAGCGCCGGCTGCCGCCGCCGCTGCGCCTGCCGCGGCTGCGGCCGCGCCCGCAGCTCAACAAGCCGCCTCGGCGGTCGGTGCCACGGCTCAGCAAGCCGCCGGCGCTGTCCAGCAATCGGCCGACGCGCTGCACGGCGCCGCCGCCGCGCTGCCCTCGGCGCTGCCTGCCGCGCCGGCCCCCGCCGCGGTCCCCGACATGGGCTTCATGCACTTCATCGCGCAAAGCGACTTCGTCGGCAAGGGCCTGTTCATCATCCTGATCCTGATGTCGCTTGTGACCTGGTACCTGATCCTGGTCAAGGTCGCGAGCAACGTCAGCATGCGCAAGCGCTCCGCGGACTTCCTGAACAAGTTCTGGAACGCCAGCTCGCTCGAACAGGTCGAAAACGAAATCGTCACGCATGGCGCGCGCGATCCGTTCTCGCACCTGGCCAGTCACGCCATGCATGCGCAGGCGCATCACAACAAGTTCGGCGCGACCAAGCTTGAAGAGTCGGGCAGCAACTCCGATTTCGTCACGCGCACCATGCGCAAGGTCATCGACGAAGAAACCGCGAAGCTGGAAAACGGCCTGACCGTGCTGGCTTCGGTGGGTTCGACGGCGCCGTTCGTGGGCCTGTTCGGCACGGTGTGGGGCGTGTACCATGCTCTGGTCGGCATCGGCCTGTCCGACGGCGTGACCATCAACCGCATCGCCGGTCCGGTGGGCGAAGCGCTGATCATGACGGGCCTGGGCCTGGCGGTCGCCATTCCCGCGGTGCTGGCCTACAACACCTTCGTGCGCAACAACCGCGTGTTCCTGTCGCGCCTGGATGCCTTTGCGCATGACTTGTTCGCGTTCCTGACCACCGGCCAGCAGGTCGCTCTGTCCGACGGCAAGGTGCGCGCCCTGCGCCGCCAGAACGGCAACGGCGCTGCGGCTCAACGCGGGAGCGAATAATGGCCTTTGGCAGCTTCGAGGGCAAGGGATCCGGAAGCCATACGGTTTCCGAGATCAATATGGTGCCCCTGATCGACGTGATGCTGGTGCTGCTGGTGATCTTCATCATCACCGCGCCGCTGCTGGCGCATTCGATCAAGATCAACATGCCCCAGGTGGCCGCCGAGCAGATCGAGGAAGAACCCAAGACCGTCGACCTGGCCATCGATGCCAGCGGGGCGCTGTTCTGGGACGAGAAGCCGGTCAATATCGATGACCTGCCCAACCGCTTCAAGTCGATCGCCGGCACCAAGCCGCAACCCGAGATCCGCATCCGCGCGGACCAGAACACGCGTTACGAGACCCTGGCCAAGGTCATGGCTTCGGCCCGCCGTTCGGGCATGACGCGCATCGGGTTCGTGACCACGCCTCCGTCCGGCGGCGTCGCCGGCTCAGCAGCGCCCGCTGCGGCCGGGGCCGCCCCGGCTCCGTCCGCACCTTGAACGCTTCCCGGCCCCGGGGCGCATTTCGCGCCCCGTTCCGGCCGGGATCGCGCTAGAATCGCCGCATGCGAGTTCTGGTAATCGAAGACGACACCACCCTGGGCCACGCGCTCCAGGAATTTCTGGCCGACCAAGGCTATGCGGTCGACTGGCTGACCGAGGGCGACCGGGTTCTGGGCGCCTTGGCGGGGCAGCCTTACGACCTCATGCTGCTCGACCTCAACCTTCCGGGCATGAGCGGGCTGGACGTGCTGCGGCAATTGCGCCAGGACGGCAACCAGGTTCCCGTGTTGATCCTCACCGCCCGCGATGGCATCGAGGACCGCGTCGCCGGCCTGGACGCCGGGGCGGACGACTACGTCACCAAACCTTTCGAACTGCCCGAGCTGGCGGCGCGCGTGCGCGCCTTCGGCCGGCGCCGCGCCGGCCAGGCGCAGCCCCTGATTGAAGTCGGCCCGCTGGTGTTCGACACCGTTGGCCGCGAAGTCCGCGCCAATGGCCAGCGCCTGTCGCTGTCGGTGCGCGAGCTTTCCGTGCTGGAAATGCTGATGGCCCGTGTCGGTCGCGTCGTGACCAAGCGCCAGATCGTGAACTCGCTGTCGGCCTGGGATGCCGATTTCAGCGAAAACGCCGTCGAAGTCTACGTGTACCGCCTGCGCAAGCGCCTGGAAGGCACTGGTGCCAGCATTCAAACGGTACGCGGCTTTGGCTACATGCTGGATGTGGAAACGGCCTGACGGGCCGGCTGCGGCCGCGTCGCACCGGCCGCGCGCATCCATACGCCTAGGCGAGGGCATTGCGTCATGATGCAGGAACGCACTCCTACCGCTACTCCGGTTTCCCGCCCCTTGCTTCCCTCCCGTTCGCTGGCGCGGCATCTGGTCATCCGCCTGATGCCGCCGATCCTCCTGCTGGTCCTGTTGGACCTGGCGGCCACCTGGGTCATCACGCACAAGATCGACATGTCGCTCTGGATGCTGGAAGATTTCTTCTGGCTGATGGTGGTGGGGCAGGTCGCGTTGATCGCGCTGTTCACCTGGGTAGTGATGCAGGGCGTGCGTTCGGGGCTGCGGTCGGTCAACCACCTGTCCGAAGAGATCCGGCAACGCTCCATCGACGACATGCAGCCGCTGGAAGTGGCCGGCGTGCCGGTCGAAATCGAGCCACTGGTCACGCACACCAATGATCTGCTGCTGCGCCTGGATGCCTCGCTGGCGGCGCAGCGCCGCTTCATCGGCCATGCGGCGCACCAGCTGCGCACGCCTTTGTCGGGGTTGCGCCTGGAGTCGGAATTGATGCTGGCGCGCCCCTTGCCCGACGACGTGCGCGCGCGGGCCGAACGCATCAAGGCGGTGAGCGACCGCATGATCCGCCTGGGGCAGCAGTTGCTGGTTCTGGCGCGCGCCGATCCTAACGCCCGTCCGCAGGACAGCTTCGTGCGCATCGACCTTTGCGAATGGGTGCGGGCGAACGGCGCGGAATGGTTTCCGCGGGTGCGCGAGGCGCACTACGAGCTGGATCTGGTCGCGCCGGACGCGCCCATCTGGATCGACGCCGATCCCTTGCTGCTGGCCGAACTGCTGGGCAATCTCATCGACAACGCGCTGCGCTATGGCAACAAGACCGGCCGCATCACGCTGATCGTCGGCGCCAATCCGCCTTCGCTGACCGTGGAGGACGATGGGCCGGGCATTTCTCCCGATGAGCGCGAACGGGTGTTCGAGGCCTTCTACCGTTCTCCCACCGCGACCGCGGGCGGGTCGGGCCTGGGACTTGCCATCGTGCGGGAAATCGCGCACGCGCATGGCGCCTGGTGGAAACTCACCAGCCGTCCGGACTTTGCAGGAACACGGCTGTCCGTCGTGTTTCCCGGCCCCCGCAAGGGCGCCCAACTTACTCGTCAAGAACCTACATCATGAGCCAAGGTTCGGCCAGCGTTCCTTCGTCGTCCAACGGGCAAACACTCGGCGGGCACGCGCCATCGTCGCGGGCCGCCCTCATCATGGGGGCGCTGGGCGTGGTGTACGGCGATATCGGCACCAGTCCCTTGTATACGCTGCGGGCCTGTCTGACGGGACTGAGCGTGCACACCGACCTGGAGCCTGCCCACCTGCTGGGCGTGCTGTCCATCCTGTTCTGGATGCTGATGGTGGTGGTGTCGTTCAAGTACGTGACGCTGGTGCTGCGCGCCGACAACCGCGGCGAGGGCGGCACGCTGGCCTTGCTGGAACTGGCGGTGCGCGGGCGTGAAGGCAAGCTGCGCTGGGTGCTGATCGTGCTGGGAATTTTCGGCGCGGCGCTGTTCTACGGCGACAGCATGATCACGCCAGCCATTTCAGTGCTGTCGGCGCTCGAAGGGATAGGCATCGTGTCGCATCAGCTGGATGCCTGGGTCGTGCCGCTGTCGCTGGTGGTGCTGATTGCGCTGTTCGCGATCCAGTCGCACGGCACGGGCGCCATGGGCAAGCTGTTCGGTCCGGTGATGCTGTTGTGGTTCGGCACGCTGGCGGCGCTGGGCGGCTGGCAGATCTGGCAGACGCCGGAAGTGCTGCGGGCCTTGAATCCGATGTGGGGTTTGCGTTTCATCGTCGAGTTTCCGTGGATCAGTTTCGTGCTGCTGGGGGCGGTGGTGCTGGCCTTGACCGGCGCCGAGGCGCTGTATGCCGACATGGGCCACTTCGGCCGTCCGGCGATCCGCCGCGCCTGGTTCAGCATGGTGCTGCCGGCCCTGACGCTGTGCTATTTCGGCCAGGGCGCGCTGTTGTTGCGCGATCCGACCGCGATCCGCAATCCGTTCTTCATGATGGCGCCGGAATGGGGGCTGGCACCGCTGGTGGCGTTGGCCACCATTGCGACCATCGTGGCGTCGCAGGCGGTGATTTCGGGCGCTTATTCGGTCACGCGCCAGGCGGTGCAGCTGGGTTTCTGGCCGCGCATGCAGATCCTGCATACGTCGGCCATCGAGAAGGGCCAGATCTATCTGCCGCAGGTCAATGCGCTGCTGCTGTGCGCGGTGCTGATCCTGGTCCTGCTGTTCCGCAATTCGGACAACCTGGCTGCCGCTTATGGCTTCGCGGTCACGGGGACGATGTTCACGACGTCGGTGCTGGCTTTCGCGGTGTTGCCGCGCGGTTCGACCGGCATCAAGCGTGTGCTGTGGATGGTGGCGCTGGGCCTGTTGCTGTTGTTCGATGTGCTGCTGTTCTCGGCCAACGTGTTCAAGATCCACGAGGGCGGCTGGCTGCCGCTGCTGGTGGCGATCGTGGTGTTCACGCTGATGATGACGTGGCGCCGCGGCCGCCGGCTGCTGTCGGAGATGCAGCAGCGGGACCGCCAGCCGCTCAAGGAATTCATGGCGCAGCTCGAAGAGTACCCGCCGTCGCGCGTGCCGGGCACGGCCATCTTCATGACGATGAACTCGGGCAATGTGCCGCCGGCGCTGCTGCACAACCTGAAGCACAACAAGGTGCTGCATGACCATGTGCTGTTCCTGACCATTCTGGTGGCGGACGTGCCCTATGTTTCGCCCGAGGAGCGCTTCTCCGTGACCAAGCTGTCGGCGTCCAGTTGGCAGGCGACGATCAACTACGGCTTCAAGGAAGATCCGGATGTGCCGGAGGCGCTGCGGCTGGTGGCTGAGGCGTATCCGGAGATCGATCTGGAGCCGATGCGGACTTCCTACTTCCTGTCGCGGCAGACGGTGGTGGCGGCGAAGAAGCCGGCGCTGTGGCGCTGGCGGCGGGCGGTGTTTTCGTTCATGGCGCGGAACTCTACTCGGAGTACCAAGTTCTTCAAGATTCCGGCTAATCGGGTGGTGGAGATGGGGATGCAGGTGGAGCTTTAGGCTCTTGCTTGCTCCTTGGTGGTGATTTGCATTCTGTTGACGCCTGGGGCGGCGGGGGCTGAATGTGTCCCGTTGCTGGGGAGGGCGGTGTGCTTGGCGTTCTCGCCTAGGGTGGGGTGTGGTGGACGATCTTGCGGGGCTCGCCCCCGGCCGGCCGCGCAGGCGGCCTTTGGGGGCTTACGCGGTGTCTTGCGGTAGGTGATGACGCTGCGCGCTGGTCGTGACTGTCTTTAGTGGGCTCGCTCTCATCGAGGTTGGCGCCCGATCGCTCTTCGCCAAACAAAAAGCCCTTCGGCGTGCCGAAGGGCTTTCTGGTTTATGGCGTTGAAGAATTACTTCTTCTTGCCTTCGTCGCTCAGCTGCGGCAGCGAGCTGCCGGAGGAGGCGAGCAGGCCGGTCTTCACGTAGGTGAAGAGCTTGCCGCGGGTGTCGACGATGTCGAGGTTGCGCATGGTGAGCTGGCCAATGCGGTCCGCGGGCGTGAACGGGGCGTTTTCGACCTTTTCCATGGACAGGCGCTCGGGGGCGTAGGTCAGGTTGGGCGATTCCGTGTTCAGCAGCGAGTAGTCGTTGCCGCGGCGCAGTTCGATGGTGACTTCGCCGGTGACGGCGCGGGCGACCCAGCGTTGGGCGGCTTCGCGCAGCATGATGGCTTGCGGGTCGAACCAACGGCCCTGGTACAGCAGGCGGCCGAGCTTGCGGCCGCTTTCGCGGTACTGCTCGATGGTGTCTTCGTTGTGGATGCCGGTGACCAGGCGCTCGTAGGCGATGAACAGCAGGGCCAGGCCCGGGGCTTCGTAGATGCCGCGGCTCTTGGCTTCGATGATGCGGTTTTCGATCTGGTCGCTCATGCCCAGGCCGTGGCGGCCGCCGATGCGGTTGGCTTCGAGCATCAGTTCGACGGGGTCGCTGTATTCCACACCGTTCAGGGCGACCGGGTGGCCTTCCTCGAAGCGGACGGTGACTTCCTCGGCCTTGACGGCGACGTCGTCGCGCCAGAAGGCGACGCCCATGATGGGCTTGACGATGCGGATGCCGGAGTTCAGGTGCTCCAGGTCCTTGGCTTCGTGGGTGGCGCCCAGCAGGTTGGAGTCGGTGGAGTAGGCCTTTTCAGCCGACATCTTGTAGTCGAAGCCGGCCTGGCGCATGTACTCGGACATTTCCGAACGGCCGCCGAGCTCGTCGATGAAGCGCTGGTCCAGCCAGGGCTTGTAGATCTTCAGGTCCGGGTTGGTCAGCAGGCCGTAGCGGTAGAAGCGCTCGATGTCGTTGCCCTTGAAGGTGCTACCGTCGCCCCAGATGTTGACGTCGTCTTCCTTCATGGCGGCCACCAGCATCGTGCCGGTCACTGCGCGGCCGATGGGGGTGGTGTTGAAGTAGGTGATGCCGGCGGTCGAGATGTGGAACGCGCCCGATTGCAGGGCGGCGATGCCTTCGGCCACCATCTGCGCGCGGCAGTCGATGAGGCGGGCCTTTTCAGCGCCGTAGGCCATGGCCTTGCGCGGGATCTCGTCGTAGTCGGACTCGTCGGGCTGGCCCAGGTTCGCGGTGTAGGCGTAGGGGATGGCGCCGTTGTTGCGCATCCAGAGGAGCGCTGCGCTGGTGTCGAGGCCGCCGGAGAAGGCGATGCCGACCTTCTGGCCGGTGGGAAGGTTCGGGAGGATAGTGGTCATTGTTTGAAGTGAGACGCCAACAGGACTTGGACAGCAGACTTTGACAGCTGCTAGCCGCCAAACAAGAGAAACGGACGCTATTTTAACTCTTTTGCCGCGGTCGGGCCGCCGGGGCGAACAGGGCCGGCAGCTCCAGCTGGCGGATCAGGAGCGCGGTGGCGGCGGCCAGCCGGGTGGCGGGGCGGTGGCGGGCGCTGGCCAGCACCAGATCATTGGTGATGGTCGGGTCGACGATGTCGCACAACGACAGCTCATGTTCCGCCGCCGGGCCGCGTGCGGCCGAGCGCGGCAGGATGGCGTAGGCGTCGCCCTGGGCGGCCAGTTCGACGATGGTCTGGACGGCGTCCACCTCGACGGCGATGGTCAGACGCACGCCCTGGGCGCGGCACACGCTTTCGACCAGGGTGCGGATGGCGTTGGGCAGGCTGGGCACCACCAGCGGGTAGTCGCCCAGTTGCGCCACGGTGACGCGCGGGGGCAGCGCGGGCTCGTGGCCGGCCGCGGCCACCAGCACCAGGTCCTCGCGGAACAGCGATTCGTAGGCCAACTGGGGCGAGGGCGCGGGGTCGTAGAGCAGGGCCAGGTCGACGCGGCCGGCCAGCAGCCATTCGCGCACCTGGGCGCTGAGGCCTTCAGCAACGGCGATGGAGGCCTCGGGGAAGCTGCGGCGGAAGGCCTGCACCAGCGGGGGCGTGAGCACGCGCGCGATGCGGGGCGGCAGGCCCACCACGACCTTGCCCGTGGGCGTCTCGCGCAGGGTCTGCAGGTCCTCCTTGGCGCGTTCGGCCAGGGTCAGCAGGGCGCGGGCATGCTCCAGGAAGCGCAGGCCGGCTTCGGTGGGTTCGGCGCCGCGGCCGTTGCGGTAGAGCAGATGCTGGCCGAGCTCCAGTTCCAGCAGGCGGACCTGGCGGCTGAGCGTGGGTTGCGCCACGTCCAGCATTTCGGCCGCGCGCGAGAAGCTGCGCCTCTCGGCCACGCGCAGGAAGTATTCGATCTGCTTGAGGTCCATCGGATATTTGGAAAATCTATATCTGAAATCAAAGATATAGCATTGTTGGGCGGCGGGCAATCCGGGACCATGGCGTTTTCAACGCAGGAACCCGCCCGTGCCCGATTGCCGTCCTCCGCTAGCCGCGCCGTCCCGTCCCCGCCACGCCTTGCCGCCGGGCGCCTGCGATGCGCATTGCCACGTGTTCGGGCCGGCCGACGTGTTTCCGTACGCCGAGGGGCGCTCGTACACGCCGCCGGATGCGCCTTACCAGGCCATGGCGGCGCTGCACAGTCGCCTGGGTGTGGAGCGCGCGGTGGTGGTGCAGGCCAACTGCCATGGCTCGGACCACCGCGCCTTGCTGGACGCGCTGGCCCAAAGCGGCGGCCGCTATCGCGGCGTGGCCCTGCTGGGAGCGGATGCCACCGAGGCCGGCGTCAGGCAATTGCATGAGGGTGGCGTGCGCGCGGCCCGTTTCAACTTCGTGCCGCATTTGGGCGGCGCGCCGGATCCCGCTGTCTTTGACCGGGTCGTGGCGCTGATCGCGCCGTTGGGCTGGCATCTGTGCCTGCACCTGGACGGCGCGATGCTGCCGGAGCTGCTGCCGCGCCTGGCCGCGCTGCCGCTGCCCTTCGTGGTCGACCACATGGGGCGGTTGAAGGCGGGCGATGGCTTGGCGTCGCCTGCGATGCAGGCGCTGCTGGGGTTGGCGCAGGTGCCGCAGGCCTGGGTCAAGGTGTCGGGCATCGACCGCATCGCATCGGGCAAGCGGCCGTTCGCGGAGGGCCTGCCCTTTGTGCGCGCGCTGGCCGAGGCGTTGCCCGATCGCTGCCTGTGGGGCACGGACTGGCCGCATCCGAACGTGGCGGGCGATATGCCCGACGACGGCGAGCTGGTCGACCTGTTTTTTGAAGCTTGTCCCGATGCGGCCTTGCGCCAGCGCATCCTGGTGGACAACCCGGCGCGGCTGTACGGATTCGAGTAGGCGCGGCAAACGCCGCCGCCATCAGGCGGCGCGCGAACGACAAGAAAATTCCATTCAATCAGGAGACACCATGTTCAAGAAAATACTGTCCGCCGGCCTGCTGAGCCTGGCCGCCCTGGGATCCGCCCATGCCGATGGGCCGGTGCGCCTCATCATTGCCTTCCCGCCTGGCGGGCCGGTGGATCTGGTCGGCCGGGTGCTGGCCGAGCAATTGGGCAAGGAGCTCAAGCAGCAGGTCATCGTGGAGAACAAGGCCGGCGCCAACGGCAACATCGCCGCGGCCTACGTGGCCAAGGCGCCCGCCGACGGCTCGGTGCTGTTCCTGACCAGCGTGGGCGCGGTCGCGATCAGCCCGGCGCTGTACAAGGACCTGCCGTATGACCCCGTGCGCGATTTCGCGCCGGTGTCCAAGGTGGTCAACAACGCCACGGTGTTCGTGGTCAATCCGTCCAATCCGGCGGTCGACGCGGCGGACTTCGTCAAGAAGTCGCAGGCCGCCTCGCAATCGGTCGCGATCGGCTCGTCGGGCATCGGCAGCATTCCCCACCTGACCCTGGAAATGTTCGCCGATTCCAGCAAGGCGAACGTGATGCACGTGCCATACAAGGGCGCGGCGCCGGTCATCAATGACGTGATGGGCAACCAGGTGTCCGGCTTCTTCGGCGACGTGCCGGGCCTGATCGGCCATATCCAGGGCGGCAAGTTGAAGCCCCTGGGCATCGCCGCGCCGACCCGCCATCCGCTGCTGCCCGAGGTCAAGACCCTGGCCGAGCAGGGCATCGCCGGCGTGGAGTCCAACAACTGGTACGGCATCGTCGCGCCCGCCGCCACGCCGCCGGCCACGATCGACAAGCTCAACCAGGCCGTGCGCGCCGCGCTGAACACGGAGAGCGTGCGCGCCCGCCTGGAGAAGTTCGGGGCCCAGGCCGCTCCCGGCAGCCCGCAGGAACTGGCTGCCCTGATCGCGTCCGACCGCGAAAAGTGGACCTCGCTGATCCAGCGCAAGAACATCCGTCCGGAGTGAAGATGAACGCATGCAGAGTAGGGCTGGTGACGCCGGGCAGCCGCCCGGAACTGGCCGCGATCGAGGCGCGGATATCGGCTGCGCGGGGGCGCATCTCGCCGCTGTACCAGGTGCTGTTGAACAGTCCGGCCGTGGTCCAGGGCTGGGAAGCCATGCTGACCGCGATCCGCCTGAACACGGCGGTGCCGCCGCGTCTGCGCGAGCTGATCATCCTGCGCGTGGCGACCTTGAACAACGCACCGTACGAGTTCGAGGCGCATGTGCCGCACGCGCTGGCTGCCGGCATGCCGCAGGCGCTGGTGGACGCGTTGCGCGGCGGTCCGGCGCCGTCGGAACTGCAAGGCCTGGAAGCCGGCGAGGCCGAAGTGCTGGCGTTGACGGACGCCATGACGCGCGACATCGAGGTGCCGGACGCCGTGTTCGCGCCGCTGCGCGCGCGCTACGATGACACGCAGTTGGTGGAACTGGCGGCGACCGTGGGCGCGTACAACATGGTGTCGCGCTTCCTGGTGGCCTTGCGCGTAGGACATTAAAGGAGACTGGAGTGCAGGAAACCGTATTGCTGGTGTCGCTGGGCGAGCGCTTCGACGAGCCGCGCGCACGCGAACTTGAACAGACCTTGACCCAGGGATTGGAAGGCTTGTGCGCCGCCGCGTACGCCGCCGTGGAAGAGGACGAAACCTACGTCTATCTGCGCGGATCGGCGGCGGCTCTCCCCGAAGCGCAGGCGCGCCTGGCCGAGAGCTTCCCGGGCGCGCACAGCCGCGTGCTGCACCTGACGCTGGACCTGGCAGGCGCTTCGGCGGGGCAGGACGCGCCGTGGCATTACATCGTCGAAACCGACGTGCTGCCCGAGGCCGACGCCGACCTGAATGCCTGGTACGACCAGGAGCACCTGCCGGGCCTGGCATCGGTGCCAGGCACGGTGCGCGCCATGCGGTATGAGTGCCGCGACGAGTCGCCGCGCTATCTGGCCTGCTACGACCTGCACACGCGCGAAACCTTTGGCAGCCCGCCCTGGCTGGCGGTGCGCGCCAGCGACTGGAGCGGCCGTGTGCGTCCGTCGTTCCGCAATACGCGCCGGACCATGTTCAAACGGATTCTGTAATTGCGCGGCGTCCGCCGCATCCATCGGATTCGAAGGCGGGCCTGCCGCGCCCATGAAAAAAGCCTGCGCATCGCAAGATGCGCAGGCTTTTCCGTCTGGGGGCGGTGCTACTTGATCTGGCCCAGCAGCAGGAATTCCATCAGCGCCTTCTGCACGTGCAGGCGGTTTTCGGCTTCGTCCCAGACCACGCTTTGCGGGCCGTCGATGACTTCGCCGGTGACTTCCTCGCCGCGGTGAGCGGGCAGGCAGTGCATGAACACGGCCTGGGGATCGGCGGCGGCCATCATTTCGGCGTCCACGCACCAGTCGGCGAAAGCGGCGCGGCGCTCTTCGTTTTCGGCTTCATAGCCCATGCTGGTCCAGACGTCGGTGGTGACCAGGTGCGCGCCCTTGCAGGCTTCCATGGGATCCTTGAACTGGCGCAGCACCGTGGCGGGCGGCGTGCCGATGCGCGAGGCTTCGAGCTCGTACCCGGCCGGGGTGGACACGTGCAGCGTGAAGCCCAGCATTTCCGCGGCTTGCAGCCAGGTGTAGGCCATGTTGTTGGCATCGCCCACCCAGGCCACCGTCTTGCCGGCGATGGGGCCGCGGTGCTCGATGTAGGTGAAGATGTCCGCCAGGATCTGGCAGGGGTGGAATTCGTTGGTCAGGCCGTTGATCACCGGCACGCGCGAGTGCGAGGCGAAGCGCTCGATGCGGGTCTGCTCGAACGTGCGGATCATGACGATGTCGACCATGCGCGAGATGACGCGCGCGGTGTCTTCGATGGGCTCGGAGCGGCCCAGCTGCGAATCGTTGGAGGTCAGGTTGATGACCGAACCTCCCATCTGGTACATGCCGGCCTCGAACGACACGCGGGTGCGCGTGCTGGCCTTTTCAAACACCATTGCCAGCGTGCGGTCGTGCAGCGGCATGTGGGGTTCGTAGCGTTTGAACTTGTCCTTGATCAGGCGCGCGCGGTCCAGCACGTAGGCGATCTCGGCGGACGAGAAGTCCTTGAACTGCAGGAAGTGCCGCAGCGGGCCGTTTTGAGTCGTGGGAGGTGTCATGGTGATGTCGCAGGTCATAGGGTCCGGCCAGGCTCATGGCCCGGGCGGGACGTTGATTTTATGGTGTTTCGGCCAGGAATTCCTGGATGAGCGGAACCAGGATGGCGACGATGCGGTCGGCTTCGTCGCGGTTGAGGAGCAGTGGCGGCAGCATGCGGATCACGCGGTCGCGCGTGACGTTGATGAGCAGGCCGGCCTGCATGGCGCGCAGGGCCAGCACGCCGCAGGGGCGCGCCAGCTCGATGCCCAGCATCAGGCCGCGGCCGCGGATGTCGGTGACGCCCGCGACGCCGGCCAGCGCATCGGCCAGGGCGGCTTTCAGGTGATTGCCTACATCGTGGGCGTTGGCGAGCAGGTTTTCGGATTCCAGCGCATCCAGCACGGCCAGCCCGGCCGCACAGACCAGCGGGCCGCCGCCGAAGGTGGTGCCATGACTGCCTGGCGTGAATACGCCCGCGGCCGGGCCGGCGGCCAGCATGGCGCCGATGGGCACGCCGCCCGCCAGGCCCTTGGCCAGCGTCATGACGTCGGGGACGATATCGGCCCACTGGTGGGCGAACCATTTGCCGGTGCGGCCGATGCCGGACTGGACTTCGTCGATCATCAGCAGCCAGCCGCGCTCGGTGCACAGCCGGCGCACTTCCTGCAGATAGGCGATGTCGGAGGGGCGGATCCCGCCTTCGCCCTGCAGCACTTCCAGCAGCACCGCGGCCACGCGCGGCTCGGCGTCGCCGGCGGCGCGCACCGCGTCCACGCTGTTGTAGGGCACCTGGATGAAGCCCGAGGGCAGGGGCTCGAAGCCCTTGCGCGCCTTTTCGCTGCCCGTGGCCGCCAGCGTGGCCAGCGTGCGGCCATGCCAGGACGAATCCATCGTGATGATGTGGGCGTGCTTGTTGCCGCGCTGGTACGCGTAATAGCGCGCCAGCTTGATCGCGGCTTCGTTGGCCTCGGAGCCGCTGTTGTTGAATGCGACCTCTTGCATGCCCGACAGTTGCGTCAGACGAGCGGCCAACGCAGTCTGCTGCGGCACTTCGTAGATGTTCGAGGTATGGATGACGCGGGCGGCCTGCTCGCTGATGGCGGCCACCAGTTTCGGATGGGCGTGGCCCAGGCAGGACACCCCGATGCCGGCCAGCGCGTCCAGGTACTTGCGGCCTTCGGCGTCCCACAGCCAGACGCCCTGGCCGTGCGTGAACGATACCGGCAGCCGGGCGTAGATATTGGCCAGAGGCGAAGTCATCGCGGATCCTCCCGTGGATGAAGCGGATTGCGCCGGGACTCAGCCGGAGTCCCCGTGGGATGCCGCCGGGTTTGGCAGCGCCGGCAGCTCGTTTTCCCAGGCGAATCGCTTTTTGAAAGAGGGCAAAGGATCAATCATATACAATTCGCGGCGCAGGGCGCATGTTTGATCACGCCGAAGATCCGGCTTTCGTGAAGGGCGCGCTGTAGTGAAGAACTCATGGCAACTCGCGTCAGACAATTCGTAATTCATGGCGTTACCGAAAGCGGTAGCCGCTTTCGCCCCAGCGATTGGGCGGAACGGCTCGCCGGCGTAATGGCACAATTCCGGCCCGCCGGCTGTGCCGGTAACCACCTCACCTATTCGCCCTATGTGCTGCCCGTCGTGATCGACGGCGTGCGCGGGATCGTGGTCGATCTGCGTTTGCGCGATCTGGAACCGCTGGCGTACAAGTTCGTGGTGGATTTCGCTCGCGACAATAACCTCAAGACGGAAGAGCGCGAAATCTAGCCTCCCCAACCAAAAAAGCGCCCTCACCGGGCGCTTTTTCGTTGGGGGACGCCGCACGCCCCTAGGTGCCGTAGCGGTCCAGGATCTTGCGGATATCGCGCACGCCCTGGCCGTCCGCGGTCAGCAGCGCGCGCGCGGTCACCGATTCCAGGTGGTGCTCCAGCAGATGCAGCACGTGCTTCTCGTCGCGCGCGCGCAGGCCCGCCACGATCTCCATGTGCTCGCTGACCGCGCATTCGCTCGAGTGCGGCCGGCCGTAAAGCGCCAGGATCAGCGAGCAGCGCGACACGATCTCGTTCACGTAGCGCGCATACACCGCATTGCCCGACAGCTCCGCCATCAGGATATGGAACTCGCCTGACAGCCGGATGGACTCGTTGGCGCTGTTGCGCTTGCGGGCTTCCTCCTCCTGTGCCACGTGCTGTTCCAACCTGGCCAGTCCAGCCTCGGTGATGTGCTGCAACAGCCGGCGCGCCACGTCGCGTTCCAGGCAGCGGCGCGCCTCGAAGATGTCGTGCGCTTCTTCCAGGCTGGGGCGGGCCACCGCGGCGCCGCGGTTCGGCCGCAAATCCACCAATCCTTCGCTGAACAGGCGCGTCAGGACGCTGCGGACGATGGTCCGGCTGACGCCGAAACGTTCGCCGATGATGTCCTCGGGCAGCTTGTCGCCGGGCAGCAGAGCCTGCTCGATGATGGCTCTGCGCAAATTTTTGTATACGATTTCGTTGCGGCTGATGTCTTTCTTGGCAGACTCGTCGGCCGCCGGCGCGAGGGACTTCATCTTCTTGTTGGCTCCTATGCCTGCGCGCTTTTCTGGGTGTTGGAATGGTCCGGCAGGCGCTGCCGGCGCGCATTTTTCTCTGTGCTGGAAAGCATACTACACCCGGGGCTAAGGGTTAGCGATAGCTTGTCTGCGAGATTGTGCGGAGTACATTGGCGACATAAATCGTATACAAATTTTTATACAAAACGGATCCTATTGTTCTTTAATGGTTCGATTGTTTGTATACAAATTCACAAAGGCTGATCCATGTCCGCTGTACCGCAGGCCGCCGCAACCGAGCCGTCCCTTTCCGCGCCTTACCGCCTGCTGGTGGTCAATGGCAACACCACGTCCGAACTGACGACCAGCCTGGCCAGCCAGGCCGAGGCCTTTTACGGGGACATGGTCCGCATCCATGCGGTCACCGCCGGGTTCGGCCCCGCCTACATCGCCAGCCGCGCGGAGGCGGCCGTTGCCGCCCATGCCGTGCTGGACGTCGTGGAGCGCGCGACAGGCGAGGCGCCTGACGGCGGATTCGACGCCTGCCTGCTGGCCTGTTTTGGCGAACCCGGCATCGGCGCGGTGCGCGAACGCCTGGACGTGCCCGTGGTGGGCATGGCCGAGGCCTCCATCCTGAGCGCCATGCAGCGCGGCGACCGCTACGCCATCGTGACGGTGGGCCAGCGCTGGCCCGGCATGCTGCGCGAACAGATCCGCCAGTTGGGGCTGGAGTCCCGCTGCGCCGGCATCCTGGCCCTGCCGGGCAATGCCCTGGACTACGTGTCGCGTTCGGCCGAGTCGGCCTTGCACGTCAGCCGTGCGCTGGACGCCGCAGTGGCGCAGGGGGCGGACGTGGTGATCGTGGCGGGCGCCGCGCTGGCCGGCTACCTGCCCAGCCTGCCGCGCCTGCCGGCCGTGCCCATCATCGATTCCTATCGCGCCGCCCTGGCCCAGGTGCTGGCGCTGGCGTCCCTGGAGCGCGCGCAGCGGTTGTCGCTGATCCGTCCGGGCGCGCATTCCTAGTCTTTTCGCCTTACCCACCGCGCCGGGCCCGACCCCGGCGAGTTCAGACCGATACACAAGGGAGAGTTGCAGCCATGAAGACTTTGCTCAAGTGGACCGCGGGCGCCGTGATCGCGCTGTCGGCCATCACGGGGGCCAGCGCCGCCAACACGCTGAAGTGGGGCGCGGCGCGGGACCTGGATTCGCTGGATCCGTATTCCTACGGCAGCACCTTCAACCTGGCGTTCCTGAACCATGTGTATGAAGCGCTGATCCGCTATGACGACAAGTTCAACATCACGCCCGCGCTGGCGGAGTCCTGGGAGACGCCGTCGCCCACGGTGCTGCGCTTTCATTTGCGCAAGGGGGTGAAGTTCCACAATGGCGCGCCGTTCTCGGCGGACGACGTGGTGGCGTCGATGACGCGGGTCTCGGACGAGGCCTCGCCGCTGAAGGGCAATCTGCCGGCCTTCAAGGCGGTGCGCAAGGTCGACGACTATACGGTCGACATCGAAATGACGCATCCGTATCCGCTGATGCTCAACGACCTGACCAATATCTTCATCTTCAACCGCCAGTGGCTGGTGGACAACAACAGCCTGAAGCCCACCGACGCCGCCAAGAAGATCGAAGGCTATGCCACGCATAACGCCAACGGCACCGGCCCCTTCAAGGTGGAGTCGTACCGCCCGGACACGCGCACCGTGCTGGTGGTGAATCCCGCCTGGTGGGACAAGCCGCGCCACAACCTGGACCGCATCGAATTCACGCCCATTGCGTCCGCGCCCACGCGGGTCGCGGCGCTGCTGTCGGGCGACATCAACTTCACCGAGAACGCGCCGCTGCAGGACCTGGACCGGCTGCGCGCGGCGTCCAACGTCAAGGTGCTGGCCTCGACCGAGCTGCGCACCTTGTACTTTGGCTTCAATCTGGGCGACAAGCTGGTCGGCTCCAACATCACTGACAAGAATCCGCTGAAGGACCTGAAGGTGCGCCAGGCGCTGTACATGGCGCTGTCGCCGGAGCTGATCCAGAAACGCGTGATGCGCGGCCTGTCGCGTACCACGGGCGCACTGGTGGCGCCGTCCATCCCGGGCTACGAGCCCAAGCAGGAAGAGCGCCTGCCGTTCGACGCCGCGCGCGCCAAGAAGCTGCTGGCCGAGGCCGGCTACCCGGACGGCTTCACGGTGTCGTTGCTCTGTTCGAACGACATGTTCGTCAACGAGGAGGAAATCTGCCAGGCCGCCGCCTCCATGTGGGCGCGCATCGGCGTGAAGGCCTCGCTGGCCAGCGGGCCGCGTTCCCTGCAGAACCCCAAGCGTTCGCGCGGCGAGTTCGACATCACCATCCACGGCTGGGCCAACGAGCCGCAGATCGACGCGCTGTCCATCCTTTTGCAGGTGATGCATAGCCGCAGCGGCCCGGCCGGCGTCTTCAACTGGGGCCAGTGGGGCGATCCGGCGCTGGACGCCAGGATCGACGCGGCCGCGGCCGAGATGGACCGTCCCAAGCGGGTGCAGATGATGGCCGACGTGCTGCAGACGCTGCATGACGACGCGCGCTTCCTGCCGCTGCACCAGCAGCCGATGGCCTGGGCCGTGGGCAAGAACGTGGGCGAGGTGCTGCAGATGCCGGACAACAAGGCGCGCCTGTGGACCGTGCGCATGCAGTAACGCCGCGGACCGCCGCCCGCCGGCGGTCCTGCGTATGACTAGGGTCTGAAGGGGAGCCGCACATGCTGGCATTCATAGTTAGACGGGTCTTCAACGCGGTCGGCGTCATGCTGGCGGTGGCGCTGATGGCCTTCGTGATTTTCCGGTTCGTCGGCGACCCCGTCGACATGATGCTCAACGAGCAGGCCTCGCAGACGCAGCGCGATGAATTGCGCGAACGCCTGGGTCTGAACGCCTCGGTGGGCATGCAGTTCGTGCACTTCGTGACCAACGCGGCGCAGGGCGAGTTCGGCATTTCCTACCGCAACCAGCAGGACGTATTTGCGCTGGTGGCCGAACGCTTCCCCGCCACGTTCGAACTGGTCCTGATGGCGACCCTGCTGTCGCTGGTCATCGGCGTGCCGCTGGGCGTGCTGACCGCCATCTACCGCAAGTCGCGCCTGGCGCAGGCGCTGCAGTTCGTTTCCATCCTGGGCATATCGCTGCCCAGCTTCGTGGTCGGGATCATGCTGATCCTGATCTTCTCGGTGCAGCTGGGCTGGCTGCCGGGCTTTGGGCGCGGCGACACGGTGAAGATCGGCTGGTGGACCACCGGCCTGCTCACGCCCTCGGGCCGCGCCGCGCTGGTGCT
Source organism: Achromobacter sp. ACM02 (assembly GCF_014851605.1). Taxonomy (NCBI): domain Bacteria; kingdom Pseudomonadati; phylum Pseudomonadota; class Betaproteobacteria; order Burkholderiales; family Alcaligenaceae; genus Achromobacter; species Achromobacter sp. ACM02. The sequence continues at coordinate 228,276 of NZ_JACUZY010000008.1, forward strand.
GCCGTCCATCACGCTGGCGCTGTTCCAGATCACGCTCATCATGCGCCTGGTGCGGGCCGAGATGCTGGAGACGCTGCGCACCGAGTTCATCAAGTTCGCCCGCGCGCGCGGCCTGCCGGATCGCATCGTGCATTTCCGGCTGGCTCTGCGCAACTGCCTGATGCCGGTGATCACCGTGACCGGCATGCAGATCGGCAACCTGATCGCCTTCGCGCTGATTACCGAAACGGTCTTCCAGTGGCCCGGCATGGGGCTGCTGTTCATCCAATCGGTCATGTTCGTGGACATCCCCGTCATGGCCGCCTATCTGGTGATCGTGTCCTTCATTTTCGTGGCGCTGAACACGCTGGTGGACATGATGTACGGCGTGGTCGACCCGCGCCTGCGCAGCCAGCACGTCAAGGGAGGCGCCAATGCTCACTAAGCCATTTTCCGCAACGGGGCAGGGCCGGCTTGCCCGCTTCCTGCAGAGCGACCTCTGGTGGAGTTTGAGGCAGGACTATGTGGCCATGGGCGCGGGCATCGTGCTGCTGGCGGTGGTGCTGCTGGCCGTGTTCGCGCCCTGGATCGCGCCGCAGAATCCCTACGACCTGGCGCAGCTGGACCTGTTGAACGCGGAGCTGCCGCCTGTGTGGGAGGCCGGCTCGGACTCGCAGTTCCTGCTGGGCACGGACACGCAGGGCCGCGATGTCTGGTCCGCCATCCTGTACGGCTCGCGCATGTCGCTGGTGATCGGGTTGGCCACGGTGGTGCTGTCGCTGGCCATCGGCCTGCTGGTGGGGCTGGCGGCGGGCTATTTCGGCGGCTGGGTCGACAACGCGCTGATGCGCCTGGGTGACACGCTGCTGAGCATCCCGACGATCCTGGTCGCGATTTTGGTGACGGCGGTATTCCGCCAGCTGTTGCCGCCCGGCATGCGTGAAACGTTGTCGGCCGTGATCCTGATCCTGGCCATCTCCATGACCAACTGGGTGCAATACGCGCGTACGGTGCGGGCTTCGGCCCTGGTGGAGCGCGGCAAGGAATACGTGCAGGCGGCGCGCCTGATCCGCGTGAGTTCGCTGCGCATCATGCTGACGCACATCCTGCCCAACACGCTGACGCCGGTCATGGTGACGGCCACCCTGAACCTGGGCCTGGCGATCCTGATCGAGGCCACGCTCAGCTTCCTGGGCGTGGGCATGCCGCCCACCGAACCGTCGCTGGGCACGCTGATCCGCCTGGGCAACCAGTTCCTGTTTTCGGGGCAGTGGTGGGTGGTGGTGTTTCCCGCGCTGTACCTGAGCCTGATCGTGCTGGTGGTGAACCTGCTGGGCGACTGGCTGCGCGACGCCCTGAACCCCCGCCTGCGCTGAACGCAAACCGACAAGAGTAGAACCATGGAAAACGCAACGCTGTATACCCAAGTCCGCCCGGCCGGCGGCGAGATGACCTCGGTGTTGGTGCGCGACGGCCGCATCCAGGCGCTGGGCGGGCCGGCGCCCGCCGGCGTGCCGGTGGTGGACGGGGGCGGCGCGCTGATGCTGCCGGGCCTGATCGACGCCCACGCGCACCTGGACAAGACCATGTACGGCATGCCCTGGTACCGCAACGAGGTCGGCCCGCGCCTGATCGACAAGATCGAGAACGAGCGCGCCGAGAAGAAGCGCCTGGGCATCGATCCGTACCGCCAGTCGGCCCGCCAGTTGGTGATGTCGATCGGCGACGGCACCAGCCATATCCGCAGCCATGTGGACGTGGACACGGACATCGGACTGGGCGCGATCGAAGGCGTGATGCGCGCGCGCGAACAGTATCGCGACCAGATCGACGTGGAGATCGTCGCGTTCCCGCAGAGCGGGCTGCTGATCCGCCCGGGCACGCTGGAACTGATGGATGAGGCCTTGCGCATGGGCGCGGAAGTGGTGGGCGGGCTGGACCCGGCCGGCATGGACCGCGATCCCAAGGGCCATCTGGACGCCATCTTCGGGCTTGCACAGAGGCATGGAAAGCCCATCGACATCCATCTGCACGAAGCGGGCGAACTCGGCGCGTTCTCGATGCAGATGACCATAGACCGGGTGCTGGCGCTGGGCATGCAGGGCAAGGTCACGCTGTCGCATTCCTTCTGTCTGGGCATGCCCGACACGCAGGCGGTGCAGGCCCTGACGGAAGGTTTGCTGAAGGCCGGTGTGCACATCATGACCACGGGCTCGGCCTCGCGGCCGGTGCCCAATGTGGCGAAGCTGCACGCGGCCGGCGTCACGGTCTGCACGGGCAACGACGGCATGCGCGATACCTGGGGTCCCTACGGCAAGCCCGACATGCTGGAACGGACCATGCTGGTGGGCCTGCGCAACAACTTCCGTCGCGACGACGAGCTGGATCTGGCGCTGCACGTGGCGACCTACGGCAATGCGCAGGTCATGGGCCTGTCCGACTACGGTTTGGCGCCAGGCTGCCACGCCGACTTCGTGCTGGTGGACGCCGAGACGGTGGCCGAAGCGATCGTATCGCGCCCGCAACGCAAGCTGGTCGTCAAGGGCGGGCGCGTGGTTGCGCGCAACGGCCGGGCGCTGGCGGAGGCGCCGTGATGAGCGCGCCGCAAGGCCCCATCCTGCTGACCGCCCGCTGGGTGGTGGGCCACGAGAACGGCCGCCATTGCCTGTACGAGAACGGCGAGGTGGTGTTCGAGGGCGACCGCATCGTCTACGTCGGCCACCGCTACCCGGGGCAGGTCGCGCAGCGTCGCGACTATGGCCGGGCGCTGATCGGCCCGGGTTTCGTGGACCTGGATGCGCTGTCCGACCTGGACACGACCATCCTGGGCTTCGACAACTCGCCCGCCTGGAAGAAGGGCCGCATCTGGCCCGAGACCTACATGAAGCGGGGGCCGTACGAGATGTACACGGCGGCCGAACTCGCATTCCAGAAGCGCTACGCGTTTGCCCAGCTGATACGCAACGGCATCACGACGGCGCTGCCGATCGCGTCGCTGTTCTACCGCGTGTGGGGCGAGACCCGCGATGAATTCCTGTCTGCGGCCAATGCCGCCGGCGAGCTGGGCCTGCGCGTCTACCTGGGACCGGCCTATCGCAGCGGCCATACATATGTGGACGCCGGCGGCACGATCCGCTGTCATTACGACGAGGCGCGCGGCTTGGCGGGACTGGAGGCGGCCCTGGCCTTCTGCGACGAAATCGAAGGCCGTCACAACGGCCGCGTGCGCGCCATGCTGTCGCCCGACCGCATCGAAACCTGCACGCCTGCGCTGTTGCGCGCATCGGCTGCGGCGGCGCGCGAGCGGAATATCCCGATCCGGCTGCATTGCTGCCAGTCACGCCTGGAGTACGACCTGGTGCTGGAGCAGCATGGCATGAGCCCCCCGGAATGGCTGCAAAGCCTGGACTTCCTGTCCGAGCGCGCTTTGCTGCCGCATGGCACTTATGTGTCGGGTTCGCGCCATATCGAGCGGCCCGGGCGCGACCTGGAGATCATCCGCGACGCCGGCGCCAGCATCGTGCATTGCCCGCTGGTGTCGGGGCGACATGGCGCCACGCTGGAATCGTTCGCGCGCTACCGCAAGCTGGGCGTGAACATCGGCATGGGCACGGACACCTGGCCGCCCGACATGGTCCTGAACATGCAGGTGGGCATGATGCTGTGCCGGGTGGCCGACGGCTCGACCGAGGCGGTCCGCTCCGAGGACTACTACGACGCCGCCACCGTGGGCGGGGCTGACGCCCTGGGCCGTCCGGACCTGGGCCGGCTGGCCGTGGGCGCCAAGGCCGACATCGTGGTGTTCGATTTTTCGCACGACCGCAACGGCCAGCTGATCGATCCCATCCAGACGCTGATGGTGAGCGGCAGCGGGCGCGACGTATCGCAGGTCGTGATCGACGGCCGCTTCGTCATGGTGGACGGGCGGATCCCCGGCTTCGATGCGCGCCTGGCGCAAGAGCAGGCGCAGACGCAGTTCGACGGGCTGGTGGCCCGCTACCCTGACCGCACCTGGGGGCATCCGCCGGCCGAGCAGATTTTTTCCTCCAGCTATCCGCGTCCCGCAAGGAGTCCGTCATGATGGCCCTCGTTTCCAACTCCACGCAGCCGCCGGCCGCGGCCAACACCGCGCCGACCCTGTCGGTGCGCGGCCTGTCGGTCGAGTTCCCGACGCGCCACGGCGTCCTGGTTGCCACACGCGACATCAGTTTCGACATCCAGCCGGGCGAGATCCTGGGCATGGTCGGCGAATCCGGCGCCGGCAAGTCGCTGACCGGCATGGCGGTGATCGGCCTGCTGGAGCCGCCCGGGCGGCTGGGCGGCGGCGAGATCCACCTGGCGGGCAGGCGCATCGACAACCTGCCGCCCAAGGCGCGCCAGCGTTTGCGCGGCAAGGAAATCGGCGCGATCTTCCAGGATCCGCTGACCAGCCTGCATCCTCTGTTCACGGTGGGCGACCAGTTGGTCGAGACGATCCGCCACCATGACAAGGTGAGCGCCCAGGCCGCGCGCCAGCGGGCGCTGGAGCTGCTGCTGGCCGTGGGCATCCCGGCGGCGGACAAGCGCATCGATCACTATCCGCATCAGTTCTCCGGCGGCATGCGCCAGCGCGTGGTGATTGCGCTGGCCCTGGCGGCGCGGCCGGCGCTCATCATCGCCGACGAGCCCACCACGGCGCTGGACGTGTCGGTGCAGGCGCAGATCACGGCGCTGTTGCGGCGCTTGTGTCGCGAGCAGGGCACTTCGGTGCTATTGGTGACGCACGACATGGGCGTGATCGCCGAGACCGCGGACCGCGTGGCGGTGATGTATGCGGGGCGCATCGTCGAGATCGGACCGGTGCTGGACGTGCTGCGCCGCCCGGGCCATCCGTACACGCAGGGCCTGATGAATGCGATTCCCGGCCTGCGCCAGCGCGCTGCCCGGCTGAACCAGATCGACGGCGCCATGCCGCGCCTGCACGCCATGCCCGACGGCTGTGCTTTCCACCCGCGTTGCTCGATGGCGGGGCCGCGTTGCGGCCAGCAGCGCCCGCCGCTGGCCGCATCTCCGGCCGGCGCCACCGTCAGCGCCTGCTGGCTGCATCAAGGAGGAGTCGCCCATGCCGCTTAACGATGATGTGTTGTTGCGGGCCGATGACCTGGCCTGTTGGTTCGACGTGTCGCCGCCCTGGCTGGAACGCACGTTGTCGCGTCAGCCCGAGCAGACCTTGAAGGCGGTGGACGGGGTGTCGCTATCCGTGCCGTGCGGTACAACTTTGAGCATTGTGGGCGAATCGGGCTGCGGCAAGTCCACGCTGGCGAAGCTGCTGGTTGGGCTGGTGGCGCCGACGCGCGGAACGCTGCGCTACGGGCGCAACCGCAAGGGCGGCGTGCTGCATCCGCAGATGATCTTCCAGGACCCCTACGCCAGCCTGAATCCGCGCTGGCGGGTGGGCAATATCGTGGCCGAACCGATCACGACGCTGGGCTTGCGAGCCACGCCGGCGGAAACGCGACGGAGGGTGGACGAGCTGCTGGAACTGGTTGGCCTGTCCGCCAGCGACGCCGGCCGCTTTTCGCACGAGTTTTCGGGCGGCCAGCGCCAGCGGATTTCGATCGCGCGGGCGCTGGCGACGGAGGCGGAATTCCTGGTGTGCGATGAACCGACCTCGGCGTTGGATGTGTCGGTGCAGGCGCAGATCCTGAACCTGATGGGGGATCTGCAGAAGGAGTTCGGGCTGACTTATGTGTTCATCAGCCACAACCTGTCGGTGGTGCGGCAAGTGTCGGACAGCGTGGCGGTGATGTATCTGGGGCGCATCGTGGAGCAGGCGCCTGCGGATCAGCTGTTCGACTCGCCACAGCATCCGTATACGCGGATGCTGCTGGATACGATTCCGGACCTGGATGATCCGCGGCGGGATCGGGAGCCGATGGGGGGTGAGGTGCCTAATCCCATCTTGCCGCCGTCGGGGTGTACGTTTCATCCTCGGTGTTCGATGGCGCGGGAGCAGTGCAAGGTGGAGGCGCCTGTGGTTGTCGGGGTGGGCGGGCGGCAGTTACGGTGTCATGCCGTGACGTGGGATGTAGTGCGCGCCGCGTGATCTGGTCGAAGATCGGTTCTTAGGGCGCCAACCGCGCCGTGGATGAGCCGGTTTCAGTCGGATCTGAGTGCTTCAATCGGACTCAATTTCGAGGCTGCAAAGGCGGGGTAGATACCGAAGAAAAATCCGGTCAAAAGCGACATGCCGAACCCGAGAAGTGCCGCCAGAGCCGATAGCGTAGGCTCCCAGCCTGTGAACCACGCGTAGAGCACGGAGGCGAACATGCCGAGCAGGGTGCCTGCTCCGCCTCCCACGAACGAGAGGCTGACTGCCTCCGTGACGATCATTGTCATGACGCCCCACTGGTCGGCGCCGATGGCCATGCGCAGCCCGATCTCGCGGCGTCGTTCGGCGATACCGGCCAGCATGACGTTCATGATGCCAATGCCGCCAACAAGCAGCGAGATGCAGGCCACTCCACCCAGCATCCATTTGAACATCTGCCCTTGCTGCCGCATGCCGTCGAGCAGCAGCAGCGCTCCCTGCGCCTGGGCGTTGCTGCCCTTGCGCTGAAGAAACGAGGAGACCTCGGTGAGCGCATGCAGAGGGTCGTGGCCCTCGGCAACGCGCAGCAGGATGTTGGATAACGCTCCGGTCGCGGAGTTCGCGCGGCGATCCGCCTTGATCGGCAGAATCAGGGCGTTGTCGAGATCGAACGGCAGTAGTGGGTTGCGTGGAGCACTACGCAGGACTCCCACGACCGTATAGCGGTAGTTGTCCATGCGGATCTCATCGCCCAGCGCCAGCTCTGTGCCGCCGCCGACGAGTTGCGTAGCCAGATTCCCTCCGACCACCACCACGGTGTTCAATCCATCCCGGTGGGAAATGAATCGGCCGCGGGCGAGTTCCAGCCGAGCTGCGGTCATCAGGTGTTCCGTGGTGCCAATGGCCGTCGCGTCGAGCAACTTTCCTCCTGTGCCGGTCTTGACTGGCGTCGTCGATAGCGGAGCGGCCAGGGAAACCCCAGCGATACTCTTTGCCATTTCTTGTGCGTCTTCGCTCCTGAGTGGAGGGGCTTTGCGCTGTCCGCCGAGGGTGGGGCTGTCCTGAACAATGATGAGGTCCGTCCCCATCGACTTGAATTGGCGCGCAGCCTCGTCCGAGGTGTTCTCTCCGATGTTCAAGAGCGCCACGACGGCCGCAGCGCCGATGGCTATGCCGATCAGGGAAAGCAGGGTGCGTTGCCGAACCGCGCGCATATTGTCGATGGCATCCTCGACAATGGCGCGCAAGGAGCCGGTTGCGCGCGGGAAATTCATCCACGCCATGGCGCACTCTCGCGAACAACGACCCGCCCGTGACTGACCACGATTTCCCGCTGACACTTGACGCTGATGGCAGGGGCGTGGGTCACGATGACGACCGCGACGCCGGACTCCCGGCTCAGTTCGCCCAGTAGGCTGAGAATGTCCTGCGCCGCCTTCTGATCAAGGTTGCCGGTGGGTTCATCGGCGAGCACGAGCTGCGGCGCTCCGACCAGGGCCCGCGCAATGGCGACTCGCTGCTTCTGTCCGCCGGATAGCGAGTCCGGCAGGTGCTCCGCGCGATCGGCCAACCCGACGCGCTCCAGCCAGCGCTGTGCCCGTCGGCGGCGCTCGGACTTGCCGATGCCGCGGTAGAGCAGGGGAAGGCCGACGTTGTCGAGTGCGCTCATGCGTGGCAGCAGATTGAAGGCTTGGAATACGAATCCGATGTGGCGATTGCGCAGGTTGGCTCGCGTCTTCAAGTCCGCATCATGCACGGGCTTCCCCCGGTAGAGCACGGCGCCGCTATCCGGCGCGTCGAGCAACCCCATGATGTTGAGCAACGTGCTCTTGCCCGACCCGGAGGCTCCGATGATGGCGCACATTTCGCCAGCGCCGACCTCGAGGCAAACGTCTTGCAGCATAGGTACTGTACCGCTGCCATTGTGGTAGGCCTTGCTGATCCGATCCAGTTTCAGCATTTCAGTTTCTTGTCTGCACAGGCGCCCTGCCGATACGCGCTGGGCCGCCTGACTCGGGATTCGCGGCGCTCCGGGTTTCTATGCGAAGGTTGCAGGTCATTCCGACGCGCAGCTTCCCTCGCTGCTCCTCGCTCAATGCCGGCAGATCGACGCTCACGTCGAACAGGGCGCTGCGGACGCCGTTGCCGCTTTGGATGGCCTGTGCCGAGATACTGGCAAGGTGTCCTAGGAGGGGGGCGATCTCCTGTGAATCGATCCACATTTCCACAGGCATGCCTGTGGCGAGGCCGACGACGTCCGCTTCGTCGACCCGGGCCGACACGCGCAGCTTGCCGGTAAGCGCGACGTTGAACAGTAGCTGACCCTTCGTGATCCGGCTTCCCGCATCAAGTGTCGCCGGCGCCTGTCCAGAGGATGCTGGCGCCTTCGACAGAATGCCGGAACGCGGCGCGGCGATGCGTGCCAGCAGCGCGCTCCTGGCCAAGTCGTCGTGCTTCGCCCTGGCCTGCTCATACTCGATTTTGGCGATTTCCATGCTGCTCTTGTCGGCTTTTTCCTGGGTGGCCTTCAGGTCATCCGCTGCCGCCGCCAACTGGGCTTTGAAACCGGTGAGCTGTTCCGCCACGATGTCGTACTCGTTCCGGGCGAGAATGCCCTTCTTGACCAGCCCGTCGGTTTCCCGCACTTTGCGCTCAGTTTGTTCGACCTGCTGGCGGGCCAGCACGAATGTGCGTCTCGCCCGCGAGACTTCGGCGCCACTGTCCCAGCGCTCAAGTTCCTGCATGGTCTTGGCGGCCTTGAGCATCGCCACCCTGGCTTCCTGGACGCGTTGGTTCAAGTCCGTTGGGTCCAGTATCAGCAGCAACTGATCTTGCTTGACTTCCGTGTCGAACGAGAAGTGCCTTTCTTTGATGACGCCATCGAAAGGGGCCGAAACGCCGAGCGTTTCGTTGGCCTCGATGGTGCCGATGACGGAAATGTAGGCCGGGGTGGTGGGTGCCATGATTGGCGTCATCGAAGCCGATGCGGCTGCACTCGCTCCAGATGAGGCCGTCGGCGGAGCCGCGTCGGGGCCAAACGTTTTTCCAAGCAGCACAGCGACCAAGAGGGCCGCCGAGCTACCGGCGGCCAGCGTGGGAATTTTGGTGTGCCCCGCGCGCCGCGCTGCGGCTGCTGGTGCGACCGAGGGGAGCGGGGTATCGAGCAGAATCAACCAACGGCCATCAGCTTCGGCGCCGGGAAGCCGTTCGCAGTGCACGAACAGCCGTGTGGCGTGATGGTGTCTTTCTCGAGCACTGCCGCCGCGCGGCGGTGTGCCGAACCGTGAGATCAACGTGCTCGCGGACGTTGCGTCAGCGATATCGAGCAATGTCGCGATGGCCGGCTGGCCGATGAGCGATACACTCGGTAGCCGCAGAAGCACCTCCGCCTCGATGTTGAGTGATTCGATGATGCCGACGGCGCTCACGACCACGAGGCCGACCTGCCGGGCTGACGGCATGGACTCTTCAGTTCTCATAGCCATTGGTCTGGATGATGGGGATGCTCCAGACGTCGAGGGTCTTGCCCATGCGTTCGTCCAGTTCAGTGAGCGTGTTCAGGTACGTGATCTGCGCATTGAGGCGGGCGTTCTCGGCATTGCGCAGGTCGTTCTCGAAGGACAGCACCTGGAAGTTCGACGATTGGCCGACCTGTAGCTTTTCCTTCTCCGCCTCAAGCTTCTGCCGGGACAAGTCGCGGGCCTTGATCGAGAGTTCCAGTTGGCGCCATCGGGTTTGGACATTGCGCGTGGCATCGCGGATTCGGTGCTCCACCGTTTGACGCGTTTCAAGCAACTTGAGTTCTTGGGTGTGCAGATCTACGGAGGCGCGCACCTCGGGTTGCTTGATGGAGCGGTCCCCGAAGGGGATGGTGAGCTGCAGGCCCGCGTAGCTGCCGCCGGTCCGGGCGCCGGACGCCTGAATGTCCATGGCTCCCGGCGACGCGCCGCCGCTCCGGACCTGGGTTCTGGTGGCCACCAGCGACAAATCCCATAGCTGCTGGTTCTTGGCATAGTCCAGACTGATCTTGGCCCGTTCGACCAGGATTTTCATGGAGAGGTAGTCGGGCTGAAGCGTGAGCGCCGTTTCCAGGGCGCGCGTCGGGTCGGTAGGACGCCAGTCCACGCTGGTTGGAGCGGTCGCGTATAGAGGTGTGCGCGGCTCCAGAGCAAGCAACGCTACAAGGGCCAGTCGGGCCGCGTCGATCTGGTTCTCCGCTTCTTCCAGCGCCACTTCCCGATTCGCGACTTCGGCCTGCGTTTGCAGGATCTCCACCTTGGCCATGCGTCCTGCCGCAATCAACGAGCGGTTGACCTCGTACAGGTCTTTGTTGCGTGCCAGGGCTGCCTCGGCGATCACCTTCTGTTCCTGGGCGCGCAGGAGCTCGCGGTAGGCGTAGATCACCTGCGCGACGGTTTGGGATAGCGTTGCCTTGAGTGCTAGCCGGCTGATTTCATCATCGAGGCGCGCGATGCGGACTGAGGCCCTGTTCGCATCGATGCCAGCATTTTTCAGCAGGGGCTGGCTCAGCGTGACCGATGTAGACGAAGATTTGCCTGCGGTGCTCCTGCCCTGGACATTGGCGATAGATACGGTCGCCCCGGTCGGCAAGGTGACCGACGCGTTGGTGTTCAGGTCTTTCGCGTTGCTGGAGGTACCGTTGACTTTGCTCGTCAATGCGGACGTTGTGAGCAGCAGTTTCGGGTAGAACTTCCCTTCGCTGACATAGAGATCGAATTTCTGGCTGATGCGCTGGACGTAGGCGCTTTTCACCAACCTGTTGTTCCTCACCGCCAGCGCGATGGCTTCTTCCAGGGGAAACGCGAACGCACTTTGCTGCTGTTTGGCTTGGTACTCGGAATAGAGAACATCGGCACCGAACACGGCGTCGCACGTCAAAAGAAACAATCCGGTCAGCGCGGCCGGGAGGTAGCGCTGAGGGTTATGTGTCTTGCGCTGAGAATGCGTGTGCGTGGCATGAAAGAAGTCAGAAAAGTCCCATTTTTCGCTCGCTTTTTGGACGTAAGGCTCGCAATCCTTCAATCTAGTATCAGGCGACAAGTTAGGACGCAGTTCTATCAACGTAGCTTTCCGGGGCGTAGGTGCCAAGAACATTGAGCAAAAATGCTTCAAGGGGCGGCACTTCCTATATTGATTGGGGATGCAAGTGAATATTCAGTCTGGCTATAGCGTTCTTTCGTTCCAAGGCGCAGATCGAGTGGGCTTTTCGAGACCGAGTTCGACTACGGCGAAATCGACGTCGATGGACGTGGCGGGTTTAGGGGGATTCGATTCTTCGAACACACAAGTGAGCATTTCCGATGCGGCGCGCAAGCGCTCGAACCAGGCGGGGACCGCGACGCAGGGCCGCACGGCGATTCAGGAAAAGTGGTTGAATTCCGCAGCTTCCGACCCGCAATACGCTGAACAGTTCGCGTCTGACATGGTGAACATACCCAGCACGATCTGGTACGACATTCGCGACCAGCTTGCACCGGGAAGGGGAGGGGAACCGTTGAATAAGCTCTCTTCCGGGCGCATCATCGACGAAGCCTTCAAGGAAAGGTTTTCCAAGGAGGCCGCCGTGATTGACGCGCAGCGCAAGGCGATATACGACTCCGAGAAGGCAAAGGGTACTCCTGCAGATCAGATTCTTGCCAAGCTCTTTGACCATACGAACTCGCAATCCGAAGACTACCTTGAGGCCAGTGGCTGGCTCGCACCGGCGGGCTGAAAGGCCGCGTAGTTGCAGATTCATCATTCACGGCGAGCCGGGGTGAGACCCATTGCCCGCTCGCCGAATGCCGGATCAGTCGTCGTAGTTCACCGACACGTTGGCGGTGCCATCACCCACCAGGGGCGACATCGTGCCATTGCCAGCGACGCGTGCTTGGAAGCGGACAGGCGTGTTGGCCTTGACACCTTTGCCTTTGAAACTGACCGAGCCCGAGCCCCTGGAGGTCACGTCGGTGCAGTTGGTGCCGCTGTTGTCGCACAGCAGCACTTGGAAGCCTGCCGGGCGCGGAAAGCGATAGCCGTAGCTGTAGTACACCGTGGTGATGGTTGCAGTGCTCGGGGGACTCCCGAGCACGGGCGGTGCCACGGTGTACCAGTGATTCTTGCTGTAGATGGTCGGCATGACCGCGGAACTCGAGTAGGCGCCCTCAGCCATGGCGTTCTGGGCGAACGCCGCGAGTGTCAGGGAGGCGACAGCTAGCACAGCACGTTTCTTGAATGTCATAAGACGACTCCAGTGCGTGATATTGAGTTGATGGAACAGGTGCGAGCAGATCTGGACGAATCCCTCGCGTAATCCGACCATGTCAATTCGTGAATTCCTCCTCGCGCGAAAAATGACATGGCGAACGCAGGCTATCTGATAGGCATCAGCTGCACATCTCTACAAAAGACTAGGTGCATGAATGGCGATGTCGTGCGTCAGAGCCCAGATAGAGCCGTTTCGCTTACAGGCCTAATGGCGTGACAATCCGTCAGCAAAGAAACGTGCGACAGCTACACGTGCTGCGGGGGGCTGCAATCCGCAGACGATCTTCCGAGATCCGTACGCGAGCTTGAATCCGCCCTGGTGCGTGGACAACATTGTGGTCCGAGGCGATCACGACGCAGGGTCTGAGGGGGGGGCAGCGGCCGAGACGCGGCGCGGGGTCAACGAGTTGCTTCCGCCGGATGGGTGGCGCGCGCGAACGGATCTCGATGCGTGAACGGCTGCTCGCCGCGCGCCACCCATCACCGCCCACACCCCAGATGCAGGTGCCATTAGCAAACGGTTCCCCGCATTCGCGCAAGCGCAGACAGCCACGACGCCCATCAACACGTATGCTGCTTGCGGCCGCCCGCGCGGCCGCAAGCAGCGGGCAACGCAAGACTCGCCACCAACCACAGGTCTAGCAGCGCAACAGGCCAAGAATTCGGTAGCTCGCCGGCGCGGGCGCCTTGGCGGCGAGCAACCTCGATGCGCCCGAGGGAATCTGAAGGGAGGGCCGCAGGCCCGGACGAAGATGACGAAGGGGCAGTCCGGAGCGAACGCTCCGGACCGCAAGCGTGGGCGCTCGCCCCTCAGGCGCCCGCGCCGGCGAGCGGCCTACGAAGAAGCCCCGACGCCCGCCACTACAACAGAACCTGCAAACAGACCTACTTAGCGTAGACCAGGTCCCGCAAACCCAGCGACAACCCCGGCCAATAAGTAATGACCATCAGGCAAACAATCACCACCCCCACAAACGGAATCAACGGCTTGATCAACCTCTCCAACGGCAACTTGGCCACTGCGCAAGCCGCGAAAAGATTCACGCCGAACGGCGGCGTAATCATCCCCAGCGCCAGGTTCACCACCATGATGATCCCGAAGTGCACCGGCTCCACGCCGAATTTCAGCGCCACCGGCAGCAGCAAGGGCGCCAGCACCACGATGGATGCCGAGGTTTCGATGAACATGCCGATCACGAACAGCGCCGCGTTCACGCCCATCAGGAAGGTGAACTTGGTGTCGAAGATCTGCGCCAGCCACACGCCCAGCGCGTCCGGGATGCCCGCGCGGTTGAGCAGGAAGCTGAAGATGCCGGCGTTGGCGATCACGAACATGATCACCGCCGTCGACACCACCGACTTGTGCAGCGTGGCGGACAGCTGCTTGAAGCTCAGGCGGCGGTAGATGAACTTGCCCACCACCACCGCGTACATCACTGCCACCACCGAGGCCTCGGTCGGCGTGAACACGCCGCCGTAGATGCCGCCCAGGATGATGACCGGCATCAGCAGCGCCAGCCAGGCGTTCTTGAACGCCGGCCACAGCGGCAGGCGGCCTTCGCCGTCGCGCTTGCCCAGGTTGTTGCGCTTGGCGTAGAACCAGACGTAGAACATCAGCGCCACGCCGATCAGGATGCCCGGCATGACGCCGGCGATGAACAGTTCGCCGGTCGAGGTGTCGGTGGATACCGCGAACAGGATCATCGGGATCGAAGGCGGGATGATCACGCCCAGTTCCGCCGCGCTGGCCTGCAATGAGGCCGCGAAGGGCGCGGGGTAGCCGTGCCGGATCATGGCGGGAATCAGGATCGCGCCCACCGCGAAGGTGGTGGCCACGCTGGAGCCGGCCACGGCTGCGAAGATCATGCAGGTCAGCACGCAGGTGCAGGCCAGGCCGCCCTGGATGCCGCCCACGACGCTCTTGGCGAACTCCACCATGCGTTCGGAGATGCCGCCGGCTTCCATCAGGTTGCCGGCCAGGATGAAGAAGGGGATGGCGACCAGCGGGTACTTGTCCAGCGCGGCGAAGAGTTGCTGGGCCACCACCACCCAGGGCAGGCCGGCGGCGCCGACTCCCGCGAGGCTGGCCAGGCCGATCGACACGGCGACCGGCACGGACAGCCCGAAGAAAATCAGCATCGAGACAATCATTAATTGGGACATGGCGATATCTGCTGCTTATGTTCTGTGGGGGGGGCGGCTCAGCCTTGCGCGTCGTTGCGCACAGGCACGTCGTCTTCTTCGCCGGCGCACCATCGGGCCAGCACGGCGATGGCGGCCAGGGTGGCGCCCACGGGGATGGCCAGGTAGATCCAGGAAATCGAAATGTCCAGGCTCGGCACGGTCTGGAAGCGCACGCGGTAGGTCATGTTGCCGCCAATCCAGGCCAGAAAGCCGAGGAATCCGGCGCAGATCAGGCCGATCACGGCTTCGAGCACGCGGCGGCGCGTGCCGCCCAGCAGGTTGCGCAGCAGTTCCACGCTGATCATGGCGCCGTGGCGAAAGGCCAGGGCCACGCCCAGCAGCACGGTCCAGATCAGGAGGGCGCGGGTCAGTACCTCGCTCCAGTCGGCCGGGGAGTGCAGCACGAAGCGCGCGATGACTTGGTAGAAGGCGGCGGCCGCGGCGGCCACCAGCAGCAGTTGGGCAAGGACCGAGACCAGTTTGAACAGGCCGCGGTCGAAGGCGCAGAGCAAACGCATGATGAATCCCGTTGGCGTTGTACGCAAAGGATGGGAACAAAAGCGGCGGGACCGGGATCCCGCCGCCAAGGGGATGCGCCCCGGATCGGGGCGGCCCCTGCTTACTTGGTGTCGCGGATCGCGTCGATCAGCTTCTTGTCGAACTTCTTGTAGTACTCGGGGTAGGCAGGCTCGACGGCGGCGGCGAAGGCGGCGCGGTCCACTTCGGTCACCTGCATGCCTTCCTTCTTCAGTTGTTCGACGCCCGTCTTCTCGATGTTGTCCACGTAGGCGCGCATGGCCTGGGCGGATTCCTTGCCAGCCTTGTCGAAGTTGGCCTTGTCCGCGGCCGACAGGCCCTCGTACACGTTGGCCGACATCAGCACCAGGGCCGGGCCGTAGACGTGGCCGGTCAAGGACAGGTATTTCTGCATCTGCGACAGCTTGGCCGAGGTGATCACCGACAGCGGGTTCTCCTGGCCATCGATGGTGCCTTGCTGCAGGGCGGTGGCGACTTCAGGCCAGGCCATGGGCGTCGGCAGGATGCCGATCTGGCGGAAGGCCGTAATGTGGATCGGGTTTTCCGTGGTGCGGATCTTCAGGCCCTTGGCGTCGGCCGGCGTCTTGACCGGGCGGACGTTGTTGGTCAGGTGGCGGAAGCCCTGTTCGCCCCAGGCCAGGGCGATGATGCCGCGGCTGGGGAACTTTGCCAGCATATCTTGTCCGATCTTGCTGTCGAGCACGTTGCGGGCGTGCGGCAGGTCGCGCAGCAGGAAGGGGATGTCGAACACGCCGGTTTCGGGAACGAAGTTCAGCGTGGCGCCGGTGGACACGATGGCCAGGTCGATGGTGCCGATCTGCAGGCCTTCGATCACTTCGCGTTCGCCGCCCAGCGCGCTGTTGGCGAATTGCTGTACCTTGTACTTCCCGCCCGTGGAGGCTTCGATGGACTTGGCCAGCGCGTCGGCGCCGGCGCCATAGTGCGAGGACGTGGACAGCGCGTAGGCCATCTTCAGGGTGTTCTGCGCCACGGCGGGCAGGGCGGTTGCGGCCGTGCAGGCGGCCAGTATCGTGGCGGCAAGCCAGGATTTACGCATCGTCTTCTCCAGGTTTTGAGTATCTTTATGGGTGGCTTAGCCTCCCGCCCCGGGATGATATCGGGATTCGGCCCCGATCTAGGCCGTTGGTTAACATTGTGGAATGATGGATTTCCCTGATACGTCACGGGCCAGGCGCCCAGGTTTTTGGTCCACCTTGCGCCAGGGCGCCAGGATGATGATGCGCGACGCCCGCGCCGGGGAACTGCGGCTGCTGGTGCTGGCGCTGGTCGTGGCGGTTGCCGCGGTGACCAGCGTCGGCTTCCTGGCGGACCGGGTCGGCCGGGCGCTGGAGCGCGACGCCGGGCAGATGCTGGGCGCCGACTTGGTGCTGGACGCCGACGAGCCGGTGCCAGCGGTCTTCATGGATCAGGCCCGCGAACGCGGTTTGGCCGTCTCCAGCACCTGGCAGTTTCCCTCCATGGTCGGAGCCGGAGACGGCGCCCAACTGGCTGCGCTGAAGGCGGTGGAGCCGGGCTATCCGCTGCGCGGCGCCCTGCGCGTGGCGGGCGCACCGTTCGAACCCGATGCCCCGACTCGCGATATTCCGCCTGAAGGGGCGGTCTGGGTGGACGCCCAATTGCTGTCCCTGCTGAACCTGAAGGTGGGCGACACGCTGAACGTGGGTGACGCCCACCTGCGGGTGGACCGCGTCATTACCTATGAGCCGGACCGCGGCATGCAATTCGTCAACGTGGCGCCGCGGGTGCTGCTGCGCGCCAGCGATCTGCCCGCCACCGGCCTGATCGCGCCGGGCAGCCGCATCGGCTACGCCATGCTGGTTGCGGGCCAGCCCGACGCCGTGGCGGGCTACTCGACGTGGCTCAAGCAGAATCTGAAGCGCGGCCAGAAGGTTGCCACCCTGGAGTCCGGCCGGCCCGAAGTGCGCCGCACGCTGGACCGGGCGCAGCGCTTCCTGTCGCTGGTCGCGCTGCTGGCGGTGCTGATATCGGCCGTGGCCGTGGCCCTGGCCGCCGGCCGCTACATGACGCGCCACCGCGACGGCATCGCGGTCATGCGCTGCCTGGGGGCGGTGCAGTCGCAAGTGTCGCGCATGCTGACGCTGGAGTTCACCCTGGTCGGCCTGTTCTCGTCGGCCGCGGGCTGCCTGCTGGGTTATGCGGTGCATCAGGTGCTGGTCATGCTGCTGGGTTCGCTGATCGATACCAGCTTGCCTGCGCCCTCGGCCATCCCGGCCTTGCAGGGGCTGTTGACCGGCCTTTTGCTGTTGCTGGGTTTTGCCTTGCCGGCGCTGGCCCAGCTGCGCCACGTGCCGCCGGCCCGGGTGCTGCGCCGCGACGCCGACGCGCTCAGCGCGCGCAGCGCCCTGGGCTATGTCCTGGGGGCCGCGGGCTTCGCGCTGCTGATCTGGTGGTTTGCCGGCGACGCCAAGCTGGGCGGCGTGGTGGCGGGCGGCTTCTTGGGAGCCTTCGCCGTGTTCGCGCTGGTGGCCTGGCTCTGCATCCTGGGCCTGGCGCGCGTGCGCCGGCTGGCCGCCGGCCTGCCGGCGCTGCGTTTCGCGCTGGCTGGCGTAGTGCGCCGGCGCGCCGCCACCATCACCCAGGTGTGCGCTTTGGCGGTGGGCCTGATGGCGCTGTTGTTGCTGACCATGACGCGCACCGACCTGATCCAGGGCTGGCAGCGGACCTTGCCGCCGGACGCACCCAACCGTTTCCTCATCAATGTGCAGCCGGACCAGCGCCAGGCCGTGACCGACGCGCTCACCCGCGAAGGCCTGGGCCGCATCACGCTGGCGCCGATGGTGCGCGGGCGGCTGATCGCCATCAACGGCAAGCCCGTGGGGCCGGACGACTACGAGGAGCCCCGCGCCAAGCGGCTGGTGGACCGCGAGTTCAACCTGTCCTATGGCGACGAATTGCCGTCTTCCAACCGTATCGAGCAGGGCCGCTGGCTGGAGCCGGGCGCGTCCGAGGTGTCGCTGGAGTCAGGCCTGGCCAAGAGCCTGGGCCTGGCGCTGGGCGACAAGATGACCTTCGATGTGGCGGGGCAGCAGGTCGAGGCGGCAGTCACCAGCACCCGACGGGTCGATTGGGATACGATGCGCGTCAATTTTTTCGCCATCCTGACGCCCGCCGCGTTGGCCGACATGCCCCAGAGCTGGATCACGTCCTTCTACCTGCCGCCCGAAAAGGCCTCGGTCCTGCCCGCGCTGGTGCGCGAGTTCCCGAACCTGACGGTGTTCGACGTAGGCGCCATCCTGCAACAGCTGCAATCAGTACTGAACGAAGTGGGGAAGGCCGTTCAACTGTTGTTCCTGTTCACGCTGGCCGCCGGCGTGCTGGTGCTGTCCGCGGCGCTGACGGCCACGCGCGACGAGCGCATGCGCGAAGCCGCCGTGCTGCGCGCTCTGGGCGCCACCCGTAGCCAGCTGGCGCGCTCCCAGCGCATCGAGCTGTGGGCCGTGGGTGGCCTGGCTGGTCTGCTGGCAGCGGCCGGCGCCACCGCAATCGCTTGGGCTTTGTCAACGCAGGTCTTTGATTTCACTATTACTCTTAGCCTTTGGCCGTGGCTGGCGGGCATCGCCGCGGGCATGTTGGGCGCCTGGGCCGGCGGCGCCCTGGCCCTGCGCGGCGTGTTGCGCACGCCGCCCCTGGTCACCCTACGAGAAACCTGATGCCGACGCGCGTCCATACGATTACCGAACCCGTGGAAAACTCCAGCAGCATTTTTGACCTACTTGGCGGCGAGCCGGGCGTGCGCGCCCTGGTGGACCGCTTCTATGACCTAATGGACATGGAGCCCGACCTGAAGGAGCTGCGGGCGGCCCATGGTCCCAGCCTGGACCAGGCGCGCGACAAGCTGTTCTGGTTTCTTTGCGGTTACTTTGGCGGCCCGGACCACTATATAGAACGCTTCGGCCATCCCCGGCTGCGCGCCCGCCACCTGCCGTTCTCGATCGGTGAGGTCGAGCGCGACCAGTGGGTGACCTGCATTGGCCGGGCCATGGAAGACCAGGGGATCGAACCGGCCCTGGTCGAACGCCTGCTGCAGTCCTTCTACGGCGTAGCCGACTGGATGCGCAATCGTGAAGGCTGAAGGCGATTCCCGATCCGGCGAACGGCGCCAGGCCTGGTCCGGCCCCCTGGGCGGAGCCATGCTGAGCGATCCCTCGCGCCTGACAGAAGCCGGCCCGGACCTGTTCAACCCGGCGCACTATGGCGATCGGGCGCGGCCGGTGGATGCCGGCGGACGCCAGGCCGCCTGGTTCGTGCAGGGGGCGGGCTGGCAGGGCGTGCTGCGCCGCTACCGCCGCGGCGGGATGATCGCGCGCATCAGCCGCGACGCCTATCTCTGGAACGGCGAGGCCCGCACCCGCAGCTTTCGCGAATACCGCCTGCTGGCCGCCATGCGCGCCCAGGGCCTGGCGGTGCCTGCGCCGCTGGCCGCCGCCTATTGGCGGCAAGGCCCGATCTACCGCGCCGCCATCGTGGTCGAGCGCATTCCCGGCGTGCGGCCGCTGGCCCACATGCTGGCCGAGCCGGTCTGGCAGGTGGCGGCCGAGGCCATCGTGCGCATGCACCGGGCGGGCGTCTGGCATGCAGACCTCAATGCCTTCAACATCCTGGTGGGCAGCGACGGTCGCATCTGGCTGATCGATTTCGACCGCGGCACGCAAGGTTCCCTGTCCGACCGCCAGCGCGAGGCCAACCTGGAACGCCTGCGCCGTTCGCTGCGCAAGGTCGCCGGGGAAGAGGGCGAGCGCTTCTGGCTGCGCCTGCGCGACAGCTACTGGACGGCCTGGGGCGTGGGGATCCAGCCCTGATCCCGGCGGGGGCGGCCAAATGCCGCCATCTGGCCCAAATCGCGCCAATCACCCGGCAAAGTTGGGCAGGTCCTCGCTAAAAAGCTTTATCATTTCGCCTTTTGGTACTCCTGTCACATACGGCATAACGCAAGGGGGCTGGTGATGAAACTACGGGCGGGTATGCGCTTGGCGCTTGGGGCGATGCTGGTCATGGCGGCCTCGTCGGCGGCGGTGGCGCAGAACAAGGTCGTCAACGTCTACAACTGGGCCGAATACACGGCTCCGGACACAATTCCCGGTTTTGAAAAGGAAACCGGCATCAAGGTCCGCTATGACGTCTACGACAGCAACGACACCCTGCAGGCCAAGTTGTTGGCCGGCAAGTCGGGTTATGACGTCGTTGTCCCGTCCACGCATTACGCCTCGCGCCAGATCGAAGCCGGCCTGTTCCAGAAGCTGGACAAGTCCAAGATCCCGAACTGGAAGTACCTGGATCCCGAAATCATGGCGCTGGTCGCCACCGTCGATCCCGGCAACGAATACGCCATTCCCTGGGGCTACGGCACCAATGGCCTGGGCTACAACGTCACCAAGGTCAAGCAGATCATGGGCGACGGCGTGGACTTGGCCAACTGGGACATGATCTTCAAGCCCGAGAACGCCGCCAAGCTGAAAGAGTGCGGCATCTCGATGCTGGACGAAGCCGCCCAGGTGTTCCCGGCCGTGCTGAAGTACCTGGGCAAGGATCCCAACAGCACCAACGCCGACGACTACAAGGCCGCGCTGGACGTGTTGATGAAGATCCGCCCGTACATCCGCCAGTTCAGCTCGTCGGGCTATATCGACGAGCTGGCCGTGGGAGACCTGTGCATGGTCTACGGCTTTTCCGGCGACGTGATGATCGCTCGCAAGCGCGCCCAGGACGCCAAGAAGTCCTATGAAGTGAACTACTTCATCCCCAAGGGCGGCGCGCCCGCGTGGTTCGACCTGATGGTCATCCCCAAGGATGCTCCGCATCCCGAAGAGGCGCTGGCCTTCATCAACTACATCGAAACGCCCAAGGTGCACGCGGCCATCACCAACACCATGTTCTATCCCAACGCCAACAAAGAGGCGCGGCAGTTCGTGGTCAAGGACGTGGCCGACAACCCCATGATCTACCCGCCGGCGGACGTCTCCAAGACCCTGTATGTGATCAAGGCGCTGCCCTTGAACATCCAACGCCTGCAAAACCGGATGTGGTCCGAGCTGAAGTCTGGAAGATAAGTCATCATGAGCGATAGCCGTTACTCGGCGCAGCATTCGGCCGATCCGGACGAGTTCGTCCGGATTTCCGATGTCGTAAAGATCTTCGGCGATGTGGTCGCCGTCCGTTCCGTCAATCTCTCGGTCAAGCGCAACGAGATCTTCGCCCTGCTCGGCAGTTCGGGCAGCGGCAAGTCCACCTTGCTGCGCATGCTGGCGGGCTTCGAGGAAGCCACCTCGGGCCAGATATTCCTGGACGGCGAAGACATCACGCACGTGCCGCCGTACCGCCGGCCCGTGAACATGATGTTCCAGTCCTACGCGCTGTTCCCGCACATGACGGTCGAGGCCAACGTGGCCTTCGGCCTGAAGCAGGAAGGCGTGGACCGGGCCGAGATCCATGACCGCGTGTTCGAAGCCCTGGACCTGGTCCAGATGGCCGGTTATTCGCGCCGCAAGCCCAACCAGCTGTCGGGCGGCCAGCAGCAGCGCGTGGCCCTGGCGCGCAGCCTGGTCAAGCGGCCCAAGCTGCTGCTGCTGGACGAGCCCATGTCCGCCTTGGACAAGCAGATCCGCCAGAAGACCCAGATCGAACTCGTGAAGATCCTGGAGCAGGTCGGCGTGACCTGCATCATGGTCACGCACGACCAGGAAGAAGCCATGACCATGGCCCACCGCCTGGCCGTCATGACCGAAGGCCAGATCGTCCAATGCGGCACGCCGCAGGACGTCTACGCCTTTCCGAATTCCCGCTTCGTTGCCAGCTTCATCGGGTCGACCAACATGTTCACCGGCACCATCGTGGTCGATGAACCGGACCACGTCGCCATCGAGTGCGGCGAGCTGACCCGTCCGCTCTTCGTCAACCACGGCGTGAGCGAGCCGCTGGGCATGGAAGTGCACGTCTCCATCCGCCCTGAACGGCTGGTGGTGTCGCGCGAGCAGCCCGAAGCCGAATACAACTGGGCCCATGGCATGGTCAGCCACATGGCCTGGATGGGCAGCTACGCGCTTTATCAGATCCGCCTGGATTCCGGCAAGACGGTCGAGGCCAGCGTGCCCAGCCAGTTGCTGGCCCAGATGGACGCGCCCGGCATCGATGAAGAGATCTTCGTCAGCTGGGACGCCGACAGCGCCACGGTGCTGGCGTCATGATCCGCTTTTCGCCCCGCGACTGGTTGCCGTCGGGCCGGGCGCTGGCGGTGGTGCCGCCGTTCGCCTGGCTGGTGCTGTTCCTGCTGGTGCCGTTCCTGCTGGTCCTGAAGATCAGTTTCGCCGAGCTGAAGTTCGGCATTCCGCCCTATACGTCCCTGGCGGAATTCAAGGACGAGGCGGTGCAGTTCAGCCTGCACCTGCGCGGCTACATCCTGCTGTTCACGGACAGCCTGTACTTCGCCACGTATCTGAATTCGGTGAAGATCGCCGCCATCACCACGCTCTTCTGCGTGCTGATCGGCTATCCCATCGCCTATTACATCGCGCGTTCGTCGCCGGCGGTGCGCAACCTGCTGCTTTTGGGTGTGATCCTGCCGTTCTGGACTTCGCTGCTCCTGCGCGTGTACGCCTGGGTCGGCATCCTGCGCAACGACGGGCTGCTCAACAACCTGCTGCAGGGCCTGGGCATCATTTCCAGTCCGCTGGAAATCTACCGCACCGACGTCGCCGTCTACATCGGCATGGTTTACGCCTACCTGCCATTCTTCATCCTGCCGCTGTACGCCACGCTGGTGAAGATGGACCTGCGCCTGCTGGAAGCCGCCTACGATCTGGGCGCCAAGCCCTGGCAGGCGTTCTGGCAGATCACGGTGCCGCTGTCGCGCCAGGGCGTGATTGCCGGCGCCATGCTGGTGTTCATCCCGGCGGTGGGCGAGTACGTGATCCCCGAAATGCTGGGCGGCGCCAACACGCTCATGATGGGCCGCGTGATGTGGAATGAGTTCTTCAACAACGCCGACTGGCCCATGGCTTCGGCCGTGACCTGCGTGATGGTGCTGTTGCTGCTGGTGCCGCTGGTGTACTTCCAATACAACCAGGTCAAGCAGCAGGAACAGGCGAACGGAGGCCGCAAATGAACGGGCCCAACAAGACTTTGCGCGCCGTCGTGCTGGGACTGGGGTACTTTTTCCTGTACGTGCCCATCATCAGCCTGATGGTGTTCTCGTTCAACGAGTCGCCCACCGTCACGTCCTGGACCGGTTTCTCGTTCCGCTGGTATCACTCGCTGTTCAACGACGACGCGCTGCTGCGCGCGGCCTGGCTGTCGTTCCGCATTGCCGCCATGACTGCCACCGCCGCCGTCATCATCGGCACCTGGGCCGGCTACGTGCTGGGGCGCATGGGGCGCTTCCGCGGCTTCGCCTTGTACGTGGGCATGCTGAGCGCGCCGCTGGTCATCCCCGAAGTGGTGCTGGGCATCTCGCTACTGCTGATGTTCGTGGAGCTGCGCGGCAGCCTGGGCTGGCCCGCCGAAAACGGCATCTTCACGATCTGGGTCGGCCACGTGACCCTGTGCATGGCCTTTGTCGCGGTGGTCATCCAGACCCGCATCCGCGACCTGGACCGTTCGCTGGAAGAAGCCGCGCTGGACCTGGGCGCCACGCCCATGACCGTGTTCTTCAAGATCACGCTGCCGCTGATCGCGCCGGCGCTGGCCTCGGCCTGGCTGCTGTCCTTCACCCTGTCGCTGGACGACGTGGTGCTGGCCTCGTTCCTGTCCGGCCCCAGCTCCAGCACGTTGCCCATGGAAGTTTTCTCGCGCGTGCGCCTGGGCCTGAAACCCGAGATCAACGCGCTGGCGACCCTCTTCATCCTGGCGGTCGGCACTTGCGTGATCCTGGCCAACCGCATGCAATGGCGCAAGGAGTCCGAACCCAAATGAAGCAAACCACCCTGTATGGCCTGACCAAGTGCAGCACCTGCGTCAAGGCGCGCGACTGGCTGACGGCGCATGGCGTCGCCCACGCGTTCGTGGACTACCGCGACAACCCGGTGCCGGCCGCCACGCTGAAAGCCTGGGCTGACCAGGTCGGCGGCTGGGAAAAACTGGTCAACCGCACGTCCATGACCTGGCGCAACCTGCCCGAAGAGCGCAAGACGGCGCACACCGATGCGCAGTGGACCCAGTTGATCGCCGAGTATCCGGCATTGGTGCGCCGCCCGGTCACGGTCACGCCCGATGGCGAGGTGAGCGTTGGCTTCAGCGAAAAGCGCTACGGCGAACGTTTCGCCTGAGGCGCCGGCCCAGGCCGGCCTGGCGCCGGGCGCGCCCGGCCGGGCCTTGCCTGACGCCTTCTTCGACCGCGACGCCGCCCAGCTGGCGCGCGAGCTGCCGGGCAAGGTCATCCGCCACCGCGTGGGCGACCTGTGGCTGTCGGCCCGCATCATCGAGACCGAAGCCTATTACCTGGAAGAGAAGGGCAGCCATGCGTCGCTGGGGTACACCCATAAGCGGCGCGCGCTGTTCATGGACGGCGGTACGGTCTACATGTATTACGCCCGCGGCGGGGATTCGCTGAATTTCAGCGCGGGAGGGCCGGGCAATGCCGTGCTGATCAAATCCGCCTATCCCTGGACGGACGCGCTGTCCGGACCGCAAGCGCTGGCCCGCATGCTGGAGTTGAACCCCGATGCGCAAGGGCGGCCGCGACCGGTCTCCGGCCTGTGCGCCGGCCAGACCCTGCTGTGCCGGGCGCTGGGCCTGAAAGTGCCGGACTGGGACGCACGCGGTTTCGACCCGCAGGCGCTGTATGTGGAGGATGTGGGGGAGTCGCCCGAAGCCCTGATCTGCACCACGCGCCTGGGCATTCCGCTGGGCCGGGACGAACACCTGCACTACCGTTTTGTGGACCCTGCTTACGCGGCCTTTTGCACGCGCAATCCCTTGCGCCGCGGACAGCGCGCCGGCCACGACTACGTATGGGTGGACCGCCAGGGCGTGGTGTTGCCAGAGGCGCCGCAGGCGTAACCGACCGGCCCGCGCCCCGGCCGCGTCTGCGCAGGGCGCGTCAGAACCCGCCGGTGGCAATGCGTTCGGCCAGGGCCGCGCGCATGCGCACGTACTTGCGGTGGATGCGCCGGCTGTTCAGGCGCTTGCTCCAGGCATAGATCGGGATCAGCGGCAGGCCGCCGAAGCCGTCGATCAGGTACAAGCCCTGCTTGCCGTCGGCATTCAGGCCACAGGCGATGTTGCTGGCGGAGACATCGTGCAGAACCACGTGGGCATCGGCCAGATCCTGGAAGAATTCGTCCAGCTGCGCGCTGAGGGCGTCGTCGAGCTTGCCCTGCCTGGCCAGGTCCGTCACGGTGGGGGCGATGTTGCCGTCGGCGTCGCGGATTTTCTCGACGACCAGGCCCAAGCCCAGCGTGGTTTGGGCCACGCCGAGTATGCGCGCCATGGGCACCTGCCATACGCCCGAGGGGCGGGTGGTGGTGGTGACGTATTCGTAGATTTCGGTCAGGTAGACGCGGTACGCGCTTTCGCGCTGGTATTGCTTGTACCAGCGCTTGAACGGGCGGGCCTCCAGATAAATCGCGCGGGCGCGCATGTCCATGACCTTGACGAGCAAGGACGGCATGTTGGGGTGCTGGAAGATGTGCCGGTCATGGCCGGAGGCGACCGGCGTGGCGGCGTTCAGGTCCAGCGGCCCGAAGATGGACTGGAAAGACGCCGCGGGCGTACAGAGAGAAGGATCTGCGGGGTTCAAGGGGAGATCAAGCCTGTTTGGATGCTCCCGAGTTTAATCCTTGAGCTGGAGCATGAGTCCGCCAGATGCCGAATCTCGGCCGGATTTACCAGGGAAGGCGTGGCCGGAGTCCTACAATCCCGGCTTTGGAGACGCATCTTTTGAACGACATACATCTGCTTTGGATCGCCGCGGGCGGCGCCGTTCTGGCTTTTTTGGCGACCTTGCTGGCATGGCTGCGCCCGCCCGCGCAGGATGCCCGGCTCGACGCGCTGCTGGAAAGCCTGGAACGCACCGAGCGCGCGCTGCGCGCCGACATCGCGGAAGGGCAGCGCGGCCTGCGCAGCGAATTCGCGGACTCCACCCGCGCCCTGAGGGTGGAGCTGTCGCAGTCGCATGGCGATTTGCGCGCCGGGTTGTCGCGTGACGCCCAGGCCGCGCGCGCGGAGTCGGCGGAATCGCTGGCGCGATTTGCGGCGGGTTTCTCCGAGCAGCTGCAGGGCCTCATCCAGATCAACGAGCGGCGCCTGATGGAAGTGCGCGCCACGGTCGACCAGCGGCTGCAATCGTTGCAAACCGACAACAGCGCCAAGCTCGACGAAATGCGCCGCACCGTGGACGAAAAGCTCCACGCCACGCTGGAGCAGCGCCTGGGCGAGTCCTTCAAGCTGGTGTCGGACCGCCTGGAGGCCGTGCACAAGGGCCTGGGCGAAATGCAGGCCCTGGCGGCGGGCGTGGGCGACCTGAAGCGGGTGCTGACCAACGTCAAGTCGCGCGGCACCTGGGGCGAGGTGCAACTGGCCAGGCTGATCGAGGACAACATGACGCCGGACCAATACGCCAGCAACATCAAGCCCGTGCCGGGCAGCGATGCCGTGGTGGAGTTCGCCATCCGCCTGCCGGGGCGCGGCGATGGCGGCGAACCCGTCTGGCTGCCGATCGACGCCAAGTTTCCCAAGGAAGAGTACGAGCGCCTTATGGACGCGCAGGAAGCCGCCGACACCGAAGGCGTGAAGAACGCCGGCGCCGCGCTGGGCCGCGCGGTGGAACTGCAGGCGCGCCTGATCGCCGGCAAGTACGTGGCGCCGCCGCACACCACCGACTTCGCCATCATGTTCCTGCCTACCGAGAGCCTGTACGCGGAGGTGCTGCGCCGCCCGGGGCTGCTCGATAAGCTGCATGACCTGCGCGTCAACGTGGCCGGCCCCAGCAACCTGGCGGCATTGTTGAACAGCCTGCAGATGGGGTTTCGCACGCTGGCGATCGAACAGCGTTCGTCCGAGGTCTGGCAGGTGCTGCGCGCGGTCAAGACGGAGTTCGGCAAGTTCGGCGAATCCCTGGCCAGCGTCAAGAAGACGCTGGACACCGCCAGCAACAAGATCGGCCAGACGGAAGTGCGCACCCGCGCCATGCTCAAGAACCTGAAAGCCGTCGAGGCGCTGCCCGAAGCCGACGCCCGGCTCCTGCTCGGCACTGCGGACGAGGGCTACACCGGGGACGACGACGAAGACCAGGCCGCAGGCCAGAACTGATCCGGCCGCGGCGGCATCGCAGGGGCGTGAGCTTGTTGCCCGCAGCGACTGCCGATATCCTGGCGTCAGCGGCAATCCGCCGTCAGTCACCTGGAGCATTGCAAGCATGAGCACCGCTGAACGCCATGATTCCTCCACCCTGGACGCGACGGCGCTGGGCGCCGATATCGCACAAGGGGTCACCACTGCGCTTGCTGCGATGCAGCAGGCGGTGGACCGGGTGGCGGCCCGCAATCCCTCGATCAACGCCGCCTGCGGCCTGCAGGCGGAAATCGGCCTACGCCTGGCGCAGTCATTGGACGAGGAGCTGGGCGGCCAGTCGCAGGAACAGCGGTTGGCGCAATTGCAGAGACGGCCGTTCCTGGGCGTACCCACCTTGCTCAAGGACCTGGGCACGGCGGCGCTGGGCCTGCCCAGCGCCATGGGTTCGGTGCTGTACGGCCAGGTGGAATGGAACGTCGACGCCGAGATCGTCAAGCGCTACCGCCGCGCGGGCCTGATTCCGTTCGGCCGCACGACCAGCGCCGAATTGGGCCTGAGCCCCACCACCGAATCGCCGGTCTACGGGCCGGCCACCCAGAACCCCTGGAAGGCGGGCTATAGCGCGGGCGGGTCCAGCGGCGGCGCGGGCGCTGCGCTGGCCAGCGGCATGGTGCGCATCGCCCATGGCAGTGACGGCGGCGGGTCGATCCGCATTCCTTCGTCCTGCTGCGGCGTGCTGGGCCTGAAGCCTTCGCGCGGCTTGATGCCGCTGGGCCCGCTGAAGGGTGAAGGCTGGGGCGGCCTGGCCACCGAACACATGATGACCCTGTCGGTGCGCGACTGCGCCGGGTCGCTGGACATCAGCGCCGGCGCCGACGTGGGTGCGCCTTACGCCGCGCCGGCACTGCCGGCTGACTCCTACCGCGCCGTGGTGGCGCGCGTCGCTGCTGATCCGCAATCGGCCGCACGGCGTCGCATTGCCTTCGTCAACACGACCTACGAGGGCGAGGCCATCCATCCTGAAGTGGCGGCCGCCGTGGACGAGGCCGCGCAGCTTTTCGCGTCGCTGGGCCATGAACTCGTGCCTGCCGCGCCGCCGGTGGGATCCGAGGAGGTGCTGTCGCCGATGCTGCCGCTGATCGCGAGCGCGGCGGCCAACGCCATTGACGCCTTCGTGGCCGCGCGCGGCCGCCGCCTGGCCGCTGATGAATTGCAACCGACAACGCTGGGCGCGCGCGAATACGCCCGCGCCATCTCCGGCGCGCAGTACGTGGCCTGCGTCGATACCTGCCACGAGATCACGCGCCGGGTCGGCCGCTTCCTGGAACGCGACGGCGCGCAAGGCTACGACCTGTTCCTGAGCCCGGTGCTGGCGCAGCCGCCGGCGCCCATCGGCCGCTACGCCATGGACAACGCCGACTACCTGGCCTACCGTTTGGGCAAGAAGGGCGTCATCGGCTATTCGCCGTTTGCGCCCTTGGCCAATCTGACCGGCATGCCCGCCATCTCCATCCCCTTCGGCATGTCGTCCGACGGCCTGCCCATCGGCATCCAGCTGATGGGGCCGCTGGGCAGCGAGGCGCTGCTGCTGGAGTTGGCGGCGCAGGTCGAGGCGCTGCGGCCCTGGGCCCTGGTGGCGCCGATGGCCAGATAGGCCCGAAGGGGCTGACCGCGCCGCGGGCTGGCGGCGCATCAGTGGACCGATCCAGGGAGCAGCCATGTCATCGTTCGCGACGCATACCGTATCCAACCAGGTGCCGCCCCTGGAGGACTACTCCTTGTACGAAACCGACCCGGCCTTGCGCGAGGCGGTGCGGCGCGAAGGCGCGCAAGCCTGGGAGCCGGACCTGGCGGCGCATGGCGCCTGGCTGGGCCGCGCGCAGACGCTGGAAGCCGGCGCGCAGGCCAACCGCTGCACGCCGCGCCTGGTCAGCTACGACCGCGGCGGCCACCGCATCGACCGCGTCGAATTCCATCCGTCCTGGAATCTGCTGATGGGCGGCATCATGGCGCGCGGCCTGCACAGCCGCGCCTGGGCGCAGCCCGAGCCGGGCGCGCAGGTGGCGCGGGCCGCGGCCTATGTCATGCAGGGGCAGGTCGAGGCGGGCAGCCTGTGTCCCACCACCATGACGTTTGCCGCGGTGCCGCTGTTGCAGCGTGAACCTGCGGGCGTCGTGGATTTCGGCGGGCAATGGCTGAACGCCCTGTATTCGCGGGAGTTCGACGGCGCCGACGCGCCGCTGGCCGCGAAGCGCTCGGCCCTGATCGGCATGGGCCTGACGGAGAAGCAGGGCGGCTCCGACCTGCGCGCCGTCACCACGCGCGCCACGCCAGTAGGCGCGCCCGGCCGCGGCCGCGCCTATTTGCTGGTCGGCCACAAATGGTTTTTCTCGGTGCCGCAGGCCGACGCGCATCTGGTGCTGGCGCAGACCGACGAAGGACTCAGTTGCTTTTTCGTGCCGCGCTGGATAACGGACGGACCGCGCAATGCCGTGCGCGTGCGCCGGCTGAAGGACAAGCTGGGCAACCGCAGCAACGCCAGCGCCGAGGTCGAATTCGAGGAAGCCTGGGGCGTCATGGTGGGCGAACCGGGCCGCGGCCTGGCCGTGCTGCTGGAGATGGCCGCCACCACCCGGCTGGATTGCGTGCTGGGCAGCGCGGCGCTGCTGCGGCAGGCGCTGGTGCAGTCGGCGCATCATGCGCGCCACCGTCACGCCTTCGGCAAGCCCTTGATCGAGCAGCCGCTGATGCGCAACGTGCTGGCCGACCTGGCGCTTGAAAGCGAGGCGGCCATGATGCTGGGCCTGCGGCTGGCGCGCGCCGTGGACGAGCGCGCCGACGCCGCGGCGCGGGCCCTGGTCCGCGTGGGCACACCGGCCGCCAAGCTCTGGGTCTGCAAGCGCGCGATCGCCGCGGTGGCCGAATGCATGGAGGTCTGGGGCGGCAACGGCTACGTGGACGACGGCCCTATGCCCCGGCTTTACCGCGAAACCCCGGTCAATTCCATCTGGGAAGGCTCCGGCAACGTCATGGCGCTGGACGTATTGCGCGCCTTGCAGCGCGAGGCCGGGGCGCTGCCCGCGCTGGAGCGCGAGTTTGCGCAGGCGGCGGGGCAGTACCAGGACTTCGACGACGCGCTGGCGCGCTGGCGGACCTTGCTGGCTGATGGCGTCCAGGCCGAGTTCCAGGCTCGTCGCATCGCCGCCGGCCTGGCGCGCTTGTGGCAGGCCGCCTTGCTGATCCAGCATGCGCCTGCGCCGGTGGCGCAGGCTTTTGTCGCCAGCCGCCTGAACGCGGGCGGCGGCGTGTTCGGCGAACTGGCGGCGGGCGCGGATGTGCAGGCCATCCTGGCGCGGGCGTGGCCTGCTGCCGCATGCTAAATTTCCTGGCTTGACCAACCTTCCCGCATTTTTCGCCATGCTTTCCCAGCAAGAACTCAAGCAGCAAGCCGCCGACGCGGCCCTGGAATTCGTTGAACAGGTCGCAGGACCCGACGCCATCATCGGCGTGGGCACGGGCTCCACGGCGGATCTCTTCATCGACGGCCTGGCCCGTTTCAAGGGCCGGATCGGCGGCACGGTGGCCAGTTCCGAGCGCAGCGCCGCCCGGCTTGCCGGACACGGGCTGAAGGTGCTGGACCTGAACGACATCACGACGATGCCGATCTACGTCGACGGCGCCGACGAGATCGACGCCAACCTGCACATGATCAAGGGCGGCGGCGGCGCGCTGACGCGCGAGAAGATCGTGGCTTCGGTGGCCGAGCGCTTCATCTGCATCGCCGACGAGTCCAAGCTGGTGCAGACCATGGGCAAGTTCCCGCTGCCCGTCGAAGTCATCCCCATGGCGCGCGCATCCGTGGCGCGCGCCCTGGCGGCGCTGGGCGGTCAGCCCAAGCTGCGCGAGGGATTCGTCACCGATAACGGCAACGTCATCCTGGACGTGTCCGGCCTGTCCATCACCGACGCGCCAGGCCTGGAAGCCCGGGTCAACAATCTGGCGGGCGTAGTGACCTGCGGCCTGTTCGCGATCGCGGGCGCCGACGTGGCCCTGCTGGCCACGCAAAACGGCATCCGTCGGCTGGACCGCCGCGCCTGAGTCCGCTTGCCGACGCCTCCCGGCGTTGCCCCGGCCGGCCCGCCTTGTGGCCGCCGGGGTCCGTGTTCATAATCCTGTCACACTTGGGTCATAACCTTGCGGGTTGTGCAGGCCCATCTCGTAATATCCTTTTTTCAGGGCAGTGCAATGAGACCAAACACGCAGGGAGCCCGGATGTCGGAGCATACAAACAAGCAGTTCGATGCGGACCTCGAAAGCGTCCGTTCGCAGTTCCTGCAAATGGGCGGCCTTGTGGAAGCCATGATCCAGGAGGCCATCGACGCGCTCGCCAGCGGCGACATTTCGCTGGTCGAGAAAGTCCGTGAGCGTGAAAAGGAAGTCAACCGCCACGAAGTCGAAATCGACGAGAGCATCAGCCGCATCCTGGCGCGCCACCAGCCCACCGCCATCGACCTGCGCATGCTGATGGCCGTGTCCAAGATGCTGACCGACATGGAGCGTTCCGGCGATGAAGCCGAGAAGGTCGCCACCGTCGCGCGCCGCATCCACGAAGCCGAACTGCGCCACATCCCGGTGATCGAACTGCGCCACATGGCTGCCAATGTGCGCACCATGCTGCATCAGGCGCTGGACGCGTTCGCCCGCCTCGATCCCATCCAGGCCGCCGCCGTCGTGCGCAGCGATAAGGAAGTGGACAAGGAATGGAAGGGCGCGCTGCGCCACCTGATCACGTACATGATCGAAGATCCGCGCACCATCTCGCGCGCCATCGACATGATCTTCATCGCGCGCGCGCTGGAACGCATCGGCGACCACGCCAAGAACATGTCCGAGCGCGTGATCTACATGGTCAAGGGCGCCGACGTGCGCCACACCGGCGTGAAGAACACCGAGCGCCTGGCGCGCGGTGAAGAAGAAGACACGGAAGAGTAAGCGTCAGTCCAGGGGCAGCGTCGCCCCTGCCTGCAGGCGCGGGTCCGGCAGGCCGGCTTTGCCGGCGTCGATGCGGCCCGCCAGCCTGCGGCCGAATGCCGGCAAGGCAAGCGCGGTGATCTCCAGGTCGTACCATCCCTGGCAACCGCCGTAGGCAAGATCCAGCGAGCCGTCCGCTTGCACGTGCGCCATGGCGCACCAGCCGTCGCCCATGCGCGACTCCACTTTTACCGCCTGCGGCGTTTCGCCGCGATTGACGAGACGCAGGCTCAGGCCGGTCGCCGCCGGCATCACTTGCGCCTCCAGCGTGCCGGCATCGCGCGCATCGCCGCGGAAGTGCCGGTGCAGGCCGTCGGGGCCCAGCAGCCACAAGTCATAGGCGCCATCGGCGTGCAGGCGCCAGCCGTCGTCCAGCCGCGCGCCTGCGCTCGCGGTATAGCGGCGCGGCGCGTGTTCCAGCGCGTGGCGGTCGTAGACATGCAGCACCGCGCCTGCGGCGCCGGGATTGCGCAGGGTCAGCCGGTAATGTCCGCCGTCGGCAGCCATGCGGCCTTGGACGTCCAGCGCGTACGGCAGGGCGCAAGCCTGGCGCAGGCCTTCGGCGTGCGCGCCGCGGGCGGCAGCGAAGTCGAAGGCCGAGGTCAGGTCGCCGGCGATCTCGCGCCGCCAGGCGCTGATATTGGGTTCCAGCACGCCAAATCGCGCTTCCAGGAAACGGATCACCGACGTGTGGTCGAACACCTGGGAATTGACCCAGCCGCCACGGCTCCAGGGCGAGACCACCAGCATCGGCACGCGCGGCCCCAGCCCGAACCCGCGCCCATGCAGTCCGGCAGGGTCGTCGGGCGTGGCGGCGCTGGGCCCATGGCGCGCGTCGTGGTATTCGCCGTCCAGCTCGACCGTGGAGAGGCCGCCCGATAGGCCGTCGGCCGCGCGGGCAGGCGGCGCAGGCGGCGGCATGTGGTCAAAGAAGCAGTCGTTCTCGTCGTAGGTGACGAAGAACACGCAGCGGCTCCAGACCTCGGGATTGCGGGTCAGGATGTCCAGCACGCGCTCCGTGTAGGCACCGCCCCTTGCCGGCGACGAGACCTCGGGGTGTTCGGAATCGGCCGTGGGCGCAATGATCCAGGACACCTGCGGCAGCGTGCCAGCGGCGACGTCGCGGGCCAACTGGTCCAGCGTGCACGTGGACAGGCCGCGGTCGCGCAGGGGCGCGTCGCCGGCCGCGCCCGCATGCTGCCGGCGGTACTGCTGGAAGCCGGCCAGCGGATTGTCGTGATAGTTGTCCGCCATGTCCTGGTAGATGCGCCAGTCCACGCCGGCGTCCTGCAGGCGTTCGGGATAGGTGGTCCAGGCATAGCCTTCGCTGGCGGGCCCCAGGCGGTCGAAGGTATTCACCAGGGCTGGGCCGCCCGCCAGGCCTTGCGGATCATTGGTGCCGGTCCAGAGGAACAGCCGGTTGGGATTGGTGCCGGCATGGATCGAACAATGATAGGCGTCGCACAGGGTGAAGGCGTTTGCCAGCGCGGTCTGGAACGGCACCTCCTCGCCACGGTAGGCGCCCATGCCCAGGCGGCTCTTGGCGGGCAGCCATTGGTCCATGCGGCCGTCGTTCCAGGCGCGCTGCGCGTCGTCCCAGGTGTGCGGCGTGATGTAGCCCACCTGTGCATCGCTGGCGTATTCGGCCTGCAGGGCATAGGGGCGGACCTGCGCCGCACTATCCGCCTGCGTCAGCACATTGCCCGTCAGCGTGGGGGCGGGATGCGGATCGGCGAAGCCGCGCACGCCGGGCAAGGTGCCGAAATAGTGGTCGAAAGAGCGGTTTTCCTGCATCAGGATCACCACGTGCTGCACGTCCTGCAGCGTGCCCGCGCGGCGGTCGGGCGCGATGCCGAGCGCGCGTTCGATGGGCGAGGAGGGGGACAGGCGCGATTCTTCTTTCATGACAGCGATGATACGGCCAGCAGTACTTGAATCTTAAGGCCGGCGCCAAGGCGGACGCTGGCGCCGGAAATGAACAGCCCCTCGCGGGCGAGGGGCTGCATCGGGTGGGCCGCCATCAGCTTGCGGCCGGAAAAGGCGCGGCCGGATCAGGCCGAGGGCGGAACGTAGCCCTGCGCTTCGACGGTGCCGTCTTCGAACAGGAAGCGCTCCATCTGTTCCTTCAGGTACTTGCGGGCGCGGGCGTCCGCAAGGTTCAGGCGGTTTTCATTGACCAGGCGCGTCTGGATGGCCTTCCATTCTTCCCAAGCTTCCTTGGAAATGCTCTGCCAGATCTTGGTGCCGAGTTCGCCGGGGTAGGGGGGGAAATCCAGCCCTTCGGCTTCACGCTTCAGTTTTACACAGTTGACGATACGGGCCATGGTTCGCTGCCGGAAGAAATGAGTAATCCTGCATTTTAACGGGCTTGGCGACCTGATGGCGCCAAGCCCCTGCGGACCCTGCGGGTAGCCCGGGTGTTACAGCTTCTTGATGAAGACCAGGCTGTTGCGCGAACGGTTGTAATTGTGCTGTTTTTCACGCGGCAGGTCGGCGATGCCGCCCTGCACGAAACCGCGCTTCATGAACCAGTGCGAGGTGCGCGTCGTCAGTACGAACAGGCGCTTGGCGCCGACGGCGCGCGCGCGCGATTCCATGTGGCGCAGCAGGATTTCGCCTTCGCCCGAACCCTGCCATTCCGGATGCACGATCAGGCAGGCCATTTCGGCCATCTGCTCTTCGGGGAAACTGTGCAGGGCCGCGCAGCCGTAGATGACGCCGTCGTGCTCCAGCACGGTGAAGTTTTCCACGTCGCGCTCGACCACGCTGCGCGGACGCGGCACCAGCGTGCCGTCGGCTTCCAGCGGTTCGATCAGGCTGAGGATGGCGCCGACGTCGTCGATCGTGGCGGCGCGCAGGTCGTCCAGCGTGTCTTCCACCACCATGGTGCCGACGCCGTCGTGGGTGAAGATTTCCAGCAGCACGCTGCCGTCCAGCGCGAACGGCAGCAGGTGGGCGCGGGCCACGCCGCGCTTGACCGCGAGCGAGGCGTACTGCAGGAAGGCATGGGTCTCTTCGTCGAGTTCACCGCCGGCCAGCAGGGCGTCGGCGTCCACGCGGGCGAGTTCAGTGTCCAGCGTGCCGTCGTCGTTCAGCACGCCCTGCGAGCTGGACAGGAAGATGAGTTTTTCAGCGCGCAGCGCCACCGCGACGCTGGTGGCCAGGTCTTCCATGGCCAGGTTGAACGCGTCGCCGGTGGGCGAGAAGCCCAGCGGCGACAACAGCACCACGGACGAGCCCTTTTCGATGGCGAACTTGAGCGCGTCGATGTCGATCTTGCGCACCTGGCCGGTGTGCTTGTAGTCCACCCCGTCCAGCACGCCGGTCGGGCGGGCGGTGACGAAGTTGCCGGAGATGACACGGATATGGGCGTGCGACATGGGCGTGTTCGGCAGCCCCTGGCTGAAGGCGGCCTCGATGTCCAGGCGGATTTCGCCGGCGGCTTCCTTGGCGCATTCCAGCGCGGCGGCGTCGGTGGGCGACAGGCCGCGGTCGAATTGCTGGGTAAAGCCCTTCAGGCGCAGCTGCTCATTGACCTGCGGACGCGAGCCGTGCACCAGCACCAGGCGGATGCCCAGCGAGGACAGCAGCGACAAGTCCTGCACCAGCGCGTTCAGCGCGCCGGCCTGCACCAGTTCACCGCCGAAAGCCACCACGAACGTCTTGCCTCGGAACGCATGCACATAAGGCGCCACTTCTCGGAACCATCGGACGAATTGGGCGGGTGCGAATTCTGGGGCTTCAAGGGCGGAGACGGTGTCTGGTTCCAGGTCGGGCATGATGGGCGGAAGGATTCCTGAGAGTAAGCAAAAACGCGGCGCCGTGCCGCGCCATAGCGCCGTCGGACGACGGCGTGGCGAAATTATATGACCGTCGTGCCCCGGCGCAGGCGGAAAAGAGTGCCAATTTGGTGCCGGATTTGCCGGTTTGCGCCCGCGGCGCCAGCAGCGGGCTCGCGGAAATTTATAATGCCGGGCTAACCGGACTAATCGTACATGCCTGAATCCTCCAGCCCGCGTGCGCCCAAGGCCGCGGACGCGGCGGCTCCGGCGGCAGCGGCGGACGCGCAGAACGCGCGCCGCGCGCCGCGCCCCGAGCGGCCCATACCCGTGGTGACCTACCCCGAAGACCTGCCCGTCAGCGCGCGGCGCCAGGAGATCGCGCGCGCCATCGCCAGCCACCAGGTGGTGATCGTCAGCGGCGAAACCGGGTCGGGCAAGACCACCCAGCTGCCCAAGATCTGCCTGGAGCTGGGCCGCGGCCGCCAGAAGATGATCGGCCACACCCAGCCGCGCCGCCTGGCCGCGACGTCGGTGGCCAAGCGCATCGCCGAAGAGCTGAACACCCCCATGGGCGAGGTCGTGGGCTACCAGGTGCGTTTCAACGACCGCACCGGCCCCAACGCGTCCATCAAGCTGATGACGGACGGCATCCTGCTGGCCGAATCGCAGCGCGATCCGCTCTTGCGCCGCTACGACACCATCATCATCGACGAGGCGCACGAGCGCAGCCTGAACATCGATTTCCTGCTGGGCTACCTGAAGCAGCTGCTGCCCCGCCGCCCGGACCTGAAGATCATCATCACCTCGGCGACCATCGACGCCGAGCGCTTCGCCCGGCACTTCGGCGCTTCCGAGGACCGGCCCGCGCCCGTCATCGAGGTGTCCGGCCGCCTGTACCCCGTCGAGGTCCGCTACCGTCCCGTGCGCGAGGAGCTCCCGGAAGACGAGGCCGCCCCGGCCAAGCCCGGCCGGGACCGCGAACGGATGTCGGGCGACGAAGAGCGCGACCTGATCGACGCCATCGTGGACGCGGTGGACGAGTGCGCGCGCCACGGCCCGGGCGACGTGCTGGTGTTCCTGCCTGGCGAGCGCGAGATCCGCGAATCCGCCGAGGCGCTGCGCAAGCGCCATCCGGCCGGCACCGAAGTCTTGCCGCTGTACGCGCGCCTGTCGCAGGCCGAGCAGGAGCAGATCTTCCATCCGCGCACCAATGCGCGGCGCATCGTGCTGGCCACCAACGTGGCGGAAACCTCGCTGACCGTGCCGGGCATCCGCTTCGTGGTCGACAGCGGGCTGGCGCGCATCAAGCGCTATTCCTGGCGCAACAAGGTCGAGCAGCTGCGCATCGAGCCGATCAGCCGCGCTTCGGCCAACCAGCGCGCCGGCCGTTGCGGCCGGGTCGGGCCGGGCGTCTGCATCCGGCTCTACGACGAGCTGGACTTCAACAACCGGGCGCCGTTCACGGACCCGGAAGTCCTGCGCTCGTCGCTGGCCTCGGTCATCCTGCGGATGAAGTCCCTGAAGCTGGACGACATCGAGCAGTTCCCCTTCGTCGAGGCGCCGCCCGGGCGCGCGGTGGCCGACGGCTACCATCTGCTGCAGGAACTGGGCGCGATCGAACTGGCGTTGGCCTCGGACGACGACACGGACGCTTCCCGTACCGGCTCGTCCTTCGTGCTGACGCGCACGGGACATGAACTGGCCAAGCTGCCGGTGGACCCGCGCATCGGCCGCATGATCCTGGCCGCGCGCGAACACCAGTGCCTGGCCGAGATGCTGATCATCGCCTCGGCCCTGTCGGTGCAGGACGCGCGCGATCGCCCCATGCAGGAACGCGAGGCGGCTGAAGCCGCGCACGCCAAGTTCGCCGACGACAAGTCCGAGTTCATCTCCTTCCTGAAGCTGTGGCGCTGGTACGGCGAGCAGGTGCAGCACAAGGCCTCGCAGCGCAAGCTGGTGGCCCTGCTGCGCCAGAACTTCCTGTCGCCGATCCGGCTGCGCGAATGGCACGACGTGCACACGCAGCTGGCCGCGCTGGTGGGCGAGCAGGGCTGGCGCCTGAACCAGACCGAGGCCACCTACGAGCAGCTGCACATGGCGCTGCTGTCGGGCCTGTTGGGCAATATCGGCTTCAAGAGCGACGAAGGCGGTCATTACCAGGGCGCGCGCGAGATCCGCTTCCATATCCACCCCGGTTCGCGGCTGGTGAAGAAGGCGGGGCGCTGGATCGTGGCGGCCGAACTGGTCGAGACCACGCGGCTGTACGCGCGTTGCGTGGCGCGCATCGATCCGGTGTGGCTGGAAAAAGTCGGCGCGCACCTGATCCGCAAGAACTGGTCCGATCCGCGTTGGGAAAAGAAGGCCGGGCAGGTGGTGGCCAATGAACGGGCCACGCTTTACGGGCTGACCATCTACACCGGCCGGCGCATCCAGTACGGCCGGGTCAATCCGACCCAGGCGCGCGAGCTGTTCATCCGTCAGGCATTGGTGCCGGGCGAGATCGACACGCGGCTGGCGTTCGTGGCGCACAACCGCAAGCTGATCGCAGGCATCGAAAAGCTGGAACATCAGACCCGCCGCCCGGACATCCTGGTCGACGACGAGCTGATCCACGCCTTTTACGACAGGCAACTGCCGGCCGACATTTCGCAGACGGCGACGCTGGAAAAGTGGGTGTCGGGGCTGGACAAGGCTGCCGCCGCCAAGCTGCTGCTGACGCGCGACGAACTGATGCGCCACGAGGCCGCGGGCGTCACGACCGATGTCTTTCCCAAGAAGGTGGAATGGCAGGGCGTGTCGATGGCGCTGGATTACCACTTCGAACCCGGTTCGCCGCGTGACGGTGTGACCCTGTCGGTGCCGCTGTTCGCGCTCAACCAGATCGATCCGGCGCGCTGCGAATGGCTGGTGCCCGGGATGCTGAAGGAAAAGGTGCACCTGCTCCTGAAGTCGCTGCCGCAGAAGCTGCGCCGCCACTGCGTGCCGCTGCCGGACTATGCCGCAGGCTTCTACGACCGCTGGTTCGAGCGCCAGGCCGACCCGCAGCAGGGGTTGGTCGATGCCATCATCGCCGACATGTGGGACCAGGTGCAGATCCGCCCAGCCGCGGCGGACTTCAAGCTGGAGACCCTGCCGGCCCACCTGTTCATGAACTTCCGGGTGGTGGATGAGCACGGCCGCATGCTGGCGGCCGGACGCAACCTGGCGCAACTGCGCGCCGAGTTCGGCAAGCAGGCGCAGGCCACGTTCCAGCAGCTGGCGGCCAGCGACACCCAGGTGGCCCAGGCGCTGGCGCACGAGAACCTGACCTCCTGGTCCTTCGGCCCCTTGCCGGAGATCATGGAGATCAAGCGGCGCGGGCAGTCGGTGATCGGCTATCCGGCGCTGGTGGACCGCGGCGCGCATTGCGACCTGGACGTGTTCGACGATCCGGACGAAGCGCGCAAGCACCACCGCGCGGGCTTGCTCAGGCTGTTCCGGCTGGGCTTGCGCGAGCAGGTGAAGTTCCTGGAAAAGAACCTGGCGGACCTGACCAAGATCAGCATGCTCTACATGACGCTGGGGACGCAGGAAGAGCTGCGCGACCAGATCATCGATTGCGCGCTGGGGCAGGCTTGCCTGGCCGATCCCTGGCCGGTCAACGAGCAGCAGTTCGAGGCCCGGCGGGCCGAGGGCAAGGGCCGGCTGGGTCTTTTGGCGCAGGAAGTGGCGCGGCTGGCGGGGGCGGTGCTGACGGAATGGGCGGCAGTGCAGCGCAAGTTGCCGCAGGCCAAGCCGCATGCTGCTGCCTACGCGGACTTGCAGGCGCAGCTGGGGGCGTTGATGCCCAAATGGTTCATCCGCGATACGCCGTATGCGCAGCTTGCGCATTTTCCGCGGTATCTGAAGGCGGTTCTGGCTCGCATCGACAAGCTGCGGGCGGATCCGGCCAGGGATGCCAAGCTGGTGGCGGAGATGGCGCCTTTGCTGACGCAGTATCAGCGGGCGCGGTCGGCGCTGAAAGGGGCGCCGGATCCGCGGCTGGATGAGTTCCGGTGGCTGCTGGAGGAGCTGCGGGTGGCATTGTTTGCGCAGGAGTTGCGGACGCCGATGCCGGTTTCTGTGAAACGGTTGATGAAGAGCTGGGAGTCGCTTAAGCGTTGATTGCTTTTGTGGTTTGTTTTATTTCTATTGTGATTGATCGTCGGGCGGGGTCTTCGTAGGCCGCCCGTCGGCGCGGACGGCGTGGCGGCTCGCGCCCACGATTGCGGTCCGGAGC
Organism: Achromobacter sp. ACM02; assembly: GCF_014851605.1. Lineage (NCBI taxonomy): Bacteria > Pseudomonadati > Pseudomonadota > Betaproteobacteria > Burkholderiales > Alcaligenaceae > Achromobacter > Achromobacter sp. ACM02. The sequence continues at coordinate 268,648 of NZ_JACUZY010000008.1, forward strand.
GTTCGCTCCGGACTGCCCCTTCGTCATCTTCGTCAAGGCCTGCGGCCTTTCCTTCAGATTCCCTCGGGCGCATCGAGGTTGCGAGCCGCCACGCCGCCCGCGCCGACGGGCTACGAGCGTCTCGGGACGTCGCGATGTCGAAGTCGTGGGTGGGGAGAGTCTAGCGAGGCCCGCCGCATTTGGCCGCCCGGGCGGCCAAATGCGGCCTACGCGCTGTCTTGCGCCGCAGCTATGGACGCTCGCGCGATGTGACTGGGTAGGGGGCAGAGAAGCTGTAGGAAACAGGGGGGGTAGACGCCCGGATGTCCGGGCGCCTTTTCTTACAGGGCCAGGAAGCCCACGACCACCAGGGCGATCAGGCCGTACTTGGTGGCCTTGTAGACATTGCGGTTCCAGGCCTTGAAGGCCTTGCGCTTCTGGTCGATGACCCAGTGGGCGTGGGTCAGCTTGTTGATGGCGCCGGTCTGGTCGCCGCCGTCGTTGGGCGAGCTGGCGGCGGACATGACGACGCGGCCGAACCAGCGGTTGAAGGCTTCGGCCCAGCGCCACTTCAGCGGGCGCTCCACGTCGCAGAACAGGATGATGCGGTTCTGGTCGGTGTGGTTGTAGGCTTCGTGCACGTAGGTTTCGTCAAAAACCACGCTTTCGCCGTCGCGCCAGCTGTAGTGTTCGCCGTCGACGATGATGTGGCAGCCGTCGTCGTTCGGGGTGACCAGGCCCAGGTGGTAGCGCAGGGACCCGGCGAACGGGTCGCGGTGCGGGTTCAACTGGCCGCCCGGCGGCAGTTCGGCGAACATCGCGGCCTTGACCTTGGGCAGGGTCTTCAGGATGGCGACGGTCTTGGGGCAGAGTTCTTCGGCGGACGGGTGGCGCGCGTCGTACCACTTCAGGTAGAAACGCTTCCAGCCGTACTTGAAGAAGGAATTGAAGCCGATGTCGTTATGCGTGTCGGCGGCCTTGATGCGGCGCAGCTCGGCCATCTGTTGGGCTTCTTCGCGGATCGTTTCCCAGTTGTCGTCCAGCACCTTGAGTTCGGCGATTTCGCTGGTCGTCAGGTAGGGCGTGGTGGGAACCCGCGAGGTCAGCACCATGAAGGCGTTGACGGGGGCTAGCAGTACGGAATGGTCCAGCAATTGGCGGCCCAGCGGCAGCTTGACGCGGCCGCGGAAGTGCGCAAACAGGATGGCGCTCAGCCAGATCCCGGGAATTAGCCATTTCATAGGTGAATCTCGTGCGTAAATCTCATGTCAACAATGGAAGATGACGTGCAACGTGTATTGTTACACAGGCGCTTGCGTAGTCCTTTGCGCGAGCGCACAGGCCTCGGCTTGGACCGCATTGACTAGGTACAATTCCCTTTATGTCCGAAGAAGCCGTAACGACCCCGTCCCCATTTGTTCACCTGCGCGTACACTCCGAATTTTCGGTCGTGGACGGCATCGTGCGCATCCCCGACCTCATCAAGCGCGTGGCCAAGCTGGGCCAGCCCGCCGTCGCCTTGACGGATCTGTCGAACCTGTTCGGCCTGATCAAGTTCTACAAGGGCGCGCGCGGCGCCGGCATCAAGCCGATTGCCGGCTGCGATGTCTGGCTGTCCAACGACGACGACCCCGCCAAGCCTTTCCGCTTGCTGCTGCTGGTGCGCAACCACCAGGGCTACCTCAATCTTTGCGAACTGCTGACCAAAGCCTTCCTGACGAACCAGGGCAAGGGCCGCGCCGAGATCCGCCGCGAATGGCTGCAGGGGCAGGAGGGCCTGATTGCCCTGTCGGGCGGGCGCGGCGGCGACGTGGGCCAGGCGCTGGACGCGGGCAATGCCGTGTCGGCGCTGGCGCTGGCACGCCAGTGGGCGCACCTGTTCCCGGGCAGCTACTACATCGAGTTGCAGCGCGCCGGCATGGACGGCGACGAAGCCTACACCCAGGCCGCCATGCGCCTGGCGAGCGAGGCCGGCCTGCCGGTGGTGGCGACGCATCCGGTGCAATTCCTGGACGAATTCGAATTCCAGGCGCATGAGGCCCGCGTCTGCATCGCCGAAGGCGAAATCCTGGCCAACCCGCGCCGCGTGCGCCGGTTCAGCAAGGAGCAATACCTGCTCAGCTCCGAGGAAATGGCGCGGCGCTTCGCCGACGTGCCCTCGGCGCTGGCCAACACGGTGGAAATCGCCAAACGCTGCAACCTCAGCCTGGTGCTGGGCAAGCCGCGCTTGCCCAATTTCCCCACGCCGGACGGCGTGAGCCTGGACGACTACCTGGTCCAGCTGTCGGAAGAGGGCCTGGAAAAGCGCATGGCGTTCCTGTTCCCGGACGAGGCCGAACGCCAGTCCAAGCGCGAGCAGTACTACGAACGCCTGCGCTGGGAATGCAAGACCATCATCCAGATGGGCTTCCCCGGCTACTTCCTGATCGTGCAAGACTTCATCAACTGGGGTAAGAACAACGGCGTGCCGGTGGGTCCGGGCCGGGGTTCAGGCGCGGGCTCGCTGGTGGCCTATGCCCTGGGCATTACCGACCTGGATCCGATCCGCTACGACTTGCTGTTCGAGCGCTTCCTGAATCCCGAGCGGGTCTCCATGCCCGACTTCGATATCGACTTCTGCCAGGACAACCGCGAACGGGTCATCGACTACGTCAAGGAAAAGTACGGCCGAGCCGCCGTGAGCCAGATCGCGACCTTCGGCACGCTGGGCGCCAAGGCCGTGGTGCGCGACGCCGGCCGGGTGCTGGACATGCCGTACATGTTCTGCGACGGCCTGTCCAAGCTGATCCCGTTCAATCCGATGGATCCCTGGTCGCTCGAACGCACCCTGAAGGACGAGCCCGCCTTCAAGGACCGCTACGAGCAGGAAGAGGAAGTGCGCGCGCTGGTGGACCTGGCGCAGCCGCTGGAAGGCCTGACCCGCAACATCGGCATGCACGCCGGCGGCGTGCTCATCGCGCCGGGCAAGCTCACTGACTTCTGCCCGCTGTATTGCCAGCCCGGCCAGGAAAACAGCGCGGTTTCGCAGTTCGACAAGGACGACGTCGAGGCCGCCGGCCTGGTGAAGTTCGACTTCCTGGGCCTGCGCAACCTGACCATCCTGGATTGGGCCGTGCGCTACGTGCGCCAGTTCAACGAGGACAAGCGCGACTTCGACGTCATGGCCCTGGCGCTGGACGATCCGGCCGCCTACAAGATCCTGTGCGACGCCAACACGACCGCCGTGTTCCAGCTGGAATCGCGCGGCATGAAGGAACTGCTGAAGAAGCTGCGGCCCAACACCTTCGAAGACATCATCGCCATGCTGGCCCTGTATCGACCGGGGCCGCTGGAATCGGGCATGGTGGACGACTTCGTCAACCGCAAGCACGGCCGCGCCGCAGTGGATTATTTCCACGACGACCTGGAGAACACCCTCAAGAGCACCTACGGGGTCATCGTCTACCAGGAACAGGTGATGCTGATCTCGCAGATCATCGGCGGCTACTCGCTGGGCGGCGCCGACCTGCTGCGGCGCGCCATGGGCAAGAAAAAGCCCGAGGAAATGGCCAAGCACCGCGAATTGTTCGAGCAGGGCGCCAAGGAAAAGGGCCACGATCCGGACCTGGCGGTCAAGCTGTTCGACCTGATGGAGAAGTTCGCGGGCTACGGCTTCAACAAGTCGCACTCGGCTGCGTACGCGCTGATCTCGTACCAGACGGCCTGGCTCAAGGCCTACCATCCGACCGAGTTCCTGGCCGCGACCATGTCCTCGGACATGGACGACACCGACAAGGTCCAGATCTTCTGCCGCGACGCCCAGGACAACGGCGTCGAAGTGCTGCCGCCTGACGTCAATTTCTCGGGCTACCGCTTCGAGCCGGTCGCCGACAAGCACACTGAAAAGGGCAGGCCGCCGCGCACCATGCGCTATGGCCTGGGCGCCGTCAAAGGCACGGGGCAGGGCGCGGTCGAGGAAATCCTGCGCGCGCGCAAGGAAGCCGGCCCGTTCCAGAACCTGTTCGACTTCTGCCGCCGCGTCAATAAGCACGCCGTCAACCGGCGCACCATCGAAGCCCTGATCAAGGCCGGCGCGTTCGATACCATCGAGCCCAACCGGGCCGCGATGCTGGCTTCGGTGCCCACCGCCATGGAAGCCGCCGAGCAGGCGGCCCGCAGCGCCAACCAGGCCTCGCTCTTCGGCGACGACAGCGGCGACGTGGTGGCGGGCGAACTGGCCAAGGTCGCACCTTGGGACCTGCACAAGAAGCTGACGGAAGAAAAGTCCGCGCTGGGCTATTACTACAGCGGCCACCTGTTCGACGCTTGGCGCGACGAAGTGCGTCGCATCGTGCCGATGCAGCTGGTGCGGGTCGAGCCGCAGCGCGACCTGCAATGGATGTGCGGCGTGCTGGCCAGCGTGCGCGTCATGATGACCCGCCGCGGCAAGATGGTTTTCGCGGTGCTGGACGACGGCACCGCGCAGGTGGAAATCTCGGTCTTCAACGAGCTCTACGAAAAGCACCGCAACCGCCTGCGCGAGGACCAGCTCGTTATCGTCCAGGGCAAGGTCAGCAATGACGACTACTCCGGCGGCATGCGCATCGTCGCGGAACAGCTCTACGACCTGCAGCTGGCGCGCGAAGCCCGGGCCAAGTCCCTGCGCGTCAAGCTCAATGGCAGCGCCGACGCGGCGCGCCTGAGGCAGATGCTGAATCCGTTCCGGGCCGAACCCGAAAACGGCATTCCCGGCGTGCCGGTCGATATCGTCTATACCAAGAATAATTTCCTGTGCACGGTCCGCCTGGGCGAGGAGTGGCGCGTCCGCATGGCCGACACGCTGCTCGCCAACCTGAATGAATGGACCAAGCCGGATGGCGTGGAGGTCACCTATTGATGCCAATGCGTATCGTTCACTCGGAAGCCGCAACCAGCTTTGGCGGCCAGGAAGGCCGGATTTTCAAGGAGATGACCGCCATGCGCGCGCGCGGCCATCACATGGAAGCCATCTGCCAACCTAAGGCGCTCTTGGCTGAACGCCTGTCGGATGCCGGTTTTCCCGTGCACACCCTGGAAATGGATGGCGCGGTGAATTACCTGAAGGGCATCGCCACCATCCGTGGCATCCTGCGCGAAGGACGCTTCGACGTGCTCAATACCCACAGCCGGCGCGACACGGTCATCGCGGCCGCCGCCGGCCGTCTGGCGGGGACGCCGCTCATCGTGCGGACCCGGCACCTGTCCAACAAGGTGGGGTCGCTATGGTCCTACACCTGTCTGCCGCACAGGGTCACGACGGTCAGTGACCATGTGCGCCAACACCTCATCGACCGCGGCGTGCCTGCTGGCAAGGTAGCCACCGTCTATTCCCCCATCGTGCTGCCGCCGCCCGTGGAACGCTCCACGTTGCGCGAAGAACTCGGCCTGGCCGATGACGACATCGTGGTCGGCTGCGTGGCCGTCATGCGCGCCACCAAGGGCCACAAGGACCTGATCGACGCGATCGCGCCGCTGATGGCCAGCCGGCCCAAGCTGCACCTGGTGTTCGTCGGCGGCGGTTCGCCGGTGTTCGAGCAGACCCAGGCCTATGTGGCCGAACTGGGCCTGCAGGACCGCATCCATCTGATGGGCATGCGGCGCGACGTGCCCAACCTGCTGGCCGGCTTCGATCTCTTCGCGCTGGCCACGCAGCAGGAAGCGTCCGGCACCGTCTACGTCGAGGCGCAGGCCAGCGGCCTGCCCGTCATCGGCACGGACGTGGGCGGCGTGTCGGAAATGTTCCGCGACGGCGAAACCGGCATCCTGGTGCCGCCCAAGAACCCCGAGGCGCTCACCGCCGCCCTGGTGCGCCTGATTGACGACGCCGGTTTGCGGCGGAGCATGGGCGAGGCCGGCCGCAAGATGGTCTGGGACGAGGGCGTGTTCTCGCCCGCCCGCCTGGCGGAAACCACCGAAGCCGTCTATGCCAAATGGCTGGCGGAGCGCGCGGGATGAATGCACCCAACGTTCCGGTGCTGATGTATCACCACGTCACGCCGGCCGGCGGCATGATCGCCGCCACGCCCGATGTGTTCGAGGCGCAGATCTCGCGCCTGGCCCGCGCCGGCTACCAGTCCTTGTCGGCCGATCAGTTCGCGGCCTACCTCGCCGGCGCCGCCGCGCCCGAACGCTCGGTGCTGATCACCTTCGACGACGGCTACCTGAACAACTGGGTGCATGCGCACCCGGTGCTGGCGCGCCACGGCATGCGCGCGGTGCTGTTCACGATCACCGGCTGGATCGGCGACGGGCCGGTGCGCCCGCATGCGGGCCAGGGCGTCCCCTTGCCCGCCACGCCCGACCACGACGCTTGCAAGCAACTGGTGGCGGCGGGCCGGACCGACGAAGCCATGTTGCGCTGGAGCGAGATCGAGGCCATGCAGGCGGCAGGTACGTTCGAATTCCATTCCCACACGCATACCCATACCCGCTGGGACAAGGTCTGCGGCACGGACGTCGACGCCAAGCGCGCCCGCATCGCCCAGGAATTGCAGGATTCCCGCGAGACGCTGACAAGCCGCCTCGGCTCGGTCAGCGACCACCTCTGCTGGCCGCAAGGCTATTTCGACTCGGACTACGTGGCCGCGGCGCGGGCCGCCGGGTTCCGGCACTTGTACACTACCGACCCTTTCGGCCAGAACACCCCCGGCGCGGACCCCGAACACATCTATCGTTTCGCGGTGCGCAACCAGGGCGGCTCCTGGCTGAACCGGCGCATCTGGCTGTCGCGCGATCCCTTCTGGGGGCCGCGCTTTCATGCCTGGAAAGCCTGGAAAAAGCGTCTCAGGAATCGCGGATGAAGCTATCTGTCATCATCATCACCAAGAACGAGGCGGCCAACATCGCCGCCTGCCTCAAGTCCGTGGCGTTCGCCGATGAATTCATCGTGGTGGACTCGGGCAGCACCGACGGCACCGTCGAAGTCGCGCGCGCCCTGGGCGCGAGGGTTGAAGTCACCCCGGACTGGCCCGGCTTCGGGCCGCAGAAGAACCGCGCGCTGGATCTGGCCACGGGCGACTGGGTGCTGTCCATCGACGCCGACGAGCGCGTCACGCCGGAACTGGCCCAGGAAATCCAGGAAGCGCTGCGCGCGCCGCGCGCCGATGCCTACGAGATCGCGCGCCTGTCGAATTTCTGCGGCCGCGACATCCGTCACAGCGGCTGGTGGCCCGATTACGTGCTGCGCCTGTTCAAGCGCGGCACGGCGCGGTTCAACGACGTGGCCGTGCATGAACGCGTGGTGCCGGCCAATGGCAAGCCGCTGCAGATGCGCGGCTATTTCCACCACTATCCCTACGACAACCTGGATGTGCTGATCACCAAGGTCAACCGCTATTCGTCCGATGCCGCCGCCATGATGTACGCCAAGGGCCGGCGCACCTCGGTCTTCGGCGCGCTGGGCCATGGCTTCTGGACCTTTGTGCGGATCTACCTGATCCGGCGCGGCTTCCTGGACGGCAAGCACGGCCTGGTGCTGGCCGTCGTCGCCTCGGCCGGCAGCTTCTTCCGCTATTCGAAGCTGATGTTCCTGGCCGAGAAGAAGAAGTGAAGATCCTCTACACCAACTTCCACGGCGGTAACGGCGGCGGACACGTCACCTACATCATCAATCTGGCCAAGGCCCTGTCCAAGGACCACCAGATCACGATCGCGGCGCCGGCCACCAGCCGCCTGTACCGCTACGCCAAGGCGATTCCGGGCGTGACGGTGGAGGACATGCAATACACCACGCGGCCTTCGTCCTGGTTCAAGGACCGCGCGCAGTTGCGCCGGCTGATCAAGGCCGGCGGTTTCGACATCATCCACGCCAACGGCTCGGCCGACCACAAGCAGGTCATGCTGGCCACGCTGGGCATGCGCCGCCGCCCGCGCATCGTCTTCACCAAGCACAACGACCATCCGCTGGCGAGCCTCGGCCACAAGTTGCGGGTGGCGCTGGCCACCGACCATGCCATCGCGGTCAGCGACTACGTCCATGGCCTGATGCAGCAATCGCCGTATGGCAAGCGTCCCATCACCACCATCCGCCACGGCATCGACACCAATTTCTTCGCGCCGCCGCCGCCGGAAAGCCTGGACAAGCTGCGCGCCATCTTCTTCGGGCCCGACTGGCAGGGCAAGCTGCTGCTGGGCAGCGCGGGAGGCACCGACTACGACAAGGGCTGGCTGGACCTGGTGGCAGCGGTCGCCGCCTTGCCGCCGGAGGACCGCAAGCGCGTGCTGCTGATGGTGGCGGGCGATCCGCCCAACGAGGCCAAGCTCGCCCGGGTGCGCGAGTTGGGCATGATCGACCAGGTCCGTTTCCCCGGTCTGCTCGATGACGTACGGGCGGCGCTGGCGTCCTGCCATGCGGGTTTCGTGCTGTCCTACCGCGAAGCCCTGTCGTTCGCCTGCCGCGAGATCATGGGTTTGGGATTGCCCGCCCTGGTCAGCGACGCGGGCGGACTGCCCGAGAACGTCACCGATGGCGTCGACGGCTGGATCGTGCCCGCGCGCGACGTGCCCGCCATCACGGCCAAGCTGCGTTTCATGCTGGACCATCCCGATGCCGTGCGCGCCATGGGCGCCCAGGCACGGGAAACCAGCCTGCGGGACTTCAATCTGGAACGTTTCGCCGCCGCCACACTGGACGTATACCGACGCGCGCTGGGATAAGACCGGGCTTTATAATCTGTCCCTATGTCTATCCCCATACTCATGTACCACCAGATCGGCGAGCCCAATCCCAAGGGCACGCCGTTTCGCGGGCTGACGGTGCACCCCGACAGCTTTGCCCGGCAGATGCGCTGGATGCGCAGGCTGGGCTATCGCGGCCTGTCCATGCGCGACGTCATGCCCTATGTCCGTGGCGAACGCCAGGGCAAGGTATTCGGCATTACGTTCGACGACGGCTATCGCAACGTGCACCACAACGCCATGCCGGTGCTGAACGAACTGGGTTTTACCGCCACCAACTATTTCGTGGCGCACCAGTTCGACGGCGGCAATGTGTGGGATCTGGAAAAGGGTATTCCGTTTTCGGCGTTGATGACCGTGAACGAAATGCGGGAATGGGCGCAGGCCGGCCACGAAGTCGGCTCGCACACGCTGGACCATGTGCACCTGCCCCAGATGTCGCCCGACGAGGCCCGCCGCCAGATCGTCCAGTCCAAGGACGAGCTGGAACAGGCGCTGGGGGCGCCGGTCACCGCCTTCTGCTATCCCTATGGCGACCACGGTCCCGAACACCGCGCCATGGCGCGCGAAGCCGGCTACGACAACGCCACGCTGACCCAGCGCGGCCTGGCCGCGGCCTCGGATGATCCCTACGGGCTGCCGCGGGTCACGGTGTCGCGCTCCACCAACATCATCCGCTTCCTGCAGAAGTGCCTGACCCGGTATGAAGACTCCCGCCGGCGCGGTTGAACGGCGGCTGCGCATCGCGCTGCTGGTCGACCGCTTCGGCAATCGCTTTGGCGGCGCCGAAGCCTATGGCGTGGAACTGATGCGGGTGCTCGGACAGCGCCATGACGTATCCATCGTGGCGCGCGACTTCGACAGCGACCTGCCGTTTCCCTTCCTGCCCGTGCGTTTTCCGGGCTGGCTGCCCAGCTGGATGCGCGTGCTGTACTTCGCCTGGCGCGCCGACCGGCTGACCCGCGGCCGCTATGACATCGTGCATTCCCACATGAATGGCTGGGCCGGCGAAATCCAGGTCATGCACGTGACGCCGGTGCGCTACAACCGGCTGACCCGCGTCAAGCCGTTGCAGCGCCTGACCGCTTGGCTCTCCCCACGGCTGGCCACCTATCTGCTGCTGGAAAAGCTGCGCGTGCGCCAGGCGCCCGCAAGGCGCGTGGTGGCGGTGTCAGGACTGATCATGGACCAGCTGCACCGCAGCTACGGTCCGCAGCTGCCGGTGGACATCATCGCGCCCGGGGTCAAGCTGCCGACCGCGGCGCAAATGGAAGGCCGCGAGGCCACCCGCGCCAGCCTGGGCTGGGGCGCGGATACCATCGGCTGTCTACTGGTCGCCCGCAATCCCTTGCGCAAGGGATTGCCGGCGCTATTGGACGCGCTGGCGCAACTGCCGCCGCAGTACCGGCTGCTGGTCGTGGGCGCGGACGAACCTACCCGCGAACGCGTGCGCGCGGCAGGCGCCATCGCCAGCCGCGTCACCCTGATCGATCCCACGCCCGACGTCGCCCGCTACTTCAGCGCCGCCGACATCTACGCGCATCCGACGCTGAACGACAGCTACGGCATGGCGCCGCTGGAAGCCATGTCGCACGGACTGCCGGTCGTGGTGAGTTCGCCCGCATACTGCGGCTTCGCGCAGTACCTGTCGGCGGGCAAGGACGCGCTCATCCTGCAGGATCCGCGCGACGGCGCCCAACTGGCGCAGGCGCTGGAGCGGCTGGGCTCCGAACCCGTGTTGCGGGCGGCACTGGCCGAACGCGGCCTTGAGATTGCGCGCGAGCAAAGCTGGGAAACGGTGGCGGCGCGCTATGAGGCGCTGTACCGCCAGGTGCTGCAAGAGCGCAGCTGAGAGCTGGGTCGAGCTGGCGCGTGGCCCGGCTCAATGGCCGGGCGCCGTCGCCTGTTCGAGTTCACCCAGCCAGTGGATCGCGTGGTCGCGGTCGGCGCCGCACATCTCGGCCTGAGGCTGCAGCCCGCCGCAGAAATCCGGGCGCGACGGCTGGCCGAAAATCGCGCAGCGCATGTCAGGCAGCAGCTGGATACAGGGTACGCCGGCGGGTTTGCCCTGCGGCATGCCGGGTATAGGCCGGGTGATTGACGGCGCGATGCAACAGGCGCCGCAGCCGGGCCGGCATTCCAGCGCGGCGGGCGCCTGCGGATTCAGACCCATCCGCGCAGCCAATAGATGAACAGGCCGGCGTATTCCTTGAGGATGGAACGGCTGGCGTCATAGGCCCGCTGATTCGGGATCCACAGGGGCACGGAGCCGTCGGCAGGCTCCACGATCTGCGGTGGCGCGGGGGCGGCTATCGCCTCCACGCCCTGCTTGGAAAAGGCCGCCATCGCGCGCGGCATATGCAACGCGGAAGTCACCAGCAGCACCTTGCCGATGCCGCGCGCCTTGAGTTGATCCTCGGTCAAGGCCGCGTTCTCATACGTGGTGCGGCTGGAGTTTTCCAGGATGAGCGCCGTGTCCGGCACGCCCTGCTGGCGGATGGCGTGCGCCATGCCGCGGGCTTCGCTGACGTCGCCTTCCAGCGCGCCGCCCGACAGCAGCACCTTGGGAGCGCGTCCGGCCAGATAAAGCTGCGCCGCCGTGTCGATCCGGACCACGGCGGTTTCCTTGTCATACGGCAGGAACCAGTTGGCGCGCCCGTTGGCGGTGTTGCCACCCAGTACCACGATGGCGTCGGCGGTCGGGGATTCCGCTGGCGGCAGATGCGGATAACGGTGTTCCAACGCGCCGCCGGCCCAGATCGACGTCGCGGGTAGAGACCAGGCCAGCGACCACAAAAGACCGGCGACGATGAGCGAACCGCCGGTCTTGCGGAACCGGAACAGACCCAACACCAGTCCGATGGCTACCAGGGTCAGGCTCAAGTTGTAAGGAATGATCAGATTTGTGAGATAGCTGGACAAGGGCATCTTGAAAAAAATCCTGATTACTACGTCTCGTCCAGCAGGAGGCGGGCTTGCTGTTCCACCTCCTCGCCGGACGGCCATGCATGCTCCGTGCCTACGCAGACGGCGCGTGGCGACCACGGGCCGGTGCGTCCCGGACGCGTGACGCCGAACAGCGTCAGTTCGCTGGCGTTGGCGGCTGCGGCGACGTGCGAGACACCAGAATCGTTACAAATCACCAGCGCCGCCCGCGCCGTCAACGCTGCGAATGCGCCCAGGGACAGGGGAGGCAGCAGCAGCGCCGTAGGGGCATTGCGCCGCGCCTCCTCGGTTTCGGCCGGAGGAGGGCACATTACCACGGTATGACCGCGGGCCTGCAAGGCCCGGGTTAGTGTATCGAATCCCGACCACACCTTGATCTTGCCCTTGTGCAGGCCCGTGGCCGTCGGCGCGATCAGCACGAAACGTTGGCCTGCCAGCCCGGCGGCTTCCAGCGCCAGATCGGCGGCGCTCTGGTGGGCGGACGTCAGCGGCAGGTCCAGGGTGGGACCGGGTTCGGCCGGGCCGCTGGGCAGGCCCCAGCGCGTCAGGGCCTCGCGGGTCAGGTGATGCCAGGACTGGACCGCATGCAGCGTGTCGTTGGGTTTGGCGAAGGGCCAGCGCAACAGGAAGCTGCGCCCGTCGTCGCGATAGCCGGCCGACGGCAGTCCGGCCAGCCGGAATACCAGCGCGCTGGACAGCGAGTCCGGTAGCAGCAAGCCGCGGGCGCGACGCCCCTGGGTGCCCAGGCTGCGCCGGTGGGCGCTGACCGCGGCCCGGTCCGGGCCGACCTTGCCGCGCATGGGGATGAAATCCTGCTTGGCCACGCCGTCCAGCAGGTCGCGGGCCCAGGGGCGGGCGCAGATCACCAGGGGCAGGCCGCTGGCGTGCAAGGCGCGCAGGCTGGGCAGGCTCATGCAAACATCGCCCACCCAATTGGGTAACCGGACGTACAAGCAGCTGATATCGGACATGGAAGGGCGCTGGGCGCGTTAAGGCTGAAGGGGACATGGCCCGGGCGGCGACTTGTCGCGCAGCCGGTACAATTCTGGCCACAATTGTATAAAAGCGAGTGATTCCTTTGAATTCTGCCGCACGCAACGCGCCCGCGAGTTCCCAACCTGTCAAAGCCGAACTCTGGAGTCGGATCTACAGCCGCGTGGGCTCCTACTGGAAGGGATTGTTGCTTGCCGTCCTGCTGATGGCCGGCGCGGCCGCCACGCAGCCCGTCCTGGCAGTCATCATGAAGCCCTTGCTGGACGGCGGCTTTTCGGGCGCCAAGCCATACTACGTCTGGGCGTTGCCGCTGGCGGTGGTCGGCCTGATCCTGCTGCGCGGCATCTGCAACTTCTTCAGCGATTACCTGCTGGCCTGGGTCGCCAACAACGTCCTGCTGGGCATGCGCAAGGATATGTTCGAGCGCCTTCTGGGCCTGCCCGACGCCGACTTCAAGCAGGGCGACACCGGTCGCCTGCTCAATCGCTTCACCATCGATGCTGGCAACGTCACCGGCTACGCCACCGACGTCATCACCGTGCTGGTGCGTGAAACCCTGGTCGTCGTCGCGCTGATCTGCGTGCTGCTGTACATGTCCTGGGTGCTGACGCTGATCATCCTGATCATGCTGCCGGTGTCGGTGCTGATCTCGCGCTTCTTCATCAAGCGCCTGCGCCGCATCAATCGCGAAACCGTCAACATGAACGCCGAACTGACCCGCGTGGTCGGCGAAGGCATCGACGGCCAGCGCGTCATCAAGCTGTTCGACGGCTATGAAGTCGAACGCGGCCGTTTCGATTTCGTCAGCCGCCGCCTGCGCCGCTTCGCCATGCGCACGGCCACGGCGGACGCCGCCCTGACGCCGCTGACCCAGGTCTGCATTTCCATCTCGGTGGGCGCGGTCATCGCCGTGGCGCTCAGCCAGGCCAACCACGGCGCCTTGACCGTGGGCAGCTTCGCGTCCTTCATGGCGGCGCTTGCCCAGATTTTCGACCCCATCAAGCGCCTGACCAACGTCGCCGCCCGCATGCAGAAGATGCTGGTGTCGGCCGAAAGCGTGTTCACGCTGATCGACCAAGTACCCGAAAACGATACCGGCACCAAGGAACTGGCCGAGCCCGTGCGCGGCAAGGTGGAATTCCGCAGCGTCTCGCATCGGTTCCCCGATGCCGACCGCGATACCGTCAATGGCATTTCCTTCACAGTGGAACCCGGCCAGACCGTGGCCCTGGTAGGACGCTCGGGCAGCGGCAAGACCACTCTGGTCAACATGCTGCCGCGCTTCGTGCTGGCCGATAGCGGCTCCATCCTGGTGGACGACACGCCGATCGACGAACTGACGCTGCGCAGCCTGCGCTCGCACCTGTCGCTGGTGAGTCAGGACGTGGTGCTGTTCGACGACACCATCGCAGCCAACGTCGGCTACGGCGCGCTGGGCAAGTCGAGCGAACAGAAGGTGCGCGATGCGCTGGCGGCCGCCAATCTGCTGGAGTTCGTCGAAGGCTTGCCGCAAGGGCTCAATACGCCGGTGGGCGAAAACGCCGCCCGCCTGTCCGGCGGCCAGCGCCAGCGCCTTGCGATCGCCCGCGCGCTGATCAAGAACGCGCCCATCCTGATCCTGGACGAAGCCACTTCCGCACTCGACAACGAATCCGAGCGTCAGGTCCAGGCCTCGCTGGAGCGCCTGATGAAGGGCCGGACCACGCTGGTCATCGCCCACCGCCTGTCCACCGTGCAAAACGCCGACCGCATCATCGTGCTGGATGCCGGCAAGATCGTCGAGCAAGGCCCGCACGCCGAGCTGCTGGCCGCCAACGGCCTGTACGCCTCGCTCTACAAGATGCAATTCCGCGACGATTGATCCAGTCAACCGCCTGTCCCGGGCGGTTGTTCGTTCCTGTCGCATTTCCGGATTGCCAAGCGCCCGGATTGCCGGAAAATGGAGCCGGGCCTGCCGGCAGGCCCGGCTCCCGCCCGCTGCGGGCGGAGCGGCGCCCCGAGGCGCTTTGGTCCGCCGTGCATCTGGAGCGTCCCATGTCCCTGCCTGCCGAAGGCAATCAGCTAGTCAATGTCGTCGTCCTGCTGGGGGCTGCGGTCGTCGCGGTTCCGCTGTTCAAGCGCCTGGGGTTGGGGTCCGTCCTGGGATACCTGGCCGCCGGCCTGGTGATCGGGCCCTTCGGCCTCGGCTTGTTCTCCGATCCCAAATCCATCCTGCACGTAGCCGAATTGGGCGTGGTGATGTTCCTGTTCATCATCGGCCTGGAAATGCAGCCCTCCCGGTTGTGGAAGCTGCGCGGCGAGATCTTCGGCCTGGGCGTCGCGCAGGTGCTGGCCTGCGGCGGGCTGCTGACGGCGGTGGGCCTGCTGGCGGGGCTGTCGGGCCCGGCGGCTTTCATGGCCGCGATGGGCTTCGTGCTGTCGTCCACGGCCATCGTCATGCAGATACTGGGCGAGCGCGGCGACACCGCCAGCGCGCAGGGCCAGCGCATCGTCTCGATCTTGCTGCTGGAAGACCTGGCCATCGTGCCGCTGCTGGCCCTGGCCACCCTGCTGGCGCCGGCCGACACTTCCAGCCGTGGCGATCCGTGGGTTCAGTCGGCCATCGCGGTGGCCTGCATCCTCGCATTGCTGGCCGCCGGCCGTTGGCTGCTCAATCCGCTGTTCCGGTTATTGGCCGCCGCACATGCGCGCGAGGTCATGACGGCCGCCGCATTGCTGGTGGTGCTGGGCGCGGCGCTGCTGATGGAACTGGGCGGCCTGTCCATGGCGATGGGCGCTTTCCTCGCGGGCGTGCTGCTGTCCGAGTCTACCTTCCGCCATCAGTTGGAAGCCGAAGTCGAGCCGTTCCGCGGCATATTGCTGGGCCTGTTCTTCCTGGGCGTGGGCATGTCGCTGGACCTGTCGGCGGTGGCGCGCGAATGGCCGCTGATCCTGGCCGCGGTGGTGGTGTTCATGCTGGTGAAATCGGTGGGCGTGTACGTGGTGGCGCGAGTGCTGCGCGCGACCCACGCCGAGGCCATGACGCGCGCGGCCCTGTTGGCGCAGGGCGGTGAATTCGCCTTCGTGCTGTACGGGGCGGCCGCCGCCGCCGGCATCTTCGATGCCCACACCGGCGCCGTGCTGACTGCGGTCGTCATCATTTCCATGGCGCTCACGCCCTTGTGCGTGCTGGCGTTGCGCTGGCTCCTGCCCAAGCCGCAGCCCTCAATGGAAGACGTGGATGTGGCCAAGGATCTGGAGGGCTGTGCGCTCATCGTGGGCTTTGGCCGTTTCGGCCAGATCGTGACCCAGGCGATGCTGGCCCGCGAGCTGACGGTCTCCATCCTGGATACCGACACCGATGCGATCCGGGCAGCGGCCAAATGGGGCGTCAAGGTCTATTACGGCGACGGCACGCGCATCGACATGCTGCGCACCGCCGGCGCGGAAAATGCCTGCGCCATCCTGATCTGCATCGACGATCCGAAGGCGGTCAACCACATGGTCAAGCTGATCAAGGCCGAATTCCCGCTGGTGCGGGTGGTGGTGCGCGCCTATGACCGCATCCATTCGTTGGCGCTGGCCAAGGAAGGGGTCGACTATCAGGTGCGCGAAACCCTGGAGTCGGCGCTGGCCTTCGGCGAGGCCGCGCTGCGCGTGATCGGAGTGCCTCCTGATGAAGCCGCCGAGGTGGTGCAGGATGTGCGCCGGCGCGACACCGAGCGTTTCGACCTGGAGGTGGCGGGCGGCCTGTTCGCCGGCCGCTCGTTGCTTTACGGCAATATGACCAGCGCCCCGGACGGCCGCAACGACCAGCCCGACCGGGAAACCGAGAGGGCGGCCAGCCCGATCGCGTAACCGACTATTTCCATATCGTTGCATTACTTTTCGCATCATGTCATGCGCAGGCGCTGGCGGCTGAGGTAGATTTATCCGCACTGACTCTTCATCCACGACGAGCATTTGCCAGGGGGCTGCCATGCTGCAATCGGATCGGATTTCCACGACGCCGCACGCTGTTGGAGTAGAACTGGCCCGGCGGCAGGCCCGGACCCTGCGCTGCGGATTTTCGGCGGGCTCGATGCGCCAGCTGGTGTCGCATACGGGCGGAGCGGGCCCGGCATGGTCCATCGGCGCGCACCGCGAAGCCGACAGGGCCAGAGGCGCCAAGGCCTTTCCCTTCCGCATTGCGGCGGTCGCGGCGACTTGAGGAAGCCGTCGCGCAGAAGGCGCCATGCGGGCGTTGCTCGGGTTTTTTTAGGGGCGGATCTTGCGCGGCATGTCCGGCGGCGGCATCATCTGCGGCGTAAATCTCTGCCGGAGTGATCCGCGTCCCCCGGACGTCCCCGGCGTAGGAGCGCCGTATTGAAGTCTCGCGGGTTTGTGCAACGCGCCCTGTATGCGTTGGGGGTGCTCGTCGCAATCGGCATCTGCGCGGCCGCGGTCGCGCTGCTCTGGATCGACCGCCGCGCCACCTGGGAGGCCGCCCACGCTTCGGCGCGCAACATTACCGGCGTGCTTTCCGCGGACATCAGCCGCACCCTGCATGTCTACGACCTGTCGCTACAGGGCATGGCCGAACGCCTGCGCGAACCGGGCCTGGCTCAGCTGGCTCCTGAAACCCAGCGCCGTTTCCTGTTCGACCGGCCATCCACCGCCGAATACCTGGGCGCCGTCGTGGTGCTGGATAAGAACGGCGATATCCGTTACCACTCCGGGGACCTGGATACGCCGGATGTGAGTTTCGCCGACCGGGATTTCTTCCAGGTGCACCGCGATGCCGATGACGTCGGCATGTATGTCAGCAAGCCCTACCGCAGCCGCCTGCGCGGTGGCGACGAGAGCATCGCCGTCAGCCGGCGCCTTTCCAATCCGGACGGCAGCTTCGCCGGCGTGGTGGGCGGTTCGCTGCGCCTGGCGTATTTCCGCGACCGCTTTGCCGAGCTGTCGATCGGCGAGCGCGACGAGATCAGCGTCTTCCGCAACGACGGTCTGGTGCTGCTGCGCGCCCCATATTCCCGGAGCGACCTGGGCAGCGACATCGGCATGGCGCTGGATTTCCAGCAGTTCCTGATCCGCCGCGAAGGCTCGTTCGTTGGGGAGCTGTCGCCGGACGGCGTGAACCGCTACTACACCTTCGCCAGCATCGAGGACACGCCGCTCATCATCGACGTGGCCATGGACGTGGATGAGCTGATGGAGCCCTGGGACCGCCGCGCGTTCTTCATCATCCCCGTGACCACGGCGCTGCTGCTGTCGGTCGTGGCGCTGATCGTGCTGTTCAGGCGCGAGATGACCCTGCGCAAGGCGGTCGAGACGCAGCTGGCTATACAGGCGCGCACGGATGGGCTCACTGGCCTGGCCAACCGGCGCGCGTTCGAAGAAGCGCTGGAACGCGAATGGCAGAATGCGCGCCGAGAGCGCGTGCCGCTGTCGCTGCTGTTCCTGGATGCCGACCATTTCAAGCGCTACAACGACCGCTACGGCCATCAACAGGGAGATCAACTGCTGGCGGCGCTGGCGCGAGTGCTCAAGAAAAAGGCCCGGCGACCCCGCGATCTGGCGGCGCGCTATGGCGGCGAGGAATTCGTCGTGTTGCTGCCCAATACCAGCCGCCAACGCGCCGCGGAGATTGCGGAAGGCATCAGGCGGGCGGTTGCCGCCCTGAAGGTGCCGCATGCAGACGCCGCCGCCGGTATCGTCACCATCAGCGTCGGGGTCGCAACGGCGGTGCCGCAGGCCGACGACGCGGTCGCCAGCCTGGTAGAGGCGGCCGATGCGGCCGTCTACCAGGCCAAGGAGTCCGGCCGCAATCGCGTGGCAGTGGCCGGGACCTGAGCTGGCGCCGCATTAAAAAACCCCGCCGCGCTCATCGCGCGGCGGGGTTTTTTTAAGCGCCGCGTGGCTTAGCGGCCGACCATGACGGCCTGCATGCGCGTTTGCGCCTGCTGCACGTTCTTGGCTTGCGCGTTCAGGTCCTGCAGCAGCTTGTTCAGCTCGGTCTGCACGGCGGGATCCTGGACCTTGACGATGGGACCGGAAATATCGATCTGCGCGGCGTGCGCGGCGACGTAATCGGCGATCTTCAGGCTGCTGTCGAAGGTCGCGTTCAGCTGCGGCAGCACGTCGCGGAAGGTATCGGCCGGCAGGCTCACGGTCTTCTCGTAGGCCTTGTCGTACACCGCCTTCAGGTCTTCCGGCTGCTTGAGCTGAGCGCGCGCGGCGTCAGCCTTGGCCTGCTGTTCCTTCAGCGCCACGCCCATTTCATTGAGCGAGGCTTGCACGGCCTTGAGGTCGTCGCGACGCGTCACGATATCGTTCAGCGAACGCATGGAGCCCTTCTGCATGATGCCCGACAAAGGCTTCACCGAAGCATCCATGCCCGCATTGAAGTCGGTGATCACCGCATATTGCGCGGCGTAGTCGCCGAAGGACTTCTTCTCTTCATCCGTCAACTGCGGGACGCGCACGCCGGGCTTGTCGACGATGCGGGTCTGCAGGAACTGCGTGAACGCTGCACGCTGTTCGGGTTCCTTGTTGCCGCAAGCGGCCAGCATCAACGGCAGCGCTGCGGCCAATACCAGGAACGGACGGAAAAGGGACTTCATCGCATCGAACTCCTAAAAGCGAAAGAAAGAAATTTTCAGGGTATACCCTGAAGGCGCCCGCAGCTTATCGGGTCGTCCTCGTTGCCGCCATCGCTTTCAGAATTGTTTGCAATCGAATCTTTAAGACACAAAATTCACACATAATGAAGTGAAGTTGCGTCCGCCACCTGTTACGCGTGCGCGCGCGTTTCCGTGTTTCCGCTATTCCTGGACGGCGATTTCCCGCAATGCCGCAGTCAGCAGTTCCGCGGACCTCGACAGCGAGCGGCCCGCGCGCCGCAGGATCCCGATGTGCCGATATAACGGCGGGCTGCTGATCGAAACGCAACGCAGGCGGTTGGTATCGCCTTCGCGGGCAGCCAATTCAGAAAGAATGGCGACGCCCAGTCCCTGTGCCGCCATCGCCAGCACGGTCGAGTTGTAGACGACCTCATAGGCCGCCGGCAGCGAGATTTTCAACTTGTCGGCCGCCGCCTCGATGTGCGTGCGGATGCTGCTCTCCCGCACCGGCAATATCAACGGATGCTCGGCCAGATCCTTGAGCGTCACGGTGTCCGGCGCAGCCCAGGGATAGTCATGCGCCATGTAGGCGCAAAAGCGGTCGGTCACCAGTTCCTCCCAGACCAGCTCCTGATCGCGCTTGATCGGACTGCCGATCCCAAAATCGACCTCGCCGCTGCGGGTCATGTCGTTGACGCGCGAGGCCACGGTGTCCCGCACGCAGACGGTGATCCGCGGGTAGTCGCGGTTCAGTCTGTGGATCGCTTGCGGCAACAGGCCGGCGGCCAGGGAGGGCAGCACGGCAACGGTCACCGTGCCGCGTTCACGATCGCTGGTGTCGCGGGCCTGGGTCACCAGGTCTTCGATTTCAGCCACCAGTTTCTCGATGCGCGGATAGAGCTCCTGGCCCCGTGGCGTCAAGCTGACGCTGCGGTGGTTGCGATCGAACAGCCGCGTACGCAGATGGGACTCGAGCTGCTGGATCTGTATGGTCAGCGCCGACTGGGAAATATTCAGTTCGTGAGCCGTCCTGGTGAAGTTGCCTAAACGCGCGATCGTGAGGAAAGCGCGTAACTGCTTGAGATCACTCAACATTATCGAAACTCCGGTTCAAGGCGCGAGGGCTCTACGATCGTTTTTTTTGAAAAGAATGTTCCGTTATTTGAATTTTACGAATCGCATGCCGCTGAGTATATTGCCTATCGAACGCCTGGCTCAAAAAGGCGGCAAATAAATAAATGAGACAAAGAGGGAGGGCTCCGCATGGCCGGGTATTGTGCCTCACACCAGAGGCTTCAATCGCTGCAGCGAATAATGGATTCGATAAATGCTGCGGCTGAAAAGTGCGCCGGACTGTTTCTTATAGGAATGGTCCTGGCTATTTCAATTTCTGTATTTGTACGGCTGCTTTACACCTACACCGGCATTCCATTTTCCACGCCCTGGGCGGAAGAACTGGGCCGTTTCATGATGGTCGGCAGCGTCTTCATTGGCGGCGCGGTCGCGACTTACCGCCTGCGCCTGATCGGCGTCGACGCCTTCATCGGCATGGTGCCGGAGTCGGTCGCGCGCTGGCTGCGTGTTGTTGCCCATATCCTGACCTTGATGCTGGCCGTGCTGCTGGCCTGGAAGTCGATCAGATTGATCGAACTCGGCATGAGGCAGACCTCGCCCGCGATGGAAATGCCCATGGCGTACATCTATGTGTTCATGTTCATCGGTTGCGTGCTGATGAGCCTGAATACCTTCGCGCACGTCATCAAGGAATTGATGAGCGTTGAAGCATCGCAGCAGGGCGGCGAGACGGAAAGAGCCGCCGCCGCCATGCAAAATAGTGAAGGAGGGGCGCTGTGATCCCGGTCCTGTTTTTATCGTTTACTGCGATCCTGATAATCGGCGCGCCCATCGTCACCGCGCTGGGCATGTCCGCCGCGTTCGCCCTGCAGGCGGGCGACCGTTCGCTGCTGATCGTGGCGCAGATGGCGTTCCAGTCGCTCGATTCGTTCAGCCTGATGGCCGTGCCATTCTTCATCCTGGCCGGGCATCTGATGTCCTCGGGCGGCGTCGCTGCCAGGCTGGTGCAACTGGCCAATGCCTTCGTCGGCTGGATCCGCGGCGGGCTGGGCGCGGTCGCGGTGCTGACCTCGCTGCTATTTGCGACGGTTTCCGGCTCCTCGTCCGCAACGACCGCCGCGATCGGCTCCGTGCTGATCCCGGAAATGGAAAAGAAGGGCTACCCCAGGTCGTTCGCGGCTTCCATTGCCGCATCCTCCGGCGAGCTGGGGGCGATCATCCCGCCCTCGATTCCCATGATCGTGTATGCCCTGACGGCGAACGTGTCGGTCGGCTCGCTGTTTCTCGCGGGCATCCTGCCGGGTCTGCTGATCACCGTGTCGCTGATCCTCACGGTCTGCCTGGTTGCCCGTTTCCAGGGCTTTGACGAAGTCACTGCGGTGAGCTTCACCGCATGGCTGAAGGGTGTGCTGGTCGCCCTGAAGGACGCGACGCTGGCGCTGATGATGCCGGTAATCATCCTGGGCGGGATCTACGGCGGCTTGTTTACCGCGACCGAGGCTTCCTGCATCGCCGTGCTGTACGGGCTTGCGCTCGGGCTGTTCGTCTACAAGGAAATTACGGTCAAGGATCTGCTCGGCATTTTCGCGCGCTCCGCGGTGATGTCCTCCATCATCCTGCTGATCGTGGCGTTCGCGGCCGTGTTCGCCTACCTGCTGACGATCAATCAGGTGCCGCAGCAGGTCGCCGCGATGCTCGGCTCGGTGACGACCAATCCGATCGTGTTCCTGTTGCTGGTGAACGTCATGCTGTTCCTGGTCGGCATGTTCATCGAGGCGCTGGCGGCGATCCTGATTATCGTGCCCATCCTGGCGCCCATCAGCGTGGCTTTCGGCATCGATCCCATCCACTTCGGCATGATCGTCATCACCAACCTGGCGGTCGGCATGGTGACGCCTCCGGTCGGTGTGAACCTGTTCGTGGTGTGTGAAGTCGCCCAATTGAAAATGCACCAGTTGGCGAAGTATCTGGTCATCTTCCTCGCCGTCCTGGTGCTCGACGTCCTGATTATTTCTTACGTGCCCGCCATTAGTACCTTTTTCTTATAAAAACTAGATCGGCTGCCCGAGGACAGTGTCTTCCGGGCGGCTGGAAAACCGAGGAGATGGAAGTGAAGCTATTCAAGAAGATGTTTGGCGCCGGCGTCCTGAGCGCCCTCATGTTTTCTGCGCCGTCGCACGCGTTGAACATGGACGTCGGGCATACGCTCACGACGGACAGCCCTTTTCACGTGGGAGCGCAGAAATTCGCCGAAGTGCTGAAGGCGAAATCGAACGGGAAGATCACGATTTCCGTGTTCCCGCATTCGCAGCTGGGCGGCGAACTGACCATGATCCAGGGTGCGGTAGCGGGTGCTACCGACCTGGTCATCACGGGCCAGCCGACACTGAATGGCATCGTCAAGGAATTCCTGGTCTTTGATTCGCCGTTCCTGTTCGACAGCGTCGATCAGGCCAATCAGATCCTCAACGGGCCGGCCGGCGACAAATTCATGGAAGTCCTGCCCAAATACGGCCTGGTTGGCTTGGGCTGGTTTTCAGCGATCGAACGCAACGTCTTCGGCAACCGGCCCGTCAATTCGGCCGAAGACCTGAAAGGCATGAAGATCCGCGTCATCCAGTCGCCGGGTTACGTGGAAAGCTACAAGGCCCTGGGGGCGCAAGCCACTCCCATGGCGTACTCGGAGCTGTATCTGGCCCTGCAACAGAAAGTGCTCGATGGCGGCGAGACGACGCCGGACCAGTTCGTCTCGGATAAATTCATCGAAGTCTCCAAGTACTTCAACATGACGCACGTGAACATCCATCCGGCGCTGCTGCTCATGTCCAAGGACCGCTGGGACCGCTTCTCGCCCGCGGAACAGAAAATGATCAAGGAGTCGGCGGACGAGGCCATGGCCTACGCGCGCGACTATTACAAGAAGGTCTACGACGAGGGTATGAAAACGATGCAGGCAAGGGGCGTGTCCATTGTCTATCCCAGCAATCTCGATTCGCTGGTGCAGGCCACGCGGCCGGTCGTGAAAAAGCTCGTCGGCGAAGCCCCCAACGGGCAGGCGCTCTACGACGCCGTGATCGCCGCCAAGCAGAAACAGTAACCGGCGCAAACGACATCGGCCCCGGCGCTTTCATACTCAAGAGAAACTGGACAGATTGATGACACCCTTCAACCAACCCGAAAACCTGCGCGTGCTGATTACCGGAGCGGCCGGCAACATCGGCCTTTGCCTGCGTACTCACTTGCGCGGCCGCTATGCCTTGCTGCGCCTGGCGGACATTGCGCCGCAGGAACCGGCGCAAGCCGGCGAGGAAATCTGCACGATGGACGTCCGGGACATCGAGTCCCTGGAACGCTGCATGGAGGGTATTGATTGCGTCATCCATCTGGCCGGCATACCCGGCGCCGATGTCTGGGAAAAAATCCTGCCGATGAATATCGAGGGCTGCTACAACGTATTCGAGGCGGCCCGGCGCCAGAACGTGCGCCGGGTGGTGTTCGCCAGCTCGAACCACGCTATCGGCTATCACCGCCGGGAAAAATTCCTCGATGACACCGTGCAGCCCCGTCCCGACTCGCTGTATGGCGTCTCGAAGGTGTTCGGCGAGGGCCTGGGCCGGATGTATGCCGACAAGTACGGCATGTCTGTCGCCTGCCTGCGGATCGGGACGTTCCGTTCGCCCGACCGCCCGAGCGAGGCCCGCCAGCTGTTGACCTGGATCAGCCACCGCGACATGGCGCAACTGGCAGCGCGCTGCGTCGAGCATGCGTCCTACCATTTCACGGTGGTCTACGGGGTGTCGAACAACCTGCGCAACCGCTGGGACAATTCCAACGCGAAATTCCTGGGCTACGCGCCGCAGGACGATTCCGAAGTGTTCGCCCCGGAAATCCTGGCTCAGAACATCCCCGAGGATCCCATCGCGGCCCAGTTCCACGGGGGCTTTTATTGCCCCCTGGAATTCGTCGGGACCACGGACAGGATTTCCTGAAATCAGACCAGGATGATGTCGTACTGCTCTTGAGAGTACGCGCCTTCCACTTCCAGCGAAATGCGCTTGCCCACGAAGTCGCCCAGCATCGCCAGATGCTGGCTTTCTTCTTCCAGGAACAGGTCAACCACCTCTTGCGAGGCGAGGATGCGGAATTCCTTGGGATTGAATTGCCGCGCCTCGCGCAGGATCTCGCGCAGGATTTCATAGCAGACGGTACGCGGCGTACGCACGTTGCCGCGCGCCTCGCACATGGGGCAGGGCTCGCATAGCTGATGCGCCAGCGAGTCGCGGGTGCGCTTGCGCGTCATTTCCACCAGCCCCAGTTGTGTAAAGCCGTTGACCGTCATGCGGGTGCGGTCGCGCGCCAGCGCCTTCTTCAGTTCGGCCAACACCGTTTCGCGGTGCTCCTGTTCCTCCATGTCGATGAAGTCCAGGATGACGATGCCGCCCAGGTTGCGCAGCCGCAGCTGGCGCGCAATGGCCTGGGCCGCTTCCAGGTTGGTCTTGAAGATGGTGTCGTCGAAATTGCGGCCGCCCACGAAGCCGCCGGTATTGACGTCGACCGTGGTCAGCGCCTCGGTCTGGTCGATGATGAGATAGCCGCCCGACTTCAGGTCCACTCGTCGAGAGAGCGCCCGGGCAATCTCATCGTCCACATTGGCGGTGTCGAACAGGGGGCGCTCCCCGCTGTAGTGCTGGATGCGGCCCACGACCGAGGGCGTATAGATGCGCGCCCATTCCAGCATCGCGGCACTGGTCGTGCGGGAATCCACAAGAATGGTTCCGGTGTTCGGGCCCACCATGTCGCGCAGCACGCGCTGCGCCAGGGTCAGATCCTGGTGCAGCAGGGCGGGGGCCGGCTGGGTGCGCGCCGCCGCCTGGACGCTGGTCCACAATTTACGCAGATACTCCAGATCGGCCATCAGCTCCTCGTCATTGGCGCCTTCGGCCTGCGTGCGGACGATGAAGCCGCCTTTTTCCTCTGCCGGCATCAAGGCTTGCAGGCGTTCGCGTAGCTGGATGCGTTCGGATTCGTCGTCGATCTTCTGCGAAATGCCGATATGCGGATCGTGCGGCAGGTAAACCAGCATCCGGCCCGCCATGCTGATCTGGGTGGAAAGTCGTGCGCCCTTGGTGCCCAGGGGATCCTTGACCACCTGAACCATGATGGTCTGTCCCTCGAACAGCAGCTTTTCGATCGGGGTGGGAGTCAGCCCCTGGCTTCTTTCACCCCGGTTCTCGCGCAGGTCCGCGATGTGGATGAAAGCCGCGCGCTCCAGTCCGATATCGATGAAAGCGCTCTGCATGCCCGGCAGTACACGGACGACACGCCCCAGATAGATATTGCCGACATGGCCCCGCTGGATGCTGCGTTCTACGTGCAGCTCCTGTACCGACCCTTGTTCCACCAGCGCAACGCGGGTTTCGAAGGGGGTGACATTGATCAGGATATCTTCGCTCAGGGCGATGGCTGGGGGCATAGCGTGTTCGTCTCCAGTAAGGTGCGGCGTACAGGCGAATAGTAAACGTAGGGCAAGGCGGACAAGACAACTATCTATATGGGGCAACCGCGGGAATCACCACTATATATAGGGGAGGCGGCCGGGGCAGCCGCTGAACAAGCATGGGGACGGCCTTTTTGCGCCGCGCGAAAAAACTGTGCTATAGTCTCGCTCCTTCGCAGTTCGGACAGTTTTGAACCGCGAGGCCAAGCAAGCACAACAGGTCGGGCAAGAGATTCGAGCCAGGTCTGCCGCAAAGCAGTCAGAAATGAACGCCCTGCGGTTATTGCAAGGATTGCAGCAAGTTAGGCAAAAGCCAGTTGCACAATCTGCAAAAATCGTGTTATAGTCTTGGGCTTGGCAGTTGCCGAAAACTTAGGGTTAACCCTAATATTTCGATAGCTGCTAAGAGAGGCAGACCTGAAGAGGTCGCAAGCAAGAAAGCGAAGCGCAGTATGTGACGCCGACTTGACAAGCGAAAAAAACTTCTTCATAATCTCGTTTCTCTGCTGCAAGCAACGCGGCGCCAGCGAAAGCGGCTTAGCGAAGCGAGCAGGCAGTAAGTAGTACAGAATTTAGTAGTACCGCTCTTTAACAATTAAACAACCGATAAGTGTGGGCGCTTGATGCGAGTGCATAGTGGCTTCGGTCACAAGCACAATGAAATCAAGTGCTCACTAGAAGTGAAGTACCTTAGATGTCAAGTCTAAGCACATACCTCACTTCCTTTGAGTAGCGACGTATGACTCGACCCTTTCGGGGGTTAAGAAATACGAAACAAA
>NZ_JACUZY010000009.1:0-287089 GCF_014851605.1 Achromobacter sp. ACM02
TTCTTAACCCCCGAAAGGGTCGAGTCATACGTCGCTACTCAAAGGAAGTGAGGTATGTGCTTAGACTTGACATCTAAGGTACTTCACTTCTAGTGAGCACTTGATTTCATTGTGCTTGTGACCGAAGTCACTATGCACTCGCATCAAGCGCCCACACTTATCGGTTGTTTAATTGTTAAAGAGCGGTACTGCTAAATTCTGTGCTACTTACTGCCTGCTCGCTTCGCTACGCCGCTTTCGCTGGCGCCGCGTTGTTTGCAGCAGAGAAACGAGATTATGAAGAAGTTTTTTTCGCTTGTCAAGTCGGCGTCACATACTGCGTTTCGCTTTCTTGCTTGCGGCCTCTTCAGGTCTGCCTCTCTTAGCAGCTATCGAAATATCAGGGTTAACCCTAAGTTTTCGGCAACTGCCAAGCCCAAGACTATAACACGATTTTTGCAGATTGTGCAACTGGCTTTTGCCTAACTTGCTGCAATCCTTGCAATAACCGCGGGGCATTCATTTCTGACTGCTTTGCGGCAGACCTGGCTCGAATCCTCTTGCCCGACCTGTTGTGCTTGCTTGGCTTCGCGGTTCAAAACTGTCCGAACTGCGAAGGAGCGAGACTATAGCACAAGTTTTCTGCGCGTCATGCCGTGCAACCAAATATTTGTTCCAGATGTCTCCGCGATCTGCAGCGCCCCGCTAGCGGCGCCGCTCTTGCACCACCCGCTAGGCTATATATAGCTGGAAGACAGGTCATCTCCCTGGCAAGCGCGCGGCCCCGCCTCCTATATATAGAAGGCGGGGCCGCGGGGGGAGTACCAGGTGGGGCGCCCATCAGGGGCAAAAGGCCCCGGCTACCAGCGCAGGTAGTCCGCGTCGCGCAAGCGCGCCAGGTCGCGCTTGACTGCGGCTTCGTTCATCAGCCATCTGGGTGCGCCCATATCCTGCAGCATGTGCTCATCCAGATCGGCAGCCAGATGACGCAGGCGCGCTTCATTGCGGCGCTTGCGATAGGCGGCCGCAAGCATCGCGATGAATCCCACGCGGGGCGCTGCCAATTCGGCGGACGGCGCCGTGACGGGCTGGGCGGCGGACTGCTGACGATCCCTGGAAATGGCGGCCAGGGCGGAAGAAGACGGGGTGCAAAGCTGTGCGGACATGATGGGCTCCAGGTGTTTATGCACTTTGGTAAGCGTAGTCGCCCAATACTCGGCTGAAAATCGAATTGTTTTGGGGGTATCGGTAAGCTATGATGACCAATCTCTTACTGGGTCCTCTCCATGCGCCTGCCGCTCAGCACCCTCCCCGCCTTCCGCGCCGTGGCCGAATTGCAGAACCTGCGCGCGGCCGCCGAAAGGCTGCATCTGACCCACAGCGCCGTCAGCCAGCAGATCAAGGTGCTCGAAACCCAACTGGGCTTTCCCCTGTTCGAGCGCAGCGGGCGGGGCATCGTCCTGAATTCCGCTGGCGCCGCGCTCTTGTGCAGTGTGCAGGGCGCCATGGCGCTGCTGGATGAAGGGACGATGGCAGCGTCGGCCGCGGCCTCGGGCAGTGAACAACGCTTGCGTGTGTCGGTGCTGCCTTCTTTCGCGCAACGCTGGCTGTTGCCGCGCATGGCGCGGTGGCGCGAGCGCAATCCGGGCCTGACACTGGAAATCGAGACCTCGCAGCAAGTGGTGGATCTGTTGCGCGACGGTTTTCATGCCGCGCTGCGTTTTGGGCGCGGCCCCTGGCCGGGTGTGGAATCGGAGACCTTGTTCGACACGCCCCTGCCCCTGATCGTCCTGGCATCGCCGGAAACCGCGGCGGCGCTCCCCGATCATTCGCCGCAGACGCTCGCGCGCCAACCGTTGCTGGGCGAGCGCGAGCTCTGGCAAACCTGGTTCAGCGCCGCGGGGCTGGACACGCCCATCACGCCGGTGGCCTCCTTCAACGATGCCGGCATGATGATGCAGGCCGCCGAGCAGGGCCTGGGCATCACGCTGGGACGCCAACTGCTGGCCGCGGACGCGCTGTGCTCGGGCCGGCTGGTGCAGATTTCCCCGATCAGCATCGAGTACGAACAGGCGCAGACCTATCACCTGGTCTACCGGCCCAGCCTGCGCGACTGGGCGCCGCTGGTGGAACTGAAGCAGTGGCTGCGCGACGAGCTGGAGATGTCGCGCGAAAACCTGAGCGCCCCCAAGTCCGGCCCCGGCAAGAAAGGCCAGGCAAAAAAAAGGTAAAGCAGCCTCCGCTGCTTTACCTCTACCAAATTGCGGCGCCAGCGGAAACCACGGTCCGCAAGCCGGGATGCGCTACGCGCGCAAACACCGGCAGGCGCCGCGGCGGCGGCAGTCACACTTTGCTGCGGGCCTCAGGCCACCTTGCGCGCAGCCGGGCTGGCTGGCCGCATCGTATCGGTTTCATTGAAACGCTGGTGCCAGGAAAACGCTTCTTCGAGCAGATGCGGCGTCTGGCCGCCACGCTCGCAGGCTCGGTCGAAATAGTCCTGCAGGGCGTCGCGGTAGGACGGATGCACGCAGTTCTGGATGACCGCGCGCGCGCGTTCACGCGGCGCCAGGCCGCGCAGATCCGCCAGGCCGCATTCCGTGACCAGCACGTCCACGTCATGCTCGGTGTGGTCGACGTGAGACACCATGGGCACCACGCTGGAGATGTCGCCGTTCTTGGCCATGGACTTGGACACGAAGATCGCGAGGTGCGCGTTGCGCGCGAAGTCGCCCGAACCGCCAATACCATTCATCATGTGGGTGCCGCCCACGTGCGTGGAATTGACGTTGCCGTAGATGTCGAACTCCAGCGCCGTGTTGATGGCGATGATGCCCAGACGGCGCACGATCTCGGGCGCGTTGCTGATCTCTTGCGGGCGCAGCACGATGCGCTCGCGGTAGTGCTCCATGTTGGCCAGGATCTTTTCGTACACGGGCTTGGACACCGTGATCGAAGAGGCCGACGCGAATGCAAGCTTGCCCTGGTCCAGCAGTTCGATGGCGCTGTCCTGCAGCACTTCCGAGTACATCGTCAGGTTCTCGAAGCTGGACGACTCGAAGCCGTGCAGCACCGCGTTGGCGATGGTGCCGATGCCCGCCTGCAAGGGCAGCAGCTCGTTAGTCAGGCGACCGGCGTCGACCTCGCGGCGCAGGAAATCATTGATGTGGCCGGCGATGGCATTGGTTTCCTCGTCGGGCGGCAAGGCATTGGACGGGCTGTCCGGCTCTTGCGTGATGACGATGGCCGCGATCTTGGCCGGGTCCACTTCAATGCAGGACTGGCCGATGCGCTGGTCGGGAGAAACCAGGCCGATGGGCTGACGCGCCGGGCGGGCTTCGGGCACGTAGATATCGTGCAGGCCCTCGATGGCGGCGGGCACGCCCATGTTCAGCTCGATGATGATGACGTCCGCCTGCTGCGCAAAGGAGGCGGAGTTGCCCACCGACATGGTCGGCACGATGGCGCCGGTCTCGGTGATGGCGGCGGCCTCGATGATGGCCACGTTGATGGGGCCGATATGGCCCGCGCGCAACTGCTCGACGGTTTCGGACAGGTGCTGGTCGATGAAGGCGATTTCACCCTGGTTGATCTTGCGGCGCAGGGTGGTGTCGACCTGGAACGGCATGCGGCGCGCCAGCGCATTGGCCTGCGCCAGCATCTTGTCCGTGTCATGGCCCAGCGACGCGCCGGTGATCAGGGTGATGGAGAGCGGCTCGCGCTCGGCGCGGGCCGCCAGCGCCGCCGGCACCGACTTACAGTCGCCCGCGCGGGTGAAACCGCTCATTCCGACGGTCATGCCGTCCTGTACCAGCAAAGCCGCCTGATCGGCGGAAGTGATCTTGGCGCGCAGCCCAGGGTGGCGGATACGGTCGAGATGCATGGTGTCTCCAGATTCAAGGGCCTACGTGCGGCGGGGCGCGGCATTGCCGCCATGCGCCCAGGCGCCGTCTGACGCGGCGTTTCCCGAGGCTCCCGGGCCGACTCGAGGCGGTCCGGGAACGAATTTTCGGCAGTATAGGAAGGCCGGCTGAAATCTCGTAATGACTTAAAATCATCCAAACAAGTCGTTTTTTTCATCGTTTAAGAGTTTTGCGCATAACGCGCAGGGGAATCCCGGTCCATGGACGTGCGCGCATTGCGGTACTTCGTCGAAACCGTCAGGCACGCCAGCTTCACGCAGGCGGCCAAGACGCTGTTCGTGACGCAGTCGACGGTGAGCAAGATGATCCGCCAGCTGGAAGAAGAGGCCGGTACGCCGCTGCTGATCCGCGACGGCCACACCGCCCGTCCCACCGACACCGGCCGGGTCATGTACCAACGCGGCCTGCAGGTGCTGGAAACGATGCGCCAACTGTCGGAAGAACTGCGCCAGACCGCGGACCTGCGCCGGGGCGAGCTGGAAGTCGGCATTCCGCCCATGATCAACCTGCTGTTCACGCCGGTGGTCAAGCGCTTCCGTGAACTGCATCCGGGCATACACCTGACCCTGCGCGAAGGCACTGGCCAGGCCGTGGAAGGACTGGTGGCGAGCGGGGAACTGGAAGTGGGCGCGACCATACTGCCGATCGCGCCGGACGGCGGCCTGGCCGCCCAGCCCTTCGGCAGCTACCCGATCTGGGTGATCGGCCCGCCCGACGCGCCCTGGGCCGGCAAGACCTCGCTGCCGCTCTCCGCCCTGCGCGACGCCCGCCTCTTGATACCCACGGACGACTTCGCCATGACCCGGCGCTTGCGGCAGGCGTTTGCCGATGCCGGTTTCCAGCCCGGCATCGCGGCCCAGAGCGCGCACTGGGACTTCCTGGTGGCAATGGCTTCGGCGGGCCTGGGCGTGGCGCTACTGCCCGAACCCCTGATGCAGCGCATGAAAACGCGCGGCTTGAGCACCGCCAAGCTGGCCAAGTCCGGCATGCAATGGGAAGTCGGCCATATCTGGCAGCAGTCCGGCTATCTGTCCTATGCCGCCCGCGCCTGGCTGGAGGTATGCGACGCGGTACTGGGCAAGCCCAAAAAGCGGGCCGCGCCGAGCGTCCGTGCTGTTTGAGTTGAATCCAAACGTTGACCTCGTAAATATGGTTTGCGGACGCCGCGCCCGGCACGCGCTGCCAGCGGCCTTCCGTCGCCTATCCGGCCCTATTTCTATCCCTGGTCCGCGCCCGCGCGATAGCCGCCGAGCACGCCAAAACAAATAGGGCCGTAGCGCTCTTTTTTGTTGCAACGAATGAGGCGGCGGCTTGCTATGCTCCCGCCTCGAATGCGAGCGACTCGCCCCAGAACATGACACAGACTTCCATTCCCCTGCGCGCGCGACCTCACCGCGCCCGCGCGTCGATTTTCACGACGCTGATTGCGGCGCTGCTGCTAGTCCTTTTCCTGCTGCCGGCCCATGCCGCGGCGCCGCCCACGCCCGCCGACACGGAAGCGGCGCTGGCAACCGCGCGCAAACAGATCGACGACATCCGCAAGCGCGTTGCCGACGAGACCGATGACGCCACCCTGGTGAAGCAACGCGGCGACGCGCTGGACATCCAGTCCAAGGCCGACGCCGCCGCCGAGGCCCTGACGCCCCAGCTGGCCAGCGTGACGGCCCGCTTGAGCGAACTGGGCACGCCGCCCGAAGGCGTCAAGGAAGCGTCCGACGTTGCGGCCCAGCGCATGCAACTGGACAAGACCAGCCGGGCGCTGGATGCGCAGATCAAGCTGGCCAGGCTGCTGTCCGTGGATGCCGGGCAAACGGCCGAACAGATATCGGCGCAGCGGCGCAAGCAGTTCCAGGCGCGCCTGGGCGAGCGACGCGACTCGTTCCTGTCCGACCAATTCTGGACCGAGTTCCGCGAGGAGTTCCCGCGCGACCTCGAACGGCTGGAAGCGCTGCGCGACGACCTCGCTACCGCGGTCGGCCAGACGCCGAAATGGGGCTGGCTGCTATTGGGCGCGGCGATCGCGCTGACGATCGCCCTGCGTATCGCCATCGGCCGGGTCCTGTTGCGGATAACTGCCACGCGCGTGCCGCCGGGGCGCCTGCGCCGCTCCTTTCTTGCGGTCACGCATGTGGTCCTGGCCGTTGCCACGCCGGGCGTCGTCGCGCTGTTGATCCATATGGGGCTGGACTGGAATTCGCAGCTGAGCGACAACACCTCGTCGTTGCTCGCGAACCTGGTGGGAACGGTCTGCTTCGGCGGCTACGTGTCCGGCCTGGGCTATGCGCTCCTGTCCGCGAACCGGCCGTCGTGGCGCCTGCCGCCCGTCAGCGACATCGTGGCGGCGCGCCTGCGCTGGCTGCCCGCCGTGCTGGGCGTGCTGGTGGTGATGATCTGGCTGGCCGAGCGACTGCCGGTGCTCTTGAACGCGAGCCTGACCACCACCATCACGCTGACCGGCATCGTCGCCGTCCTGACCATGGCGATGCTGGGCGCGGTGCTGGCCATCAGCCGCCGGCTGCGGCGCCAGGCCATGCAAGAAAGCGAGACGCCGATCCCGTTCTGGGTCTCGCTGCTGCTGGGAGCGGTGTGGACCGTGCTGATCCTGAGCCTGGCCAGCCTGCTGGCGGGCTATGTGGCGTTCGGCAGTTTCATGGTCAAGCAGGTGCTGTGGGTGCTGATCGTGCTGGCCTCCGCCTATCTGCTGTCGACGCTGATCGAGGACGGCTTCAGCACGCTGCTCGGCACCTCGCACCGCGACGGCGGCGAGCACGAAGCGCCCAGCATGCGCGACCAGGCCGCCGTGCTGCTGTCGGGCGTGGGCCGCGTGGCGGTCGGCCTGCTGGCCGTGATTCTCCTGGCCGCGCCCTTCGGCGAAGCGCCGATGGACCTGCTGCAGCGCTTCGACCAGCTGCGCAAGGGACTCGCCATCGGCGAAGCGCAGATCCGCCCCGGCGCCGTGCTGCAGGCGCTGCTGGTGCTGGCGCTGTCGCTGCTTGCCGTGAAGATGCTCAAGCGCTGGCTGTCCAACCGCTACCTGCCGACGACCGAACTGGACCCGGGCATGCAGCTGTCGGCAGCCACGCTGTTCGGCTATGCAGGTTTCGTGATCGCCGTGGCGCTGTCGCTTTCGGCCGCGGGCATCGGCCTGGAGCGCGTGGCGTGGATCGCGAGCGCGCTGTCGGTGGGTATCGGTTTTGGCTTGCAGGCGGTCGTGCAGAACTTCGTGTCCGGCCTGATCCTGCTGGCCGAGCGCCCCGTCAAGGTGGGCGACTGGGTGTCGCTAGGCGGCGTCGAGGGCGACATCCTGCGCATCAACGTGCGCGCCACGGAAATCCAGATGGGGGACCGCTCCACGGTGATCGTGCCGAATTCGGAGTTCGTCACCAAAACCGTACGCAATGTGACCCGCTCGAACCCGCTGGGGCTGGTGCAGATCAAGCTGCCTTTGCCGCTCTCCACCGATGCCGAACAGGTGCGCGAATTGATCCTGCAGGCCTTCTCCGACCACGAAGACGTGCTGGACACGCCCGCGCCCAACGTCTTCCTGGATGGCATCGAAGGCGGCAATCTGGTCTTCAACGCCAAGGGCTACGTGTCCTCCCCCCGGGCGGCCTACGGCGTGCGCAGCGCCCTGCTGTTCACCCTGCTCAAGCGCCTGCATGACGCGGGCCTGGAAGTATCTTCGCCGCCCACCATGCTGCTGGCGTCGGCCCCCCAGCCGGCGGCGGCTCCCCTCGCCGTACCGCCGCCCGCCCAATCCTGAATCATCCCTCCCTTGTCCCGCCCCGCCGGGACGAGCGGGCCCCAGCATCAGCCCGGTGTGTACAGATCGGTATAGGTTCGGTTGCGCAGCGGCGGCGACGCCAGCGCGGCGCTCTGCACGCTGCGCACCGGATAGGCTTGCGCCTCGGGCGCAGGAGGCGCGGGCGGCACAGGCCGGTCAGCCAGGACCGGGCCGCCGGCAGGCGGCGCCGCCTGCGCGACCGCATTGCTGTCGAAGCGGTGATCCGCTGTCGTCAACGCGGGATTGGTGCACAGCCCCTGCGCCACCAGCGCCGCCTTGGTGCGATCGTCGGTCTGGCACAGGATGTCGATGGCCGCGGTCTCCAGACGGCGCGAACGGTCCGCATCCCTGGTCGAGGCGGCCGCCTGCATGGTTCGCTCGAAGTTGCGCCGCAGGCTGCACTTCTGGTCCTCGATCGGGATCGCTATGTTCATGCCGAAGCCGACAACGGCGCCGCCTCCGCCCGCCGAAACCATGCAGCTGTCGGACGAGAAAGAACCGTAGAAACTTTGTCCGCCCAGCGGCGGCACGCTGCGCAGCGTGCTGGACCCGCTGTTGCTGGAGTTGAGCGTGATGCCCTGATTGTTGCCGGCGTTGGTCGATCCCGAGGATGCCGATGTCGTCGCGCTGGAACTGCTGGTCTGGGCGCTGGCGGACACCGCCGCCAGCGACAGGGAAATGGCAAGCACTATGGTCTTCATGATGTCCCCTCGCCCGGACGGCCGAAGCCGTCCGGATAACTGGGTCAGTGATTGAAACCGCCGACATGGCCCACCGGGCCGATGCCGTGTATCGACCCGAACGCACCCACATTCACCGCATGGAACGAACCCGTCGCCGAAGCGCTGGTGTCAGTCTGGGCAAACGTGGCGCTGCCGTTAGCGATGCTGTCGCCCACCATGATGGGCGCGTTGCCCGAGACATGGCCGTACGAATCGCTATTGGCGTACTGGCGCGTGCTGGTGACCACTTGCGTGCCATCGCGGCTGAAGCTGCCGCCCACTTCCGCAACGCCGCCTGTCATGCCGAACGACACCTGGGTGGATGAACCGTAGCCATTGATCTGGGTGGCGGCCACGGAGCTGCCCGTGGAGATGGATGACGCGGTGCCATTGATTGCGCCCGCGTGACCCGTGATTGAGCCACCAGGGTCCGCATAGGCCGAGACAGCGAACAAGGACAACGCGGCGACTGCCATGAGCTTTTTCATTTCAGCTCCTCCTGCTCCGTGCATGCACGGATTCACGATTACCGGCGACCGACCGGCGCGGACCGTTACCGCTCAGCGCCACGCCTGGACAATGACGAAAGGCGTGGGACTTTCGTATTGGTACGGAATGATTGCTCCGTCCTAGGCAAGTCGATATCGCCTAAACGGGCGACCGAGTCCCGATGGACGACACCAAGCTGTAAAACAATCGGCCAGATTTGCGGCGATCTTGCGCGGCGGCCGTGCGTATGGACGAGGGAAACAGCGCAAGCCACGCGGCGCGCGCGCCCGGGTTCAACTTTATGGATGGGAATGAG
This sequence comes from Achromobacter sp. ACM02, assembly GCF_014851605.1. Lineage (NCBI taxonomy): Bacteria > Pseudomonadati > Pseudomonadota > Betaproteobacteria > Burkholderiales > Alcaligenaceae > Achromobacter > Achromobacter sp. ACM02. The sequence goes on from NZ_JACUZY010000009.1 coordinate 9,211, forward strand.
GGTGGCCGCCTCGGGCAATTTCCCTAACGCGCACAACGGAAGCGGCAGGGTCCGAAACACGCCCGGCGCGGGAATTTCAGCGATACTACGGCGGCCGGCCGGGCGCTACCCGGCCTCATCTGTTTGGAGACCAGACCATGATCCAGGAGATTGCCAGCATCCATGTCCGCGAAGGACAGGAAGCGCTGTTCGAGGCGGGCGTCGCGCAAGCGAAACCGTTGTTCTTGCGGGCCCGCGGCTGCCACGGCATGGAGCTGTACCGCAGTATCGAACAGCCGCAGCGCTACACGCTGGTCGTGGCTTGGGAAACCGTAGAGAACCACATGGTGGATTTCCGCGAATCCAGCGATTTCCAGGAATGGCGCAAGCTGGTGGCGGGCTTTTTCGTCGAACCGCCCCAGGTGCATCACGAGCAAAAAGTGCTCTGAGGCGGCCGGCCTGGCCGCGCCGCGCGCGAGTCAGGACTGTTCAGGCGGATCGTCGTACTTGCGCGCGCTGCCGCGAAACCGATCCGCCGGATATTTCCGCGCATTCTTGACCATCTTTGCCGCGACCGCGTCGGCGATATCGATGCCGAGCTGGTCCGCCAGGGCCACCAGGTACATCTGCACGTCCGCTATTTCGTCCGCGGCGTCCGCCAGCTTCTCGGGCGGCATCTTGCGCGACTCGGCCTCGCTCAGCCACTGGAACAGGGATACGAGTTCGCCCGCCTCTCCGGCCAGCGCCATCGCCAGGTTCTTGGGCGTATGAAAGGGCTGCCACTCCCGCTCTTCGGTAAACCGGCGCACGGCCAGCCGGATATGTTCCAGGTCGGACATCGAAACTCCTAGCCCGCGGCCAGGCGGGAGCTTGCCGCCAGCGCCACGGCCACGGTGGTGCGCACGTCTGCCAGCGCGCGGTGGGTGGGATCCGAGGCGCCGACATGGCGCGCCAGGATTTCCAGCTTGTGCGAGGGCAGCTCCGGCCATGCGCGCCGCGCCAGCGCCAGCGTGCAATGGGTCGAGTTGGCGAACGGCAGGCCGGTCTGGTCCGCCGCCGCGCCCAGGAAGCGCCGGTCAAACGAAGCATTATGGAAAAACACCGGCAGGTCTTCCACGAAATCCAGGAAGGAGGAAAACGCCTGCGCCACCGGCACGCCGTCTCGGTCGACTTCCGCTTGCGTGATGCCGGTCAGGCGGCTGATGAAGGACGGCACCGGTCCGCGCGTGCGCACGACCTGCGTGTACTCCCGCTCAAGCGCGCCTGCCGCGCCCACGCGCACCGCCGCGAACTCCAGGATCTCGCAGGTGGCGGTGGACAGGCCGGTGGTTTCCAAGTCGGCGACGATGAACGGGCCGCGCAATGCCTGCAACGCGGCCGCCAGCGCCTCACTGCCGGCCTTTGCGCCCGTTGCGCGGGCAGGCGCAGCGCCGCTTGCGCGCGGCCGCCGGTAATAGAACGCCACGGCCCTACTCCACCGGCCGCAAGGGCGCGAAGCGGGGCGTGCCGTCGGGCAGCTGACCGAAGAACATATCGGCCGGACGCACCCACAAGCCGCGCTCGTGAGGCCACAAGTGTTCATAGACCACCAGGGACTCCTCGGTTTCGGAGTGGCGGGCGGTGCCCACATAAAGGTAGAGGCCGCCCTTGTAATGGCGGTGCGAGGCGAGAGCCAGTGCTTCGGATTCGGTCATGGTTGGTGGCCGCAAATGGCGCGGCCCGGGCGGAGGGTTCCTGCCCGGGCCTGCGGGTTCAGATCAATACCGTCTTTATAGCGCATCGGCCCGGCGGCGCCGGCTCAGTAGCGCACGTATTGCCGCTCGGCCTGCGGCTGCAGCGGTCCATTGGCGGCCGGCCTGCCCCGCAGAGCGGGGGCCATGGGCCTGACCGCGGCGGTGGGCGGCGCGGCGCGCGCGGGCTCTCCTGCCCGCTGCGTGATGTCCTCGGTGACCTCGCCGAGCCTGGCGGACTGGGCCAGCGACACCTCCACCACCTCCGCCATGATTTCAGTCACGCGGCGCGACGATGCGACGATATCGTCCATGGTCGAGCCTGCCGACTGGACCTGGCGCGCGCCGCTCTCGACCTGCTGCACCGACGAAGTGATCAGGTCCTTGATCTCCTTGGCCGCCGCCGCGCTGTTCTGCGCCAGGCTGCGGACCTCGGCCGCGACCACGGCGAAGCCCTTGCCGTGCGAGCCGGCGCGCGCGGCCTCGACGGCGGCGTTCAGCGCCAGGATGTTGGTCTGGAAGGCGATGCCGTCCATGACCCCGATGATTTCCGAAATGCGGCGTGAACTCTGGGTGATGCCGCCCATGGTCTGCACCACTTCCTGCACCGTATGGCCGCCCTGCTCGGCCACGCGACAGGCGTCCAACGCCAGCGTATTGGCCTGGCCCGCGCGTTCGGCGTTTTCGGTCAGCCCCTGGACCGCGACACGCAAGGTCTGGGCGGCGGTAAAGCGCCGCGTGATGTCGGTGGCGTACTTGACGACCTTGACCGGCCGGCCCTCGGCATCGAAGATCGGGTTGTAGCTGGCTTCGATCCAGACCTGGCGGCCGCCCTTGCCGATGCGCAGGTACTGCCCGGTGTCATGCTCGCCGTTGCGCAGCCTGCGCCAGAACTCCTTGTATGCCTCGCCGCGCGCCTCCTCGGGCGGGACGAACATGCTGTGATGACGTCCCTGGATTTCGTCCGCGCGATAGCCCACCGCGCCCAGGAACAGATCGTTGGCGCGGATGATGGTGCCGTCGAGTTCGAACTCGATGATGGCCTGGACCTTGGAGATCGCCGCCAACTGGCCTTCCACGTCCGCCTGCCGCTGCTGCTGCGCGGTGATGTCGACGGCGTACTTGACCACTTTGACCAGCCGATCATGGCGGTCGTAGATCGGGTTGTACGAGGCTTGCAGCCAGACGTCGCTGCCATCCTTGCGGATGCGGCGGTAGCGCCCCGCATCGCGGCCCCCCTGCCGCAACCGGTTCCAGAATTCCGCGTAGGCGGCCGATGCGCGCTCCGCCGGGTCGACGAACATGCGGTGGTGCTGCCCCGCGATCTCGTCCAGCGCGTAGCCCATGGTGTCCAGGAAGTTCGAATTCGCCGCCAGCACGTGGCCGTCCAGGTCGAACTCGATGACGGCCTGGGCGTTGTGGATCGCAGCGATCTGCCCGAGCATGTCTGCCTTCTGCATGCCACGGTCCAGGCGTAGCAGTTGGCTGAGAGTGATCCATTTCATCTTGACGTCTCCTGCCCGGCGTCCGGGTGGTTTGATGCCGTTCGACCTATCTGCCGCGAGACAAATGGAAATATTTATCTAACAATTTGCAAATATTTAATCTTAAAAATGAGCGGGTCTCAAGATTTTCAAGACACCCATCAAAAAAATAGGGATTCAGCAACACCAGGGTTTATCCGGACTCAAGCCGCGTCCAATTCGCGATATTGGCGGAAAATCCCCTCCCCGAAAGGCAGGCGCCTGCCGCTGTCGAAGTAAGACTGCAATTCCGCCAGCGCCGCCACGCGCGCATGCAACGCCATGACGTTCGGATAACGCACGGCCAGGGTCGCCATGCGTTTCGGAAAGGCGTAGAGCAGGCCGTCCACGAGATGGAACAACGACAGGTCCACATAGGTCCAGCGCTTGCCGCCCGCCAGCCAGGCCTGCGGCCCGCCCAACACCAGTTCGAAGTAGCCCAGGAATTTGGGCATGCGCTCTTCGCGGAAGCAGCGCGCCCGGCGCGCGGCCTCGGTCTTCTGGTCTTCGTAGTACTCGCTGGCGGATATCGGATGATGCGTGTCGTGCGCTTCGGCCACCATGTCGGCGATGGTGAGCTGAAGCTGGTTCACCCACAGCCGCCCTTCCAGCGAGTCCGGCGCCAGGCCGTGCTTTTCGCCCAGGAACAGCAGGATGTTGGCGGTCTGCCCCAGCGCCATCTTGCCCGCGACCAGATATGGCGGTGCGAATGGCGGATGCTTGCGCGCCGAACTCAGGTCCGCCACCAGCGTGCCTTCGTCCGCGCCGGGCTGGCGTGCGCATTCGCGATACGGAATGCCGCCGGCCTCCAGGGCCAGGCGCACGAACTCGCCGCGTCCGGGGATGCCGTCCCAGTACCAAAGGTCATAGGTCATGTCGTCTCCTTCCGTTGATAAGCCCAAGGGCCTGCCGGCGCCGGAACGAGCCGTGCAGAAGCCTCAGGCGGGAAACACGCTGACTCCGCCGTCGCGGCCGGCGGCCTGCTGATACTGGCGCGGCGACTGGCCGAAATGCGCGCGGAAATCGCGCGAGAAATGCGCGCCATCCGCAAACCCGCAGTCCAGCGCGATCTGCGTGATGCTGCTGGGATTGTTCAAGAGCAGCCAGCTGCCGTATTCCAGCCGCAATTGCCGCTGGAACGCCATCGGCGACATGCCTGTGGCCAGGCGGAAGGCGCGCTCCAGCTGCCTGCGCCCGACGCCGACGTAGCGCGCAATCGCATCCAGCGGCGGCGGGTTGTCGATACGCTGCTCGATGAAGTGCGCGGCCTGGCGCACGCGCAGATCCTGGATGCCCGACAGGTCCGTGTGGAAATGCGCCTGCGGCACCCGCCCCGGGCGCACGCCTTGCAGCATCATGTGCCGCATCGCCTGCTGGGCCTTGTCGCGCCCGCAATGCCGGGCCACCAGGTACAGCCCCAGGTCGATCGCGGCCGTGGAGCCTGCGCACGAAATCAGGTCGCCTTCATCCACGAACAGCCGGTCCACCACCGCCCGCGTCTGCGGAAAACGTTCGCGAAAGGTGTCCAGCACATTCCAGTGTACGCAGACCGTGCGCGGCCCGATGACGTCGGCCTGCGCCAGCGCGAAGGTGCCGGTGCAGATGCCCAAGAGCCGCACGCGCTGCGCCGCCGCCAGTTGCAGCCAGTCGCGCAGGGGGTCGGGCAGGCGGCCGTTGAAGTAGTCGTTGCCGCCGCAAACCGCTATGTAGTCGAACTGGGCCGGGTCTTCGGGCAGGCCATCGGCCACGTCTATGGTCAGGCCCGCGCTGGAGCAGCGCGGCTTGCCGTCCCAGCTCATGACGCGCCATGCAGTATGGATCTGGCGGCTGCGTCCACCGTGGTCGCCCGCCAGCCGCAACACGTCCACCAATCCGGCAAAGGCGGCCAGCGTGAACTGGTCCAGCAGCACGATACCCACGGTCAGTGCGGGTTTCCCCTGAGGCAGGGCGCTGCACTCACCGTCATAGGAGAAAGACGACGTCGAGGCGGGCATAGCGGATTCCATGTCGCAATTATTCAAGTTTTTGTCCCAGGCCTTCAAGCTGGTTTTCCCGGGGATCGCCCAAGATGCACCTATGGCTCCGTCCCGCAGCGCCCGCCGGCGCAGGCAGACCGGACCCGATAAATCGACAAGGGGAATCCGACATGGCAACACCTACCCGCCGCGCGCTGCGCGCCGCATTGCTGGGAGCCGGACTGCTGGCCGCCGGCCAGGCGCTGGCCCAGCAGCAGAAGATCACCGTCGCCTGGTACGGCGGCAACTGGGGCGACGCGTTCCGCGCCTGCGTGGCCGAGCCCTACACCAAGGCCACCGGCGTGACTGTGGTGCCGGAAGTGGGCACGTCCACCACCACGCTGGCCAAGTTGCAGCAGCAGAAGGGCGCGCCCACCATAGACGTGGCGTGGATGGACGGCGGCATCAGCGAACTGGCCGCGGAAGCCGGCGTGCTGGACGCATTGGATCCCGCCGGCATTCCCAATCTGAAGAACGTCATCGACCAGGGCGTGTACCGCAATGGCGACAGCGCCTACGCGGTCAGCACCGGCTACTACTCGCTGGGCATCGCCTACAACACCAAGGAAGTGCCTCAGCCCCCCGCCAGCTGGAAGGACTTGTGGAAGCCCGAGTATGCCGGCGCGGTCGCCATTCCTTCGCCGGCGAACTCGTCGGGCGTGCCGTTCATCTTCTTCCTGGCGCGGGTGTTCTCTGTCGATCCTTCCAACCTGGCGCCGCTGTACGCCAAGCTTGCGTCGCTGGACACGGCCTTGTTCTTCGACAGCTCGGGCGCCGCCACCAACGCCTACCAGAGCGGCGAGGCCATCATCGGCGCGCACTTCAACGTGGGCGCCTGGGATCTGATCGACAAGGGACTGCCCATCGGCTTCGCCGTGCCCAAGGAAGGCGCCTGGGCCACGGATGCGCGCCTGCATCTGGTGAAGAACGCGCCGAACAAGGCGGCCGCGCAGAAGTTCATCGACACCGCGCTCACGCCGGATGCCGCCGCCTGCCTGGCCACGCGCCTGTACCTGGGCCCCGCCGTCAAGGATGTGCAGGTGCCGAAGGACGTGGCGCGCAAGCTGCCCTGGGGCGCGGACGGCTCGGTCAAGAACCTGAGCCTGTTCGACTGGAACCTCATCAACAGCCGCCGCGCCGAGGTCACGGACGCCTGGAACCGCCAGGTTGCCCGCAAGCGCTAGACCGGGATAGAACATGTCCGCTTTGCTTACCATTGAAGGCGTGTCGATGCGCTTTGGCGCCTATCAGGCGCTGGACCGCATCGACCTGGAGATCCAACAGGGAGAGTTCGTGGCCCTGCTTGGTCCCAGCGGCTGCGGCAAGACCACCCTGTTGCGTTCGATCGCCGGATTTCTCAGGCCCGAATCGGGCCGCATCCTGATTGAAGGCCAGGACATCAGCCGCCTGGCCGCGCACCATCGGCCGCTGAACACGGTGTTCCAGAACTATGCGCTGTTTCCGCACATGAACGTGCTGGAAAACGTGGCCTATGGCCCGCGGCGCCAGGGCGCGTCGAAGCAGGAAGCGGCCGGGCGCGCCCGGTCGGCGCTGGACATGGTGGGCCTGGCGGACTTCGGTCCGCGCTATCCCCGCGAAATGTCCGGCGGCCAGCAGCAGCGCGTGGCGCTGGCACGCGCCATCGTGAACCAGCCCAAGCTGCTGTTGCTGGACGAACCGCTGTCGGCGCTGGACCTGAAGCTGCGCAAGCGCATGCAGCTGGAACTCAAGCACCTGCAGGCCAAGCTGGGCATCGCTTTCATCTTCGTCACGCACGACCAGGAAGAAGCCATGACCATGGCCGACCGGGTGGTGGTCATGCATGCGGGCAAGATCGAACAGGTGGGCGGCGGGACCGAGATCTACCGGCATCCCGCCACCCGCTTCGTGGCCGAGTTCATCGGCGACGCCAACTTCATGCCGTACACCGCCAACGACGATGTGCTGCAGCTGGATGCCCAGGGACTGCGCGTGCCGTTCCCGGGCAAGGCCGCGCCCGCGCGCGGCGTGGCGGTGCTGCGGCCCGAGGATCTGCGCCTGGCCGATGAATCGGCGGCGCTTGCGCTGAACGGCACGGTCACCGACGTCATCAACGTGGGCAGCCACTGCATGATCCACGTGGACATCGGCGGACAGGTCCTGGTGGCGCGCCACGGCGGCATTGCGCCGTCGGGGCTGGGCCCGGGCGCCGCGGCGCGCCTGGCTTTCGCGCCGGAACACCTGCACCTGATCGGTGAACGGCCATGAACGCGCGCGCCTGGCGTTCGCCTAGCCTGCTGCTGGCGGCTCCCGTGCTGTTCTTCGCGGCCTTCTTCCTGGCGCCGCTGGCGGTGGTGGCGCTGGCCAGCATCACCGGCGGCGCCGATGGTTTGACCCTGACTCCGCAGCAATACCTGCGCGTGCTGGGCGACCAGTACCACTGGGACGTGATCCTGGTGACCTTCCGGCTGGCGTTCTTCACCACGGTCGCCTGCGTGATCCTGGGCTATCCGCTGGCCTGGTATCTGGTACGCGTGGTGCGCTGGCAGGCCTGGCGGCGCTTCTGCGTGATCCTGCTGGTGGTGCCGCTGTTCACCAGCAATATCGTGCGCGCCTTCGGCTGGATGGTGCTGCTGGGCCGCAACGGGCTGGTCAACCAGGCCCTGGTGGGCGCGGGCATCGCCGACCGTCCGATGCGTTTCATCGGCACCGAGCTGGGCATCCTGATCGGCATGGTCTACGTGCTGCTGCCCTTCGTGGTGCTGGCGGTGGGCAATGCGCTGGCGCGGGTCGATCCCGCCTGCGAGCAGGCTTCGGCCGACCTGGGCGCAAGTCCCACGGCGACCTTCTTCCACATCACCTGGCCGCTGACCCTGCCCGGCGTGGTGTCCGGCGCCATCATGGTCTTCACCCTGGCCGTCAGCGCCTACGTGACGCCTGCGCTGCTGTCGGGGGGACGTGTGTCGGTGCTGTCGATGCTGATCTTCCAGCAGTACAGCACGGTGTTCGACTTCCATTACGGCGGCGCGCTGAGCATGGTGCTGCTGGTGTTCACCCTGATCCTGGTGGCGCTTGCCAACCGCGCCGCCGTCCTGCCGGGAGCCGCGCGATGATCGCCCGCAACCTGATCCGCCTGGTCGCCCTGGGGGTACTGGCCTATCTGGCCCTGCCGCTGGTGGTGATCCTGGGTTCCTCGTTCACGTCCACGCCCTACCTGGCGTTTCCGCCCAAGGGCTTCACGCTGGAGTGGTACCGCACGCTGCTGATCGAGGCCGGCTACGTCGCCGCGTTCACGACCAGCACGGTGCTGGCGCTGGCGGCCACGGCCGCGGCCGTGCTGCTGACGGTGCCGGCCGCGCTGGCGGTGGCGCGCTACGAGTTCCCAGGCAAGGCCGCGCTGACCTCGGTGCTGATGTCGCCGCTGGTGCTGCCGCACATCGTGCTGGGCGCGGCGCTGCTGCAATACGGCGCGTACTTCGGCCTGACGCGCAGCTTCCTGTCCCTGCTGATCGGGCACATCGTCATCATCGCGCCCTTCGTGCTGCGGTCCACGCTGACCCTGCTGACGCCGGAGCAGCGCGCGCTGGAAGAAGCCTCGGCCGACCTGGGCGCGAACCCGTGGACGACCTTCTTCCTGGTGGTGCTGCCGCAGATCCGTCCAGGCATCGTCACCGGTTCGATCTTCGCGTTCATCTCTTCCTGGATCAACGTGGAGCTGTCGATTTTCAACACCACGGCGGACTTGAACACCATCCCCGTGAAGCTCTTCAACTACGTGCAATACACGATAGATCCGACCATCGCAGCCGTATCGGGCGCCACGATCGTGGTTGCGGTGATCGCCATCGTCATCCTGGATTTGACCGTCGGGCTGGACATGCTGTCCGAACGCGGCAAATAACCTTTCTTCCCTACCCTACTGTCTGGAGCCACAGTCATGCGCAAGCAAGACGCGTTCGATGTCATCTATACCCATACCGAAGGCGAGCCCCTGTGCATCGTGCATAGCGGCATCCCCTACCCCGCCGGCTCCACCATCCTGGAGAAGCGCGCCTTCCTGGAGCAGAACTACGACTGGCTGCGCAAGGCGCTGATGCGCGAGCCGCGCGGCCACAAGGACATGTTCGGCGTGTTCCTCACGCCGCCGTCCAGCCCCGAATACGACGCGGGCCTGATCTACATCGACGGCACCGAGTATTCGCACATGTGCGGCCACGGCACCATCGCGGTCAGCATGGCCATGGTGGCCAACGGCCTGGTGCCCCGCGGCAAGGACGGCATCACCAAGATCCGCTTTGAAACCACCGCCGGCCTGGTCGTGTCGGAAGTGGCTTCCGAGGGCGACAACGTGCTGTGGACGCGCTTCGAGAACGTGCCTGCCTACGTGGCCGCGCAGGACATTCCGGTGGAATTGCCCGGCTACGGCAAGCTGTCGGCCGACATCGTCTGGGGCGGCAATTACTTCGGCATCGTCGACCTGTCGGGCTGCGACCTGCGCATCTCGCCAGACAACGGCACGGAGCTGTCGCGCATGGGCCTGATCGTGCGCGACCAGCTCAATGCCCGCCACCGCATCCAGCACCCGACCGAGGCCCACATCAACAACCTGAACTTCATCACCTTCTGGCACCAGCCGACCATCGAAGGCGCGTTCTACAAGAACGTGCACGTGTTCAGCGCCGGCCAGCTGGACCGTTCGCCTGGCGGCACCGGCACCAGCGCGATGATGGCCATGTTCGAAGCGCGCGGCAAGATGGGCTTGAACCAGCCGATCAAGTCGGAAGGCCTGCTGGGCAGCGGCGTGTTCGAAGGCTGCCTGCTGGGCGAGGTGGACCTGAACGGCACCCGCGCCGTGCGTCCCACGGTCAAGGGCACGGCCAGCATCCTGGGCACGGCGCGCTGGGTGATCGACAAGAACGACCCGGTCGGCGCAGGCTTCCTCATCCGCTAAGGTGTTGCCCCCACGCCGCGCGCACTAGGTGCGCTAGCTGCCCCCAGGGGGGCCCTTTCGCCTTGGGGCGGCCCGGCGGCGAAAGGCCCCTCGCGCGGCGGGCTTACCTATTCCCGAGCCGCATCCTCCAGGATCATCTCCGCGCCGCGCTCCGCAACCATCATGACGGCGCCCTGCGTGTTGCCAGACACCATCTTCGGCATCACGGAGGCATCCACCACGCGCAGGCCGGACAGGCCGTTCACCCGCAGGCGCACGTCGGTAACTGCGGCGGCGTCGGAACCCATGCGGCAGGTGCCTATCGGGTGGTAGATGGTCTGGCCATTGCGCCGCGCGAAGTCCAGCCATTCGTCGTAGCTGTCCACCGCCGCGCCGGGGCTGATCTCCGATTCGACATAGCGCCGCATGGCCGGCTGGCCGACGATGCGCCGGGCCGCCTGCATGCCGCCCACCAGGCTGTCGCGGTCCACCTGGGCGGACAGGAAGTTGGGGCGGATCGCCGGTCCCGCCTGCGGATCCGCCGACTTGATGTGGATGGATCCGACCGACTCGGGCCGCAGCTGCGCCACGCCTATCGTCATGCCGGGATGCCGGTCGAGGATGCGTTCGGCCGCATTGGCGTAGCTGGCGTGCACGAAGAAGTACTGCACATCGGGCGCGGGCAGGTCCGGCGCGCTCTTGACGAAGCCGTGCACCAGCCCCGTGCCCAGGGTCAGGATGCCCTTGTGGCTGGAGTAATAGCGCGCCACCTGCTGCACCAGGCGCCAGCCGCGCGACATCTCGTTAAGCGTCACCGTGCCCTTCACCCGCCAGTTCATGCGGGTGGCGAAGTGGTCGATATAGTTCTCGCCCACCTGCGGCTGCGCCAGCACCGGCGCGATGCCGAATGACTGCAGCAAGGCGGGATTGCCAACGCCGGACAGCTCCAGCAGTTGCGGCGACTGCACCGCGCCCATGCACAGCAGCGTCTCGCGCCGCGCGCGCACGATGTGCTCCCGTCCGTTCTTGCGATAGGCCACGCCCACGCAGCGCTTGCCCTCGAACACCAGCCGCGTCACGTGCGCGCCGCATTCCACGCTGAGATTCTTGCGGCCCGAGGCGGGCTTCAAGTACCCGTCCATCACGCTCCAGCGCCTGCCCCGATGCTGCAGCACCTGGTAGTAGCCCACGCCCTCCTGGCTGCCGCCGTTGTAGTCGGGATTCAAGGGCTGGCCGTCTTCCTGCGCTGCCTGCAGAAAGGCATCCGATATGGGAAAGCGTTCGGCGACTTCTTCCAGATGCATGGGGCCGTTCTTGCCGCGGCTGGCGTCGCCGGGTTCGTAGCATTCGATCTTGCGGAAGATGCGCTCGGCCTGGTTGTAGCCCCAGCCGGTGGCGCCCGCCGCCTCCCAGCCGTCGTAGTCCTGCGGCTGACCACGGACGTAGATCATGCCGTTGATCAGCGTCGAACCGCCCACGCCCTTGCCGCGCGGCACGGCGATGCTGCGGCCATGGACGTTGTCTTCAGGCTCGGTGGCGAAGCGCCAGTTGTATTCCGGGTTCACCAGCAGCTTGGAAAAGCCCGCCGGGATCGAGATCCACATGCTGCGGGCTTCATGCCCGGCCTCCAGCATCAGCACGCGGTATTTGCCGTCGGCGCTCAGGCGGTTGGCCAGGATGCAACCCGCCGTGCCACCCCCGGCAATGATGAAGTCGTAGTCGCTCATACCCGTCAGCGTCCTGCGTCGGCCGGCTGGTCCGCCGCCACGCCCAGCATCTGCGCCATCAGCTCGATCTGGCAGGCCAGCATCGGCGCGCCGTAGTGCACCTTGCAGCCGCGGGCCTGCGCCGCCAGCAGCAACGCCGTGTCCTTGGGTTGCATGATGACTTCGCAGACCAGTTGGTCCGGCGTCAGGCGGCTGGCTTCCAGCGGCAAGGCATCGTCCGGCTTCATGCCCAGCGAAGTGCCGTTGACCACCAGGTCATGCCCCGAGGGGTCGGCCGTACCCACATCGATCCGGGCGCCGGGATGCAGCGACAGGATGCGCGCCTTCAGATCCTCGGCCTTGGCCGTGGTGCGATTGGCGATGGTCAGCCGCGACACGCCGGCCTGGACCAGCGCGAAACCGATAGCGTTGGCCGCGCCGCCCGCCCCCGCCAGATAGGCGCTCTTGCCCTGCGGCGACACGCCCGCGCTTTGCAGGCCGCGCACGAATCCCTCGCCGTCCAGCATGTGCGCCACCAGCTTGCCGTCGGCCTCGCGGCGCACCACGTTGGCCGCGCCGATCTTGCGCGCCACGGGGGTGGCGTCGTCCACCAGGTCCAGTATCGCGGTCTTGTGCGGCACCGTGACGATGACGCCGCCCAGGTTCTCCAGCCGCCGCAGCCCGGCGACCACCTCCGCCAGGTTGTCCGGCCGGGCGTGGAACGGCACGCACACGCCGTCGAAGCCGATCGCGGCGAAATGCTCGTTCATGCGCTGCGGCGTCTTCACGTGGTGGATGGGATCGGCCAGGATGCCGAACAGGCGCGTGGTGCCGGTGATTTCCTTCATGTCTGTCTCCATGTCTCAGGGCCGGAGCGTGGCGCGCGCGACGTCGGCGATGCCGTCCGCGTCCAGCTTGTAGTGCGCATACAGGGTGGTGGGCGGCGCGATCAGGCTGTATTCATCGTAGATGCCATGGCGGCGCAGGCGCGTGCCTGTGCCCGCGTCGGCCAGCACCTCGGCCACGGCCGAGCCCAGCCCGCCCAGCACGTTGTGCTCTTCCACCGTCATCAGCACGCGGGACTTGCCTGCCGCGGCCAGCACGGCGTCGCGGTCCAGGGGCTTGATAGTGGGCATGTCTATCACGCCCACCGACAATCCTTCACCGCGCAGCTGCTCGGCGGCGGCCAGGGCCGCGTGCACGGTGATGCCGCAGGCGATGATGTTCAGGTCCGAACCGCTGGAATGGACGATGGCGCGGCCGAACTCGAACGGCACGCCATCTTCGTAAACCTGCGGGTCGCGGCCCCGGCCGATGCGGAAGTAGATCGGCTCGGGCCAGTCCACCGATGCCTTGATGGCGGATGCCAGCTGCGGACCGTCGGCAGGCGAGACCACCGTCAGGCCCGCCAGCGCCCGCATCGTCGAGATATCTTCGGTGGCGTGGTGCGAGGTGCCGTAAAAGCCCAGGCTGATGCCGGTGTGGTGGCCGATCAGGCGCACGGGCAGCTTGGTATACGCCACGTCCATGCGGATCTGTTCGCAGCACAGAAGACCGAGGAAGGACGCGAAGGTCGCGACGAAGGGCATCATGCCCGTGGTCGCCAGGCCTGCCGCGGCCGACACCATGTTCTGCTCGGAAATGCCGAACTGCACATAGCGGTCGGGATAGGCCTGGGCAAAGCGGTTCAGGCCGTTGGAGTACTGCAGGTCGGCCGAACCCGCGACCACCGGATGGCCGGCCGCAGCCAATTCGATCAGCGCGTCGGAAAGATAGGACAGCCCGGGGTTCACCGCGTTCAGTGCGCGGTACTGCCAGGAATCGGGAGAGAGAACTTGTGCCTGTGCCATTCAGATCTCGCGGGAAAGGATTTCTTCGACGGCGCTTTGCGCATCTTGCGGCGCCAGGTAGCCCAGGTGCCAGCCTGGCTCGGTTTCCATGTAGGAGACGCCCTTGCCCTTGATGGTCTTTGCGATCACGCAGGCCGGCCTGGCGCGCGATTCGTCCGCGCGCAGGCGGCGCAGCAAGGCGGTCAGTTCCGCCAGGTCATGGCCGTCCACTTCGTGCACCTCCCAACCAAAGGCCTGCCATTTTTCCTTCAGCGATTCCACGCCCATGACGTCGTCGACCTTGCCGTCCAGCTGGTAGCCGTTGCGGTCGACGATGGCGACCAGGCGCGACAGGCGGTTGTGGGCGGCAAAGAGCGCCGCCTCCCAGACCTGGCCTTCCTGCATCTCGCCATCGCCCAGCAGCACGAAGACGTTGAAGTCGCGCCCGCTCATGCGCCCGCCCACCGCCATGCCCACGCCATTGGACAAGGCATGGCCGATGGAACCCGAGCTGAAATCCACGCCCGGCACCTTGCTCATGTCGGGATGGTCCCCCAGCGGGCTGCCCAGGCGGGTGTAGCCGTCCAGCAGTTCGCGGGCAATGAAGCCATGGTCGGCCAACACCGGGAACAGGCCCACCGCCGCATGGCCCTTGCCCATCAGGAAGCGGTCGCGGTCGGGCCACTGAGGCTCGCCCGGACGCAGCCGCATCACGTCGTAGTACAGCGCGGCGAAGATTTCCGCGCACGAGAACACCGAGCTGTAATGCCCGACCTTGGCGATCTCGATCAACCTGATGGTCTCCAGCCGGATGTGGCGGGCCTTTTCCCGCAGCAGCCCGACCTCCCCTTCGGTGGGGACCTCCCTGTCACTCCTCATGGCGCTTCCTTTTCGCTGTTAGGATATATGATATATAATATACCCATCGCGCTCGAATTTGCCATGGCGGGATAGAATTCATCCCGAATCCACCCGCCCCCATCAATACAGCAAGCCTGAGCCTGTCATGTCCAGCCTTAAACCGGTCAAGAAAGAGAACCTCTCCGTCAGGGTCTACAACGAAATCCGCAATGCTCTGATCAACGGGCAGTACGAACCCGGCGAACGCCTGATCATTGGCGAACTGGCCCAGGAAATGGGCGTCTCCATCACGCCTGTACGCGAGGCCATCTTCCGGCTGATCAGCGAGCAAGGCCTGGAAATGCAGGCGGCCACCGCGGTCTACGTGCCTTACGTCAATTCGGAAAAGCTGCGTGAAATCCAGCAGATCCGCTTCCACCTGGAAGGCATGGGCGCGGCCGAGGCCGCCCAGCACATCACGCGCAAGCAACTGGACAACCTGATCGCGCTGCAACGGGACTTCATCTCCTGCACCGCCAGCGATCCCAAGCGCGCCAGCTACCTGAACCGCAAGTTCCACTTCGCCATCCTGGAAGCCAGCAACAAGCCCATCCTGCGCGCCACGGTGGAATCGTTCTGGGTGATCACCGGCCCCATCCTCAAGGTGTTCCACGTCAAGACCTCGGGCCTGGACTATTCGCAGAACGAGCACCGCCACGAAGCGGTGCTGGAAGCCCTGGAAGCGCGCGACTCCGAAGCCGCCAGGCAAGCCATCCAGGCCGATCTGGTCTGGGGCGGCAAGATCATGATCGACTGGCTGGTCGAGCGCGAAAAGGAACTCGACTACCGCCCCCCCGCTGCCCGCAAATAGGCAAACCCGAAGGAAAATCCGATGCTGAAGATTTTTGGCGCGCCCAGCCGCTACATCCAGGGCGCCGGCGCCCTGGACACCCTGGGACAGTACGCAGCCCTGTTCGGCCGCCGCGCGGCCCTGGTCATCGACAGCTACGTGCATGGCGTGCTGGGGCCAAGAATCGAAGCCTTGTGCGCGGCGCAAAACGTGTCGCTGATACCGCTGATGGTCGAAGGCGACCTGACGCCGGCCGCGATCACGCAATTGCGCGCGCAGGCCACGCCGGCCGGCATCGACATGGTCATCGCGGTGGGCGGCGGCAAGGCGCTGGACGCGGGCAAGGCAGTGGCCAAGTCCTCGCACTGCCATCTCATCACCGTGCCGACCGTCGCGTCCAACGACGCGCCGACCAGCAAGAACTACGTCCTGTACGACGCCCATCACAACCTCCTGGCGGTGGAGCACATGCTGTTCAACCCCACCATCGTGCTGGTCGATACCGCCGTCATCGCCACCGCGCCGGCGAATTTCTTTCTCGCCGGGCTGGGCGACGCGGTCTCGAAGAAATTCGAGGCAGAGCAATGCGGCCGCAACGGCGGCCGCAACATGTATGACGGCGCGCCGCCTCTCACCGCCCAGTTCATCGCCGACGGCTGCCTGCGCACCCTGCTGGCCGACGGCGCGGATGCCGTGGCGGTTGCCGGCAGCGGCCAGCCCACGCCGGCCTTTGAACGCGTGGTGGAAGCGATGATCCTCATGAGCGGCCTCGGTTTCGAAAGCGGCGGCCTGTCCATCGCCCACGCGCTGACGCGCGGACTGCCCAAGATCAGCGGCGTGGCGAGCGCCCCGCATGGCCTGCAGGTGGCGGTCGGCCTGCTGGTGCAGTTGGACCTGGAAAGCCGGACGGACGGCATGCTGGACGAGCTGACCCGCTGGTATGCCCTGGTGGGCCTGCCCACCACCTTGCGCGAACTGGGTGCGGCCGACATGCCGGACGACGCGGAACTGCGGCTGGCTGCGGAGCTGAGCCTGAAGGCCCGCCACGCCGCCAACTTCGACCGCGCGCTCGACACCGACACGCTGGCTGCCGCGCTGCGCCGCCGCGCCTGACGCGACAAGGGGCCGGATAGCGGCCGGCCCCTGGCCGCATCAGAACGCCACGTTGTCCTTGCCCTTCAAGTCCAGCTTGGCGCGCGCTTCTGCGGGCGTGGCGATTTCCAGGTTCAACGCCTCCAGGATGGTGCGGATGCGCTCCACCTGCACCTGATTGGATTGCGCCATTTCGCCCGGGCCGATCCACAGCGAATCCTCCAGCCCCACCCGCACGTTCGAGCCCATGGCCGCGCCTATGGTGGCCAGCGGGATCTGGCCGCGGCCGGCGCCCAGGATCGACCACTCATAGTCGTTGCCGAACAAGCGGTCGGCCGTGCGCTTCATGTGCATCAGGTCTTCGGGGTGCGGGCCGATGCCGCCGAGGATGCCGAATACCGACTGGATGAAGGGCGGCGACTTGACCAGGCCGCGGTCCACGAAATGGGCCAGGTTGTACAGGTGGCTGATGTCGTAGCACTCGAACTCGAAGCGGGTGCCGTTGGCGTTGCCCAGCGCGAGGATCGATTCGATGTCCTGGTAGGTATTGCGAAACACCAGCGAGCGGCTGTTCTCCAGATGCTCGCGCTCCCAGTCATGCTTGAACTCCTTGAAGCGGCCCAGCATGGGGTACAGGCCGAAGTTCATGGACCCCATGTTCAGGGACGCCAGTTCCGGCTTGAAGGTGGTGGCCGGGCGCATGCGCTCTTCCACCGTCATATGCGGGCTGCCGCCGGTGGTGATGTTGATGATGGCGTCCGTTTCCCGCTTGATCCGCTCCAGGAAGGGCTTGAACAGCGCCGGATCCTGCGACGGCTTGCCGGTCTGCGGATCGCGCGCATGCAGGTGCAGCACCGCCGCGCCCGCCTTGGCCGCGCCGATGGCAGCCTCCGCGATCTCGTCGGCGGTTACCGGCAGGTGCGGCGACATGCTGGGCGTGTGGATGGCGCCCGTCACGGCGCAAGTGATGATGACTTTCTGCTTGGGCTTAGCCATTGTTGTCTCCGTTGTCCTGTTTATGGCGCATGAGGCGCATCAGTTTTTCATCGCGCCAGAAGCGGCGCTTGGCAAGATCTTCCTGCGGCAGCAAGCCGCGGCGTTCCTCCGACAGCGCTTCGACCAGCGCGCCGTCCCAGGCGACGGGTTCGCCCTGGGTCGCGCCGATGGACTGGTACAGCCCGCCGTAGCGCGCGCAATAGTCGGCGATGCCGCCCGGCGCGTTGAGGTCTATGGTTTCGAACGGCCCCATGAACGACCAGCGCAGGCCCAGGCCGTCCTTCACCGTGGCGTCGATGTCCTCGGCGCTGGCGATGCCCGCGCTGGCCAGGCGGAACGCCTCGTGCAGCAGCGCGCCCTGCAGGCGGTTGAGGATGAAGCCTTCGATTTCGCGCCGCACCAGCACCGGCTTCTGGCCGATGCCGGCCATGACCGCGCGGGCGGAATCGACGGCCTGCGGGCTGGTCCAGGGTGCGGGGCACAGTTCCACCACCGGGATCAGGTATGGCGGATTCACCGGGTGCGCCACCAGGCAGCGGTGGCGCCCGGCCAGATGCCCGGTGAATTCGCTGGCGGGGATGCTGGACGTGGAACTGCCGATGATCGCGTCGGGTTCGGCCGCCGCGTCCAGTTCGGCAAACAGCGCCCGCTTGATCTCGACGTTTTCGGGCGAGTTCTCCTGGATGTAGCTGGCGCCCTTCAAGGCATCGGCCAGGTTGCTTGCCACATGGACGCGCCCGCCTATGGCCTCGGCGTCCTGCAGCAAGCCCTGGGCTTCAAGTTCGCGCAGCTGCTGCAGGATCAGGCCGCGGGCTTCGGCCAGCATTGCGGCGTTGACGTCATACAGGCGCACTTCCCAGCCCATGCGGGCGAACACGATGGCCCAGCCCTGGCCGATCAGGCCGGTTCCGATGATGGCGGCGCGCTGCGCCTTGGACCCGGCGTCCATCAGTAAAGCTTCTGTGTGAAGCCGTCCACCACGATGGCCTGCCCCGAGACGCTGCGGGCGGCCTCGCTGGCGTTGAACAGCACCATGTTGGCGATATCGCGCGCCGTGACCATGCGGCCCAGCGCGGCCTGGTTCTCGTACTGCGCGGCAATCTCCTCCACCGGACGGCCCAGCGTATCCGCCTTCGCCGCGATCACGGCGCGGATGCGCGGCCCTTCCACCGCGCCCGGCAGGATGGCGTTGACGCGGATGCCATAGGGGCCCAGTTCGATGGCCAGGGATTTGGTGAAGCCAATCACTGCCCACTTCGAGGCGGAATAGACCGAGCGCCCGGCAAAGCCCAGATGGCCGGCCGCGGACGACAGGTTGATCATCACGCCGGCCTTGGACTCCTTGAGCAGGCCGATGGCCTGGCGCGCGCACAGGAACTGTCCGGTGATGTTCACGGCCAGCGTGCGGTCCCAGTCCGCCTTGGACAGGGTTTCGACGTAGCCAGTGGGACCGGCCACGCCGGCGTTGTTGACCAGGATGTCCAGGCCGCCCAGCTTGGCGCGGACCTGATCGAACAGCGCGGCGACGCTGTCTTCGTCCGAGACGTCGGCCAGGGCCGCATGCACGCCAGGCAATTCGGCCGGCAGCGCGGCCAGGCGCTCCTGGTTCACATCGCATACGAACACGGAGGCGCCGGCATGGCGGAACACCTTCGCCATCTCCAGGCCCAGCCCGTCCGCGCCGGCGGTGATGAGCACCTTTTTCCCGGCGAAATCCACTTCCTCGAACATGCCTCTGTCTCCTGATTCTTATGAAAAACAGCCGATTGATGATATACGATATATGAAAAAAACCGCCAGCTTATGACGTTTATTGCAACCGGGTCGTACATCGAAAAGTGTCATCCCGAAGTAGCAAAAGCACCTGGATTTGCTCGACGTCAGCCCGCTAAGTCTTTATTCATGCGGCTTTAGGGAATTCCCCGATTCGGCGGGTTACGGCCCCCACTAGAATCCAAGGCGGGGTTTGCTACCCGCCCGGCCGATATATCATATATTTAAAAAAACGGACCAAACAAGAAAGTCCGCATCCCATACCGACAAAGGAGCGTAGACAGTGTTCAAGTTCAACAAAATTGCTTTGGCGCTGGGCGTATGCGGCGCGCTGGCAAGCGGCACCGCAGCGGCCGACATGAAGGTAGGCGCCCTCTTCCCGTTCAGCGGCGCGCTCGCGCTCCTGGGACAAGAGAGCTATCGCGGCCTGGAGCTGGCCGTCAATGAAATCAACGCCGCGGGCGGGGTCAACGGCGAGAAGATCGAAATCATCAAGGCCGACGCCGTCGATCCGACGCAAGCCGTGTCGGAAACCAAGCGCCTGATTTCCTCCAACGTGGTGGGCGTGTTCGGCAGCTACGCTTCCGGAATTTCCTACGCGGCGTCGCCCGTGACCGAGCTGGCCGGCGTGCCCTATTTCGAACTGGGCGCCACCGCGCACAAGATCACCACCCGCGGCTACAAGTACCTGTTCCGCAGCAACCCCAACACCGCGCTGTACGGCGTGTCGGTGGTCAACGCGCTGCACGACACCATCGCGCCGGGCATGGGGCTGAACCCCAAGGACATCAAGATCGGCATCATCCACGAGGACGGCCCCTACGGCACCGACGTGGCCGCCACCGAGAAAAAACGCGCGCAGGAACTGGGCTATACGGTCGCGGAAGTGTTGCCGTACTCGGCCAAGACCGTCGACCTGTCCTCGCTGATCCTGCGCCTGAAGGGCGCCAAGGTCGACGTGGTGCTGCAGACGGCCTACCAGAACGACGCCATTCTGTTCTTCAGCCAGGCGCGCGCCGCGGGCTTCAAGCCCAAGGTCGTGATCGGCGCGGGCGGCGGCTATTCGCTGGCAGACACGGCCAAGGCCGTGGGCGCCGACATGAACGGCGTGTTCGACCTGGACTTCCCGCAATCCTCCATCAATCCCGCAGGCGCGCCCGGCCTGGACAAGTTCCTCGAAGCCTACAAGGCCACCTACAAGAGCGATCCACAATCCGGCCACAGCCTGACCAACTACGTCGGCGCCAAGGCCTTCTTCGAAGCCATCGGCAACGCCAAGTCCACGGATAAGGACAAGATCCGCGCCGCCGTCCTGGCCTACAAGAAGCCGGCCGGCCAGAGCGCCAACGGCTGGGCCTTCGACTTCGGCGAAGACGGCCAGAACAATGCATCCACGTTCTACGTGATGCAGTGGCAGGACGGCAAGCTGGTCACCATCGCGCCCAGCAACCTCGCACTCGGCAAGCCGGTCTTCAAGAAATAAGCGCCACGCCAGTGCTCAGGCGCTCGGGGGCGCCTGACGTATCCCGGGGTCCGCGCGCCCCTGTCCGGCCGACAACACGGCCGGGCCGGGGCCGCTACCCGCTCTAAGAGGTTGCAACATGGAACTATTCATTCAACTGGTCATCAACGGCCTGTTGCTGGGCGGCGCGTACACCATCATCAGCCTGGGGCTGACGCTGATCTTCGGCGTGGTGCGCGTCGTGAACTTCGCGCACGGCGAGTTCCTGATGATAGGCATGTACATGGTCTATCTGATCGCGGCGCAATTCGGCGTGCATCCCTATGCCGGCCTGGTACCCGTCGCCGTCATCCTGTTCGCGCTGGGCGCGCTGACGCAGAAAGGCATCATCCAGCCGCTGCTCAACGCCGACCAGCATATCCAGATCTTCGCCACGGTGGGCGTGTCCACCATCCTGCTGAATCTCGCCCTGGTCATATTCGGCGCCAACGTCTACCGCGCGCCGGTGGAACTGGGCACGAACGCCATCGACATCGGCCCCTATTCGATGGTGACCGGGCAGCTCGTCACCTTCGTGATCGGCCTGACCCTGGCGGTGCTGCTGCACCTGTTCATGCACCGCACCTACCTGGGCCGCGCGCTGCGGGCCGTGGCGCAGCACCGCTATGCCGCCACCCTGATGGGCGTGAACGTCAACAACGTCTACGCCATCGCCTTCGGCCTGGGCACGGCCTTTGTCGGCATCGCCGCCGGCCTGCTGGCGCCGCAGTATCCGGTGTTTCCCACCGTGGGCACGTACTTCGTGTTGACGGCCTTCGTGATCGTGGTGCTGGGCGGCCTGGGCAGCCTGTACGGCGCAGTGGCCGGCTCCATGATCATCGGCATCGTGGACACGCTGGCTGGCTTCTACATCGCCCCCGACCTGAAAGAGGTCGTCTATTTCGGGATCTTCCTCTTGATCCTGGTGCTGCGTCCGAACGGCCTGTTCGGCGTCGGCACAGAGTGATCAGAGCAACAAGGAGCGAGAAGTGTTTCCCGATATCCGACACCCCAAGACCTACGTCAGCCTCATCCTGCTGATTGCGATGTTCCTTGTGCCCGTGATCATGGGCACCCCCTTCTGGACCAACCTGTTCGTCCTGCTGTTCGTGTTCTCGGCGCTGTCCGTGGCCTGGAACATCGTCGGCGGCTACGCCGGCCAGCTGTCGCTGGGCCACGCCGTGTTCTACGGCATCGGCGGCTATACCGCCACGCTGCTGACGCAGAACTTCGGCATTTCGCCGTGGTTCGGCATGCTGGCGGGCGCGGCGATCTCGGGCGCGGTCGCCATCCTCATCAGCTACCCCACGCTGCGGCTGCGCGGCCCGTTCTTCGCGCTGGCCACCATCGCGATCCTGGAAGTGGTGCGCCTCCTGGTGATCCACGAAGAAAGCTGGACGGGCGGCTCCAGCGGCATCAGCCTGCCGCTGAACATAGGCTGGACCTGGATCGTGTTCCGCGAGAAGGTCAATTACGTGATCATCGCCTTCGGCCTGTTCCTGCTGGTGACCTGGGCCTCCTGGTACATCCGCAAGTCGCGCATCGGCCATTACCTGATCGCGATCCGCGAACGCGAGGACGCGGCGCTGGCAGTCGGCATCCATACCGTGCGCATGAAGATCATCGCCGCGGTCGTGTCCGCCATGCTGACCAGCATCATCGGCACCTTCCACATCACCTACCTGACCTTCGTGGACCCGAGTTCGGCGTTTTCGCTGGAGCTGTCGATCCAGGTGGCCATGTTCGCGCTGATTGGCGGACTGGGTACGGTGGCCGGCCCCATCGCCGGCACCTTCCTGGTGCTGCCCATCGCCGAACTGGCGCGCGGCTGGCTCAGCAGCGTGGGCAACGGCATGCACGGGCTGATCTACGGCCTGATCCTGGTAGCGGTGGTGCTGACCATTCCGCGCGGCCTGGCCGGCGCCTTCGGCCCGGCCATCGAACGCTGGCTGTCGCGTCTGCCCTATCTGGGCACGCCCCGCGCCAAGCTCAAGCTGGCCGATGAACTGCGCCTGCACAGTGCCGAACGCACGGATCAGCCGGTGCTCAAGGCCGACAAGCTGTTCAAAAGCTTCGGCGGCCTGCGCGCCACCAACGACGTGTCGCTGACGCTGAACCAGAACGAGATCCTGGGCATGATCGGCCCCAACGGCGCGGGCAAGACCACGGTTTTCAACCTGCTGTCGGGGTTCCTGTCGCCGGACAAGGGCGGCATCACCATGCTGGACGCGCAAGGCAACTGGGTCACCTGCAAGACGCCCGACGAATTCGCGCACCAGGGCCTGGGCCGCACCTTCCAGATCGCCAAGCCGTTCACCGGCCTGACCGTGCTGGAGAACATCATGCTGGGCGCCTTCATCCGCACGTCGAACCGTGACGAAGCCGAGCAGATCGCGCTGAAAGTCGCCGAGCAGACCGACCTGGTGAAGTACCTGGACATCGAGGCGCGCAACCTGACCGTGGGCGGCATGAAGCGCCTGGAGGTCGCCCGCGCGCTGGCGATCAAGCCGCGCATCCTGCTGCTGGACGAGGTGATGGCGGGACTGAACCCGACCGACATCGAGAAGTCGATCCAGATGATCCGCCGCATCCGAGATTCCGGCGTATCGGTGCTGCTGATCGAGCACATGATGCAGGCCACCATGGCGCTGTCCGACCGCATCATCGTGCTGAACGAAGGCGCGGTGCTGGTCAGCGGCGCGCCCAAGGACGTGGTGGAGAACCCCGCCGTCATCGAGGCCTATTTGGGCAAGGAGTACCAGGATGCTTAAGGTTTCGAATCTGTCCTCGGGCTACGGCAAGAGCCAGGTCCTGAACGGCCTGAACTTCGAGGTCCATGCGGGCGAGATCGTCACGCTGATCGGCGCCAATGGCGCCGGCAAGACCACCACCTTGAAGACGCTGTGCGGCGTCATCGCCGCCACGGAAGGCAAGGTCGAGTTCGAAGGCCAGGACTTGACCAACCGCAAGCCCTACGACATCGTCGACGCGGGCATCACCATGATTCCCGAAGGCCGCCAGCTGTTCCCGCATTTCACGGTGCGCGACAATCTGCTGATGGGTTCTTACAAGCGCGCCGCCCGCCCCATCGTGCAACGCAAGCTGGACGAGGTGCTGGGTATCTTCCCGCGGGTGCAGGAACGCCTGAACCAGTACGCCGGCTCGCTTTCCGGCGGCGAACAGCAGATGGTGGCGATCGCGCGCGGCATGATGGCCGATCCCAAGCTGCTGGTGTTCGACGAGCCCTCGCTGGGCCTGTCGCCGCTGCTGGTGCAGCAGATGTTCGACATCATCCGCGGCGTCACCGCGCACGGCGTGACCGTGCTGCTGGTGGAGCAGAACGTGTTCCGCACGCTGCGGCTGGCGGACCGCGGCTACGTGCTGGAGAACGGCGCCATCGTACGCACCGGCACTGGCGCGGAGCTGCTGAGCGACCCGCATGTGAAGAAGGCCTACCTGGGCCATTGATACCAAGGATTCCTTATGTCTTTACGCTGCACATACATCGACCACGGCCAGGGCGGCGCGCCCGACTGCATGCGCGTGGCCGAACGCGACATGGAGGCCCCCGCCGGCCGCCAGGTGCTGATCGAGGTCGCCTACGCCGGGGTCAACCGCCCCGACGTGCTGCAACGCTCCGGCTCCTATCCGCCGCCTCCGGGCGCCTCGCCCCACCTGGGGCTGGAGGTTTCCGGCACCGTCGTCGCCACCGGGCCCGACGCCAGCCTCTGGAAAGTCGGCGACCAGGTCTGCGCGCTGACGCCGGGCGGCGGCTACGCCCAATACTGCCTGGCGGACGAACGCCATTGCCTGCCCGTGCCGCGCGGCCTGGACCTGTTGACGGCCGCCGCCATCCCCGAGAACTACTACACCGTCTGGACCAATGTGTTCGACCGCGCCCGTCTGGCCGCCGGCGAACGCTTCCTGGTGCACGGCGGTTCCAGCGGTATCGGCCTGACCGCGATCCAGCTGGCGCGCGCCTTCGGCGCCGAAGTCTGGACCACGGTAGGCAACCAGGAAAAGGCCGACGCCTGCCTGGCCGCCGGCGCGCACCATGCCGTGCTGTACCGCGAGGCCGACTTCGAGGCGGCGGTGCGCCAGGGCAGCGGCGGCGCGGGCGTGGACGTGATACTGGACATGGTGGGCGGTGCCTACATCAACAAGAACCTGCGGCTGCTGGCGCTCAATGGCCGGCTGGTGCAGATCGCTTTCCTGGAGGGCAGCAAGGCCGAGATCGACGCCATGCCCATCATGCTCAAGCGCCTGCAATTCACCGGCTCCACCCTGCGCCCCCGCTCCGACGAGGACAAGGGCGCGATCACCCGCGCGCTGGCGGAAAAAGTGTTGCCGCTGATGGAACAGGGGCAATGCCTGCCGCGCATCCACAAGGTATTTCCGCTGGCGGAAGCGGCCCAGGCGCATGCGCTGATGGAAAGCAGCAAGCACATCGGCAAGATCATGCTGAAGGTGGCCGCATGAGCGGGCGCTTCAAGGACCAGGTGGCCATCGTGACGGGCGCGGTCGGCGGCATAGGCTCGGCCATCGTCGAAGGCTTCCTGGCGGAAGGCGGCCGCGTGGGTCTCATCGATTTCAATGCGCAGGGCGGGCAGGCTTACGAAAAGGAACTGCGCAAGCGCGGCCATGAAGCCTGCTTCGTGCACGCGGACGTCGCGCGCTTCGAGGAGTGCCAGGCAGCCTACGAACGCATCAGCGCAGAGCTGGGTCCGGCCACCATCCTGGTCAACAACGTCGGCATTTCACCGAAGACCGATGGACGCGCGCTGAAGGTCTGGGAGATGCCGCCCAGGGAATGGGAGAACGTGGTCGCCGTCAACCTGAACAGCGTGTTCTACATGACGCACCTGGCCACGCCGCACATGGTGCGCGAGCGCCAGGGCCGCGTGATCAACATGTCTTCCGTGGCCGGCCGCGCCTATTGCGACATCGTGGCGGCGCATTACGCGGCCACCAAGGCCGGACTGATCGGTCTGACGCGCCATTGGGCCGCCGAACTGGGCGAGCACCAGGTCACCGTCAACGCCCTGGCGCCTGGACGCATCAGCACGCCCTTGCTGAAAACCGTGCCCAAGGAAATCAATGACGCGGTTGCGCAGGTAACCGCGCTGCGCCGCCTGGGTACGCCGGAAGAAGTAGCGGATGCCTGCCTGTTCTTCGCGTCGGATCAAGCCCGCTTCGTCACCGGCCAGGTGCTGGACGTGGCCGGCGGCTGGCTGATGACCTGAGAGCATGGCGCCCGCCTGTGCTCAGGCGGGCGCCGTCTTCATTCCTGCGCGCCCAGGTGATAGACCACGGTGTCCAGCCGGCTGACGCCGGCCGCCAGGAACTTCGGTTCCTTTTCCAGGATGTCGCGGCGGTCGATGATCCTGGCGGGCGACACGCCCGCAAAGAAGTTCTGCACTTCGCTGTCCACGACAGAGAACGGCGGCCCCGCCATTTCTTCCTGCGGGTAGTCCAGCGTGATCAGCAGTCCCTGATAGGCGGGCGACAGATTGCCGTAGACGTGGCGCACGTAGTCTGCGCGCATGGTGTCCGGCAACGCCACCAGCGCGGCGCGGTCATAGGCGCCCACGCAATGCGACAGCAGTTGCGCATCCAGTTTGAAGATGTCGCCGCAGATGATTTCGATGCTGCCCGCCACGTAGTGCTTGCCATAGACGGACACGTGCGTGAGCGGCTTGAGTTCGTTTTCTTCGAAGAACTGCTCGACCGCGAGCTCGGACAGCTCGACGCCCAGCACGGAATGCCCCTGCGCCGCGATCCACACCATGTCCAGCGACTTGCCGCAAAGCGGCACCAGCACCCGGCCGTCCTTGGGCACGCCCAGCGTCGGCCAATACTTCTGCAATAGCGGCGTGACCCGCGATTGATGAAAATGCGTGCGCCCTTCGCGCCAACGCTCCAGCCAGAATTCCGCGTCCATGCCCGGTCTGCCTCCTGTGTATCGGTGCAGGGCATTGTAGTTCGGCGGCGGGCGCACAGGCCCTACATGCGCGGCAGCAGACTGCGGATGTCGTCCACGATGGGTACGGCGGCCAGCACCATGAGCACCAGCGCCAGCGGCACCGTCGAGCCGAACCCGAAGTTGAAGAAGGAATATGCCCCCGTCACGCCGCCGACGAAGAACAGCGACACCAGCACGGTGAGCACGACAAGCTTGCTGCGGTCCGCGCGCACCGGCTGCATGGAGGCCGGATCGCCCTGGGCCACGTTCCAGTAAAACAGCTTGCCCAGTTCTATGCCGATATCGGTCACCATGCCCGTCACATGCGTGGTGCGGATCTCGGAGCGCGACAGCTTGGTGATCATGGCGTTCTGCAGACCCATGATGTAGCAAAGCAGCATGACCGTGCCCGGCACGTAGAACCAGCGCAGCGTTTCCAGGTTGGCGCCCAGCAAGCCGAAGCCCAGCAACAGCACGGCTTCGTACAGCAGCGGCATCGCGTATTCGCTGGTCAGGTGCGAGCGGCGCCCGAAGTTGATCAGGAAGGCCGAGCTGGCGGCGCCGGCCAGAAAGGACAGCAGCGCCGCCAGGCCCTGCAGCACCACGATCACCCCGCCCAGCGCCAGATGATCGGCCATCATGGAGACGATGCCGGACATGTGCGAGGTGTATTGCTGCACGGCCAGGAAGCCGCCGGCGTTGACCGCGCCGGCGGTGAAGGTCAGGATGTAAGCCAGGTGCCTGTTGGCCTGGGGGCTGCGGCTGACGGCCGTCAGGCGGCGTAGATACGGAATGGCCACGCGTGTCCCTTGAAGACAAGAATCCATACACAGCAATGTGCATGACATTCTAGTCGCCGCGGCACGGCGCGAGGCCTGGCACGCCCGCCGGCAACCATGCCGGCGGCGGCCCCGCCTGTCCCCGGCGTTTTACGCCCCGCCGGATTCGCTCAGCTGCTTGCGCCGGTATTCGCCCTGGCGCACATGCATCCAGCCCGGATACTCCGGCGGCAAGGCGCTGACCTGGTCCAGCTCGGCCAGTTCGTCCGCCGTCAGGCGTATCGCCGTGGCCGCCAGGTTGTCGTCCAGCTGGTCGACGCGCTTGGCGCCGATGATGACGCTGGTCACGGCCTGCTGGTGCAGCAGCCAGGCCAGGGCCACCTGCGCCACCGATACGCCGCGCGCGCCGGCGACGCGCCGCAGGACGTCGATGCTGTCGTAGGCGCGTTCCTGGTCCACCGGCGGGAAGTCGAAGGCGGCGCGGCGGCTGCCGGCTTCGGCCTGCCCGTCGCGGCTGTACTTGCCGCTCAGCAGGCCGCCTGCCAGCGGGCTCCACACCATTAGCCCCACGCCTTCGCTTTGCAGCATGGGCAGGATCTCGCGCTCCAGGTCGCGGCCGGCGATCGTGTAATAGGCCTGCAGCGACTCAAAGCGCGCCAGCCCCAGGCGTTCGGCAATGCCCAGCGCCTTCATGATCTGCCAGGCGGCCCAGTTGGACACGCCAACGTAGCGCACGTGGCCATGCTGCACCAGATTGTCCAGCGCCCTGACCGTTTCTTCCACCGGCGTGGCGGGATCGAAGCCGTGGATCTGGTAGAGGTCGATATGATCCAGCTGCAGGCGCGACAGGCTTTTCTTGACGCCGTCGATGATGTGCGAACGCGAGTTGCCGCGCGCATTGACGCCGGCGCCCGTCGGTCCGAACACCTTGGTCGCGATCACGACGTCCTCGCGGGCCACCTTCAGGTCGCGCAGCGCCTGCCCGGTGATGACCTCCGAGCGGCCCTCGGAATACACGTCGGCCGTGTCGATGAAATTGACGCCGGCATCCAGGGCACGGCCCACCAGCCGATTGGCCTCTTCCTGCTGCAGGCTGCCGATGTTGCTCCAAAACTCGCCGCCGCCGCCGAAGGTCATGGTGCCCAGGCAGAGTTCCGACACGAACAGGCCGGTGCTTCCGAATTTCTTGTACCGCATGGTTGCGCTCCTTCAAGGGCTGGGCGGGAGCCGGCGCTCCGGGATGGAATGGCCGCGGCCCGCCTGCCGGGATGAAGGAAAGTATGCGTCCAGGGGCCGGCGCGGACGCTGCTTGATCCTGCCCTTTTTTTGCCCAATCCTGCAGCACTGGCCAGTCTGCAGCGCCTGGCCGCTCATTCCTCCGAATTTTCTGCCCATTTCTCCATGAAAAGCGCCGCAGCCTGGATGCAGGCAAGCTTAGGCATAAACTGAAAGCCACCCAATCCTCCGACTTTCTGCCGCCAACGCCCATCCGGCACGGCGCGCCACGGGAGCCCCCATGACCATCACATCCGCACTTGCCGCCAGAGTCGCCGTCCCGCCCCTGGACGTCGCCTATGAGCCGGCGCGGCGCGAACTGCTCTGCACGCTGGAACGCATGACCGGCGACCTGGAGGGTTCGCTGGACACGCCCATCGAGGGCCTGTTCCTGCACCGCATTTCGCAGCCCACCGGCGCCAAGCCCGGACTGCAGAAGGCCGCGCTGGGCGTCATCGCCCAGGGTTCCAAGCGCTTGCTCATCGGCGACGATGCCTACGAGTACGACCCCTTCCATTACCTGATTTCCTCGGTGGATCTGCCGGTCGTGGCCAAGGTGTCCGTCGCCAGCCCGACCCTGCCCTATCTGGGCTTGCGGCTGGAGCTGAACGTGGAGGAGATCACCTCGCTGATCAGCGACGAAAGCCTGCCGCCGCAGCCGCCAGCCGAGGCCGCGCGCGCGCTTTGCGTCAATCCGCTGGGCGGCGCGCTGCTGGACGCGGTGCTGCGCCTGTTGCGCCTGCTGGACACGCCGCGCGACATTCCCATCCTGGCGCCCCTGGTCAAGCGCGAGCTGCTGTACCGCCTGCTGATGAACGGCCAGGGCGCGGTGCTGCGCCAATCGGTGCTGCAGGACAGCCAGCTCAACCGCGTGGCCAAGGCCATCCGCATCCTGCGCGACAACTATGCCCAGCCCCTGCGCGTGGAAGAAATCGCGCGCGACGTGCACATGAGCGTGTCTTCGCTGCACCATCATTTCAAGCAAGCCACCGCCATGAGCCCGCTGCAATACCAGAAGCACCTGCGCCTGCAGGAAGCGCGGCGCCTGATGCTGACCGATGACGCGGGCGTAGCGCTGGCGGCCCATTCCGTGGGCTACGAAAGCTCGTCGCAGTTCAGCCGCGAATACAGCCGCCTGTTCGGTTCGCCGCCCTTGCGCGACAAGCAGCGCTGGAAGGACGAAACCGCGTCGGCGCCGGCCTGAGCCGCCGGTCGGGCATCCCTAGGGGATTGCCCTAATCCTAATTTGACAACGTTACCATTAGACTGCCGCCATCAAATGACAACGTTGTCATAACCCTGATCTTTCTTCGGCGGCCACATGAATCCCTTCCTGGAAACCCTGCTCGATACTCCACTGGACGATACCTACCGGGGCATTCCTCCGGGCGAGCCCGCCGTCCCGCTGCGCGGCGTGGCGGCCCGGGGCTGGCAGCCCAGGAGCGGCAACATGGCCCTGCCCGTCCTGACGCTGGATGAGGCCGCCTTCGCCCATAACGTCGAGCAGATCTTCCAGTACGCCCGCAGCCACGGCGCGGCGCTGGCGCCGCATGCCAAGACGCCGATGTCGCCGCAGATCGTGCAGCGCCTGCTCGATGCCGGCGCCTGGGGCGCCACCGTCGCCAACCTGCAGCAGGCCGCCGTGCTGCTGCGCGCAGGCGTAACCCGCCTGATGCTGGGCAATGAGATCGGCGGCGCGGCCAGCGGCGCCCGCCTGGGCAAGCTGCTTGCCGGCTACCCCCATGCGCGCCTGCTGGCATTCGCGGACTCCGCCGACACCGTGCGTTCGCTGGCCGCCGCGGCCGCTGAAGCCGGCCGGCCCGTGGAGGTGCTGGTGGAAGTCGGCGGCGGCCGCGCGGGCGCGCGCGACGATGCCGCGGTCGCAGCCATCCTGGCCGCGATCCGTGAGCAGGGCGACAAGCTCGCGCTGGCGGGCGTGGCCACCTACGAAGGCGCCGTCGCCAGCTCGGACGCGGCGCTCACCGCCAGCAATATCGCCGCGCTGATGGAGCGCGCCGCCCGTGCGTTCAAGGAAGTGCGCGCGCTGGCGCCGCACGCGCCTCTGGTGTTCACCGCGGGCGGCTCGGCCTTCTTCGACCATGTCACTCAGGCGGCCAAGGGCTGGCTGTCCGAGGACGGCAATGCCCAGCTGGTGCTGCGCAGCGGCGCCATCTTCTTCCATGACCATGGCACCTATCAGCGCGCGCTGCAGGCCATGGACGCCCGCGCGGGCTTCCTGGTCGACGGCCAGGCGCGCAACGCCGCCACCGACTTCCGGCCGGCCCTGCGCCTGTGGGGCGAAGTCCTGTCGCGACCGGAACCGGGCCTGGCGATCTGCGGCTTCGGCATGCGCGACGTGTCCTACGACCAGGACCTGCCCGCGCCGCTGGCCGCCTTCCGCGGCGGCGCGGCCCTGCCCGGCTGGGACACGCAAGCCCGCGTCACGCGGCTCAACGACCAGCACGCCTTCCTGGCCATCGCGCCGGACAGCGAACTGGCGCCGGGCGACGTGATCGAGTTCGGCATTTCGCATCCCTGCACCTGTCTGGACCGCTGGCGCGTTTTCTTCGGCCTGGACGCCGACGGCCGCGTGCAGTCGGCCTACCGCACGTTCTTCGGATAAGCCATGCAACAGCTGAACTTCCAACAGATCTGGCGCTACCGCGAACAGCTCTGGGACGGCATCCAGGTCACGCTGGAGCTGACCGTCATCGCCGTGATCGCCGGGCTGGCCATCGGCCTGGCCGGCGCCCTGCTGACGCGCCATGGCCCCAAGCCGGTCAAGCTGGCGTTGCGCGCCTATGTCGAGGTGTTCCGCAACACGCCGTCGCTGATCCAGCTGTTCGTCGTGTTCTTCATCCTGCCGGGTCTGGGCCTGCGCATGCCCCCCTTCGTGGCCGCGGCGCTGGCGCTCAGCCTGTATTTCGGGGCCTACGCCATCGAGATCCTGCGCGCCGGCCTGGATTCCATTCCGCGCAGCCAGATCGAGGCCGGCCATTGCCTGGGCCTGAGCACCTGGCAGGTGTACCGCCACATCGTGCTGGCGCCCGCCCTGCGCAACGTCTACCCCGCGCTGGGCACGCAGCTGGTCATCCTGCTGCTGGGCACCTCGCTGGCCTCGCAGGTATCGGCCGAGGATCTGTTCCATGCCGGCAGCTTCATCGAAAGCCGCACCTACCGCAGCTTTGAAGTCTATGCGGTGATCTGCGGCATCTATTTCACGCTGGTGCTGATCACCAAGGCGCTGCTGGCCCTGGCCGGCAGCCTGGCCTTCACCTGGCCCGTGCGCCGCTAGGAGTCGCGAGCATGCGTACATTTACCCTGAGTGATTTCGCCTCCCTGCTCAGCGCGCTGCAATGGACCGTGGCCCTGGTGCTGATTGCGCTGGCCATCGGCGCGCCGCTGGGCCTGGGGCTGGCGCTGCTGCGCGGCCACCGTTCGGCGCCGCTGCGCTGGCTGGCCGCGGCCATGCAGCAACTGGTCCAGGGCGTGCCGCTCCTGGGCCTGCTGATGTTCTTCTACTTCGGCATGCCGGTGTTCCTGGGCATCGAAGTGCCCGCGCTGACCGCCGTCAGCGTCGCCTTCATCATCTACACGGCGGCCTTCCTGGGCCAGATCTGGTACGGCGGCATCCAGGCCGTGAAGCACGAGCAATGGGAAGCGGCCGCCTGCCTGGGTCTGTCCAAGTGGCACCAGTTTCGCCATGTGATCGCGCCGCAGGCGTTCCGCCTGTCGCTGCCGCCCACCGTGGGCTTCCTGGTGCAGCTCGTCAAGGGCACCTCGCTGGCTTCGGTGGTGGGCTTTGTCGAACTGGCGCGCGCCGGACAGATCGCCAGCGCCGCCACCTTCCAGCCCCTGCTGGTCTATTCCTGCGTCGCGTTGCTGTACTTCGCGGCGTGCCTGCCCCTGACGATGTGGGCCCGTAACCTGGAGGGCCGCTTCCATGGCGCTCGTTGAAGTCTCCAACATCCACAAACGTTTCGGCGCCAACGCGGTGCTCAACGGCGTCTCCCTTGAAGTCAATGAAGGCGAGATCGTCACCATCATCGGCCGCTCCGGCTCGGGCAAGTCCACCCTGCTGCGCTGCCTGAACGCGCTGGAGACGGTGGACGACGGCGACATCCGCATCGGCGGCGAACGTATCCACGCCAGCATGCCCGGCCTGCGCCAGTTCCGCCAGCGCGTGGGCATCGTGTTCCAGCAGTTCAACCTGTTTCCGCACCTGAACGTGGAGCGCAACATCACGCTGGCGCCCACGCTCAACGGCAAGATCGCGAAGTCGCAGGGCCGCGCGCTGGCGCTGGACGTGCTGCGCCGCGTCGGCCTGGCTGAAAAGATCGACGCCTATCCGGCCCTGCTGTCGGGCGGCCAGCAGCAGCGCGTGGCGATCGCGCGCTGCCTGGCCATGGCGCCGCAACTGATGCTGTTCGACGAGGTCACCTCGGCGCTGGACCCGGAACTGGTGGGCGAAGTGCTGAAGGTCATGGAAGACATGGCGCGCCAGGGCATGACCATGGTGCTGGTGACGCATGAAATGGCCTTCGCCCGCAACGTTGCGTCCAAGGTCGTGTTCATGCACCAGGGCCGCGTCTGGGAACAAGGCCCGCCCGCCGAACTCTTCGCCAATCCCCAAACCCCCGAGCTGCGCCAATTCATCGGCACGGCCGCGCCGTCCACCCACTGAACCATCCGCTCCTGGAGTCATTGCATGAAACTGTTCGCCAAGCTGGCCGCCGCCGCGGCCGTCTGTCTCTCCCTGGCCGCGCCCGCCTCGGCCGCCGACAAACTGCAGGACGTGCTGGGCGCGGGCAAGCTGCGCGTGGGCGTGCTGATGGACGCCGCGCCCTGGGGCTTCAAGGACGCCAAGGGCGAGGCCGCGGGCCTGGACATCGACCTGGCCAAACTCATGGCCGCCGACATGGGCGTGAAGCTGGAGCTGGTGCAGGTCACCG
Source organism: Achromobacter sp. ACM02 (assembly GCF_014851605.1). Classification (NCBI taxonomy): domain Bacteria; kingdom Pseudomonadati; phylum Pseudomonadota; class Betaproteobacteria; order Burkholderiales; family Alcaligenaceae; genus Achromobacter; species Achromobacter sp. ACM02. The sequence goes on from NZ_JACUZY010000009.1 coordinate 42,922, forward strand.
GCGCCAGCCGCATTCCCAGCCTGCTGGCCGGCAAGGTCGACGTGCTGATCGCGGCCGCCGGCGCCACGCCGGAACGCGCCCAGCAGGTCATGTTCTCGCAGCCCTATGCCGCGGTGAACCTGGGCGTCTACGGCGGCGCCAGCATGCCGCAAGCCAAAACGGTGGACGAATTGAAGGGCCACAGCATCGCGGTCGCCAAGGGCTCCACGCTGGACATCTGGCTCACCGACAACGCGCCGGGCGCCAAGCTGGTGCGCTTCGAGGACACGCCTTCGGCCGTGGCCGCCTACCTGGCCGGGCAGTCGGAATCGTTCGCCGAGAACAGCGCCATCGCGCTCAAGGTGGCCGAGGACAACGCCGCGAAGGCGCCCGAACTCAAGTTCCTGATCCGCCAATCGCCCGCGCATGCCGCCGTGCAGCAGGGCCAGCAGAACCTGCTGAACTGGATCAATACCTTCCTCTTCACCAACCGCCTGAACGGCAAGCTGCCGGCCCTGCAGCAAAAATGGTTCAAGGAAGCCCAGACCCTGCCGCAGATGTAATCGGCCCCAACAAAGGACTCGCATGATCAAACGCTACAAATCCGGCTCGCGCATGAGCCAGGCCGTCTCGTACAACGGCTTCGTGTTCATCGCCGGCCAGGTGGCCGACAATCGCCAGGGCTCGCTCGAATCGCAGACCCGCGAAGTGCTGGCCAAGATCGAAGCGCTGCTGGCCGAAGCCGGCAGCGACAAATCGCGCCTGCTGGCCGTGGACGTGTTCCTGCCCGCCATCGGCGACTTCGACGCCATGAACCGCGTCTACGACGCCTGGGTCGACCCCGCCAATCCGCCGGCCCGCGCCTGCGTCGAAGCCCGCCTGGCCGACCCCGACCTGCGGGTCGAAATGACCGCGGTCGCCGCGCTGCGCTAAGCGCGCTTTGCTGCAGCCTTCCGATCCCTCTTCGCGCCGCCTCGCGCGGCGCTGTTGTATCTCCCCATGCATACCGGCCTGTTTCACGACATAGATTTCGATGCCGACGGCAAGGCGCTCAGTTTCCTGGGCACCCCCTACTCGGTAGACCGTTCGCCCTACTACCAGATCAAGACGCCCATCTGCCGCATCCGCAACGGCAGCGGCCCGCGCGTGCTGCTCATGGCGGGCAACCATGGCGACGAGTACGAAGGCGAAGTCGCCCTGGGCCGGCTGATCCGCCGCCTGGATCCCTCCCGCATGCGCGGCGAAGTCACCATCCTGCCGCTGGCCAACCTGCCAGCCGTGATGGCGGCGCGGCGGCGCTCTCCGCTGGACAACGGCAACCTCAATCGCGCCTTTCCCGGCGAACCCGGCGGCACCCCGACCGAACGCCTGGCGCACTTCCTCGAACACGAACTGTTCCCGCGCCACGACGTGGTGTTCGACATCCATTCCGGCGGCACCTCGATGGCGCACCTGCCCACCGCCCTGATCGAACGCCAGGACTCGCCCGAGCGCATGGCGCGCGCGCTGGACCTGATGGGTTCGCTGGGCATGGGCCACGCCTTCGTCGCCGCCAATGGCCGCGATGCGCCCACCTCCATGGCGGCGGCCGCGCGCGCTGGCGCGATCGGCATCAGCGGCGAGTTCGGCGGCGGCGGCACGCTGACGCCGGCCACGCTGGCCGCGACCCAGCGCGCCATCGACAACCTGCTGCAAAAGCTGGGCGTGACCGATGCGCCCGTGCTCGGCCCGCACCAGCCCGGCGCGCCCGCCATGCAGTTGCTGGAGCTGGACAGCCACGAACAGAACATCTTCGCCACCCGGCGCGGCTGGTTCGAGCCGGCGGTGGACATCGGCGCCAGCGTGCGCGCGGGCGACGTCGCGGGCTACTACCATGACCTCAACCAGCTGGACGCGGAAGAGGAAGTCCTGCGTTTCCGGGTATCGGGTATCGTCATTTCGCGGCGGCTGCATACCGACTGCGAATCCGGCGACAGCCTGATCCAGGTTGCGCGTCCCGTCGGCCAGGCTGATATCCTGACGCCTGCCGCCTGATCCCGGAACAATCAAAAGAAATCGCATGACCCACCGGCCCGCGCCTCCTTCCGCCCCCACCTACGACGACGTGCTGCGCGTGCGTCCCGAGGGCGCCGCCGCGCCCGCCCGCGCGGCCGCCCCCGCCAAGCCGCCGCGCATCGAGGAAGTGGCCAGGCTGGCGGGCGTATCGCCCATCACGGTGTCGCGGGCCTTGCGCCAGCCCGAGAAAGTGGCCCAGGAAAAGCGCGACCGCATCCTGCAGGTGGTGGCGCAGACCGGCTATGCCTCGAATCCGCACGCGCGCGCCCTGCGCTCCGGGCAGTCCAGCGTGGTGGCGGCGTTCGTCTCCAACATCCTCAGCCAGCAGTTCGCGCTGGCCGTGCAGGGCTGCGCCGAAGTGCTGGAGCCGCAGGGCTACCAGTTGATGGTCGGACAGACCTCGTATTCCTACGCCAAGGAAACCAGCATGATCGCGTCGCTGCGCGCCTTGCGGCCCGCGGCGGTGCTGTTCACCGGCGTCATCGAGCTCGAGGAAAACCGCCAGTCGCTGCGCGAACTGGGCATCCCCATCATGGAGACCTGGGCCTATCCGCGCGACCCGATCGACATGCTGGTGGGCTTTTCCAACTATGACGGCGGCGTCATGGCAGCGCGCCATCTGGCCGAACGCGGCTACCGCCGCGTCGCCTTCGTGGCGCGCCAGGGCGGCCGCGGCGAACTGCGGCGCCAGGGCTTCAATGCCGCCGCTGCCGGACTGGGCCTGCAGGTGGTGGCCGAACTGGCCGTGGACAATGCGCAAACCATCGCCGACGGACGCGCGGCCCTGGGCCGCCTGCTCGCCATGGGCCAGGCCTTTGACGCCGTGTTCTGCGCCAACGACCTGCTGGCGGTGGGCGCGCTGTTCGAGGCGCGCGACCGCAAACTCGCAATTCCCCGCGACATCGCCATCCTGGGTTTCGGCGATACCGACATCGCCCGCGAAATCGAGCCCGGCCTGAGCACCATCGGCGTGGACAGCCGCAAGCTGGGCGCCCGCGCCGGGGAACTGCTGCTGCAGCGCCTGAATGGCGGCGCGCCAGCCGCGCGCCAGGAAGTGTTTCCGCTGACCTTGAACCAGCGCGCCAGCGCCTAGCGTCCCTGCGCGCCGGCAACCGGCGCGGGCTCACTCGTCGAACACGATGCGCAGGCCCGGCAAGCCGATGCCGTCCAGCGTGGTGCTCCATGTTTCGCCCGCGTGCACCGGATATGCCTTGGTCAGCGTTCCGGTCGTGACCAGTTCGCCCGCCTGGATCGCCTCGTCGGCCGGACGCTCCCCGAGCACCTCCAGCAGATGGGCCAGCGCCGCCAGCGGACTGCCCAGCACGTTGGCGCCCGCACCGGTTTCACGGCGGATGCCGTTGCAGGACAGCTCCAGCCGGAAGTCCGCCAGCCGTTCGATCAAGCCCGGGCCGAGCTCGGCCGGCTCCATCAGCGGCCCGATGTAAAGCGCGCCGTGCAAGGCGTTGTCCGCCACGGTATCGGCGGCCTGGAACTGCCAGGCGGGATAGTGCGACTGCACCAATTCGAACCCATGGGCGATCCAATCCACGCATTCCAATATGGCGGCCAGTTCCCGCGTGCGCGGCGGCGCGCAATGGAAATGCAGCACGATCTCGGGTTCGATGCGCGGCTCGACATAGCGGCCCAGGCGGCAATGGACTTCGCCGGTGTCGTCATAAACCGCGCTGTGTTCATAAACGCGTCCCCACACGGGGAAATCCACGCCCAGCGCCGCCCACATCGCGGCATTGGTGAAGCCTATCTTGCGGCCGACCAGCAGCGCGCCTTCCGCCAGCCGCGCCTGATGGATGCGCGCAGCCACGTCATAGGCGGCATCCAGATCGAAGCGTGGACGCCGGGCCGTGACCGGCGCGATGTAAGAGGCATGGTCCTGCGCCGCCTTGATTTCACGGGCGAGCGCCGCCGGGTCGGAAGCTGGCATGGTGGCTCCTGAAGGTACGCTCAAATGTAAAAGAAAACCTGCCCGCACAGTGCCGCAGCCGTTATATGCTCCCCTAGACGTCCTATTTTCAGAACAGCGGGGAAGCAATGCATGACTTGAATGACCTCTATTACTTCGTCCAGGTCGTCAAGAACGGCGGATTCGCACCCGCGGGACGGGCGCTGGGCATACCAAAATCCCGCCTGAGCCGGCGCATTGCGCTGCTGGAAGACCGGCTCGGCGTGCGGCTCATCCAGCGTTCCACGCGCAGCTTCGCCGTGACCGAATTGGGTCAGGAATATTACGAGCAATGCCTGTCGATGCTGGCGGGCGCGGAAGCCGCCCAGGAAGTCATCGACCGCACCCGCGCCGAACCGCAAGGCACCATACGCATGAGCGCGCCGCCCGCGCTGATCTACTACTTCCTGGGCGACCTGGTGGCCCGCTTCATGGTCCGCTGCCCCAAGGTCCACGTCTACCTGAAGAGCTTCAGCCGCCCCGTGGACGTGCTGCGCGAGGGCTTCGACATCGCCGTGCGCGTGCGCTTCGGTCCCATCGAGAGCAGCGACCTCATCATGAAACCGCTGGGCATGAGCTGCCAGTGCCTGGTGGCCAGCCCGGCGCTGGCGCGCAGCATCAAGCTGCCTGCGGATCCGCACGCCCTGAGCGAGCTGCCCACGCTGGCCCTGGGTACGGAACAGCGCGAATCCCATTGGCGGCTGGACGGGCCGGACGGCGCGCGCATCGTCGTGCCGTTCACGCCTCGCCTGGTGACGGACGACATGCTGGCGCTGAAGCAGGCCGCCTTGCGCGGCGTGGGCGTGGTCTCCCTGCCCCTGCTGATGATCCGCGAGGAACTGGACGCGGGCACCCTGGTGGACGTAGGCGCTCCCTGGCAGCCGGAAGCCGGCAGCGTGCACGCCATCTTTCCGTCGCGCCGCGGCCTGCTGCCCGGCGTGCGCGAGCTGCTGGACTTCCTCAGTTCGGAGTACCAGGAAGTGGCCAAGCGCGAACACGACACGCAGGTGCGCCACAAGGTGCCCACCCTGAAGTAGCTTCAGGGCCGCCCGCAGCGTCCGACGAATGGGACGCAGAAACCCATTTCTCCCGCCTACCCAGCGGCCAGCGTTGCTCCTAGCATGGTTAGCCCCACGTCAACAGGAGCACACCATGAGCGTCCCCGCCAACTTCAATGGCCAGCGCCCCGTCATCGATCCCAACGATGCCGTCATGCTGCTGATCGATCACCAGAGCGGCCTGTTCCAGACGGTTGCCGACATGCCGATGACCGAGCTGCGCTCGCTGGCCGGCGCGCTGGCCTCGATGGCCACCCTGGCGAAGCTGCCCGTCATCACCACCGCTTCCGTGCCGCAGGGCCCCAATGGCCCTCTGATTCCTGAAATCCATGAAAACGCCCCGCACGCGAAATATGTCGCGCGCAAAGGCGAAATCAATGCCTGGGACAACCCTGAATTCGTTGCCGCGGTCAAGGCAACCGGCCGCAAGACCCTGATCATTGCCGGCACCATCACCAGCGTCTGCATGGCGTTCCCCGCCATCAGCGCGGTGGCCGAGGGCTACAAGGTCTTCGTGGTGGTCGACGCCTCGGGCACCTACAGCAAGATGGCCCAGGAAATCACGCTGGCGCGCGTGGTGCAGGCCGGCGTCGTGCCCATGGACACGGGCGCCGTCGCGGCGGAACTGCAAAAGACCTGGCACCGCGAAGACGCGGCCAAGTGGGCCGAGGTCTATACCAAGATCTTCCCGCCCTATCAGTTGCTGATCGAAAGCTACAACCGGGCCCAGGAAGTCATCAAGAAGGGCGAACAGCTCGACTCGCAGCGTTGAGTCCGCCCGGTTTCCCGCGCGCCGCAGGGCGCGCAATTCCCTCATGGAGTACGCAATGACCAAGCCCTATGTGAAACTCGACAAGACCCAGGCCGCGGTGCTGCTGGTCGACCACCAGGTGGGCCTGCTGTCCCTGGTCCGGGACTTCCAGCCCGACCAGTTCAAGAACAACGTCCTGGCGCTGGCCGACCTGGCCGAATACTTCAAGCTGCCCACCATCCTGACCACCAGCTTCGAAGACGGCCCCAACGGCCCGCTGGTCCAGGAGCTGAAAGACAAATTCCCCAAGGCGCCCTACATCGCCCGCCCGGGCAACATCAACGCCTGGGACAACGAAGACTTCGTCAAGGCCGTCAAGGCCACCGGCAAGAAGCAGTTGATCATCGCCGGCGTCGTCACCGAGGTCTGCGTGGCCTTCCCGGCGCTGTCGGCCCTGGAGGAAGGCTTTGACGTGTTCGTCGTGACCGACGCGTCCGGCACCTTCAACGAAGTGACCCGCAATGCCGCCTGGAGCCGCATGGAACAGGCCGGCGCACAGCTGATGAGCTGGTTCGGCGTGGCCTGCGAACTGCACCGCGACTGGCGCAACGACATCGAAGGCCTGGGGACGCTGTTCTCCAACCACATCCCCGACTACCGCAACCTGATGGCGGCCTACTCCACCGTCAAGGGCAGCAGGTAAGGTCCCTGCCGGCCGCGCCCGGGCGCATGGCCGGCTGGCTCGGACTTCCACGGCGGCGCGCATCGGGCGCGCCGCCGTTTCATTTCTTGCGGGCGAAAGGGTAGGCCTGCTGCGCCAGGAACGTGCCTGGCATGTCGTTATCCAGGATCCCGTAGTTCTCGGGCAGGCGCTTGCTCACGCCGCGCACCGCCGTGCCGAACGCGTAATCGATGAACGAGAAGTGGGCGGCGTAGTTGCGGTCGATGGCCTCGGTATCCGAGGAATGGTGCCAATGGTGGAAGTCCGGCGTCACAATGATGTAGCGCAGCCAGCCCCAGGGCAGCCTCACGTTGGAATGGATCAGCACCGCCTGGAAGCCGACGATGATGATGTAGGCGTCCAGCACCGGCTTGGAAAAGCCCAGCGCGAACAGCACGCCCAGCACCGCGACCCGCGTGATCAGCAATTCGACGATGTGCAGGCGCGAACCGGCCAGCCAATCCAGGGTACGGGTACTGTGGTGCACCGCGTGGATGCGCCATAGGAACGGCACCTCGTGATAGGCGCGGTGCGCCGCGTACTGCACCAGATCCGCCACCAGCACGGCCACGAACAGCTCTGCCAGGTAAGGCAGCGACACGATGGCCTGCTGCAGCGGTTCGTAGGCCGCCCAGGAAAACAGCCGGTGCACGAAGAAGTTGATGCACAGCAGCACCGCCCCCACCGACAGGTGGTTGAACAGGAAGTGCTTCATGTCCACCTGCCATTCGCCGCGGAACACCGGCTGGCCCGGATACAGCGGGAACAGCTTCTCGAAAATGATGAAAACCGTGCTGGACGCCAGCAGGTCCAGGATGAACCAATCCAGCCCCAGATAGGGATGATTGCCCGTATTGGACGTGGTCACCACCACGTTGCTGCCCCCCGCCGCCACTGCGCCGCAGACCAGCACGAAGGCCGCGATGTTCAGCCAGCGCTGGCGGCCCAGCACGGTATTGGCCAGCGCGATGCTGCCCGAAATCAGCAGCGCGGTGAACAGCAGGGCCCGCATCGCGTCCACGTTGTAGAAGCTGCGCAGCTCCGGAGTGGTCAGGTAGGCGGGGAAATGGAACGCCAGGACGCCCAGGACCGCCAGGATCGCCAGGAACAGCGCGATCACGCCGCTCATCATGCCCGTACCCGGATGGATCCTCCCGTCCTGCTTGAAAAGCTGTAAGACTTGGCGAAGGATGGACGCGCGCTGATTCATTTCAAATTTATGGCAGACCACGGGGAAGCGAGTTTATCGCCGGGGACGGATCTTCATGTAATAAAACGTGATCAGGCACGACAGAATGACGCCCCTGCCAGCGCCTTGCGCGACATCAATTCTCAGACGGACTGCAAGCACCCGGATGGTTGACAACGGCGCGGGGTTGGCGTGTCATGGAATCGAAAGCTTTATGGATCATCAGGTTCCCCGGTTTCCCGCAGTGCCCATCAACCGGTTCTTTAAAGAGGCCCCTATGTTCCCTGAATACCGCCACCTCATTACCCAACTGAAATCCGAAAACGCGCATTTCTCCGCGCTGTTCCAGCGTCACAATGACCTGGACCAGGAAATCAAGAACATGGAGGCCGGCATCCAGCCGGCGTCGGGCAACGAGGTTGAAGTGCTCAAAAAAGAAAAACTGCACCTGAAGGACAAGCTGTACGGCATCCTGCGCGCTGCCGACCAGGGCGGCAGCTGAAAGCATCGCTTCGCTTCGGGCGGCATCGGGCCAAGCCGGCTCCGTGCCGCCATCGCCGGCCCTCCCTGGCCACCGAGACGTGTACGGCTGAGTTAGGATTACTAAATAAGGATTAGGATAATTAGTTTTCCTAATCCGACCTCAAAGGCTAGTCTCTCGCCCTTCGCTGAAGGGTATCGATGACCACCGCCTACATTCCCGGATTCCTGCTCGGCCTGAGCCTCATCATGGCGATCGGCGCGCAAAACGCTTTCGTCCTGCGCCAAGGCCTGCGCCAGGAACATGTCTTTGCCGTCTGCCTGACCTGCGCCCTGTCCGACGCCATCCTGATCAGCGCCGGCGTGGCCGGCTTCGGGTTGGCCGTGGGCGCACTGCCCTGGCTGGAACCCGCCCTGCGCTACGGCGGCGCGCTATTCCTGTTCGTCTACGCCGCGCGCAGCCTCATATCGGCGCTGCGCGCCCGCCACGACAGCCTCAAGCCCTCATCCACCCAGACCGCCGGACGCGCCGCCGCGCTGGCGACCTGCCTGGCCCTGACCTGGCTCAATCCGCACGTATACCTGGACACCGTGGTGCTGCTGGGTTCGGTCTCCAGCCAGTACGACGGCCACAAGACCGCCTTCGCGCTGGGCGCGATCACGGCGTCCTTCGCCTTCTTCTTTGCGCTGGGCTATGGCGCGCGCCTGCTGCGGCCCATCTTCGCCAATCCCAATGCGTGGCGGGTGCTGGACGGCTGCGTCGCCGCGGCCATGTTCGCCATCGGACTGAAGCTGGTGCTCTGAACACCTGGGCCGAAGCCCCTGCGCGGCCTAGCGGCTCTTGCCGGACCCGGCGGACGCGTTCACGTAGTCCTTCACCGTGCGGTCCTTGTTGAAGATCACGGTCAGCGTCTGCTGGTTGTCCATCGCGCCGTAGGCGCTATTGTCGAAATAGAACCAGGTGGCCGTCATCAGCCCATCGCGGCCGACGCCCTGCGACCGGGGCGGGCCGTAGTCCCGGACCATCTCTTCGTAGGTGGTGACGTTGAGCTTGATGGCGGCCACCTTCGATTCGGTCAGCAGGTCGCTGGAACCGCTGGCGCAGCCCGTCACAAGGGCGGCCACGAAAAGCAAGGATGTTCTCATTCTATTTTCCCCGGTCTGGCGGGCCGCGCAGGAGCGGCCAGCGTATTTGCGCTTGCTGGATAGACCGAGATTAGAACGTAAATTTTCGCCCTGCGGTGCGCCTATTCCACCTGCATCTTGCCGATGTCGGGTGCGAACGCCTCGGGCGGCTTGCTGGCGATGGAGCGGCACAGCAGTTCGGACATGCCCTTGGCCAACTGCTTGTTGTTCCATTCACCCGCGTCCGAATACCACTTCGGCACCCAGTTCACCGCGCCGAAAATGGAAAAGATAGCCAGCTTGGGATCGCACTGGATGATGCTGCCGTCCTCCATCCCTTCGCGCACGAAGGCGCGCAGCTTGGCCTCAAAGCGGTCGCGCTGCTTGACGATCTCGGCGCGGTCATCGGGCTCTAGCGCGTGTTCCTCGGTGATGATGACGCAGCGGCTCATTTCGCTGAGCGTCACCTCCAGGTACTCGCGCAACGCCAGCTGCAGCTTTTCCAGGCCGGTGCCGCCATGGCGTTCCGCCGCTTCGATGGCCTCGAAGCCCACTCTCAAAGCCTCGGCGAACGCCTCGTACAGCAGGGCGTGCTTGTTCGGAAAATAGTGGTAGAGCGCCGCCTTGGTAACGCCCAGGCTGGTCGCGATGTCTCCCAGCGAAGTGGCGTGGAACCCTTTCTGGTTGAATGCGGCAATCGCCTGGCGCAACAGCGCTTCGCGCTTCAATTGGTGCATCGCCTTGTGCGTGGGCACCGAATTATTCCATGTTGCCACTGATCAAACCCTCCCGGTGAATTGCGTGGACCGGCCGCATATTTAACTTTTTTTCCCGGAGAGGAACAACTCGGTGAGCGTCCCCTCGTATGCCTCGGCCGCGAATGCCAGCGTCTCCGACAAGGTCGGGTGCGGGTGTATGGTGAGCGCAATGTCGCCGGGCTCCGCTCCCATCTCGATGGCCAGCGCCGCCTCGGCGATCAGGTCGCCAGCCTGCGGCCCCACCATGCCTACCCCCAGCAAGGCGCGGGTCTGCGGATCGACCAGGATCTTGGTGAGTCCTTCGCCGCGCCCCAGGCTCAGCGCTCGGCCGCTGGCGGCCCACGGAAAGCTGGCCGACTCGAACGCCACGCCATTGCGGCGCGCGGCTGTCTCGGTCAAACCTACCCAAGCCACTTCCGGATCCGTGTAAGCGACCGCGGGAATGACCTTGGCATCGTTGGCAGCTTTCTTGCCCGCCGCGATCTCGGCCGCCACCTTGCCCTCGTAGGCCGCCTTGTGCGCCAGCATCGGTTCGCCGACGACGTCGCCTATGGCAAGAATATGGGAGACATTGGTACGCTGGCGCTCATCGACGGGTATGAAGCCGCGTTCATCCACATGGACTCCCGCCCGATCCGCGCCGATCCTGGCCCCGTTGGGCCGGCGGCCGGCCGCAACCAAGACGGCATCATACACCTGGGGTCCGGCGTCTTGCGGCCCGCTGAACACGACGTGCACCCCATCCTCCCGGGCGCTGGCCGACACCACCCGCGTCCCCGTCAGGATGGCCTCATAGCGGCCCGCCACCCGCTGCGCCAGGGGCTGCACCAGGTCGCGGTCGCATCCCGGCAAAAGACCGTCGGTCAGCTCCACCACTGTGACGCGGACGCCCAGCGCCGCGTACACCGTCGCCAGTTCCATGCCAATGATGCCCCCGCCCACCACCAGCAGGCGCCTGGGCACATCCGCCAGCGCCAGGGCGCCGCTCGAATCCATGATGCGCGGATCTTCCGGCCAGTCCGGCAGGCGCACGGGGTGCGAACCCACTGCAATGATGGCCTGGCGAAAGTGCACAGAGGGGCCGCCGGCGACCTCCAGGGTGTTGGGTCCTGCAAATTGCCCCCTTCCGTGCACGACACGGACCTTGCGCCGTCGGGCCAGGCCCGCCAGTCCGCCGTTCAGCTTGGCGACCAGCGCTTCTTTCCACTGTCGCAGCTTGTCCAGACGGATGCGGGGCTCGCCGAATTCGATGCCCAGCTCGTGCAGGCCGCGCGTCTCTTCCAGGGCGCGGGCTGCGTGCAACAGCGCCTTGGAGGGAATGCAGCCCACATTCAGGCATACGCCTCCGAGGCCGGGCCGATCTTCGACCAACGTCACCGACAGCCCCAGGTCAGCGGCGCGGAAGGCTGCTGTATAGCCGCCCGGCCCACCGCCCAACACCAGCAGCTCGGTATCGATACTCCCGCCCGTGGGCGGCCTGTCCTTCTTTTCCGTCTGCATGTCTGCCTATTCCGTTCTGCCCGCGCCCAGATAGGCGCTGGAAAGCTCAGCGCCGGCGCTGCCCGTCAGCACGTCGCGCGTGCCCTCGAAGACCGCCTTGCCGTGTTTGAGCACATAGCCGAAATCCGCCACCCTGAGCGCCAGGCTGGCCATCTGCTCGCTGAGCAGCACCACGCGGCCGCCCTGCGCGCAGTACTGCTTGATGAAATCGAAGATCTGCGCCACAACAATGGGCGCCAGTCCCAGGGAGGGCTCGTCCAGCAACACGCAACGTGGTTCGTGCAAAGTGGCCATGGACAGGATCAGCATCTGCTGCTGGCCCCCGCTAAGGGTCCCAGCCTTCGCCGTTCGGCGTTGCGCCAGGACCGGGAAATTGCCGTACACCTGTTCCACGGCGACCTTGAAGTTTCCCTTTGGTTTGCGGAAATGCCAGGCTGTGATCAGATTTTCCTCGACGGTGTGCTGGTGGAAGATGCGCCGACCCTCCATGGCATGAGCCAGCCCTCGCCGCGCGCGTTCATGCGGCGGCAAGCGGGATATGTCTTCTCCATCCAGCAGGATCTGCCCGCCCTTGATCGGCGTGACTCCGGATATCGCCCGCATCAGCGACGATTTGCCGGCGCCGTTGGCACCGATCAATGCGGTGATGCCATCGGGGCGGGCGGTCAGGTTGACACCGCGCACGGCGTCGATTGCACCGTAACTTACCTGCAGATTGCGGACTTCAAGCATGGACGGGCTCCTCAACGCCAAGATAGGCCTGGATCACGGCCTGGTCGGCGCGCATGCCGTCCATGTCGCCCCGATAGATTTCCTCGCCGGCTTCGAACACCACCACCTCCTCAACCAGTTCGGCCAGGAAATCCATGTGGTGATCGATGATCATGATGGCCACGCCATGGTCGCGCGCCAGGCGGACCAGCCTGATAAGGTGTTCCGACTCCACCTCCGACAGGCCGGCGGCAGGCTCATCCAGCAGCAGCAGCTCCGGATCGCTGGCCAGGGCGCGGGCGACCTCGGCCAGGCGCTGGATGCCATAGGGCAGTTCGCTCATGATGGCGTCCGCATGGCCGGCCAGCCCGGCCGCCTGCATCAAGGCTTCGACCTGGCGCAGCAATGCGCCCTCTTCGCGCCTTGCGCCTGGGGTATTGAACGCCGCGGCCAGCGCGCCATGCCGATAGCGCCGATGGGCTCCCATCAGGATGTTCTCGCGCACGGTAAAGCTGGGCACGTTGCGCGGATCCTGGAAGGTACGGGTAATGCCCGCCTGCGCAACCTTGTACGAGGGCCAGCCCGCGATGTCCCGGCCCTTGTACAAAATGCGCCCCGAGGTCGGCGCATAGATGCCGCTGATGACATTGACCAGGGTGCTCTTGCCGGAACCATTTGGCCCGACCAGCGCGGTGATGCTGCCGGCGCGCAGCTCGAGCGACACGCCCGCCAGCGCGCGCAGGCCCGAGAATTCCATGACCACGTCTTCAACCCGCACCAGCGCTTGCTGCCTTTCGGCGCCCGCGGCGGCCTGCCGCTGCGACAAAGGCGGCTCAGCCTCGACCGGCGCCGCGAGGCGCAACTGGTCGAACTTGCTGTAGCGCGTCTGCGTGCGCAGCAGGCCGGCAAGCCCTTTGGGCAGCAAAGTGAAGATGAACACCAGGATCAGGCCGTAGACGATGTACTGATAGTCATTGAAGGCCTGGAGCTTCTGCGGCAAGTAGGTGAACAGCACCGCCCCATACACCTGGCCTGCCAGCGAACCCAGCCCGCCCACGATCGACATCACCAGGATCTCGATGGACCGCATCAGGCCAAAGCTTTCCGGCGTCAGGTAGCCGATCATGTGCGCATAGAAACCGCCAGCCAGGCCGGCCAGGCCGCCGCTGATCGCATAGGCCGCGCGCTTGACGGCAGCCTGGGAGATGCCCAGCGATCCCGCCGCGATTTCGCTGACGTGCACGGCATAGAATGCCCTGCCGAAATGGCTTTTGACGAAGTTGCGCAGCATCAGCATGACCACCAGCAACACTGCCAACAGGATGCGGAAATAGGCCACGGTATCGATGGTCCAACTGAAGATCTGCAAGGTGCCGATCTGCGACGAAGGTATGCCCCGCATGCCCATCACTCCTCCCGTCACGCCGCGCAGTTCGCGCGCCAGCTCGTAGACGATCAAGCCGAAACCCAGCGACATCATCGCCAGGTAGAACTCGCGCACGCGGCCCGCCGGGCCCGCCAGCAGCAGGCCGACTGCGGCCGCCCCGAAGGTTGCCAGGAACAGCGCCACCGGAAACGGCACTCCCCAGGACTTCATCGCGATCGCGCTGGCATATGCGCCGATGGCGAAGAATCCGGCATGGCCCAGCGAGATCTGCCCGCTGATGCCGGTCAGCAGATTGATGCCCTGGGCGAGCAGGATGTTGATGATGACGAAACTCCACATCTGCACCGTGCCAGTGGCGACATGGCCGGCGCCTATCGCCAGCGCCACGGCCAGCACGCCCAGCGTCCAGGAGTTCGACAGGATTTTCCCCAGCTGTTTCATCGTCCTCACACCTTCACGGTTTCACGCTTGCCGAACAGGCCCTGCGGCCGGATCGTCAACACGCCTATCAAAAGCACGAAAGCCACGACCTCGGCCGCGGCGGGCGAGACGTAGCCGCCCACCAGCTTCTCCAGGATGCCGAGGATCAGCCCGCCCACCAAAGAGCCGAACGCGCTGCCCATGCCGCCCATGACCGCGGCGACAAAAGCCAGGATCAGCAGATGCAGGCCGAAATTCGGATCCACCGTGCCCGACACCTGCGACACCAGGATGCCGGCGATGCCAGCCAGCACGCCGCTCACCAGAAACGAGAAGACCACCACGCGGTAGACCGGTATGCCCATGAGCGACGCCAGGTCGCGATCGTGCGCGACCGCGCGCACGCCGTAACCCCAGATGGAATGGCGCAGGAACAGCTCCATCAGGCCGACGATCATCACACTGATGACGAACACGGCGATGTACTGCAGCGAAATGTAGGCGCCCATGAACTCCACCGTGTCGGTGCTGCTGAAGAGCACGTCCGGAAACGCCACAGCCTGTGTCCCGAACAGCCAGCTCGCCACACCCTGCAGGAAGATGCCTATGCCGAGGGTGGAGACCACCCACCCCATGCTGCCGGCAATGCGCCGCGTGGGCCGCACGCCGACCACCTCGACCACCCACAGGATGAAGGCCGTGGCCAGCAGCGACACGCCCACCGCCAGGAACACGTTGACCCCGGCGCCGACCATGACGGCCGTCAGCATCGCCCCCGCCATCAACACCGAACCCTGTCCGAAATTGAGCACGCGCGTGGTCCAGAACGTCAGGTTCAGGCCCAGGCCGATCAACGCATAGGCGGCGCCGACGCTCAGGCCTGACACGATCATTTGGATAAAGAAATCCATATCACCATCATCCATACAGACCGGCGCGGCCCGGCGCCTCATGGCGCCGGACGCGCGACGTGCCAGTTACTGGGCGACCGGCTGCAGCCGGACCTTGTCGTCCTTCTTCACGTACTCGAACACCTTGACGCCATCCGTCTCGATGCCGTGATGACGGCTCTTCGAGAAGTTGTAGGTGGTGTTGACGCCCTGGAAGTCCTTGATCGATTCGATCGCCGCGATAATGGCCTTGGGATCGGTGGAGTTGGCCTGGCGTATCCCTTCGAACAGCACATTGGCCGCGTCGTAGCCGTTGGACACCGAGATCGCCATGAACAGCTGCGGATTCTCCGGATCATTGCCCCACCAGCGGTCGGCGCCGTACTTCGCCTTGTAGGCCTTGGCAAAGTCCGCTGCAGCCGGACGCATGGGATTGCCAAACGCGCCGATCATCGTGCCCAGCGTGCCCAAGGTCAGTTCGCCCGCGCCCTCCTGGTAGGGTTGCCCCAAGGCGCCATTGGAGGCGACCAGCGGCACATTCACGTTCAACCGCGCCATGGTCCTGCGCAGCACGGCCAGATCCTTGCCCAGGCCGATGGCGGCGATCGCATCGACGTTGGCGCGCTTCATGCGCGCCACCTGCGCGGTCATGTCCTGCGCACCCTGGTTGTAGGAATCCGTCGCAACAGGCTTGGCGCCGCCGTTCTTGCCTATGGAGGCAGACAGGTAATCGACTCCGGTCACGCCGTAGGCCGTGCTTTCGTGCACGATGCCGATGCGCTTGAAGCGCTTGGCCAGGTATTCGCCCATGGCCACGGCCTCGATGTCGTTCTGCAGCGCGAACGAAAACACATTGGGCCGCGGCTTTTCTCCGGTCTTCTCGCCCGCATAGGTCACAACCGGCGTCTGCGCGATGGGGTTCATATAGGGGCGGCCGTCGGCCTGGGCCATGTCGATCACAGCCAGGGTCGGTCCGCTGCCCGCCGGACCGATGATGCCGACAATATCCTTGTTGTCCAGAATGGCGCGCATGTTCTGCACCGCGCGGTCCGGATTCAGCTGGTCATCCAGCAGCATCGCAATCTCGATCTTCTTGCCGTTGATGCCGCCTTTGGCGTTCCATTGTTCGACGGCGAGCTCGACGGCGCGCCGGTTGCCTTCGCCAAACTCGCTATAGGGGCCGGTCAAGGCCGAGGTCATGCCGATCTTGACCGTATCCGCCGCCAACGCGGTCCCCGAAACCAAGGCCGCCACGGCGGCCGCCAACCACGCAGGCGTGGATTTCCTGTACCAGGACATGTCGTCTCCTCCTAGGTTCTTGCACGTTGTAGTAACGCGCCCCGAATTCTCGAAGCGCCATCCACTGGCCTCTCAGCGGGCCGTCTGGATCTCTTTGAAGGCGGCAAGGACGTCTGCCATTTCCGCCCGTGGCAGTTCGGCCGCGAAACGTTCGATATGGTCATAGGCGCGCTGCGCCACACCGGTCTCTTCGCCGATGCCGCGTATCAGCGCGGACACCCGGGTCCGGTCGTAGCTGTATTCCGTGTGGTCGGTGTCCAGCCGCACTATCAGAGGTTCGCTCTCACCCTCCAGTTCCGCTTCGAGGCGGCAGGCCAGCAAGCCGAGAGCATCGTCGGCATGCAGCCGGATCCGCGGGATCAGGCTTGCCACGGCCGTGTCGCCAAATTGCGCCATATGCGCGATGGTTGGCGTTCCATGCAGCAAGGTCGTGGCAACGCAGAACTGCGTGCTCATGAGCGTTCCGGAAATGCTCTGGAACGGTCCCTCCTTGTCCATGCCCGCATAGCCCACGACCGTAGGGTTCAGGTATACGCGCAGGGTCCTCAGGGCGCTGCCGCGCGTGCCCAGCAGGTCCCGCAGCCGCAGGCAGGCGCGGACCGGCGTCTGGTTGAGTGCGCAGACGGGGTATGGCTTGAAAGTCACCTTGAGCAGCGACCAGTCCTTGCCCAAGCCGCCGGCTATGGCAGCGACATCGCATTCGGCCCTGACGAAGGCACGTGCGAAGCCGGACTTGCCCTCGAAGGCGCCGTCCGCGGATACGGAACCATGGGCCGCCAGCGTCGCCGCCGCCAGCCCGTTGCGCCCGGCCATTCCAACCTGGTAGCGCCATTCGTCGGTGCCATCGTCGAAAGACTGCAGGATGCCGCCTGTGAACGAGGCGGCGTTGGACAACGCCGCCGCAGTGCGCTCCTCGGACAAGCGCCATAACCGGGCAACGGCAGCCGCGGCGGCGACCGTGCCGTACAGCGGCGAAGCGCGCAAGCCTGCGGCGGTCGTCCGGGCCGAATAGGCAGATTCCAATGCGCCGCCGATCTCATAGCCTGCCACCAATGCGGGCAGGAAATCCTCCATGGCCCCTTCGCCGTGCTCCACCAGCGCTGTCAGGAGCGGCAGCAGGATGGCGCCGAAATGTGCCACGCCGCAGGTATCTTCCTGCGCCCTGCCATGGAACAGCGCGGCATTGGCAAGCGCCGCACCCGCCACCGTGCTGCGGCGGCCGCTGCCAAGCAGCGTGGCGCCGCCGGGACGTTCACCGTCCATCGCCAGGACGGCCCGCTCGGCCACGCGGAAGAACGGCGTGGGATGCGAGCCCAATGCAATGCCGTAACCATTGAGCACGCAGGCGCGGACCTTTTCCACCACGGGTTCAGGAAGGCTGTCGACGGTCAGACCCGTCGAAAACGCCGCGAATTTTCTGGCCAAACTCATGTCTTCTCCCCTGCTTTCTTATGTGTTTGCCGCGTGTCAGCCGTTGTAGCGATCGCGTAGCACGCGCTTGAGGACCTTGCCGGAAGGATTGCGCGGCAGTTCCTCCACCACCTTCAATTCCCGGGGCACCTTGAAGTTGGCCACGCGCTTGCGGCAATGCCGGTCCAGCTCTTCCAGCGTCAGCGTGTGCCCGGGGTTGAGCACCACCACCGCAGTGATCCGCTCGCCCCACTGCTCGTCGTGCACGCCGATGACCGCGGCTTCGGCGATCTGCGGCATTTCGTAGAGCACGGCCTCGACTTCGCTGGAGGCCACGTTCTCCGCGCCAGTCAGGATCATGTCCTTGGTCCTGTCGGTGACGAACAGGAATCCCTCATCGTCCAGGTAGCCCACGTCCCCGCTGCGCAGCCAATCTCCGAAGAAAGCTTCAGCGGTTTTCTCGGGTGCGTTCCAGTAGCCCTTGGTCACCTTGGGCCCGCGCACGCAGATCTCGCCTTTCTCTCCGGCGGACAACCAGCGGCCCTCATTGTCCGCAATGCGGATCTCCACATGCGGCAATGCACGCCCGGTTGAACCTATCTTCTCGAGCTCACGGCCAGGTTCCATGAGCGTGTCGCCGCTGCAGGTTTCCGTCATGCCGAAGCCATCAATAAAGCGTCCCCGGGTAAACACGCGGGTGAAGTCTCGGATGCGGGATTCCGGCGTCTTTTCGCCTCCGGCAATGCACCAGCCGAAGGTATCGAGGGAGTACCGTTCGGGGTGCTGCACGGCCAGCACGCGGCTCAACATGACAGGGGCCATCCAGCCGCAGGTGAGGCCATGGCGCTCGATGGAAGCAAGCACCGCTTCCGGATCGAACTCTCGGTGCACGCACAGCGTGCCGCCCACCCACAGCACCGCGATACCTGGCAGGTCGAAGGCGCCGACGTGATAAAGCGGGCCCACCACCAGCAGGCGCTCCTGGTGCGTCAGGCCCAGCGCGATCACATGGTCGATCGATTTCCAGTGGAGGTTGCCGTAGGTATGCATCACGCCCTTCGGGCGCGAGGTGGTGCCGGACGTGTACATCAGCCGGACCAGGTCGTCCTGTGCCGTGGCGGCCGGTTCTGGCACTTCCCGCCCTGGCTTGCCAAGACTGCGCGAATCGGCCTGGCCCTCCGCGTTCAGCACTACCTTCGGCACTTCCAAGGCCGCCACCTCCGCGAACTCCTCGTCCACGAAAAGCAGCCTGGCGCGGGCGTCGGCAAGAATGTAGGCGGCCTCGGGCGCCGCCAGCCGGTAGTTGATGGGAAGGAACACCGCGCCCAGGTAGCTGGCCGCAAACGCCAGTTCCAGGAAGGCGGCGCTGTTCTTCATGAAGAGCGCCACCACGTCGTTGCGGCCTATGCCATGCGACTGAAGCAACGCCGCCGCCTGGCGGATGCGTTCATGGAAGTCGGCATAGCTGATGGCTTCATCGCGATAGATGATGGCGGCGCGATCGGGGGTGCGCCGGGCGTGATAGGCGATGGCTGCGCTCAGATTGAGCATGGTGGGTCTCCCTTGGATGGCGGCTCGGCGCGGGTGGCGGCCTGGGCCGGTCCCGCATCTCGATTCTGGCGCTTCAGTATGACTTCGGCATGCCGAGATCGTGTATGGCGATGTAGTTCAGGATCATTTCTTCCGACACTGGCGCGAACTTGAACAGCCTGGCGTCGCGCCACAAGCGCTCCACATGGAATTCACGCGCATAGCCCATGCCGCCCATCGTCTGCATGCTGCGTTCGATGGCATGGCTGGCAGCCTGGGAGCCTATCAGCTTGGCAATGTTGGCCTCGGTGCCATAGGGCAAGCCCTGGTCGCACAGCGAGGCCGCGTTCAGGTTCATGAGCCGCGCGCACTGCAGTTCCGCATGCGATTGCGCCAGGGGGAATTGCAGACCCTGGTAGGCACTGATGGGCTTGCCGCCAAACACCTTGCGGTCGTTCGCGTACTGCACCGCCAGGCGCTCCGCCAACCTGCCCGCGCCGACCAGGCTGGCAGTCGTCACGATGCGCTCGGTATTGAGCACGTCCAGCAATTCGCGAAAGCCCTTGTCCAGCGTGCCCACCAGTTCATGTGCTTCGATGCGGACATTGTCGAAGAACACCGAACATGCGCTGAGCGTCTGGGTGCCCACCTTCTCGATGGCCGAGTAACTCAGGCCCTCGCGTTCGACGTCGATCATGAACATGGAGATACCGTCCGTTGGCCGCGCCCCTTCGACGGGTTTGGCAGTGCGCGCCACGACCAGCATCTTCTGCGCGGCATCCACGGCGGTGATCCAGATCTTCCGTCCATCCAGGCGCCAGCTGCCATCGGGCTGGGCAGCGGCGAAGCTCTTCATGGCCAGCGTGTTGGTGCCGGCATCGGGTTCGGTAAGCGCCATGCAGAAGTTGATCTTGCCGCTGGTCAGGCCGGGCAGCAGTTCGCGCTTCATCTGCTCGCTGCCGAACCTGGAAATCGGCACGCCGCCGAAGATGGGATTGATCATGAATAGCTGGCCCAGCGTCGAACCGCCGCCGCCTGCGGAAAGTTCCTCGACGATGAGCGCCAACTCCACCATGCCCAGGCCGGATCCGCCATGTTCCTCGGGCAGCGCCGCGCCTGCCAGGCCGGCCTCGCAAATGGCTTGCCAGCACGCCTGGGGGAACGCGTTCTTGCGATCCTGTTCGTACCAGTATTCCACGCCATACGTTTCACCAATGCGGCGCGCGGTCTCGACTATCAGCTTCTGCTCGTCCGAAAGCGAAAAGTCCATGTGATCTATCCTTGAGTATGGGTACGCAGCAGCCGGTAGGGGTCCTGCAGCAATTCGATGACGTGATTGAGGAATTTCAGTGCGCCCGCACCGTCGTGCAGCCTATGGTCCGCTGCCAGCACCAAGCCCATTTCGCGCCGCAGCGCGGGCGCGCCTTGCGAGTCGGGCCGGAATATCTCGCGAATGCTGCCCACGCCCAGGATGGCCGACTGGGGCGGGTTGATGATGGGCGTCATGTATGTGACGTTGAACATGCCCGCGTTGGAAATCGAGATGGCGCCGCCACTCATGTCCTCACGGGTGGCATTGCCCGAGCGCACGCGTTCGAGCAATGCATCCGACTGCCGTGCGACGCCGTCCAGCGTGGCGCCTGCCAGCCCGTGCAGGACGGGCGCCATCAGCCCGCGCTCGGTCGTGACCGCCACACCGACGTCAATGGCCTGGAACTGCACGATATGGTCGTCGTTCCAGATGCGGTTCTGTCGCGGCAAGGCCTCGAGCGCCCGCGCCACCGCGGCGATGACGAAGTGGTTCAAGGTCAACCGGGGTGCGTCAGCTTGGCCATTCAACCGGCCGCGCAAGGCAAGCAGCTCGCTGACTTCCGCTTCGGCCGAGAGATAGAAATGAGGTACCTGCTTGGCTTGCGTCATGCGGCGGGCCATGGACTGCACCAGCCCGCTGGCGGTGACTCGCTGGCCGACGTCCTTTGCCGCAACCGTCAGTTCGTCGGCGCTCTTCGCCAGCGCCGCCGGCGCTCCCGCCTGGCGCACATCGGCCGCCTTGATGCGTCCGCCAGGCCCCGTGCCGCCGACCTTCGCCAGATCCACGTCCAGTTCACGGGCCAGGCGCCGCGCCAGCGGCGTGGCCACGATGCGGCCGCCCACGACTGGCGCCGGCTCGACGCACGCCGGCACGGCCGGCTTGGTCATGACCGTTGCCTCCTCCCCGGCAGCCAGGCCGGGTTCCTGCTCTGCCCGCTGGCCCGGGCCCGTCCAACGCGCGACCACAGCGCCGACGGGAACGGTTTCGCCCGCCTGCACCAGGATCTCGCCAATCAGCCCGTCTGCCTCCGCCGCGATTTCGTTGGCGACCTTGTCGGTCTCCACCACGAACAAGGGATCGCCAGCCTTGACCTGGTCGCCAGCGGCCACGCTCCATTCGATCAACATGCCCTCGGTCATGGTCAGGCCGAGCTTGGGCATCAGCAGGTCATTCAGCGCGCCCATGGGCTATTGCCCCGCGAAGCGCGCTTCGCGCTTTTCAAGGAATGCACCGATGCCCTCATGCGCGTCGCGCGTGTCCAGCACCAGGCCTATCATGGCTTGCTCGTGCGCCAGCGCATTGGCCAGGGGCATGTCGGCGCCGTCGCGCAGCGTGCGCTTGAGCAGCTTCAACACCAGCGGCGACTTGCCTGCTATCTGCTCCGCCAGCGCCAGAGTCTGCGCCATGAGTTCGTCTTTCGGAACTGCGCGGTTGGCCAGGCCCATGCGCACCGCATCGGCGGCGCTGATGCGCCCGCCCGTGAACATCAGCTCCTTGGCCAGGCAAGGCGCGACCTGCCGGATGATGCGCTGCGTACCGCCCGCCCCCGGGAACAGGCCCAGGTTTATCTCGGTCAGCGCAATCATGGCGCTGTCGGCCAGGATGCGCAGGTCCATGGCCAGGAGCAGCTCGGTGCCGCCGCCCAACGCCCAGCCGTTGACCGCAGCGATCGTCGGCTTGTCGCTGACTTCGATGCGCCGGAACACGCGATGGATATCCTCGGCGAACTCCTGGTAGTGCGCCAGCCCCTGGCGTGAATTCAGGTCGGCCAGGTCGCCTCCCGCCACAAAGGACTTATCGCCGGCGCCCGTGATGACGATGACGCGGCAGTCGTCGCTGGCTTCCAATGCGGCGAAAGCCCGTTCCAGTTCGATCAAGGTTGGAATGTCCAGCGCGTTGTGCACCTTCGGCCGATTGATGGTGATGATGCCGACGCGATTGCGGACTTCGGCAAGAATGCTGGGTTCGTTCATGCTGTCTCCTGGGTTCACGCGCAGAGCTTGCGCGCGGCGGCTATGACATCGGCCTCTTGGGGCTGGTACTGTTCTTCGAGCGATGGAGCGAATGGCACCGGAACGAAGGGCGCCGCGACACGAGCGATGGGCGCGTCGAGTTCGTCAAAACCTATGTCCGCCATTCGTGCAGCGATCTCGGCGCCGACCCCGAATGCCTCCACGGCTTCGTGCACGATGAGCAGCCGATGGGTGCGTTCGAGCGATGCCAGCACCGCCTGTTCGTCCCAGGGCTGGATGCTGCGAAGATCCAGCACCTCGGCCTCGATGCCATCGGCAACCAGGGCCTCGGCGGCCCGCAAGGCCTTGTGCACGGTCGCGCCGTAGCTCACCACGGTCAGGTCTCGGCCCGGGCGTGCAACCCGGGCCCGGCCCAGCGGTATCGGTCCGGCATCATCGGCCACCTCGCCCTTGAGGGCATACAAGGCCTTGTTCTCCACGAACACCACCGGGTCCGGATCGCGAATGGCTGACTTCAGCAGGCCATAAGCATCGGCGGGGTTGCTGGGGCACACCACTTTCAGGCCCGGAATGTGGGCAAACCATGCTTCCAGGCATTGGGAATGCTGCGGCCCCGCGCTGATGCCACCGCCATGCGGGGTGCGCACCACCATGGGCACGCTGGCCTGCCCGCCAAACATGTAGCGAGCCTTGGCCGCCTGGTTGACCAGCGCGTCCATGGTCAGCGTCATGAAGTCCATGAACATGATTTCAAGCACGGGACGCAGACCGGACAGAGCCGCTCCCACTGCCGCGTTGGCCATGGCGGCTTCGGAAATCGGCGTATCGCGGATGCGGTCCGGGCCAAAACGGGCACGCAGCCCGCGCGTGACGCCGAACGGCCCTCCGGCTTCGGCGATGTCTTCGCCGAACAGGAACACCGTGGGATCCTCCTCCATGCACTCGGCCAACGCGCGGTTGATGGCATGGGCAAAACGTAGTTCAGCCATCTCAGTTCGCCTCGTTCATGGTGTAGACATCATTGCGCGCGTCCTCCCACACGGGCTGGCGCCCCATGCGCGCGCGTTCGACCGCGCGTTCGACCTGGGCCTGGACCTCCTCGAACGCCTGTTCGCGCTGCGCCTTGGCGACCCCGTTCTGATCCAGCACCGCTTCGAAGCGCGCTACCGGATCATGCTCGCCCAGGCCCTCGATCTCTTCGGAAGGGCGGTACTTCTGGGGATCCCCTTCATAGTGGCCGCGCCAACGGTGAGTGATGCACTCCAGCACCCGCGGACCTTCACCGGCGCGTATGCGCGCCACGGCCGCGCTGGCGGCGTCGGCCACCCCCAACACGTCGTTGCCGTCGATTTTTTCGTGGGGAATGGAAAAGGCGGCCGATAGCTTGTCCAGCGGCGCCACGAACTGTTTGTGGGTGGGAGAAAACTCGGCCCAACCATTGTTCTCGCACAGGAACAGCAACGGCAGGCGCCACAGCGCAGCCAGGTTGAGGCTTTCATGCAGCACGCCTTCGGCCATGGCGCCGTCGCCAAAGAAGGCCACCGCCACGCAGTCCTTTTTCTGTACCTGATGGGCCAGTGCGCTGCCCAGGGCTATCGGTATGCTGGCGCCGACAATGGCGTTGGCCCCCAGCATGCCGATGGACAGGTTGGCGACGTGCATCGAACCGCCACGGCCCTTGCAGATACCCTCTTCGCGCGCCATCAGCTCCAGGAAGAAATCTTCGATGTCGATGCCCTTGGCCAGGGCATGACCATGGCCACGGTGGGTCGAGGCGACGGTATCGTCCGCCCGCAGCACCATACCCATCGCAGCGGCGACGGCCTCCTGGCCGATGCTCAGATGGATGAAGCCGGGCACCTCCCCGTCCGCGAACAAGCGTCCGAGCCGGAGCTCGGCCAGCCGGATGCGCAACATGCGCCGGTATGCGTCCAGCAACTGCTCTTTGTTGGCGCTAGCCACCATTGCCTCCTCGTAACAACCGCTATTTTTGATTCCACGCCGCCTGCCTTGGCGTCATGCTGTTACATATAAGTTATCGGTCAGTTAATTTACTAACCGTACGGTTAGATGAATCATAAGCAAAGGTTCTCGAGAACGTCAATCGGGTTTTTCAGGGAGTTTTCCCGCGCTGGAACGGGCAGCGGCCGCGCTGCCCGCACGGCGACACGGGCAGCGTGGCGTCAGCGGTGGGGAATCAGGCGCGGCCGCCCGAGAGTGCGCGGGAGATCAGCGCGGCGCGGTCGCGCAGGTCAACGCCCAGGCGCTCGAGCGCCTCGCCCGAAACCTGGGCGCTGAAGCCAACGGCGCTGATGGCCATGGCGGCTTTGCCGAATTCGTCGAGCACCGCGGCGGAAACCGTGCTGACGCCTTTGACGTAGTTGCCGGCGTCCACCGCGTAACCCTTTTCACGGGCATCGCGCACGCCTTCCATATAGTCCTTGAAAGGCGGCTTGTCGTCCCACCTCAGGTTGTCGAAACGTTGCCGCAATTCCTTGTCATCCAGCCCGGAATGGGCCGCCATGCAGCGGCCCAGCGCCGCGATGTACATGGGCAGTCGCTGGCCCACGCTCATGTGCACGCGCACCGAACTGTCGGTGTCGGCACGGTCCACCAGCACTACGCGCTCATTGGACGTGCGCTGCCAGAGCGTCGCAGTCACGCCGTGGCTGCGCGCGATATCGCGCAAATGCGGATGCACCAGCCGCACGTAGGATCCCTGCTCCAGCGCGCCCTTGGCGAGCTCGACCAGCCCCAACGCGATGGAATAGGTTTTCGTGGCTTCATCGAACGACACCAGGCCTTCATATACCAGCGTCTTGAGGAAGTTGTAGCAAGTGCTGGAATTGAGTTGCAGGTCGCGCGCCACGCGGGTGACCCCCACGCCCGAGGGCGCCGCGCTCAGGTAGCGCAGGACGCGTAATCCGCCCACGAGAGCACCTACGAGTTTTTCCGGTTGTTCGGTCGTCATTCTGAAGACAGAGAATTTCTCTGGATAGAAAAGAGCAAAAATTGTGGCATAGAGCGCCTGCCCGCACAAACCCGGCGGGCATATCAACCGGAGCGCCTGGCGCGCATGCTGGAAAGATAGCCGCGTATGGTTTCCTGCACGCCGGGCCTGGCGAAGTTTTCGTGCATCAGGGGCTCGAGCGCTTCGATGCGTCCGACGGCGCAATCG
Source organism: Achromobacter sp. ACM02 (assembly GCF_014851605.1). NCBI lineage: Bacteria > Pseudomonadati > Pseudomonadota > Betaproteobacteria > Burkholderiales > Alcaligenaceae > Achromobacter > Achromobacter sp. ACM02. The sequence goes on from NZ_JACUZY010000009.1 coordinate 68,608, forward strand.
GGCGGCTCCAGCAACAAACGCGCCTTGCGGGCAATGACCAGCGCCTCGCGGCGCGCGATGTAGAACGCCAGGCGCTCGGCGGAAAGCCGCTCGAAGTCCTCGGTCGGCAACACATCGGTCACCAGTCCCAGGTCGCGGGCGGGCTCGGCCTTCAGCAGTTGGCCGCTGAGGCACAACTGGCGGGCCCGCGCGCCGCTGATCTTGGTTTCCAGCGCGGTCTGGACCATGACGGGGTACATGTTGAAAGCGATTTCCGGGCACGCGAGCGTGAGGTCCGCCGAGGCAATGACGATGTCCGTCATCGCCAGCAGGATGACGCCGGCCCCCGCCGCCTTGCCTCGGGCGACAGCCAGGACGGGAGCCGGCGAGCGCGCCATGGCGGCCATCAGTTCACGCAGGCCCTGCCCCTGCGCTTGCAACAACGCCGCACTGCGGACGAACTCCTCGATATCGCCGCCGGCACAGAACAGGGAGGGAGAAGCGCTGCGGAGAACGATCAGCCCAATCCCTGCGGCCGGGGCGCTTTCAATCGCGCGCCGCAACACGTCGAGCATTTCCACGTTCAGGGCGTTGGCCTTGGCCGCACGGTCCAGGATCAGCGTACGGACGCCAGCGGCGTCGTGAACCAGCACATGGTGCGAGGATGCCGTCATTCGAACCTGCTCACGACCGCATCGAGCACCCAGGCCTGCCCCTCGCCCACTGCCAGCGGATTGATCTCGATTTCCGCCAGGTCCGGCCGCGCCAGGAATGCTTCGCACAACCCCGCAATCTGCCGAGCCAGAGCTGGCAGGTCAACGGCGCCGCGCCCCCGAAACCCCTGCAGCAGCTTGGCCGAGCGCAGGCCCTCGATCATTTCCCGGATGCCTTGAGCGTCCAGCGGCAGCAAACGGCAGACCACGTCGGGATCGAGCTCCACTTCCACCCCGCCGCGGCCCAGCGTCAAGGTGGGGCCGAATCGGACGTCGCGGCGTAGGCCCAGCAGCAATTCGTGGTCGAAGCGCTGCATGGATTCGAGCAGGATGCCCCTCGCGTCGATGCCCCTGTCGCTGGCGATTGCGCGCAGGCGCAGCAGGGCTGCTCGCAATTGCTCGTCGTCCATGATGCCGAGCACCACGCCGCCTATGTCGCTCTTGTGCAGGACAGTACTGGCCTGCAGCTTGGCGACGACGGGGTAAGCCAAGGGCGCGGGCAAGCGGTCGGGCATATCGCCGTCCACCAGCACGCCGTCGGGGATGCCGGCGGTTCCGAGTTCGCGCAATAGCGCCTTGCTGTCCCACTCAAGCAGAAACGCGATACTAGCGGCCGGCATCGCATCGCACCGGGGTGCCGGCAACGCCGGCGCCGTCAGCGCCGCATGGCGCAAGCCATTCAGACGCACAGCAGCGCCCAGGGCTGCAACCGCGGGCGGGATATCGCGGAACACGGGTATGCGCGCCTGCTCCAGCACACTCACCGACTCTTCCTTGGCGCCGATCCAGATCACCACGATGGGACGATGGGTACGCTGGCGCGCCTGGGCGATGGCGTCGGTGAACGCCGTGGCGATGCTGTGCATCAGGCCGACGAACAGCACGATGGCGTCGTTGCCCGGGTCTCGCGCCACGGCCTCCAGCGCCCTTGAAATGCTGGCGGTGTCCTGCACCACATTGCCGGTCAGGTCCAGCGGATTGGCCGCCTTGACGAAGGAAGGCAACACCGGCGCCAGCGCCTGGGCCGTCTGCGGCGCAAGCGCGGGCAGCTCCAGCGCCCAGCGTTCGGCTTCGTCCGCGATGAGCACGCCCGCGCCTCCCGACACGGACATGACGGCCAAGCGCTTGCCCTGCGGCACGCTGTCGAACAGGAACAGCCGGGCCACATCCATCATCTGGCCCAGCGAATCCACCCGCAGCGCGCCATGCTGACGCAGGCAGGCGTCATACAGGGCATCGTCGCCGGCCAGCGCTCCCGTATGCGAAGCAGCAGCCGCCGCGCCCGCCTGCGAGCGACCCGCCTTGATCGCGATGACCGGCTTCCCGGCTGCCGCCGCGCGCAGCAGCGCCCGTCGGAACGCCAGGGAATCGCGGATATCCTCGACGTAAAGTCCGATGACGCGCGTCTGCGGATCGTCGGCAAGATAGGCAATGGCCGACGCCGCATCCATGTCGCACTCATTGCCGGTGGTGATCCATTTGCTGAATCCCAGGCCAGAACGCAGGCAGATGTCCATCCAGTACGCGCCCAACGCGCCACTCTGGCTGACGAAGGCGAAGCCGCCCTGCTTGATTGGCGTTTCCTCCAGTGCGGTGGTGAACGAGGCAATGAGTCCGGTGGCGCTATTGGCCACGCCCAGGCAGTTGGGGCCGAGTATCGTGACGCCTTGGGCCCGCGCTAGTTCGCCCAGCCTGCGTTGCAGCGCCGCGCCTTCTTCGCCCGTTTCGGAAAAGCCCGAAGAAAACACGACGAACGCCTTGACGCCCGCGGCCGCGCCCTCGCGGATCACATCCTCGACCAGCCCCGCCGGCGTACCGACTATGGCCAGATCCACCGGCTCGCCTATCGAGGCCAACGAGGGATAGCTCTTGAGACCCTGCACCTGATCGCGCGTCGGATTGACCGGAAACAGTTTGCCGACAAAGCCGCGCGACAGCATGTAGGCCAAAGGTCGGCCGGCGATCTTCCCCGGATCGGCTGAAGCGCCCACGATGGCCACGCTGCGCGCCTCCAGCACGGCGGCCGCGCGCGCCGCCCCTGCCAGCGCCTGCGGTGACGCGCCGCCCACGATGTTCATGTCTTCCATCATTTCAGTTCGCATCGATGCCCGCCGTCTTGATGACCTGGTCCCAGCGCTTCATCTCGCCGTCCAGGAACTCGCTGAAAGCCTTCGGCGCGGAAGCTACCGGAATGACGCCCTGCCCCAGCAGACGCTTGCGCACGACGGGATCCTCGAACTCCGCGCGCACCGCTCCCTGCAATTTGTCGACGATGTTCTTGGGCACGCCGGCAGGCGCAACCAGGCCGAGCCAGGTATTGCCGTTGAACCCCGGCAAGCCGGATTCATTCAGCGTGGGATAGTCGGGATAGGCCGGCGACCGCTCCAATCCGGTAATCGCGATCAGCTTCAGCTTTCCTGACTTTACATAGGGTTCGGCCGAAAGCGCGTCGACGAACATCACCGAAAGCGACCCGCCGAGCAGATCCGTCAACGCCTGTGCGCTGCCCCGGTAAGGCACGTGCACCAGCTTGATGCCGGCGGCCTGCTGCAGCAACTCGCCTGAAAGATGATTGGATTGTCCGACGCCCGCAGAGCCGTATGTCAGGGTGCCTGGCTTGGACTTTGCCAGCGCGATGAACTCCTTGAGGTTGGACGCGGGGACCGCAGGATTGGCGACCAGGAAGTTGGTCAGCTCCACCATTTGCGTAATGTTGCTGAATCCGCGCGCGGTGTCGTACTGCAGCTTGGAATACATGCTGGGATTGATGGCGTGGCTGGTCGCTACCGCCCCCAAGGTGTAGCCGTCTCCCGGCGCGCGCGCCACTGCCTGAGTGCCGATGGTGCCGCCGCCTCCCGGCAGGTTCTTGACCACGGCAGGCTGGCCCAGGCGTTCGATGCCGTGCGCGGCCGTGCGCGCGATAGTGTCCAGGATGCCGCCCGCCGAGGACGCCACGATCACCTCTATCGGTTTGGACGGGTAGACAGGCTCGGCACGGGCCGACCCTGAGCCCAAAGCCATAAAGGCAGCCGCAGCCAGGCTGGCCGCCCGCGACGAGAATGAGGATTGAAGCAGGGGTAATCCGGTCTTCATGTTGTCTCCTTTATTCTGTATAGCGAATATTTATCTTTATAGCGAATAAAGTCTAGGATTGACCCTCCGGCTTGTCAAGGACAAAACCGCCTGATCCGATGATTGACGCATCAATGAACGCTGGCTATTATATTTTTTAACGAGAATACTATTCTCTATAAAGAATTTAAAGATGCCCGACACGCCAAGGGTGACGGGCATCGCCAGCGGAGACAAAAGGAGCATATCCGTGAGCTTGAGCTTTGCGTTTTCCAGTGAACACGAAGCCGTCCGCGATACCGTGCGGCGGCTTTGCCAGGATGAACTCGCCCCCCTGGTCTTCGATGCTGAAGAACAGGAAACCTTTCCGAAGCACGTCTTTGAACGCTGGGGCGATCTGGGCCTGCTGGGCGTGCGTTATCCGGAAGCCGATGGCGGCAGCGGCCTGGACAAAATCAGCGACTGCATCGTGCGCGAAGAGCTGAGTTACCTGTCCCAGGCGTTCGCCTCCACCTGGTCGGCCCATACGCATCTGGGCATCTGGCCCATATGGAAAGCAGGCACGCCGGCGCAGAAGGCGCGTTTCCTGGCGCCCGCGCTGGCCGGCCGGAAAGTGGCCGGCTTCGGCCTGAGCGAACCGGACGGCGGCTCCAACGTGCGCGCCATGAAGACCCGGGCCGAACGCGTTGAAGGCGGTTGGCGCCTGCATGGCAGCAAGCTTTACATCACGAATGCGCCCTTTGCCGACTTCCTGCTGGTAGCCGCGCGCACCAGTCCCGACCTCCGTCCTGGCTCGATCAGCCTGTTCATCGTCGAACTGCCCAATCCTGGCTTCGAAATTTCCAAGCTCAAGAAGGAAGGGATACGCGCGTCGGAAACGGCGCTTATCCACATCGACAAGGCCTTCGTGCCCGACGATTGCCTGCTCGGCGAAACCGAAGGCACGTATCCACTGATCCTGGAATCGCTCAGCGAAAACCGGGTCGGCGTGGCGGCCAATGCCCTGGGCATGGCGCGCGCGGCCTTCGATGCCGCCACCGCCTACGCCAACGACCGTCTGGTGGCCGGCAAGCGCATCGGCCAGTATCAGGCCATCGGCCACAAGCTCGCCGAGATGTCGGCGCAGATCGAAGCGGCCCGCTGGCTGGTCTATTACGGCGCCTGGCGCGTGGATCAGGGAACCCTGGACGCGGCCACGGCCGCGCGCGTCAAGCTGGTCGCCAGCGAAACCGCCGTTTCGGTCAGCGAGCAAGCCATCCGTATCTTCGGCGGCGCCGGCATCATGCGCGAGTATCCGGTCGGCCGCATCCACCGCGACGCGCTGGTCTACATCATCGGCGAAGGCACCAGCGAGATCCAGAAGAACATCATCGCCAACAGCCTGGGATTCAAGCCATGAACGACTATGTCCTGCGCGAGCGCCGCGGCGCGACACTCCTCATCACCCTGAACCGTCCCGAACGACGCAACGCCTTCGATCTCGAGGTGCGCCAAAGCCTGGCCGAAGCCGTGCTTCAAGCGCGCGACGACGACACGGTCAAAGCCGTGGTCATCACGGGCGCCCAGGGCGTGTTCTGTGCGGGCGGCGATCTGAAATCGCTGTCCGAGGCCAAACGGCCTGTGTACAAGGACCGGGATCGCATACGCCGTCTGCACACCTGGTTCCATGAGCTGGTCAATCTGGAAAAGCCCGTCATTGCCGCGGTGGACGGCCCCGCCTTTGGCGCGGGCTTCAATCTGGCATTGGCCTGCGATTTCATCCTGGGCACGCCGGGCGCGCGGTTCTGTGCCGTTTTCGGACGCATCGGCCTAGTGCCGGACCTGGGCGGCTTTTTCCTGTTGCCGCGCATCGTCGGCCTTCAGCGCGCCAAGGAACTCGTGTTCTCGGCACGCGAAGTGGACGCCGAAGAAGCGCGCGCCCTCGGCATCCTGTACCGCATCGTCCCGCCGCAATCCCTGCTGGACGAGGCATTGGCGCTTGCCGCCCGATTCCATGCCGCATCGACCGAAGCGCTGGGCATGTCGAAGAACATACTCAACCGCTCCTTCAACCTGGACCAGAACACGCTGGCCGAACTGGAGGCCCATGCCCAGGCGCTGGCTCTGCACACGGTCTACCACGACGACGCCGTGGCGCGATTCCTGGACAAGCAGCCCCTCGCATTCAACTGGTCCGCCAAGCCCGGCAAGGACGGCGCCGCATGAGCATGAACGCCTACATCACTGGCGCCTGCGACACGCGCGTTGGCGAACTGCCAGGTTCCAGTTGCATGGGCCTGCACGCCGAAGCGGCATTCGGCGCGATACGCGACGCGGGCCTGGACCCCGGCGACATCGACGGCGTGTTGTGCGCCTATTCCTTTACCGAGCCGCACCTGATGCTCGGTTCCGTGTTCTGCGAATACGCGGGCCTGAGTCCGAACTTCTGCACCGCGATACAGGCCGGCGGCGCCAGCGCCTGCATCATGGTCATGCAGGCGGCCGCCCTGGTGGCCAGCGGCCAGTGCAACCACGTCCTGGTCGTCGCGGGCGACAACCGTCTGACGGGGCTGTCCCGCGACGGCGCGGTGGCGGCGCTGGCCGAGGTCGGCCACCCGCAGTTCGAGCGCCCCTTCGGCATCAGCGTGCCCGCTTCCTATGCGCTGGTTGCGCAACGCTACATGCACGATTACGGTGTGACATCCGAGCACCTGGCAGCAATCGCCGTGGAGCACCGCCGCCATGCCGGCCGGCATCCCAAGGCCCACAAGCGCGAGCCGATCTCCATTGAGGACGTGTTGAACTCGCGCGAGATCAGCACGCCACTGCGCATGCTGGACTGCTGCCTGGTTTCCGACGGCGGCGCGGCGCTGGTGGTCAGCCGCCGCCCTGCCACCAACACCAGCCACCGTGCCGTGGAGATCCTGGGTGCGGGCCAGGGCCATACGCACGAACATATCGTGTCCGCACCCAGCCTGGTCGATTTCGGCTGCAAGGCCTCGTCGGCACGCGCGTTCGCGGCGGCCGGCCTGAAGCCCGCCGACATCGACGTCGCTCTCATCTACGACTCGTTCACCATCACCTTGCTGGTCGAACTTGAATCCATTGGATTCTTTGCGCGCGGCGAAGCCGGGCCCGCCGCCCTGCAAGGCCAGTTGGGCCTGGGCGGCGCCCTGCCCTGCAATACCCATGGCGGCCTGCTGTCCTATGGCCACTCCGGCGCGGCCGGCGGCATGTTCCATGCGGTCGAGGCCGTCCATCAATTGCGCGGCCAGGCGGATGCCCGCCAGGTGGATGGCGCCAACCTGGCCTTCGTGCACGGAGACGGCGGCATCCTTTCCGCCCACTGCTCACTCATCCTGGGAGCCGCCTGAAATGGAAAAGCCCTCCATACGCCCCACCGCGGAAACGCAGCCTTTCTGGCAAGGTTGCCGCGACCGCAAGCTGCGCTACCAGACCTGCGGCGAATGCGGCGCGGTGCAGCGCATTCCGCGCAGTGTCTGCACTCATTGCCACGGACAGCAGCTGAAGTGGAACGAATCCGCCGGACTGGGCACCGTGCTCAGCCATACCACGGTGCATCGTGCACCGAACGCGGCCTTCAAGGCCGAAGCGCCCTATGTAATCGCCCTGGTCGACCTGGACGAGGGATTCCGCTTGATGGTCAACACCCGCAATGACGCCAACTCGCCGCTCGCCATCGGCCAGCGGGTGCGGATCGGATTCGAGCCCCGCGGCGACCACCTGCTCCCGATTGCCGAACCGGAGACGCCATGAGCGCGCTGTATACCTATGACAGCTTTACCCCTGGTTCCGTGCTGGGCGAATGGGAAGAGCCGCTCGACGCGAGGCTGCTGGCGCTCTGGGAACGCCTGTTCGGCCAGCACGCGCAGGACGCACCGGCCAGGCAGGCCGGCCTGGCCGTCGCGCTGATGATGCGCGCCTACCTGAACGTGGTGACGCCGCGCCCGCCCGGCAACATCCATGCGCGGCAAGCGCTTTGCGTCCAAGGGCTGCCGCGCTCTGGCGAACGCGTACGTTCCACGGTGCGCTGCCTGGACAAGGAAATGCGGGGCGAACGTCGCTATCTACGACTTGAAGTCGCTGGCGAGGGCGCAACTGGACGCCCCCTCTATACCGGCCGAATGAATCTGATCTGGGCCGCCTAGGACACACCATGACGCCTACACTGGAAGAAGTATCCATGAAGGTCACTCAGGCGGACATCGATCTTTATGCCGAACTGACCAACGACTTCAATCCCCTGCACGTAGATCCGGCATTCGCCTCGGCCACGCCCATGGGCGGCACCATCGCCCACGGCACGCTGTCGGTCAACCTGATCTGGCAATCGCTGGCGCGCAGCTTCGGTGCCGCGGCGCTGGAACGATTCGACCTGGACATCCGCTTTCTCAAGCCGCTGCATGCCGGCGGCCTCATCACCGCAGGCGGCCAATGCGTGGCCGATGCACCAGGGAGATATGACGTCTGGGTAAGAGATGCCGGCGGCGTCGCGCTGATCGCCGGCCACGTCACGCTAGCCGACGCCGGCGCACCGGCAGCCAACTGAACCAACCGGAAACAGCCATGCACCTGACCCACGAGCATCGCGAACTCGAACGGACCACCCGCCGCATCATCGCCGAACACCTGGACCCCTATCTGGACGAGTGGGAGGCCGAGCAGATTTTCCCTGCGCACCGCGTGATGAAGGCCTTCGGATCCGCCGGGCTGCTGGGCATAGGAAAGGCGGCAGAGTATGGCGGCATGGAGCTGGATTTCAGCTACGAAATGGTCTTCGCCGAGACCCTGGGCGAAGTCCGGTCCAGCGGGCTGACCTCGGCCATCGGCGTGCAAAGCACGATGTGCACTCCGGCCTTGGCGCATCATGGCAGCGATGCGCTCAAGCGCGCTTACCTGGCGCCCACCATCGCGGGAGATCTGGTCGGCTGCATCGGCGTAAGCGAAGCCTCGGCAGGCTCGGACGTGTCGCAGATAAAGACCTGGGCGCGGCGCGACGGCGACGACTACGTCATCAACGGATCGAAGATGTGGATCACCAATGGCGTGCAGGGCGACTGGATCTGCCTGCTGTGCAATACCTCGCAGGACGGCGGACCGCACAAGAACAAATCGCTCATCATCGTGCCATTGAACGCTCCCGGCGTCAGCGTGTCGCGCAAGCTGGACAAGCTGGTGCTGCGCGCCTCCGATACGGCCGAACTGTTCTTCGACGACGTGCGGGTACCAGTCAGCAACCGCATCGGCGAAGAGAACATGGGCTTCATCTACCAGATGGAGCAGTTCCAGGAAGAACGCATGTTCGTCGCGGCGCGCAGCATGCGGTCGATGGAGCGGGCCATCGAAGAGACCATCGAATACGCCGGCCAGAGGCAAGTGTTCGGCGGCACAATCCTGTCCAATCAGGTGGTCTACCACAAGCTCGCCGAAATGCAGACCGAGATCCAGGCACTGCGCTCTCTGCTGTACCGTGCCATCGAGCAATACCTGGACGGCCAGGACATCGCGCAGTTCGCCTCCATGGCGAAGTACTACGCTGGCAAGCTGTCCATGAAGATTCCCAACGAATGCCTGCAGTTCTGGGGCGGCCAGGGCGTCATGAACGAGAACTGGATCTCTCGCGCCTATCGCGACCTGAGGCAGACGGCCATCGGCGGCGGCGCCAACGAGATCATGCTGGAAGTCATCGCGAAGACCATGGGCATACATCCCGGCAAGCGGGCGTAGCGCCGGTCCGCGTTCAGCCCGCCCCGCCCCGCTGCGCCATGTAGGCATGCCGGAAATAGTCCCGCACCGCCTGCATGGCGGGCGACACTTCCGCGCCCCGGCGCCAGGCCAACCCGACGTTCATGGGCGGAATCGGGTCCTTGAGCTGTACCGTTTCAATCCGCCGCCCCTCCAGCGACCAGGGCCGGTAGACCATGTCCGACAGCAGGGCCACGCCGCTGCCGTTGGCCACCATGCTGCGCACCGCCTCGACGGATGAGGTGCGCAGCCGCACGTCGGGCTTGAACGGAGTTTCGTTCCAGTAGCGCAAGGCGGTGTAGGCCGCCTCGTCCACGGTCAGCATGATGAAGGGTTCGCGCGAGACGTCCTCCAGGGTCACGGCGTCCGCCGCAAGCAAGGGATGCCTGGCCGGCAGCCACAGGCGTCGCGGCGAGCCGAAGAAATGCTCCACCGCCAGATCCGGATTGGCGACGTTGGAGGTCAGCAGCACCGCCATGTCATAGCGGTTTGCGATCAGGCCTTCCTCGATTGCGCTGCGGTTCAGTTCGTGCAGCTGGATGTCCAGGCGCGGATACAGCTGAGACAGCCGCTGCAGGTGATACGGCAGGAAGTAGCCGATCACCGTATAGGACGCCGCCAGCAACAGGCGGCCCGAGACCTCTTCCGCCGTCGCCGGCATGCGCAGGGCTTCGTCGACCGACGACAGGATGTTGTAGGCGTGGTTCAAGAAGGTGCGGCCGCTGTGAGTCAGCGTCACGCCGTGGGCGCCCCGCAGGAACAGCGCCGTGCCCACTGTCTCCTCCAGTTCGCGGATGGCGCTGGTGATGGCCGACTGGGATATCGCCAGCTGGATTGCCGCCTGCGAAATCTGGCCCAGTTCGGCTGCGGCGATGAAGTATTTGAGCTGACGTAGGGTAATCGACATGTCTGGTCTTATCTTTTTAATCGATATCTTTACCCCAGAATATCTGAATATTCTCTCTGCGATCCGATGCGTCTTATCAGGGGTATCCCTTATTTTTCATAGGAAAAACGTCGGAACGATGCTGCCAATTCGACGGATAGTTATCTAAAAAACAGATATTGATCGATCAATAAAAAGATCTTTTTGTCCCCCTCGGCCTTGGCTAATGTTCACGTCACACGCCGCGTCGAATGCGGCGAGCAACGCCAAGGAGCCTCCGGCAATGAGCAAACGCAGCATCGACCTCAACTCGGACATGGGGGAAGGATTCGGCCCGTGGACCATCGGGGACGGCGTGGACGAAGCGATCATGCCCTTGATCAGTTCGGCCAACATCGCCACGGGATTCCATGCCGGCGACCCGCGGATCATGAACCGCACGGTGTTGCAGGCCCGCGAACACGGCGTCTGCATCGGCGCCCATCCCGGCTTTCGCGACCTGGTCGGCTTCGGCCGGCGGGACATGCGCGAAAGCGCCGAAGCGCTGGTGCACGACATCGTCTATCAACTGGGCGCGCTGCGCGAATTCGCCCGACTGCACGGACTGCGCCTGCAGCACGTGAAGCCGCATGGCGCGCTGTACATGCAGGCCGCCCGCGACGAAGCCTTGTCGCGCCGTTTGATCGAAACGCTGCAGGAGCTGGAGCCCACGCTGGCGCTGTACTGCATGGAAAGCTCGGTCACCTACCGTCTGGCGCGCGAACTGAACCAGCCCGTGGTGCGCGAGTTCTACGCCGACCGCGACTACGACGCCAGCGGCTCCATCGTCTTCACCCGCTACACCCAGCCGCTGGACCCCGCCCAGGTCGCCGAAAAAGTGCTGCGCGCCTGCACCGAGGGCCGCGTGCGCACGGTCGAAGGCAAGGACATCCCCATCGACTTCGATTCCGTCTGCATACACAGCGACACACCCGGCGCCCTGTCCCTGGTGCGCGCCACCCGCGAGAAGCTGGAAGCCCACGGTATCCGGATCGCGCCGCCCAGCGTGACCGGCCCCTGACCCCCTGCCGCCCGAACGACATTCCAAGGAGAAAACCATGCCGTTGCACGATATTCCCAGCCCCCTGCCCGGAACCTTCTACCGCCGCCCCAGCCCCGACGCTGCCCCCTTCGTGGAGCGGGGCGCCACGGTCGCCGCCGGCGCCGTGATCGGCATCGTCGAGGTCATGAAGCAGTTCAACCAGATCGAAACGCCCACCGGCGGCGTGGTGGCCGAGATCCTGGTGGAAGACGGCGAGCCGGTGGAAGCCGGACAGCCCCTGCTGCGCATCGAGGGATAGGCCGCGCCATGTCCGATACCCATCTTCCCTACCGGCCGCGCAACATCCACAAGGTGCTGGTGGCCAACCGCGGCGAAATCGCCTTGCGCATCATCCGCGCCGCCCGCGAACTGGGCATGCGCACCGTGGCCGTATACAGCGAAGCGGACCGAGACGCGCTGGCCACGCGCATGGCCGACGAAGCGGTGCTCATCGGCCCCTCGCACGCGACGCGCAGCTATCTGAACACCGAAGCGCTGCTGGAGGCCGCCCGCAGCACCGGCGCCCAGGCAGTACATCCCGGCTACGGCTTCCTGTCGGAAAACGCGGCATTCGCGCAGGCCGTGAGCGACGCCGGCCTGATCTTCGTCGGGCCCGATGCCGCCACCATCCGCACGATGGGCGACAAGGCGGCGGCGCGCGCCTGCGCCCAGGCGGCCGGCGTGCCGACGGTGCCTGGCAGCGAAGGCGTGCTGTCATCGCTGGACGAAGCCCTGACCCATGCCGCCATCATTGGCTACCCGCTCATGATCAAGGCAGCCGCGGGCGGCGGCGGGCGCGGCATACGCGTGGTGCGCGACGAAGCCGAACTGCGCGCGCAGATGCCGCAGGCCCAGGCCGAGGCGCAGGCGGCCTTCGGCGAAGCCGGTGTATACCTGGAGCGCTATCTGCCGCGCGCGCGGCACATCGAAGTGCAGGTTCTGGGCGACGGCAGCAACGCCGTCCACCTGTATGAACGCGAATGCTCCCTGCAACGGCGCCGGCAGAAGGTATTGGAAGAAGCGCCCTCACCCGCCCTGAACCCCGCCACCCGGCAGAAACTATGCGAATCGGCGGCGCAACTGGCGCGCTCGGTCGGGTACCGGGGAGCGGGCACGCTGGAGTATCTGTATGACGACAGCCGCGGCGCCGGCGAGTTCTACTTCATCGAGATGAACACCCGCATCCAGGTCGAGCACCCCATCACCGAAGCCATCACGGGCGTGGACCTGGTGCGCGAAATGCTGCGCATCGCCGACGGCGAACCCCTGCGCTTACGCCAGCAGGACATCGCCATCCGCGGCGCAGCGATCGAATGCCGCATCAACGCCGAAGACCCCAAGCGCAACTTCGCGCCCAGCCCTGGCAGGGTGGAACACGTGCGCTGGCCCGGCGGGCCCGGCGTGCGCGTGGACTCGATGCTGTATCCGGGCTGCGCCGTGCCGCCCTACTATGACTCGCTGCTGGCCAAGCTGATCGTCTGGGACGAGAGCCGCGCGGCGGCGCTGGCGCGCATGGCGCGCGCGCTCGACGAAGTGGAACTGACGGGCGTGCATTCAACGCTGGCCCTGCACCGCGAACTGCTGGAGGATGCGGACGTGCTGGCGGGCCGCTACCACACCAATTATCTTGAAGCCTGGATGCAAAGGGACCGGGAGGAAAACCAATGAGCTTGCGCTACACCCATGGCGGCGACGAGTTCATCTTCGTCGAGATCAGCGAGGACATGTCGCTGGAATCCTTCTTCAAGGGCATGGCGATCACGCGGGCGCTGCGCGAACGCGCGGTCGACGGCGTGACCGAGATCTGCCCGGCCAACGCGTCCTATCAAGTACGGTACGACCCCGACCGCATCGCGCCGGACGCCCTGCTGGCGCTGCTGCGCGAGCTGGAGGCGGGCATAGACCTGGCCAACCTGACGCTGGCCACCCGCATCATCGAAGTGCCGGTGTACTACAACGACCCCTGGACCCACGAGACCCTGATGCGGTTTCGCGAAAGGCACCAGGATCCGGAATCCACCGACCTGGAGTACGCGGCCCGCATCAACGGCCACGACTCGGTGCAGGGCTTCATCGACGCCCACTCCGGTTCGCCCTGGTTCGTGTCCATGGTGGGCTTCGTGGCCGGGTTGCCCTTCATGTACCAGATGGTGGAACGCGAGCGCCAGCTGCAGGTTCCCAAATACCTGCGCCCCCGCACCGATACTCCCAAACACACGGTGGGACACGGCGGCTGCTTCGGCTGCATCTATTCGGTACGCGGTGCGGGCGGCTACCAGATGTTCGGCGTCACGCCAGCACCCATCTTCGAACCTGCCCAGCGCCAGGCGCATCTGCGCGATTCGATGGTGTTCTTCCGCCCGGGCGACATCGTGAAGTTCAAGCCCATCACCCGCGACGAGTACGACCAGGCCACGGCGCGGGTCGAGGCCGGCAGCTTCGACCTGCGCATCCGGCCCGTGTCGTTCTCGCTGGCCGAGTTCCAGCGCGCGCCCGATGCCTGCAACGCCCAACTGCTGGAGACGCTCCATGCCTAACGATCCCATCATCGAAGTCATCAAGCCCGGCCTGGCCACTTCGGTGCAGGACACGGGCCGCCTAGGCCACTACCACCTGGGCATACCGCCGTCCGGCGCGCTCGATCAGTACGCGCTGGCCGCCGCCAACCTGCTGGTGGGCAATGCCGCCGGCGACGCGGTGCTGGAATGCACGCTGCTCGGCCCGGAGCTGTTGTTCCACCGCACCGCCGTGATTGCCGTGACGGGCGCCAGCATGATCCCCAAGATCGACGGCGTGGCGCAGGCCTGCAATGTGGCGCTGGCGGTGCAGGCCGGCAGCCGGCTGTCGTTCGACTTCGTGCAGGCCGGCGCCCGCGCCTGCCTGGCGGTCGCGGGCGGCATCGACGTCCCTGTGGTCCTGGGCAGCCGCTCGACCTACGCGCTGGGCGCTATCGGCGGGCACGAAGGCCGCAAGCTGCAGGCCGGCGACCGGCTGGCGGTGGGCCGGGCGTCCATCCGCACACGCGTGGGCCGCGAACTGCCGGCCGCGTTGGCCGAGGCCCCGCCCAAGACGCAGACGCTGCGCGTGCTTCCGGGTCTATACGATCACCGCCTGGAGCCAGAATCCGCCGCCACTTTCTATGAAGACGCCTGGACCGTGACCTCCGAGGCCGATCGCATCGGCTACCGCTACAAGCAGGGCCGCCCGCTACGCTTTCGCGCCCGCGAGCAACCTTTCGGCGCGGGCGCCGATCCGTCGAACATCGTCGACGCCTGCTATCCCATCGGCTCCATCCAGGTGCCTGCGGGCGTGGAACCCATCATCCTGCATCGCGATGCGGTGTCCGGCGGCGGCTACGCCATGATAGGCACGGTCATCAGCGCCGACCTGGACAAGGTCGGTCAGATGCAGCCCAACCAGAGCGCCCATTTCGAGCGGGTGACGCTGGAGCAGGCGGTGGCCGCAAGGCGCGACTACCGCGCCCGCTTCGAGCGGCTGCATCAGGCGCTCAGCGGCTGATCCTCGGGGCGCGGCCGGTCCGCGCCCTTCTCCCGGTTTTTCTTATATCCCGGCCTTGCCCCCTGGCAAGGCCGGTGGGCGACCCGCGCCCGTTCCGCAGTCGAACCGCAGCATCCGATCCCGCCAGGAGATCCGACATGGCCAACATGACCCCACGCAAACCGTCCGATGAGACGGACAACTCGCTGCATGCCGTCGCCGACAGCGACCGCATGCCCCGCTACGCCCTCACCATGGCCTGGTGGGCCGTGTGCAGCGCCGTGTTTTACATCGTCGTCGGCGCCACGCTGGCGCTGAAATACGGCGCCCGCAACGCCATCATCGGCATGGTGCTGTCGGTGATCAGCTACGGGCTGATCAACGGCGTCATCAGCCGCTACGCCATCCGCAGCGGCCTGTCGGTGGCGCTGTTCTCGCGCCGGCTCTTCGGCACCTCGGGCGCGGCGCTGGCCACCCTGATCTTCTTCGCCACCGCCATCTACTACGCGGTGTTCGAAGGCGCGGTGATGTCGGTCGCCGCGCATCATCTTTATCCTGCCGTGCCGTACTGGCTGGTGGCGCTGGTGGTGGTCATCTACAGCGTGCTGTTGATCTTCGGCAGCGTGCAAACATGGCTCGACAAGTTCAACGGCGTGCTGCTGCCCTTCTATTTGCTGGGGTTGTTGCTGGCCGTGGTGATGGCGACGCAGGAATACGGCTACAGCGATGCCTGGCTGTCATTCGGTCCGCCCGAAGGCCCGGTCGCCGGCGGTTGGTGGGACGCCTTCGTGTACTACATGGGCGTATGGGTCCTGATGATGTTCACCTTCGACTATGCCCGCTTCGGCAAGCGCGAAGACCAGACCTACCATAGCCGCTACAACTTCGGCATGCCCTTCTATCTGGTGACCTTCCTGCTCAACGGCGTGGCCGGCATCTATCTGGTCAGCACCATCCCCAGCGACGCCGCGCTGTCGGAAGTGTCGGTGGTGCTGGCGCTGCTCAAGCTGATGGGCCTGGGCGGATTGCTGTTCGTGTGGATCACGCAGACCCGCATCAACACCGCCAACTACTACCTGGCGACCATCAACATGCAGGCATTCTTCGCGCGCTGGCCGGGCATGCGCTGGCCCAAGGCGATGTGGGCGGTCATCGTGGGCGCGGTGACGTATGCGCTGATGCTGCTGGACGTGTTCTCGTATCTGCTGCAGGCGCTCGCCTACCAGGGCATCTTCGTGGTGTCGTGGGTGGCGGTGGCGCTGGTGCACATTCTGGGCGACCAGGAGTCCGCGCCGCAACATGGCGGGGCCGCCTTCAACCGCGCTGGCCTGGCCGGCTGGTTCGCAGGCGCGATCTGCGGCCTGGCGCTGATGCACACGGAGGGTTTCGCGGCGACGCTGGCCGCGCCGGCCAGCTTCGTGGTGTCGGCGCTGGTGTACCGGATCTGCTCCACGGCGGCGGCACGGATGCAGGCGCAGGGCGGCTAAGGCCGCGCTGCGGGCAGCGCGGCAAAACGCCCGGCCCGAAAACGTCCTGTGTACACTTTCCGCTGGTCCCGAAGCTGGCGGAAGAAAATGAAGATGCGCGAAGATTTGGCGGCATTGCGGCCGCAGCTCATACAGATCGCCCAGAGCGCGGATACCGGTGACGGCGCCCATGACCTGAGCCATCTGGAACGCGTATGGAAGGCCGCCAACAGCATGCTGGCGCACCACCCCGAAGCCGACGCCATGGTGGTCATGGCCGCCAGTTACCTGCATGACCTTGTCAACCTGCCCAAGAACCATCCCGACCGGGCGCGCGCATCGACCATGGCGGCTGACGAGGCCGTGCGTGAGCTGCAGGCCGCCGGCTATCCCTCAACCAAGCTCGCAGCCGTCCATCACGCCATCGAGGCCCACAGCTACTCCGCCAACATCCCGCCCCGGACCATCGAGGCCCGCATCGTGCAGGATGCCGACCGCCTGGATGCGCTTGGACCGGTGGGACTGGCCCGCATGTTCCATGTCGGCGGACAACTGGGGCGGGCGCTTGCGCACCCCACCGACCCCATGGGCATGCATCGGCAACTGGACGACGGCGCCTACGCGCTGGATCACATCGAATTGAAGCTCGCACGCATCGCGGGAACCATGCAGACGGATGGCGGCCGCGCGCTTGCTGCCACGCGGCTGGACTGGATACGGCGGTTTCGTGATGAGTTCGTGGCAGATTGGTCGGCCTGATTCAGGTTCCCGCCCACGCCATCAATTGGCAGGGTGGCGGCGCCTGGCCGACAAACCCCGGATCCATCACAGCACGAAGCAATCCGCCGAAGCGCGCACCGTCATGTCGCTGACCGAAACGCCCCATGGTTGATCGATGGCCAGCAGGATCGCGTCGGCGATCGAGTCAGGCTCCACCGGCATATGCGACAGGCTCTCCGGATCGCGGAGATCAGGCGGCAGGGCCCCTTCCTGCAGGCCCTTTACCATTGCCATGAATTGCTCCATGTTGTTCCCGACTCTCCCGACGGCGGCAGCGTGGTTGGCTACGGACCCGCCAAGTCCGGTGTTGGGCACTCCGGTGGGGCTGATGGTCGTAACCTTGATCTTCCCGCGCGCCTCCGTCCTCACGGCTTCCGACATGAAATTGACTGCGGCTTTGGTGGCGCCGTAGATTGCCGCGCCCACTGCGGGGAAGTCCCCATAGATGGACGAGATGTTGATGAAGTGGCCCCGCCCCTGAAAGATCATCGCATCGTGGGCGGCAATCATGCCATTGAACACGCCCCTCATATTGATGTCGATACAACGCATCCAGGCATCGTAGGCACGCGAGTGATCCGCGACAAAAGCCAGCGGCATGATGCCTGCATTGTTGAGCATCACGTCGATCGAACCATAGCGCTGCACGCTGGCGCCGACGAGGCCTCTCAGGTCATCCAGAATGCGGACATCCGCGGCTAGGGCCTGCGCCCGGCCGCCCGCCGCGGTAATGCGCGCGACGGTTTCCACCGCAGCGTCCGCGTCGATATCGCCTCACGTCACCAGCGCGCCACGGGCGGCGGCCTGCTGCGCGACTTGGCGTCCAAAGCCGCCGCCTGCCCCGGTAATGACGATGGTCTTGCCTGAGATGTAATCGCTCATGATTCTCTTCTCCAATGCCGCTATGCGAGGAGCCGCGCCATGCCGCATCGCCGCCGTGCGCATGACCTGCCGTTGCATCCACGCAAGTCGCGGACTGATCCGTGGGATACGGCAGAGCTGGCAGGAGGACCAACCCGCGGCCATATTTCGTTATCACACAATAATTAGAATTCTAATTCTATTATTGGAAGGTACTTGAGTCCCATCAACGCGAGGTTTCCCTAGGCCGAGATCAGTGCTGGGCCAAGCACCTGTGACCGCCGTTCGTCCTGCAAACAACCTCCCCGTTATGACGTGGCAGCAACAGGCGCTTGATCGATAAGAGAGCGCATCTGCTACGGCATAATGTGGCACTTCAGGTTTGGATAGATGTTGTCATGGCAGCCCCTCCATCGCAGAAAACAACTACCAAGACAACGCGCGCTTCCAGGGAGCGGAAAGCCGCTCGCCCGGTCGCGCAATCACCGGGCGTTCCGCGCCCTCCCCGTCAGTTACGCAGCGAGGAGTCCCTGGCCAGGATGATCCGCGCCGGCCGCGAATTGATAGAACGGCACGCCAACCTGGACCTGGTACTGATTGGTGACGTGATACGTCTCGCGGACACATCCATCGGCGCGTTCTATGGCCGTTTCCAGGACAAAGAGACCTTTCTTGCGGCAGTCCTGGACGCTGCCGTCGCGGAAAGCAAAGCGCAAGCCGATAATCTTGTCCGCCAAGACGCCGTCTGGACCGAAGGCACCGCCTCGGATATCGTCGCAGCCATGGTGGATTTTTACGTCGATGGCTGCCGCGAAAGCCAGGGGACTTTCAAGGCCGTGCTACAGGATTTCTCGATGGCCGAACGAGAATCGAGTCCGTTGGTCATCTTGAATCGCCATATGCATGCCCTGTTCGTGCCGGCCTTGGCTCGAAAAATGCCGGTCCAGGCGGGCGTGGACACAGAATTGGAAATCCAGATCGCCATGCAGATGCTGCTGGGAACGCTCAGTGCCATGATGCTGACGGACCCGGGTCCAATGCGCCTCCCGGATGATGCAATCAAGCAGCTGCTGACGGACAGGATGCGGCGGATGCTGCGCTTGACCTGAGGGTCGGCCCGGAAATGGCAAAAGGCCGTCAGCGACATATCGCTGACGGCCTTTCTTCATTGGTCGGGGCGGTGGGATTCGAACTCACGACCCTCTGCTCCCAAAGCAGATGCGCTACCAGGCTGCGCTACGCCCCGAAGGGTGGCAACTATACCAGATCCCGGCCCGGTTGGCCTATGCGGCTGGGCCTATGCGGCTGGGCCTGCGGGGCTGTTACGCGCTGGCGGGGATGTTCATGGTGCTGATTCCCGGCCGCCATGCGGGCAACGTCCAGGAGCAGCCCCGGCGGGCTCCGAGCAGGCGCTGCTGTAACAGCAAATGAAAAACGGCGCGCTGTCCGAACAGCGCGCCGCCATTTGCAGAGCCGAAACGCAACGGTCAGCCGAAGCGGCCCGTGATGTAGTCTTCCGTTTCCTTGCGCGAAGGCTTCACGAAGATCTGGTCGGTCTGGCCGAATTCCATCAGCTCGCCCAGGTACATGTAGGCGGTGTAGTCCGAGCAGCGCGCGGCCTGCTGCATGTTGTGCGTCACGATGACGACGGTGTAGTCGTTCTTCAGTTCGGCGATCAGCTCTTCGATCTTGGCGGTCGAAATCGGGTCCAGCGCCGAGCACGGCTCGTCCAGCAACAGCACTTCCGGCTTGATGGCCACGCCGCGCGCGATGCACAGGCGCTGTTGCTGGCCGCCCGACAGGCTGTTGCCGCTCTGGTGCAGCTTGTCCTTCACTTCGTTCCACAGCGCGGCCTTGCTCAGGGCCCATTCCACGCGCTCGTCCATTTCCCCCTTGGACAGGCGCTCGAACAAGCGCACGCCGAAGGCGATGTTGTCGTAGATGCTCATGGGGAACGGCGTGGGCTTCTGGAACACCATGCCGACCTTGGCGCGGATCAGCGAGATGTCGGTCTTGGCCGTCAGCAGGTTTTCGCCGTCCAGGATGATTTCGCCCTCGGCGCGCTGGCCGGGATAGAGCTCGAACATGCGGTTGAACGTGCGCAGCAGCGTGGACTTGCCGCAGCCCGACGGGCCGATGAAGGCGGTGACCTTCTTCTCCTGGATCGACATGTTCACATTGCGGATCGCATGGAACTTGCCGTAGTAGAAGTTCAGGTTCTTGACCTCGATCTTGTTCTTGACGGCGGTAGCGGTGTTTTCCATTTGGTTTCCCTTGGCTCCGGCGCGCCCGGCGCGCCGGCATAGCGATCTTTACTTGCGGAACATGTTGCGGGCGATGATGTTGATGCCCAGCACCAGCAGCGTAATCAGGGTGGCGCCGGCCCAGGCCAGGTTGTTCCAGTCCTTGAAGGGGCTGGCGGCGTACTGGTAAATCACGACCGGCAGGTTGGCCATCGGGCCGTTCATGTTCAAGGACATGAACTGGTTCGACAGCGCGGTGAACAGCAGCGGCGCGGTTTCGCCGGAGATCCGGG
This sequence comes from Achromobacter sp. ACM02, assembly GCF_014851605.1. Lineage (NCBI taxonomy): Bacteria > Pseudomonadati > Pseudomonadota > Betaproteobacteria > Burkholderiales > Alcaligenaceae > Achromobacter > Achromobacter sp. ACM02. The sequence goes on from NZ_JACUZY010000009.1 coordinate 89,225, forward strand.
CGATGGCCAGCAGCACGCCGGTGATGATGCCGGTCTTGGCGGCGCGATAGCACACCATGGTGATCATGCGCCACTTGGGGCAGCCCAGCGCGGCAGCGGCTTCGCGCAGGCTGTTGGGCACCAGCAGCAGCATGTTGTCGGTGGTGCGCACCACCACCGGAATCACCAGGATGGACAGCGCGATGGCGCCGGCCCAGCCCGAGTAGTGCCCCACCTGGGCCACGTACACGGCGTAGATGAACAGGCCGATGATGATGGACGGGGCCGACAACAGCACGTCGTTCAGGAAGCGCGTGGCCGGCGCCAGCCAGCCGCGCTGGCCGTATTCGGCCAGGTAGGTGCCGGCCAGGATGCCGACGGGCGTGCCGATGAGCGTGCCCACGCCAGCCATCATCACGCTGCCGAAGATGGCGTTGATGAGACCGCCGGTCTGCCCGGGCGGCGGCGTGATCTCGGTGAAGAGCGTGTACGACAGCGCGGGCGCGCCCTTCATCAACAGCGTCAGAATGATCCAGAACAGCCAGAACAGCCCGAACACCAGGGTGCCCAGCGACACGGTCAGCATGATGCGGTTGACTACGCGGCGCCGGCGATAGGTGCCGTTCTGCATATTGAGTACGGATACAGCCATGATCTTTTCCTTGTGCTCGCGGCGCGTCAGGTTTTCTTGCCTTCACTGGCGGACAAGCGAACCAGCAGCATCTTGGCCAGCGCGAGCACGATGGTCGTGATCAGGAACAGGATCAGGCCCAGTTCCAGCAGCGCCGACTTCTGTATGCCGCCCGCTTCATTGAATTCGTTGGCCAGCGCCGAAGCGATCGAGTTGCCCGGCGAGAACAGCGAACCGGACCACTTGAAGGCGTTGCCGATGACGAAGGTCACCGCCATGGTTTCGCCAAGCGCGCGGCCCAGTCCCAGCATGATGCCGCCGATGACGCCCGACTTGGTGTAGGGCAGCACCACGCGCCACATCACTTCCCAGGTCGTGCTGCCCAGGCCGTAGGCGGATTCCTTGAGCATCGCCGGCACCAGTTCGAACACGTCGCGCATCACCGCGGCAATGAACGGGATGATCATGATCGAGAGGATCAGGCCGGCGGTGAAGATGCCAATGCCGAAGGGCGGCCCCGCGAAGATGCCGCCGATCACGGGCAGGCTGCCCAATGTGGCGATCATGAAGGGCTGCACATACTGCTGGAACACTGGGACGAAGACGAACAGGCCCCACATGCCGTAGATGATGGACGGAATCGCCGCCAGCATTTCGACCGCTGTGCCCAGCGGGCGGCGCAGCCAGGTCGGCGACAGTTCGGTCAGGAAGATGGCGATGCCGAAGGACACAGGCACGGCGATGATCAGGGCGATGGCCGAGGTCAGCAGCGTACCGATGATGGGCACCACGGCGCCGTAGTTCGAATTGACCGGATCCCAGTCGTTGAGCCAGAGGAACGACAGGCCGTACTTGGCCAGCGATTCGCGGCTGCCGTAGATCAGGGAAACAAGAATCGCCGCCAGCAGGATGAACACCAGGAAGGCGAACAGGCGGGTCAGGTTCTTGAATAGCGCATCCATCAGCGCGTTTTTGTTTTGCTTCATAGGCGAAGGCGTGCCGGTAGTCACGGAGTCCGCCACGCTGGGCGAAAGCGGCACACTATTATCCATTACCGCGCTCATGGATGGACTTTCCTTAGGAAACCAGGGGAGAAACTTCGAAGGTCTTGCGGCGGACCGCCGCCAGCATCCCGTATCCGGAACGCCAGCGGCGGCCGCTGTGGATTGCGCGCGATGGAGATTGGCATTGTCAGCCGGCCTCCCTCGCGCTCAAGCCTTTATTGCCAGACGGCCTTGCCGTCGGCGGCCTTGACTTCGCCCCAGGCGGCGCGGATTTCCTTGGTCACGGCTTCCGGCAGCGGCACGTAGTCCATGGCTTCAGCCGACTTGGCGCCGTTCTTGAAGGCCCAGTCGAAGAATTCCAGCACGGCCTTGCCCTGCGCCGGCTTGTCTTGCGACTTGTGGACCAGGATGAAGGTGGCGGCAGTGACGGGCCAGGAATCGGCGCCCGGCTCGTCGGTCAGGACCACGCCCATACCCGGCGCGCTCTTCCAGTCGGCGTTGGCGGCCGCGGCTGCGAACGCCTTCTGTTCCGGCTGGACGAACTTGCCGTCCTTGTTCTGCAGTTGCGTCCAGGCCAGCTTGTTCTGCTTGGCGTAGGCGTATTCCACGTAGCCGATCGAGTTCTTCAGCTGGCCGACGTAGGCGGCGACGCCTTCGTTGCCCTTGCCGCCCTGACCCACGGGCCACTTGACGGCCTTGCCTTCGCCCACGGTCGACTTCCAGTCCGGCGACACCTTGGACAGGTAGTTGGTCCAGCCGAAGGTGGTGCCCGAGCCGTCCGAGCGGTGCACGACGATGATGTCGGCGGCCGGCAGCTTCAGGTCGGGGTTCAGCGCCTTGATGGCAGCGTCGTCCCACTTCTTGATCTTGCCCAGGAAGATATCGGCCAGGACCTTGCCCGACAGCTTCAGTTTGCCGGGTTCGACGCCGTCGATGTTCACCACGGCAACCGTGCCGCCGATGACGGCCGGGAATTGCAGCAGGCCGTTCTTTTCCAGATCGGCAGCCTTCATGGGATCGTCCGAAGCGCCGAAATCGACGGTCTTGGCGATGATTTGTTGCTGACCGCCGCCCGAACCGATGGACTGGTAGTTGACGGCGCTATTGGTGGCGGCCTTGTAGTCGGAGGCCCACTTGGCGTAGATCGGGTACGGGAACGAAGCGCCGGCGCCGGTCACGTCGGCGGCCTGGACGGCAAATACGGCGGCGCTCAGCGCGACGCCCAGGGAAACTTGTTTGAAGACACGTTTGAACATCAGGGTTCCTTCTGTGCTCGTTGGAGGAGTCTGGCAGGCTTGGAAAACTGCCTGTCTTTCAGCGACCCTCGAATAATAGAAGTCCCACATGACAGGATAGTGACAGTCATGATCCCCCCGAGGCGCTGCGCGCCTCCCCCCAGGGGGCGCCGGTGGCGGACCGGCGGAGCCGGATCCGCGCGGCCTGGATCTGGGGAGGATTTGCCTCGAACGCCGCCATCCTAAAAGGGGGGGCGGAACAGATGGGAGGCCTTGCTTCGAAAACCGCCCCGGTCGGGGCGGCAGGCGTTACACGCCCAGCTTCTGCATCAGGTACTGGTGCACGTTGAAGGGCTCGCGACGGCTCTTGACGCGGGTGTAGTCGCCGTCGGGCAGTTGCTGCCAGGCCAGCTGGTTGTCGCGCAGGGCGTAGGTGAAGGCTTCGTCGATGACGCGCTTCTTCAGGGTCTTGTCGTATATCGGGAAAGCGATCTCTACCCGGCGGAAGAAGTTGCGATCCATCCAGTCGGCCGACGACAGGTACACGGTTTCTTCGCCCTCGGCGTAGAAGTAGAAGACCCGCGAATGCTCCAGGAAGCGGCCGACGATGGAACGCACCCGGATGTTCTCCGACAACCCTGGCACGCCGGCGCGCAATGCGCATACGCCGCGCACGATCAGGTCGATCTTCACGCCGGCCTGACCGGCCTTGTAAAGCTCTTCGATGATCTGTTCTTCCAAGAGCGAGTTCATCTTGGCCATGATGCGCGAACGCTTGCCGGCCTTGGCCGCGCGGGCCTCGGCGCGGATCAGCGCCACCATGCCGTCGTGCATGGTGAAGGGCGACTGCATCAGCGCCTTGAGCGAACGGCGCGCGCCCAGCCCGGTCAGCTGCGCGAACACCTTGTCCATGTCCTCGCACAGCTTCGGATCGGCGGTCAGCAAGCCGAAGTCGGTGTACAGGCGCGCCGTGCGCGGGTGGTAGTTGCCGGTGCCCAGGTGGGCATAGCGGCGCAGCCGCCCTTTTTCGCGGCGCAACACCACGGCCATCTTGGCGTGCGTCTTGTGCGCCACCACGCCGTACACGACGTGCGCCCCCACCTCTTCCAGCTTGGAAGCCCAGTTGATGTTGGTCTGCTCGTCGAAGCGGGCCATCAGCTCCACCACCACCGTCACTTCCTTGCCGGCGCGCGCGGCGGCCAGCAGGATCTTCATCAGCTCGGAGTCCTCGCCGGTGCGGTAGATGGTCTGCTTGATCGCCATGACGTCCGGATCCAGCGCGGCGGCGGTCAGGAAGTCGATGACGGGTTGGAACGACTGGTAGGGATGGTGCAGCAGGCGGTCCTGCTCGGCCACGGCCTCGAACAGTTCGGCCGGCTTGTCGCCCACGCGGTCGAACGGCGCCGGCACGGGCGCGCGGTAATCCGGGAACAACAGATCCGGGCGCGAATCCGAGTTGCACAGCTGCATCAGGCGCGACAGGTTCACCGGCCCCGGCACGCGGTACGTGTCCTCGGCCTTGAGCGAGAACTCGCGCTGCAGGAAGTGTTCCAGTTCGACCGGCGTCAGCTTGTCGATCTCCAGGCGCACGGCGGCGCCGAAGTTGCGCTGCGACAACTCGCCCTGCAAGGCGTGGCGCAGGTTGGTGACTTCTTCCTCGTCCACGAACAGGTCGCTGTTGCGCGTGACCCGCCACTGATAGCAGCCCAGCATTTCCAGGCCCGGGAAGAGCTCGCCGACAAAGGCGCGCAGCAGCGAGGTCAGCAGGATGTAGCCCTCGGGCTGGCCCGACAGCTCCTGCGGCATCTTGATCAGGCGCGGCAAGGCGCGCGGCGCCTGCACCACGGCGATCGAGGCCTGCCGGCCAAAGGCGTCGGCGCCCGACAGCGACACGATGAAGTTCAGGCTCTTGTTGTAGACCCGCGGAAACGGATGCGCCGGATCCAGTCCGATCGGGGTCAGCAGCGGCATCACGTCGCGATTGAAGACATCGCGCGCCCATTCCTGCTGTTGCGGATTCCATTCGGACGCGTGGTGCAACGAAATGCCCTCGGCGTGCATGGCCGGCAGGATCTCGTCGTTGAGCAGGTTGTACTGGCGGTTGACCAGTTCGTGCACCGCCTGCTGCACATTGTCGAACGCCTGGTCGGGCGTCATGCCGTCGGGCCCCACCAGATTCGGCGACTGGCGCTGCTGCTCCTTCAGGCTGGAAATCCGGATCTCGAAGAACTCATCCAGGTTGGAACTGACGATGCAGACGTAGCGCAGGCGTTCCAGCAAGGGAGTCTTGGGATTCTCCGCCATCGCCAGCACGCGTTCGTTGAATTTCAGCAGCGACAACTCGCGGTTCAGAAGCAAGGGCTCGGCAGGAGGGCGTGAGGGCATACCGGATTCCATACGTAGGGAGAGCGTGGAGTTTTACTGCAAAAAAGTGACGGTTCCATGACACAGCAGCAAATACGTAGCGTACGCCAAAACCGGGACGCATAGCAGGCGGATCAGATGCCGCAAACCCCTGTTCCATAAGAAAAAAAACGTGGGCGGGGGCGCTGTCACATGGGATCTCTATAATCGGGCCACCTCTCAGACAATATTTACGAGCCGCATGGATCAACTTCTGGCCGCGGTGGACCTCGGGTCCAACAGCTTCCGCCTCTCCATCGGACGCATCGTTCAACAGGACGGTACGCCCCAGATCTATCAGATCGACCGCCTCAAGGAAACCGTCCGGCTTGCGGCCGGCCTGGACTCCGAAAAGAGGCTGGGCGACGAGGCCATCGACAGAGCCATCGCCGTGCTGGAGCGCTTCGGCGACCGCCTGCGCAGCTTCCATCCCAACCGGGTCCGCGCCGTCGCCACCAATACGTTCCGCGTCGCCCGAAACACCCGGGATTTCCTGCCGCGCGCCGAAGCCGCGCTGGGCTTTCCCATCGAAGTCATCGCCGGCCGCGAAGAGGCCCGCCTGATCTTCTCCGGCGTGGTTCACACCCTGCCCCCCTCGCCCAACAAGCGCCTGGTTATCGACATCGGCGGCGGCTCGACCGAAGTCATCATCGGCAAAGGGCACGAGCCCGGCCTGATGTCCTCGCTCTACATGGGCTGCGTCAGCTACAGCCGCCAGTTCTTCTCGGACGGCGTGGTGGACGCGCATCAGATGAAGCAGGCCGAACTGGCCGCGCGCCGCGAGATCGAAGTCATCGCCAAGCAGTACCGCAAGATGGGCTGGAAGGAAGCCTACGGCTCCTCCGGCACGGCCAAGGCGCTGTTCGCCATCCTGACCGAATGCCGCTTCTCGGACCGAGGCATCACGCGCGCCGGCCTGAACAAGCTGAAGGACCGCATCATCCGCTCGGGCCGCGTCATCCCATCCGAACTGCCCGGCATCAAGATCGAACGCTCGGACGTGCTGCCCGGCGGCCTGGCCATCATGAGCGCCCTGTTCGACGAGCTGGGCATCGACGTCATGCACACCGGCGATGGCGCCTTGCGCCTGGGCGTGCTGTACGACCTGCTGGGCCGCGATGACGAGCATGACAAGCGCGATGAATCGGTGCGCCAGTTCATGAAGCGCTACCACGTCGACGTCAACCAGGCGCGTCGCGTGCACCACGCTGCGCTGACGCTGTTCGACGCCATGTTCCCGGACGGTCCGGAACGCGCGGAGCTGCGCCCCGCGCTGGGCTGGGCGGCCGATCTGCACGAAGTGGGTCTGTCCATCGCCCACAACGCGTATCACAAGCACACCGCCTACGTGCTGGAAAACGCCGACATGCCCGGGTTCTCGCGCGCCGACCAGCAGTTGCTGGCGCTGCTTGCGCTCGGCCATCAGGGCAAGCTGACCAAGCTGGAACCGCTGGTGCGCTCGCGCCCGCAATGGAAGGCCATCCTCAGCCTGCGCCTGGCGGTGCTGCTGTTCCGCCGCCGTAATGAAATCGAACCGCTGCCGCTGACCGCGTCGGTGCGCGACAACTCGATCGTGGTGCGGGTCAACCGCGAATGGCTGGCGCAGCACCCCCTGAGCGACTTCACGCTGCGCGCGGAAGAAGCCGAGTGGAACAAGGTGGGCTTTTCGTTCGAACTGCTGGAGTTCTGAGGAACCAGCCGGGCGGCGCGCTCGCGCCGCCCTGTTCCGGCCCCGCGCTGCGGGGCCGGTGCGCTAGAACGGCGACAGATCGGTTTCGCGATGCAGCCGTTTGAGCTCCATGCGCAAGGGCCTGGTGGCCCGCCGTATCAACCTGATCTTCATGCGGCGGAACAGGCGGCGCATGGGGGTCTCAGCGCTGGACAGCGGCGGTTGCGGGCTGATCCAGCCCGAAATGGCGGCGGTAGCGCTCGTCCATGCGGTCCATCTTCAGCAGGACCGGGAAATCCGCGGCGTTGAAATCGGGGTCCCAGGCGGGCTCGCCACAGACCTTGGCACCCAGCTTCAGGTAACCCTTGATCAGCGGCGGCACGCGCGCCGGCAAGGTGCTGTTGAGCTTTTCCACCGGATAGCGGTGCAGCGGCGTCACGCGCGGCTCATCGCCCTGCGGCAGCTGCTTGGAAATGGTGCGCCACACTTCGGCGGCGGTGACGCCGTCGTCGCGCAGGCTGACGCTGGCGCAGCCCAGCACGTACTGGTAGCCGCCCCGGCGCAGGTATTCGGCCAGACCAGACCACAACAGCATGATCACGCCGCCGCTGCGGTAGTCGGGGTGGGTGCAAGAGCGGCCGACTTCGACCAGCTCGTCCTGGATGGAGCCCAGCCCGGACAGGTCGAACTCGGACTGCGAGTAATACCCCCCAGCCTCTCGCGCCTTTTCCGGCGTCAGGATCCGGTAGGTGCCGACCACGCGGCCCGTATCCAGCTCGCGGACCATCAGATGTTCGCAGAACGGATCGAAGCGATCATGCTCGATGCCGTCCTGGGCGTCGGGGAACACCGCGCCCATGTCCTCGGTGAAGACGTCGTAGCGCAGGCGTTGAATCTGCTCGATTTCTTCAGCGGTGCGCGCCAAGCCCACCACCAGCACCTTGGCGGCGGCGCCGGTCCAAGGTTCCGCGGCATTACGGCTCGGATTGATGCGTGCTAATTCCAGCATTGCGCGAAGCTCCTAGAGAGTCCAGCCAGTGTGGACGCCCTGTATGTCAAAGACTTGACCAATATGTTACGTGACTATGAAGTTTAGTCTGGAGCGAATAAATCAATCCTCCGCCCAAATCGACAAAACTTTACAAATCTATACAACCCTTGAACAAACAAAGGCCACCCGTCACGCGCCGGGTGGCCTTGCTCGAAATCGTAAGGCAGCGTTTATCCCAGGCTGGCCGCAAGCTTCTCGGCGCAGGAGACGGCCAGGGCTTCATCCTCGGCCTCGACCATGAGGCGCAGCTTCGGCTCGGTGCCCGAAGCGCGGATCAGGATGCGGCCGCGGCCGTCCAGCTCGGCTTCGACGGCCTTGCGCGCGGCGCTCAAGCCGGCATGCGTCTTCCAGTCCTGGCCCGGGGTCAGCGGCACATTGATCATCTTCTGCGGATACATGCGCAGATCGCTCACCCACTCCGCCAGCCCGACCGAGTTGCGGCGCAGCGCAGTCAGGACCTGCAGCGCGGCGACGATGCCGTCGCCCGTCGAATGGCAGTCCAGGCACAGCAGATGGCCGGAGCTTTCGCCGCCATACAGCCAGCCGCGCGCCTGCATCTGCTCCAGCACGTAGCGGTCGCCGACATTGGCGCGCTCGAAGCCCACGCCCAGGCGCTGCATTTCGCGTTCGAAGCCGAAGTTGGTCATCAGCGTGCCGACCACGCCGTCCACCTTGCCACGCTGCATGCGTTCGCGGACGATGGCGTACATGAGTTCGTCGCCGTTGTAGATGCGGCCTTCGCCATCGACCATCTGCAGGCGGTCGGCGTCGCCGTCCAGCGCGATGCCCAACTGGGCGCCGCGAGCGTGCACTTCCTTGGCCAGCAGCTCGGGATGCAGCGCGCCCACGCCCTTATTGATGTTGAAGCCATCCGGATTGACGCCGATGGCGTGCACTTCGGCGCCCAGTTCGCGGAACACGTGCGGCGCGATGTTGTAGGCGGCGCCATGGGCGGCGTCCACCACGATCGTCATGCCGTTCAGGTCCAGATCGTTGGGGAAGGTGCTCTTGCAGAACTCGATGTAGCGACCCTGCGCGTCGCCCATGCGGCGCGCGCGACCCAGCGCTTCCGAGGCGACGCAGCCCAGCGGCTCGTCCAGGGCGGTTTCGATGTCGGCCTCGATCTCGTCGGGCAGCTTCATGCCCTGCGCCGAGAAGAACTTGATGCCGTTGTCCTGGTACGGATTGTGCGAAGCGCTGATGACAATCCCCGCCACCAGTCGCAGCGCCCGGGTCAGGTAGGCCACCGCGGGGGTCGGAATCGGACCGGCCAGCAGCACGTCGATGCCTGCCGCCGACAGGCCGGCTTCCAACGCGGATTCCAGCATGTAGCCGGAGATCCGCGTGTCCTTGCCGATCACGACCTGCGGACGGCTGCCGCCGCGCACGGCGTGCTCACGCGCCAGGACGCGGCCGGCCGCGTAACCCAGACGCAGCGCGAATTCGGCGTTGATCACCGGACCGCCGACTTCGCCGCGGACACCGTCGGTACCGAAATATTTGCGTCGAATCATGAACTGAGTGCTCCTTGTTCTGCCGCGTGCCATACCTTGAGCGCGTCGACCGTGGCCGCCACATCGTGCACCCGCACGATGGAAGCGCCACGCGCCACGCAGGCAAGCGCCGCGGCGATGCTGCCGGGCAACCTGTCGCCCACGGGCCGGCCGGTAGCCTGGCCGATCATGGTTTTGCGCGAGAGGCCGATCAGCAAGGGATAACCGGCGCTGCGCAGGCTGGACAGCCGGCGCAACAGTTGGAAATTCTGGTCGCCCGTCTTGCCGAAGCCGAAGCCCGGGTCCAGCACGATGCGGCGAGGATCGATCCAGGCCGCGCGCAGCTTGTGCGCGCGAGCCCCCAGGAAGAGTCCGATTTCACCGATCAAGTCGGTGTACTCGGGCGGGGCGGCCTGCATGGTGCGAGGTTCGCCCTTCATGTGCATCACGCAAAGCCCGCAGCGCGAATGCGCCACCGCCTCGACGGCGCCGGGCTGCCTGAAGCCGTAGATGTCGTTGATCATGTCCGCGCCGGCATCCAGCACGGCGCGCATGACTTCCGGCTTGAAGGTGTCGATGGATAGGGGCACGCCGCAATCGCGCAGCGCCTCCACCACCGGCAGCAGGCGGGCCAGTTCGTCGGCCACGGACACCGGATCGGCCCCGGGGCGCGTGGATTCGCCGCCCAGGTCCAGGATCTGGGCGCCTTCGGCGATCAATTGGCGCGCATGCGCCACTGCGGAATCCGTATCGTCATGCTGGCCGCCGTCGGAAAAGGAGTCCGGCGTGACGTTGACGATACCCATGACAAGCGGGCGCTCGAGATCAAACTCGAAGCGCCCGCAAAGGAAGTTATTTGCCATAACTCAGGATGAGCAGCCTCAGACAGCGGCAGCCGTATTGCCACCTGCCGCCAGGCCCGTGGGCGGCGTATCGGACGTATCCGACGGGCCCTGAGGCGTCTTCGGGGGACGCGGAGGACGGCCCTCGATGATGTCGTTGATCTGGTCGGCGTCGATGGTTTCCCATTCGAGCAGCGCGGAGGTCATGACTTCGACCTTGTCGCGGTTGTCTTCCAGGATCTTGCGCGCAACGCTGTACTGCTCGTCGATGATGCGGCGGATCTCGGTGTCCACCTTCTGCATGGTGGCTTCCGACATGTGCGTGGTCTTGGTGACGCTGCGGCCCAGGAACACTTCGCCTTCGTTCTCGGCGTAGACCATCGGGCCCAGCTCGTCGGTCATGCCGTAGCGCGTGACGATGTCGCGGGCGATGGCGGTGGCGCGTTCGAAGTCGTTCGAGGCTCCCGTCGTCATCTGGTCCATGAAGATTTCTTCGGCGATGCGGCCGCCGAACAGCACGGCAATGGTGGACAGCAGACGACCCTTGTCCATGCTGTAGCGGTCGGTCTCAGGCAGCTGCATGGTCACGCCCAGCGCACGGCCGCGCGGGATGATGGTGACCTTGTGGACCGGATCGGTCTTGGGCAGCAGGCGGGCGACGATCGCGTGGCCGGACTCGTGGTACGCGGTGTTCTTGCGTTCCTCTTCGGGCATCACGATGGAGCGGCGTTCCGCACCCATGATGATCTTGTCCTTGGCCTTTTCGAAGTCGGACATGTCGACCGTGCGGCCATTGCGGCGGGCGGCGAACAGCGCGGCTTCGTTGACCAGGTTGGCCAGGTCGGCGCCCGAGAAGCCCGGGGTGCCGCGCGCCAGCACGGTCGCGTCGACGTTGGGCGACAGCGGAACCTTGCGCATATGGACCTTCAGGATCTGCTCGCGGCCGCGGATATCGGGCAGCGGCACCACGACCTGGCGGTCGAAGCGGCCCGGGCGCAGCAGCGCGGGATCCAGCACGTCGGGACGGTTGGTCGCGGCGATGACGATGACGCCCTGGCCGGACTCGAAGCCGTCCATTTCCACCAGCATCTGGTTCAGCGTCTGTTCGCGTTCGTCGTTGCCGCCGCCCAGGCCGGCGCCACGCTGGCGGCCGACCGCATCGATTTCGTCGATGAAGATGATGCAGGGAGCGTGCTTCTTGGCGTTTTCGAACATGTCGCGCACGCGGGCCGCGCCCACGCCGACGAACATTTCAACGAAGTCGGAACCCGAGATGCTGAAGAACGGCACCTTGGCTTCGCCCGCGATGGCCTTGGCCAGCAGCGTCTTGCCGGTACCCGGCGAGCCGACCATCAGCACGCCGCGCGGAATGCGGCCGCCCAGCTTCTGGAACTTGCTGGGGTCCCGCAGGAAATCGACCAGTTCCTGGACGTCTTCCTTGGCTTCGTCGCAGCCGGCAACGTCGGCGAAGGTGATCTGGTTGGTGTTCTCGTCGAGCATGCGGGCGCGCGATTTGCCGAAGCTGAACGCCCCGCCCCTGCCGCCGCCCTGCATCTGGCGCATGAAGAACACCCAGACGCCGATCAGCAACAGCATGGGGAACCACGACACGAAGATGCTCATCAGCAACGACTGCTCTTCGCGCGGCTTGCCCGACACCTGGACGCCATACTTCAGCAGATCGGAGACCATCCAGAGGTCGCCCGGCGAAGTCAGCGTGTAGGCGCGGCCCGCGTCAGGGGTGACGTACAGCACGTCGCCCTGGACGTCGACCTTGCGGATACGTCCCGCCTTGGCGTCGTCCATGAACTGCGTGTAGGTCACGCCGTCCTGGGTCTGAGCGCGTCCGTCGAACTGTTTGAAGACGGTGAACAGCACGAGGGCTATCACCATCCAGACAGCGACTTTCGAAAATGAATTATTCAAGGTCGATCTCCTGCTTTCGATTCCGACCGGCGACCGCGCACCCGCATATGGCACAGTCACAAGTATGTCAATAGCTCATTCTACCCTGTCAGACCAGATTGCGTCCCGGGATGCCTGAGCCCCTCTGAGTTGTGTCTTATTCGCGAATTTTCTGGTCGTTGTCCCGGCAGGCTGTAGGTTTTTCGAATCCGAGGCGGCGCGCCCCGGACCCGGGCTACTTCAGATCGCGCGCAACCAGAAAGGTTTCGGAGGATTTGTCCCGCGATGCCTTCGGCTTGCGTTCGACCACCCGCTTGAAGCGCTGCTTGAAGGATTCCACGATCTGCGAAAAGCCGCTGCCGTGGAAAGCCTTGACGATCAGCGCCCCGTTGGGCTTGAGGTGGGCGCAGGAGAATTCCATCGCCAACTCGCACACATGCTGGATGCGCGCGGAGTCGGCAATACCCACCCCTGACAAGTTGGGGGCCATGTCGGAAATAACAAGGTCCACCGCGCGCGATCCGACCATGTCTTCCAATTGTTTCAAAACTTCATCTTCGCGGAAGTCGCCCTGGATGAATTCAACGCCCGCCACGGGTTCCATGGGCAGGATATCGAGCGCGATGATGCGTCCGTCCACGACCCCGCCCGGCCCCGCCAGGCGCTCGCGCGCCACTTGGGACCAGCTGCCGGGCGCCGAACCCAGGTCGACCACGAGGTCGCCCCGGCGCATCAGCTTCTCGGTATCCAGGATCTCGATCAGCTTGAAGGCGGCGCGGGCCCTGTAGCCCTTCTGTTGCGCCAGCTTCACATAGGGATCGTTGATGTGCTGGTGAATCCAGTCTTTAGAGAATTTATTCTTGGCCATTACCGTACAATTCCACGCATGCCTATATTAGAACTTACCTCTCGTGAGCGCAGCGACCTTCGGTCCGCCGCTCACCCTTTGCGCCCCGTCGTCCTGATTGGCGACAATGGCCTGACCGAAGCCGTGCTCAAGGAAATCGACCTGGCGCTGACTTCGCATGGCCTCATCAAGGTGCGCGCCGGCGGCGACGACCGCGAGGCCCGCGACGCAATGCTGTCGACCATCTGCGACACGCTTTCCTGCGCCCCGGTGCACCACCTGGGCAAGACACTGATCCTGTTCCGCCCGCTGGCCGGCAACATCAAGCCCGCCGCGCTGGCCGCCATGGAACCCGAACGCCCTGCCAAGCGCCGCGCCTCTGAGCCGCACACGCCCAAGAAGCTGGCCGCCGAAGGCAAGACCCTGGCCAAGCGTCCGCGCCGCAGCGAATCCGAAGAGCCCAAGCCGAAGACGCGCTTCGTGCCCCAGGACCAGCTCAACAAGAACGGCAAGCCCATGCGCCCTGGCACCAGGAAGACCACCGCCAGCGGTCACGGCATTCCCCGCCGCGCCGGCAGCGCGCTCAGCCTGCGGGCCGGAGCACGCAGCGGCACCAGCCGCAAGTCGACGAAAAGGTAAGTGCAGGCACAAAAACGGGCGCTTTACGCGCCCGGTCCACCATAGCGATCCGCATTAAACCGCGGAATTCAGTCGAACGCACGGTTCGGACTATGGTGTTTTGACAACTTCCAGCTTACTACGTTGGCGTCAGATGTAGCGCACGCCCAGGACTTCATACTCGCGAACGCCAGCCGGGGCCTTGACCTCGACCACATCGCCTTCGCTTTTGCCGATCAACGCGCGCGCCACCGGGCTGGACACGGAAATCAGGTTCGACTTGATGTCGGCTTCAACGTCGCCGACGATTTGGTACGTCACACGATCGCCCGAGTCCAGGTCCTCGATGTCGACGGTGGCGCCAAACACGGCGCGGCCTTCGGCATCCAGGGCGGTAGGATCGATCAGGTGGGCGTTGGAAAGCGTGCCTTCAAGCTCGGCAATCCGGCCCTCGATAAAGCCTTGGCGCTCGCGAGCAGCGTCGTACTCGGCATTTTCCGACAGATCACCCTGCGCACGCGCTTCAGCGATCGCGTTGATAACGGCAGGACGTTCCACGGTTTTCAGCCGCTGGAGCTCTTCTTGCAAGCGCTCGGCCCCGCGCACGGTCAAAGGAATGGCAGACATGTCGTTTCCCAAACAAAAGTAGAAAACGCCCCGGACGGAGCGTTCTCGGTGAAGGTCGGAATCCTGGCGCGCGCAGGCAGCTGGGTAAAAGCAAAAACTGGCGAGCGGCGCGGACGACCAAAACAAAACCCCGGCTCGGGTCGGAACCGGGGCAATCAAGGTCATATTGTGGTCAAAGTCCACGGGAATTGCAAGCCGCCGGAGAAACCGCTGTTTTCGCCGCATTTCGCCGCTGTAACCCGCTAAAACCCGTCATTTTTTTCAGTTTTTCCTGATCCGCCCGAAAGCCGGATGGGGCAGGCCGCAATCGCGCTCCGCAGCGCAGGTGTGGCGTAAAAACTACTCTTCGATAGTTTTTTGCAACAGCCGAGGCTTACCTCTCAAAAACGCCAGCAAAAACGGACTGAATCAGTATAAAACAACAAATTGTGTCATTCATAACAATTTAATACATTGAAATCACTGCCGATTGGCCGGGCTGCTGATCGCAAGCACGTGCCAGGCGCAGGAGTCTTGTTTTTGCGGGTAGTTGCAGTGGAGGCGGACGCATCGCAGCCACCCGGCGCGACGTTCGCCATTCCGCCACTCGGCGGGCGGCCTGGGCCGTTCCTTCGCACGGCGGATCGCGTTCAAGAACGAGGAGCTCTCATGCTGGAAAAATTGAAAGTCCGTACTGGAATGCTGTTGGTGCTGGGCTGCTTCGTCGTCGCCCTGGCGCTGGCTTGCGGCTTGAGCTGGATGAACGCCGAAAAAAGCGTGACCGAAATCAAGGACCTGAACAATGTCGCGGTCCATCAGGTCGACCCGCTCTACGAGGCCAACGCCGCCCTGCTGCGCGCGCGACTGGCGCTCGGCGCGGGCATGGCTGCCATGCAGGCCGGCGGCATGGACCAGGCCGGGCTGGCCGGCGACGAAGCCGCCAGCCATCTGAAGCAGGCGCGCGAGCGCTTCGCCCGCTACATGGCCGTCCCCAAGAGTCCTCGCGGTCAGGAGCTGGCCCAGACGCTGCAGGGACGCTTCACCGAGTACGCCGCCATCCTGGACACACTGGAATCCGACCTCAAGGCACGCTCGCCTGCCAAGTACCGCCAGGACGAGGGGCGGCTGCCCCAGGCAGACGCCTACTTCATGAAAGACATGCAAGCCTTCCTGGCCCGGGTCCAGGAGCGCAGCGACGGCGTGCTGGCAAGCTCGGAGCAAACCTACTCCACCGCCCGGATCTCGGCGGTCGCGCTGATATCCGCCGCCCTGCTGCTGACGGCATTGTGCTGGACCTTCATCCGGCGCGCCGTGCTGCGTCCGCTGCAGGAGGCAGGCAGGCATTTTGACCGCATCGCGGCCGGCGACCTGACGAACCGCGTGGAAACCCGCTCCAACAATGAGATCGGCGTCCTGTTCGCTTCGCTCAAACGCATGCAGGAGGGCCTCACCCGCACGGTGACGTCCGTGCGCCAGGGCGTGGATGAGATCAATGTGGGCGCGGCGGAAATCGCTGCCGGCAACTCCAACCTGTCAGTGCGTACCGAAGAACAGGCCGCGGCGCTCGAAGAAACCGCATCCACCATGGAAGAGCTGGCGGTGACCGTCAAGCAGAATGCGGAAAACGCCGCCCAGGCCAATCAGTTGGCCGCGGTCAGCATGGACGTGGCGCAGCGCGGCGGCCAGAACGTGGAGCAGGTGGTGGCCACGATGCACGGCATCTCGGACAGTTCGCGGCGGATCGCGGACATCGTGTCCGTGATCGATGGCATCGCCTTCCAGACCAACATCCTGGCGCTGAATGCCGCGGTGGAAGCCGCGCGCGCCGGCGAACAGGGCAAGGGCTTTGCCGTGGTCGCGGGCGAAGTCCGCACCCTGGCCCAGCGCGCGGCGCAGGCCGCCAAGGAGATCAAGACGCTGATCGAAGCTTCGGTGGACACGGTCGCCGCCGGTTCGGCCCAGGTCGCCGCAGCCGGGCAGACCATGCAGGAAATTGTGGATTCCGTGCAGCGGGTGGCGGCGATCATGGCCGAGATCTCGGCCGCTTCGACGCAGCAAGCCGGCGGCATAGACCAGGTCAGCCTGGCAATTTCGCAAATGGACGAGGTGACCCAGCAGAACGCCGCGCTCGTCGAGGAAGCGTCAGCGGCGGCAGCCGCGATGGAGGAACAGGCGCGGCGCCTGGCGGAAGCCACCGCGGTATTCAAGACGCAATCCGGACAGGTGATCGAGGCGGTGCCGGTGGCCGTGACCGCCACGGCCTCTGCCACGAGGCTGTCGAGCACGTAGGCGCGCTGGCCGGCCACGCGCGCGACGCCGGGTCCGCGCGTGGTCGCGCCGCTTACTTCCTGCGGCGCAGCAAGGCGTACAGGATGATGGCGCCGAAGGTGGCGGTGCCGATGCCACCCAGCGTGAAGTTACCCAACTTGACCGTGAAGTCGCCCGCGCCCAGCACCAGCGTGACCGCAGCCACGATGAGGTTGCGGTTGTCGCTGAAGTCCACTTGGTTGACCACCCAGATACGGGCGCCGGCAATGGCGATCAGGCCGAACACCACCACCGACATGCCGCCCAGCACGGGCCCCGGGATCATCTGGATCAGCGCGCCGAACTTGGGCGAGAAGCCCAGCACGATGGCGATCAGGGCGGCGACCACGAACACCAGGGTGGAATAGATGCGCGTGACCGCCATCACCCCGATGTTCTCGGCGTAGGTGGTGACGCCCGTGCCGCCCACGGCGCCGGACACCATGGTGGCGACCCCGTCGCCGACGAAGGCGCGGCCCAGATAGCGGTCCAGGTCCTGTCCGGTCATGGCGCTGACGGCCTTCACGTGGCCCAGGTTCTCGGCCACCAGGATGATGGCGACAGGCACGATCAGGCCCATGGCCTCGGCCTTGAACACCGGCGCGGCGAAATGCGGCAAGCCGAACCAGGCCGCGGCGGCCACGCCCGAAAAGTCGATGGGCTTGCCCAGCCCCATGCCGTTGGCCAGGATGCCGTACACCACGCAGGCCAGGATCATGCCGACCAGGATCAGCAGGCGCTGCACCATGCCCCTGGTGAACACGGCGATGCCGCCCACGCAGAGGATGGTGACCATGGACATCACGCTGTCGAAACCGGATGCGCCCATCGCGCCCTTGGCGGCGATCGGGGCCAGGTTCAGGCCAATGACCGCAACCACCGCGCCCGTGACGACGGGCGGCATCAGGGTGTCGATCCAGTTCGCGCCGCCGCCGGCGCGCGCGTTGACGAACCAGACGATCAGGCCGATCAGCGTGTAGGCCAGGCCGCAGGCGATGATGGCGCCCAGCGCGACGCCGATATTGGCGTTCGCCCCGCCGCCGGCATAGCCGGTCACCGCGATCACGCCGCCGATGAAGGCGAAGCTGGAACCCAGGTAGCTGGGAACGCGTCCGCCCACGAACAGGAAGAAGATCAGCGTGCCGATGCCTGACATCAGGATGGCGACGTTCGGGTCAAAGCCCATGAGCAGCGGCGCCAGCACGGTGGAGCCGAACATGGCAACCACGTGCTGGGCGCCCATGGCCACGTTCTTGGGCCAGGACAGCCTTTCGTCGGGCGCGATGATGACGCCGGGCTCGGCGTCGTCCGCCAGGCGCCAGCGCGGAAAGTAGGAATTGGACATGGATATCCCAAAGTAGGTGTTGGGTGTGAGCGGGCGCCAGTGTAAAGGGGGCCGCAAACAGGGGGCAATGCTTAAGTTCACCGTCAGAATGCCGTACTAGTGAAAACCCCGAAATCCTCATAGGCGGCAGGAGCAATCATGGCGATCGATCCCATCAGCGGCAGTTCCCAAATCAACAGCCTGGCCGACCTCTGGGCCCAGAAGATCCAGGCCAACAAGGAAGCCAAGAGCGCCTCGGACGCGGAAGCGAGCACGGTGTCCGCGGACGGCAAGATCCGCGTCAACAACCCAGGCGGCCTGAAAATGGGCAACGTGCAGGAAGCCAAGGAAACCGAAGACTCCAGCAACGACGACGCCTACACACGCCAGATCAAGGAACTGCAGAAGCAGCTCAAGCGCGTGATGGACCAGATCGCCAAGGTCAAGGCCAGCAGCATGCCGGCCGAAATGAAGGCCCAGCAACTGATGGCGCTCAACGCCCAGGCGATGCAGATCCAGCAGCAGATCACCGCAGTGATGGACAAGCAGGCCCGGGCCATGCAAGGCGGCATATCCGCCACGGCCTAGCGGGCAAGGCTCGGCGCCCCGCCCGGCCGGGGCGCCCGCATTGATGGCGCGCATCAAAATTTGTGATTGGACGCTGCCCAGGCCGGCCAGTACTGTCTCCGGACAAATCTAAAACTACGGAGACAAACCATGCATGCAATGCGCACAGCCCTTGCAGGTGCGGTGCTGGCCGTTTGCGCGGCCCCTGCCCTGGCAGGCACCGTCACGGTGATCACGTCGTTCCCCAAAGACCTCACCCAGGCCTACAAGACGGCCTTCGAAAAGGCCAATCCCGGCATCACGCTGGAAGTCCTGAACAAGAACACGGTATCGGGCATCGCCTATGTGCGCGAAACGCCCGCCGGCCAGCGCCCCGAGGTGTTCTGGGCCAGCGCGCCCGACGCCTTCGAAGTGCTGGGCCGCGACAAGCTGCTGGCAAGTTCCACCGACGTCGCCAACAAGCAGGTGCCTGACAAGATCGGCAACTATCCCATCAACGATCCGGGCGGCATGTATTTGGGCCAGGCCCTGGCCGGCTACGGCATCATCTACAACACCCGCTACATCGCGGCGCACAAGATCCCTGCGCCGGTGGAATGGAAGGACCTGCTGTCGCCGCAGTGGTTCGGCCATGTCGGGATCACCTCGCCGTCGCGCTCGGGCACCATGCACCTGACGGTGGAAACGATCCTCCAGGGCGAAGGCTGGGACGAAGGTTGGAGCACCTTGCTGCGCATGTCGGGCAACAGCAGCGCCGTGACCGAGCGTTCGTTCGGCGTACCCGACGGCGTGAACAACGGCCAGTTCGGCGCCGGCCCGGTGATCGACTTCTTCGGCCTGTCCAGCAAGTATTCCAAGTTCCCGGTCGAATTCGTCTACCCCTCCGAAACCGCCATCGTGCCGGCCAACATCGCGCTGATCGCCGGCGCGAAGAACTCTGAGGAAGGCAAGAAGTTCATCGCCTTCACCCTCAGCCAGGCCGGGCAGGAATTGCTGCTGGAGCCCAAGATCTCGCGCCTGCCAGTGCTGCCCTACACGGCGCTGGCCGGCAAGATTCCCCAGGGCTACCCCGACCCCGCTGAAATCGCCAAGCGCAGCAAGGTGCAATTCAACGCCGACCTGTCGCAGTCGCGCTATTACGTGGTGCAGTCACTGTATGACCAGACGGTCACGTTCCGCCTGAAGGAACTGCAGGCCGCCACCAAGGCCATCTACGACGCCGAAGCCAAGCTGGGCGACAAGGCCAAGAGCGGCAAGGCTGCCGAACTGCTGGCGCAGGCCCGCAAGCTGACCTGGGCGCCGCTGATCGACGGAAAGAAGGCCGCCGACCCGGCCTTCCTGGCGATCTTCGCCGGCAACAAGAAGGACGCCGCCGTGAACCAGCAGATCACTCAGCTGGAAGGCGAATGGAACGGCCGTTCCAAGGCGAACTACGAAGAAGCCGTGAAGCTCGCCAAGCAGGCCGCCGCGCTCTAGGCCGCCACACCCGCAGGACGCGCAGTGGACGGGCCGGTCCCGTCCGCTGCCGCGGTTTTCCCCTGGCAACGATTTCGGGAATCTCGATGAATTCTTCGGGCCACTCGCGCCTGCCCGTCGGCCCCCTGCTGACGGCGCTACTGGTGTTCGGTTTTCTGCTGCTGTTCCTTGCCGTGCCGGTGGGCACGGTGTTCTACAGCGCCTTCGTGAACGCCGACGGCAGCTTCACCATGGGCCACTTCGGCGCCTTCTTCAACCAGCCGCTGATGAAGGAAGCCTTCTTCAACAGCCTGTACGTGGCGGGCTGGTCGGCGCTGCTGGCGTCCCTGATCGCCGTGCCGCTGGCGTACTTCACGGTGCGCTTCGATTTCCGCGGCGCGCTGCTGATCCAGACGCTGGGCGTGCTGCCGCTGATCATGCCGCCCTTCGTGGGCGCGGTCGCGATGCAGCTGATCTTCGGCCGCTCGGGCAGCGTGAACCTGCTGCTCAATGACTGGTTCGGCTTCACCATTCCGTTCATGGAAGGCCTGAACGGCGTCATCTTCGTGGAAGCGCTGCACTACTTTCCCTTCATCCTGATGAACCTGGTGGTGGCGCTGCGCAACATCGACGGCGCCATGGAAGAAGCGGCCTTCAACCTGGGTTCGCGGGGCTTTCGCCTGTTCCGCCGCGTGATCTTCCCGCTGGCCCTGCCCGGCTACGTGGCTGGCGCCTCGCTGGTGTTCGTCAAGGTGTTCGACGACCTGGGCACGCCGCTGGTGCTGGGCACCACCAACATGCTGGCGCCGCAAGCCTATCTGCGCATCACGCAGGTGGGCCTGGAGGACCCGTTGGGCTATGTGATCAGCGTGATCATGGTGGGCTTCTCGATCCTGGCGTTGGGGCTGTCGGCACGGGTCCTCAAGGGCCGCGATTACTCCACCCTGCAGAAGGGCGGCGGCTCCATCCAGAAGCGCAAACTGCGCCCGATGGAGAGCGTGCTGGCCTATGGCTGGATCATCCTGGTGCTGCTGCTGGTGCTGTCGCCGCACATGGGCGTATTGCTGCTGTCGCTGGCCAGCGTCTGGAGCTTTGCGCCGCTACCTGACGGCTACACGCTGGCGCATTACGCCGCGGTGTTCTCCGAGTCGCAAGGCATGATCGCCAACACCCTGCTCTATTGCGGCCTGGCCGCCGGCGTGGACGTGATCCTGGGGACTGCCATTGCCTACCTGATGCTGCGCACCCGCTTGCCGGCGCGCCAGTGGCTGGACTTCCTGGCTTCCGCGGCGCTGGCGATTCCAGGCATCGTGCTGGCCATCGGCTTTCTGCGCACCTTCCGCGGCATAGAGCTGCCCGGCACGGGCACGTTGCTGACCTCGTCGTGGATCATCATCATGATCGCGTACTCGGTGCGCCGGCTGCCCTACGCCCTGCGTTCCTGCGTGGCCTCGCTGCAGCAGATCAACATCTCGCTGGAAGAGGCGGCGCAATCGCTGGGCGCGACGCGCATGAGCACCATACGGCGCGTGGTGGTGCCGCTCATGGCGGGCGGCATGCTGGCGGGCTTCGTGACCAGCTTCGTGACGGCGGCCGTGGAACTGTCGGCCACCATCATGCTGGTGACCAAGGATAGCCAGGCGCCCATGAGCTACGGCATCTATCTGTACATGCAGAGCGCAGCGGGGCGGGGTCCCGGCGCCGCGCTCGGCGTCCTGGCGGTGGCCGCGGTGGCCATCGGCACGTATGTCTCGCACCTGCTGGTGGAGCGCGCCCAGTCGCGCCAGCGGCCGGCTCGCAATGAAGGGGAATCCGCATGAAGAAAGTCAGCGTCGAATGCCGCAACATCCGGCTGTCCTATGGCAAGACGGAAGTGCTCAAGGACGTCAACATCAGCATCGAACCCGGCGAGTTCTTCGCGCTGCTGGGCCCCTCGGGGTCGGGCAAGTCCACGCTGCTGCGGCTGATCGCCGGCTTCAACCGGCACAGCGCCGGGCAGTTGCTGGTGGACGGCAAGGACATCAGCGGCACGCCGCCCTGGAACCGCAACATCGGCATGGTGTTCCAGAACTATGCGCTGTGGCCGCACATGACGGTCTGGGACAACGTGGCCTTCGGCCTGGTCGAACGCAAGCTGCCGCGCGCCGAGATCCATGCCAAGGTGGAGGCCGCGCTGGACCTCGTCGGCCTGTCCCAGTATGGCAAGCGCCGCCCCAACCAGCTTTCCGGCGGGCAGCAGCAGCGCGTGGCCCTGGCGCGCACCATCGTGATCGAGCCGCAGGTGCTGCTGCTGGACGAGCCTCTGTCCAACCTGGACAAGAAGCTGCGTGTGCAGATGCGCCAGGACCTGCTCAGCCTGCAGCGCCGGCTTGGCATCACCACCATCTTCGTCACCCACGACCAGGAAGAGGCCATGACCACCGCCGACCGCATGGCGGTGCTGGACCATGGCGTGGTCCAGCAGATCGGCGCGCCCAGCACCTTGTTCGACTATCCGGTGAACCGTTTCGTCGCCAACTTCGTGGGCACGATGAACGTGCTGGAAGGCGACGTGCGCGAACGCACCAGCGGCAGCGTGGTGCTGGCGGTGGAAGGCGTGGGCGACCTGCACCTGCCGCTCACGGGCGAAGCGCCCGCCGCTACCCGGCTGGCGGCCAGCTTCCGCCCGCACACGGTACAGATCGAAATGGCGGACGGGCTGGGCGACGCGCGCTATGTGTGGCTGCCGGGCATCGTGGAAAGCAGCGAATTCCTGGGCGAGTTCACCCGCTATCAGGTGCAGATCGGCGAGCAGCGGCTGACGGCGGACCAATCGCATCTGGCCGGGCTGTCGCCCTTCCCCATCGGCGCTCCGGTTTCCATCGGTCTCGAACCTACCCAAGTGCGGCTCCTGGCGGCCTAAACTCGGGGCCATGGAAATCTATCAGATCCGCGCCTTCGTCACCGTCGCCCGGCTGGGCAACCTGACGAAGGCGGCCGAGGCGCTGTCGCTGACCCAACCCGCCGTGACCGCGCAGATCAAGGCGCTGGAACAAAGCCTGGGCGTGGCCTTGTTCGACCGCAGCGGCGGCAGGCTGGCCTTGGCCAAGGCCGGCGAGGTGCTGCTGCCCACCGCCGAATCGCTGCTGGTGCTGGGCGCGCAGTTCAAATCCGAAGCCCAGCAGCTGCAAGGCAGCCTGCATGGCGCGGTCGAGCTGGGCGTGCCCAGCGAAAAGCCGGATTTCCTGCGCCTGGGCGAACTGGCCTCGGCCGTCACCCAGCGCCTGCCGCTGGTCGAGCTGAAGACCCAGACCCTGCCTGCCGCCGCGTTGGCGGAACAGGTCAGCACCGGCCGCCTGCCGGCGGCGCTGATCATCGCCGCGAATCCGCCGCGCGGCGTGCTTTGGCAGCCCCTGCGCAGCGTGCGCTACCGCATCGCCATGCCCAAGGAGCACGCCGCCGTGCTCAAGCGCGGCGGCTGGCGCGAGGTGGCGCAATTGCCCTGGCTGGACGGCCCCGCCGGCAGCCATACGCACCTGCTTTTGCGCGACATGTTCGAACGCCATGGCCTGTCGCCGCGCATCGTGATGCAGAATGACGACCAGGCCAACCTGGACGCGCTGGTGCGCGCGGGCGCCGGCTGCGCCCTGCTGCGCGAGGAAGCCGCGCTGGCCGGCGCGGCCTCGAACGACTTCATCGTCTGGGGCCAGGCGCGCGTGGACGCCATGCTGGGATTCATCCTGCCCTATGAGCGCGCTAGCGAGCCCGCGCTGGTCGCGTTAAGCTCGATCATTCAAACCATCTGGAAACCGCGCGCGCCCATCGCGTCCGGCCAGCTCTAAATCCGCATCAAGACCGTAATGACTGAAATCTGGTTCATCCGCCACGGCGAAACCGACTGGAACCGCCAGCGCCGCCTGCAAGGCTGGCAAGACATCCCCCTGAACGAATTCGGCGTCAACCAGGCCAGCCTGCTGGCCGCGCGCATGCGCGAAGAGGCCCGCCACACGCCCATCCACGCCATTTACAGCAGCGACCTGCAGCGCGCCCACGCCACCGCCGTGCCCGTGTCCGAACAGCTGGGCCTGCGCGTGCGCGTGGAGCCGGGCATCCGCGAGCGCGGCTTCGGCGTGCTGGAAGGCCTGGACCATGAACGCATCGATGTGCTGGCCCCCGAAGCCGCTGCCGCCTGGAAGAGCCGCGACCCGCTGCGTCCGCTGGACGGCGGCGAAACGCTGGGCCAATTCCAGTCCCGCGTCATTTCCACCGTGGACGACATCGCCAGCCGCCACGACGACGAACGCATCCTGATGTTCACGCACGGCGGCGTGCTGGACATCATCTGGCGCCATGCCTCGGGCGTGCCGTTGAACGGGCCGCGCGACGCCTCGCTGCTGAACGTCAGCATCAACCGCGTCGGCGTGCAGGGCCGTAAATGGCAGGTGCTGGACTGGGGCGACGTGGGCCACGTGACCGACGAAGTCGGCAACGACGTGGTGCCGTGAACGCTTAGCGCGCGCGGCGCGGCTTGCGCGGCGCGTTGCGTGCCAGCCTGTCGTAGACGGCATTGGGCAACAAGCGCATCAGCTTGGCCACGATGCCCATCTGCCACGGAATCACCACATAGGACGCGCCCCGCCCGATCGCGCTGCGCGCGCGGCGGGCGAAGGCGTCTGCTTCCATCAGGAAAGGCATGGAATACGGGTTGTGGGCCGTCATCGCCGTCTTGATGTAGCCGGGCGCGATCGTCACCACGTCTATGCCTTCGGCGGCCAGCTCCAGCCGCAGGCTTTCGCAATAGGTCACCACCGCCGACTTGGACGCGCTGTAGGCGCCCGCGCCCGGCAGCCCCCGCACCCCTGCCACGCTGGCGATGCCCACCAGCCTGCCCGACCCGGCCTGGCGCATGGACGCGATGAAGGGTTCGAAGGTTGCCACGGTGGCCAGCAGATTGGTGTCGACGATGGCCTTGAAGACGTCGTAGTCCTCGCCATGCTCGGTCAGGGTGCCGGCGCTGATGCCGGCGCTGGCGATGACCACGTCCACCCGGCCCTGGCAAAAGGCAATGAAATCCTGTGCCGCGGCATGCAGCGCCTGGCGGTCGCGCACGTCCACTGCATAGCAGCGGTGCTCGCCGGGCAGGCTGTCGGCCAGTTCGCGCAGCGCGTCCTCGCGCCGGCCCAGCAGGCCCAGCGTGGCGCCCGTAGACGCGTATTGCTGCGCCAAGGCGCGTCCCAGGCCGCTGCTGGCGCCGGTGATGAAGACTCTTTCCATGTGTGCCTGATGCCTGTCGTAGCGTTGCGGAATCGCGTTGCAAAAAAATAGGGCACGCTTTCGCGTGCCCTATTGTGTCGCTTGCCGGCTTAGCCTTGCAAGGAAGCGTGCAGCTCCTGCAGCGGATACACCTGCAGGCCCAGGCCTTGGCGCAGGTATTGCATGCCTTCGACCGCGGCGCGGGCGCCGGCGATGGTCGTGAAGAAGGTCACGCGGGCGGCCAGCGCCTGGGTGCGGATGGTGCGCGAATCAGCGATGGCGTTACGGCGCTCTTCGACGGTGTTGATGACCAGCGAGATCTCGCCGTTCTTCACCATGTCGACGATGTGCGGACGGCCTTCGGTGACCTTGTTCACCAGTTGAACCGGAATGCCGGCGGCTTCGATCTCGGCAGCCGTGCCACGCGTGGCGACCAGCTTGAAGCCGAGCGCGTGCAGGCCGCGCGCCACTTCCACCGCCAGGGGCTTGTCCTGGTTCTTGACGCTGATGAACACCGTGCCGGATTCCGGCAGGCGCACACCCGCGGCCAGCTGCGACTTGACGAAGGCTTCGCCGAAGCTCGTGCCCACGCCCATCACTTCGCCGGTCGACTTCATTTCCGGACCCAGGATGGTGTCCACGCCCGGGAACTTCACGAACGGGAACACGGCTTCCTTGACCGAGAAGTAAGGCGGCACGACTTCCTTGGTGATGCCTTGCGCAGCCAGGGTCTGGCCGGCCATGGCGCGCGCGGCGATCTTGGCCAATTGCAGGCCGGTGGCCTTGGAAACGTAGGGCACCGTGCGCGAAGCGCGCGGGTTCACTTCCAGCACGTAGACGTCGCCGCCCTGGATCGCGAACTGCACGTTCATCAGGCCGCTGACGTTCAATGCCTTGGCCATCATCGTGGTCTGGCGCTTGATCTCGGCGATGACTTCCGCCGACAGCGAGTACGGGGGCAGGCTGCAAGCCGAGTCGCCCGAGTGCACGCCGGCCTGCTCGATGTGTTCCATGACGCCGCCGATGAAGACGGTTTCGCCGTCGGCCAGGCAGTCCACGTCCACTTCGGTGGCGTTGTTCAGGAAGCGGTCCAGCAGCACCGGCGAGTCATTGCTGACCTTCACGGCCTCGCGCATGTAGCGCTCGAGGTCCTGCTGCTCGTGCACGATTTCCATGGCGCGGCCGCCCAGCACATAGCTGGGACGCACGACCAGGGGATAGCCGATTTCGGCGGCGTGGGCCAGGGCCTCGCCTTCGGTGCGCGCAGTGCGGTTGGGCGGCTGGCGCAGGCCGAGCTTGTTGAGCAGCTTCTGGAAGCGCTCGCGGTCTTCGGCCACGTCGATGGATTCAGGGCTGGTGCCGATGATGGGCACGCCGTTGGCTTCCAGGGCGCGCGCCAGCTTCAGCGGGGTCTGGCCGCCGTACTGGACGATCATGCCGACCGGGTTTTCCTTGTGGACGATTTCGAGCACGTCTTCGAGCGTCAGCGGCTCGAAGTACAGGCGATCCGAGGTGTCGTAGTCGGTGGACACGGTTTCCGGGTTGCAGTTGACCATGATGGTCTCGTACCCGTCATCGCGCAGCGCCAGCGCGGCGTGCACGCAGCAATAATCGAACTCAATGCCCTGGCCGATGCGGTTCGGACCGCCGCCCAGCACCACGATCTTCTTGCGGTCGGTGGGCGCGGCTTCGCACTCTTCCTCGTAGGTCGAGTACATGTAGGCCGTGCGGGTGGCGAATTCGGCGGCGCAGGTGTCGACGCGCTTGTAGACCGGACGCACGTTCAGCTGGTGGCGCAGCTTGCGCACTTCGGATTCCGAGGAATCCAGCAGGAAGGCCAGGCGGCGGTCGGAGAAACCGCGGCGCTTGAGTTCCCACAGCGTGGCGTAGTCCAGGTCAGCCAGCGTCTTCTGTTCCAGCGCCAGCTCGATGTCGACGATTTCCTTGATCTGCGACAGGAACCACGGATCGATGTGCGTGATGTTGTGCACTTCGTCCAGCGTGAAACCCTGCGCGAAGGCATCGCCCACGTACCAGATGCGTTCCGGACCGGGTTCGCCCAGTTCGACCTGCAGCTTTTCGCGGTCGGTGGTCTTCTGGTTCAGGCCGTCCACGCCCACTTCCAGGCCGCGCAGCGCCTTCTGGAAGGATTCCTGGAAGGTGCGGCCAATGGCCATGACTTCACCCACTGACTTCATCTGGGTGGTCAGGCGCGCGTCGGCAGTGGGGAATTTTTCGAAGGCGAAACGCGGCACCTTGGTGACCACGTAGTCGATCGAGGGCTCGAACGAGGCGGGCGTGGCGCCGCCGGTGATTTCGTTCTTGAGCTCGTCCAGCGTGTAGCCCACGGCCAGGCGCGCGGCGACCTTGGCGATGGGGAAGCCGGTAGCCTTGGACGCCAGCGCCGACGAACGCGACACGCGCGGGTTCATCTCGATGACGATCATGCGGCCGTTCTTGGGATTGACGGCGAACTGCACGTTCGAGCCGCCCGTATCCACGCCGATCTCGCGCAACACCGCGATCGATGCGTTACGCATGATCTGGTATTCCTTGTCGGTCAGCGTCTGAGCCGGCGCCACGGTGATGGAGTCGCCCGTGTGCACGCCCATCGGGTCCAGGTTTTCGATGGAGCAGACAATGATGCAGTTGTCCGCCTTGTCGCGGACCACTTCCATCTCGAATTCCTTCCAGCCCAGCAGCGACTCTTCGATCAGCAGTTCGCTGGTGGGCGAAGCTTCCAGGCCGCGGCGGCAGATGGTTTCGAATTCTTCGGCGTTGTAGGCGATGCCGCCGCCCGAACCGCCCATGGTGAAGCTGGGGCGGATCACGGCGGGGAAACCGGAGGTGCCGACTTCGGCCGCGATGCGGCGCTGCACTTCCCAGGCTTCGTCCATGCTGTGGGCGACGCCCGACTTGGCCGATTCCAGGCCGATGTCGGTCATGGCCTGCTTGAACTTCTGGCGGTCTTCGGCCTTTTCGATGGCGTGCTCGTTGGCGCCGATCAGCTCGACGTTGTGCTTCTTCAGCACGCCGTGGTGGGCCAGGTCCAGGGCGCAGTTCAGCGCGGTCTGGCCGCCCATGGTGGGCAGCAGCGCATCGGGCTTTTCACGCTCGATGATCTTTTCGACGGCTTGCCAGGTGATGGGCTCGATGTAGGTGACGTCGGCCGTTTCCGGATCCGTCATGATCGTGGCCGGGTTGCTGTTCACCAGGATGGTGCGGTAGCCCTCTGCCTTGAGCGCCTTGCACGCCTGTGCGCCGGAATAGTCGAATTCGCAGGCCTGCCCGATGATGATGGGGCCGGCGCCGATGATGAGTATGCTTTTTAGGTCTGTACGCTTGGGCATGATGCAATCTTTACTTTTGGCCGGACATCAGGGCGATGAACTTGTCGAACAGTTCAAGGATGTCGTGCGGACCCGGGCTGGCTTCGGGGTGACCCTGGAAGCAGAAGGCCGGGCGGTCGGTGAGCTCGAAGCCCTGCAGCGTGCCGTCGAACAGCGAGACGTGCGTCACGCGCGCGTTGGCCGGCAGGCTTGCCGCGTCGACAGCGAAACCGTGGTTCTGGCTGGTGATGAACACGCGCTTGGACTGGAGGTCCTGCACGGGGTGGTTGGCGCCGTGGTGGCCGGTCTTCATCTTGAGCGTCTTGCCGCCCAGCGCCAGGCCCATGATCTGGTGGCCCAGGCAGATGCCGAACACCGGCAGCTTCTTGTCCAGGAAGGCGCGCGTGGCTTCGATCGCGTAGTCGCAGGGCTCGGGGTCGCCAGGGCCGTTGGACAGGAACACGCCGTCGGGATTGAGCTTCAAGACTTCCTCGGCGCTGGTCTGGGCCGGCACCACCGTCAGGCGGCAGCCGCGGTCGGCCAGCAGGCGCAGGATGTTGGTCTTGATGCCGAAGTCGTAGGCCACGACGTGGAACTTGGACTGGTCGGGCTTGGAGAAGCCCTCGCCCAGTTGCCAGGTGCCTTCGGTCCATTCGGCGCGATCCTTGAGCGACACCACCTTGGCCAGGTCCTGGCCGGCCATGCCGGCAAAACCGCGGGCCAGCTCGACGGCGCGCTCGGCGTCGGTGCCGACGAAGATGCAGGCGCCCTGGGCGCCCTTTTCACGCAGGATGCGGGTGAGCTTGCGGGTGTCGATGCCGGAAATGGCGACGACGCCTTGCTCGGAGAGGTACTCAGGCAACGATTGCGTGGAACGGAAGTTCGACACGCGGGCGGGACAGTCGCGGACCACCAGGCCGGCGGCAAAGACGCGCTTGGCTTCCACGTCTTCGGCGTTGACGCCGGTATTGCCGATGTGCGGATAGGTCAGCGTGACGATCTGGCCGCTATAGCTGGGATCGGTGAGAATTTCCTGGTACCCGGTCATCGCGGTGTTGAACACCACTTCGGCAACGGTATGCCCAGGCGCACCGATCGACACGCCTCGAAAAATGGTACCGTCCGCCAGAGCCAGAATTGCAGGAGGGAAGCGGTTGATCCCCTCGGGAAAGAGTTGCGGCAGCACAGTAAACCCCGGTTTTAGAATCGATAATCAAACCTTCGGATTATACCTTGAGCGGCCGTTTTTCTCGGGGAACCGCGCCAAATAAGGCCGGAAACGGGGTTTTGGCCTGTTTTTCCGCGTCCCGCCGTCCCCCTCCGCCGTCCGGCCGGCAGCGCGCCTGCGGCCTCGGTGATACGCTAGGACACCTTCAACCCTAGCCTGCAGCGAGCCGTACCGTCCATGCCCAGCCAACTTGACGCCCTGCGCAACCACACCACCGTCGTCGCCGACACGGGGGATTTCGAAGCGATGAAGGCGTTGCGTCCCACCGACGCCACCACAAACCCGTCCCTAATTCTTAAGG
The DNA here is from genome assembly GCF_014851605.1 of Achromobacter sp. ACM02. Lineage (NCBI taxonomy): Bacteria > Pseudomonadati > Pseudomonadota > Betaproteobacteria > Burkholderiales > Alcaligenaceae > Achromobacter > Achromobacter sp. ACM02. The sequence goes on from NZ_JACUZY010000009.1 coordinate 119,251, forward strand.
CCGTCCAGCAGGACGCCTACCGTCCCCTGCTGGAAAAGACCGCGCGCGAACACCGCGGCGCGCCCACTGCCGAACTCATGGATCGCCTGCTGGTGGCCTTTGGCCGCGCCATCCTGGACATCGTGCCCGGCCGCGTGTCGACTGAAGTCGACGCCCGCCTGTCCTTCGACACCCGCGCCACCATCGAACGCGCCCGCAGCCTGATCGCCCTGTACGAAGCCGCTGGCGTGCCGCGCGAGCGCGTGCTGATCAAGATCGCCTCGACCTGGGAAGGCATCCAGGCGGCCCGCGCCCTGCAATCGGAAGGCGTGCGCTGCAACCTGACCCTGCTGTTCTCGCTGCCGCAGGCCGTGGCCTGCGCCGATGCCCGCGTGCAGCTGATCTCGCCCTTCGTCGGCCGCATCTACGACTGGCACAAGAAGTCCGCCGGCGCCAACTGGGTCGAGGCCGACAATGCCGGGGCGCGCGATCCCGGCGTGCTGTCCGTCACGCGGATCTACCAGTACTACAAGCACTTCGACATCCCCACGGAAATCATGGGTGCGAGCTTCCGCAACGTGGGCCAGATCCTGGCGCTGTCGGGCTGCGACCTGCTGACCATCAGCCCCGAGCTGCTGACCAAGCTGGCCGGCACCGAGGGCGACGCGCCCGCGCAATTGCGCGCCGACGACGTGCCCGCCAACATTGCCCCCATCGGCGCGGACGAGGTCACCTTCCGCACCCTGCTCAACGAGGATGCGATGGCCAGCGAAAAACTGTCGGAAGGCATCCGCCTGTTCGTGGCGGACGCGGTCAAGCTGGATGCGTTGATCGAGGCGCAGCGCGCCTGAGCGCGACTTTCCGCTGCCACATCCGCAAGCATGCGCGCGGCCCTTGCGGCCGCGCGCGTACGTCAGCGGTGATCGTGTGAATGCACCTGCAGCGCTTCCAGGAAGCGCGACACCATGTTGTAGGCCGCCACCGTCGCGGTCAGCTCCACGATGAGCTTTTCGGAGCCCATCGCCGCCTTCGCCGCCTGGAACACCGGTTCCGGCACCTGCACATGTCGCGTCATGGCATCGGTGTAGGCCAGCACCGCCCTTTCGCGTTCATCGAACAGGTCTGACGCTTCCCAATCATTGAGCGCGTCCAGCTGCGCTTGCGAAACGCCTTCCTTCAGCGCGATCGGCGCATGCTGGTCGGCCTCGTAGGGCGCGCCGTTGATGGCCGCCACGCGCATGATGACCAGCTCGCGCAGATCGCCAGGCAAGGTGCTGAGCTGGCGGATCGAGGTCAGGTAATTGAGCCAGCCGCCGGCCACCGCGGGGCTGTGCAGCAGCATCTGGTACAGGTGCAGGACGCTGCCGCGTTCGGCGACGATGCGGTCGACCAGAGGCTTGGCTTCGGGATGGGTCAGGTCGGCGTAGGGTAGACGGGCCATGGGAAACTCCGGTCAGATCTTTTCGGTTTCGCCGGACCTGGGCTGCCATTTCATCAGCCGCTTTTCGCCCATGCCGACGATGGCGTCCAGCACCAGCGCAAAAGCCGTGAGCACGATGATGCCCGCGAACACGGTGTTGACGTCGAAAGTGCCTTCGGCCTGCAGGATCAGGTAGCCCACGCCGCTGGCCGAGCCCAGATACTCGCCCACCACCGCGCCCACGAAGGCCAGGCCCACGGAGGTATGCAGGCTGGAAAACACCCAGCTGGTGGCAGACGGCAGGTAAACGTGCCGCAACAGCTGGCGGCGGCGCGCGCCCAGCATCCTGGCGTTGTCCAGCAAGGTGGGGCTGACTTCGCGCACGCCCTGGTAGACATTGAAGAACACGATGAAGAACACCAGCGTCACGGCCAGCGCCACCTTGGACCAGATGCCCAGGCCGAACCACATGCCGAAGATGGGCGCCAGGATGACGCGCGGCATCGAGTTGGCGGCCTTGATGTAGGGATCGAGGATCGCGCTTGCGCCGGGCGACAGACCCAGCCACAGGCCAAAGGCCAGGCCGGCGATGGTGCCGATGAAAAACGCCAGCACGGTTTCGGTCAGCGTCACGCCCAGGTGGGTATAGATGTCCGCGTTGGTCACGAACCAGGCCCAGATGCGGCCCCACACTTTCAGCGGCTCGCCGAAAAAGAAGGCCACCTTGGGATCGCGCGACGCGAAATGCCAAACGAGAAGAATGATGACGAGCAGCAGCAACTGCCAGAAGCGCAGGCTGGCCGAACCGGGTTTGATCAGCTTGGACATGGCCTAGGCTCGCTTCTGTTGGGCGTAGCCCTTAAGAACTTCTTCGCGCAGCACGCCCCAGATGGCGGAGTGCAGCTCCACGAAGCGCGGATGCGTGCGCACTTCGGCCACGTCGCGCGGACGCGGCAGGTCGATGGCGAATTCGCCGATGGGGTGCGTGCCGGGCCCTGCCGACAGCACCACCACGCGATCGCTCATGGCGATGGCCTCGTCCAGGTCGTGCGTGATGAAGAGCACGGCCTTGCGCTTGGCCATCCACAGGTCCAGGACCTCGTTCTCCATGAGCTGGCGCGTCTGGATGTCCAGCGCCGAGAACGGCTCGTCCATCAGGATGATGTCGGGATCGCGGATCAGCGTCTGCGCCAGCATCGTGCGCTTGCGCATGCCGCCCGACATCTGATGCGGATAACGGCCCTCGAAGCCGCCCAGGCCCACGCGGCGCATCCATTCGCGGCCGCGCTCCAGCGCCTGTTGCCGAGGCACGCCGGCAAAGTCCAGGCCCGCCACCACGTTGTCCAGCGCGCTGCGCCAGGGCAGCAGGGCCTCGCCCTGGAACATGTAGCCGGCCCGCTCATTGATGCCGGACAGGGGCTGTCCGAACACCTTCACGCTGCCCGAGGACGGCGCCAGCAAGCCGGCGCTGACGTTGAGCAGGGTGGACTTGCCGCATCCGGTCGGACCCACCACCGACACGAACTCCCCTGGCGCGATGGCCAGGGTCGTGTCGCTGACGGCGGTGTAGCGCTGCGAGCGGTCGTCGCGGGAGACAAAGGTGCAGCTGATGTTTTCCAGCGACAGCGCGGCTTCAGCCATTGGGGTACTTCTCGTTGGCGCGGCGCGCGTAGTCGTTGGTCCAGACCTTGGACGGGTCGATCTTGGAGCCGTCGAAATCCGCCTGGTAGGCAGCCAGCGCCTTGAGCGCAGTGGCGGCGCCATCCTCGGGGATCAGGCCGTCCGGCGACAGGCCTTCCAGGCTCTTGGCGATGGCGGCCTTGTAGACGGCCGGATCGCCCAGCAGATAGGTTTCCGGCACGACCTTGGCGATTTCGTCGGCGCCGGCCTTCTGGATCCACTTGTCGGCGCGCACCAGCGCGTTGGCCAGGGCCTGGGTGGTGTTGGGATTGGCGTCAAGGAAGGCCTGCGGGGCGTACAGGCAGCCCGCCGGCATGTTGCCGCCGAAGATTTCCTTGGTGTCCTTGAGCGTGCGCGTATCGACGATGATCTGGATGTCGCCCGGCATTTCCAGCATCGACACCACGGGGTCGGTGTTGGAGATGGCGTCGATCTGGCCGCTGCGCAGCGCGGTCACTGCGCCGGCGCCGGCGCCCACGCCGATGATGGACACATCCGAGGCCTTCAGGCCGTGCTTGGCGAGGAAGAAGCTGACCACCATGTTGGTGGACGAGCCCGGCGCGGTCACGCCGATCTTCTTGCCCTTCAGGTCGGCGGCGCTCTTGTAGTTGGGCAGGTTCTTCTTGGACACGCCCACGCCTATCATCGGCGCGCGGCCCTGCAGCACGAAGGCGCGGTAGGCCTGGCCCTTGGATTGCATGGACAAAGTGTGTTCGAACGCGCCCGACACGATGTCGGCGCTGCCTCCCACCACGGCCTGCAAGGCCTTGGAGCCACCCGCGAAGTCGGCGATGCTGACGTCCAGCCCTTCGTCCTTGAAGTAGCCGCGGGCTTCCGCGATGGACAGGGGGAGATAGTAGATCAGCGGCTTGCCGCCGACTGCGATCTGGACCTTGGTCTTCTCCAGCTTCTGCGCGCGCACGATGGCGGGCGCCATGCCCATGACGCCGGCGGCGCCGGCCATCTTGAGCAGATCACGGCGAGTGACTGACATGTGCTTGTCTCCTAGTTGTCGGGCAGACCGATAGCGCCGGTCTTTGCCAGCTCTTCTATAGCCGCTGAATCATACCCCAGCGATTTCAGGACTTCCTCGGTATGTTCCCCTAATACGGGCCCCACCCAGCGCGTCTCGCCGGGCGTCTCCGACAGCTTGGGCACGACGGCCGGCAGCTTGACCGGCGTGCCGTCAGGGAAGCGGTGCTGCTCTATCATGCGGCGCGCCAGGAACTGCGGATCGCTGAACATGTCGGCCACGCTGTAGATCTTGCCCACCGGCACGTCGGCGCCCTTCAGCGCGCCCAGCGCCTCTTCGATGCCGCGCACGCCGCACCACTGCTGGATGGCGCCGTCGATCTCGTCCACGCGCTTGGCGCGGCCGTCGTTGCGCACCAGCCCCGGATCCGTGGCCAGATCGTCACGGCCGATGGCGCGCATCAGCCGGTGGAAGATCGCGTCGCCGTTGCCGGCGATGACGATGTTCTGGCCATCACGGGTGGTGTAGGTATTCGAAGGCACGATGCCGGGCAGCGCGCCGCCGGTGCGCTCGCGCACCACGCCGGCCACGTCGTACTCGGGCACCAGGCTTTCCATCATGTTGAACACGGCCTCGTACAGCGCCACGTCCACCATCTGGCCCTGCCCTGCCTGGCACTCCGCGCCCTGCTTGCCGTTCCAGCGTCCGCCGGTGGCGTCGCGGTGCCGCAGCGCCATCATCGCGCCGATCACGCCGTGCAAGGCGGCGATGGAATCGCCGATGGAGATGCCCACTCGCAGGGGCGGCCGGTCGGGATGGCCCGACACGTAGCGCAGCCCGCCCATGGATTCGCCGATGGCGCCAAAGCCCGGCTGGTCCTTCATGGGCCCCGTCTGCCCATAGCCGGACAGGCGCACCATGATGAGCGCGGGGTTGATGGCGCGCAGCTGCTCGTAGCCCAGCCCCCACTTCTCCAGCACGCCCGGCCGGTAGTTCTCGACCACCACGTCGGCGTCCAGCGCCAGCTTGCGGGCGATCTCCCGCGCGCGTGGATCTTTCAGGTTGAGTGCGATGGATTGCTTGTTGCGGGCCTGCACCGTCCACCAAAGGGAATTGCCCTCGTGCAGATGGCGCCAGCTGCGGATGGGGTCGCCGCCGCCCGTGCCGTCAGGCCCGTGGGGCGTTTCCACCTTGATGACATCGGCGCCGAATTCGCCGAAGATGCGCGCGGCGAACGGGCCGGCAATGAGCGTGCCGAGTTCCAGGACCTTCAGTCCGGTCAGCGCTGACATGGCTTGTCTTCCTCACGGTTTTTGCCGTTGCCGATACGTTGCCGGCAAGGCGTTCTGGTACTGCGGAATCAGGTGGTCTTGCGCTCCATCAGGGCCCAGGCGATGGTCCCGGCGTCGACGTATTCCAGCTCGCTGCCGGCAGGCACGCCGCGCGCCAGCCGCGTGACCCGCAGGCCGCGCTCGCCCAGCGCTTCGCCCAGGAAGTGGGCGGTGGTTTCGCCTTCGGCGGTGAAGTTGGTGGCCAGGATGACCTCCTGCACCACACCGTCGGTCGCGCGCTTGATCACCCGCTCGAAATCCAGCTCGCGCGGACCGATCCCTTCGAGCGGCGCGACGCGGCCCATCAGCACGTAATACAGGCCGCGATAGCCGTGGCTGGACTCGATCATGTTCTGATCGGCCGGCGTCTCGACGATGCACAGCAGCGAGGGATCGCGCTTGGGATTGATGCAGGTGCCGCAGACTTCCTCTTCCGAGAAACTGTTGCAGCGGGCGCAATGCTTCAGGTCCCGCACCGCGCCCGCCAACGCCTGCCCCAGCATGTCCGCGCCTTGCGGGTCATGCTGCAGCAGGTGATAGGCCATGCGCCGGGCAGAACGCACGCCCACGCCGGGCAGGCGCCGCAGCGCCTCGATCAGCGAGACGAGCGGCTCGGGTTCAGGCAGTAGCGGGTCCATTGCGGCTTTGGGGCTGCGTTCAGAACGGCAGCTTCATGCCCGGGGGCAGCGGCATGCCGGCGGTGACCGAGGCCATCTTTTCCTGCGAGGTGGCTTCGGCCTTGCGCAGCGCGTCGTTGAACGCGGCGGCGACCAGGTCTTCCAGCATGTCCTTGTCGTCGCCCAGCAGCGACGGATCGATGGCCACGCGCTTGACGTCGTGGCGGCAGGTCATGGTGACCTTGACCAGGCCGCCGCCGGAGGCGCCTTCGACCTGGATCTCGGCCAGCGCGTCCTGCGCCTTCTTCATGTTTTCCTGCATTTGCTGCGCCTGGCGCATCAGGCCGGCCAGTTGTCCTTTCATCATGATCGATGCTTCCTTGAACGAGGGGAATGAGAGATGGCCGCCGCTTCAGGCAGCGGCGGCGGGGGAATCTACGTGGCGGATCGAGCCGGCGACGACCTGGCCGCCGAAATCGGCGACGAGCGCCTGTACGAACGGATCGACCGCGACCGCCTCTTCGGCGGCCTGCTGGCGGGCGGCGCGTTCGGCCTGGGCCACGGCATGCGCCGTCGCCTCGCCCGTCACGCCGACCTCGACGTCCAGCCGTATGCCTTGGCCGAAATGTTCGCACAACACCGTCTGCAGACGGACGCGGCTTTCGCTTTCGGCCAGCGTCTTGACGGCCACGCGCAGGATGACGGCATCGCCCTGCACGCCGGCCCATGCGCTCTGGCGCGCCAGTTCCGCCGCCAAGCCGGTGACCGGCAGGCGCGCAGCCAGCTCGGGCCAGGTTTCCGACGTCATGTCCGTCAGGCGGGCGCGCGACGACTGCCGCTTGCGCGCGGGCGCCGGACCTTCGCGGCGGGCCGCTGGCGGCGGCGCAGCCGAGGGCGCGCTGGCCAGGGTTTCGAAATCATCGTCGTCGGGATCCGACGTAAAGCCGTTGTCCGGCGCAAAGCCGCCTTCGGCTTCGAACGGGATTTCTTCGTCGACCCAGGCGGGCGGGCCTTCGCCATCATCGGCTTGGGGCGCGGGCGCGATGGCTGCGGCGGTCGCGGGCGTGATCGCCAGCGCGGCCGAACCAGCGGTCTTGCCAGCTTCGGATTCGGACATGGCCGGCGCATCGGCAGGCAGTTCTTCCCAGGGCGGCACGCTGCCGGGCTGGGTGGCTTGCGAAGTTTGTTCCAACGCGGCCGGTTCGGGTTCCGCCGCGGCAGGCGCCGGTTCAGCCTTCTGCGCGACGGCTGCGGGAGCCGCGGACTCAGCCGGAGCAGGAGCCTGCGCGGCCACGGGCGGCGCCGGAATCGCGGCGACCGGTGCAGGCTCCGCAACCGCTGGTGCGGCTGCGGGCTGAACGGCTGCCGGCGCGGGCTGGGGCTGCGCCGCGGCGGGCGCAGGCGCGGCAACTGCCGCCGGCGCTGCGGCCGCATCGGCAGTCTGACGGGCCGGCGCGGCGGGCGCTTCGAGCGCGGTCTGCGGGCCGGCGTCGCCATTGAGCGCCAGCATGCGCAGGCAGGCCATGATGAAGCCCGCGTACTCGTCGGGCGCCAGGGTCAGTTCGCTGCGGCTGTGCACCGCCACGGAATAGAACAGCTGCACCGCGTCCGGGTGCAGAGCCAGCGCCAGCCGGGCAATGTCGCCGGCCAGCGGATCCTCGGCGGGGGTCACGCCGCGCACGCGCTGCTCGATGGCGACGCGCGACAGCAGCACGGCCAGGTCGGCCAAGGCGCCAGCATAGGACAGGCCGCGGATGGCCAGTTCATCCGCCACCGCCAGCACGCTCTTGGCGTCGCCAGCGGACAGCGCATCCAGCAGGCGCACCAGATGCCGCTGGTCGATGGTGCCGAGCATGCCGCGCACGGCGTCCTCGGTCAGGTTGCCAGCGCTATAGGCAATGGCCTGGTCGGTCAGCGACAGCGCGTCGCGCATGGAGCCCGCGGCCGCCTGCCCGATCAGCCGCAAGGCCGGCACGTCGAAGCCCACCGCTTCCTGGCCGAGCACGGCCTGCAGATGGCCGACGATGGAATCGGCCGGCATCTGCTTCAGGTTGAACTGCAGGCAGCGCGACAGCACCGTCACCGGAATCTTCTGCGGGTCGGTGGTCGCGAGGATGAATTTGACGTGCGGCGGCGGCTCTTCCAGTGTCTTGAGCATGGCGTTGAACGCATGCCCGGTCAGCATGTGGACTTCGTCGATCATGTAGACCTTGAAGCGCCCTGCTCCCGGCGCGTACACCGCCTGCTCCAGCAACTGCGTCATTTCCTCGACGCCGCGGTTCGAGGCCGCGTCCAGCTCGAGGTAGTCGACGAAACGCCCGGCATCGATCTCCGTGCAGGCGCGACAGACACCGCAAGGCTTGGACGTGATGCCTGTTTCGCAGTTGAGGGACTTCGCCAGGATGCGCGAGAGCGTGGTCTTGCCGACGCCGCGGGTTCCCGTGAACAGCCAGGCGTGATGCAGGCGTTGGGTGTCGAGCGCATGCGTCAGCGCGCGCACCACGTGATCCTGTCCCACGAGGGTATCGAACGATCTCGGCCGCCACTTGCGGGCCAGTACCAGATAAGTCATGGGTGGATTGTAGAGCCTGTTTCGCAAGCTGGCCCGAAATGGCCGGTCCAGCTGCCGGGGTTCGGCGCGAAGCATGGCAACCCATGCTCAGCGCGGCCTGAAACGCAAAGGGGACGGGCTTATTCCCGTGGAACGTATCCTTGGAAAATAACCCCGTCCCCCTTGAAAGCGGCGACATCATGGATAGTCATGACGCGCTGCTTTGAAGAATCCGGTTGGCGAGCCTTACTCCGGCACTGACCCTAAACGACTATGGCTGCTTCGTTCCCGACCTGACCAGGTTCACCGCCGAACCATGCGGAGGGGCCCGCCAGCCGAGATTCTAGCAGAGCTGCGCTTCGCTTGCTTGCTAGCCTCTCGGCTGGCGGGCCCCGGGGGGCTGAATGTGCGCCCCCTCCCCAGCCCTCCCCCCGAGGGGGAGGGGGTTGGGACGTCGCTTCGCTGGTCCTTTTGGCTCGCTTCGCTTTGCCTGGCTTGGACTGCTTTTGCGCGCCTTTCCCCCTCGTTTGGCTATCTCCACTGGGCTGCGCTTTTCTTGATATGCCTGATCGCGAATGGGAGGGGTGACGGGTTGCAGGGTTGGCCGGGCGATGGCTTCTTATTTGGACGTGGCGGCGGCCAGAACATAGAGTTTGCGGACAGTGGCGTGGATGTGCCAGACGCCTTGGGTGCCGGGGGGCATGGCCAGGGTGTCGCCTGCGCGGAATTGCAGGGGGGGCTGGCCGTCGGGCGTAAAGGTGCCGGAGCCGGCAAGGATGTGCATGATCTCGCCTTCCTGGACCTCGCGGCGGAACTGACCGGGGGTGCATTCCCAGATGCCGGCGCTGGTGGCTTCGGCGCCGGGGATCACTATCTTGCTTGCGCGCAGCGTGCAGGCGGGGTCGCTGAGCGGGATGCCGACGGGGCCGAGCTCGTCGAGCTGGGCGGAGTCGCCGGTCTGGGGGATGTGCTGGATGGACATGGGTGCTCCGGGGTTGGGGTTGGCGCCTCTACGAGAGCTTGTCGCACAGGCCGTAGTAGGCAACGCCGAGGGCGATGTAGAAACGCTTAAGGCCGTGGAACGGCAGCGGCGTGATCGGGGTGACCGGGTATGGCATGGGTTCGCCGGCGGCGATGGTGCGGGCGAGGTAGCGGCCCATCTGCGTCGCCAGCGCAACGCCGCGACCGTTGTAGCCCAGCAGGATGTGCAGGTTGGGCGAAGGCTGGTGCACGTGCGGCACGAAGTCGCGCGTCAGGGCGATGCGGCCGGCCCAGCGGTAGGTAAACGGAATCCGGGCCAGCTCGGGAAACAGCATGCGCGCCCCCCGCACCAGGTGGTCCCAGTCTTGCTGCGCGACGGGGTCAGCGAACTGGCCCCGGCCGCCCAGGACGAAACGGCCCTCATGGTCGCGGCGGAAGTACAGCAGCAGGCGGCGGGAGTCCGAGGCCACGACGCCGCCGGGCATGATGTGACCGCAAGCCTGCGCGTCCAGCGGCCCCGTAGCGACGATGAAGCTGTTGGCCGCGATGACGCTGCGCTGCAGGCCTGGCCACAAGCCGTTGGTATAGCCGTTGGTGGCGATCAGCGCGTGGTCTGCCCGGACCGTGGCGCCCTGCTCCGTGCGTGCCAGCCAATGCTGGCCTGAACGCTCCAGCGCCTTGACGCGGGTATGGCCGTGCACGGCAGCCCCGGCGGCTTGCGCCGCCGCCAGCAGGCCGCGTGTGTAGAGCAACGGCTGGATGCTGCCGGCGCGCCGGTCTATCCAGCCGCCCAGGAACCGGTCAGTGCCCAGACGCGCGCTGACCGCTTCCCGGTCCAGGATTTCCACCGGCGCGCCGCGCTCCAGCCACTGCCGCGCCCGATCCGACACCGCCTCCAGGGCCCGGGCCGAGTGGGCCGGCTGTATCCAGCCGGCGCGCGTGGCATGGCAGGCGATGGCGTGCCTATCGATAAGTTCGAACACCGCGTCGGCGGCCGACCCCACCATGCTCAACAGCGGCTCCCCCCGTTCCTTCCCATAACGGGCCAAGATCGCCCGCGGGTCGTGCTTGATGCCCGGAATGACCTGCCCGCCGTTGCGGCCGGAGGCACCCCAGCCTGGGTCCTGGGCATCGAGCACGCAGACGCGCAGCCCCGATTCGCTCAGATGCAAGGCCGTGGACAGGCCGGTAATGCCCGCGCCGACGATGACGACGTCGTATTGGACGGAACCGGTCAGGGCCGGCGTCGCGGGCGCCTGTCCCGCGGTCTGCTGCCACAAGGATTGCCGGGCATCGGCCGAGTCTGGTGCGCGCATGGTGGGTATCAGCGTCCGCTGGCCTGGGGAAACACGAAGGGCGTGGCGTCGGCGAACCGGGCAAGCACGTTCGCGGTGATGCGCGACACGTTGTTGTCGTAGCCGTTCCAGGCCAGCGACGCGCCCCACGTGATCGAGCCCGTGGAGAACACGGCGCCGCCGTTCAGGCATTCGTAGAACACCAGGTCCGCATAGCAGTGCTTGGCTTCCTCGCCGTTGATGGTGGGATGGTGATAGGTGGTCTCTTCGGGCACCACGTTGTAGTAGCGCGTGTGCTTTTCCGAGCGGGCCACGATCAAGGTGTGCGGCGGCGTGCCCAGGCGGTAGTCGACGCGGTCGATCTCGTCGCCCGCGGCGCCGCCCCCGCTGCTGCCGAAATCGCCGATGATCTCGTCCTCCACGCCGTCGAACATGAAGGCGACGCGCGGATCATGGCTTTCGGGCCGCCGGCGGTAATAGGATGAGGCGTCGAACCCGGTCGCGGTCGTGCCGATACCGGTCAGCGTCTGCGGCGCGATCCCGATGCGGCGCCAGGTGCCGCCGTATTCGCCGGTATAGCTGTGGTAGCTCTCGCCCGCCGGCGTCTCGCTGTAGCGGGCGCCGGTCTCGGTCCGGCGCAGTTCCATCAGCCAGGGCTTCTCGGGATGGTAGGCGCAACGCCAGTAGAAGCCGTTGCCGCCCATGTACATGAGGCGACCGCCCCGCCCCTGGTATGCCACCATTGCCTGCCACATGCGCGTGGTCCAGTACTCGGGGTGCGCGCCGGTCATGACGACCTTGTAGCCATCCAGTGCCTGCAGACCCTCCGCGTGCAGCATGTCGTCCGTGATGACGTCGTAGTCGAAACCCTTTTCATCCAGCCAGTCCAGGAAATGCGTGTCGCCATTGAGCGACCAGGTGCGGCATTGCAGGTGCATGCTGAAAACCGGTCGCAGGCGCGAGGCGTAGTAGACGCCGTAGCCATCCGAATGCGTGTCGTACATGGACAGGCCAAGCTCGCGATGCTCGCCCAGATAGGTCTCCCATGGATACAGGACCATGAAGTTGCCGGACTTCATTTCCATGCCCTCTTCATCCAGGCGGTAGTGCGAGTTCGAGTACGCCATGTAAGTGGCCGTCGACGCCAGGAACGCGATCCGCTTGCGTGGGCCGCCCGCCTTCGGGCGCACGATGAAGGTGATGCGCTCCTGCTCTCCCGCCGCGCCGGTAAGGCGCGCCGCATACAGGCCGCTGGGCAGGTCATCCGGCACGGCCAGGCTGAAGTCGGTTTCCCAGCCCGCGTCTTCCAGCGTGTCGTCATGGAAGTGCAGCGCGGCGAAATGGTCTGGGCGTTCGCGCCAGAACATGACGCTGGAATCCCAGCGCAGGCCGGGCACGCCGCGCGCGGGCAGGTTCTCGATGCGCCCCTCGGACCAGGGCCGGGCTGCGTCGACGATGACGTCGGTGTCGATGCGTTGCGAAAAATCCCATGCGGCCAGAGGCGGCGCGGCATGGCGGCGCGCCGCGGCCTCGACGCGTAGCTGCGCCAGGTCGGCATCGCCCGCGGCATACGGCAGCAACGTGGGCGAATCGAGCCGCCCGTTATAGTGCCGGGCATAGCGTGGAAACGGCTTGCCGGTGGCGGCCGCGCCCATCGTCAGCGGCAGGCTCGCCAGCGCAGCCGGATCCACCGCTGTCAGCCGGCCACTAGCCTGCGCATGGGAATCCACGGCCAGCAAGGGATTGGTGGGAGTCTGCCGCAGCGCGACCGTTCCCGCATCCAGGTCCATGTTCACCGCCACCAGGTACCACTGTCTCGCGGCCATGGGCAACGCCAGCGTGAGACGCTCGCTCTTGCCCCCACTGCCCTGCTCCCAGAACAGACGGCCGTCTCTGTCCAGGCCCAGCGCGTAGCCGACGTGCGCGGCCTCGTCCCAGCGCGACAGAATCGCCTGATCGCCGCCGTTGCAGGGCAAGGTCGGCATCACCGCCAGGATCCAGCTCTTGCAGCCCGAGACAGGCTCGCTGAACGCCGGCGCCACCGCGCGCGAGCCGGTTTCCGTGCCTTGCGGACGTCCGGCGATACCGGTGGCGATACCAGACAACACCACGGTTTCCTTCAGCCCCGGCGCGCCCGGCGACACGTCGCCGCTGCGGATGCGCACCAGATCGGCGTCGTAGCGCAGTGCCTGCGCACAGCTGACTTTGAATTCTATGGTCTCTCCCGGCGCGATCGTCCAGGTGCTGGGATACCCCAGGATCTCGTACATACAGGCTCCGTCGATTGGGTTCAGGCCACACGGCGTGGCGGCCGGCGTTCAGTCCAGGTCGGACGGCCAGGGATAAGGGGAATGAATGGCCCAGCGGATCTTCAGCAAAGCCCACTGCGCATCGGCCAACTTGGCGTAGCGCTGCGGCGCCAGCTCGACCGGATCGCCCCGCCCCTCGCCCAGCGTGCCAATGGCATATTCCGAATAGGGCTTGGTGCAGACGATGACCTGCTTGCCGGCCATGGGCTCCATCCGCAAGCGGTTGAGCAGGCGGTTCAGCTTCAACGGCCGGTTCTTGGTGGTGGTCGTCCTGAAGTGCTTGAGCAATTCCGCATCTTCGGGCTGGATCTCATACATATCGGGCTCCGGACATAAAAAGGGGTTCAGTGGTCGCGCTCCGGCGCGGCGAACATCTCCAGCCCGACCGTGCGCTCCAGCAGCAGCACCAGCGCAAGCGTGAAGACGATCAGGGACGTGGCGATGGCGGCGATCACCGGGCTGGCGCTTTCCTGTATCTGCGTGAGGATGCGCACGGGCAAGGTGTTGACATCGGGGGCGACCAGGAAAACGGTGATCGTCGCCTCGTCGAACGACACGATGAAGCAAAACAGGAACGCAGTGATCAAGCCGGGCTTGAGCATGGGCAGGGTTACAGTGCGCAGCACCTGCGCGGGCCGCGCACCCAGGCTCATGCTGGCTTCTCCCAGCGCGGGATCCAGCTTGCGCAAGGAGTTCAGGATGGGGCGATAGGCGAACGGCAGCGTAATGATGCAATGCGCCAGCACGATGCCCAGGTACGAGCCGCTGACGCCCAGCAAGCCGAGCAGTCCGAGGAAGGCCACGCCCAGCGCCGCGTTGGGAAACACCAGCGGCAGCATGATCAGGGACTCCATCAGGCCGCTACCCCTGATGCGGCTGCGGTCCAACACCAACGCGGCCAACAGGGCCGCCGAGGTGCTGATGAACGCCACCAGCAAGGCGATGCCGGCGCTGACGGCCAGCAGGCCCAGCCACTGCGCGTCGGTAAAGAATTCCAGGTACCAGCGCCACGACAGCGAGGCCAGAGGCAAGGTGAAATAACCCGTGGAGGTGAACGACGACACCGCCACCACCAGGATGGGCAAAGGCAGGAAGCCGAACAGCAGCACCAGCAGCAAGCGGTAGAGCCAGCGCATATCAAACTCCCATTCCGGACACGCGCGCGGCGACGCGGCGTTCAAGCCATTGCAGCGGGATGACCAGCGAGAACGCCGCGAACAGCAGGACGATCGCCATGCTGGCGGCCTTCGGGTAGTCGAAGACCTGCAACACGTCCTGGTAGATCTGCGTGGCCAGCATGCCGTCGCGCACGCCGCCCAGCAGCAGCGGCGTGACGATGGCGCCGGTGGACAGCAGGTAGACCAGCATGGCCCCGGTAATAACGCCCGGCAGACTCAGCGGCAAGGTGACGTGCATAAAGGTCTTCACCGGGCCAGCCGACAAGGTTTGCGACGCCTCGTCCAGCGCGCGGTCCAGGTGCAGCAGCACCGCCAACACCGAAACGATGAAGAATGGACAGAAGACATGCACCAGGCCGATTACGACGCCGGTCATGTTGAAGATCAACCGCATGGGCGTATCGATCAGACCGAGCGACAATAGCAGCGAGTTCAAGGTGCCCTTGGGGCCCAGGATCACCACCCAGCCGTAGGTGCGCACCACCACGCTGACCAGCCACGGCGTGATGACCAGCATCATCAGGAGATTCCGATTGCCCCGGTAGCGCGAGATAGCATAGGCGATGGGATAACCGACCAGCACGGAGAACAGCGTGACAACCAGCGCGATCCCTATCGTGCGCAACAGCACCGCGACGTAGTCGGCCCGAGCGAAGAAGCTGGCGAAGTTGCCCAAGCCGAAACCTTCCCCGGTGCGCAGCGATTCGACGACGAGATAGGCGATTCCCGTGACGAACATGAGGATCAGGATCGCTGGAGGAAGCAGCAGTATCAGCGGCGGCCGGGTCGATTTCATCGAGGCGGCTCCGGGCTTACCGGCCAGCGCCCGCCATGGCGCGCTCGACCAGCTCGATGCGCGACTTGCGGGATTCGGCGATGTAGTTCCAGTCCGGCTGGTAGAGCTGGTCGCGCAGGGCTTTCAGCGGTTGTCCCAGTTCTTTTTCAGTGGCCGCAGACAACTTGGCCATGCTGTTCAGCGGCAGATAGCCGGCGACGTCGGCGATGCGCGACTGCCCTTCCGGCTGCGCCACGTAGTTCAGCCACTTCAGGTAGCTGGCGCGGCCCTGCGCCTTCTTGGGCACAACCACGATGTAGGGCAGGATCAGCGCGCCCTCCTTGGGGATGACCATCTCGATATTGGTCTGCCCGTCGCGCTTCATCTGCCAGACGCGGGTCGAGTAATAGGGAGCCGCCGTGACCTCGCCGCGCTGCAGCAGTTGGTTCATCTGCGCCATCGAGCTGTACATCGCCAGCGAGTTCTTGCCCAGCGCGGTCAGCAGGGCCAAACCCTTGGCGGTGTCGCGCTCATTGCCGCCTTCGGCCACCGACATGATGGTCAGGTCATAGGCCGAGCTGTAGACCGGGCGGGTAACGGATAGCTTGCCCGCCCATTTGGGATCGCCGAGCGCTTTCCACGACGAAAAATCGGAGGGTTTGGCCAGGTCCTTGTTGACCGCGATACCGTAGTAGGCGAAATAGGTGCTGACGCCGATCAGGCGCCCGCCGGGCGTCTTGAGCAGGTACTTCTCAGGCACGTTCTTCAGCGCCGGCACCTCGCTCATGTCGAAATCTTCGAGCAGACCGTCGCTGTACATCTGCGAGGCCTCGAAGAATGACGACAATGCCGCGTTGAATTTGGGTGCGTCCTTCTGCGCGCGCACCTGGGCCTCGGGCGTGGGCACTTCGACGATCTTCACGCCGATTCCGGTCTCTTTGGTGAAGGGCTCGGCGTAGGCCTCGCGCCACGCCGCACCGACGCCGCCGCCCCAGGTGGCCATGGTGATTTCCTGCGCGCCGGCTGCGCCGCAAACGGCCATGAACGCGGCGGTGGTCCAGTTGGCGAATCGATGGATGCTCATTGTGCGACTCCAGTAAGAGTGAACAGCGCTAGAGGGAAACGACCGAAATGCGGCTGTCGTCCCAGGTCAGTCCAACGGCTGCGCCCTGTTCGGGCAGGGGCAGTCCGTCCTGCGCAGGCCAGTCGGCGATCAAGGTGCGGGCGCCGGCCTGTAGCCAGACGCGGGTGTTCTGTCCGGCGTAGACGCGGCGTTCCACGCGGGCCTGCAGGCGCGCGCCGGCCATCGGCGTCAGCTTCAGGTGCTGGGGGCGCAGCGACACACCCACGGCACTGCCCGCGGCGAAACGCGGCTCCGGCAGATCAAAGGCACAGCGGAGTTCGGCGCAGTCCACGCGCGCCGCGCCGGTCTGCACCACGCCTTCGAAGAAGTTCGTGTCGCCCACGAACTCCGCAACGAAGCGGGTCTGCGGCTTTTCGTAGATGGTGGCGGGATCGCTGACCTGGTCGATCAGACCGTTGCGGAACACGGCAACGCGGTCGGACATGGTCAGGGCTTCTTCCTGGTCGTGCGTCACGAAGATGAAAGTGGTGCCGAGCTTTTCCTGGATCAGCTTCAGCTCGGTCTGCATCTGGCGGCGGATTTTCATATCCAGGGCGCCGAGTGGCTCGTCCAGTAGCAGCACCCGCGGCTCCATGACGATGGCGCGCGCCAGCGCCACGCGCTGCTTCTGTCCGCCGGAGATTTGGCCGATGTAGCGCGCGCCATAACCCTCCAGGCCCACCATCGCCAGCGAGCGCTCCACCTTGCTGCGGATGGCGGCAGGCGTTTCGCGACGCATCCTCAGGCCGTAGCCGATGTTCTCCGCGACGGTGAGATGCGGAAACAAGGCAAGGTTCTGGAAAACCATCCCGAGGGGACGGCGGTATGGCGGCGCGGACAGGATCGACAGCCCGTCGATCCGCACCTCGCCGGAGGTGGGCGTTTCGAAGCCGGCGATGATCCGGATGAGCGTGGTCTTGCCGCAGCCGCTCGGGCCCAGCAGCGTCAGAAACTCGCCTTCGCGCACATCGAGGCTGACGCCCTTCAATGCCGCCGACGCCCCAAACGTCTTGCTGACGTTCTGGACCTGGAGGATCGGCGTCCCCGCTGTTTTCTGACCCTGCCCCATGCTCACACACTCCGGCAAAACAGATGAATGAGCGCAGAATATTGGAACGAATATGCTTTGGGCAATAGTAAAATCCCGCATGAAGATTTAATATTACCGCTAGGCGATAATTAACACCCAAAATACGGGAAAACGAGGAGCCCAAAATGCTGGAACAGGCCGAACTGGAAGTCGACGATGGCATGTTCAATCACTCGTTCGCGAGAGGGCTGAAAGTGCTGTTCGCGTTCCGCGGCGCGCAAAGCGCAATGTCCTTGTCGGAAGTGGCGCAAGCCGTGGGCACCAGCGTCAGCACGGCCCAGCGCACCGTGTACACGCTGGAAAAACTGGGCCTCATCAGCAAATCGCCCAAGACGCGCAAGTTCAGCCCCACGCT
The DNA here is from genome assembly GCF_014851605.1 of Achromobacter sp. ACM02. Taxonomy (NCBI): domain Bacteria; kingdom Pseudomonadati; phylum Pseudomonadota; class Betaproteobacteria; order Burkholderiales; family Alcaligenaceae; genus Achromobacter; species Achromobacter sp. ACM02. The sequence goes on from NZ_JACUZY010000009.1 coordinate 136,908, forward strand.
GCGAGTGCTGGAACTCGGCTACAACTACATCGCGGCCGACCCGCTGGTCGAAGCCGCCAATCCATTTCTGGCCGAACTGTCCAACATCACCGGGGAAACAGTCAACCTGACCGAACCCCTGGACCACGAAATGGTATACGTGTCCCGGGTCGTGGCAGCGAAGTTCATTCCCATCCACATGCCCATCGGCAGCCGCATCCCGATGTACTGCACGGCCAGCGGCCGCGCCTACCTGGGAGCGCTGCCGGAAGACGCCGCCCAGGCCATACTCGATGCATCGCCGCTGCAGCGCCATACGCAATGGACCGAGACCGATCCAACCAGGTTGATGGAGATCGTCCGCCAAGCGCGGCGCGAAGGCATCGCGTACAACAAGGAAGAGCTGTTCCTGGGCGACATGACGATTGCCGCGCCCATCATGGGCCAGCGCGGCACGCCCGTTGCCGCCGTGCACATAGTGGCGCCAACCAGCCGCTGGACCCTTGAAGAGGCGCTGGCGCGACTGGGTCCGCTAGTGTTCGACTGCGCCCGCGGCATCAACAATTCGGTGCGCTCGTTTACCTGACGGCCACCGGGCCGGCGGCCCGCGCTACAACAGGTCGATCCAGGCGCGGGCCCGCGGAAAGTAGAGGGCGGCGCGCGCTGCGCGGCCGTCCAGCGCCGTGACCTGCGCGCAATAGCGCAACAGTTGGTCGCCGTGGCGTTGGCGCATGCGACCGGCGAAGGCGGTGGGGGTTTCGCCGGGGTGCGGGCGGCCGGTTTTGTAGTCGACGATGAGCCAGCCGTCTTCGGTGCTGAGGGCCAGGTCGATGACGGACACCTTGCCGGCGGCGTCGATCAGGGGCCATTCGCGGCGGGCGCCGGATTGGGACAAAAGCCACAGGCCGCGTTCGTCGGCCAGGGTGGCTTGCAGGGTTTCGAGCACGGCCTCGGAGGCGGCGTCGGCCTGGCTGGCGGGGATGCCGGCGCGCGTGAGTTGGCGGCGCATGGCGGGCAAGCGTTCGGCCAGCGCGTCGGCGGACCAGGCCTGAACGCCGTCCTGGCCGATACGCGCCAGCCAGGCATGCGACAAGGTGCCGATGGCGGCGTCGTAGCCGGCCTCCAGTTGCCAGGCGGGATGTTCGCCGCCATCGCCCCAGGCGCCGCGCGCTGCGGCGCCAAAGCCGGGGCTGACCGCCACGTCCGCCACGCGCGCCAATTGCGCCAGGCCCGCGCGGTCCACGCGCCGCAAGGGTTCGCCCTGCCACTCGGGACCGTCGGCTTCCTGCACCACCGTTTCGCCATCCAGCGACGGCGGTGTCGGTGTGGCCAGGCAGGGCCACAAGCGGCCCAGCAGGCTGGCGGAGGACGGCGTCTTGACCTGACCGCTGGCTTCGTCCACCGACACGTGGCCCACGAGGTGCAGGCGCTTGCGCGCCCGCGTCGCTGCCACATACAGCAGGCGATCGATTTCGTAGGATGCGCGGCGCGCCTCGCGCGCGCCCAGGTAGCGCGACAGGGGGTCGGCCTCGGTTTCGGCGCGCGGCTTTACCGGACCGAACAGCACGCGGCCGCCGCTCTGCTCAAAGCGCACGAGCGGCGCCTGATCGCCGCGCGGCGCGCGGTGCAGGCCGTACAGGATGACGGTTTCGAACTGCAGTCCCTTGGACTTGTGCATGGTCATGATTTCGACCGCGCCCGTGTCTTCGTCCGCCGCGTCCGGCGCGGCGAACAAGCGCGCGATGCCGGCGTCCAGGGCCGCGACGTCGATGGCGCCGTGCGGCGCCAGGCGCTCGACCAGCTGGAACAGGCTTTCCGCATCGTTGGCGACAGACAGGCCGGCGTACAACGCCGGGCCGCCCAGGCGGCGCCACAGCGACTCCACCCACGCCGCGAAAGGCATGGCGCCCGAGGCGTTGCGCTTGTCGAGCAGGATGCCCGCCACCTGACGCAAGCGCTCGAACTCGTCGGCGCCGAGCACGCTTTGCGCCGATGGCGTGTCCGGCGCTGCGGGCGCCGCGTCGAACAATGACCCCTGAGGCGCGCTGGTGGCGGATGAAGGTACGGTCTGCGGCGCGATGCGCAGGGCGCGCTCCAGCAGCACCGGCACCGGCGTGATGTGGTCGTCGCCGAATAAGCGCTGCAGGGATGTCAGCGTCAAGCCGCAGTACGGCGCGCGCAGCACCGACAGCCAGGCCAGACGGTCGCCTGCATGCGACAACGCCCGCACCAGTTGCACCAGGTCTGCCACCACCGGCCGCAGAGCCAGCGGCACCAGGTCCACCGCGCGGCAGCGTATGCCTTCCTGCGCCAGGCGGCGGGTCAGGTTGCCCAGATGGCTGCGTGCCCGCACCAGCACGGCGACGGGATGCTTGGCCCCCTTGTGGTCGATCAGCGCCTGGCGTACCAGGTCCACCGCAATGTCTTCAGCCTGCGCTTCCGCGGGGGCCGCGCCATCGCGCGACCAGGCCGGGTGAAAGCGCACAGCGGGTTCCGGCAGCGCTTCATGGAAAGCGGTGGACGGGCTGTAGGCGATGGCTCCCGCCGCCGCATCGCTGCGCCGGGGCAGCAACTGCGCAAACGACTGGTTGACCCATTCGACGATGCCCGCCTGCGAGCGGAAGTTGTCGGTAAGGTTGAGAAAATCCGGCTGCAGTTCGCCTACGCCGATGTCGGCGACTTCCAGGAACAGGCCCACTTCCGCCTTGCGGAAACGGTAGATGGACTGCATCGGGTCGCCCACCAGGAACAGACTGCGGCCGTCGCCCTGCTGCCAGCCCGAGGTCAGCGTGCGCAGCAGGTCCAGCTGGGTCTGGCTGGTGTCCTGGAATTCGTCGATGAGCAGATGGCGGATCGAGGCGTCCAGCTTCAGCAGCAGTTCGCCCGGATCGTCGGCGCTGCCCAGCGCGGCCGCGGCGCGCTGCGAGATTTCGATGAAATCCACCTCGCCCGTGTCGGCGAAGCGCAGCCGCAACTGCGCCACCGCCAGCGCCAGCGTCATCAGCTGCGCGCCCAGCACTTCCCATTGCGCATCGGTGAAATGTGGCGCGGGCACGTCGCGCACCGCATGCAGGCGGCGCACCCAGACTGCATCCGGGTCGGCGGCTTCCAGCCACGCCACGAACGGGTCCTTGTGCGCGCACTTGGCAGGAAAGCCCAGGTTCTTGTTGACGGTCTTGCGCAAGGTGCCGGTGCCCGTCAGCAGCAGATGCGCCACGGCTTGCCAGAGCTCCAGCGCTTCGGCGTCAGGCGGAGGCTCTTCTGTCCAGTCCAGCAAGGCCAGCAGCTTGTTTTCGGTCTCTCCATCCTGCAGATTGGCGGCAGCCAGCCGCGCCGGGCCGCATAGCGCTTCGGCCCAGCCATAGGGCATGGCCTCGCTGAGCGCGTCCAGGTCTTCGCCGATGGCCTCGGCCAGCATGGCTTCCATGCCCTCGCGGTCGGAGCCGTGGCGCAGCAGTGGCAGCCACTGGTCACGTTGACCCAGCATGTCGGCGATGGCCTCCTTGGCGGCCTGCACGTCCACGTCCAGATGCTTGAGGAGGATGCGCACGGCCTCGTAGTCGTCGGCAAGGTCCAGGGTGGCGCGCGCCGCCGCCTCGTAGTGGGTGCGCGCATCATCCGTGATCTCGGGCATGCCGCCCAGCTCCGACAACCAAGGCATGCTGCGCACCAGGCCCGCGCAGAAGGAGTCGATGGTGCGGATGGCCAGGCGCGCGGGATGGTCCAGCAGATGCCAGCCCTGCTCGTCGTTGCGCGCCAATGCGGCGCGCGCGAGTTCCCAGCTGCGGCGCTCGTGCATGGCTTCGGGCGGCGCATCCAGTCCGCGGCGCAGCTTGCTCAGCACGCGCGCGTGCATCTCCGACGCGGCCTTGCGCGTGAAGGTGATGGCGACGATTTCTTCCGGACGGTTCACAGTGGCCAGCAGCGCCAGGATGCGATCCGTCAGCAGCTCGGTCTTGCCCGAGCCGGCGGGCGCCTGCACCAGAAACGAACGGGTCGGATCCAGCGCGTCGGCGCGCGCCATATGGTCATGCGGCAAGCGTTCTTGTTCAGCCATGGCTCATGCGTCCTCGTCGTCCAGATGCAAACGCAGGAACGGCAATGCATCGCAGTATTTCAGGTCGTCGCGGCGATACGCGACGTTGGCCGCGTAGCCCGCGGCGTACTCGTCGGCCAGCGCTTCGATGGCACTGCGCCAGCGCTGCCGGATCTCCGGCCAGGACAGCCCGTCGAAGTACTTGCTGTCGCTGGCCAGCGTAACGCCGGGCACGCCCAGGTCCTCGTCGGCCAGGCCTTGTGCGGCGACCTGCCGCGCATGGATCTGTGCCAGCACCAGGCCCGCCACTTCGCCGCCCGCGGCGTCCGCCAGCACCGAGGCATAGAACGGCAACTGCACGTTCACGGGGCGACTGCGCGACCAGTCGGGTTCGGGCTTGGCCGCCGCCACGCCGGTCTTGTAATCGACGATGACATTGCGGCCATCGCCGAGGGTATCGATGCGGTCCAGCCGCAGCTTCAGGTTGAGCGCGCCGCGCTGCCATTGATGGTTCTTTTCCACCTGCGCCACCGCGAAGGGCAGGCGCTGCGCTTCCATATCCAGCCAGGACGCCAGCACGGCCTGGGCGCGCTGGCATTCCAGCGTGCGCAAGGCGGGCGCGTAGTCTTTCAGTTCCTCGTCCGCGGCTTGCGCCACCGCCTGCTCCAGCAAGGCAGGCAGGCGGCCCGTGGCCATGACTTCGTGTAGCGCGTCCTGGTCGGGCATCATGCCCCACACCAGTTCCAGCGCCTTGTGCAAAAACTGGCCGCGCACGTTGACCGTGGCCGCATCCGCATAGGGCGCCATTTCGCGGCCGCCCAGGCGATGCCGCACGAAGGCCCACAGCGGATTGCGCGCCTGCGTGTCCAGCACGTCCAGGCCGCCGCCGCCACGATTGCCGGCCGCCAGAGCGGGCCCTTGCGCGTCGTCCAGCGATTCCTGCGGCAAGGCCGGCAACGCTTGCGCCGCCGCGGGCGTCCAGTCCGTCAGCGCTGCCGCCGCGATCAGCGGCGACGGACGCAGCTCGCGTTCGCCGTCCATGTGCGCGTGGCTGACGATGATCTCGGGCGCGCAGCGACACAATGCCGCGTACATGCCTTCGGCCCATTCGCGTTCGCGCTCGGGCGTGGCGCGCGGCGCCTTGGCCTGGCGCAACACTGCCAGCGGCAACAGCGGATTGGGCTTGGGCGAGGCCGGCAACACGTCATCGGTCAGGCCCAACACCCAGACGCCGTCCCAATAGCCGCCCTCGGCTTCCAGCAAACCCAGCACGTCCAGGCGCGCCTGCGGATCGCGTTGCGGCTGGAACGAGGCGGAACGCGCCACGCTTTCCAGCAGGTTCACGGCGGCCACGCCGCCCAGGCGCCCGGCGGCCGGCGCCAGCGCCGAAAAACTGCCCAGCGCATCGCCCAAGGCGCCCATCACCTGATAGCCGACGCTGTCCAGCACGCCTTCGCCGGGAAAGCCCAGCGCCATCAGCGCGGCCTTCATGCGCAACATCCACACGTCGCAAGTGGCCTGGCGGCCGCCCTGCGTCCAGATTTCCATGGCCTGATTCCAGGCCTGCGCCAACGCTGGCAAGTCCGCCAGCAGCTTGCGCCAATCCTGCGGGCCGACATGCAGTTGCGCCTGGCGCCGCCAGCGCGCGTCGATCGAGGCCAGCCGCGCGCGGTCGCGCACGTCGCCCGCGCAATGCCCGCCCAACAGGGCCGCGCCCAGCACCTCCACGCCACAGCCCTTGCCCGGCGCGCATTCGGCCAGGGCGCGCAACCAAGCGAGCGCGGCGCGCGCCATCGGCCATTCGTTCAACGGCCGCCCCACCGCCACGTTGAAGGCGTACGCGGCTTCGCCGCCACGCCCGGCCAGGGCCTGGCTGAGCACCCGCCGCGCGAACGGCGATTCCGCCTCCAGCTGGGGCGAGACGATGGCGTAGCGGCCATGGGGATGCATTTTCAAGCGCTCGGCCGCCCAGGCCGCGGCAGCGCGCCATTCCGCGCCTTGATCGGCGGCCTCGAACCTGCGCGCCGGCGTTTCAATGCGCTGCGCGTCGCGCCACTGCGCAACGGCCGCGCCCTGCTCTTCAAACGCCTGCAGCAGCCGGCGAAAGCGCGGCGACATGTCCGTGAATCCGGCCAGCACAAGTTGGCGCGGCACGGGCAGGCGTCCGTCCTCCAGCGCCCGCAGTACGCGCGCATAGCCCTGGTTGGCATCCTCGGCATCGATGCCGGCCAGCGCCTGGCGGTAGCGAACCCGCCATTTCGCGAAGCCGCGGTATTCGTCGGTATCCGCGCCCGAAGGCACGTGCAGTTGCCATTCGTCCATCAGCAGGTCTGCATCCATCGACAAGCGCGCGGCCTGGCTCGCATCCAACAGCACGCGCTCGGCTTCTTCAGCGCGGATCGCCTCGGTCCACACCAGTTGCGTGGCGAAACTGTCCAGCCGATAGGCAGGCACATCGCCATCCGTCTCGAACGCGAGTTCATTGGCGGCATCGGCCAGCCAGGCGGACAGCGGCAATATACGCGGCAATTCGCTGACCTGGCGCTCCTGGCGCAGCAGGCCCGCCAGCTCCAGCGTAAGCCGGCGCGACAGGCGGTTGTTCACCGTCAGCACCAGCGTGTCGGCGGCAGGCATGCCGCCGATGTCCGGCAGCGATAGATCGGGATAGGAGGGCGATGAGTCCTGCATGGGCATCCGTAGCGCCCGCCCGCAGGCGGCGCGCGATGAGGGGAGAAATACCGCCGTAGGATACCGCGAGGCCGAGCGGAAAAAGCGCCTAGAAGCCGCAGAGCGCGGCCAGGTTTTCCCAGTGGATCTGCATTTCCGGCGTGGTGTAGCCCCAGAACGCCAGGCCCAGGACGGCAACCAGGGCCAGCGCGCCAATCGCGCGCCAGCTGCGATGGCGGCGGGCGGCGGGCGCGGAACGATTGGCAGGGTTCATGAACGTCTCAGGCCGCGGTCGGCTGGGCAACCGGCTGTTCGCGCACCGGCAGGCACAACAGCGCCGCGATGACGGCCAGGGCCACGCCCAGCCACCAGACGGCGTCGTAATTGCCGGTCTTGGCATAGGCATATCCGCCCAGCCACACGCCGATGAAACTGCCCAGCTGGTGCCCCAGGAAGACGATGCCCGACAGCGTGGCCGCATAGCGCAGGCCGTAGATCTGGCCGATCAGGCCTTGCGTGAGCGGCACGGTCCCCAGCCAGAACAAACCCATCCACGCGGCGAAGGCGTACAGCACCCATGGCGACAACGGCATCCAGAGCAACAGCAGAATGCCGAAGGCGCGCATGCCGTACACCACGGCGAGGAGCCGTTTCTTGCTGTACTTGCCGCCCAGCTTGCCGGCATAGAACGAGCCCAGCACGTTGAACAGGCCGATCAGCGCAATGGCGGTCGCGCCCTGCCCCGCGCTCAGGCCGCCGTCCGTGACATAGGCGGGCAAGTGCAGCGTGATGAAGGCGGTGTGGAAGCCGCAGACGAAGTAGCTCCAGAACAGGAAATGGAACGAGGGGTGGCGTACCGCCTGCTTGACCGCCGAGGCCAGCGATTGCTGCGGCCCGGTGTGGGCCTGCGGACGTCCGCGCAGGAAATACGCCAGGGGGGCGCCGCAAGCGACGAACAGCGACAGCACCCACAATGCGCCCGTCCAGTCCAGGCCGCTGATCAGCACCTGTCCCGTGGGCACCACGGCAAACTGACCGAGCGAGCCGCCAGCGCTGGCGATGCCCATCGCCGTGCTGCGGTAGGCGGGCGGAACCGCGCGGGCCACCACGGGCAGGATCACCGGAAAGGTCGTGCCGGCCTGGCCCAATCCGACCAGCACGCCGGCCGTCAGATAGAGCGTGGCTTCATCCGTGGCGAAGCGCGTGCCTATCATGCCCAGCATGTACAGCAGCGCGCCCAGCGCGATGGTGCGGCCCGAACCGTAGCGGTCGGCCATGATGCCCATGAAGATACAGGCCACGCCCCACACCAGGTTCTGCAAAGCGAAGGCCATGGAGAACACTTCGCGTCCCCAGCCTTGCGCCAGCCCCATCGGCTGCATGAAGAGCCCGAAGGTGGCACGCACCCCCATCGCGAGCAGCACCACCAGCGTACCCACGATCAGGGTACGGATGAAATTCGTATCGGTTTGGTTAGACATGAAACCCGTTTTTCGTTGTTTTGTTCGTCGCCCCCTCCACGGGACGGTCCGGCGCGCAGCGCGGGACCCGGTCATCATATACAAATAGCCTCCGCGCTCCGGCAATAGCCACCTTGGGCGTCGGGTCCAGCGAGCCGGGTTGCAGGGCAACGGATTTGGGGCTTGCGCCGCCTGCTGATAGACTTGCGTCCTGCGCCGAAACCCGTGCCCCCAGTGATAAACTCAGGGCCGACAGAATCGTAGCGATATCAAGGCCTTAGCAAGCAAGCGCGATCACTCGACCGACGCTGCCGCCTGATCAGCAATAGTCTCGCCGTAGTTAAATGGATATAACCGGCCCCTCCTAAGGGTCAATTGGTGGTTCGATTCCACCCGGCGAGGCCATCTCTGGCGTCGGTTCCGACGCCCCCCCTTCCCTGCATCCCCCTACGCGCCCGAAGCCCTGCACTTTTGTGAGCGCGGTTTGCCTGCTCCGGCATGGACAAAAACCTCGCGCGTTCAGCCGGATGAGGGTTAATCCGGGCTACGCTCACGCGCGGCCTGCCGTTAGCTTCTCGCACTTGTCTTGTGACGAATTGAAGCTGCGTCAATACGTCACTATTATTTTTTTGGACGATGATAGCGAATCGCCTTGCGCGCAACTTGAAATTGCTGTTTAAATTCGACGCGTAAGCCTCTAATTCATCTGGACTTTTTCTGGCCCGACGAAACGCCGGCTTAAGAAACATTTACTGACAGACTGACAAGCCAGCTCAAACCATGGCATTTCCCTGGAAACGTGCGATTGCGAACGCGATAGCGCCTGTGGCGCTGGCGGTGTGCGCGCTCCTGCCCCCCGCCGCCCAAGCCGCGAAGAATACGGACCCTTGCAAGACCAACGCCAAGTCGTCGGCCTGCAAGGCGCAACAAGCAAAGAAGGCTCCGGCCCCCAAAGCCAGCTCCGGCAAGAGCGCCTCCGGCAAACAAGCCGCCTCCTCCGCCAAGAAAGCTCCCCCCAAATCCTCCTCCGGCAAGAAAGCCGCCGCCCCCAAAGGCGGCAAGCAGGTCGCAGCCAAGGGCACGCCGCCCAAGAAGGGCGCGGCCGCCGGCAAGAACGGCAAGCCAAACAAACCGTCGCGCGCGCAACGGGCCGCCGCTGCCGCCGCAGTCGGTTCGGCCGCCATGCCGCCGCCCGCCTCCTCGGTGCGCGCCGAAGCCGCCGCCCTGCGTTCCAGCACCGCCTACGTGCAGGATCTGGAAACGTCCACGGTCATCTTCGCCAAGAACGAAAACGTAGTGCGCCCCATCGCTTCGATCTCGAAGCTGATGACGGCCGTCGTCGTGGTCGACGCCAACCTGCCCATGGACGAAATGCTGGAGATCACCGACGAAGACGTCGACGGCCTCAAGCACACCACCTCCCGTCTGCGCGTGGGCACCAAGCTGTCGCGCGGCGACATGCTGCACCTGGCTCTGATGTCGTCCGAGAACCGCGCCGCCAACGCGCTGGGCCGCCACTATCCGGGCGGCCTGCCGGCTTTCGTGGCCGCCATGAACGCCAAGGCGCAGGCGCTGGGCATGACCAGCACCCGCTTCATCGAACCCACCGGCCTGTCCAGCGACAACGTCTCGTCGCCGCACGATCTGGCCCGACTGCTGCGCGCGGCCTCCCAGCGCCCGCTGATCCACCGCTACTCCACCGATACCGAGTACGACGTCGAGGTCAACAACCGCACGCAGACCTTCCGCAACACCAACCTGCTGGTGCGCAAGCCCGACTGGGACATCAAGGTGTCCAAGACCGGCTACATCAACGAAGCCGGCGAATGCCTGGTCATGCTGGCCCGCATCAACGGCCGCGATCTGGCCATCGTGCTGCTGGATTCGCAAGGCAAACTCTCACGCATCGGCGATGCGGTGCGCATCCGCCGCATCGTGCAGAACGAAGTGGCGATGGCGTCGATCCAGTCTGGCGGCTGAACGCCTGCTGCGCTGCCTCCACATGAACAAAGGGCCCGAGAATTCGGGCCCTTTGCTTTTTGCCGTGGCGGCGGCGCCAGTGTTGACGGATTAGGCAGCCTTGCGTTTCGGGCGCAGAGGCTGGGCGTCGTACAGCGTGGGCGGCAAGCCTTCCAGCACGGCCTGCGGGTTGAGCGAACGGATCGGCACGGCCGCATCCAACGGAATGCGGCCCTCCGCCTGCAACAGTTGGTAGCGCAGGCAGCATACGCGCAGGAACGACGTGAAATTGGCGGCCTCGCCGCGATACTCGATCAGTTCGTCGTACAAACGTTCGATCAGCTGCGTCACGCGCATGCCGTCCCGGCCGGCGATTTCTTCCAATACCTGCCAGAACAACTGTTCCAGCCTCAGGCTGGTAGCCACGCCATGCAGCCGCAGCGAACGGGTTTCGGGCGCGTAGGACTGTTCGCTGGCGCGGATGAAGATTTCACACATGGGAGCTCCTGGAACTCGGGACTGGGCGCGAGGCCTGGGCCGGGAGGCCTACGGCTGACTGTACGCCGTTTGCCGCGGCCCGGGCAAGGGCGCGGCGGCCGGCCTCTTTCTGCAACCACACGTTTCCGGCATCGGCGGGCAGCCCGCTCGGTTGATATAAATCATGGTCGGGAAAGCGTCCACGTTCGAGCATAAGGAATCTTGATCAGACTTCGGAGGCAGTGATGGATAAAACCATGAAAGCAGCGGTTGCACGAGCATTCGGCAAGCCCCTGGCAATCGAAGAAGTCGCGGTGCCGCGCCCGGGTCCGGGCGAATTGCTGGTAAAGATTGAAGCCTGCGGGGTCTGCCACACCGACCTGCACGCGGTCGAAGGCGACTGGCCCGTCAAGCCCAACCCGCCCTTCATTCCCGGTCACGAGGGCGTCGGCCATGTGGTCGCGGTGGGCGCGGGCGTGACCCATGTGAAGGAAGGCGACCGCGTCGGCATACCCTGGCTGTATTCCGCCTGCGGGCATTGCGAGCATTGCCTGGGCGGCTGGGAAACGCTGTGCGAAACACAGAAGAACGCCGGTTACTCCGTGAACGGCGGCTTCGCCGAATACGCGCTGGCTGACGCCAACTACGTGGGCCTGCTGCCCAAGAACGTCGGTTTCGTCGAGGTCGCGCCCGTGCTGTGCGCCGGCGTGACCGTCTACAAGGGCCTGAAGATGACGGACACCCGTCCGGGCAACTGGGTAGTGATCTCGGGCATTGGCGGATTGGGCCACATGGCGGTGCAGTACGCCAAGGCCATGGGCCTGAACGTGGCCGCGGTGGACATCGACGACGCCAAGCTGGACTTCGCCCGCCGCCTGGGCGCCGAGGTCACGGTCAACGCCAAGACTACCGACCCGGCCGCCTACCTCAAGCGCGAGATCGGCGGCGCGCACGGCGCGCTGATCACGGCGGTATCGCCCAAGGCCTTCGAGCAGGCGCTGGGCATGGTGCGCCGCGGCGGGACCGTGGCGCTCAACGGCCTGCCGCCGGGCGACTTCCCGCTGTCGATCTTCGACATGGTGCTCAACGGCGTCACCGTGCGCGGCTCCATCGTGGGTTCGCGCCTGGACCTGCAGGAATCGCTGCAGTTCGCCGAAGAGGGGAAGGTGCACGCCACCGTCGCCACCGAAAGCCTGGAGAACATCAACGACGTGTTCGACCGCATGCGGCGCGGCCAGATCGAAGGCCGCATCGTGCTCGATTTCGCCTGATTTCCAAGCCGTAAAGGAAGAGCGCCAGGGCCGCATGTTTGCGGCCCTGGCGCTTTGTGGCGTTGAAGATCAGGGCGTGATCTTCGTGCCCAACACCGCCAGGAATTGCGACATCCAGGCCGGATGCGCGGGCCAGGCCGGCGCCGTCACCAGATTGCCGTCGGTGTAGGCCTGGTCGATGCCGATCTCGGCATAGGTGCCGCCTGCCAGGCGCACTTCCGGTGCGCACGCCGGATAGGCGGAGCAGGTGCGGCCCTTCAGGATGCCGGCCGCGGCCAGCAGTTGCGCGCCGTGGCAGACCGCCGCGATGGGCTTGCCCGCCTTGTCGAAGGCGCGCACGATGTCCAGCACCTTTTCGTTCAGGCGCAGATACTCCGGCGCGCGGCCGCCCGGAATCACCAGGCCGTCGTAGGACGACGGCTCGACGCGATCGAAGTCATAGTTCAGCGCGAAATTGTGGCCGCGCTTTTCGGTGTAGGTCTGTGCGCCTTCGAAGTCATGGATCGCAGTCGCGATGGTGTCGCCCGCCTTCTTGTCCGGGCATACCGCATGCACCGTGTGCCCCACCGTCAGCAGAGTCTGGTACGGCACCATGGTCTCGTAGTCCTCGGCGTAGTCGCCGACCAGCATCAACAGTCGCTTGCTCATGTTTGTCTCCTAGGGATGGCGGAAAGCCGGTTCAGCGCCCGTGGCCGGGCTCCGGTTCTTGATCTACGCCCCTATTGTGACGCCGCCATCGGCTTGGGTGGTGGTATGGGAATACCACGCCCACGCCAGCCCGCCCTATTCCAGCGCGACGGTTACGCCCTTGGCGCCCAGCAGCGTGACCAGTACCTTGGGGTCTATGCCGATCAGATACCCGCGCCGCCCGCCGTTGATGTAGACCACCGGGTAGTCCAGCACTTCGGCCTCGACCCATACCGGCATCTTCTTGCGCGTGCCGAAGGGCGACGTGCCACCCACCTGATAGCCCGAATGGCGCTGCGCGACCTCGGGTTTGCAGGGCTCGACGCGCTTGAGCCCGGCCTGGCGCGCCAGGTTCTTGGTGGAAACTTCGCGGTCGCCGTGCATGACCACGATGAGGGGTTTGGCGGATTCGTCCTCCATCACCAGGGTCTTCACCACCGCATGCGGATCCAGGCCCAACTGGCGCGCGGCTTCGCCCGCGCCGCCATGGTCGATGTAGTCATAGGTATGTTCCGTGTACGTCACCTTGTTCTGCTTGAGGAACTGGGTGGCGGGCGTTTCGGAAACGTGGCGGGCTTTGCTCATGGTTATGCGTGAAAGAAGAATTTCGAAGCGGCGCGCGCCGGCTAGCCGCGGGGATGGTGGGTCGCGTGCAGCGCCTTCAGGCGTTCGCGCGCGACGTGCGTGTAGATCTGCGTGGTGGAAATGTCGGCATGCCCCAGCAGCATCTGCACCACGCGCAGGTCGGCGCCGTGGTTCAGCAGGTGCGTGGCGAAGGCGTGCCGCAGCACGTGGGGCGACAGCGGCGCGCGCACGTCCGCCAGCAAGGCGTACTTCTTCACCAGTTGCCAGAACGCCTGGCGCGACATCGCTTCGGCCCGGCCGGTGATGAAGAGCGCATCGCTCACGCGCCCGGCCGCCAGCTCTGGCCGCGCGGACTTCAGGTAGCGGTCGATCCAATGCGCAGCCTCGGCGCCCAACGGCACCAGTCGGTCCTTGCCGCCCTTGCCCAGCACCACCCGCACCACGCCTTCGTTCAGGCTCACGTCCAGCGTGCGCATGCCCACCAGCTCGGACACGCGCAAGCCCGTGGCATACAGCGTTTCCAGCATCGCGCGGTCGCGCAGGCCACGGGCCTGCTCCAGGTCGGGCGCGCGCAGCAAGGCATCCACCTGCTGCTCGGACAGCGTCTTGGGCATGCGCGGCGGCTGCTTGGCCGCGATCAGCGTCAGGCAGGGATCGCGTTCGGCGCGGTGCTCGCGCAAGGCCCAGGCGTAGAAGCGGCGCAGCGCGGCCAGCCTGCGGTTGGCGGTGGTGGCGCGGGTTTCCTCGTGGCGGAAGGCGAACCAGGCTTCGATGTCAGCCTTGCCGGCATCGCGCAAGGGCTTGGCGGGTCCAGCAGGCAGCGCGTGGGCCTGTGCCGCATCGCCATGGCGGTCGGCCATTTCGCGCGCATAGGCTTCGGGGTCTTCCAGCCAACGGGCAAAGCCCGTCAGGTCGCGCCGGTAGGCAGCCAGGGTGTTGGCCGACAGGCCGTCTTCCAGCCAGACGGCGTCGATGAAGGCGTCGATATCGGCCTGGGATTCAAGCGGGGGGCGGGTCGCGGGCATGCCAGGATTCTACGGCTCAGCGTCCGCCCACGCCCGCGGCGGCGGACTTCAGCCAGCTCTCGAAGAGCTTGAGCGCCTCGGAGCGTTCGCTGCGCTGCGGATAGCCGAAGTAGTAGCCCTGGCTGACCGACAGCGATTGCGGCACGGGCATCGCCAGCGTGCCCTGGTCCAGCGCGGGCTGGGCCAGGAAGCGCGGCATCAGCCCGACGCCCAGGCCGGCCTGCACCGCCGCCATCACCATGGTGAAGAGTTCGTAGCGCGGGCCGCCGGCGGCGTGCGGACCATAAAGATGGCTATTGGCCGCGTACCACTGGCGCCAGGCGTCGGGCCGTGACGCCAGGTGCAAATGGGTCATGCCGGACAAGGCGCTGGCGCCCGGCTCCGCCGCCCGCGCCGCCAGCTCCGGCGCGCACACGGGCACCAGTTCGCGCTCGGGGAACAGCAGCACGCCCTGGGTCCCTGGCCACAATCCGTCCCCGTGATACAGCGCTCCGTCGAAGGGCTGGTCCTTGAACTGGAATGGCAACGTGCGCACGGACAGGCTGACCGTGATGTCGCCATGCTCGCGCTGGAAATCCGCCAGGCGCGGGATCAGCCAGGTCGTCGCCAGGGTGGGCACCACGGCGATATGGATGCTGCGGCCCATGCCGGTGCGGCTGACCAGGCCGAAGGTGTCTTTTTCGATCTGGTCCAGATGGTGGCGGATGCGGCCGGCATACTCGGCCCCATGGTCGGTCAGCACGATGCGCCGGCGTACCCGGGTGAACAGTTGCACGCCCAGGCGCGCCTCCAGGCTGGCCACCTGGCGATAGACGGCGCTGTGCGTCAGGGACAGTTCCTCGGCCGCGCGGGAAAAGCTGCCCAGACGGGCTGACGCTTCAAACGCCTGCAGGGCGCTCAGGTTGGGAATGCCGTTTCTCATATCGAGGGAACCGCCAGGTGCCGGCGGGCGTCCCCGCCGCTCGGCCGCGCGGATCTTGCCGCGGCGCAGCATGGCAGGTCGTGCCGGTGGGTCAATAGATTGTGCAATTTTATCAATTGCATTGTGCGATCAAGGAACATTATGCTCGGATGTCCTAACCTCGGCTCATCATGACTACCACCCCCATGTCCCAGCAAGAATCCCGCCTTGGCGGTCACATCCTGGTCGACCAGCTGGTTGCGCAGGGCGTCAAACATGTTTTCTGCGTCCCCGGCGAAAGCTATCTGGCAGTGCTGGACGGCCTGCACGATGCGGACATCAAGGTCACGGTGTGCCGCCAGGAAGGCGGCGCGGCCATGATGGCCGACGCCCACGGCAAGCTGACCGGCGAACCCGGCATCTGCATGGTGACCCGTGGCCCGGGCGCGTCCAACGCGCTGGCCGGCGTGCACATCGCCAAGCAGGACTCCACCCCCCTGATCCTGTTCGTCGGCCAGATCGAGCGCGGCATGCGCGAACGTGAAGCCTTCCAGGAAATGGATTACCGCGCCGTGTTCGGCACGCAAGCCAAGTGGGTCACCGAGATCGACCAGGTCGAACGCATTCCCGAACTGGTGTCGCGCGCCTTCCACATCGCCACCTCGGGCCGTCCCGGCCCGGTCGTGATCGCGCTGCCCGAGGACATGCTGGTCGAAGCCGCCAAGGTCGCCGACGCGCCGCGTTACGAAATCATTGATTCCGCCCCCACGGCCGGCCAACTGGCCGACCTGGAAAAGCTGCTGGCCGAAGCCAAGAATCCGGTCGCCATCCTGGGCGGCACGCGCTGGGACGCCCGCGCGGTGCAGCAGTTCGCCGATTTTGCGCAGCGCCATGCGCTGCCCACGGCCGTGTCTTTCCGCCGCCAGATGCTGTTCCCGGCCGACCACCCCTGCTTCATCGGCGACGTGGGCCTGGGCATCAATCCCGCGCTGCTCAAGCGCGTCGCCGACGCGGACCTGATCCTGCTGGTGGGCGGCCGCATGTCGGAAAACCCCAGCCAGGCCTACACGCTGCTGGACATACCGGTACCCAAGCAGAAGCTGGTGCACGTGCATCCCGATACCGCCGAGCTGGGCCGCGTCTACCGCCCCACCCTGGCCATCAATACCTCGCCCGCCGCCTTCGCGCAGGCGCTGGCCGGCCTGAAGGCGCCGGCTCAGCCCGCCTGGGCCGCCGGCACGCAGGCCATGCGCGAGTCGTACCTGAAATGGAGCGACCCCAGCGCCATCACGACGCCTGGCGCGCTGCAGATGGGCCAGGTCATGGCCTACCTGGAAAAGACGTTGCCGGCAGACGCCATCATGACCAACGGCGCCGGCAACTACGCCACCTGGCTGCACCGCTTCCATCGTTTCACCCGCTACGGCACGCAGCTGGCGCCGACGTCGGGCTCCATGGGCTACGGCCTGCCCGCGGCCGTGGGCGCCAAGCGCGTGTCGCCGGACAAGACCGTGGTCTGCTTCGCCGGCGACGGCTGCTTCCTGATGCACGGCCAGGAATTCGCGACCGCGGTGCAGTACGACCTGCCCATCGTCGTGGTGCTGGTGGACAACGGCATGTACGGCACGATCCGCATGCACCAGGAAAAGCACTACCCCGGCCGCATTTCCGCGACCGAGCTGAAGAATCCGGATTTCGCCGACTACGCGCGCGCCTTTGGCGGCCACGGCGAACGCGTCGAAACCACCGAGCAGTTCGGCCCGGCCTTCGAACGCGCCCTGGCCAGCGGCAAGCCGGCCATCCTGCACTGCTTCATCGATCCGGAAACCATCACCCCGGGCACGACCCTGGAAAAAATCCGCGACGCAGCGCTCAAGGCGCAGCACTGAAGGCGGGACGGAACGGCGCCGCCGCGCGCCCGCCGTTCCATTCGCCGCTTGCCGCCTGAATTATTTTAGGTTTAAACTTTCTAGCATTCCGAAATCCATAGCGGAGACCCAGCATGTCCTCGAATCCTTCCTTTCACTGGCAAGACCCCCTGTTGCTGGACCAGCAACTGACCGAAGAAGAACGCATGGTGCGTGACGCAGCCTACGCCTATGCGCAGGACAAGCTCGCCCCGCGCGTTCTGAACGCGTTCCGCAACGAACAGACCGACCCGGCCATCTTCTCCGAAATGGGCGAACTGGGCCTGCTGGGCGCCACCATCCCCGTCGAATACGGCGGCGCCGGCCTGAACTACGTCAGCTACGGCCTGATCGCCCGCGAAGTCGAACGCATCGACTCCGGCTACCGCTCCATGATGAGCGTGCAGTCGTCCCTGGTGATGGTGCCCATCAACGAATTCGGCAGCGAAGCGCAAAAGCAGAAGTACCTGCCCAAGCTGGCTCGCGGCGAATGGATCGGCTGCTTCGGCCTGACCGAACCCAACCACGGCTCCGATCCCGGCGGCATGGAAACCCGCGCCGTCAAGACGTCCGACGGCTACAAGATTTCCGGCAACAAGATGTGGATCACCAACTCCCCCATCGCCGATGTCTTCGTGGTGTGGGCCAAGTGCGTCGGCGGCGACTTCGACGGCAAGATCCGCGGCTTCATCCTGGAAAAGGGCATGAAGGGCCTGTCGGCCCCGGCCATCCACGGCAAGGTCGGCCTGCGCGCCTCGATCACCGGCGAAATCGTCATGGACGAAGTGGAAGTGTCCGCCGACCAGATGATGCCCGGCGTGTCCGGCCTGAAGGGTCCGTTCACCTGCCTGAACTCCGCCCGCTACGGCATCGCCTGGGGCGCCGTCGGCGCCGCTGAAGCCTGCTGGCACACCGCCCGCCAGTACACGCTGGACCGCAAGCAATTCGGCCGCCCCCTGGCCGCCAACCAGCTGATCCAGAAGAAGCTGGCCGACATGCAGACCGAAATCACGCTGGCCCTGCAAGGCTGCCTGCGCCTGGGCCGCATGAAGGACGAAGGCACCGCCGCCGTCGAAATCACCTCCATCATGAAGCGCAACTCCTGCGGCAAGGCACTGGACATCGCCCGCCTGGCGCGCGACATGCTCGGCGGCAACGGCATCTCCGACGAGTTCGGCGTGGCCCGCCACCTGGTGAACCTGGAAGTAGTCAACACCTACGAAGGCACCCACGACGTGCACGCCCTGATCCTGGGCCGCGCGCAGACCGGCATCCAGGCGTTCTATTGATCGCTTGTTCGGTTCCGACGAAACCGCCCTACGGGGCGGTTTTTTTTTGCCCTGCACCGACGATCGGCAAGGTCTCCCAAATTTCGTTTACAACGTAAGTCCCCCCAAAAAAAGGAAGCACACATGACTCCGCGGCAACTGGTCGAAGAATGGGTCCTACGGTTCAATGCCGCCGATGCCGCAGGCCTGGCGGAGCTTTACGATGAAGCGGCGGTGAACCATCAGGTCACCCAGGAGCCCATCGTCGGACGCGAGGCCATACGCGCGATGTTTGAACGGGAGTTCGCCCAGGCCGACATGACCTGCATCGTGGAGACGATCCATGAAGCCGGCGAGGTTGCTGCCCTGGAATGGCGCGATCCCCTGGGACTGCGCGGCTGCGGATTCTTTACGGTGCGCGGCGGCAGGATCGTGTTCCAGCGGGGTTACTGGGACAAGCTGTCCTTCTTGAAGATGCACGGCCTGCCCATCCAGTAATTGCCGCCAGGCCGCTCTCGTCCCCGCAACAACCCGCGCATTGCCGAAAGCCCGTATAGGCGAGCCCTTGCACTCGCCGTACGCTTTGCAGCATCGGCCAGGCACAGGGCCGGGCGCTCCCGCGCCCTGCCGCGTGTCCCGACCAGGTTTCCCCCCGAGCCCAGGAGCCGCGCATGCAAGGCTGTCCCACCCTCCGCCTGATGACAGGCATTGCCATGGCGTTCATGGCCCATGGCGCCTACGCCGTCACCACCCTCACGATGGCCACCGAGTATCCGGCCACCTCCATGCCCGGACAAGGCGTATCCACGTTTGCCGAACTGGTCCGCGCCAAGACCGCGGGCAACGTGGTCATCGACGCCAGCTATGACGCGTCCAAGGGGATCAAGTCGGCCGACATGATCGATGCGGTGCAAGCGCGCAAGGTGGATGCGGGCGATGCCTTCGCCGGCGCACTGGCGGCCAAGTATCCCTTGTTCGGCGTGTCGTCCCTGCCGTTCCTGGCGGACTCGTTGTCCAAGGCGCGCAACCTGAACAAGGCCGCCCGCCCCGCCTACGAGAAGCTGCTGGCGGCGCATGGGCAGAAGCTGCTGTACACCACGCCGTGGCCGGCGTCCGGCATCTGGTCCAAGCAGAAGCTGGACAGCGTCGCGGCCTTGAAGAAGCTGAGCATCCGCACCTACGACGCCACGTCGCAGGACGTCATGCAGAAAGCCGGCGCCCGCGCGCAGAACATTTCCTTCGCGGATGCGATGCCGCTGATCGCCTCGGGCGAGGTGAACGCGGTACTGTCGTCAGGCGACGGCGGCGCGGGCCGCAAGCTCTGGGAGCACCTGCCCAACTTCGCGGAAATCAACTACGCGATGCCGATCTCGGTGGCGACGATGAACCTGCAGGCGTATCAGGCGCTGGATGCGCGCACGCGCCGCGCCATCGACCAGGCGGCGGCGCAGACCGAAACCGAACAATGGAAGCGCATCGACGGCCGCCTGCAGCAGAACTACGCCAACATGCGCAAGAACGGCGTGGCGATCAATACGTCGGTGCCGCTGCCCGTGCAGCGCGCGCTAAAGGATGCCGCGGCAGACTCGGTCAAGAACTGGAAGGCAGCAGCCGGTCCTGAAGCCGCCGCCATCCTGAAGCAGACAGGCAAGCGCTAGACGGCCAGCCTCAGTTTTCGCCGGACAGATCGAACAGGCTGGTCGCGTCCAGCTCCAGCACGCCTTCGTCGTGCTGGTTCAGGACCGTCCAGGCCCAGGTAATGATGCCCAGGTCGGGACGCGACGACGAGGTGCGCACGCCCTGCACGCGCGCTTCGAGGCGCAGGGTGTCGCCCGGACGCACCGGCGTGCGCCAGCGCACCTCGCCCAGGCCGGGCGAGCCGAAGGATTCGGAATCGTGCAGCGCCGCGTCCACGGCCATGCGCATCGCCAGCGCACAGGTATGCCAGCCGCTGGCGATCAGGCCGCCCCAACGCCCTTCGGAGGCGCGCTTGGGATCGGTGTGGAACCACTGGGGATCGAACTTGCGTGCGAACTCCAGGATCTCGGCTTCCGTCAGGGTGACCGGACCGCCCTTGATGACCATGCCGTCCTTGAACTCGGCGAACTTCATTTTGTGGATTCCCCCCGCAAATGCAATCGGCGCGCCAGTGCGCGCCGATTGCCACGCATGTTTGTGGATTCAGTACGTTTCGAAATGCAGGCGCCCTTCGCGGCGCAATGCATCATGCAGGATAGACCAATCCTGGCCCGCTTGCACCGTCACATCGCGCAGGGCGTCCAGCACGCCTACTTCCATGCCCTTCAGCCCGCACACGTAGATGCAGGTATTGCGGTCCGCCAGCAGTTCCCGCACCGCGCCTGCGCGGTCGCGGATCAGGTCCTGCACGTAGCGCTTGGGTTGCCCGGCTTCGCGCGACAGCGCCAGGTTGATGTCGATGAAATCTCGCGGCAGCTTCATTAGCGGCCCGAAGTACGGCAGTTCACGCTCGGTGCGCGCGCCGAAGAACAGCAGCAGCTTGCCGTTTTCGCCGGTCTCGATGCGGCGGCGGTAGCGCTCCGTCATCGCGCGCATGGGCGCCGAACCCGTGCCGGTGCAGATCATGATGAGATTGGCGCGGGGGTGATTGGGCATCAGGAAGGTGTGGCCGAACGGCCCGATCACCTGCACCTTGTCGTTCTTGGCCAGGTCGCACAGGTAGTTCGAGCACACGCCATGCGCGGCGGCGCCCGCATGGTCCTCGGTGACGCGCTTTACGGTCAGCGAAAGATTGTTGTAGCCGGCCCGCTCGCCGTCGCGCGGACTGGCCAGCGAGTACTGGCGCGCGTGGTGCGCCCGGCCCTGCGCGTCCACGCCGGGCGGCAGGATGCCGATGGACTGCCCTTCCAGCACGGGAAACGGCAGCTCGCCGAAGTCGAGCACGATATGGTGGATGTCGCTTTCCGTGTCGGCGCCGGTCACGCGGTAGTTGCCGACCACGGTGGCCGTCATCGGCGTCTTGTGCGTGTACAGGTTGACGTATGGATGGGCGGCGGACCAGGGCGGGACCGTTGCGCCGGGCGCGGTGGACGGCGCGGGCGCGGCAGGCTGCGGCGTATCCGGCTCATCGCCGGCCGGCGCGGCGGCAGCCGTTTCCGGCAGCGCCTTCTCGCCCGGCAGTTCTTCCCAGCCCAGTTGTTCCTGCACGCCATAGGCTTCGGCGCGTACCATCAGCCGCCAGTTGTCGATCGCCCCCGTGGGGCAAGGCGGCACGCAGGCCATGCAGCCGTTGCAGATCTCGGGGTCCACCACGTAGTTGTTCGAGTCGTGGGTGATCGCCTTGATCGGACAGGTTTCTTCGCAGGTATTGCAGCGGATGCAGATCTCGGGATCGATCAGGTGCTGCTTCAGGACTTCTGCTGGTAAGGGAGCGTTCATCTCGGTCTTCCCCATGCTCCGGTAGGCGGCCGTGGAAACAGCCGCCGCCCCGCTTTAGTTGAAACGGACGTACTCGAAATTCACCGGCTGGCGGTTGACGCCCATGACGGGCGGCGCGATCCAGTTGGCGAACTTGCCCGGCTCGGTGACGCGGCCCATCAGCGATGCAACGAAGGCGCGGTCCTCGGGCGTCGGCAGCCATTTGTGACTGTTGGCCTGCCATTGCGATTCGGACAGGATCTCGCCTTCGGGCGACATGCGGATGCCTGCCAGCGTGCCGATCTGGCGGTTGAAGGCCTTGTGCGGCACTTGCAGCCGGAACGGCAGGCCGCTCTTTTCGATGACCTTGTTCCAGCGCCCGATTCCAGCGACCGAATCGCGGATGAAGTCGTCGCGCAGCACTTCGTTCAGGGCGTTCAGCATCGGCACCTCGATCTCGCGCAGCCTGCCGTTTTCCACGGTCAGCACGCGGTAGGTGTCGTTCTTCAGCTGGTGGTCGTCGGTGCGCTTGCTTTCCTCGTAGCGGCCCTTCAGGCCCGAGCCGTAGAAAATGGCCGCATTGGAGGACTGATCCGCGCCGAACAGGTCGATGGTGACGCTGTAGTGGAAGTTGAGGTAGCGCTGGATGGTGGGCAGGTCGATCACGCCGGCCGCGCGCACCGCTTGCGGGTCATCGGTCTTGAGCTGGTTCATGACCTCGCAGGTGCGCTGGATGACGCGCGAGATGCCGGATTCGCCCACGAACATGTGGTGCGCTTCCTCGGTCAGCATGAACTTCGTGGTGCGCGCCAGCGGATCGAAGCTGGACTCCGCCAGCGCGCACAGCTGGAACTTGCCGTCGCGGTCGGTGAAATAGGTGAACATGTAGAAGGCCAGCCAATCGGGCGTCTTCTCGTTGAACGCGCCCAGGATGCGCGGATTGTCGGAATCCCCCGAGCTGCGCTGCAGGAGCGCGTCCGCCTCTTCGCGGCCATCGCGGCCGAAATAGCGGTGCAGCAGGTAGACCATGGCCCACAGGTGGCGGCCTTCCTCGACGTTGATCTGGAACAGGTTGCGCAAGTCGTACTGCGAGGGCGCGGTCAGGCCCAGGTGGCGCTGCTGCTCGATCGAGGCCGGTTCGGTGTCGCCCTGCGTGACGATGATGCGGCGCAGGTTGGCGCGGTGCTCGCCGGGCACATCCTGCCAGACGTCACGGCCCATGTTCTCGCCGAAATGGATCTTGCGCTGCCCGTCCTGCGGCGCCAGGAAGATACCCCAGCGGTAGTCCGGCATCTTGACGTGGTCGAAGTGCGCCCAGCCGTCGGGCTGCACACTGACCGCCGTGCGCAGATAGACGTCGAAGCCGTGGGAGCCGTCGGGCCCCATGTCCTGCCACCACTGCAGGTAGTTGGGCTGCCAATGCTCCAGCGCGCGCTGCAAGGTGCGGTCGCCGGACAGATTGACGTTGTTGGGGATCTTATCGGTGTAGTTGATTCCAGACATGTCTCGCTCCTGTTCCTTTGGGGTGGCCGCGTTCACGCGGCGCGGTGACGCGGGGCCGTCAGACCCGGTTCCAGTCGAATGCGGCTTGCTCGCCCTTGCCGTAGAGCTTGAGCGCGCCCTTGTCGCCGGCGGCGTTGGGGCGGTTGAAGATCCAGTTCTGCCAGGCCGTGAGGCGGCCGAAGATGCGGGTCTCCATCGTTTCCTGGCCGCCGAAGCGCAGGTTGGCTTCCAGCCCGGTCAGGGCGTCGGGCGACAGCGCGCGGCGCTCTTCCAGCATCATGCGCACTTCGTCGTCCCAATCGATGTTGTCCGGCGCATAGGTGACCAGGCCCAGCTCCAGCGCGTCGGTGGCGGACAGTTGCTGGCCGGCTCGCGCGCGCACCGCTTCCAGGGGCGCTTCCTCTTCATAGAAGCGGCGCTGCAGGCGGCTCTGGCCGTTGACCAGCGGATAGGCGCCGAAATTGCGCTCGCCCACCACGATCTGCGCGGGCGCGGATTCGTCTTCGTTGTCCAGCATGTAGCTGCGGTCGGCAGCCAGCGCCAGTTCGAGCAAGGTGCCTGCAAAGCAGGAGCCGGGTTCGATCAGCGCGAACAGGCTGCGCGAGGTCACGTCCAGGCGCGCCAAGGTGCGGCGCAGCATGCCGGCGGTTTCGCGCACGAACCAGTGGTCCGCATGCTGTTGGAGCGCGGCATCCGCGGCCAACACCAGCGCGGCGTCGCCTTCGGTCTTGATGATCCAGGTGCCGATGTCCAGTTCGTTGGTGCGCATCGACAGGATGGCATCGTCCAGTTCGCGCGCCATCTGCAGCGGCCACCAGGCCGCGCCGGCCGCGACGATGTCCTGCAGCTCGGTTTGCACCGCGCCCTCGGGCGCGCGCACCGTCCAGGTGGCCTGGCGCTTCTCGCGGTCCAACTTGATGTCCACATAGCGGTAGGACAGGCCATCGGCGCTTTCCGTGCGCTGCACCGGCGTCAACACGATGCCTTGCTCGCCTGCCGGGCGGTCGCTGCCCTGCGCCAGCGCCTGCGCGCGCTCACGCACGGCCTCCTCGAAGCGGGCCGGCTTGACCACTTCGTCCACCAGGCGCCAATCCTTGGCGCGCTGGCCGCGCACGCCCTCGACCAGGGTGCAGAAAATGTCGGCATGGTCGTGGCGCACGCGGCGCTTGTCGGTCACGCGGGTCAGGCCGCCGGTGCCGGGCAGCACGCCCAGCAGCGGCACCTCGGGCAGCGCGACCGCCGACGATCGGTCGTCGATCAGCATGATCTCGTCGCAGGCCAGCGCCAGCTCGTAGCCGCCCCCGGCGCAGGCGCCGTTGAGCGCGGCGATGAACTTCAGGCCGCTGTGGCGGCTGGAATCTTCAATGCCGTTGCGGGTTTCGTTGGTGAACTTGCAGAAGTTCACCTTCCAGGCGTGCGAGGACAGACCCAGCATGAAGATATTGGCGCCGGAACAGAAGATGCGGTCCTTCATGCTGGTCACGACCACGGTGCGCACTTCCGGGTGTTCGAAGCGGATGCGCTGCAAGGCGTCATGCAGTTCGATGTCCACCCCCAGGTCGTAGGAATTCAGCTTGAGCTTGTAGCCCGGACGCAGGCCACCGTCCTCGGCAACATCCATGGCCAGCGTGGCGACCGGGCCGTCGAAGCTCAAGCGCCAGTGGCGGTACTGCTCGGGGTCGGTCCGGAAATCAACCCGGTTGAGGGTGCTGCTCATAGTGTGTCTCCTCGTACGCCTGCCAAAACAGGAAAAATACTGCACTACATGAATTATTGTGCAGATTAGAGGACAAAAAAAGCCCCGTCAAGCGGGGCATGCACAAAAATGCATATTGCCGGCCTGACCGGCATCGAATCCGCCTATAGCGGCAGGCCGCAGGCCTTGCGCACCTGGGTGCGCAGACCGGCAAAGCTTTCCTGCACGTCCAGGTTGCTGGTGACCCAGGTGAGGTCGGCCTTGGCGTAGAAGGCTTCGCGTCCGGCCAGGATGCGCTTGAGGTCCGCCATGGCCTCGTTGTTGCCCGACATGGGACGGAAATCTCCCTGTGCCATGACCCGGCCCATGTGCTCCTCGGGCGTGGCGCGCAGCCATACCGTGTAGCAGTGCGCCAGCAGCAGATTGAGGGTGGCGGGCTCGGACACCAGCCCGCCCGGCGTGGCCAGCACCATTTCCGGGTAGATCTGCACAGCCTCTTCCAGCGCCCGCCGTTCGTAGCGGCGATAGGCATTGGGGCCGTACAGATTGTGGATTTCCAGGATGCTGCAGCCGGCCACGCGCTCGATCTCGCGATTCAACTCCACGAACGGATAACCCAGGTCATCGGCCAGCATCTGGCCCAGCGTGGACTTGCCCGCGCCGCGCAGGCCGATCAGCGCCACGCGCTGGGTGCGGTTGGGGCGCTGCGCCCCCGCCCCTACGCCGAACAGCTGGGTCAGGGCCTCGCGCGCGCGCTGCAGGTCGGATTCCGTGCGGCCGCTGAGCAGCTCGCGGATCAGCAGCCAGTCGGGCGATTCGGTGGTGACGTCGCCCACCAATTCGGCCAGCGCGCAGTTGAAGGCGCGTGCGATCTGCAGCAACACCAGGATGGAGGCATTGCCCACCCCATGTTCCAGATTGGCCAGATGGCGCTCCGATACGCCAGTCACCTGCGACAGGCTCTTGCGGGTCATGCCGCGTATGGCCCGCAGGCGGCGCACCCGCTCGCCCAAGGCCACCAGGAACGCTTCCCGCCTGGGTTCGGATGGCGCCGCATCTAGCGCTTGATTCATGTTTACGTGACTCCGCAAAAACCCTGATTACCACGTTTTATGCACTATAGTGCTTGACCATAATCAATGGAAGCACTATTTTTCCATTCAATCAGTCCAAAGCGCCTCATGTGCAAAAAAGCAGCAGTCGATTTCATGTCGATTCTGAAGCGCCGACAGTGTAAAGGAGGAGCCCGGTGAGTACGCCTGATCAATTCCATGCCCTGATGCGCGAGGTCACGCGCCTGACGCAAGGCCAGCCGCTGGACGCGGCGCTGCAGGAAAGCCTGAACCGCGAGGCCGGCCCGCAAAGCGCCCTGTTCCAGGAGATCTACGCCACCTGTAGGCAGGGCGTGGCCGAGGGCTGGATGTGCAGCCGGGAAGGCGGCGGCATCCGCTACGGCCGCGTCATCAAGCCCGCGCCAGACCTGGCGGACTGCTCGGTGGACGTAGTGGACATGAACAATCTTGCCGGCCCGCACCACGCGCACCCCAATGGCGAGATCGACATGATCATGCCGCTGACCGAGGGCGCCCGCTTCGACGGCCACGGCGCCGGCTGGCTGGTCTACGGCCCCGGCAGCGCGCACAGCCCGACCGTGAGCGGCGGCCGCGCGCTGGTGCTGTATCTGCTGCCGGGCGGCGCCATCGAATTCACGCGCACCTGAGAGGCCCCGCCCCACCCGCCGCCAGAAAAACACACACAGCGCGGCTCCCCCCACAGGACATCAGGAGACAACCGTGAACGCCTGTCCCGACGAACTCAACTTCGCCAGCCACCTGGCGGCGCTCAATGCGCCGCGCGCCGCCAAGCCGGCCTACATCGACGACACGCGCCAGATCAGCTACGGCGAACTGGCGGAGCGGGTGGCGCGCATGGCCGGCGCGCTGCGCCAGCTGGGCCTGCGGCGCGAGGAGCGCATCCTGCTGCTGATGCAGGACACTGTCGACTGGCCGGTGGTATTCCTGGGCGCGCTGCATGCGGGCGTGGTGCCGGTGGCCGTGAACACCCTGCTTACCGCCGATGACTACGCTTACATCATTGGCCACAGCCGCGTGCGCGCCGTGTTCGTATCGGGCGCCTTGCTGCCGGTGGTGCAGACCGCGCTGGGGCAGGCCGCCGCCGATGTCGAACACCTGGTGGTTTCCCAGCCCGCCGGCCCCTTACCCGAAGGCGGGCGCGAATTCGAATCGCTGCTGGCCGCCGCCCCGCTCGCGCCAGCGGCGCGCACCCTGTCCGACGAGATCGCTTTCTGGCTGTATTCGTCCGGCTCCACCGGCAAACCCAAAGGCGTGGTCCACACCCATGGCAACCTGTGGCACACGGCCGAACTCTATGCCAAGCCCGTGCTCGGCATCCGCGAGGACGACGTGGTGTTCTCGGCCGCCAAGCTGTTCTTCGCCTACGGCCTGGGCAATGGCCTGACCTTCCCCCTGTCCGTGGGCGCGACCGTCATCCTGATGGGCGAACGCCCCACGCCGCAAGCGGTCTTCAAACGCCTGACGCAGCATCGGCCTACCGTGTTCTACGGCGTGCCCACGCTGTACGCCAGCATGCTGGCCTCGCCCGACCTGCCGGCGCGCGAACAGGTCGCCATGCGCATCTGCACGTCCGCCGGCGAAGCGTTGCCGCGCGACATCGGCGAACGCTACACGCGCCACTTCGGCTGCGAGATCCTGGACGGCATCGGCTCCACTGAGATGCTGCACATCTTCATCTCCAACCAGACCGGGCAGCTGCGCTACGGCACCACCGGCAAGCCCGTGCCGGGCTATGAAGTGCAGTTGCGCGACGAGAACGGCGCCCCGGTGCCGCCCGGCGCCATCGGCGACCTCTACATCAAAGGCCCCAGCGCAGCCCTGATGTACTGGAACAACCGCGACAAGACGCGCCAGTGCTTCCTGGGCGACTGGCTCAAGAGCGGCGACAAGTACACCTGCGACGCGGACGGCTACTACACCTATGCCGGGCGCAGCGACGACATGATCAAGGTCAGCGGCCAGTACGTGTCGCCAGTGGAGGTCGAGAACATCCTGGTGCAGCACGAGGCTGTGCTGGAAGCGGCCGTGATCGGCGTGCCGGACCACGACGGGCTGGTCAAGACCAAGGCCTACGTGGTGCTGCGTCCCGGCTTCGAGCCCGACGCGCAGACCGGGGCTGCGCTGCAGAATTACGTGAAGCAGCATCTGGCGCCGTTCAAGTATCCGCGCCAGATCAATTTCACGGAAGAACTGCCCAAGACGGCCACCGGGAAGATACAGCGCTTCCGCCTGCGCCAATTGGAAGAGGCCACGCTATGAGCGCCTGCGCCGTGGCCGAGACCGTGTTTGCCGAGTTTCATGCCGGCGGCCGGGATCTGCGCCTGGAATACCAGTGGATAGGGTCCGACAGCCCCGGCGCCCCGTTGCTGGTCTTCCTGCACGAAGGACTGGGGTCCGTATCCATGTGGAAGGACTGGCCCGAGCGCGTCTGTGCAGCAGCCGGGTGCCGCGGACTGGTGTATTCGCGCTACGGCTACGGGCAATCGACGCCCCGGCCGCCAGCAGAAAAGCGGCCGGTGGATTTCATGCACATCGAGGCGCGCGAGGTGCTGCCCGCGCTGTTGATCGCGCTGGGCGTGGACGCCCGGCGCGACAAGCCGGTGCTGTTCGGCCACAGCGACGGCGGCTCCATCGCCCTGCTGTATGCGGCCATGCATCCCGACGCGGTGGCCGGCGTGGTCGCCGCCGCGCCCCATATCCTGGTCGAAGACGTGTCGGTCGCCAGCATCGCGCAGGCGCGCCAGGCCTATCTGGACACGGACCTGCGCGCCCGGCTGGGGCGCTATCACGCGGACCCGGATTCGGCGTTCTGGGGCTGGAACGACATCTGGCTGGACCCGGCTTTCCGCCGCTGGAACCTGGACGAATACCTGCCCCGCATCGCCTGCCCCGTGCTTGCCATCCAGGGCGTGGACGACGAATACGGCAGCTTGGCGCAGATACGCGGCATACGCCGGCTCGCGCCCCAGACCGAACTGCTGGAACTGCCCGACTGCGGCCACTCGGCGCACAAGGACCAGCCAGCCCGCGTTATCCAGGCCGTCGCCAGCTTTATCGGCGGCCTGGAAAAACCCCGCTGACCACTGCGTCGGCCCATAACAAGCACGGAGACTAACCATGAACCACGCCCTGACCCGGGCTGCGCTCGCCGCGGCTCTGACGCTCGCCGCCACCGGCGCCCAGGCCGCCGACAAGATCAAGGTCGGCTTCATGCTGCCCTACAGCGGCACCTACGCCGCGCTGGGCAACGCCATCGAGAACGGCTTCAAGCTGTACGTCGCCGAACAAGGCGGCAAGCTGGGCGGACGCGAGATCGAATACTTCAAGGTGGACGACGAGTCCAACCCCGCCAAGGCCGCCGAAAATGCCAACCGCCTGATCAAGCGCGACCAGGTGGACGTGTTGATCGGCACCGTGCACTCGGGCGTGGCGATGGCGCTGGCCAAGGCCGCCAAGGACGCCGACACCACGCTGATCGTGACCAATGCGGGCGCCAACGCCATCACCGGCCCGCTGTGCGGCCCGGGCATCTTCCGCACCTCGTTCACCAATTGGCAGCCGGCGTACGCCATGGGTCCGGTGGCCTTTGCCAAGGGCCACAAGACGGCAGTCACCATCACCTGGAAGTATGCGGCCGGCGACGAAGCCATCGGCGGCTTCAAGGAAGGCTTCGAGAAGGCCGGCGGCAAGGTCGTGAAGGAACTGAGCCTGCCGTTTCCCAACGTGGAATTCCAGCCGCTGCTGACCGAGATCGCGGCGCTCAAGCCCGACATGGTGTTCACGTTCTTCGCGGGCGGCGGCGCCGTGAAATTCGTGCAGGATTATTACGCCGCAGGCCTGGGCAAGACCATCCCGCTGTACGGCTCGGGCTTCCTGACCGACGGCACGCTGGAGGCCCAGGGCGCTTCGGCGCAAGGCCTGCTGACCACCCTGCACTATGCCGACGGCCTGAACACGCCTCGCGACAACGCCTTCCGCGCCGACTACAGCAAAGCCTACAAGGCGCAGCCCGACGTCTACGCGGTGCAGGGCTATGACGCGGCGCAGCTGATGCAGTCGGGCCTGGCCGCGGTCAAGGGCGACTTCGCCAAGAAGGAAGACTTCCGCAAGGCCATGCGCGGCGCCACGGTGGACAGCCCGCGCGGCCCCTTCACGCTGTCCAGCGCGGGCAACCCGGTGCAGGACATCTACCTGCGCCGCGTCGACGGGCTGGAGAACAAGGTCGTGGATATCGCCGTGAAGAAGCTGGCCGACCCGGCCCGCGGCTGCAAGCTCTGACCGCAATCCGCCACAGGGAGGCCCCATGGACATCAGCATCCTGCTCATCCAGAGCCTGAACGCTTTCCAGTACGGCTTGCTGCTGTTCCTGGTGGCCAGCGGACTCACGCTGATCTTCGGCATCATGGGCATCATCAATCTTGCCCACGGCAGTTTCTACATGATCGGCGCCTACATGGCGTTCGCGCTGGGACCGGCCGTCGACCGCTGGCTGGGCGGCGGCTTCCTGGCCACGCTGGCGGTCTGCGTGCTGGCCGCCGGCGCCCTGGGCTATCTGCTGGAGGCCGCCTTTTTCAGCTACCTGTACAAGCGCAACCACTTGCAGCAGGTGCTGATGACCTACGGCCTGATCCTGGTCTTCGAAGAACTGCGCAGCATCCTGGTGGGCAACGACGTGCACGGCGTGCCCCTGCCTGCCTGGCTGCAGGGCAGCATCGCGCTGGGCGACGTCATGACCTATCCGGTCTACCGGCTGTTCATTTCCGCCGTCGGCATCGCGGTGGCGCTGTTGCTGTACTGGGTCATCACGCGCACGCGGCTGGGCATGATGCTGCGGGCCGGCGCCAGCAACCGCGAGATGATCGGATCGCTGGGCATAGACATCAACAAGCTCTACCGCCTGGTGTTCGCGGCAGGCGTGGCGCTGGCGGCGCTGGCAGGCAGCATCGCCGCGCCGGTGTCCTCGGTCTATCCCGGCATGGGCAACGGCGTACTCATCATCTGCTTCGTGGTGGTGGTGATCGGCGGCATCGGCTCGATCCGTGGCGCCTTCCTGGCCGCGATGCTGGTGGGCGTGGTGGAAACCTTCGGCCAGGTGCTGTTCCCGTCCGCGGCGGGCGTGCTGGTGTACCTGCTGATGGCCTTCATACTTCTTTGCAAGCCCGAAGGGCTGTTCAAGCAGGGCTGACCATGTTGAACCGACTCTTGCCCATTGCGGCGCTGCTGGCGCTGGCCGCTTTCTCCTGGAGCGGCAGCGACTACTACACCGGCCTGGCGATCAAGATCATGATCTATGGAATCTTCGCGCTCAGCCTGCAGCTGCTGGTGGGCGGCGCGGGACTGGTCAGCCTGGGCCACGCCGCCTTCTTCGGCATCGGCGCCTACGTCGCGGCGCTGCTGTCGCCGGAATCCGAAGCCGCCGGCCTGTGGTGGCTGCTGCCGGCCGCCCTGCTCGCCGCCGCGGCCTATGCGTTGGCGACCGGCGCGCTGGCGCTGCGCACCCGCGGCGTGTACTTCATCATGGTCACGCTGGCCTTCTCGCAGATGGCCTACTACGTGTTCCACGACACCAAGATCGGCGGCGGCAGCGACGGCATCTACCTGTACTTCCGGCCCGAACTGTCCCTGGGCGGCTGGCTGCCGTTCGACCTGGGCGATGCCCGGACCTTCTACTTCTTCGTGCTCGCCTGCCTGGCGCTGACCTGGGGCTTCCTGGCGCTGCTGCGGCGCTCGCCTTTCGGCGCCGCGCTCGCCGGCATCCGCATCAACGAACAGCGCATGCGCGCGGCCGGCTACTCGACCTATCCCTACAAGCTGGCCGCCTATGTCATCGGCGCCACGCTGGCCAGCCTGGCGGGCTTTCTGTTCGCGCTGAAGGACGGCTTCGTCACGCCCGAGCTGCTGGCCTGGGAACAATCGGGCCTGGTGCTGCTGATGGTGATCCTGGGCGGCATGGGCAGCCTGGGCGGCGCGGTGCTGGGCACTGTGGCGCTGGTGCTGATGCAGGAACTGTTCCAGTCGCAGGAGATTTTTGGCGAATACGCGCGCCACTGGCACCTGCCGCTGGGCGTGGCCATCATCGCGCTGGTGGCCTTGCTGCCCAACGGCCTGGCCGGGCTGCCGGCTCAGCTGCGCCAGCGCCGCGCGGCGCACGTTGCCGCCCCCGGCCTGGACGCCGACACCGCCCGCGCCGCGCCCAAACCGGATGCCGCGCATTCCAGCCGTCAGCAGGCCCCCGCCCGCCTGCCCATCCAGGGAGAGCCCCATGTCTGATGTCCTGCTGGCCGCAAGCGCGGTCACGCGCCGCTTCGGCGGCCTGACGGCGGTGAACGGCGTGTCGCTGGAATTGCAGCGCGGCCAGGTCCACGCCGTCATCGGCACCAACGGCGCAGGCAAGTCCACGCTGATCAACATCCTGTCGGGCGAACTCGCGCCCAGCAGCGGCCAAGTGATGCTGGCCGGCCGCGACATCACGGCCTGGCGCCAGCCCGACCGGGCGCGCGCGGGCCTGGGCCGCAGCTACCAGCGGTCCACCATCTTTCCCGAACTGAGCGTGTTCGAAAACTGCAGGCTGGCCGCCCAGGCTCGCCGCCAGCGCTTCTGGCACTGGTGGCGGTCCGCCGCCGAATGCCGCCACAGCGCGGAGCTTGCGCGTCACGCGCTGGAGCGCACCGGCCTGGCGGACGACGCCGCGCGCGACGCCGGGCTGCTGCCGCATGGCCGCAAGCGCCAGCTTGAGATCGCCATGTGCCTGGCTGGCGAACCGCAGGTGCTGCTGTTGGACGAACCCCTGGCCGGCATGGGCCCCGAGGAAACCGACCGCATCCTGGAGCTGCTGGAAGCGCTCAAGCCCGGCCACGCAATCCTGCTGGTGGAACACGACATGGACGCGGTCTTCCGCGTCGCCGAAACCATTACCGTCATGGTCAACGGCGCCGCCATCGCCAGCGGCACGCCAGACGCGATCCGCGCCAACCCCGACGTGCGCACCGCCTACCTGGGCGAAGACAGCCATGGAGCCAGCGTATGACCGCTTTGATCGAAGCAGGCGGCCTGCACGTTTACTACGGCGCCAGCCATGTGCTGCGCGGCATCGACATGCATATCGCGCCCGGAGAATCCGTAGGCCTGGTGGGGCGCAACGGCATGGGCAAGACCACGCTGATCCGCAGCCTGATGGGCCATGTCAGAAGCGCCCAGGGCAGCGTGCGCGTGGACGGGCGCGACTGCACCCGTGCGCAGCCCCACGCCATCGCCCGCATGGGCGTGGCCTATGTACCCGAAGGGCGCGGCATCTTTCCCAACCTGAACGTGCGCGAGAACCTGCAGGTGGCAGCGCGCGCCGGCCGCGACGGCCGCCAGGACTGGACCTACGCGCGCGTGCTGGAGGTGTTTCCGCGCCTGCGGGAACGCCTGGGCCATGGCGGCCAGCAGCTATCGGGGGGCGAGCAGCAGATGCTGGCCATCGGCCGGGCGCTGATGACCAATCCCGAACTGCTGATCCTGGACGAAGCCACCGAGGGCCTGGCCCCGCTGATCGTGGCCGAGATCTGGAAAATCATCCGCCAGATCCGCTCCAGCGGCATGTCCACGCTGATCGTGGACCGCAATTACCGGGCGGTGCTGGAACACACCGACCGCTGCCTGGTGATGGAAAAAGGCCAGATCGTGCAGGACGGCGACAGCGCGTCGCTGGCCCGGCAGCCCGAGCAGTTGACGCGCTATCTGGGGGTTTAGATCACCGCTTCAATCAGGAACGGGCCGCGGCGCTTCAGGCCTTCCTGCAGCGCGCGCGCGAAGCCTTCCACCGTATCCACGCTGACCGCTTCCACGCCCATGCCGCGCGCCAGATGCGTCCAGTCCAGGTACGGTTCTTCCAGATCCAGCATGCGGCGGGCGTTGCGCCCGGGTTCCTGCACGCCCACGTTCTTCATCTCGCCGTGCAGGGTGGCGTAGGAACGGTTGGCCAGGATCACGGTCAGACAATCCAGGTTCTCGCGCGCCTGCGTCCATAGCGCCTGCAAGGTGTACATGCCGCTGCCGTCTGCCTGCAGGGTGACGACCTTGCGGTCCGGGCAGGCGACGGCAGCGCCGGTCGCCAGCGGCAGGCCGATGCCGATGGCGCCGCCCGTCAGCATGAGCCAATCGTGCGGCGCGCTGTTGACGCTGTAGAGCGGGAATTCGCGGCCCTGGGTGATGGACTCGTCGCAGACGATGGCCTGCTCCGGCAGATGGTGCGCGACCAGGATGTTGACGGCGGCGCCAGTCAACTTGCCGGACTGCGGCACCTCGTAGTTGGCGGGGGCAGCGGCCAGGCGCGGCGCGTCCTGGGCGATGCCGAGCTCGTCGGCCAGCCACTCCAGCGCATGCGCCAGGTCCTGCTCGGGCGTGCCCAGCACCACCTGCTTGCAGTCGGGCGGCGCCAGCAGGCTGGGCTTGCCAGGATAGGCAAAGAAGCCGACCGGCGCTTTCGCGCCCACCAGCACCAGATGGCGCACGTCCTTCAGCTTGGCCACCGCCAGGTCGATCGGATACGGCAGGCGGTCCACCGGCGTGCGCGAGCCGCCGCGCTCGATGCGGCGGTTGGAGGTTTCCGACACCAGCCGCACGCCGGTGGCGCGCGCGATACGGCCGGCGGCGTTCAGCGCGCGTTCACGCAGCGCGGAACCGCCCAGCATCAGCGTCGTGACTTCGCCCGAGCGGATCGCGGCAACCGCCGCGCGCACCGCGTCGGCCGAGGTCTGGGCCAAGGCCTCGCTCTTGGCCAGCACCGGCGCGGTGTTTTCCGGCAAGTCCGTCCAGGCCGCGTCGGCGGGCAGGATCAGCGTGGCGATGTTGCCCGGCGAGCGGCGCGCCACGCCCACGGCCTCAGCGGCGTCCGCGGACAGGTCGGCGGCCTTGGTGGTGCGCTTGACCCAATGCGACATCGGGCGCGCGACGCCTTCGACGTCGCTGGTCAGCGGCGCGTCGTACTGGACGTGATAGGTGGCGTGGTCGCCCACGATGTTGACCATGGGCGTGCGGGCGCGCTTGGCGTTGTGCAGGTTGGCCAGCCCGTTGCCCAGGCCCGGGCCCAGGTGCAGCAGCGTCGCGGCAGGCTTGTCGGCCATGCGCGCGTAGCCGTCGGCCGCGCCGGTCACCACGCCTTCGAACAGGCCCAGCACGCAGCGCATCTTCGGCTTGCGATCCAATGCCGCGACAAAGTGCATTTCGGATGTGCCGGGGTTCGCGAAGCAAACATCCACGTCGTTGGCCAGCAAGGTATCGCAAAGACTATCAGCGCCGTTCATCGTTTTTCCCTGATCATTTTCCATTGGCGGTGCATGGGCGCATGCGCGCCCGCGTGACATGCATGATAGGTAGCGTAGCCGAAACCGGCTAGAGCCATTTCAGGCCGCCGTCATGGAACCATTCCACAGGTTCCGCCAAACGGAATTTGAAAGGCCCGATCAACCCAGTATCTGCCCCAGGAAGGCCTGCGCGCGTTCGGTGCGCGGCGCGCGGAAGAAATTGTCCGGCGTGTCGGCCTCGACGATGGCGCCCTGGTCCATGAAGACCACGCGGTCGCCGACCTCGCGCGCGAAACCCATTTCATGCGTCACGCACACCATGGTCATGCCGTCGCGCGCCAACGCCACCATGGTGTCCAGCACTTCCTTGACCATCTCGGGGTCCAGCGCGGATGTGGGCTCGTCGAACAGCATGATCTTGGGCCGCATGCACAGCGCCCGCGCAATCGCCACGCGCTGCTTCTGCCCGCCGGACAGCTGGCCCGGGTACTTGGAGGCGTGCTGCGGAATCTTGACGCGCTCCAGGTATTCCATGGCGCGGGCCTCGGCTTCCTCGCGCGGCACGCCCTTCACCAGCATCGGCGCCAGCGTGCAATTGTCCAGCACGGTCAGGTGCGGAAACAGGTTGAAGTGCTGGAACACCATGCCGACCTCGGCGCGGATGCGCTCGATGTTCTTCAGGTCGTCGTTCAGCTCGATGCCGTCGACGACGATGCGGCCTTGCTGGTGTTCCTCGAGCCTGTTCAAGAGCCGGATGGTGGTGGACTTGCCGGAGCCGGACGGCCCGCACAGGATCAGCTTTTCGCCTGGCAACACCTCCAGCGCCAGCTCGTCCAGCACCTTGAAGTCGCCATACCATTTGCATACGCCCTGCATCGTGATGATAGGGGCGGCGTAGTTCAATCCATCCATCGCATCAGGCCTTGGAAATGTCATGGTTTTCGCCCGCGCCACTCCAGTAGCCCGGCACGGTCAGGCGCTTTTCGGAACGGCGGAACACGTAGGACAGCACGCTGCACATGGCGAAGTAGATGACGCCCACCATGGTGTAGACGGTCAGCGCCTGGAAGGTGGCGCCCGCCAGCATTTCGCCCGCGCGCATCAATTCGTAAACGCTGATGACGGCCACCAGCGAGGTTTCCTTGATCAGCACCAGCGCGTAGTTGCCCAGCGCCGGGAACACCGTGCGCAAGGCCTGCGGCAGCACGATGCGGCGCAGCCGCTGCACCTTGCCCAGGCCCAGCGCGCGCGCAGCCTCGTACTGGCCGCTGTCCACCGAC
Source organism: Achromobacter sp. ACM02 (assembly GCF_014851605.1). Lineage (NCBI taxonomy): Bacteria > Pseudomonadati > Pseudomonadota > Betaproteobacteria > Burkholderiales > Alcaligenaceae > Achromobacter > Achromobacter sp. ACM02. Next base: position 173,386 of record NZ_JACUZY010000009.1, read on the forward strand.
TGGATGCCGCTGCGGAAGAGTTCGGCCAGATAGGCGCCGAAGTTCAGCGTCAGGCCCAACACGCCGGCAACGAAACCGTTGATGACCACGCCCATCTCAGGCAGGCCGTAGTAGATGTAGAACAGCTGCAGCAGCAGCGGCGTGCCGCGTATCACGTCGATGTAGAAACGCGCGCCGCGGCTGAGCAGCCGCGACGGCGACAGGCGGCACAGACAGACGACCAGGCCCAGGGCCACCGCCAGGAATGCCGAAGAGAAAAACAGCGCCAGGGTCCAGACCGTGCCCTCGGCGAGGGGGGTCAGGTACATGCGCAGGGTCGCGAGATCCAAGTCGTACTCCTTATCCGTGCCGGTGCGGCGTCACTTGCTCATCAGGTCGGCCACGCCCCACTTCTGCCCGATGGCGGCGAGCTCGCCGTTCTGTTTCATCTTCGCCAGCGCGCCGTTGACCGCCTCCAGCAACGCGGCGTTGCCCTTCTGCACCGCCATGCCCACCTGCCACTTGCGCTGCGGCTGATAGCCCGTGTCCAGCTTCACGCCGGGGATGTTCTTGGTCTTGATCTGGTAGATGATGCTGGGCGGATCCACGATGCCGAGGTCGATGCGGCCGGCGCGCACGTCGGCCAGCAGCGTGGAATAGTCCTGGTACGTCGAAACCTTGGTGCCGGGCATGTCCTTGATCATGTTGAACTGCACCGAGTCCACCAGCACGCCTACGCGCTGGCCCTTCATGTCTTCGAACTTGGCGTACTTCTTGTCGGCCTTGTCGCTGACCACGATGCCCTCGCCCCATTCATAGACCGGCGCCGAGAAGTCGATGGCGCGGGCGCGTTCCTCGGTGATGAAGAGCGGCGCGGACATCACGTCGGCGCGGCCCGAGGTCAGCGTGGGAATCAGGCCGGAGAACGGCACGTCGGACAGCTTGTCCGACACCTTCAGGTGCTTGGCCACGGCCGCGGCCACGTCCACCATGATGCCCTCCAGCTGGTTCGACTTCGGATTCTTGAAGCCGTGCGGCGGCGCGGACGCCGTGGTGACGACGTTCAGGCTCTGGTCCGCGCGGATCTCGTCCAGCGTGCGCGCCTGAGCGCCGCCCTGGGCCAGCAGGCCGGCTACAGCCAGGCCCAGCAGAATGGATTTGAGTTTCATCGTTTTCCCCTTGGATGAATTGGTTGGCGTGGCGCTGCCGGCTCAGGCCGGACGCCCCTGCGGATACTGCTGCACCGCTACCGCCGCCAGCGCGCAGAATTCCTGCATGACGGTGGCTGCCAGGAAGGCCGTGGCCCCCTGCACGTCTTGCGGCGGCGACACGGTGTTCACGTCGAACGCCACGAAGTTCAGGCCCGCGAGCTGGCGCAGCAGCGCCAGCCCTTCCTTGGCCGTAAGTCCGCCCCACTCCGGCGTGCACACGCCCGGCGCGCAGGAAGGATCGAAGATGTCCATGTCGAAGCACAGGTACACGGGCCGCTGGCCGATGCGCTGCTTGATGTTGGCCAGCGCGCCCTTCTGGTCCTGGTCGAAGTCGTCATAGGGCAGGATCGTGTAGCCGACCTCGCGCCCGAACTCCAACACGCCCGGCATGAAGGAACTGCCGCGCGTGCCCACGTGAAAGCTGGAGGCCACGTCCAGCAGCCCTTCTTCGGCGGCACGCGTGAAGGTGGTGGCGGTGTTGTAGCCGGGGATGGGATAGGTGTCGGTGTGCGAATCGAAATGCAGCACCACGAAATCCGGATGGCGGCGCGCCACGGCGCGCAGCTGCGGCAAGGTGACCGCGCCATCACCTCCCATGGAAATCGGAATGGCGCCCGAATCCAGGATGGCGCCTATGCCGGCCTCGATCAGCGGATAGGAGGCGTCCGGATCGCCCGGATGGCAGGCCACATTGCCCACGTCGATGGCGCGCAGGAACTCCGGCGGGTTGTCGATGCCGTGGCGCCGGAAGATATCCACCGGCCGCAGCAGCCTGGACTGCTCGCGGATCGCGTCCGGCCCCTGGCGCGATCCGACCCGGAACGGATGCGTGCCGCAATCGAAGGGAATGCCGACCACGCAGGCGCGCGCCGCGCCCATGCCCGCGGCGCGGACGGCAGGCAGGCCCATGAACCCGGCGACGGGATGAAAACAGACTTCGGCTGGCTGCTGCACAACTCGGCTCCTGGGTGACGACCGTTGCCCTGGATAAGGCTGGGATCACTATTTAGATTCAATCAAATCGCTGTGCGATATGATCGTGTCGAAATAAGAGTAGCGTGCGTACAAGCATCCGGCCAATTAGGGAGTTTCCCCTAATCAGCAGTTTTATATCCGACTAAATTAGTATGAATAACGAACGCGCGTGGTCGGCGCGTCCGGGACCCGGGCCTCCTGGAATCAGGCCTCGTCGCCCGCGAACGGCATCGCGTCGCGCAGGGCGCCGCCCGGCGGCTCCATTTCATAGAAGGGGCGCGACCGCCCCAGCGTGCGCGACGCGCTGATGGCGTGCGCCGTTTCCACCACTTGCGGACCGAACACAGCCTGTGCCTGCTCGAACGACCAGCGGCTGGACGGCACCGATACGTTGACCGCGCCTACCGGCGTGCCACCGGCATCCAGCACCGCGGCGCTGACCGTGATGTCGCCCGGATAGAACTCGCCGTTGGAGCGCGCATAGCCGTGCCTGCGGGCAAACTCCAGCTCGGCCAGGAGCTCGTCCATGCTTGTGATGGTGGCGGCCGTGTAGGCCTTGCGGTCGCACCGTTCCAGGAGACCGCGCGCGACCGCGGGATCCAGCCTGGCCAGCACCGCCCGGCCCGCCGCCGTGCAGTACAGCGGCAGGCGCATGCCCACCGGCATGTTCACGAACATTTCCTTGTGGGTGGCAAAGCGCGCCACGTACACCATGTCCAGACCGTCGGGCTCGGCCAGGCTGCAGGTTTCCTGGCTGTTGCGGTTGAGCGTGTGCAGGAAAGGATTGCCGCCCAGCACCAGCGGGCTGGTCTGCACGTACTTCATGCCCAGCTCCAGCGACCAGGGCCCCAGCGAGAACTTCTTGCTCAAGGGGTCCTTGCGCAGATAGCCCAGCGTCCACAGCGTGTGGGTGAAGCGCTGCACCGAACTCTTGCTCAGTCCGGTCGCTTCGGCCAGCTCCGGCAAGGTCATGGCGGGCTGCCCCTCGCTGAAGGCCCGCAGGACGGAGACGCCGCGCGCCAGCGCGGCGATGAACAGTGGGGAATCCTCGGCGTTTCGGGTCTGCGTCATGGCGCGTGGGCCGTCCAGTGGAAAGCGCATAGCGTACCGCAATACGGTGCAGACGTATCGCGTGGCGATGCCATAAAAAAACGGCCCGGAAATCCGGGCCGTCCTGGCTGGCGCGAATCTTAGCGGATCGGCCAGGGATACATGGCGCCGCCCTTGTTCCACAACGCATTGGTGCCGCGCTGCAAGCCGAGCTTGCTGTCCTTGCCCACGTTGCGCTCGAACACTTCGCTGTAGTTGCCCACTGCCTTGATGGCGTTGTAGGCCCACTTCTCATCCAGCCCCATGTTCTTGCCCGCCCCCGGCGTCACGCCCAGGATGCGGGCGATGTTGGGGTTGTTGCTCTTCAACATTTCGTCGACGTTCTTCTGGGTGATGCCGTATTCCTCGGCCTCCATCAGCGCGAACAGCGTCCAACGCACGATGCCCAGCCAGTTCTCGTCGCCCTGGCGCACCATGGGACCCAGCGGCTCCTTGGAGAAGCGTTCCGGCAGGATCTCGTAGTCGTCCGGCTTGGCGACCTGGGTGGCGCGCACCGCGGCCAGTTGCGAGGCGTCGTCGGTGAAGGCGTCGCAGCGGCCCGATTCGAAGGCGCGCACGACCTCGGTCACCTTGTCGATCACCACCGGCTTGAATTCGATGTTGTTGGTGCGGAACCAGTCGGCCAGGTTGAGCTCGGTGGTGGTGCCGGGCTGCACGCAGACCGTGGCGCCGTTAAGTTCCTTGGCGCTCTTGACGCCCAGCTTCTTGCTCACCAGGATGCCCTGGCCGTCGTAGAAGCTGGCCGCCACGGCCGCCAGGCCCAGCGACGTGTCGCGGGTCTGCGTCAGCGTGACGGTGCGCAGCAGCACGTCCACCTCGCCCGATTGCAGCGCCGTGAAGCGTTGCTGGGTGGACAGCGGCGTGCCCTTGAATTTGGTCGGATCACCGAACACCGCCGCCGCGACCGCGCGGCAGATGTCCACGTCCATGCCTTCCCATTCGCCCTTGCTGTTGGTCGCCGAAAAGCCGGATACGCCGTCGGTCAGGCCGCACTGCACGAATCCTTTTTTCTTCACGGCATCGAGGGTGGGTCCCGCCACCGCCGCCTGGGATGCGCAAGCCAGGGCCAAGGCGCCGGCTGCAAACAAGATGGACCGCTTCATGATCACTTCTCCTGAGTATGGATGCCGCGCCGGCTTGTAAGCCGACTGCGGTTGAAACCGAGCCCTGCCTTACTGGGCCGGCCGCCAGATTAAGCCATGTCCACGGCGTGAACAACGCGAAGGCGCCTAGTGGAAACCCGGAGGACGGGGCGCGATTCCTGAAGGTTGCAGACCTGTCCGGTGAACGAACTTTATCCGCCCGCCAGACCGCGATGGCCGCTTGCCTTGGTGCCATACTTTTTTCGCGTCCCGGGCCCGCCGCTGCCGGCGCCGCGATCTCTCAAAAAATAACGGCCGCGACTACGCGAGCGGCCGATTCATGGAGGAGACCCAACCCATGACCCATGCAAGCCACTTGCAGTCCCGCCGCAGCACCCTCAAATCCCTGCTGGGCACGGCCCTGGCGGCCGCCGGCCTGGCCGCCGGCGCTGGCGTTCACGCCGCAGACGACTGGCCCAGCAAGCCGATCAAAGTCATCGTGCCGTACACGCCGGGTGGCTCGACCGATATCGTCACGCGCATCGTGATGGACAAGCTCGGCCCGCGCCTGAAGCAGACCATCATCATCGAGAACCGCCCCGGCGCCAACAGCAGCGTGGGGGCCGCCATCGCCGCGAAGGCGGAGCCGGACGGCTACACCTTTCTTTCCATCCTGCCCGCCTACATCATCAATTTCCATCTATACAAACTGGGCTACAAGCCCGCCGACCTGACGCCCGTGGTGCAGATGGCGGACCTGCCCCTGTTCCTGTTCGTGGCCGAAGACATTCCCGTGAAGACGGTGGCCGAACTGGTCGACTATGCCCGCAAGAATCCGGACAAGCTCACCTATGCCTCCAGCGGCAACGGTTCCAGCGCGCACCTGACCGGCGCGGACTTCGCGCTGCAAAGCAAGATCACCATGACGCACGTGGCCTACAAAGGCAGCGCCCCCATCCTGGCGGACCTGCTGGGCGGCCGCGTGTCCATGGTCTTCGATCCGATCCTCGTGCCCATGCAGTACGTCAAGCAGAACCGGCTGAAGGCGCTGGCGTTCACCGGCAAGCAGCGCTGGCCGACCGAGCCCTCGATCCCGACCATGGAAGAAGCCGGCCTGCCCGGCTTCGTCACCGGTTCGTGGGCGGGCCTGATGGCGCCGGCCGGCACGCCCACGCAGGTCATCGACCGCATGGCGCGCGAGATCAGCGAGATCGTCAAGGAGCCCGACGTCAGGCAGAAATTCCTGGACGCGGGCTTCCTGCCGGTCAGCGGCACCACCGCGCAATTCGCCGACCTGATGAAGACGGACTCGACGCGCTACGCCGGGATCATCAAGCAGGCGCGTATCACCGTGGACTGAAAGCGCAGGAGCCCCGCATGATCGACAAGTTCTACGACACTCCCGAGACCGCCGTTGCGGACGTCCACGACGGCGCCACCGTGCTGATCAGCGGCTTCGGCGGCGCCGGCATGCCCACCGAACTGATCCACGCTCTGATCGCGCAGGGCGCGCGCGAGCTCACCGTGGTCAGCAACAACGCCGGCAACCACGAAACCGGCCTGGCGGCGTTGATCAAGGCCGGGCGCGTGCGCAAGGTGATCTGCTCGTTTCCCAAGGCGTCGCACTCCTGGGTCTTCGACGAGTTCTACCGCCAGGGCCGCATCGAACTGGAATGCGTGCCGCAAGGCACCATCGCCGAACGCCTGCGGGCGGCCGGCGCCGGCCTGGGCGGGTTCTACACGCCCACGGCCTATGGCACCGAACTGGCGCGCGGGAAGGAAACGCGCATGATCAACGGCCGCGGCCACGTCTTCGAACATCCCTTGCATGGCGACTTCGCGCTGGTGAAGGCCGACCTGGCTGATCGCTGGGGCAACCTCACCTACAACAAGAGCGCGCGCAACTTCGGTCCCGTCATGTGCATGGCGGCCAGGACCGCCATCGTGCAGGTGCGCGCCAAGGTCGCCTTGGGCGAACTCTCGCCAGAGGCCGTGGTGACGCCGGGCATCTTCGTCACGCGCGTCACCCAGGTGGCCAACGCCGCCTTTTCCAGCTAGGGCTGGCCGAATCCCAAGGAGTCCGCATGTTCCAACCCTTGACCCGAGAGGCCATGGCGCGCCGCCTGGCCCAGGACATACCCGACGGCAGCTATGTCAACCTGGGCATCGGCATGCCTGTGCTGGTGGCCGCGCATCTGCCGGCCGGCCGCGAGATCGTGCTGCACAGCGAAAACGGCATCCTGGGCATGGGTCCGCCGCCCGCCGAAGCCGACATCAACCTGGACCTGATCAACGCCGGCAAGCAGCCCGTGACCCTGCTGGAAGGCGGCGCGTATTTCCATCACGCCGATTCGTTCGCGATGATGCGCGGCGGCCACCTGGACATCTGCGTCATGGGCGGCATGCAGGTCGCCGCCAACGGCGACCTGGCCAACTGGTCGCTGGCCAAGCCGGGGGAAGCGCCGGCCGTGGGCGGCGCGATGGACCTGGCGGTGGGCGCGCGCAGCGTCTACATCATGATGGAACACAACAGCAAAAGCGGCGAGCCCAAGATCGTCGAACGCTGCACATATCCGCTGACGGGCGCCGGCGTAGTGGACCGCATCTATACCGACCTGGCCGTCATCGAGGTCACGCCGGACGGGCTGCTGGTTCGGGATATGATCGACGGCATGACCCTCTCAGCCCTCCAGGCGCGCACCGGCGCGCCATTGCGCGCAGCCTGATGCGGCCCAATCTTCCGCCGCCCGGCTACGCCGCGCCGCTCGCGGCGGAAGACCATCCCGACCAGCTGCGCGGCGATCCGGATTACATGCTGACGCTGGCGCGCGGGCTGCATGTGATCCGCGCCTTCGGCACCCGCCGCCATCCGCAGACCGCGGCCGAACTGAGCCGCCGCGCCGGCTTGCCGCGCGCCGTGGTACAGCGCTGCCTGCACACGCTGATCCTGTTGGGCATCGCCGAACAGCACGGCAGGCTCTATGTACTGACCCCGCGCATCCTGGGCCTGGGCTACGCCTATTTCTCGTCCACGCCCTTTGTGTCGCTGGCGCAGCCGGTGCTGGAAGAACTCAGCGCCACGATCAACGAGACCTGCGCGCTGGCCATCATGGAAGGCCACGAGATGCTGTACCTGGCGCGTTCCGAGGTGACCCGCCTGCTGGCGACCTCGATGGGGCTGGGCAGCAGGCTGCCGGCGTACTGCACCTCGATCGGCCGGGTGCTGCTGGCGCAATTGCCTGAACCCGCGCTGGCCCGCTACTTCGCCGCGACCGAGCTTCAGCCGTACACGGAATTCACGCTGGTCACCGAGGACAAGCTGCGCGCCGAACTCGCGCGCATCCGCGAGCAGGACTACGCCGTCGTCGACCAGGAACTGGAACTGAACGTGCGCGCCATCTCCGTGGCGGTGCGCTCGGCCAGCGGCAAGGCCTGCGGCGCGGTCAACGTCAGTGTCAAGGCGGCGCGGGTGCCGCTGAACCGGCTGACGGAGGAGTTCCTGCCGCCGTTGCGGCAGGCGGTGGAGCGGATCGGGGAGTTCCTGGCGGCCTGAAGCGCAAGGCCTACAGGTCCGTCGTATCCAGCGTGAAGGCAGCGGCGGCGCGGCCGATGCGGTCGTTGACCGCGTGCCAGTCATCGGTGGCAGGCGGCGCCTGCACGATGATGCGCGCATAACCCTGCTTGTCCAGGTCGCGCAGCAGGCCGTAAAGGGCCTGCGCATAACGCGCCGGATCGGCTGGCACGCCCTGCCACTGCACCCGCCCGTCAAGCGCATCGGGGCGATCGCCGTAGGCGACCACCACGACCTTGCCTTCGGGCAGGCCCTGCCCCTGCACCACGTCCCGCAGGCGTGCGTCGGAAGCCAGCTCCAGCGCCGTGCGCGGCGCGTAGTGCGCCTTCAGCGTGCCCGATGCCCTGGGCGCGGCGGCGTCGGGCGCGAAGACCTGCACGCCCAGCACGGCCTCGATCTGCGCGGCGCTGATGTGGCCGGGACGCAGCAGCACGGGGCCTGCGCCGCGGTCCAGGCGCGACAGGTCAAGGATGGTGGACTCGATGCCCACTTCCGAGGCGCCCCCTTCCAGCACCGGCATGCCGGCCGCGACTTCCTCGGGGAACTCGCTGCGCACGTGCTCGGCGCGCGTCGGCGACACCTGGCCGAACTTGTTGGCAGATGGCGCCGCGACGCCGCCCTGCCCGTTGGGCTTGCCCGCGGCAAAAGCCGCCAGCAGCGCCTGCGCCACCGGATGCGAGGGGCAGCGGATGCCGATGCTGTCCTGGCCGCCGCTGACCGTGTCGACGATGTGCGGCGCGCGCTTGAGAATCAACGTGAGCGGACCGGGCCAGAAGGCGTCGATCAGCAGGCGCGCCTCTTGCGGCACTTCCGCCGCCCAGTACGACAGATCGCCTTGCGGCGCGATGTGCACAATGACAGGATGGTTGGAAGGCCGGCCCTTGGCGGCGTAGATCTTGGCGACCGCTTGCGGGTTTTCCGCGTCCGCGCCCAGGCCGTAGACGGTCTCGGTGGGAAATGCGGCCAGCTCGCCGTCCAGCATGCGCTGGGCGGCGTGGGCGATCTCCGCGGCGGTGGCGGACGCTGACGGGGACAAGGAAGTCATGGAATCCGCGCTTTACTCGGGAGCCTGCATGCCCAGCGCCGCCGCCACGCGGGCGGCGTCGTCGCGAGCCTGCTGCAGGGTGGGCGCCACGATCGTGATGTGGCCCATCTTGCGGCCACGGCGCGCTTCGCGCTTGCCGTACAGGTGCAGCTTGGCGGTTGGCACGGCCAGCGCGGCGGCCCAATCGGGTTCGCGCTGCGCCGTGGCGGTGGCCGACGGATACCAGATGTCGCCCAGGATGTTCAGCATGACGGCGGGCGCCAGCAGGTCGGAGCCGCCCAGCGGCAGGCCGGCCATGGCGCGCGCCTGCTGCTCGAACTGGCTGCTGAGGCAGGCATCCATGGTGTAGTGGCCGCTGTTGTGCGGGCGCGGCGCGATCTCGTTGACGATCAGGCTGCCGTCCTTGAGCACGAAGAATTCCACGCACAGCACGCCGTGGTAGCCCAACCCCTGCGCGATGGCTTGCGCGGCCTGCGTCGCGCGGGCCTGCCTTTCGGCATGGGCTGCGTCCTGCTGCACCGGCGCCGCGGTCGACACCGCCAGGATGCCGTCGCGGTGCACGTTGCGCGCCACCGGGAACACCACGCTCGCGCCATCGAAGCCGCGCGCCAGCACCACGGAAATTTCGTAGTCCAGCGGCATCAGCGCTTCCAGCACGCAGGCCACGCCGCCGAATTCGGCGAAGGCCGCCAGCGCTTCCTCGCGCGTGTTGATGCGGGCCTGGCCCTTGCCGTCGTAACCCAGGCGCGCGACTTTCAGGATGCCCGGAAACACCCCTTGGGGCGCTGCGCGCAGGTCGGCTTCGCTGCGGATCGCGGCGTGCGGCGCGACAGCAATGCCTTGCGAGGCAATGAACGTCTTTTCGGCGATGCGGTCCTGCACGATGGCCACGGCGTCTCCGGCCGGGCTGACGCGGCAGCGCGTGGCCAGCGTGCGCAGGCTGTCCGCGGGCACGTTCTCGAACTCGGTGGTGACGGCCTGACAGGTCTGGGCCAGGCGCTCGAGGCCGGCCTCGTCGTCATAGGCGGCCTGGATGTGCAGGTCGGCCACCATGCCCGCCGGGCATTCGGCGGCCGGATCCAGCACCGCGACCTTGTAGCCCAGGCTCTGGGCCGCGTGGCAGAACATGCGGCCCAGTTGGCCGCCGCCCAGCAATCCCAGCCAGCCGCCGGGAGCAATCATGAAAGCAGTCGATTGAGTCATTCTGATCAGGCCTCGGGCGGAACCTTCATGTCGCGCGCGGCTTGCGTCTGGCGGGCGCGGAACGCCACCAGCTTCTTGTGCAAGCCCGCGTCCGTGCCGGCCAGGGTAGCGATCAGGTGCAGCGCGGCATTGGCCGCGCCGGCTTCGCCGATCGCGAAAGTGGCCACCGGCACGCCCTTGGGCATTTGCACGATGGACAGCAGCGAATCCTCGCCGCGCAGGTACTTGGAGGGCACCGGCACGCCGAACACCGGCACTTCGGTCAGGGCGGCCATCATGCCCGGCAGGTGCGCCGCGCCGCCGGCGCCGGCGATGATGCCGCGCAGGCCGCGGGCATGCGCCGCCGCGCCGTACTCGGCCATGTCCTGCGGCATGCGGTGCGCGGAGATCACGCGCGCCTCATGGGGAACGCCAAAATCCTCCAGCATCGTGACCGCGTGCTTCATGACCTCCCAATCGCTGGAAGAACCCATAATCACGCCCACCACGGGGGTGGCCTCTGCCGCTGCGGAAGTCTTGGCTGTCATAACCGGTGTCGTAGAGTTGAGACCGCGGCGCAGGGCCGCGGAAAGTCAAAGGACCGCGGACGGATGCCGCGAAACCCGGTATTTTACCCGGCGCCGGCAAGGGCTATGTCGCGGAGGCGGAATCCAGCCATTGGTAGCTGGCGGGGTTGTCCGGACAAGGCCCGAAACCGCACTCCAGCGTGGTGCTGCCCACATTGGCCAGCGCCACCAGGAAAAACAGGGCCATGACCAGCACGCCCAGCACCGACACCGGCTTGCGCAGCATGTTGTCGCCCCATTTGCGGTCGACGGCCAGCATCACGGCGCAGAACACGATGATGGCGGCAAAGGCGATGAACGCCCAGGTGTAGAAGTGCAGGCCCAGGAAGGGCGAGCCGTAGCCCGGATCGCCCGGCGCGATGTGCAGCAGCACTTGCCGGCCGGCGGCCAGCATGCCGCCCAATGCGGCCGCGATGCTCATCGCATAGTGCATGGGCGAAGGCCCCAACCGCATGTTCAGCAAGAAGCCCACGCCCGCAAGCAGCAGCGCCACGCGCTGCAACAGGCACAGCGGACAAGGCAGCTCGTCGTAGGCGATCTGCCAGAAGAAGGCCATGCCCAGGGCGCTGGTGACGCCCAGCAGCGCCAGGCCATTGAGGACGCGCGAGCCGCGCGCGGGATTGCGGGAGAAGATCATTGCCCCCCCTCAGAACGACAAGGCCAGAGGGCTGGTCATGTGGTACTGGCACCAGGCGGCGAACAGCGCCAGCGTCAGCAGCCAGAAGGTCACGCAGGGGCGGCGCCTGCCTAGCATGCCGAACCACACCGCGATCAGGCCAGTCAGGAAAGGCAACATCATTACCATGCTGGGAGCTCCTTTCTGGGGAACGTCCCCATGCAAGCAGCCGGGAATTATAACGTCACAATTCGCAATAAATCCTATCGAAAGCCCTGATAACACTTGCAGGGCAAGCGCTTTTCGGGTCGAAAAAACCGCTCCATCTGGACCGCCCGCGGTAAGTTGGACGTAAATCCAACTTGCTGGGGGCGAAGCGGTAGGGCTTCGAGCTTGCGGGCGTCAGGGTTCTTTAGCCGCCGAGGCTGCCCTGCGCCATTCCGATGCTCGCCCCGGTGGGGCTGCGCTTCGGATGGCTCCGGGGTCCTCGGCTGGCGGTCGCCTAATGCGTTGGCCTCAGACCCCGTTCATAGGTAGATGCCGTGAGGCGGGGGCCGGACGGAGGGATCCGAAGCGCAGCCCCACCGGGGCGAGCATCGGAATCCCGCAGTCCGGACGCCGGCGACTCAAGAACCCCGCCTCACAACACCGAAGCGGCAGGGCCTCGAGCTTGCGGATGTCGGAGTTCTTTAGCCGCCGAGGCTGCCCTGCGCCATTCCGATGCTCGCCCCAATGGGGCTGCGCTTCGGATGGCTCCGGGCCGCCTCGGCTACAGTCGCCTAATGCGTTGGTTTTGGACCCCGTTCAGGGGCAGATGCCGTGAGCCGGCGGCCGGGCGGAGGGATCCGAAGCGCAGCCCCACCGGGGCGAGCATCGGAATCCCGCAGTCCGGACGCTGGCGACTCAAGAACCCCGCCCCACAAAACCGAAGTGCGATCCGGATTTTCTTCATCCAGACGCCTTGGGAGCGGGCTTTCCTTACCCGGCAGCGTTCAGGCGACCAGGCGGTCCAAGGCTTCGCGGTACTTGGCGGCGGTCTTTTCCAGCACGTCCTGCGGCAGGCGCGGCGCGGGCGGGGTCTTGTCCCAGGTCTGGGTTTCCAGCCAGTCACGCACGAATTGCTTGTCGAACGACGGGGGGCTGATGCCCACGCGGTAGCCGTCGGCAGGCCAGAAGCGCGAGGAATCCGGCGTCAGCACTTCGTCCATCAGATACAGCGTGCCGTCGTCGTCCAGCCCGAATTCGAACTTGGTGTCGGCGATGATGATGCCCTTGGTGGCCGCGAACTTGGCGGCTTCGGCATACAGTTTGAGGGTCACGTCGCGGATGCGCTCGGCCATTTCCTGGCCGACTTCCTTGACCACGTGGGCAAAGTCCACGTTCTCGTCGTGCATCCCGAACTCGGCCTTGGCGGCGGGCGTGAAGATCGGTTCGGGCAGCTGGCTTGCCTGTTGCAGGCCGGCGGGCAGCTTGATGCCGCAGACGGCGCCGGTGGCCTGGTAGTCCTTCCAGCCCGAGCCGATCAGGTAGCCGCGGGCGACCGCTTCCACCAGGATGGGCTTCAAGCGCTTGACCACCACGGCGCGGCCGCGCACCTGGTCGACTTCGTCCGGCGCGACCACGTCTTCGGGCTTGATGCCGGTGGAGTGGTTCGGCAGGATGTGGGCCAGCTTCTGCAGCCAGAACTCGGTCAGTTCGGTCAGCACCTGTCCCTTGCCGGGGATGGGGTCGTCAAGAATCACGTCAAACGCGGAGATGCGATCCGATGCGACGATCAGCAACTTGTCGTCGCCCACCGCGTACATGTCGCGCACCTTACCGCGGCCCAGCAGCGGCAAGGACTTGATGCTGGATTGATGCAAAGCAGAAGTCACGGGAATGGCCTATGGCAATAATGAAGATTCCCGCCTCGGGCAAGCGCCAGGGCGGGAAGTAGAACGGAATCCGGGAACTGCGGGCAAGGCCGGCGCGGGCGCGCGGGTCCTGCGAAGCGCATAGGTTACTGCAAATGGGCAGGTTTTGCCGGCCCTCCCCTCGACGCCGCCCGGCGGCCGGGTTAGGCTCTTGCCTCCCCTATGATGCGCGCCGGCCGCCTCTCGCGTCACGGCGCTGACCCCAAGCCGGAGACAAAGCCGTATGCAGGATGCTTCCCTAAAACGCAGCGCCCACGCCGATGCGCAGGTACACCTGACCGGCGGTTGCCAGTGCGGCGCTGTCCGCTACGCCATCACCGATGAACCAATCATGGCGGCAACCTGTCATTGCCGGGACTGCCAGTACTCCAGCGGCGGCGCCCCCGCCCATGCCCTGATCTTCCCGACCGGCTCCATCACGCTGTTGCGCGGCAGCCCCAAAGAGCACCGCTACCGCGGCGAATCCGGCCATACCGTGATGCGCAGCTTCTGTGCGGACTGCGGCACTCCGCTGTTCGGCAATTCGGCGGGCATGGGCTATGACATCGTGCGGGCCGGTTCGCTGGACGATCCGGAAGCCTTCCGCGCCCGCGCCACCCTCTGGACCGAGTCGGCCCCGTCCTGGCACCACGTGGACCGTACCGTGCCGCACTTTCCCCGCAACTCGCCGGCGCCCTAGCGGCGGCGCAGACAAAAAAAGGGCGGTCCGCCTGGGTGGACCGCCCTTTTTTGCGCTTTGGCGCCAGACGCCTTTTGGCGTCACGCGCCTGCGGCAGATGCTTACTGCACCACTTGAGCCAGCTTGCCCGACGCGTATTGCGCGGCGATTTCGGTCAGCGGCAGGGCCTTGATCTTGCTGGCATTGCCGGCGGTGCCGAATTCGGTGTAGCGAGCCACACAGATCGCCTTGGCGGCGGCGCGGGCCGGCTTCAGGTATTCGCGCGGGTCGAACTTTTCCGGGTTTTCAGCGAAGAAGCGGCGGATCGCGCCGGTCATGGCCAGACGGATATCGGTGTCGATATTGATCTTGCGCACGCCGTACTTGATGGCTTCCTGGATTTCCTCGACGGGCACGCCGTAGGTTTCCTTCATGTTGCCGCCGAATTCGCGGATCTCGGCCAGCAGTTCCTGCGGCACGCTGGAGCTGCCGTGCATCACCAGGTGGGTGTTGGGCAGGCGGGCGTGGATTTCCTTGATGCGGGAGATCGACAGGATGTCGCCGGTGGGCTTGCGCGTGAACTTGTAGGCGCCATGGCTGGTGCCGATGGCGATGGCCAGGGCGTCCAGCTGCGTGCGGCGCACGAAGTCGGCGGCTTGTTCCGGGTCGGTCAGCAGCTGATCCATGGTCAGCTTGCCGTCGGCGCCGTGGCCGTCTTCCTTGTCGCCTTCCATGGTTTCCAGGGAACCCAGGCAGCCCAGTTCGCCTTCGACCGTCACGCCCAGCTTGTGGGCGGTATCCACGACCTTCTTGGTCACTTCGACGTTGTAGTCGTAGTCGGCGATGGTCTTGCCGTCTTCCTTGAGCGAGCCGTCCATCATGACGCTGGAGAAGCCCAGGTCGATGGCGCCTTGGCAGATCTTGGGCGACTGGCCGTGATCCTGGTGCATGACCACGGGGATGTGGGGATAGGTTTCCACGGCGGCCTGGATCAGGTACTTCAGGAAGCCTTCGCCCGCGTATTTGCGCGCGCCGGCCGAGGCCTGCATGATCACCGGGCTGTCGGTCTCCGCAGCGGCTTCCATGATGGCCTGGACCTGCTCCAGGTTGTTGACGTTGAAAGCGGGAATGCCGTAGCCGTGCTCGGCGGCGTGGTCGAGCAACTGGCGCATGGAGACTAGGGCCATGAGTGGTCCTCCTTAGGTACTGTCT
Organism: Achromobacter sp. ACM02; assembly: GCF_014851605.1. NCBI lineage: Bacteria > Pseudomonadati > Pseudomonadota > Betaproteobacteria > Burkholderiales > Alcaligenaceae > Achromobacter > Achromobacter sp. ACM02. The sequence continues at coordinate 188,527 of NZ_JACUZY010000009.1, forward strand.
ATTGAAAGATGATTGAAGACTTGCTGAATGGGGTGATTTTACGGGGGATTCGACGAAAGGTCTTGCAACCGCCCGTATCCGGTCCATTCAGATGAGCACGAAAGGCTCAGGCCAGCCTTCGGCTCCCCCGAAGGACCGATGGCGCGGCGGCTTGCGCCGCGCCAGAAACCGCAGCGCCTACGGCCGACCGGCGTGCGGCACGTCCACCCGGGTCATCAGGATGCAGCCTTCGTGCCTGGCCCGGCGGTTGGCCTCGATGAAGTCGGGCGCGGCCGCCATGAACAGGGTCCGGCCGTCCGGCCCGCCCAGGGCGGCGGCGAAGATGCCGAATTCGCCGGTGTCGATCTGCTCCAGGATCTGGCCGCCGCGCGCCACGCGCACGATGCGCTTGCCGATGGCGTCAGCCACCCACAAGGCCCCTTCCGCGTCCAGCGCGCCGCCGTCCGGTCCGATGGCGGAGGCGGCGATCAACACGCCCAGGTCGTCGCTGGCCGGCAAGGGGCCGAAATCGGCCCAGTCGCGGCGCGGCCCCAGCCCGCCATCGGCCAGGATGTCGAACTCGGAAATGCGGTTGCCGAAGGTTTCGTTGACGATCATGGTCTTGCCGTCCGGCGTGATGAACGAACCGTTGGGAAAGCACAGTCCGTCGGCCACCTGGCGCGCCGAGCCGTCGGGATCGACGCGCACGATGCCGGTATTGCGGACCGGCTCGCCCGCCATCAGGTCGAAACCGAAATTGCCCACATAGGCCCGACCCTGCGCATCCACCACCATGTCGTTGACCGGGCCTCCGGTGGACGCCGACAGGTCGGCGTGCACGGCCAGCGTGCCTTCCGTCTCGCGCCGCAAGAGCTTGCGATCCTTCATGGACGCGATCAGCAGGCGGCCGTCCGGCAGCCAGCCCAGCCCGGACGGCTGCTGCGGCACCTTGCAGATCTGCTCGACCTTGCCATCCAGGTCCACGGCGATGACCTGCTCGGTATAGAAGTCCGACGCCCACAAGCGGTTTTCGTGCCAGCGCAGCCCCTCCAGATAGGTGTATCCGGACGCCAGCACGGACAATTCGCGTTTCGGCATTGCCTGGTCTCCTTGTGCGGCCCCGCGCAGGGGCTGTTGTTCGTGTTGCCCTGCGCCGCTGCCGCGCACGCCGGGATCGGTCCATTCTGGCATGAGCGCGAGCGATAGCGCAGCAGTTCCAAATTGATACAACTTCGACATCGCCGGTCCCGAAGCCGCTCCCGGGTAAGCCGCCTTATCCGTCCCCGATCTGACAACTACGTGTCAGGTGCGCGGCGTTAAGATCGCGCCCCAAGGGTAAACCCTGGCCTCTCGGCCTACCCTGGCATTCCCTCTCCGGATCCTCTTGCCCGCCTCTTGCCGGCGCGCCCGCCCTGCCGGGCCAGGCAAACGATCCCTGTTTTCCGTTTTGATCATGAACACTAAGAAGCTGACGCGTTACATCGGCATCGCCATGGTGCTGGGCATCGTGGTGGGCTATTTCTGCCACAACTACGCGCAGAACGAGAAAGAGGCCTTGCAGATCGCCTCGTACTTCAGTCTCGTCACCGACATCTTCCTGCGCATGATCAAGATGATCATCGCGCCGCTGGTCTTCGCCACCCTGGTGACCGGCCTGGCCAGCATGAGCGACGCCAGCGCCGTGGGCCGCATCGGCATGCGCGCCATGGTCTGGTTCATCGCCGCCTCGGCCCTGTCGCTGCTGCTGGGCCTGGCGCTGGTCAACATCTTCCAGCCCGGCGCGCACATGAACCTGGCGCTGCCGGACGCGAACCTGACCTCAGGCCTGAAGACGGGCGACTTCACGCTCAAGGCCTTCATCACGCACGTATTCCCGCGCAGCATCGCCGAGGCCATGGCCAACAACGAGATCCTGCAGATCCTGGTGTTCTCGCTGTTCTTCGGCGCCGCCCTGTCCTTCATCCGCGGCAAGGGCCACAACACCATCTACAACCTGATCGACGAGCTGGCCAAGATCATGTTCCGGGTGACGGACTACGTGATGCGCTTTGCGCCCCTGGGCGTGTTCGCCGCCATGGCCGCCGCCATCACCACCGAGGGCCTGGGCGTGCTGGTGAGCTACGGCAAGCTGATAGGCGAGTTCTATCTGGGCCTGGCGCTGCTGTGGGCCATTCTGTTCGCCGTGGGCTATCTGTTCCTCGGCAAGTCGACCTTCCGCCTGGGCGGTTTGATCAAAGAGCCCACGCTGCTGGCGTTTTCCACGGCCAGCAGCGAATCGGCCTACCCCAAGACCATCGAGGCGCTGACGCGTTTCGGCGTGCCCAAGCGCATCTCGGGCTTCGTGCTGCCGCTGGGCTACTCCTTCAACCTGGACGGCTCGATGATGTACCAGTCCTTCGCGGTACTGTTCATCGCCCAGGCCTACAACATCCAGATGAGCTTTACGCAGCAGCTGACCCTGCTGCTGGTGCTGATGGTGACCAGCAAAGGCATGGCCGGCGTGGCGCGCGCCTCGCTCGTGGTGGTGGCCGCGACCCTGCCGATGTTCCATTTGCCGGAAGCGGGCCTGCTGCTGATCATGGGCATCGACCAGTTCTTCGACATGGGCCGCACCGCCACCAACGTGGTCGGCAACAGCCTGGCCACCGCCGTGATCTCCAAGCTGGAAGGCAATCGCGAAGACACGGCCGATACCGAGTCCGCCGCGGCCGAGGAAGCCCCCGCGGGCCAGGCCGCACGCCAGAACGCCTGACGCAGCGGGCAATGAAAAACGGGCCGCATGGCCCGTTTTTTTTCATGGCTAGCGCCAGCTTGACCGGCGCCATGGCGGGGAGCAACATATAAGCCCTTCGCTTCCCATCCCGGCGCGGCGCGCATGGGCGCCACGCTCAGTCCTCATGCCATGAAACGCCTTAGCCTGCGCTGCGCCCTGGCAGCCGCGGCCCTGATGTCCGCCGCGCCCGCCTCCCACGCCTGGACCCGCATTTCCTGCGAGCTGGGCGGCACCGTGGCCAACCTGCCCGTGGTGATGCGCCAGTACCGCACCGACGGTACGGAACTGACGCAACTGATGTTTCGCTTGAAGGTCAGGAACGCGGACATCCCCGATGGCGCCCGCGCCGATACCGACTGCACCGAATTCGTCGGCCGCGAGATCGACGTGGTGCTGGAGAACACCGCCGCCAACACGGTCCGCAAGGGCAAGACCCTGAAGATGCTGTACCGCTACGACGATTCGCTGGGCCAGAGCCAGGCGACGAAGTTCGAGCTGGACCGGCCCTAGGCGCTGTACGCCCTAGTCGTTGACCGAGCACGAGACGGGCGCGCCGTCCTCGAATTCCACGTCGTAGGTGTGCACCGGATCCCAGGGCAGCGTGAACCACAGTTCATAGCCGTCGCCGTCTTCGTCGAACAGCCACAGCGCGCGCAGCACGGCATGCTGGGCCATGGCTTCGGGGGTTTCTTCCTGCAGCAGCTGGTTGTCGTCCAGGCCGAGCTTCTTGTAGTGCTCGTAGGAGTAGTTTTCCAGCAGGAATTCGGCCGCGGCCAGGATCTGGTCGTCGAGGTCGTCGATGATGGCCTTGACCACCTTGGACGCGCTGCTGTCGGGTTCTTCGCCGTCAGTCTGGATCATCACGTGGATGGGCGGACGGCCCTTGCCGGCGGCGACGTTCTCCGCGGCCCACAGATCGGGTTCCTCGGGATCCTGGGTGAAATTGAATCGTGCCATCGCAAACTCCGGAAAAAGGGCCAGCGCACCGCGGAAATCGCGGCCGCGCCTTTCCCGTCATTTAACCAGATGCACGGCCTCCCGGCTGCGCATATCGGCGATGTTTTTGCGACAGGCCGGCCTTGCGCGGACAGCGTTCAGACACGCTCCAGCGGCAGGTGCGGCAGGTCGGGCAGCGCCACGAGGATGGGATCGCCGGCGCTCACCGTGCCGCCTTCGATCACGATGCCCATGATGCCGGCGCGGCGCATCAGGCTGCCGTCCGGATGGCGGCCCAGCACAGCGGCGGTCAGGCCCTGCTGGTAGTTGTCGAGCTGGGAGCAGGGATTGCGCAGACCGGTGATCTCGACCACCGCATCCGCGCCGATATGCAGGCGCGCCCCGCGCGGCAGGCCCAGCAGGTCGATGCCGCGGGTGGTGATGTTCTCGCCCATGGTGCCTTCGGCCACGTTGAAACCGGCAAGCTGCAGCTCGTCGTGCAGCTCGCCGTGGATCAGGTGGACCTGCCGCAGATTGGGCTGGGCGGGATCCGCCTTGACGCGGGAGCGGTGCTTGACCGTAACGCCCATGTGGGCGTCGCCTTCCACGCCCAGCCCCTTCAGCAACATGATGGCCGGCACCACCGGCTTGCTGAACCCGTGCGTCGGGCTGCAGGCCACGGCTGTCACGATGGGATGCAACACATCTCTCTCCAGGAACCGGTTCAGGCCGCCACGGCCTGCTTTTCAGACGCCCGCTGCTCGCTGGCGCGCACGGGCGGATAGTGCGCCGAGAATACCAGCCGCCCCGCCGACCAGGTATGGCTGATCAGCGGCTGCGTGCCCACTTGCGCCACCGCCACCAGGTCCGCGCGCAGCCCCGGCGCGATGCGCCCGCGGTCGGACAGGCCGCAAGCCTGCGCCGGATTCAGCGTCACCAGCGCGACCGCCTGTGGCAGCGTCAGGTCGGTCTGAGCCGCCACCGTGTAGGCGGCGGCGATCAACGCCGACGGCTGGTAGTCCGAACACAGGCAGCTGGCCACGCCCGCGCGTATGGCATCGATGGCGCGCATGGAACCGCTCTGGCTCTGGCCGCGCAGCACGTTGGGCGCGCCCAGTATGGTGGGCAGTCCGCAGGACACCGCGGCGCGCGCGGTATCCAGGGTGATCGGGAATTCGCTCATCGCGACGCCCAGGTTGCGCATGGTGGCGATGCGCTGGATCGAATCGTCGTCGTGGCTGGCGGTGGGGATGCCCAGTCCCTGCGCATGCGACAGCAGCGCCTCCACCCGCGCCACCGCGCCATCCTTGGCGCGCGTCTTGGCCTGCGCGGCCTCCTCGGCCTGCTCGCGGCTCATGGCATGGTTGCCCATCATGTACTGCAGATAGGACTCCAGCGTCTTGAACTGGCCCTGCCCCGGAGAATGGTCCATCACCGACAGCAGGTCCACCGCGCCCTCGTCCATCAGCGCGCGCAGCACGTCCACCGAGGACGCGTCGGTGACTTCGTAGCGGCAGTGGACGCGGTTGTCGACCAGGCTGTGCTGGCCGAAGGCGCGCACCGTGCGCACCACTTCCGCCGCCGTCTGGTTGTTGCGCACGCCCCACTCGCTGTTGGCGAAGGACAGCGCGTGATACGGCGTGGTGATGCCGGCCGCGGCATTGCGGCGGTCCACCTGGGCCACGGCAAAATCCAGCGGAAACAACACGCGCGAACGCGGCTCGGCTTCCTTTTCGATGGCATCGCAATGCAGGTCGATCAAACCAGGCAGCAAGGTCTGGCCACGGAGATCGATCTCGCGGTCCGCGCGCGCGCCGGCAGGTTCGATGGCGACGATGCGGCCATCGTCGATCAGCACGGCGCTGTCCTCCAGGATGCGGTCCTGCAGTACCACGCGGGCATGGGTGAGATAGGTGCTCTGCATCATTGCTCCAGGTCGGCCAGGGCGGGTTGGGCGGGACGCAAGGCCAGCGTCTGCGTGGCGACTGCATCGCGCACTTCGGCGTCGTGGAAGATGCCCAGCAGGCAGCGGCCTTCTGCCATGGCCTCGCGGATCAGCGCGATCACGACCTGGCGGTTGTCCGCGTCCAGCGACGCGGTGGGTTCATCCAGCAGCAGGATGGGATGGCGCGCGATGAAACCGCGTGCGATATTCACGCGCTGCTGCTCGCCGCCCGAGAACGTGGCGGGCGCCAGTCCCCACAGGCGCGGCGGCACGTTCAAGCGTTGCAGCAGGGCTGCTGCGCGGGAGCGGGCTTCGTCGGCCTCCACGCCCGCTGCGCGCAGGGGTTCGGCCACCACGTCCAGCGCCGACACGCGCGGAATCACGCGCAGGAACTGGCTGACGTAGCCGATCACCTCGCGCCGCAAGGCCAGAATACGTTGTTCGGGGGCGCCGGCCAGCTCCACCCATTCGTCGTTCCAGCGCACCCGGATGCTGCCTTCGGTCGCCAGATAATTGCCGTACAGGCAGCGTAGCAGGGTGCTCTTGCCGGTGCCCGACGGTCCCGCCAGCACCAGGCAGTCGCCCGCCGCCGCGTCGAAGTCGACCGACTCCAGCACGGGCAGGCGCATGCCCCCCTGGTTATGCAGGGTGAACATCTTTCCGAGGCCCCGCACCTCGATCATGGGAGTCTTTTCAGGCATGGTCAGCTCTGCAAAATGGAGGACACCAGCAACTGGGTGTAGGGATGCTGCGGATCGTCGAGGATCTGGTCGGTCAGGCCGCTTTCGACCACTTCGCCGCCGCGCATCACCAGGGTCCGATGCGCCAGCAGGCGCGCCACGGCCAGGTCGTGGGTCACGACGATCGCAGCCAAACCCAGATCGGCCACCAGCTGACGCAGCAGGTCCAGCAAGCGCGCCTGCACCGACACGTCCAGCGAAGCCGTGGGTTCGTCCATGAACACCAGGCGCGGGTGCGTAACGAGGTTGCGGGCGATCTGCAGGCGCTGCTGCATGCCGCCCGAAAACGAGGTGGGCCTGTCATCCAGCCGTCCCGCGTCGATCTCCATTTTCTGAAGCCAGTTGCCAGCGGCCTGACGCAAGTCACCGTAATGCCTGTCGCCCACGGCCATCAACCGCTCCGCGATGTTGGCGCCCGCGCTGACCTGCATGCGCAGGCCGTCGCGGGCGTTCTGCCGCACGAAGCCCCAGTCGGTGCGCGACAGCAGGCGCAGGCGTGCGCCGGGCAGCGCGGCCAGGTCGGTAAAGCCCTGGTCGCGGGTGTCGTACCAGACGCTGCCCGCGTCCGGCCTGGTCTGGTACGACACGGCCGACAGCAGCGTGCTCTTGCCGGAACCGGACTCGCCGACCACGCACAAGACTTCGCCCGGATACAGATCGAAGTTGACGTTGCGGCAGCCGTGCACGCCGTCCCAGGTGCGCGTCATGTTGCGCACTGAAAGCAAAGGTTGGGCGTTCATGCCGCGGTCTCCTGGTTGGCTTGCTGTTGCGCCTGCCGGTCGTTGCAGTACTCGGTGTCGGAGCAGACGAAGCGGCGCGTGCCGGCGTCGTCCAGGATGATTTCATCCAGATAGCTCTCGCGCGATCCGCACAGGTCGCAGCATTCGTTCCAGGTCTCGACCCTGAACGGATGGTCCTCGAAGTCCAGGCTCTTCACCTGCGTGTAGGGCGGCACCGCGTAGACGCGCTTTTCGCGGCCCGCGCCGAACAGCATCAGCGCAGGACTGCGGTCCAGCTTGGGGTTGTCGAACTTGGGGATGGGCGAAGGCCGCATCATGTAGCGTCCGTTCACGATGACAGGATAGTCATAGGTGGTGGCGATATGGCCGTGCTGCGCGATGTCCTCGTACAGCTTGACGTGCATGCCGCCATATTCGGCCAGCGCGTGCATGGTGCGCGTCTCGGTTTCGGAAGGCTCCAGCCAGCGCAGCGGTTCAGGAATGGGCACCTGGAACACCATGATCTGCCCTTCCGCCAGCGGCGTCTCGGGGATGCGGTGGCGGGTCTGGACGATGGTGGCGGCAGAAGTGGATTCCGTCGTCGCCACGCCCGTGACACGGCCGAAGAAGCGGCGGATGTTGATCGCGTTGGTGGTGTCGTCCGAACCCTGGTCGATCACCTTCAGCACGTCGTTTGCGCCAATGATGGACGCCGTGACCTGGATGCCTCCAGTGCCCCAGCCATAGGGCAGCGGCATTTCGCGGCTGCCGAAAGGCACCTGGTAGCCGGGGATGGCGACGGCCTTGAGCAAGGCGCGGCGCAGCATGCGCTTGGTGGATTCGTCCAGATAGGCGAAGTTGTAGTGGTCGTCGCGTTCGACCGTTGCGTGTTGCGTAGTCATGGGGAAACCGCCTCGTCCATCAGATCGTTGCGCGCGGCCTCGGGCGCGGCGCGTTCGGCGCGCATGCGCCGCAACAGTTCAAGATTGGCCTGGAAGTCCACGTAGTGCGGCAGTTTCAAGTGCTGCACGAAACCGGAGGCTTCGACGTTGTCGCTGTGATAGAGCACGAACTCGTGATCATTGGCAGGCGAATCGGCGCGTTCGCCCAGGTCGCGCGCCTTCAGCGCGCGGTCCACCAGCGCCATCGACATGGACTTGCGTTCGCCATAGCCAAAGGTCAGCCCATAGCCCCGGGTGAACTTCGGGCCTTCCTCGGCGCTGCCCGCGAACTGGCTGACCATCTGGCATTCGGTGATCTCGATCTCGCCCACGGTGACGGCGAATCCCAATTCCTCGATGTGCATTTCCACCTCGAGCGCGCCGTAGCGGATCTCGGCGGCGAAGGGGTGGGTATTGCCGTAGCCGCGCTGGGTCGAATAGCCCATGGACAGCAGGAAACCTTCGTCTGCGCGCGCCAGGTTCTGCAGGCGGGCCGCGCGCGAGGCCGGGAAATCCAGCGGCTGCCGGGTCAGGTCGAAGGGTTCGGGATCGCCTTCGGGCACGGCTTCCGCGTCGATCAGGTCGTCATGCGCCAGCAGGTCGGTGACGCGCGGCATCGCGCTATCCAGCGCCTCGCCGCCCGGCGGCAAGGCGTCGGCTTCGCGCTGCGCTTCGAGCGAGAAGTCCAGCAGACGCTGGGTGTAGTCGTAGGTCGGTCCCAGGATCTGGCCGCCAGGCACGTCCTTGAAGGTGGACGAGATGCGGCGCTGCAGGCGCATGCGGCCGGTGTCGATGGGCTGGGTATAGCCAAAGCGCGACAAGGTGGTGCGGTAGGCGCGCAGCAGGAACACCGCTTCGATCAGGTCGCCCGCGGCCTGCTTGATGGCCAGCGCCGCCAGTTGCGGATCGTAGAGCGAGCCCTCCGCCATGACCCGCGATACCGCCAGCGGCATCTGTTCGCGGATCTGGTCCAGGCTCAGCTCGGGCACTTCGCGGTCGCCGCGCCGGTAGTCGTCCAGCATGCGGTAGGAATTGAGGATGGCGCGTTCGCCTCCTTTTACGGCTACGTACATGTCAGTTCTCCTTGCGCGTGCTGCGCGGCAGTGCGCAGATCCGACGCTCGTGCGTCAGGAACACGTCGACACCGAGCGGAAACCGTTGATGATTGAGACGCCACTCGCGCCAGAAACCCTCGGGCAGCCCTGCCGCATGCAGCAGCTGCTGGCTCTTGATACCCGGGCCGCTGAGGATGGCGGGTTCCCCGCCCGACAGGGATTCGACCTCGATCAGCAAGGTGGTAGACAGATCGGGATAGGCCGGATCGCCCTGGTGGCAAGCCGAAAGCGCCGGCGCCTTGCTGCCAGCCGGCACCGCGGCAAAACGCGCGAGCGAGGGCGATGGCACGATGGGGCAGGCGCAATGAAATCGCAGAAACGCGATCGCGTCCACGCTGACGGTTTCAGGCAGCCAGAGCGGCGTGTCCACGTCCACCAACGTCAGCAGCAGCGCGGTCATGGCAGGCGACAGGCCCGCCGGCACGCCGGTTTCGATCAGGATTTCATGGATGCGGCCCGGGTGGGCCATGGCGTCCAGCGCGGCGCGGAACGTGGCCTGCGCGTCGCCGACGGGATCCGCGAATCCGGGGAGCAGCGCCCGGCCCGAGGCCGCGGCGGCTTGTATCTGTTGCTGCATGTCAGTCCTCGCCTCGCACCATCGTGAAGAATTCCACCTTGGTCTGCGCCGCCACGCGGGCCTGGCGCTCGACCCGTTCGGCATGCAGGCGGGCCAGCGGCTGGATCAGCTGTGCCTGCACCGTGTCATGCCATTCCGGCAGTTGCAGCAAGGCGTCGGCCACGGCGGCCTGCTCGGCATGGCGCTGCGAGCGGCCCTGCACATAAGCCACGCCCACCACGCCATCGCCCATCGTCACCGCGCAACGTGTCACGCTCATTTCGCCCAGGTTGAAGCGGGCCCCAGTGCCGCCGCTGCGGGCGCGCACCATGGCCATGCCGGTTTGCGCGGGGCGCAACGTCTGGTGTTCCGGCTTGCCCGCCAGCGCGCAAAAAGCGCCATCCAGCGCGGCCGGATCGGCCAGCGCCAGCACGCGCATCCAGGCGGCGCGTTGCGCGCCCGCCGCATCCTGCCCTGTCTTGGGGTGATCCATCTTTTTCCTCTAAACGTCTAGACGACCGGATGGAGTATGATCGCTCCGAAATGAAAGTTCAACAGCCTGGCGTGAATTTTTGATGACAGTTGCAGCGCGTCCGCAGCGCCTTTGCGGCCGCCGCCGCATGGTGCACAATCACTGCCATTCTTCATGAAGCTGATGTGACAGCACGAGCACACCCTATGGTCGAAAGAGGTTCCGGCATCGCCGTCTGGCGGCAAATCGGCGAGGCGCTGGCGGACGATATCCGCAACAAGCTCTATGCGGCAGGCGAACAGCTGCCGTCCGAGCCCGAGCTGGCCGCCAAGTTTTCCGTCAACCGCCACACCATCCGCCGCGCGATGGGCGAACTCGAACAGGGCGGCCTGGTCCGCATCGAACAAGGCCGCGGCACCTTCGTCCAGGAACACGCGATCGACTACGCCATCGGCAAGCGCACGCGCTTTTCCGAGAACCTGCGCAGCCAGGGCATGCTGGGCCACCAGGAAGTCCTGGGCAGCCAGAGCCTGCGCGCCGGCGACATCGCCAAGCACCTGGGCCTGACGCGTACCGCGCCGCTGTTGCGCGTGCAGATCGTAGGCAAAGCCGAGAACCGCCCGATCAGCGTCTCGGAACATTTCTTCGACGAAAAGCGCTTCCCCGACTTCGCCGACCGCCTGGCGTCGCTGCGCTCGATCTCCAAGGTCTATGCCCACTATGGCATCGGCGACTACACGCGCAAGTGGTCGCGCATCACCGCCGCCCTGCCCACGCCCGAAATCGCCCGCCTGCTGGGCCAGCCCAAGACCCGCCCCATTCTTCAGGTGGAGGCCTTGAATGTGGACCAGGAAGGCTCGCCGCTGCAATATAGCGTGGCGCGCTTCGTGGGCGACATGGTCCAGCTGATGGTGACGGACGACAGCTGACGCAAGGCCGCCGCCTGCGCGCGCAGGCGGCGCGGAAGACTCCGGCCAACGGATTAACTCATCTAGACATCTGGTTGTAATGCAATCCCGCTAACGTCACGCCATGAACACACACACGCACGCCCCCTCGCCCTTGGCCGGTGTCACAGGCCAACGCATCCTGACGCCGCGCGGCGTCGAACAGGCCAGCCTGCGGTTCCATGGCGGACTGATCGAAGGCTCCGCCGCCGCCGCGCCGCGGGGCGCGCCCTGGTTCGACGCCGGCGATCTGCTGGTGTTGCCCGGCATCGTGGACCTGCACGGCGACGCCTTCGAGCGCGCAGTCATGCCGCGGCCCAGCGTGACCTTTCCGTACGACAGCGCCCTGTTCGACGTGGACCGCCAGCTGCTGGCCAACGGCATCACCACCGAGTTCCATGGCGTGACCCTGTCCTGGGAAGGCGGGCTGCGCGGCGAGGCTTACGCCGAACGCATGTTCGACGCGCTGGAAAGAATGCGCTATCTCATGGGCGCGCGGCACTATGTGCACCTGCGCTTCGAAACCCATCACGTGGGCGGCCTGGATATTGCCCAGCAATGGATACGCGACGGCCGCGTGCGCTTCCTGGCGCTGAACGACCACCTGCCCAGCATGGCGCGCCGCCTGGGCGATGAGCGCAAACTGATGCAGTACGCCAACCGCGCCGAGTGCGACCTCGACGTCTTCCAGGACCGGATCCGCGCCGCCATGGCCGCCGCCGATTCGGTGGCGGACGCCATGCGCGAGCTGACCGGCTGCGCGCAGGAAGCGGGCTTGAAGGTGGCCTCGCACGACGATCCGGACGCCGCCACCCGCCGCTACTACCACCAGCTGGGCTGCGGCGTGGCGGAGTTTCCGCTGACCCGCGAGGCCGCCGGCGTGGCCCGCGACCTGGGCGATTCCGTGGTCTTCGGCGCGCCCAACGTCGTGCGCGGGGGCAGCCACACCGGCGCGCCCAGCGCCACCGAAATGGTCCGCGCGGGCCTGTGCGACATCCTGACGTCCGACTATTACTACCCCGCCCCGCTGGCCGCGGTGATGAAGCTGGCCAACGACGGCGTGCTGCCGCTGGCGCAAGCCTGGGATCTGGTGTCCTTGAATCCGGCCCGCGCCGCCGGCCTGAAGGATCGCGGCGCGCTCGCGCCCGGACTGATCGCCGACGCCATCGTGGTGGATGACCAGGTGCCGGGGCTGCCCCGCGTCTGCGCCGCGATCGTGGGCGGCGAACTGCGTTACGCCACGCGCGCCTTCGACGACAGCCACAGCCAGCGCATGGCGGCCTGACCATGCCCCTCGCCCATCGCTACGCCCTGTACCTGGCGCCCACCGGCCCCTGGCGCGAACACGGCAGCCGCTGGCTGGGCCGTTGCGCCGACACCGGCCTGGCGCTGCCGCCGCGGCCGGGCCAGAACGCGGAAGCGCGCAACTGGACCGAAGCGCCGCGCCACTATGGATTGCACGCCACGCTGAAGCCGCCCTTCCGCCTGAACCCGGGCGCAAGGCCCGAACAGGTCGACGCGGCCGCCCGCCAGTTGGCCGCAGGCGGCACGCCGTTCTCGTTGGAACTGGAATGCGAACCGCTGCGCGGCTTCCTGGCCTGGCGCATCGCTGCGTCCGACACGCAGGGACGCGTGCGGATCCAGGCCCTGGCCGAAGCCGCCGTGCGCGACCTGGATCCCTTGCGCGCGCCGCCCACGCCCGAGGAAACCGCGCGCCGCCAACCGCAATCGCTCAGTCCGGCGCAGCAAACCATGCTGGCGCGCTGGGGCTATCCGTACGTATTCGATACCTACGTCTTCCACATTACGTTGACCGGCAAGCTGCAAGGTGAGGCGCTGTCGCAAGCGCAGGCCGAAATCGCCGCGTTCGCCGATCCCTTGCGCGGGCAGCCCATGGCCGTGCCCGGAGTCAGCGTCTACGTGCAGCCCGCGCCGGGCGCGGACTTCGTCGCGGCGAGGCACTACGGTTTTGATGGTTCCAGCATCGATGCGGCTGGAGCCGGCTATCTGCAAGGACCGGCGGCGGCATGAGCGCCTCGGTTCCCGCCGACGGCGCCAGGCTGATCTACCTGATGGGCGCTTCGGGCAGCGGCAAGGACACCTTGCTGCGCCTGCTGCGCGCCGAGCTGCGCGGCGATGAGCCCGTGCTGGTCGCGCATCGCTACATCACCCGCGACAGCGGCGCCACCGAAGACGCGCTAAGCCTGACCGAAGACGAGTTCGGACGCCGCGCCGCCCTGGGCTGCTTTGCCCTGCGCTGGGCCAGCCACGGCCTGCACTACGGCATCGGCATCGAAATAGACGCCTGGCTGTCATGCGGCGCCGCGGTCATCATCAACGGCTCGCGCGCGCACCTGGAACAGGCGCACTCGCGCTACCCGGCCTTGACCGCCGTGGAAGTCACGGTTGATCCCGGCCAGCTCGTCCGCCGCCTGGCGGGACGCGGGCGGGAAAGCGCGGAACAGATCGCGCAGCGCCTGGCGCGGGCGACGCAGGCATTCCCCGTACCGCCACAATGCCGCTTGCTGCGCGTCAGCAACGATGCCGCCCCGGAAACCGCTGCCGCCGCACTGTTGAACATCGCCCGCAACAAGCTCAACGCCTAGCGCCGCCGTTCAACGCGGGTCGCCCTGGCCCCAGGGCGCGGCGGCGTCTCCGCACAGATCCAGCAGGATCTCCGAAAAGCATTCCTCCGCTGCGAGCGGCTGTTCGCGCTTGCGCCGTATCAGGTTGATCGGCGGCAGTTCCCAGCCGAAGTCCCAGGGCACCAAGCCCAGCTTGCCGCGCTGGCAGAGTTCGCGCGCGATGTCTTCCGGCACCACGGAGATGAGGGTCTCGTTCATCGTCAGCATGCCTTCGATCACGTCGGTGGAGTACGCCTCCAGCACCGGCGATGGCGGCTGCAATTCGGCGCGGATGAAATGCTCCACGATCAGTTGCCGCGTCGGCGTGTTGGCCGCCGGCAGCACCCAGTCCATCGCCGCCACAGCGGCCCAGTCCGGCTTGCGCCGCGCCAGCCGCTGCGCAAGCCGGCCATGCGCGATCAGGCGCGGCCGCTGGCGGTACAGCACGCGGTGGATCAGATCCTCCGGCGCCACGGTCGAGGTGGCGCGGCTGATGATGCAGTCCAGTTCGTGCCGGCGCAGCATGGGCACCAGATGGTCGGTGGTGGCGCGGTGCAGGCTGAGCGTCACGCCGTGGCGCTGGTGCAGGCGGCTGATGGCCGCCGTCAGCAAGGCGCTGGACACGTAGGGCACCACGCCCACCTGCAGATGCGCGGAACGGCCGGCGTGCAGGGCCTCGACCTCGCGCGCCCACAGGTCCAGGTCGCTGAGCATGTGGCGCGCGCGCACCAGGGCCAGGTCGCCCAGCGGCGTGGGTTGCAGGCCGCGACCGGTGCGCGTGAACAGCGGCGCGCCGAAGATGCCCTCGATCTCCGTGAGCGCCTTGGTGACGGCGGGCTGGCTGATGCCGGCCGCGGCGGCCACGCGCGTGAGCGAGCCGTGCCTGGCGATTTCGATCAGCAGCGCCAGGTGGCGATGCTTGAGACGGTTGGCGAGACGGGCGGCATCCCAGGTCACGATCTTTCCTATAACCAATTGGATATTCAATTATGCCAACAAAGGAAAAATCAGTTATTTCATGACCCTATACTGCAAGCATCCCCTGCTGCCCGGACCGGCCTCATGAGCGCATCCTTCACCACCCGCCCCGAAATACGCGGCACTTTCGGCGTGGTCTCTTCCACCCATTGGCTGGCCTCGCAAGTGGCCATGAGCGTGCTGGAGCGCGGCGGCAATGCCTATGACGCGGCGGTCGCGGGCGGCTTCACCCTGCAGATCGTGGAACCGCACCTGAACGGTCCGGGCGGCGAAGTGCCCATCCTGCTCTGGAGCGAACGAGAACAGCGCATGCGCGCGCTCTGCGGCCAGGGCCCCGCGCCCGCGCTGGCCACGCCCGCCTATTTCCGCGGCCTGGGCCTGGACCTGGTGCCCGGCATCGGCCTGCTGCCCGCCACGGTGCCCGGCGCCTTCGGCGCCTGGCTGACCCTGCTGCGCGACTACGGCACCTGGGAACTGGCCGATGTGCTGCGCCCGGCGATCGACTATGCGCGCAACGGCTTTCCGCTGGTGCCGCGCATTTCGCAGGCCATTCTGGCGGTGCAGGCGCTGTTCCGCGACGAATGGACCAGTTCGCGCGAGGTCTGGCTGCCGAACGGCCGCGTACCTGCGCCCGATGCGCTGTTCCGCACGCCCGCCATCGCCGCCACCTATACCCGCATCCTGGACGAGGCGCACGCCCGCAGCACCGACCGGCGCGGCCGCATCGACGCTGCGCTGGAGGTCTGGTACCGCGGTTTCGTGGCCGACGCGATCGACGACTATTACACGCAGGCCGAGGTACGCGATACCACGGGCCAGCGCAACCGCGGCCTGCTGCGCAAATCCGATCTGGCCGATTGGCGCGCCACCTACGACGAGCCTCTGACTGTCCAATACGGCCGCTACACCGTGGCCAAGTGCGGGGTCTGGTCGCAAGGCCCGGTCCACCTGCAGCAACTGGCGATACTGCGGCACCTGGGCCTGGACGGGCTGGAGCCGACCTCGCCGCAATTCGTGCACTACGTGGCCGAGGCGGCCAAGCTGGCCTTCGCCGACCGCACCGCCTGGTACGGCGACCCTGCCTGCACGCAGGTGCCGCTGGCCGCTTTGCTCAGCGATGAGTACGCCCGCTCCCGCGCGGCAGGCATCGGCGCGCACGCTTCGTCCGAGTTCCTGCCGGGCAGCCCAGGCGGCCAGACACCGCGCCTGCCCGACCTGGACGCAGCCGTGCGCACCCTGGCTGCCTCCGACACCCGCTTCGGCGTGGGCGAACCGACCTTCGCCGCACTGCCGCCGGTAGCCGAATGGGCGGCGCGCGAGATCTTCGTGGGCGATACCTGCCAGATCGACGTCATCGACCGCGACGGCAATATGGTGGCCGCCACGCCGTCGGGCGGCTGGCTGTCGTCCAGCCCCGTCGTGCCCGACCTGGGCTTCCCGCTGACCACGCGCCTGCAGATGACCTGGCTGGACGAAGGCGTGCCGGGCCAACTGCAACCGGGCAAGCGTCCCTGCACCACGCTGTCGCCCGGCCTCGCGCTGCGCGACGGGCAGCCTTACATGGCATTCGGCACGCCGGGCGGCGACCAGCAGGACCAATGGACGGTGGCATTCTTCCTGCGCCATGTCATGGGCATGAATCTGCAGGAGGCGATCGAAGCGCCCTCCTGGCATATCGATCACTTCCCGGGCTCGTTCTGGCCGCGCAGCCTTACCTTGAACCGGCTGACCGTGGAATCGCGCATGCCGGCCGCCACGCTGGAGGCGCTGCGCGCGGCGGGCCACGAGGTCAAGGTGGGGCCGGACTGGTCCGAAGGCCGCATCAGCGCCTGCACCCGCGAGCCTGCCGCGGGCGGCGGCCTGCTGCTGCGCGCCGGCGCCAACCCGCGCGGCATGCAGGGCTATGCCGCCGGCCGCTGAACCTGTTTCATTCAACCGGCATGCAGACCGGATATCAAGCAAAGGGGTAAACACCATGAAACTGCAATTCAAACGACTGCTGCGCTCGTTCGCGCTGGGGTTGGCGCTGGCCGCGCCCGCGCTCACCCACGCCGCGTGGCCCGAAAAACCCATCACGCTGATCGTGCCGTGGGCTGCGGGCGGCTCTACCGACATCCTGGCGCGCGTGCTGTCCGAAGGATTGACCCAGTCGCTGGGCCAGCCCGTCATCGTGGAAAACCGCTCGGGCGCGTCCGGCAACATCGGCACCACCTTCGTGGCGCGCGCCAAGCCGGACGGCTACACCTTGCTGGTGGGCTCGATGAGCACGCACACGATGAACCAGGCGCTCTACTCCAGCATGCCGTTCGACGGAGTGAAGGACTTCACGCCCATCGCCGAGCTCGCGCTGGTCACCAACACCCTGGTGGTGAACCCGTCGGTCCCCGCGTCCAACGTGAAGGAGTTCATCGCCTACCTGAAGGCCAATCCCGGCACCGTGGCCTATGCCTCCGCCGGCCAGGGCTCCACCAACCATCTGAGCGCCGCGCTGTTCGAGAAGGCCGCCGGCGTGAAAATGATGCACATCCCCTATCGCGGCGGCGCGCCCGCGGTGCTGGACACCGTGGCCGGCCGCACGCAGGTGCTGTTCAGCGCCGGCACGCAGACCCTGCCGCATGTGCAGAACAACAAGCTGAAGCTGCTGGCCGTCACCGAGGAAGCGCGTTCGCCGCTGTTGCCCGAGGTGCCCACGGTAGCCGAGACCTTGCCGGGCTACGAGCTGTCGGTCTGGTACGGCGCCTTCGGCCCGGCAGGCATGCCGCCCGAACTGACCGCACGCCTGAACCGCGAGATCAACCTGATCCTCAAGCGTCCCGAAGTCATCAAGAAAATGGGCGACATGGGCGTGCTGCTGACCGAGACCACGCCGGAGCAATTCGGCCAGATCCTGGCGCGCGACGCCGACAAGTACGGCAAGCTGATCAAAGAACTGGGAATCACCGCCGAATGACCGTGAGCATCCAATCCACCGCGCCGGCGCAGGCCGGCGTGGCCGCCATCGCCCGGGCCTACGCGGCCGCCGATCCGGTCGCGGCCTTGCGCGCCATCGACGCCCATGCGCACGCCGCGCTGGCGCACACGCTGTGCACGGTCAACCGCTATGACGCGCAGGCCATGCGGGTGCTGCGGCTGTATAGCTCCAACCCCGAGGCCTATCCGCCCGGCGGCAGCAAGGACAAGAGCGGCACCGCCTGGGGCCGCCACGTCCTGCTCGAGCAAAAGCTGTTCGTCGGCGAAGGCGAGGACGCGATCCGCGAATTCTTCGACGACCATGACGCGATCCAGCGTCTGGGCCTGCGCTCGGTCATCAATGTGCCGGTGGTGTACGGCGGGGTCTGCCTGGGCACCGTCAACTTCCTGATGCCGCGCGCGGCGGTTTCGGATGCCGATGTGCAGGCCGCGCAGCTGGCGGGCCTGCTGGCGCTGCCTGCGTTCCAGGCGCTGCTTCCGCAGGCCTGAGGCCGCGGGGCCCGCCCGGGCCCCGCGCATGCTCAGATGAGCGCGCGCCGGATGCGCGCCGACGCCATGTCGATGATGACCACGAAAGCCACGATGATGATCATCACGGCGCAGGTTTCGGCGTAGCGGAAACTGCGGATGATCTCCCACAGCACGGTGCCGATGCCGCCCGCGCCGACGATGCCGACCACCGAGGCCGAACGCACGTTGGATTCGAAGCGGTACAGCGAATACGAGATCCACAGCGGCAGCACCTGCGGAATCACGCCGTAGACGATTTCCTCCAGCGCGTTCGCGCCGGTGGCGCGCACGCCTTCCACCGGACGCGGATCGATGGCCTCGACGGCTTCCGAGAACAGCTTGGCCAGCACGCCGGTGGTGTGCACCCACAGCGCCAGCACGCCGGCGAACGGGCCCAGCCCGACCGCCACGATGAACAGCATGGCGAACACCATTTCGTTGATGGCGCGGCACGCGTCCATCAGGCGTCGCATGGGCTGGTACACCCAGGCCGGCACCATGTTCGACGAGCACAGCAGCCCCAGCGGCACGGCGACCACGATGGCCAGGAAGGTGCCCCAGACCGCGATCTGCACGGTGACGATCATCTCGTCCAGGTACATGCGCCAGTCGCGGAAATTGGGCGGAAAGAAGTCGGCGGCGAACTGGGCCATATTGCCCGAATCGCGCAGCAGGTCCAGGGGCCGCATGTCGGCGCCCTTCCACGACATGACCAGCAACGCCAGCACGACGGCCCATACGAGCAGGACTGGCAGCGAGGAGCGCGGCGCGGCGGAAAGGCGGGAGGTCTGCATGGCTACGTTCATAGAAAAGGCGATCCGCTAGTTGGGTTTCAGTTGCGGGCAAGCCGGCGCGCCCCGCGGTGCGCCGGCTTGCCGCTTGCAGGCTTATTGCTTGGCGGCTGGCTGGCCCAGGCTGGCCAGCTTGCTGTCCAGCTCGGCCAGCTGTTTCTGCTTTTCGGCCTGGCCCAGCGTGGCGTCGGCTTCGACCTTGGCTTTCTCGCGCGCCAGTTCGATCTGGCGGATCGGCACCAGCTGCTGGTTGTCGGAGGCGCGGAAGCCCTGGTAGGTCAGCGCCTTCAGGTTGGCCAATTCGCGCTCGGCGTCCTTGCCCTTGCCATAGTTGACGAAGAAGTCGCGGATGCGGACCTTCAGGTCTGCCGGCAGGTCGGTGCGCATGACCAGCGGATCGGCGGGGATCAGCGGCGACTTCCACAGCACGCGCACGCTGTCGTTTGCATCCTTGCCCGTGTTCAGGCGATAGCGCTCCAGCGCCTCGGTGTTGTTGACGGCCACGTCGACCTGCTTGTTGATGACCGACAGCAGATTGGTTTCGTGGTTGCTGGCGCGCACCGTCTTGAAGAAGGTCTTGGGTTCGATCTTGTTGGCGGCCCACAGGTAGTAGCCGGGCACAGCCGTACCCGAGGTCGAATTGGGATCGCCCGCGCCGTAGCTCAGCGTGCCGCCGCGCTTGAGCACGTCGTCCAGGGTCTTCAGGTTGCTGTCCTTGTTGACGATCAGCAGCGACCAGTAGCCGGGGTTGCCGTCCTTATCGATGACGGAGGCGAACACCTCGCCCTTGGCGCGGTCCACCGCCTCGATTGCGGACTTGTTGCCGAACCAGCCCATCTGCACCTTGTTGAAGCGCATGCCTTCGATGATGCCGGCATAGTCGGACGCGAAGAAGGGCTTGACCGGTACGCCGATCGCGCGGCTCAGGTCGTCGATGACCGGCTGCCATACGGACTTCAGGTTGGTCGACGATTCCGTCGAGATGATGCCGAAGTTCAGGGTCTTGGCGTCTTGCGCGTAGGCCTGCGCGGACAGGGCCGCGGCGGCGATCAGGGTGACAAAGGTTCTGCGTAGCATGGAAGGCTCCGGGGGGAAATGGGTCGGGATATCAGGCGGCTTGCGCCAGGCGGGACAGCGGCGCCATGCCGGGCATGGCCGGCGCTTGCGGCGCATATTCGGGAAGGAGTTCGCTCAATTCGGAGCCATACAGGTCGCTCAGCATCGAAGGCGTGAGCGCGGCGGAGGGGCCGTCATAGACGACCTTGCCATGGCGCAGCGCCACCACCCGCGGGCAGTAGCGCAGGGCCACGTCCACCTGGTGCAGCGACACCACTACGGCCACCTTGCGGCCGCGGTTGATCTGGGCCAGCGTGTCCATCACGCGGCGCGAGGATTCCGGATCCAGCGAGGCGATGGGTTCGTCGGCCAGGATGACGCGGGCGTTCTGCACCAGCGTGCGGGCGATGGCCGCGCGCTGCTGCTGGCCGCCGGACAGCGTCGAGGCGCGCTGAAATGCGTAGTCGTCTATACCAACCTGGGCAAGCGCTTCGAGGCCTTGCTGCACTTCGCCGCGCAGGAACCAGCGCGTCAGGCTGCGCCACAACGGCACGCGCGGCAGCAGCCCGGTCAGCACGTTGGTGATGACCGGCAGGCGACCGACCAGATTGAATTGCTGGAACACGAAACCGATGCCGGCGCGCGCGGAGCGCACGTCGCGGCTCAGGCGGCCATCGCGCTGGATCATGCGGCCGTTTACGGCCACGCTGCCCGAGTCGCCGGCCACGAAACCCGACAGATGGCGCAGCAGCGTCGACTTGCCCGAACCCGAGGCGCCGAGCAAGGCCACCATCTCGCCGTCGGCCACTTGCAGGTTCACGCCGTCCAGCGCCTTGGCGCCGGCGTGGAAGCTCTTGCTGAGCCCTTGTACTTCGATGGCGTAGGTCATCGTTGAATCCCCTTGGATGTGTTCATGGCGGCATTCTGTTTTCACGGCATGACAGCACGATGACCTGGGAATCGATTCATTTGGCTGAAAATAGGGACACTGGAACGATCTGAAAGACGTTCGTCACAAAGGCCGTCTCCAGCCCGGCGCGCCGCAGGTATATTGGGGATATTCCCCACCAGCCTGGCGTTCATCATGATCAAAGGTTCCTGCCTGTGCAGCCGCGTCGCCTACGAGATCACGGGTCCGCTCACCGACGCCCTCAACTGCCATTGCACGATCTGCCGCAAGGCGCATGGCGCGGCATTCCGCAGCCGGGCGACGGTCCAGGTCAAGGACTTCGCCTGGACCCGCGGAGAAAACCACGTCACCTGGTACTGCTCGTCCCCGGGCAGCTACCGCGGCTTTTGCGAAGCCTGCGGCACGCCCCTCCTGACCCGCTTCGACCAGACGCCGGACGTCTACGGCCTGCCTCTAGGTCCGCTGGACGACGACCCGGGCATCAAGCCGGCAGCCCACTGCCACGTGGCCAGCAAGGCGCCCTGGTTCGACATCACCGACGGCCTGCCGCAGTACCCCGATGCGTATGGGGCGATGGAAGAAGACCATCCGCAGGCGGTTACATAAAAATTCAACCGAGTAGTTGAATTTTTTGGCGAGGCCAGACTATATTCAACCTCATGGTTGAATCTATTCCCTCCCCCGTCCTCGATGCCGTCTTTCGCGCGCTGGCCGACCCCACGCGCCGCGACATGCTGCGCAGCCTGGCCGGTGGCGAGCAGACCATCGGCGAACTGGCGGCGCCCCACAGCATGAGTTTCGCGGGCGCCTCCAAGCATGTGCAGGCCCTGGAACGCGCCGGTCTGGTGCGGCGCTCCATCCGCGGCCGCACGCACGTATGCAGCCTCAATCCCGAACCCATGGCCGAGGCCATGCAGTGGCTGCGCTTCTATGAGCAATTCTGGTCGGGCAAGCTGGGCGCGCTGGAAGCCGCGCTCGCCGCCAGCCGGTCCCCGGCCGCGTCTTCTGGAGAACCACATGAGTGATCACGGCGTCGTTCTGGACCCCACCTCCATCCGCTTCACGCGGATACTGCCCGCCAGCGTCGACGAGGTCTGGGCTTTTCTCACCGAATCCGAAAAACGCGGGCGCTGGCTGGCATCCGGCGACATGGAACTGCGCGAAGGCGGCGGCGTGACGCTGCGCTTCGTGCATGCGGACCTGTCCTCGGTGGCAGAACCGGTGCCTGACGCCTACAAGCCGTACGAAGGCGGCGTCACCACGCAAGGCGTCATCACCCGCTGCGAACCGCCGCATTTGCTGGCTTTCACCTGGGGCGGCTCCCCCGGCCATCCTTCCGAGGTCACCTTCGAGCTGTCGCCTCAGGGCGAGGAAACGCGCCTGGTGCTGACCCACCGCAAGCTGTCCTCGCGTGACGGCATGGTGGACGTGGCTGGCGGCTGGCATGTGCACCTGGGCGTGCTCGAAGCCCGCCTGGCCGGCCGTGCCCCCGGTCCGTTCTGGTCCGTGCTTAACCGGGTGGAAGCCGAATACCGTGAACGGATCCCGGCTCGCTAGAGTCGTTGAACAGCAACTATCGCAGCGCGGCTACAGATAAATACTGGCTAAATATTGCGCTTTGCAGTACCATAAGTCCGTGATTTTTCCGCAAAAACCGGGCTTCGGTCACTCTGCGTGCCAACCTGTACCGCCTGCGGGCAATGCTCCGGGGCAACCCGGGACGTGCCTGATTTTTCCGGAAAAACCCCTCCGCCACCGGGCGCGCCTCCACCTCCATAGTTGCGCGGCCTGGCAGCACAAGCTCCACCCCGCTTCTTCCGGCGATTTGCGCAAAACGCGCCGCCGCGACCAAGCCGCGCACCGCGCGCACACTGCCCACGCGGCGCGAGTATCCGTCATTTCAGACATCCGCTTCGGATGCCGTGGCCCTTACCCGCGCTTGCCCGGACGTTTTACGTTCAAACCGCTGGACCCGCCCGTTCGGGTCCGACGCGCTTGCCGCCTCGCGCGGCGCGCCATGCCGTCGGTATGGCTGCGCGTTTTGATAGGAGAAAAGAATGGCTAAAGAAGAACTCATCGAACTGGACGGCATCGTTGACGAAGTGCTGCCCGATAGCCGCTACCGTGTGAAGCTGGACAACGGCATCGAAGTCGGCGCCTACGCCTCCGGCCGCATCCGCAAGCACCGCATCCGCATCCTGGCCGGCGACCGCGTCACCCTGGAAATGTCGCCGTATGACCTGACCAAGGGCCGCATCAACTTCCGCCACAAGGACGAGCGCGGTCCCGCGCCGCAGCGTCCCCAGCAATTCCGCCGCTAAGCCAGGGCGACAGGGCCGGCCCTGCGCCGGCTCCCTTTTTCGCGCCAGCCTTAAACCTGGGCCGCGCGATGCCGTAATGCGTGGAGCGCCCGTTCATGAAAGAATGGCGCCCTCTGCCCGGCGCGACGCCCGGCAGGATGAGCATGAAGCAAGATGGACCTGACACAAGATCTGCAAGCCGCCGCTGACCAGCTTGCCCTGGCGCGAAGAAAATTCGTCAAGGGCGAGGAAGGCCTGCGCCTGCTGCATCAGTCGCGCGAGGCCTTCATCAACAGCCTGCGCAATACCGGCCTGACCTACGCCGAGGCCAAGACCAAGTACGACAACTGCCTGGACGAGCAGGAAGCCGAGCAGTTCGAAGTGCGGCAGCAGATGGACTATGCCGAGCGCGTGCATCAGCACGTGCTGCAACTGATCGCGCAGCAGGCCGCAACGGCCTGAGGGCGCGGGTCCGCGCCCCCATCCCGGGACAGGATCAGGGCTTGAACGCCCCGATGAAGATGGCCGGATCGACGCGCGCGTCGTTCAGGCTGACGTTCCAGTGCAGGTGCGGGCCGGTGGCGCGGCCGGTGGCGCCCACCTTGCCCACCAATCCGCCGCGCGGCACTTCGTCGCCGACCTTCACGTCGATCGCCGACATGTGGCAGAACATGCTGACGAAGCCCTGGCCATGGTCCAGGAACACCGTCTTGCCATTGAAGAAGTAATCCCCCACCAGCACGACCACGCCAGCGGCCGGCGCCTTGATCGGCGTGCCCGAGGGCACTGCGAAATCCAGGCCCGAATGCGGATTGCGCTCTTCGCCATTGAAGAAGCGGCGCAGGCCGAAGGGACTGGACAGGCGGCCGCCGTTCACCGGGCGATCCAGCAGCAGGTTGCTGGGCGTGATGCCAGCGCGGTAGGCGCGGTTGGCGGCGGCCTGCTCGGCCTGCTCGCGTTCGATGCGCTTCATGTCGTCCGGATCCGGATTGACCTGGCGCGGATTCTTCAGCGTGATGTGCTGGGCCTTGTATTCCTTGGCGCCGACCTTGAAGGACACTGAACGCTTGCCTTGCGCGTCCTTGATATCCACCTGCTGCTCGCCCGGCTTCACGCTGAGCGGGATGCCGACCACGGCGATCCACTGCTTGCCCTCTTCACGCACGACCAGCACGCGCCGGCCCAGGAAGCTGACCTCGGGCGCGCGTTCGGCATTGCCCAGGCCCAGGACGGCGACGCCGCCAGGCACGGGAACGTTTAGCTTGCGGCTGATGAAACCGCTCTGCTGCTGCGCGCGGGCCGGCAGGCCCAGGCAAAGGGCGGCCGCGGCCAGGCCCAGCCGCAGGACGTCGCGACGATGCTGCATGGCGTTCACAGGCACAGGTTGGCGGGCTCGATGATGCTTTGGTCGCGGCGGGCGATGCGCGTGGACAGGCGCGCTTCGGTCTTGCCCTTCCAGTGCGTGGTCGTCAGCACGGCTTCGACACCCAGGCTGTCCTCCTGGATCAATTCAAAGCCGTTGCGCACCGCCTTCTGCTGGAAATTGATGCCCAGGTTCTTCCAGGATTCGGCGACGCAGGCCGTGTAGTCCTCGGGCGTACGTTGGGTGGAACCGTAGAAGACCGGATCGCGGTCGCGCACGTCTTTGACGTTGGCGCAGGCCGACAAGGCTGCCAGGACAGTAAGGGACAAAGCGGTGCGGACCTTCATGGCGATGGAACTCTCGAGCGGTTGGAGGTGGATGGGGCGGCCAATATAACGCAGCGCCAGGTCAAGCCTGCGGCGCGCGCCGGGCCGATTTGGGGCGGAAGGCCGCGATGACTTCCGGCCGGGTTTCGGCGTATGGGCCGCCGATAAGATCGATGCAATAGGGAATGGCGGCGAAGATCCCCGGCACCAGCACGGCGCCGTCCTCGCCCTTCAGTCCTTCCAGCGTTTCGCGGATGGATTTCGGCTGGCCGGGCAGGTTCACGATCAGGGCGGCGTGCGCGGGCGTTTCCCGGATGACCGCCACCTGGCGCGACAGGATGGCCGTGGGCACGAAGCGCAGGCTGATCTGGCGCATCTGTTCGCCGAAGCCGGGCATTTCCTTGGTGCCGACGGCGAGCGTGGCCTCGGGCGTGACGTCGCGGCGCGCCGGGCCGGTGCCGCCGGTGGTCAGGACCAGGTCGCAGCCGCAGCCGTCCACCAGTTCGATCAGCGTCTGGGAAATGCGTGCGGGTTCGTCGGGGATCAGGCGGTCCACCGCCTGCCAGGGCGAGGCCAGGGCGCCGCCCAGCCATTCGCGCAGCGCGGGCAGCCCCAGGTCCTGATAGGTGCCGCTGGAGGCGCGATCGGAAACGGACACCAGGCCCACGATCAGTTCGTCGGGGTGCTTGCGGGCGATACGGGTAGTGGCGGTCATGGGCTGCGCAATCTTGGTAAGAAACTGTCGGGCGGCGCGGATGCGGCCGTGGGCGAGGTCAATCATGGAAATCCAGAAGAGGCCCGCCAGAGCGATGCTATCGCATTCCTTCCCTGCGGGAATCGCGTCAGCAGGCAGCGCGCCGGCGGCGGCCCCTGTCGCAAAAAGGCGAATCGGCTTTGGCCCCGCTTTCCCGCGCTTGTTCCGGACATGTCCGCTCGATAACATCCGCTAACAAACCTATCCCAATAAAGAGGGCCCCGAGCGGCATTGGTTCCCCATGTTCAAACGCACACTACGGCAGCATGCGCTGGCGGCGGCGCTGGCCCTGGCCGCGGCGGCGGCCGCCGGATGGGGCGCCCTGCACTCCCTGGCGCTGAAGACGGAACCCGTGCCGGCGGCCGCTCCGGGCATCTACATCCCCAACCTGGGCAATACGCTGGAGGAACAGACGCGCAACCTGTCCCGCATGAGCCAGGCCTTGCGCACGGGCGACAGGCTGGTGATCCTGGGTTCGTCGGAGCTGACCAGCAACGACCTGCGCTTCGTGCCGTACCGCTACCTGGCCGACGAATTGCAGATGCCGGTGCTGGCCTATGGCCATTCGGGATTCCAGTCTCTGGGCATGCAGCTGGTGCTGGCGGCGATGGCCGAGGACCTGTCGCCGGCCTCGCGCGTGGTGGTGATGCTGTCGCCGGGCTGGTTTGACGGTGACGGCGGGCTGGGTCCGGACGAATTCAAGGAACACGCCAATCCGCTGCTGCCCCGCCTGCTGCGGCAGCCCGAGGGCCGGGCGGAGGTGGTCCGCTGGCTGCAGGCCAAGGGCGACGCGGGCGTCGCCTGGTCCATGGCGGCCGAGCAGGCCTACGTCTTCCGCCAGCGGCTGGTCAACCTGTGGGCGCCCGTCCACGCAGCGCCTGCCCCCGAGCGCGAACGCGAGGGGCCGCCCGCGGCCGCCCGGGTGGTGGACTGGGAGGCGCTGGCTGCCGAAGCCCAGGGCGCAGAACAGGCCCTGATGGGCGGCAACCGCTACGCCGTGCGCGATGAATTCTTCAATAAATACCTGCGCAGCATTCCCGAGGGCGGCAAGACTGCCTATCTGCCCCAGCCGCTGACCGGCCGGGACGAGCTACGCGAACTGGACGCGCTGATGGCGCTGCTGCGGGAGCGCGGCGTCAATGCCCTGTTCGTCATGCAGCCGCTGCATCCGCTGGTGTTCAAGGACCTGGACCGCTTCGGGCCGGTGCAGCGGGAAGTCGCGGCGCTGTGCCAGCGCTATGCCATGCGCTGCATGGACATGTACAGCGCCCCCTTCGAGGTGGGGATGCTGCGGGACGTACAGCACCTGGGGGAACTGGGCTGGCTGCGCGTGAACCAGAAGATCGCTGAAGTGTTCTACCCATGAAGGATGGCCGGCAATGAAACGAACCCTGTGGCTGTGCCTGCTCTACCTGGGCGTCCTGGCGGTGATGGTGATCCAGGCGGATACCTCGGCGAACCTGGGCAAACCGATGGAAATCGAGTTCCAGTATTCGAAATTCTGACCCCGGGCGGGGTCAGCTGGCCGCACTTGGTAGCCGCAAGCAACCAGTGACAGGTCACAAATCTGCAATAATCGGCTCCTCTCGCCGGAACCTCCCCCGCCTCCATGTTCGACCTCTTCCACGGCCTAGACCTCTGGGTCGGCCTCAGCCTTGCGCTGGCCCTGACATTCGTCCTGGCCTTCGAATTCATCAACGGATTCCATGACACGGCGAACGCCGTGGCCACGGTCATCTACACCAAGGCCATGCCGCCGCATCTGGCGGTGGTGCTTTCCGGCATATTCAACTTCCTGGGCGTGCTGCTGGGCGGGGTGGGCGTGGCCTATGCCATCGTGCACCTGCTGCCGGTGGAGCTGCTGATCAACGTGGACACGGGCCGCGGGCTGGCCATGGTGTTCGCCATGCTGGCCGCGGCCATCGCCTGGAACCTGGGCACTTGGTACTTCGGCATTCCGGCGTCCAGCTCGCACACGCTGATCGGCTCGATCCTGGGCGTGGGCCTGGCCAACGCGCTGATCACCGACCTGCCGCTGGCGGACGGCGTCAACTGGGGCAAGGCCATCGACATCGGCCTGTCGCTGGTGGTGTCGCCGGTGGCCGGCTTCCTGGTGGCGGGCGGCCTGCTGCTGGCGCTCAAGCGCTGGCTGCCGCTGTCCAAGATGCACAAGACGCCGGAACAGCGCCGCGCCATCGACAATAAAAAGCATCCGCCCTTCTGGAACCGCCTGGTGCTGGTGCTGTCCGCCATGGGCGTGAGCTTCGTGCACGGCTCCAACGACGGACAGAAAGGGATTGGCCTGATCATGCTGGTGCTGATCGGCATCGTGCCCGCCAACTTCGTGCTGGACACCAACAGCACCACCTACCAGATCGAGCGCACCCGC
Organism: Achromobacter sp. ACM02; assembly: GCF_014851605.1. Lineage (NCBI taxonomy): Bacteria > Pseudomonadati > Pseudomonadota > Betaproteobacteria > Burkholderiales > Alcaligenaceae > Achromobacter > Achromobacter sp. ACM02. The sequence continues at coordinate 216,621 of NZ_JACUZY010000009.1, forward strand.
GACGCCGCCAACCACCTGAACGTGTTCTACCAGCGCAATGAAGCCATGCTGGGCGAATACCTGGCGCTCAAGCGCGTGGACGCGACCACCGAACTGCCGCGCAACTTCCGCTGCGACCCCGAACTGACCATGCCGACCATCGCCGCGCTGCAGGCCGATCTGCACGGCGTGTCCAACTACGCCGACCTGTCGGCCGAGAAGCGCATCTCCGTGCGCCGCTACCTGCTTTGCCTGGACGACACGGCCAAGAAGGTCGCGCGCATCGAAGGGCTGCCGGCCCGCGAACGCGCCGACCTGCAACGCCTGCGCGCCGACCTGACAGCCACCACCGAATACGCCCCCTTCTGGGTGATCGTGGCAGTCGCCCTGGCGCTGGGCGCGGGCACCATGGTCGGCTGGCGCCGCGTGGTGCTGACGGTGGGCGAGAAGATCGGCAAGCAGGGCATGACCTATGCGCAGGGCATGTCCGCACAAGTCACCGCCATGGGCGCCATCGGCATCGCCAACGTCTTCAGCCTGCCTGTTTCCACCACCCACGTGCTGTCCTCGGGCGTGGCCGGGACCATGATCGCCAACAAGAGCGGCCTGCAAGGCAGCACCGTACGCAACATCCTGATGGCCTGGGTGCTGACCCTGCCCGCCTCGATGCTGCTGGCCGCCGGCCTGTTCTGGATCGGCGTGCAGATCGCCGGCTGATGATTCGCGGCCGTGCAGGCAATCTGCACGGCCGATGCAACACTCTGGCTATCCCGCCAGGCTTCCTGCCAGCCGTGCCCGCGTCTACCATGGCGCCATGGCTACCTCAAATCCCACCCTGCATTACATTTTCGACCCGCTCTGCGGCTGGTGCTATGGCGCCGCGCCGCTGGTGGAGGCGGCTCGAGCCGTCTCCGGGCTGGACATCGCGCTGCATGGCGGCGGCATGATGACGGGCGGCAACCGCCAGCCGGTCACCGACAGACTGCGCCGCTACGTCATGCCGCATGACGAGCGCATCGCCGGCCTGACCGGCCAGCCCTTCGGCGAAGACTATTTCAACGGCCTGTTGCGCGATGAGGGCGCGGTGTTCGATTCCGAGCCGCCCACCACTGCCATCCTGGCCGCGCAGACGCTGGCCGGTCGCGGCCTCGACCTGCTCAAGCGCATCCAGCGCGCCCACTACGTACAGGGGCTGCGCATCGCCGATCCGGCCGTACTGGCCTCCCTGGCGGCCGACATCGGCCTGGACCCGGCAGCCTTCCGCGCGGCCTATGACGCAGCCCAGGGCGCCGAAACCGCCACGCACATCGCCGCCAGCCGCAGGCTGCTGGCGCAGGTCGGCGGCAGCGGTTTTCCCACCCTGGCACTGGAGCGAGATGGCGTCTACGAGATGCTGGAGCCCAGCCGCTACCTGGGCCGTCCGCAGGAATGGCAGGCGGACCTCGGCGCGCGCATCGGCCGCGCTTGAAGGCGGGCGCCCCGCGTCAGGCTTCCTCGATGTCCCCGTCGCGCTGCAAGGCGCGGTGCATGGCCGGACGGTCGCCCAGCCGCTCCGCGTAGGCGGTGAACACAGGGGTCTCGGGCAGAACCTTCACCTGCATCATGTATTGCAGGGTGCCGCCCAGCACGATGTCCGCGGCCGAGAACTTGTCGCCCAGGAAGAACGGCCGCGCCTGCAAGACCCGGGTCAGCACCTGCTCGACCTCCTCGGCCGAACCCCAGCCCAGCGCGCCGCCCGGATGCGGCGTCTTGAAGGCGCGCTCGGCCATGGCCGGTTCGAACACGCCGGTGGAATAGGCCAGCCAGGTCAGGTAGGGCCCGCGCAGGGGGTCGCCCACCACCGGACCCAGCCCCGCTTGGGGGAACAGGTCGGTCAGGTAAAGGGCGATTGCCGGCGTCTCGAACACGGGCACGCCGTCGTGCACCAGGGCCGGCACCTTGCGATGCGGGTGGATGTCGATGTAGTCCGAGGGCATGTGGCCCGCGCTGTCGGTGCCGCGGATGGACACCATTTCGGTGTCGTAAGGCACGCCTAGTTCCTCGAGCAGCCAAAGTATCCGGAACGAGCGCGAACGCGGCGCATGATAAAGCGTAAGCATGGTCGGTCTCCGTGGAAGTCCGACCATTTTGCCCCGCGGGTCTTACGCCGCCAAGGCCAGCAACACCCCGTATCCCGCCATGCCCAGCAGCACCGCGACGCCGGCATTGCTGACCAGGCGGGCCGCCACGGCGGTCACGACCAGGCCGCCTGCGTAGGGGCCGAGGTTCGCCGCCTGGTCGCCGGCGGCCAGCAGGTCGGGCACGATCACCGCCGCGGCGATCCCAGCCAGCAGCGACGGCCCCAGGGCGGCCAGCGCCGAGCCTTCGCGCGACAGGTGGCGCAGCAGGCGGCTGCGCTTGGACAGCATGAAGGGCAAGGCGCGCGTCAGATAGGTGATGGCCGCCATGGCGATCACCGCGCCCCAGAAACCCAGTCCGTCGGTGTTCATGCGGACCTCCTCATTCGATACGCCACGCAGCCGATGATCGCGCCGGCCAGGATGGCCAGGCTGGTATGGCCCAGCGCGGCCACGGCCCCGGCTCCGGCCACCGCCGCAACGATGGGCAGGCCCATGCCGCGCTTCGCGCTCTGGCACACCAGGGCCATGAACAGCGCCGGCAGCGCAAAGCGCATCACCTGTGACAGCATGGGGTAGTGGCGCTCCAGGCCGTCTCCCGCATAGACGCCGACGGCCGTGCCGGCGATCCAGGTCAGCCAAGCGCCCAGCCCCAGCGCGATCATCCAGCGCTGGCGGCCCGCGGGTTCCACGGTCTGCAAACGGTTGAAAGCGGTGGCGAAGACTTCATCGGTGAGCAGGAAGGCGACCTTCAGGCGCTCATTCAGTCCCGCCGGCAGGAACCGCGACAACAGCGGGCCGTACAGCAGATGGCGGGCGTTGAGCAGCGAGCACAGCGCCACCACCCACAGCCACGGGGTGCCGGCCTTGATGGAAGCGAGCAGCAGGAACTGGCTGGCGCCGGCATAGACCAGCACGGAAATCAGCACCACCTGCAGCGGAGACAGGCCCGCGGCCACGCCCGCGATGCCGAAGGTCACGGCCACCGGGAAGTAGCCGATCATGACGGGCAGGCAGGATTTCAGGCCGTCGATGCGGGCGCTGCCCGCCAGAGCGGGCGCATGGGCTGGAGGGGTCTGCAAGGTGTTCCGCTGGTCTCTTCAACAACCAGCTAGTTTACCCACCCGCGCACAGCCTACTTGTCCTCCAGGCCCAGCGCGCGCAGCTGCGCCTTCAGGCGACGGACTTCCTGGCTCAGGTCCAGGATCAGCGCCGCAGCGTCCAGGCCGGCGCCGTAATCCCGCACCAGGCGGCGGGCGTCCAGCGCGCGTTGCAGGTCGGCGCTGTAGAAGCGCCATTCGGCGGGCCTGGGACCGCTGGCATTGACGATGCCGACTTCGACCAGCCTGACGACCCATTCGACTTCCTCGCCGCAGGCGCGGGCCAGGTCGTCGGCGGAAAGCGGCCGGGACTTGCCCACGACCGTGGCGGTGGTGACGACTATTTTTTTCATGGTCATACCCCCAGGTGGCGCCGCGGATTGAAGGGCAGGTCCTGCTGCAGCTTGCGGTAGGCCTCCTTGGCCGCTTCGCTATCGGCGGGCGGCAACACCAGGTCCAGCACCAGGTAGAGGTCTCCGGGCGGATCGCCCGGAATGCCGCGGCCGCGCAGGCGCAGCTTGCGGCCGTTGGCGGACCCCGGGGGGATCGACACTTCGACCGTGCCGCCCGGCGTGGGCGCATGCACGCTGGCGCCGAGTGCCGCTTCCCACGGCGCCACCGGCAGCGTCATGTAGAGGTCGCGGCCGTCGGCGCGGTAGCGCGGATGCGGCTTGAAGCGGACTTCCAGATAGAGATCGCCGTTCTCGCCGCCGCCGTAGCCGGGCATGCCCTGCCCGGCCAGCCGGATGTACTGGCCTTCGCGCACGCCGGCGGGGATGCGCACGCTGAGCGTGCGGGTCTGCATGTGGGGGCGGCCCTGCTCGTCCATCTGCATGGAACGCAGGCTGATGTCGCGCGTGGCGCCCTTGAGCGCGTCTTCGAGGTCCACCTCGATCGCGGCGTGGTGGTCCTCGCCGCGCGCGCGGAATTCCTGTTGCTGCTGCGCCCCGCCGCGCCGGTTGCGGCCGCCGAACAGCGAAGAGAAGAACTCGCTGAACTGGGCCTCGTCGCCGGGCGCGGCGCCGCGGTGGAACTCGAAGCCTTCGTCCCAGCCGGGCGGCGGCTGGAAGCTGCCCTCGGGCGAGACGCCCGCGGCCAGATTGTCGTAGGCCTGGCGCTTTTCCTTGTCGCGCAGCACGTCATAGGCTTCGTTGACGTCGCGCATGCGCGTTTCGGCGTCGCTTTCCTTGCTGACGTCGGGATGGTATTTGCGGGCGAGCTTGCGGTAGGCGCGCCGGATGTCGTCTTCGGAGGCGTCCCGCTCCACGCCCAGCATGCTGTAGTAGTCCTTGAACTCCATGTGCAGCCCTTGGCAAAGCGTTGCGGCCGCTTCCGGTTGCGCCGGGTCCGGCCTGGGATATCAAGAAGATAGGGGTTATGGGGCGATTTTTCAATGCGCCTTGTCAGGCGTCGGGCATCGCGCATAATGTCCGGTTGGCGCCCGGATGCGCCAGCCCCGACCACGACAGGCCCACAGGAACAGATCGTGCTGGAAATCATCGACGCAGACTTCAACAATCCCGAACACGGCCGCCAGGTGCTGGCCATGCTGAACGAGTACGCCAGCGGCCCCATGGGGGGCAACGCTCCCCTGCCCGCCTACGCACAGCAGAACCTGATCGCCGAACTGGCCCGCCGCCCGACGGCGCGGGCGCTGCTGGCCCGCATCGACGGCGAAGCCGCCGGCGTCGCGGTCTATCTCGAAGGCTTCTCCACCTTCGCCTGTCGCCCGCTGCTCAATCTGCACGACCTGGGCGTCGCGGAAAAATTCCAGGGCCGCGGCGTGGGCAAGGCCCTGCTGTCGGCGCTGGAAGAGCGGGCGCGTGACCTGGGCTGCTGCAAGATCACCCTGGAAGTGCTGGAAGGCAACGCGGTCGCCCAGGGGCTGTACCGCAAGCTCGGTTTCGAAGGCTATGCCCTGGACGAAACCACCGGCCGCGCGATGTTCTGGCACAAGAAACTGCCCGCGCTGGCGTAGTCTCCATTCTTTGGCGGACGCCATTGCGTCCGCGTCACAACGCAGGAATCACCATGAAGATGAGCAACATCCCCTTCGGCACCACCGACTGGTCCGAGGTCGAGCGCACCGAACACGCTGGCGAGATCGGCATGGCCTATTGGCGCACCCGGCAGTTCGGCGACCTGCGCGTGCGCATGGTCGAGTACACGGCCGGCTACCTGGCCGACCACTGGTGCAGCAAGGGCCACATCCTGTTCTGTCTGGAAGGCGAACTGCACACCGAGCTGGAAGACGGCCGGCAATTCGTGCTGACGCCGGGCATGAGCTACCAGGTCGCCGACCAGGCCGAACCGCACCGCTCATCCACCGCGACCGGCGCCAAGCTCTTCATCGTCGACTGAAGCCCCCCGGCGCGACAGCCCGGCCGCAGATGCGTTACGCTTTGACGTATCCGCGGCCCGCCGCCGCGGCACATGCCGTTACCCGTCAAACCGGAGACTAGATTTTGGGCGCCCCGCTTACGCTATTCGTCGATTCCCTGTTCCTCAGCCCCTACGCCATGTCGGCCTATGTGGCGCTGACTGAAAAACAGCTGCCGTTCGAGGTGCGCCCCATCGATCTGGAAGCGGGCGAGCAGCGCATGCAGCCCTACCAAAGCCGCGCGCTGACCTCGCGGGTGCCGGCCTTGACCCACGCGGATTTCAGCCTGACCGAATCCAGCGCCATCACCGAATACCTGGAAGACGCCTTCCCCGCCCCCGAGCACCCGGCGCTGTATCCGCGCGACCTGCGCCAGCGCGCCCGCGCCCGCCAACTGCAGGCCTGGCTGCGCAGCGACCTGGGAGCGCTGCGTCAGGAACGCCCCACGGAAACCGTGTTCTACGGCGCCGCCGGCCTGCCGTTGTCGGACGCCGCCCATGCCGCCGCGGCCAAGCTCATCCACGTGGGCGCCCATCTGCTGGGCGCGGACCGGACCTCGCTGTTCGATGAATGGTGCATCGCCGATACTGACCTCGCGGTCATGATCAAGCGCTTGTTCCAGGACGACCTGCCCGACGCCCTGCGCGCCTACGCCGACGCCCAGTGGCAGCGCCCCTCCGTCCAGAAATGGCTGGAGCACAACGCCGCCGCGCGCGCCTGAACCGCCCGGGAGCCGCGATGCAACTGCTGGATCACGTCTCCGTCACCGTTTCCCGCCTGGACGCCGCCCGCCCCTTCTATGACGCCGTCATGCAGGCCTTGGGCGCGGCCAAGGTCTATGACCGCCCCGACGCGCTAGGCTACGGCGAGCGCTGCCGGGCAGGCAGCAGCCAGCACAGCTATCTCTCCGTGTTCGCCGATGACGCAGCCGCCCCCGCGGCGCGCCGGCACTGGTGCTTCAAGGCGCCCAGCCGCGCCGCCGTCGACGCTTTCCATGCCGCCGGCATGGCCCACGGCGGACGCGACGACGGCGCCCCGGGCTTGCGCGAGCACTACCACCCGCAGTATTACGCGGCCTTCCTGCTGGACCCTTCCGGCAACCGCATCGAAGCGGTGTGCCACGACCCTGACTGAACCGCTGCCCGGCTGACCAGTCCTAAAGGGGACGGATATATCGGCCACTGCTTGACCTGCATCAAGACGCTTGATGTTGCACCGCAACATCAGTTGCGGTGTAATGGGGAGGTCAACTCGGCCGGTTCCACTCTGAATCGGCGCGGCGGCCCGCCGCCGCAAGCAACCTACAGGAGATCGCCATGGCCGGATCTGGCAACGATCGCGTACCCGCCCCGCCCTTCAACCCCTGGACTGCCGCCTACGAATACGCGGTGGACGCCTGGCAGCGCGGCGTGCTGTACGCCGATGTGATGCGCCAGCGTGGCAACCAGTACCACGAGCACATGGCCAAGCGCGCGCCCAACGTGCTGAGCATGGAGTCCGAACTGGTCATGGACGGCCGCTGTCTGCCGCGCCCCGTCAATTACGGCCTGCTGCGCATCAAACCGCCGGACGGCGTGGAAACCGACCCCATCAAACGGCCCTTCCTGGTGGTCGATCCGCGCGCCGGGCACGGCCCCGGCATCGGCGGCTTCAAGCCTGAAAGCGAGATCGGTGTGGCGCTGCGCGCCGGCCACCCCTGCTACTTCGCCACCTTCCTGCCGCAGCCCATGCCGACCCAGACCGTCGAGGACGTGATGATGGCCGAGGCGCGCTTCCTGGAAGAGATCATCGCGCTGCACCCCAACGCCGAAGGCAAGCCGGTGGTGGTCGCCAATTGCCAGGCCGGCTGGCAGATCATGATGACCGCCGCGGTCCGTCCCGAACTGTTCGGCCCCATCATCGTGGCGGGCGCGCCGCTGTCCTACTGGGCGGGCTGGCGCGGCATGAATCCCATGCGCTATGCCGGCGGCCTGCTGGGCGGCAGCTGGCTCACCGCCCTGACCAGCGACCTGGGCGACGGCAAGTTCGATGGCGCCTGGCTGGTGCAGAACTTCGAGAACCTGAATCCAGCCAACACCCTGTGGTCCAAGCAGTACAACCTGTACTCCAACGTCGACACCGAGGCCAAGCGCTACCTCAGCTTCGAAAAATGGTGGGGCGGCCACGTCTTCCTGAACGGCCCGGAAATCCAGTACATCGTCGACAACCTGTTCGTCGGCAACCGCCTGGCCACCGCCGGCCTGGTGACCTCGGACGGCATCCGCATCGACCTGCGCAACATCCGCTCGCCCATCGTGGTGTTCTGCTCCAAGGGCGACAACATCACGCCTCCGCCGCAGGCGCTGGGCTGGATCCCCGATCTGTACCAGGACGAATCCGAAGTGCTGGCGCACGGCCAGACCATCGTCTATGCGGTGCACGAAAGCATCGGCCATCTGGGCATCTTCGTGTCCGGCAGCGTGGCGCGCAAGGAGCACCAGGAATTCACGTCCAACATCGACATGATCGACGTGCTGCCGCCGGGCATCTACCAGGCGGAGATCGCCGACAAGACGCCCGACACGCCGAACGCCGACCTGGCCTATGGCAACTACGTGCTGTCGTTCGAGCAGCGCACGCTGGATGACGTGCGCGCCATCGTCGAGCGCAACGAAGAGGACGACCGCCGCTTCGCCGCCGTCGCCCGCATTTCCGACATCAACCTGGGCATGTACCGCAGCTTCGTGCAACCCTGGCTGCGCGCCCTGGTGACGCCGCAATCGGCGGAATGGTCGCAGCGCCTGCATCCGCTGCGCCTGCCCTATGAACTGATCTCCGACCGCAATCCGGCCATCGCGCCGATTGCCCAAGTCGCCGAACAGGTGCGCGAACACCGCCAGCCGGTGTCGGCCGACAACCCCTTCCTGATGGCCCAGGAAATGTTCTCGAACCTGATCGAGACCAGCCTGAACATCTGGCAGGAACTGCGCGATTCCGCCGACGAACGCACCTTCATGGGCGTTTACGGTTCGCCGCTGGTGCAGGACCTGGCCGGCCTGGGCGCGCGCTCCGGCCCGCCGCGCAAGCATCCGGGCGTGTCGCCCGAGCACCGCCGCTTCATGGAAGAGCGCGCCGCCGAGCTGCGTTCGCTGATGCTGGAAGGCGGCCTGCGCGTTGCCGCGATCCGCATGCTGCTGTATGTGTCGGGCGCCGAAGGCGGCCTGGACGAACGCAGCTACGCGCTGATCCGCAAGATGCGCGCCGAATCGGACACCGCGCTGTCGTTGCAGGAATTCAAGGACATCATCCGCGACCAGGCGTTGATGATGACCCTGGACGCCGCCGGCGCCATCCAGGCCATACCGCACCTGCTGGACAATGCGCCCGCCGCCGCAATCCGCGAAACGCTGGACACCATGAAGCATGTGCTGGAAGCCGCCGAGCCCCTGAGCGAGGCCGCCCGCATCAGCCTGGACGAGATGGAACGCATCTTCGAGTACGCCGAGCGCCGTGCGCAGAAGCGTGAGGAGGCTCAACAGCCGGCGCCCAGGAAAACGGCGACCGTTGCGCGCAAATCGGTGCGCGCTGCGGCGGCCAGGCCCGAAGCGGCCTCGGCCTCGGCCGCGGCCGAGCCTGCCGTCCCGGTGCGCGCCAAGAAGCGTAGCGCCTCCGCCAAACCCGCCGCGCGTCCCGCGCGCAAATCCGCCAAGGCGAAATCCGCATGACGCTGCCTCCCACCTCCCACTACGACAGGCTCATCGCGCGCGCGCAGACGCTGGCGCCGGCGCATTGCGCCATCGCCCACCCCTGCGACGAACCCTCGCTGTCGGCCGCGCTCGAAGCCCGCGACCTGGGCCTGCTCAAGCCCATCCTGGTGGGCCCCGAGCAGAAGATCCGCGCCGTCGCTGCCGAGCACAAGTTCGACCTGGGCGATGCGCGCATCGTCGACGCGCCGCACAGCCACGCGGCAGCCGAATGCGCGGTCGCCCTGGTACGCAGCGGCGAAGCCGAACTGCTGATGAAGGGCAGCCTGCACACGGACGAACTCATGCACGAAGTGGTGGCGCGCAACACCGGGCTGCGCAGCAGCCGGCGCATCAGCCACGTCTTCATCATGGAAGTGCCGACCTACGCCGAACCGCTCTTCATCACCGATGCGGCGATCAACATCTTTCCGGACCTGGAAACCAAGGCCGACATCATCCGCAACGTGATCGACCTGCACCACGGCCTGGGCCTGGGCGAGCCGCGCGTGGCGATCCTGTCGGCGGTCGAACAGGTCAACCCCAGCATCCCCAGCACCATCGAAGCCGCGGCGCTGTGCAAGATGGCCGACCGCGGCCAGATCGAGGGCGGCCTGCTGGACGGCCCGCTGGCGCTGGACAACGCCATCAGCCCCGACGCCGCGCGCATCAAGGGCATACGCTCGCCGGTGGCCGGCGTGGCCCAGGTGCTGGTGGTGCCCGACCTGGAAGCCGGCAACATGCTGGCCAAGAACCTGACCTTCCTGGCCAATGCCGAGGCAGCCGGCATCGTGCTGGGCGCGCGCGTGCCCATCATCCTGACCAGCCGCGCCGACAGCCCACGCTCGCGCCTCGCGTCCTGCGCGGTAGCCGCCATCTACGCCCACCACCTGGCCCAGCAACAGGCCCGCCCGCTCGCTTGAAGCGCCCCTCGGAATCCGGAATCACAGCGCCATGACCGACACCATCCTCGTCATCAACGCCGGCAGTTCCAGCATCAAGTTCTACCTGTACGACATCGACGGGGCGCAGGAGCTGGCCCCGCGCCTGGGCGGCCAGCTCGAAGGCATAGGCACCTCGCACCCGAAGCTGAAGGTGCGCGACGCCGCCGGCCAGACCCTGGTCGAACGCGAAATCGCGCCCAGCCACGCGCCCGACGTGCCCAACGGCCAGGAAGTCGTCGGCACCTGGCTCAGCGGCCACCTGGGCGGCGCCCCGCTGGCGGTAGGCCACCGCGTGGTGCACGGCGGCCCCGAGCTGTCCGAGCCGGTACTGATCGACGACGCCATCCTGGCCAAGCTCGACACCTTCACGCCGCTGGCGCCGCTGCACCAGCCGAACAACCTGGCGCCCATCCGCGTGATCCGCGAGCGCCGGCCCTGGATTCCGCAGGTCGCCTGCTTCGACACCGCGTTCCACCGCAGCCACTCCGACGTGGCCGACCGCTACGCGCTGCCGGAACGGCTGTACCAGGAAGGCGTGCGCCGCTACGGCTTCCATGGCCTGTCCTACGAGTACATCGCGCAGCGCCTGAAGAAAGCGCTGCCGGACATCGCCGACGGCAAGATCATTGCGGCCCATCTGGGCTCGGGCGTTTCCGCCTGCGCCATGCATCACGGCAAGAGCGTGGACAGCACCATGGGCTTCACCGCGCTGGAAGGCCTGCCCATGGGCACCCGCCCCGGCCGCCTGGATCCGGGCGTGGTGCTGTGGATGATGGAACGCGGCATGACCCATGACGAGATCGAGCACCTGCTCTATCACGACTGCGGCATGAAGGGCCTGTCCGGCATCAGCAACGACATGCGCGAACTGCTGGCCAGCGACGCGCCCTCGGCCAAGCTGGCGCTGCAGTACTTCGCCTGGCGCGTGGCCGAGGGCATGATAGGCCTGGCCTGCGCCATGAACGGCGTGGACGGCATCGTCTTCACCGCCGGCGTGGGCGAGAATTCCGCCGAGATCCGCCAGGCCATCAGCGAGCACTGGGGCTGGCTGGGCATCAAGCTGGATCCCGAACGCAACGCCCGCCATGGCCCCCGCATCTCGGCCGACGACAGCCGCATCGGCGTCTACGTGGTGCGCACCAACGAAGAACTGATCATCGCCCAGCACACGCTGGAACTGGTGAGGCAGCGATGAGCGCGCTGCTGCCGCTGGCGGGCAAGCGCGGCCTGGTGACGGGCATCGCGAATGCGGATTCGATCGCCTGGGGCTGCGCCAAGGCCTTCCACGCCCTGGGCGCGGAGCTGGCCGTGACCTACCTGAACGACAAGGCCCTGCGCCATGTGGAGCCACTGGCCCGCCAGGTGGAGGCGCCGCTGCTCTTGCCGCTGGACCTGATGCGCGAAGGCCAGCTCGAAGCCGTGTTCGACAGCGTCGCCGCCGAATGGGGCCAGCTGGATTTCGTGCTGCATTCCATCGCCTTCGCCCCGCGCGACGACCTGCATGGCCGCGTGACCGACTGCTCGCGCGAGGGCTTTTTGCAGGCCATGGATGTGTCCTGCTGGTCCTTCATCCGCATGGCCAAGCTGGCCGAGCCGCTGATGCGCAACGGCGGCGCGTTGTTCTGCATGAGCTACTACGGGTCGCAGATGGTGGTCGAGCACTACAACATGATGGGGCCGGTAAAGGCCGCGCTGGAGTCCGCCACCCGCTACCTGGCGGCGGAACTGGGCCCGCAGGGCATACGCGTGCACGCGATATCACCAGGGCCGCTGAAGACGCGCGCCGCCTCGGGCATCGCCGAATTCGATACGCTGCTGGACCGCGCCCAGTCGAAGGCTCCCGCGCGCAGCCTGGTGTCCATCGACGATACGTGGGCGAAGCCACCGCCTGGCTCGCGACCGACGCCGCCCGCCGCATGACGGGGCAGACGATATACATCGACGGCGGCTACCACATCATCGATTAAGCCAAGGCGCCCAGCCGGGGCGCCTTAGCCCAGCGCCGCGGGCGGTGCCTGGCGCCAGCGTTCGATCGCTTCCACGGCCTGCTCGGGGCTGCCGAAGATCTTGTCGCGGCCGATCTTCTTGACCAGGCCGGAGCGTTCCAGCGCGGTGCGGAACTGGCCGTGTCCGCCCGCCACCAGCAGCGTGATGCCGCGCTCGTCCAGCACATGCTTCAGTTCATACAGCGCCTCGACCGCGTCGGCATCGGCCTGGGTCATGGCTTCGGCGTCCAGCACGAACCAGCGCACGTCGCCTGCCTGCTCGATGACCTCGCGCGCACGCCGGCGGAAGGCGTCGGCGTTGAAGAACCACACCGAAGACTCGAACAGCCAGATCACCGTGCCCGGTACCGGCTGGGCCTCGGGATTCAGGTGCAGCTTGCCCAACACCGTTTCGCCGGGCAAACGGCCCAACAAGGCGTCGCGCGGATTGCCCGACACGTACATCGCATACAGCAGCGTGGCGCCCACCGACACGGCCACGCCCTGCAACACGCCAAAGCCCACCACGCCCACCGCGGCAAGGATGCCGAACGCCAGCTCGATGCGCGAGATGCGCGCCAGGCGCATGAAGGCGTGCCCATCGAACAAGCTGATGGCGGCCAGCAGCAGGATGGCCGACAGCACGGCCTGCGGCAGCCAGAACAGCGGCCCGCTCAAAAGGCTCACCACCACCGCCAGCGCCAGCGCCGCGGTGACGCTGACCAGCGGCGAAGAACCGCCAGCCACCAGTCCCACCGCCGTGCGCGAGTCCGCGCCCGTCACCACGAAGCCCTGGAACAGGCCCGCCGCCATATTGGCCGCGCCAAAGCCCACCAGCTCGCGGTTGGGATCCACGTGTTCGCCCGTGCGTGCGGCGAAGCTGCGCGCCGTCACGATGCCGCTGGAGAAGCTCACCACCAGCACACCCGCCGCGCCCAGCAGGATGCCGTCCACGCCCTCCAGGCGCACCGGCAGGCTCAGGGCCGGCAAGCCGGCAGGCACTTCTCCCACGACGGCGATGCCCAGGCCGGGGAAGTTGAACAGCCAGGACAGCACGCAGGCCAGCACCACCAGCAGGATGGGGCCGGGCCAGTTCGGCCGCCAGCGCTTGACCGCCACCAGCAAGGCGCAGGACGTCAGGCCCAGGATCAGGGTGGGAATCTGGATTTCCGGCAGGCGCCGCGACAGCTCCAGGAACGGATGCACCAGTCCGCTGTTGCGCAGGCCCACGCCAGTCAGGCCGCTCAACTGCGACAACGCCAGCGTGATCGCCACGCCCGCCATGTAACCGATCAGCACCGGCCGCGACAGCAGGTTGGCCAGCACGCCCAGCCGCAGGGCGCGCGCGATCAGGCAGCCCACCCCCACCGTCAGGGCGATGCCGGTGGCGGCCACCAGCCGGTCTTCCGGCGTGGTCAGCGCCATGCCGGTCAGGGTGGCGGCGATCAGGGTGCAGGTGGCAGTATCGGGCCCGACGATCAAGGTGCGCGACGAGCCGAACAAGGCATAGCCCAGCATCCCGGCGATCGCCGCCCACAGGCCCGCCACCGGCGGCACGCCCATCATGGCGGCATAGGCCAGGCCCACCGGGAGCGCCACCGCCGCCACGCTCAGGCCGGCGGTGATGTCGCGCCGCGCCGATTCCCGGGTGATGCCGCGGAAATTGTTGAGGCCGGGAATGAAGCGTAGGTTCATGGTGCTGCGGAGAAATCGGGGATGAAGCGAGCCCGGGGCGCGCCGGTTTGCGCCAAGGCTACACCAAGCCAGCCAAACCTGGGCAGCCTGGATCAAGGCGCCGGCATAAAAAAAGCCGCCCCATCGGGGCGGCTTCGGCCTTGCATGGCAAGACGTATTACTTGGCGTAGCGGGCTTCCAGCACGGCCACGGCAGGCAGGGTCTTGCCTTCCAGGAATTCCAGGAAAGCGCCGCCGCCGGTCGAGATATAGCCCACCTGCTCGCCGATGCCGTACTTGGCAATGGCGGCCAGGGTGTCGCCGCCGCCGGCGATCGAGAAGCCTTCCGATTCGGCGATCGCCCGCGCCACCACTTCGGTGCCGTTGGCGAACTGGTCGAATTCGAACACGCCGACCGGGCCGTTCCACACGATCGTGCCGGCCTGCTTCAGGATCTCGGCCAGTTGCGCCGCGGTCTTGGGACCGATGTCCAGGATCATGTCGTCGTCGGCCACGTCTTCGGCTGCCTTGACGGTGGCTTCGGCGTCGGCGCCAAAGGACTTGGCGCACACCACGTCCACCGGAATCGGCACGGCCGCGCCGCGCTGCTTCATGATGTCGATCACGGCGCGCGCCTGGTCGACCTGATCGGGTTCAGCCAGCGACTTGCCGATGGACAGGCCGGCAGCCAGCATGAAGGTGTTGGCGATGCCGCCGCCCACGACCAGCTGGTCGACCTTGTCGGCCAGCGATTGCAGGATCGACAGCTTGGTCGACACCTTGGAGCCGCCCACGATGGCGACCAGCGGACGCTTGGGCTCGTGCAACGCGCGGCCCAGGGCTTCCAGTTCGGCGGCCAGCAGCGGGCCGGCGCAGGCCACGGGTGCGAAACGCGCGATGCCGTGGGTGGTGGCTTCGGCGCGGTGGGCGGTGCCGAACGCATCGTTGACGTAGACGTCGCACAGCGCGGCCATCTTCTTGGACAGCGTTTCGTCGTCTTTCTTTTCGCCGACGTTGACGCGGCAGTTTTCCAGCAGCACGACCTGGCCGTGATCGACCTGGACGCCGTCGACCCAGTCGCGCACCAGCTGCACAGGCATGCCCAGCAGTTCGGACAGGCGCTGGCCGACCTTGGCCAGCGAATCGGCCTCGGTCAGCACGCCTTCCTTGGGACGGCCCAGGTGGGAGGTGACCATGACAGCGGCGCCGGCGTCCAGCGCCATGCGGATGCCGGGCACCGAGGCGCGGATGCGGGTGTCTTCGCTGATGCGGCCGGCGTCGTCGAACGGCACGTTGAGATCGGCGCGGATGAACACGCGCTTGCCGGACAGGGCGCCGGACTTGGCCAGCGCGGACAGAGTGTTGACCTTGGACATATTTGGATTCCTACGATGGGCGTACAAAGGGGACGAACCCATTTTCCGCATACGCGGAAAACAAATCCGTCCCCTCTATCTAGCCGTGTTGCTTACTTGGCCGACATCAGCGCGACGGTGGTGTCGAGCATGCGGTTCGAGAAGCCCCACTCGTTGTCGTACCAGGACGAGACCTTGACCAGACGGCCCGAAACCTTGGTCAGCGACGCGTCAACGGTGCTGGAGGCCGGGTTGTGGTTGTAGTCGACCGAAACCAGGGGCTCGGTGTTGTAGTCCAGGATGCCCTTGAGCTCGCCTTCCGAGGCGGCCTTCAGGATGCCGTTCACTTCTTCGGCGGTCGTGTCGCGGCTGGCCACGAACGACAGGTCGACCAGCGACACGTTGATGGTCGGGACGCGGATGGCGTAGCCGTCCAGCTTGCCGTTCAGTTCCGGCAGCACCAGGCCCACGGCGGCGGCAGCGCCGGTCTTCGTGGGGATCATGCTCATGGTGGCCGAACGCGCGCGGCGCAGGTCTTCGTGGTAGACGTCGGTCAGGACCTGGTCGTTGGTGTAGGCGTGGACGGTGGTCATCAGGCCGTTTTCCAGGCCCAGCTTGTCGTTCAGCGGCTTGACCAGGGGGGCCAGGCAGTTGGTGGTGCACGAAGCGTTGGAGATGACGGTGTCGGTGGCCTTCAGCACGCCGTGGTTCACGCCGTACACGATGGTGGCGTCAACGTCCTTGCCGCCGGGGGCCGAGATGATGACTTTCTTGGCGCCGCCCTTGATGTGCGCGCCGGCCTTTTCCTTGGTCGTGAAGAAGCCCGTGCACTCCAGCACCACGTCGACCTTCAGCTCGCCCCAGGGCAGCTCGGCCGGGTTGCGGTTGGCCAGCACGCGGATCTTGTCGCCGTTGACGACCATGAAGTCGCCGTCGACTTCGACGGTGCCCGGGAACTTGCCGTGGGCGGTGTCGTAGCGCGTCAGGTGCGCGTTGGTCTTGGGATCGCCCAGGTCATTGATGGCGACGATTTCGATATCGTGCTTCTTGCCACCTTCGTAGTGGGCACGCAGGATGTTGCGGCCGATGCGACCGTAACCGTTGATGGCGACGCGAATGGTCATGACTAAGCTCCTTTTTACAAAACTTGCTTGACGGTCTCGGCCACCTTGTCGGCGGTCAGCCCGAAGAACTTGAACAGTGCGCCGGCCGGCGCGGATTCACCGTAGCGGTCGATGCCGACGACGGCGCCTTCCAGGCCCACGTACTTGTGCCAGAAGGCGGTAACCCCGGCTTCGACGGCCACCCGCGGCAGGCCCTTGGGCAGCACGGATTGCTTCCAGGCGGCGTCCTGGCGGTCGAACACGTCGGTGCTGGGCATGGAGACCACGCGCACGGCGATGCCGTCCTTGGCCAGCTGCGCCTGCGCGTCCAGCGCGATGGCGACTTCCGAGCCGGTGGCGATGATGACTGCGCGGGCGCCTTCGGCATCGCGCAGCACATAGCCGCCGCGGGCGATGGCCTCGACGGTGGCGGCGTCGCGCTGCACGAACGGCAGGTTCTGGCGCGACAGCAACAGGGCCGTCGGGCCGCCGTCGTGCACGTCCATGCCGATGCTGGTCGGGCGCGTCACGGCCGCGTTCCAGGCCACGGCGGTTTCAGCCGTATCGCAAGGACGCCACAGCGACAGGTTGGGGATCAGTCGCAGGCTGGCTGCGTGCTCGATCGACTGGTGGGTCGGGCCGTCTTCGCCCAGGCCGATGGAGTCGTGGGTGAACACGTGGACCACGCGCTGCTTCATCAGCGCGGCCATGCGGATGGCGTTGCGCGAGTAGTCGGAGAACGTCAGGAACGTGCCGCCGAACGGCAGGTAGCCGCCGTGCAGGGCCACGCCGTTCATGATGGCGGCCATGCCGAATTCGCGCACGCCGTAGTTGATGTGGCGGCCGAACTGGATGCCCTTGTCGCCGGCGCGGACGGCGGCAACGCCCTTCCAGTCGGTGAAGTTGGAACCGGTCAGGTCGGCCGAGCCGCCCAGCATTTCCGGCAGCAGCGGCGCCAGCGCGGTGATGGCGAACTGCGACGCCTTGCGGGTGGCGACGGTTTCGGCCTTTTCCAGCGTGGCGTCCAGGAACGCCTTGAACTGTTCGGCGTAGCCGGCGGGCATTTCGCCCTTCATGCGGCGCTTGAATTCAGCGGCTTCGGCGGGGAATTCGGTGGCGTAGGCGTCGAACGCCGACTGCCATTCAGCCTGGGCGGCGGCGCCCTGCTTGCGGCCATCCCAGCCGTCGTAGATGTCTTGCGGAATCTGGAACGGTTCCGACGACCAGCCCAGCGCGGCGCGGGTGGCGGCGATCTCGTCCTTGCCCAGCGGCGCGCCGTGCACGTTGTGCGTGCCGGCCATGTTGGGCGAACCCTTGCCGATGACGGTGCGGCAGACGATCAGCGTGGGTTTTTCCGATTGCGAACGCGCGGCCTTGATGGCGGCGTCCACGGCGGCGACGTCATGGCCGTCGATGCCGCGGATCACGTTCCAGCCGTAGCCTTCGAAGCGCTTGGCGGTGTCGTCGGCAAACCAGTGTTCCACGTGGCCGTCGATGGAAATGCCGTTGTCGTCATACAGCACGACCAGCTTGCCCAGCTTCAGCGTGCCAGCCAGCGAGCAGACTTCGTGCGAGATGCCTTCCATCAGGCAGCCGTCGCCGGTGAAGGCGTAGGTGTGGTGGTCGACGATGGTGTGGCCGGGCTTGTTGAATTCAGCAGCCAGCAGCGCTTCGGCCAGCGCCATGCCCACGGCATTGCCCAGGCCCTGGCCCAGCGGACCGGTGGTCGTTTCCACGCCCGGGGTGATGCCCACTTCGGGGTGGCCCGGCGTCTTGGAATGCAGCTGGCGGAAATTCTTCAGTTCTTCGATCGGCAGGTCGTAGCCGGTCAGGTGCAGCAAGGCGTAGATCAGCATCGAGCCGTGGCCGTTGGACAGCACGAAGCGGTCGCGGTTGGCCCAGGCGGGATCCTTGGGATTGTGACGCAGGTTGCCGGCCCACAGGGCTTGGGCGATTTCCGCCATGCCCATGGGAGCACCCGGGTGCCCGGAGTTCGCTTGTTGCACGGCGTCCATCGCGAGGGCGCGGATGGCATCCGCCAAGGCAAGTTTAGGGGCGGTCGGATTGCTCATTCGGAAGGCTCTTTGAAGCTGGCGGGCCTACGGTCAAAATAGGGGCCAGTTGAGTAGGTTGCGAAGCATGGGATTTTAGCATCCAGGGGTTTCCCCGACGCCATCGGCCATAAGGCGGCCCGTGCTAGGCTTCCTTTCTGAATAAAAGAACCATAGATGTCCATGTCAGCCCCCCGCTTCTTCTGCGATATCCCCCTGAGTACCGGCGCCCGCGTGGCGCTTCCCGCAGCCCTGGCGCACCATGCGCTGCGCGTGCTGCGCCTGCGCGCCGGCGAGGCCGTGGCGCTGTTCAACGGCCAGGGCGGCGAGTATCCCGCCACGCTCGAAGTGGAAGGCAAGGCTGGTTTTGCCCAATTGGGCGAATTCCAGCCGCGCGAGGCCGAACTGGGCGGACGCGTCACCCTGGTGCAAGGCCTGCCTTCGGGGGACAAGATGGACTGGGTGGTGGAAAAGGCCGTGGAGCTGGGCGCCGCGCGCGTCAGCCCCATCGCCGCCCAACGCAGCGTGCTGCAGCTGTCGGGCGCCCGGCTCGACAAGCGCGTGGCGCATTGGCAGCGCATCGCGCAGTCCGCCAGCGAACAATGCGGCCGCAACCGGCTGATGACGGTGGACGCGCCGCTGACCCTGGCCGAATGGCTGCAACAGCCCGCCGAGGGCCTGCGCCTGCTGTGCCACCCGGAAGCGCAGGACGATCTTGCCGGCGCGCTGCGAGCCGCCCCCGGCCTGCAGGCGCTGACCCTGCTGGTGGGGCCGGAAGGAGGATGGTCGGACAAGGAATTGGCCCAGGCCCGCGAGGCGGGCGTGCAGGCGGTGCGATTCGGCCCCCGGGTGCTGCGCACCGAAACCGCGGGGCTGGCGCTGCTGTCAGCGGCCAGCGCGCTATTGGCCTGGTAGAACGGCCGGGTCAGTGGTCTTCGCCGTAGGGCGCTGCCGCTACCCCGGGCTCGGGGTCCGGATGGCGTCCGGCGTGTTCGATGACATACGAAAAAACGCGGCCGTTTTCGCGGGCGAAATCGGCCGCGTCGGAGCAGACGGTTTCGATGCGGCCCGAGTCTTCTTCCAGTGCCGGATCGCCCGAATGCAGCTTGTACAGCCACAGCACCACGCCGGTCTTGTGGTCCAGCACGGTATCGCACAGGCAGTCGTAGAGGGCGTCCAGGTTGCCGCCGAAGTATTCGGGGAAATCCACTGCCTTGACGATGGCGCGCAACACCGCGGAACGGCTGCGGGCAGGATCGCAATTGGCGACGAACAGGGCCAGGCCAAGCTCATGGGCGGCGTCCACCACGGCCTTCTTGTCCAGCCCGTCATGGGCCAGCGCACCGCCGCGCATCAGTTGCCGCTGCAGAGTAGATTGGCCATTGCGCGTCATGCCTGAGCCCCCTTGAAAAAGGCGATCACTTCGTCGTTACGCTGCATCGTATCGGCATAACCCAGTTCAATCAATCGCTTGGTGTAGCTGGATTCAAATAAGAGGTAGGACATCAGCGAACCGCCGCCGGGACGGTCTGGATCGGACGATACACCGAGTACGCGGAAAAGAGCACGGGCCTGGGCCGGCATATCCTGCAAATGTTCCAGCGCCATGACGTCCAGCGACTGGCTGGGCGTGATCGTCAGGACCTCGATGCGGCGCGCATGCCCGTGCTGCGCGCCTTCCGGGCCGGACTGATCCATCAGGAAGTTGATGCGCTCCAGGCGCTCGACGTCGGCCGACAGGCCGTCCAGGAAGATGCTGGCCAGCGCATGCCCGCCGACCTGGGCCAGCGACGGGTAAGGCGGCGAGTCTTCGCGGTTTTCCGGGTGGGTTTCGTCGCGGAAACCCGTGCCGATCACCAGCACGCGATGCGCGCCCAGGTGAATGGCCGGACTGATGGGCGCGAGCTGGCGCATCGAACCGTCGCCGCACCACTCCCCCTTGCCGTGCACCTGCACCTGCCGGGCCGGAAAGACGAAGGGGATGGCGGACGAAGCCATCAGGTGGTCGATGCCGATGGGCGTGGGCAACGCCAGGCGCAGATAGCGGTGCCAGGGCTCGATGGGCGTGTGCGCCTGGTAGAAGGTCAGGTGCTCGCCGCTGGTGTAGCCCGAGGCCGTGATCGCCAACGCCGACAGCGCGCCGGTTTCCAGGTTGGTGCGCAGATGCTGGAAGTCCAGCACCCGCTCCAGCAGAGCCTGCATGGGACTGTTGTCCAGCAGCGAATGGGGCCGCTTGCGCGTCAGGCCCGAGTACATCCACCCCAGCGACAGCAGGCCCAGCCAGCGCACGCCGGTACGGATCAGGCCGGGCGCGTCGGCCCGGTAGATCATGTCGGTATTCAGGGAAGACCACAGCCGGCGGATGCGGCGCACGCCCAGATGGGGCCGGTCGGCGCGGCAGGCCAGCGCGGCGGCATTGATGGCGCCGGCGGACGTGCCGCAGATGATGTGAAAGGGATTCTGGAAACGCGAATGCCAGTCCGGATCCAGCAATTCCATGATGGCGCTGAGCACGCCCACCTGATAGGCGGCGCGAGCGCCGCCTCCGGTCAGGACCAGGCCGGTCGGCGTGCGCGGGCACGCCGGACCGGGTGGCGTCACGTCAACGCGGCGTATTGACATCGACCACCGTCATCGCGGTCATGTTGACGATGCGGCGCACGGTGGAGCTGGAGGTCAGGATGTGCACCGGTGCGTTGGCGCCCAGCAGGAACGGACCCACCGCAACGTTGCTGCCTGCGGCGGTCTTCAACAGGTTGTAGGCGATGTTGCCCGAGTCCACGTTCGGGCACACCAGCAGATTGGCCTGACCCTTGAGCGTGGACGACGGCAGGATGCGCATGCGCAGCGCTTCGTCCAGCGCGCAGTCGCCGTGCATTTCACCGTCGATCTCGAGTTCCGGCGCGGCCTGGCGCACCAGTTCCAGCGCGCGGCGCATCTTCGCGCCCGAGGCCGAACTGCCCGAACCGAAGTTCGAGCGCGACAGCAGCGCGACCTTGGGCGCCAGATACATGCGGCGCATCTCGTTGGCGGCGGCGATGGTGAACTCGGCGATCTGCTCGGCCGAAGGTTCATCGTTGACGTGCGTGTCCACCAGCACCACCGTGCGCTCGTTGAGCAGCAGGATGTTCATGGCGGCATACACATTGTGACCGGGACGGCGGCCGATGACCTCGTCCACGAAGCGCAGGTGATCATGGTAGGCGCCGACCGACCCGCAGACCATGCCGTCGGCGTCGCCCAGGCGCACCATCATGGCGCCGATCAAGGTCATGCGGCGGCGCATTTCCACGCGCGCCATTTCCTTGGTGATGCCGCGGCGGCACATCAGCTCCCAGTACGTGGTCCAGTACTGGTGGAAGCGTTCATCGTATTCGGGATTGGTGACTTCGACGTCTTCTCCGAGGCGCAACCGCAGGCCCAGCTTTTCGATGCGGGTCAGCAGTACCGACGGACGGCCCACCAGGATGGGACGGGCCAGACCTTCATCGACGATCACCTGCACCGCGCGCAGCACGCGCTCGTCTTCGCCTTCAGCGAACACGATGCGCGCCGGGCCGCCCTCGCGCACGATGCGCTTGGACGCCGAGAACAGCGGCTTCATGAAGGCGCCCGAGTGGTACACGAACTGCTGCAGCTGCTCTTCGTAGGCTTCCAGGTCCGCCAGCGGACGCGTGGCCACACCGCCTTCCATCGCGGCCTTGGCCACCGCCGGCGCGATGCGCACGATCAGGCGCGGATCGAAGGGCTTGGGGATCAGGTATTCGGGGCCGAACGAAATATCGAAGGTGCCGTAGGCCGCGGCCACGACTTCGTTCTGTTCTTCTTCCGCCAGCTCGGCGATGGCGTACACCGCCGCCTTTTCCATTTCACGGGTGATGGTGGTGGCGCCCACATCCAGCGCGCCGCGGAAAATGTACGGGAAGCAGAGCACGTTGTTGACCTGGTTCGGATAGTCCGAACGGCCGGTCGCCATGACCACGTCGTCGCGCACCGATTGCGCCAGTTCCGGCAGGATCTCGGGCGTGGGATTGGCCAGCGCCAGGATCAGCGGGCGCGGACCCATGGCCGCGACCATTTCCGGCTTGAGCACGCCGCCCGCCGACAGGCCCAGGAACACGTCGGCGCCCTGGATCACTTCGGCCAGCTTGCGGGCGTCGGTCTTTTGCGCGAAGCGCGCCTTGTCCGGATCCATCAGCACCGTGCGGCCTTCGTAGACCACGCCTTCGATGTCGGTGACCCAGATGTTTTCCAGCGGCAGGCCCAGGTCCACCATCAGGTCCAGGCAGGCCAGCGCGGCGGCGCCTGCGCCCGAGGTCACCACCTTCACCTGCTTGATGTCCTTGCCCACGACCTTCAGGCCGTTGATGAAGGCGGCGGACACACAGATCGCGGTGCCGTGCTGGTCGTCGTGGAAGACGGGGATCTTCATGCGCTCGCGCAGCTTGCGCTCGACGGTGAAGCACTCCGGGGCCTTGATGTCTTCGAGGTTGATACCGCCGAAGGTGGCTTCCAGGCCCGCGATGATCTCGACCAGCTTGTCCGGGTCGGTCTCATTGATTTCGATATCGAAGACGTCCAGGCCGGCGAACTTCTTGAACAGCACCGCCTTGCCTTCCATCACCGGCTTGGAAGCCAATGCGCCGATGTTGCCCAGGCCCAGCACCGCGGTGCCGTTGGTGATCACGCCCACCAGGTTGCCGCGCGCCGTGTAGCGGTACACATTGGCCGGATCGGCCACGATTTCTTCGCAGGCCGCCGCCACGCCAGGCGAGTACGCCAGGGCCAGGTCCCGCTGGTTGGTGAGCTGCTTGGTCGGCGTGACCGAGATTTTGCCGGGGCGTCCAAGCTCATGATATTCAAGGGCGGCTTTGCGGAGATTGGCATCCATAGGGGCGGCTACTGGCTAGAGTGTGTGACACGAAAGGGGGGAATTCTATTCCGATGGCGGGCGCCGCGATACCTCGGCAATGCCCGCCTGCCCCTTGGATAAGCGGGCTCGTCCCATGTTAGCGCTGGCTTACAAATTGTCGCTATTCCGCGATGTGGAATGAGAGAAAACGTCCATCGGGATCGAACAGGGCCTTCACCCGAGAGTCCAGGCGGGTGGTAGCCAGCCCCGGCGGCTCGTTCGGGCAGGCAGGAGCGTGCGGCGCCGGCCCGGCGTCTGCCAGTGTCACCGACTGCACCCAGGCCAGCGTACCGCCGTGCCCCAGCAGCAGATGCGCCAGGTTGACGGTGGCGGGCGCTTCCGGCTTGAGCGCGTCCAGCCGGTAGCGGCCCAGCCAATGCTCGCCGTCCCGGGTGGCGAAGGCGTCCCCCCCCGACGCCAGCTGGAACAGCGCCGGCACCAGGCGCTGCACGGTGGCGGAACGCAAGGGCTGGACGTCCGACTCGCCGAACGGCCCCAACGTTTCCTCTATGCCGTCAGCCAGCATCACGTCCAGCGCCACCACGCCGGAGTCGGCGCAGCGCCCGGCGGGCCAGTGGGCCTTGGCCGCCAGCCATGCAGCCAGCGTCAAGCCCCCGGGCAGGCCGGCGAACTGGCGCAGCCCGGCCTGCGCCAACATCGCCAGCGGCGTGCCCGGCTGCGCGCGCCAGCGCCCGGTTTCGCCGGACAGGCGCACCAGGCCGGCCGTGGCGGACGGGTCCACCGTGAGGAGCGGACCATGGACGGTCTCGAAAGGCCCTTCGGCGCCCGCCAGCGCCAGCGTCACGTGGTACTCGGCGCACAGCGTGCGCGCGTGCGCCACATCCGCGTCGCGCGCCGGCGTCAGGAGGCCCCGCGGGCCGCCCTCTCCCGCCTCGCCCGAATCTCGGACAGATCCCTGACAGAGCAGGCTCAACCGCTCCATGAAGGCCGACCACGGGCTGCGGGCCGGACGACGGCCCAGGAGGAAAGCGCGCCGGGATGGCTGCATGACTACAATTCCTTTTTCGCTACAAACGCCTTCGAGAATCCGATGCCCCGCCTTGCCCATCGCACCAATGACTTCCTGACCTTCCAGGTAATGGAACTATTCAAGCAGGCGCAAGCGCTGCAGGCGGCCGGCAAGGACATTATCAGCCTGGGCATCGGCGAACCGGACTTTACCGCGCCCCCCCAGGTCGTGGAAGCGCTGGAGCGCGCGGCGCGCGCCGGCCTCAGCGGCTACAGCCCCTCGGCCGGCCTGACGCCGCTGCGCGAGGCCATTGCCCAGTTCTACCACGAGCAGTTCGGCGCCAGGATCAACCCGGCTCGCGTGATCGTCACCGCGGGCGCCTCCGGCGCCCTGACGCTGGCCTGCGCGGCGCTCGTCAACCAGGGCGGAGAAGTGCTGATGCCGGATCCGTCCTACCCCGCAAACAGCAATTTCGTGCTGGCGGCGGGCGGCGTGCCGCGCCTGATCCCCAGCACGGCGGCCAAGCGCTTCCAGCTGTCGGCGCAGGACGTGGCCAGCCACTGGACGCCCGCCACCCAGGGCGTGCTGGTCGCCTCGCCCAGCAACCCTACCGGCACCTCCATCGACCATGGCGAGCTGGCCGAGCTGCTGGCGCAGGTCCGCGCCCGCGACGGCTTCGCCATCGTCGATGAAATCTACCTGGGACTGTCCTATGAAGGCCAGCCGCGCTCGGCCCTGACGCTGGACGACGACGTCATCGTCATCAACAGCTTCTCGAAGTACTTCCACATGACGGGCTGGCGCCTGGGCTGGATGATCGTGCCCGAGGACATGGTGGCGCCGGTGGAGAAAATCGCCGCCAGCCTGGCGATCTGCGCGCCCACGCTGGCCCAGCATGCCGCGCTGGCCTGCTTCCAGCCAGGAGCAATGAAGACCTTCGAACACCGCCGCGAGGCCTTCAAGCAGCGCCGCGACTACCTGCTGCCGGAATTCGAGCGCATGGGGATCCAGGTGCCGGTGAAGCCCGACGGCGCCTTCTATATTTATGCCGACATCGCCAACCTGGGCATGGATAGCGCCGCGTTCTCGCAGCGCCTGCTGCTGGAGGCCGGCGTGGCCGCGGTGCCGGGCCTGGACTTCGGTCCGGCCCACGGCAAGCACACCATGCGCTTTTCCTATGCCACGGGCCTGGACCGTCTGGAAGAGGCCGTCGCCCGCATCGGCCGGCTGCTGCAGGGCTGAGTCCGACAGCCAAACCGCGAAAAACAAAGCGCGTCCCTAGGGACGCGCTTTGCATTCAGGCCAGGACGGGAATCAGTCGCGCGCCAGCGCGATCCCGGAGGCCAGCGCCAGGCGGCGGCGTTCCGCCTGCACCTTGGCGCCGTAGCCGTTGTCGTCCGGTCCCGTGGCGCCGACGTAGCATGCCAGGCCGCCATCGACCGAGCCGCGGCGATTGATGCAATCGCGCAGGATTGTGGCTCCGACCCCGATATTTGCGGCCGGGTCCAGCGCGGTCTTGCCGACCGCGTCGAATTTGTCCTGGTGCACGCTGGTCATCACCTGCATCAGCCCCTGGGCGCCCACGTGGCTTTCGGCCAGCGGGTTGTAGCGGGACTCGATGGCGATCACGGCCAGCACCAGCAGCGGGTCCAGCTTCTTTTCGCGGCTTACCTTGTACACGGTATTCAGCAGCGGGCCGGTGGCGTCATACGCGACCTTGTACTTGCGCGAAATATAGTTGCGCAAGGCTTCTGCCTGCGGGCCAGTGGCGCTCATCGCAACGGGCTTGGGCGCCGCAGGCGCGACACGGGCGGGCCCCAGCATGCCGGTGGCATTGCTGGCGGGAGCAGAAGGAACGGCCATGGCAATTGCCGACGACATGTCGGAACCCAGTTCGGAACCGGCTTCGGATTCGGTGCCGGTTTGCATGGATGTAGGCGCTAGGGCGGTCAACAAGGCTTTGTGCACTTGCAATGCCTGGTCGCGCAAACCAGGCAGGGCGAATCCCATGCTTACCGTCACAATGACCGCAATGCCCAGATAAACGGAGCAAATGCGCAGGGACTCGGCAAGATATTGGTGCACTCCTTGGGCCAGGCTTCGGAACAGGCTGGCCACTGACGCATCGGGCATAAAACCTCCTGCGTTAAAAAGAGGGAGTCAATGTTAACCTCTCTGCCTACCCAATATGTAACCAAATAGCTGGGATCTGTAGTGAAATACCGCGACCTTAGAGACTTCATCGCCCAACTTGAACGCATGGGCGAGCTCAGACGCATCGCTGCGCCGGTGTCCACCCGGCTGGAAATGACTGAAATATCCGACCGCGTCCTGCGTGCGGAGGGCCCTGCCCTGCTGTTCGAAAACGCGCAGCACAATGGCCAGACGGCGCAGATGCCGGTGCTGGCCAACCTGTTCGGCACCCCGGCCCGCGTCGCCCGCGGCATGGGCGCCGACGACGTCAGCGCCCTGCGCGACATCGGCGAACTGCTCGCTTCGCTGCGCGAGCCCGAAGCGCCCAAGGGCCTGCGCGATGCGTTGGCCAAGGTCTCGATGCTGAAGTCCGCGCTGTGGGACATGAGCCCCAAGAACGTCAAAAGCCCCGCCTGCCAGGAAATCGTCTGGGAAGGCAAGGACGTCGACCTGAACCGCCTGCCGATCCAGACCTGCTGGCCCGGCGACGTGGCGCCGCTGTTGACCTGGGGCCTGGTGATCACGCGCGGCCCCAACGCCCGCCGCCAGAACCTGGGCATCTACCGGCAGCAATTGCTGGGCCCCAACAAGCTGATCATGCGCTGGCTGTCGCACCGCGGCGGCGCGCTGGATTTCCGCGACCACGCCCTGGCGCATCCCGGCACGCCCTTCCCCATCGCCGTGGCCCTGGGCGCCGACCCCGCCACCACGCTGGGCGCGGTCACGCCGGTGCCCGACAGCCTGTCCGAATATCAGTTCGCCGGCCTCTTGCGCGGATCCCGCACCGAGGTTGCCAAGGCGCTGGGCAGCGACCTGTCCGTGCCGGCCTGGGCCGAGATCGTGCTGGAAGGCCACCTGCTGCCGTCATCCGACCCGCGCGCCATCGCACCCGTCGTGCCCGAAGGCGTCAACCCGCCGCCGAACACCGATTACGAAATGGCGCTGGAAGGTCCCTACGGCGACCACACCGGCTACTACAACGAGCAGGACTGGTTCCCCGTCTTCACGGTGGAGCGGATCACGATGCGGCGCAATCCCATCTACCACTCCACCTACACCGGCAAGCCGCCCGACGAGCCCGCCGTGCTGGGCGTGGCGCTCAACGAGGTCTTCGTGCCGCTGCTGCGCCGCCAGTTGCCCGAGATCGTGGACTTCTACCTGCCGCCGGAAGGCTGCAGCTACCGCCTGGCAGTGGTGTCGATCCGCAAGCAGTATGCCGGCCACGCCAAGCGCGTCATGTTCGGCCTGTGGAGCATCCTGCGCCAGTTCATGTACACCAAGTTCATCGTGGTGGTGGACGAGGACATCAATCCGCGCGACTGGAAGGAAGTGGTCTGGGCGATGACCACCCGCATGGACCCGGTGCGCGACACCTTGCTGGTGGAAAACACGCCCATCGACTACCTGGACTTCGCCTCGCCGGTCTCCGGCCTGGGTGGCAAGATGGGCATGGACGCCACCAACAAATGGCCCGGCGAGACCAATCGGGAATGGGGCACCCCCATCACCATGGATGCGGACGTCAAGAAGCGGGTGGATGAGATGTGGGGGCAGCTGGGGCTGTAAACAGCGGGCGGGCGCAGCGCCCCTCCGATATGCAACCTGGATTTCAGCAGGGCAGGATCAGAAAATGCTGATCCTGCCCTGGATCCAGCCGGGCGACCAAGGCACTGTTCTCCTGCGCACTGCGCGCAACCAATCCCGTCAGCACGGCCAACGAATTGACCCGATGCGTCTGCGCCAGATGAGCGTATCGATCAGCAGTGGACGGTACTGCAATGTATGGGGCATATCGCCGAACCTGGAAGAAGGGTCAGGCCGTCGCCGTTGACGGTGGCCGATGGAAATACATACAATCTTCGTAAGGTTGGTGATGGCTTCCAATGGGCGCAAGCCTACGACCCATCATGTAAGACCTGATACCCACCCCGGCCTGGAGCCGGGGCTTTTGCTTTCTGGCTGGCCCGAATCGGCAAGCAGAACGTTGCGCCAGCCCCAGCATAAAAAAACCCGCCAAAAACAATGGTGGGTTTTTTGTTGGGCGAAGCCGCAGCCTCAGCGCTTGCCAGCGTCCAGATCATCATCACGGCGCGAGTTCTGCCAGGCCTTGAACAATTGCCAGCCGACAAAGGCGCCGCCGGCGATCTTCAGAAGCTTGGAGCGCTTGCCGCCGCGCATGATCATGGCGGACAGCGATGAACTGACGATGGGATAGCGACGCGCCAGGCTGATTGCCTGCAAGGCCCAGCGCGATGCGCCTCCGGAAGCCAGACCCGGCAGCAGCCCCTTGAGGAGCGCGGCCGGTTCCAGCTTGCGTCCGGTGGACGCGATGCTCTGCGCCAGCGATTCGCGTTCGATGGCGGCGCGGGCGCGCAGCAGTTCGATGCGCACGGCGCGGTCGACGGTGGGAGACCTTTTCATCATGCTTCAGCCCTCCTCGCGCCGGCGCGCCTGCGCTTCGTCGTCGTCCTGCGCGTCGCGCACCCGATCCAGCAATTCGGCGTCGCGCCCAAGCTCTTCGAGCGTGGCCGCGAACGGCGGCGCGCCGTAGACCAGCCCGCGGCGCACCGCCACCAGCAAGGCCACGCCAACCAGACCGTAGAAACCCGCCAACAGGCCCAGGGCCAGATAGCGGTCTTCAGTGGGCCAGAACGCCACCGCGACCGTGACGGTGAAGACCAGTACCGCCAGCGTCAGGAACAGCAGCGCAGCAAACGCCATGCCCAAGAGCTTGAGCAGGCGCGCCTTTTCGTCCGCTGCTTCCAGAGCCAGCAATTCCAGGCGCGTGCGCAACAGCCCGACCACGCTGGAGGCAACGCCGAAAACAGATTTTCGTAGACCCATGGCTGAGAAGGACGCCGGGCGGGAAGCGCGGCCTTGCGCCCGCGCCGCCCGCCCGGATGTCCTGCCCTATCAGCGGCGGCTGATCAGCAAGCCGAGCAGCAGGCCGGTCACGCCTGCGATGCCGATGGCTTGCCAGGGATTGTCGTGCACGTAGTCATCGGTCGCGCGGGCAGCCTTGCGGCCGCGTTCCAGCACGGCGTCCTGCGCTTCGTACAGGGCTTCACGCGTGCGCTTCAGGGACGTCAGCGCACGGTCGCGCAATTCGTTGGCCTTGTCGCCCGTGCTGCTGGCAGCTTCGCGCAGCAGGCTTTCGGCGTCATTCAGGCTGGACTTGACACTGTCGATGAGTTTTTCTTTTGCGACTTCTTCGGATTTTCTCGTGGCCATTATTTGAGCTCCTGTTGTGTGTCAATGACGGAACCATCATACCAGCCGCCATGCGGGAGACACGGCGCGCTTGCTACGGTGTGCTACTTGATTTGCGTAATCTCAACGGCGGATTTGACGCCGCCCTGATCGATGTCCTGCTTCATCACCAGATTGATCGCCGGACAGTACCAGTCCGTCACGGTGGTGTTCATGCCCGGGATGGGAATGGTCAGGCCCTGGAACGTGGCCATGGTGGGATCCGAATTGCGGGTGTAGGTAATCGGATGGCAGGACTGCGCGCCCAGCGCGGTGCTCACCGAAGTCTTCTGCCCCACGGTTTTCTCGCCGATGCGCACCGTGGTGCTGGGCTGGCCGCCGACGGGCGCCTCTTTGCCGATCTTCAGGCGGAACGACGAGCCAGGCAATTTCTGGCCGGCGCTGAGTTTGCCGTCATAGGCGAAGAGACCCAGCATGCGCAGGTCGAACTGGCCTTCGGAAGGCTTGGGCGCTTCGCCCGCGGAGGCATAGCGCAGGAAGGTAGCCTGGCCGCCCTTGACCGTCATCAGGTAATCCAGCTTGGACTTGCCCGGGGGCAGGCCCGCATAGCTGAACGTGGCCACGCCCTGCACGCGCGCGCGGCAGTTGTCGCCATTGCTTTTTGTAACTTCGGCGAAAGTAAGGTCGGCGCCCAGCGCCAGATTGCCGCTGCCGGTCAGTTGCACCGCGCCGCCGTCATGCATGAACTGCGCATCGCACACGCCGGCCTGCGCCGCAGCGGCCGCGCCCAGCGCGCCCACCGTAAAAACCAGGGATGCCATTTTTCGCATCGTCACAAGCCACTCCATGAATCCGGATAAAAACCGCCCGCGCCTGGCGCATGGCTGGCTTGATACTACACCGGTTGCGAGACGCGGCGCGTGTCGGAACGTGTCGGCCGCAGCCAAGCTGGCGGCGGCTATGCCGGTGCGGCGGCGCGCGCGGCGCGGCCGCTCAGGGCCTGGATCTCCGGCACGCAGGAACCGCAGCCGGTGCCGCAACCCAGCGCAGTCTTCAAGGCCGCCAGATCGCAGCCCCGGGCGATGCCGGCAAGGATCGCGGCCTCGCTCACGCCATTGCAGACGCAGACCGTGCGCGAGCGGACCGCGCCCGCAATCCGTCCGGTCAGCAGCGCCGCCACGCTGGCCGGCGCATCGCCGCCGCCGGCCCAGGACAACAGCGCATCCTGCGCCCGCAGATCGCCTGCCAGCAGAAAGCCGCGCAAGGCGCCTTGCTCCACCTTCACCCTGCGCATCTGGCCGCGCGCGGGATCGTCGAAAGCCACGTCGGGCAGGCGCAGGTCCAGCGCATCCGCCATCGCATCCAGGACCTCTGCCGACGGCGCGGCGGGGGCTGCCAGACGCATCCGCACGCCACCCGCGCCCGCCGGCAGCACGACCGCGTAGTCGAAGCGCCGCAGCCAGGGCGCCAGCAGCGCGCGCAACACGACGCTGTCGCCCTGCAGCCAGCCCGCAGCCTGCCACGCCAGGCCGGCCGGTTCGGCGGACACGGCGCTGTGCTTGAGTTCCGGCTGGCGCGAGAGAGGATCGGCAGCCGGATTGGTCAGCGCGTTGACCCCATGTCCCGCCATGTAGGCGCTGCCCCAATGCATGGGCAGGAACACCAGTCCCTCTGCCAGCGAGTCGTCTTCCTGCACGGGTAGCACCACACTACCCCGGCGCGATGCCAGCCTGGCCAGCGCGCCGGCTTCGAGCTTGAGCCGGCGCATGTCCTCGGGATGCATGGACACCCAGGGTTCCTCGACATGCTGCGTCAGCGCGCGGGCCAGGGATGTGCGCGCCATGGTGTGCCAGTGGTCGCGCAAGCGGCCGGTGGTGAGCCGCAGCGGATATTCCTGCGTAGCGGCTTCGGCGACTGGGCGGTAATCCACATCGCAGAAACGGGCGCGTCCGCTGGCGGTGGGGAACATGCCATCGGCATACAGGCGCGCAGTACCCTGCCCTTGCCGATACGGCCATTGCTGCGGTCCGTGCGCATGCAGCGCCGCGTAATCCAGCCCGCTGTAATCCAGGTCCCGGCCCGCGGTTGTGCGGGCATGTTCGGCAAAGACCTCGCTTTCATCCCGATAGGCGAATAGCGCCGCCTTGGGCGGGGCCATGCGGGCGGCCAGGCGCAGCGCGACCTCCTGTGCCAGCCGCCAGTCCGGCAGCGCGTCGCCAGGCGGATCGATCGCGGCGTGCACCCGGCTGATGCGCCGTTCCGAATTGGTCACGGTGCCGGACTTCTCGGGCCAGGTCGCGGCGGGCAGCACCAGGTCGGCGTAGGCCAGGGTCTCGGTGCCTGCATACGCCTCCTGCACGATGACGAAGTCGGCGCGCTCCAGCGCCGCGCGCACCCGGGCCTGGTCTGGCAGGGACTGCGCCGGGTTGGTGGCCGCGATCCACAGCACCTTGATGCGCCCATCCAGCGCCGCGTCGAACATCTCCAGCGCGGTGACGCCCGGCGCCTGCGGCAAGGCGCCCACGCCCCACAGTGCGGCCGTCGCCTCACGGTCGGCCGCGGACGCGGGATCGCGGTGGCCCGGCAGCAGCGTGGCCATGCCGCCCGCCTCGCGCCCGCCCATCGCGTTGGGCTGCCCCGTCAGCGAAAACGGCCCCGCCCCCGGCTTGCCGATCTGCCCGGTCGCCAGATGCAGATGTATCAGGGCGGCGTTCTTGTCGGTGCCGCTGGTCGACTGGTTCAAGCCCATGGTGTAGAGCGACAGCGCCGCGCCGGCCGCGCCGAACCAGCGCGCCGCCTGGACGATGTCCTCCGCCGGCACGCCGCAGATCTCTTGCGCCGCTTGCGGCGTGTACCGCCGCGCGCGCGCCATCAAAGGCTCGAAGCCTTCCGTATGCCGCTGGATGTAGCCGTGGTCCAGCAACCCCTCCTGCTCCATGACATTGAGCATGGCGTGGAACAAGACCACATCCGTACCCGGCGCCAGCTGCAGGTGCAGATCGGCGAAGGCCGCGGTATCGGTGCGCCGCGGATCCGCGACGATCACCTTGATGCCAGGACGCCGCGCCCGCGCGGCCTCCAGCCGCCGGAACAGCACGGGATGCGCATAGGCCATGTTGGAGCCGGCGATCAGCACCGTGTCCGCCAGGTCCAGGTCCTCGTAGCAGGCCGGTGGCGCATCCGCGCCGAGCGTGCGCTTGTAGCCCGAGACCGCACTGGACATGCACAGGCGCGAATTGGTGTCGATGTTGTTGGTGCCGGCCAGCGCGCGAGCCAGCTTGTTGAAGACCGCGTAATCCTCGGTCAGCAACTGCCCCGACAGGTAGAAGCCCACCGCGTCCGGGCCATGCTGCGCGATGGCGTCGGCCAGCCTGGCCGCGGCGATATCCAGCGCCTGGTCCAGCGCGATGGCGCGCCGGGGGTGCGCACGCGTCTCGCGCCATTGCGCCGACAGCACACGCGCGCCATCGCGCCGCACCGTGTCCGCCAGCGCCAGGCCCTTGCTGCAGAGCCGGCCATGGTTGGCGGGATGCTGCTCGTCGCCGCGCACGCGCAGCACCGCGCCATCGCGCGCTTGCACCCGCACGCCGCAGCCGGTGCCGCAATAGCAGCATACCGACGCCACTTCGCGCACGCCTTGCGGCGCTGCGTCCGCGATATCGATCCGGCGAATCATGGGCGCGTCCATCCCTTATTCCTCCGCCGCGCCTTCGCCGTGCATGAGCCGCTCGCGCAATGCGCCGATGCGCCGGCCCTCGCGGATCAAGCGCACATACCAGGCGCTATCCGCCGTGTCGCCGTACAGGCAGGCGCCCACCAGCTTGTCGTCGCGGATCACCAGTTTCTTGTAGACGCCGCCAGGCGTATCGGCCAGCGTGATCGACTCGGTCTGTTGCCCTCCGGCGAAATCGCCGGCGGAAAACAGGTCGATGCCGGTGACCTTGAGCCGGGTCGACGTCACGCTGCCTTCGTAGCGGCCAATGCCGTGCAGCGCCAGATGGTTGGCCGCCACCTTCGCCTGCTCATACAAGGGCGCGACCAACCCATAGGCGGTGCCGCGATGGCTCACGCACTCACCCACCGCGTAAATGCGCGGGTCATAAGTCTGCAAGGTGTCGCTGACCACCACGCCGCGGTTCACATGCAGCCCGCAACGTTCGGCCAGGTCCGTGTTGGGTCTGACGCCCACCGCCATCACCACCAGGTCCGCCGGAATTTCTGCGCCGTCCGCGAAGCGCAGCGCACGCACCCGCCCGTCGGCCCCGCCCAGGATCTCGCGGGTCTGGCGCCCCAGCAGGAACTTCAGGCCGCGCGCCTCCAGGCCGCGGCGCAGCATGGCCGCGGCGCCGCCGTCCAGCTGCCTGTCCAGCAGCGATGCCCCCAGATGCACCACGGCGACGTCCATGCCGCGCGCGGCCAGGCCATTGGCGGCCTCCAGGCCCAGCAGGCCGCCTCCTATCACCACTGCGTGCCGGTAGCGCGAGGACGCCTCTATCATCCGGTTCACGTCGCCAATATCGCGAAAGGCGACGACGCCGTCCAGATCACTACCGGGCACCGGCAGAATGAACGGATTCGAGCCGGTGGCCAGCAACAGCCGGTCATAGGGCGTCTCTGACCCATCGTCCGCCAGCACGGTACGACGGGCGCGGTTGACGTCCACGACCTTGCGGTTCAACAACAGGCGGATGCCGTGGCGGACGTACCAGTCCTCATCGTTGAGCACGATATCCCGCAAGCTCTGTTCGCCGGTCAGCACCGGCGACAGCAGAATGCGGTTGTAGTTGGGATGCGGCTCGGCGCCGAATACCGTGATCTCGTACAGGTCGGGCGTCAGCTTCAGCAGCTCTTCCAGCGTGCGTATGCCCGCCATGCCGTTGCCGACCACCACCAGCTTCTGCTTCGCATCCATGGCGGTCCCTACGCGGCGGCGCGCGACGCCCCGGCCTCGGCCAGCGGCTGCGGGTCCGCATCCAGCGCCGCGTTGGCCTGGAGCGCCGCCTGCGAGCGCTCGGGATTGCCATGGCGGCGATGCAGAAAGTCGACCACCGCGGCCCGGCACGCCAGATAGGCCGCGTCATTGGCCAGCCGTACGCGGTCGCGCGGACGGGACAAAGGCACGGGCAGGATTTCGCCGATGGTCGCGGCCGGGCCGTTGGTCAGCATCACGATACGGTCGGACAACAGTACGGCTTCGTCGACGTCGTGCGTGACCATGACGGTGGTGGTGTGCGTCTTGGCGACGATCTTCAGCAATTCGTCCTGCAGGTGCGCACGGGTCAGCGCGTCGAGCGCGCCAAAGGGCTCGTCCATCAGCAGCACGCCCGGCTCGATCGCCAGCGCACGCGCGATGCCGACGCGCTGCTTCATGCCGCCGGAAATCTCGCGCGGCAGCTTGTTCTGCGCTGGCAGCAAGCCCACCAGGTCCAGCGCCGCGCGTGTGCGCTCGACCAGCTGCGGGCGCTTCTCCTTGGCGCCGAACACCCGCTCCACCGCCAGGTACACGTTCTGGAAGCAGCTCAGCCAGGGCAGCAGCGAATGGTTCTGGAACACCACGGCGCGGTCCGGGCCGGGGCCCGTGATCTCGCGCTCCGCGCACAGCAGCACGCCGCTGGTGGGGCGGGTCAGGCCGGCGATGAGATTGAGCAAGGTCGATTTGCCGCAACCGGAATGGCCGATCAGCGTAATGAACTCGCCCTGCTCCACGGTCAGGTCGATGTCGCGCAGTGCCACGAAAGCGCCCTTGCGGGTGTTGAACGTCTGGCCCACGCGCTCGATGCGTACGTATTTCTTCATGGCGCTATTCCTCGGTATAGGTGTAGCGGCGGGCCAGGGCGACCAGCAGGGTTTCCAGCAGCAGCCCGACGATGCCGATCACGAAAATGGCGATGACGATGTGCTCCACCTTCAGGTTGTTCCATTCGTCCCAAAGCCAGAAGCCGATGCCCGTGCCGCCGGTCAACATTTCCGCCGCCACGATCACCAGCCACGCGGTGCCGATCGACAGGCGCACGCCGGTCAGCATGTAGGGCAGCACGGCGGGCAGCAGCACCTTGGTGGTCACCTTCCATTCGGACAGGTTCAGCACCCGCGCCACGTTCAGGTAATCCTGCGGCACGCGCGCCACGCCGACCGCGGTGTTGATGATCATCGGCCAGATCGAACAGATGAAGATGGCCCAGATGGCGGCCGGGTTGGCCGCCTTGAACAGCAGCAGCCCCAGAGGCAGCCAGGCCAGCGGCGACACCGGCCGCAGCAGGCTGACGATGGGCGAGAACATTGCCCGCACCGCCGCATAGCGGCCGATGGCGAAACCCGCGGGGATGCCGACCAGCGCGGCCAGGCCGAAGCCCACCGCCACGCGCTGCAACGATGCCAGCAGGTTCCAGCCTATGCCTTTGTCATTGGGGCCGTTGTCGTAGAACGGATCGGAAAACAGCTCGACGGCGGCGCGCCAGGTCACGCCTGGCGTGGGAATCTCCGGTATCCGCATCGCCACCACCTGCCACACCAGCACAAACAGTGCGAAGCCCGCCACGGGCCCCACCACGGCCCGCAACGCGGATTCCAGGCGCTCGCGCCAGAGGGCGAGGAGTTCATCGCCGCGGCTCATACTCGTTGCGTCAGACATTGCATGCCCCTTTCGTATCGGCGCTCAGGCCTTGACCTTGAATCCGTCGGCGTAGGCGGCAGGGTTGCTGCCGTCCCAGACCACGCCGTCGATGAGTTTCGAACTGCGCATCTCGCTGGCCGGCAACGCCGCGCCAGCGGCCTGCGCGGCCTGCTTGTAGAGGTCTATCCGGTTGATCTGTTTCGCCATCGCCAGATAATCGGGATGTTCCTTCAGCAGCCCCCAGCGCTTGTGCTGCGTCAGGAACCACATGCCGTCGCTCAGATACGGGAAATTGGCGGCGCCGTCGGCGTAGAAGCGCATGGCGTGCTCGTCCGTCCAGCTTTTCCCCAGCCCATCGTCATAGCGGCCCAGCATGCGATCGACGATGCCGCTCGCGTCCGTGTTGACATAGGACTTGGCCGCGATGGTCTCGGCGGTTTTCTGGCGGTTGGCGGGCGAGGCGTCGATCCATTTGCTGGCCTCCAGGATGGCGGCCGTGACTGCGCGCGCGGTGTTCGGGTGGCGCGACACGAAGTCCGCGCTCGTGCCCAGCACCTTTTCGGGATGGTCGGTCCAGATGCCCTGCGAAGTGACGGCGGTGTAGCCGATCTTGTCCAGGATGGCGCGCGCCCCCCAGGGTTCGCCCACGCAGTAGCCGTCCATGTTGCCCACGCGCATGTTGGCGACCATCTGCGGCGGCGGCACGGTGATGACCTTGGCGTCCTTCATGGGATGGATGCCGTAGGTCGCCAGCCAGTAGTAAAGCCACATCGCGTGCGTGCCGGTGGGAAAGGTCTGCGCAAACGTGTACTCGCGCTTGTCGGACGCCATCAGCTTGGCCAGCGATTCGCCGTCGCGCACACCCGCCGCCAGCAGCTTGTTCGACAGCGTGATGGCCTGGCCGTTCTGGTTCAGGCTCATCAGCACGGCCATGTCCTTCTTCGGCCCGCCTATGCCCAGGTGCACGCCGTAGACCAGGCCGTACAGCACGTGGGCCATGTCCAGCTCGCCGTTCATGAGCTTGTCGCGCACGGCGGCCCAGGACGCTTCCTTGGACGGCGTGATCGTCACGCCGTGCTTCTTGTCCAGGCCCAGCACCGAAGCCATCACGACCGAGGCGCAGTCGGTCAGCGGAATGAAGCCGATCTTGACCTCGGTCTTCTCGGGCGCGTCGGTGCCGGCGGCCCAGGCGCCGGCACGCACCAGCGGATCGACCAGCGACAGCAGGCTGGCGCCGGCCACCGCGCGCGCCGTGCCGCAAAGCCATTTACGGCGTGCGGCGTTGGCGCTGAGATCCCCGGCCGCGGCGGCTTCTGTGGAGGGGCTACGGGTCGATGGCGTCATGCATGGCTCCTGGCAAAAAAAAACGTCCCGCGCGCCCCGGATTCCCATCCGGTGGCGCTGCGGAACGTCGTTGTCCCTTGCCGCAGGTCGCGGCGCGTTGCGTCGGGCAACCTTCGTTGGCCGCCCGCTTTCACTGAAGCAAACGCTGTGCCAGAAAGAAAAAAACATGGCCTGAAAGGCCGCCAGCCCGCGCCCCCGCTGACGCTGCCTCGCCAATCGGCGCGCACTCCGCGTTGACGGAAAACAGGGTGCGAACCAACTTGGTGCACCTCCGGTTGCGGCAGCGCACCATCCGCGTGCGGAGTGCGCTCCGCGGCTGTGCGCGACTGGCGGCCGGCGCGGCGCAACACGATGGCATGGAACTTGCGTGACTGAAAGCATCAGGGGGAATCTCATGCTCAAGGTCATGCTGCTCAACGATGGCGAGGGACGCGCGGCGTCGCTGCGGCAAACGCTGGCCGCAGCCGGCGTACATGTCGTGGCCGAAATGGCGCCGGACATGGATCTGGCCGCCGCCATCGCCCAAGCTGCACCCGATGTGGTGTTGATAGACAGCGACGCCCCCGGCCGCGACACGCTGGAGAACGTATGCGTGGCCAGCGAACACAGCGACCGCCCGGTCGTGATGTTCACCGACAACGGCAATCGCGAAACCATACGCAGCGCCTTGCGCGCAGGCGTCGCGGCCTACGTGGTCGGCGACGTGCCTGCCGGACGCATCGAGCCGCTGCTGACGGTGGCGATCGAGCGCTTCGCCATGGAGAAGTCGCGGCGCGAAGAACTGCGCGAAGCGCAATTGCGCCTGGCCGACCGCCAATGGGTGGAAAAGGCCAAGGGCATCCTGATGAAGGCGCGGGCGATTTCCGAGGATGAGGCCCACGGCCTGTTGCGCCAGCGCGCCATGCAAAGCCAGAAGAGGCTGGGCGAAGTCGCGCGGGAGGTCGTGGAAATGAGCGCGTGGCTGGGCAAGGCCACTTAATAAGCTTTGGTTATATGGAACAAAGAAATCAAAAGTTGTGGGGATGAAGCCCCCTTCCTATGATCCAACGACACTATGCCGGGTACGCCCGAGGCTGGCATTCATGAAGCTTTTCCCGATTTTTGCCGATTTGAAAGACAGGCTGGTCCTGGTGGTGGGCGGCGGCGCCGTCGCCGAACGCAAGACGCTGTCCCTGCTGGAAGCCTCCGCCGACGTGCTGGTGGGAGCGCCGGAACTGACGCCCACCCTGGCCGCGCTGGCCGCCGAAGGCCGCATCCGCCATTTGTCCGGCCGATTCGATCCCGCCTGGCTCGACGAAGTCTGGCTGGCGGTCGCCGCCACCGACGACCGCGAGACCAACGCCGCCGTCTCGGAGGCTGCCGGCGCCCGGCGCATCTTCAGCAACGTGGTGGACGATCCTGAGCTGTCGTCCTTCCAGGTGCCCTCCATCGTCGACCGCTCGCCCGTCATCGTCGCCATTTCCTCGTCCGGCGTGGCGCCGGTGCTGGCGCGGCGCATCCGGGAACGCATCGAATCGCTGTTCGACCATACCCTGGGCCAGTTGGCCGGACTGGCCGCCAGCTACCGCAAGCGCATCCGCGCCAGCCATCCCGACCTGGGCGCGCGCCGCCGCTTCTACGACTGGCTGCTGGACGGCCCGGTGGCCGGCTTGCTGCGCCAGCAGCAGCCGGCCCAGGCCGAAGCCGCGTTGGCGGGGGCCTTGGCGGCGCCGCGAACGCCCGACGCCGGCAGCGTGGTGCTGGTGGGCGCCGGCCCCGGCGACCCCGGCCTGCTGACGCTGAAGGCATTGCGCGCGCTGAACGAGGCCGACGTCATCCTGCACGACCGTCTGGTCAGCGCCGGCGTCATGTCGCTGGCGCGCCGCGACGCCGAGCGCGTATCGGTCGGCAAGCTACCCGGCGAAGACCATAACGCCACCCAGGCCCGCATCCACAGGCTGATGGTCGAGCACGCGCGCGCCGGCCGCCGCGTGGTGCGGCTCAAGGGCGGCGACGCCTTCATCTTCGGCCGGGGCGGAGAGGAACTGGAATACCTGCGCGCGCACGGCGTGCGTTATGAAGTGGTGCCCGGCATCACCGCCGCGCTGGCCTGTGCGGCCTATGCCGGCATCCCGCTGACGCACCGGGAACACGCCCAGTCCGTCCGCCTGGTCACCGCGCATTGCCGCGAAGACGAGGACAACCTGGACTGGCCTGCCCTGGCCCGCGAAAAGCAAACCCTGGCTTTCTACATGGGCGTGGGGCAACTGGATCTGCTGACTGGCCGCCTGCTGGCCCACGGCCGTTCTCCCGACACGCCGTTCGCGCTGATCGAGAACGGCAGCCGGCCCGAGCAACGCGTGCTTTCGGGCACGCTGGAACAGCTGCCGGCCCTGGCCGCCGAACACGCGATCCGCTCACCCGCGCTCTTGATCGTGGGCGAAGTGGCGGGATTGGCTTCGCAATTGCAGTGGTTCGGCCAGCACCTGGACGGACGCCTGGAGCGTCTGGCAGCCTGAGGGGCCGGGGGGCCGGGGGGCCGGGGGCCCAATGCAAAACGCCAGCCTGCGGGCTGGCGTTTTTGTTCGTGGCCGTACCCCGGCCGCTATTCCGTCTTCTGCGTGGTGCCGAAGATGCGGTCGCCGGCGTCGCCCAGGCCAGGCATGATGTAGCCGTGTTCATTCAGGCCGTCGTCGATGGACGCGGTGTAGATGTGCACGTCGGGGTGCTTGGCCAGCACGGTATCGATGCCCACGGGCGCGGCGACCAGCACCAGGGCGCGGATTTCCTTGCAGCCCGCGCGCTTGAGCAGGTCAATCGCGGCGACCATCGAACCGCCGGTGGCCAGCATCGGGTCGACGATCAGCGCCAGGCGCTGGTCCAGTTCGCCCACCAGGCGTTCCAGGTAGGTATGCGCTTCCAGCGTTTCTTCATTGCGGGCCACGCCCACCACGCTGACCTTGGCGCCTGGAATCAGGCTGAGCACGCCGTCCAGCATGCCGATGCCGGCGCGCAGGATGGGCACCACGGTGACCTTCTTGCCTGCGATCTTTTCGACTTGCACCGAACCGCACCAACCTTCGACGGTGGCCGGCGCCAGCGGCAGGTCCTTGGACGCTTCATAAGTGAGCAGCGCGCCCACTTCCTGGGACAGCTCACGGAAGCTCTTGGTGCTGAGGTCGGCGCGGCGCATGATCCCGAGCTTGTGGCGGATCAGCGGATGGCGGATTTCGTGCACGGGCATGTGCGTAACTCTCCAGAGTATTGATAGACAGGGTATTCGCCTCAGGCGGAACCATGACGGCGCGGCGCGCTTTGCATCGCCCAGCCGTCGAGCCACATTTGAGGATCGTAATCGGTTTGGAAGGGAATTGTTATTGACCGCCCGCAGGATGATCCGAAGATACTCGCCGGCGAGGCGGAGGCATGTTTATTGTTCAGTGAGCCAGGCGATCAGCGCGTCGTCGAAGGCCCGCACGGCGCCCGCCTGTTCATGGTTGACGATGCTGACCACCACGTAGCGCTTGCCGCTGGCGCCCAGCACGTAGCCCGCGATGGAACGTACGTCGCGCAGCGAGCCTGTCTTCAGGTGGGCCATGCCCGCCGTGCCGTCGCCCTTGAGGCGACGACGTACCGTGCCGTCCACTCCCGCGATCGCAAAGGATGAAATGTACTCGGGCATGACCGGCGAGTTCCAGGCCACGGTCAGCATCGACGCCAGGCTGTCGGCCGACACCCGCGCGTCGCGCGACAGGCCGGCGCCGTTGTCGATGACCAGCTCGGGCATGTCCAGGCCCTGCCTGGCCAGCAGCCCCTTGGCCACGGCTTCGCTGCTGGAGACCGTGGCGGGCCGGCGGCCGCGCTCGGCGCCCAAGGTCAGCAGCAAGGTGCGCGCCATGACGTTGTTGCTGCGCTTGTTGATCTGGCGGATCGCCTCGGCCAGCGTGGGCGAATCATGCGAGGCCAGCACCACCGCGTCGGGCGGCACCATGCCGGAACGGACCTGGCCCTTGAAAGTGCCGCCCAGCTCCTTCCAGAGCATGCGGAACACTTCGGTGGCGTACTCGGGCTGGGACAGCGCCAGGCGATACAGGCTGAATTCGCCGCAGGAGCCGGCCACCTTGCCGTTCACGCGGATGGTCACGCCCTGCTGGGTGATCACCGGCTCGGTCGTCACCACCGGGGGGCCCGGGCAACGGGCATCGCTCCATTCGACGCGGCCCTCGATCTTCAGGCCCGGCAGCGGCGGATCGATCAGTGGCACCCATTTATTGGCGGCGGGGTCCGGCGTGAAGAGCAGCCGCATCGCGCCAAAACCCACCATCAGGGCGTCCGGACTGGCGTTGTAGGCCCGGTCCGGGGCGCCGTCGAAGGCACCCGGGTCGGTCGCGACCTGGCCGAAGATGCTGCGGTCGATGACCAGGTCATTGATCTGCTTGACGCCGCGCAGGCGCAGTTCGCGCAGCAGCACCCACAGGTCCTGCAGCAGGAATTGCGGATCGCCGCCAGCCCGCAGGTACAGCGGGCCGCTCAGCACACCCTTGGCGTCGGGACGCGCGCC
The DNA here is from genome assembly GCF_014851605.1 of Achromobacter sp. ACM02. Taxonomy (NCBI): domain Bacteria; kingdom Pseudomonadati; phylum Pseudomonadota; class Betaproteobacteria; order Burkholderiales; family Alcaligenaceae; genus Achromobacter; species Achromobacter sp. ACM02. The sequence goes on from NZ_JACUZY010000009.1 coordinate 258,812, forward strand.
CGGCGCCGTCATGAATTCGGTGCGCCAGACGTAGTTGGGCCCCAGCTCGGACAACGCGGCCCAGGTCGTGACCAGCTTCATCACCGAGGCGGGATTGCGCGACTCCTTGGCGTTCAGCGCCACCAGGCGCGGCCCGCCCACCTCCTGCACCACCAGGGACAGGGAACTGTCGGGCAGCTTGCTGGCTTTCCAGGCGTTCACCACGTTGGGCGGCAGGCCGGGCACCTGCGCCCAGGCCGCGCCCGCCACCGCGGCCAGCAGCCCGCCGGCCAGCCATCGCTTCAGCCCGCCCCTACGCTTATACGCTTGTCCCGTCATGCCACGCCCACCCGGTTGCTCGTCCTGCAAAACCGAGAGCATACAAAACCTGGACGAATTGCGGCGTGGGAGGCCCTCCCACCGTCAGCCCCGAACAAGCAAAAAAGGCCTCTTGAGGACGCGGCAGATACATATTGCATGCGCAACGCCGGGGCCTTCCTCCTTATTTCTGCAGCCTCCACTTGCCGGAAGCCACGGTCGCCATCACCAGCGCCCGCTCATCCAACCCGTTGTGGTCGGTGGGACTCATGTTGACCACGCCGGTCGCGGTGGGCAGGTTCTTGACGTTCTCCAGCGCATCGCGCAGCGCCGCCCTGAATTCGGGCGTGCCGGGCTTCGCGGTCTTCAGTGCCACCGGGATGGCCTGCTGCAGCAAGAGGCCGACGTCCCAGGTATAGGCGGCGAACAGGGACACGCTGCCCGCGCCGTTGGCCGCTTCATACTTCTTGGCGAAGGCCTGGGCGGTGGACTTGACGGGGTTGGTATCCGGCAGCAGGTCGGCCACCATCACCGGTCCCACCGGCACCCAGGCGCCCTCGCAGGCATCGCCGCAGACCCGCAGGAAGTCGTTGTTGGCCACGCCGTGGTTGAAATAGATCTTGCCCTTGTAGCCGCGTTCGCGCAGCGCCCGCGCCGGCATCGCGGCGGGCGTGCCGGAGGCGCCGACCACCACGGCGTCAGGCGCCGCGCCGATCACCTTCAGGGTCTGGGCCACGGCGGACGTGTCGGTGGGCGCGAAGGCTTCCTTGCCCACCACCTCGATGCCATGCTTCTTGGCCGCCTTCTCGATTTCCACCCAGAAGGTTTCGCCCAGCGCGTTGTTGAAACCGATGAAGGCCAGCTTCTTCACGCCGTTGGCCGCCGCATGCCGCGCGATGCCCTCGGCCATCAGCGAATCGGAGTGCGGAGTCTTGAACACCCAGCGGCGCTTGTCGTCCATGGGCTCGATCAGCCGCGCCGACGAGGCCAGCGTAATCACCGGCGTGGCGCCGCTGGCCACGGTGTCCAGCATGGCCATGGTGTTGGGCGTGGTGGTGGACCCGACGATCAGGTCCACCTTGTTCTCCGAGATCAGCTTGTGGGAATTGCTGACGGCGCGAGTGGTGTCGGAAGCGTCGTCCAGCACCACGTACTCGACCTTGACGCCCCCGATCTCGGTGGGCAGCAGGCTGATCGTGTTGCGTTCGGGGATGCCCAGCGAGGCCTGGGGACCGGTGGTGGACAGGGTGGCGCCGATTTTCACCTGGGCCAGCGCGGGCGCGGCGCCCGCTGCCAGCAGGGCGGCCAGCGCGGCGGCCATGAGGGTACGACGAGGGGTCATGCGGAGTCTCCTTGGATACGCGGATGTCTTATGCTTTGCGCCGATCCGCTACGGCGTGGAACTCTGTTTATACGGCGGGGAACCCGGCTGGCGGGCGCCTCGGTGGCCCGCTGCGGGTTTGTCCGAACGGCCTCGCAGCGCGGCTGCGTTCTTGCTGGTCTCCACGTTGCCAGTGACTGGCAAGCGCTGTATTTTTTAGTGATACACGTATTCTAATAAGAGACAAACTCATGTCAACAGATAGCAGCACGGGGATCCAATCAGCCGAAATCGCCCTGGACGTGCTGACGCGGCTGGCCGAATTGGGCGGCGCCCTGTCCGTGTCCGAGCTCGGCCGCAGCCTGGACATGCCGCGCGCCAAGGTGCACCGTTACCTGGTGTCGCTGGAGCGGCGCGGCTATGTGGAGCAGGACGCGGCCAGCGCCCGCTACCGGCTGGGCCCGCAGGCGCTGCACACCGGACTGGCGGCGCTGGCCGAAGTGGATTTCGTGAAGCTGGCGGCCGGCAGCCTGGACGGCCTGAGCGCCGCCATCGGCCAGACCGTGTTCATCTCGGTCTGGGGCCAGCACGGTCCCACCATCGTGCAATGGCGCGACGCGCGGCTGCCGGTGACCGTCAACGTGCGGGTGGGCTCGGTGCTGCCGCTGCTCAACAGCGCCACCGGCCGGGTCTTCGCCGCGTGGCTGCCCGAAGCCCTGGCCCTGCCGCGGGCGCTGTCCGAATGGGAGGCGCTGCAGGCGCATGATCCCGAGGCCGCCCGCAAGCTGGATGCGACTGAACCGCCCGCCGATCTCGCCGCCGCGCTGCGCCGCCAGTGGCAGGCGACCCGCAAGCGCGGCTACGCCAGCGTCAGCGGTCACCTGCTGCACGGCATCAATTCGGCCTCGGTGCCGGTGCTGGATGCCCAGGGTCATCTGGCCGGCGCCATCACCAGCCTGGGACTGCACGGGGGATTCGACCTGTCGGCCGACGGCGAACCGGTGCGGGCGCTGACGGCGGCGGCCGCGGATTGCTCGCGCCGGCTGGGCTGGAGCCCGGCGCGCTGAACCCAGCCGGGAGGCCCATCCGTCCCCAGGACAGGCAGCCCGATCTTGCGGGCGCTTTACAATACAGGGTTGCCCCGGGCCTGCCTGGCCCGTTTCCGCCCTCTTTTTGCCGCCCTTGCCGGACGGATAGCCGCGTGTCCCAGCCCCTCACCGTCGCCGATTTCAATTACGAACTGCCGCCCGAGCTCATCGCCCAGGCGCCCGCCGCCGAACGCACCGGCAGCCGCCTGCTGCACCTGGACGGCGCGGGCCAGCTGCACGACCGGCAGTTCGCCGACCTGGCCTCGCTGCTGCGTCCGCAAGACCTGCTTATCTTCAACGACACCCGCGTCATCAAGGCGCGGCTGAACGGCCACAAGATCACTGGCGGCAAGATCGAGGTGCTGGTCGAACGCATCACCGAACCCGACCGCGTCCTGGCCCATGTGCGCGCCAGCAAGTCGCCCGGTCCGGGCATGGTGCTGCGCCTGGCCGACGCCTTCGAAGCCACCGTGCTGGGCCGCGAAGGCGAACTCTTCGACATCCGCTTCCCAGGCCCCGTGCTGGACCTGCTGGACGCGCACGGCGCCACTCCGCTGCCGCCCTACATCACGCACGAAGCCGACACCGGCGACGACGAGCGCTACCAAACGGTCTACGCCCGCGAGCCCGGCGCCGTGGCCGCGCCCACCGCCGGCCTGCATTTCGACCAACCCACGCTGGACCGCCTGGCCGCGATGGGCGTGGAACGCGCCTTCGTCACGCTGCACGTGGGCGCGGGCACCTTCCAGCCGGTGCGCGTGGACAACCTGGCCGACCACGTCATGCACGCCGAATGGTTCACCGTGCCGCAAGCCACGGTCGACGCGATCGCCGCCGCCCGCAGCCGCGGCGGCCGGGTCATCGCCGTCGGCACCACCAGCGTACGCGCCCTGGAATCCGCCGCCGCCCAGACCGAAGGGCGCACCGCCCCCGGCCTGCCGCTGGCCGCCGCCCAGGGCGATACCCGCCTCTTCATCACCCCCGGTTACCGGTACCGCGTCATCGACGCCCTGGTCACCAACTTCCACCTGCCCCAGTCGACCCTGCTGATGCTGGTGTCGGCGCTGGCCGGCGTAGAACCGATACGCCGCGCCTACGCCCACGCCGTTGCCGAGCGCTACCGCTTCTTCAGCTATGGCGACGCCATGTTTATCGAGTCCCCCGCCCCATGACCGGACTGAATTTCGAACTGCTCGCCACCGACGGCGGCGCCCGCCGCGGCCGCATCGCGCTGAACCACGGCGTGGTCGAGACGCCCATCTTCATGCCTGTGGGCACCTATGGCAGCGTCAAGGCCATGATGCCGCACGAACTGAAAGAGATCGGCTCGCAGATCGTGCTGGGCAACACCTTCCACCTGTGGCTGCGCCCGGGCACGGAAATCATGGAAAAGCATGGCGGCCTGCATGGCTTCATGCAGTGGGACAAGCCCATCCTGACCGATTCCGGCGGATTCCAGGTGTTCAGCCTGCAAGGCATGCGCAAGATCACCGAGGAAGGCGTCAAGTTCGCGTCCCCGATCGACGGCGCGCGGCTGTTCCTGACGCCGGAAGAATCCATGCGCATCCAGCGCTCGCTGAATTCCGACATCGTCATGGTGTTCGACGAGTGCACGCCCTATGAAATCGACGGCCGCCCCGCCACCGTCGAAGAGGCCGCCCGCTCCATGCGCATGTCGCTGCGCTGGGCGCGCCGCTCACGCGAGGAGTTCGACCGCCTGCAGAACCCCAACGCCCTGTTCGGCATCGTCCAGGGCGGCATGTACGAAGCCCTGCGCGACGAATCCCTGGCCGGGCTGCAGGAGATCGGCTTCCACGGGTACGCCATCGGCGGCCTGTCGGTCGGCGAGCCCAAGGAAGACATGATGCGCATCCTGGCGCATGTCACGCCCAAGCTGCCGGCCCAGGCGCCGCGCTACCTGATGGGCGTAGGCACGCCGGAAGACCTGGTCGAAGGCGTGAGCCGCGGCGTCGACATGTTCGACTGCGTCATGCCGACCCGCAACGCCCGCAATGGCTGGTTGTTCACGCGCTTTGGCGACGTCAAGATCCGCAACGCCAAGTACCGCGACGACACCCGACCGCTGGACCCCAGCTGCAGCTGCCATACCTGCGCGAATTTCTCGCGTGCCTACCTGCACCACCTGCAGCGCGCCAACGAAATCACCGGCGCGCGCCTGAACACCCTGCACAACCTGCATTTCTATCTGACCATCATGAAGGAAATGCGCGAAGCCATCGCCGAAGGCCGCTTCGACGCCTGGCGCGCGCAGTTCGCGGCAGACCGGGCGCGGGGGGTGGATTAGAATTTCAGGACCTATATACAATAGTCGGCTTGCCCTATCCATGGCTCGCGCGGGGATGGGCGCAGAAAAACACTAGATACAAACACCCAAACAGACTAAACGCAGGAGAATTCAATGTCCGTTATCGATACCGCCAGCCTCGTCGTGGCTCAGGCCGCCGCCCCCGAGGGTAACGCGCTGATGGGCATGCTGCCCATCATCCTGATGTTCGTGATCCTCTACTTCCTGATGATCCGTCCCCAGATGAAGCGCCAGAAGGAACACCGCAACCTGATCGCCGCCCTGGCCAAGGGCGACGAAGTGGTCACCGCCGGCGGCATGCTCGGCAAGGTCACCAAGGTCAACGACAGCTACGTCACCGTCGAAGTCTCCGAACTGGCCGACAAGCCGGTCGAAGTGATCATGCAGAAGTCCTCGGTCTCGACCGTGCTGCCCAAGGGAACCATCAAGGCCCTGTAAGCGTCCCACAGGAGCCCCCATCGGGCTCCTGTTGCTTGATGGCCCTGTCGCCGCCCGCCGCGCTTGCCGCCCGGGCGGCCCTTTCATCACTTTTACATGAAGTAGCCGGCAATGAACCGCTATCCCCTTTGGAAGTACATTACGGTCCTGGTCGCGGTCATCATCGGCCTGCTGTACACGCTTCCCAACTTCTACGGCGAATCCCCGGCCGTCCAGGTTTCCAGCGCCAAGGCCACGATCAAGGTCGATCCCGCCATGCTGAGCCGGGTCGAACAGATCCTGACCGACGCCAAGATCCCCAATGAAGGGGTCTATTACGAACAGAACGGCACGCTCGGCACCGTGCGCGCCCGCTTCACGTCGACCGACCTGCAGCTGCAGGCGCGCGACCTGATCGACAAATCCCTCAACACCGTCGCCGGCGACCCCCACTACACGGTCGCGCTGAACCTGCTGCCCGCTTCGCCCGCCTGGATGCGCGCGCTGGGCTGGTTCGCGCCCAAGCCGATGTACCTGGGCCTGGACCTGCGCGGCGGCGTGCACTTCCTGCTGCAAGTGGACATGCAGGGCGCCCTGACCGCCCGCTACGACTCCCTGGCCGCCGACGTGCGCTCCGTGCTGCGCGACCAGAAGGTCAATGTGGCCGGCGTCGAACGCTCGGGCATGGCCATTGCCGCCACCTTCGCCAATACGGACGACCGCGACCGCGCCATTTCCACGCTGCGCAGCCGCCTGCCCGACCTGGAATTCACCGAGCGCATGGAAAACGGCAAGCCGCTGCTGATGGCTGCGCTGAACCCGGCCGCCGTCACCCGCGTGCAGGATTCCGCGCTCAAGCAGAACATCAACACGCTGCACAACCGGATCAACGAACTGGGCGTGGCCGAACCGGTCATCCAGCAGCAAGGCGCCGACCGCATCGTGGTGCAGCTGCCCGGCGTGCAGGACGTGGCCAAGGCCAAGGAACTGCTGGGCCGCACCGCCACGCTGGAAATCCGCATGGTCGACGACTCCCCCGCCGCGCAGGCCGCGCTGCTGGGCGGCAGCGTGCCCTTCGGCCTTGAACGCTACAACGACCGCGACGGCCGTCCCATCCTGGTCCGCCGCCAGGTCATCCTGACCGGTGAAAACCTGCAGGATGCCCAACCCGGCCGCGACTCGCAGACCCAGCAGGCCGCCGTCCACCTGACCCTGGACTCCAAGGGCGCCCGCATTTTCCGCGACGTCACCCGCGACAACATCGGCAAGCGCATGGCCATCCTGCTGTTCGAAAACGGCAAGGGCGAAGTGGTCACGGCTCCGGTCATCCGCGGCGAAATCGCCGGCGGCCAGGTGCAGATCTCGGGCAGCATGAGCTCCGAAGAGGCCGCCGACACCGCGCTGCTGCTGCGCGCCGGCGCCCTGGCTGCGCCCATGTCCATCATCGAGGAACGCACCATCGGCCCGAGCCTGGGCGCAGACAACATCGCCAAGGGCTTCTACTCGACGCTGTACGGCTTCCTGGCCATCGCCGCCTTCATCATCCTGTACTACCACCTGTTCGGCGTGTTCTCCACGATCGGCCTGACCATGAACGTGCTGCTGCTGCTGGCGCTGCTATCCATGCTGCAGGCCACGCTGACCCTGCCGGGCATCGCGGCAATCGCGCTGACGCTGGGCATGGCCATCGACTCGAACGTGCTGATCAACGAGCGGATACGCGAGGAACTGCGCGCAGGCGCAAGTCCGCAGCAAGCCATCCATCACGGCTTCGAACGCGCCTGGGGCACCATTCTCGACTCGAACCTCACCACGCTGATCGTGGGCCTGGCGCTGCTGGCCTTCGGTTCCGGCCCGATCCGGGGCTTCGCCGTGGTGCACGTGCTGGGCATCCTGACCTCGATGTTCTCGTCGGTGGTGGGTGTGCGCGCGCTGGCCAACCTCTGGTACGGCCGCAAGAAGAAGCTCACGTCGATCTCCATCGGTGAAGTCTGGAAACCGAAGACCAACTGAACATGAGCGCGGGCGGCCCGGCCGCCCGCCACAGATAAAGCCTAAGGCGAAAAATGGAATTTTTCCGTATTCACCGCACCATCCCGTTCATGCGCCACGCGCTGGTGCTGAACATCATCAGCCTCGTCACATTCCTGGCGGCTGTTTTCTTCATCGTCACGCGCGGCTTCCACCTGTCGATCGAATTCACCGGCGGCACGGTCATGGAAGTCAACTACGCCCAGACGGCGCAGCTTGAAAACGTGCGCGGCGTGGTCTCCAAGCTGGGCTACACCGACTTCCAGGTGCAGAACTTCGGCACCTCGCACGACGTCATGATCCGCCTGCCGTTGCAGGAAGGCCAGACCTCGGCCACGCAGAGCGAAACCGTCATGGCCGCGCTGAAGACCGCCGACTCCGGCGTCGAACTGCGCCGCGTCGAGTTCGTGGGCCCGCAGGTGGGCCAGGAGCTGCTGCACAACGGCCTGATGGCCCTGCTGGTCGTGGTCATCGGCATCATGGTCTACCTGGGCTTCCGCTTCGAATGGAAGTTCGCCGTCGCCGGCGTGATCGCCAACCTGCACGACGTGGTGATCATCCTGGGCTTCTTCGCCTTCTTCCAGTGGGAATTTTCGCTGTCGGTGCTGGCGGGCGTGCTGGCGGTGCTGGGCTACTCCGTGAACGAATCCGTGGTCATCATGGACCGGATCCGCGAGAACTTCCGCAAGTACCGCAAGGCGGACGTGCATGAAGTCATCAACAGCGCCATCACGCAGACCATCTCCCGGACCATCATCACCCACGGTTCCACGCAGATGATGGTGCTGGCCATGCTGTTCTTCGGCGGCCCCACCCTGCACTACTTCGCCATGGCCCTGACCATCGGCATCTGGTTCGGCATCTACTCGTCGGTGTTCGTGGCCGCGGCCCTGGCCATGTGGCTGGGCGTCAAGCGCGAAGACCTGGTCAAGCCGGTCAAGAAGGAAGGCGAGGAAGGCGAAGCCGCCTGATCCGTTTCCGCTTGAAGACAAACCCGCCGCAATCACGGCGGGTTTTTTATTGCGCGGCGCTTGCCGTCTTACGCCTGGCCAGGAACCGCAGGGCCAAGCCGCTCGGAACCACGGCGAACTGCAGCAAGCCGGCGTAGAGCCAGGCCCAGGTCCAGCGGAAACGCCACGGAATGAATTCAGGCACCCCGTTGTCGTCAAAGTACGGGTCATGAATGACCAGCGCCAGGCCGACCAGATACGAAAGCACAAGGCATCCCGCCACGAACAGCCACCGCCGCGTAGCCGGGGCCTTCCAACCAAGACGCCGGCCATGCACGGCGCCGGCCGCCAGGCTGATCAGCAGGCTGGCCGCGAACAAGACGGGGAATAGAAGAAAAGCCACGGCGTCGCTCCCGACTGCAGGTCCGGCGCCATTGTGCCAGCCGCGATCGCAAATGGCTCTCGGACGCGCACAGGGTGCTTTCCGCTTGACCAATACATAAGTATTGACTAATGTATTGTCATGCTCGAAACCGACATCTTCAAGGCCCTGGCCGATCCGACCCGCCGTGCCATCTTCGAAAAGCTCGCCGCCGGCGGCATGAACGCCAGCGCCCTGCGCGTCGGCATGGAGATCAGCCAGCCAGCCATGTCGCAGCACCTTGCGGTGCTGCGCAAGGCCCGCCTGGTGCGCGAGGAAAAACAAGGCCGTTTCGTGAACTATGAAGTCGACCCCGACGGGCTTGCGCTCATCGCCGGATGGCTGGCGAAGTACCGCGCCTACTGGCCGGCCCGCATCGAAGCCCTGAACGCCCTGCTCAAGGACATGGACCAATGAAGCCGACCGCGCCGCAAGACCCGCCCCAGGACATCGTGCTCGAATACGAACTCGACGCGCCGCCCGAAAAAGTCTGGCGCGCCATCAGCATCCCCGAATTCCGCGAGCAATGGCTGCCTGGACGGGCGCTGGCCAGCGCCGAACCCGCGGACGCGACGCCTGCCGAAGAAATCCAATACCGCATGCGCGACGAGGAGCCGCCTTTCCTCGAAAGCCTGGTGACCTTCCAGATCCGGCCCGTCGCCGACGGCCGCACGCTCCTGCGCATCATCCACGCGCTGGACGACGCGCGGTTCGAACGCCGCGGGCGCCCAGCCGCCAACGACGCCGGCCCCTTCCTCATGCGCGCCGCCTGAACCCGGCCCAAGCGCAAGGCAATCGCAACCCAGGAGATTCGTCCATGCAGGACGTGATGCAATACGTACCCATGGTGGTCGAGCAGTCCGGCCGCGGCGAGCGGTCCTTCGACATCTATTCGCGACTGCTGCGCGACCGCATCATCTTCCTGAACGGCGAAGTCAACGACTCGGTGTCGGCGCTGGTCTGCGCCCAGCTGCTGTTCCTGGAATCCGAGAACCCCACCAAGCCCATCCATCTCTACATCAACTCCCCTGGCGGCGTCATCACCAGCGGCCTGGCCATGTACGACACCATGCAGTTCATCACTGCGCCGGTGCACACGCTGTGCATGGGCACGGCGCGCTCCATGGGCTCGTTCCTGCTGATGGCGGGCGAACCCGGCGAACGATGCGCGCTGGCCAATGCCAGCGTGCACGTGCATCAGCCTTTAGGCGGCTTCCAGGGCCAGGCCTCGGACGTGCTCATCCACGCCGAGGAAATGCGCAGGACCAAGGACCGCGTCACGCGCGTCTACGCCCAGCACTGCGGACGCAGCTACGAAGACGTAGAGCGCACACTGGACCGCGACTGCTACATGAGCGCGGAGGAAGCGCTGGAATGGGGCCTGATAGACCGGGTGCTGAAGCGCCGGGACCTGGGCGTCTGACACTGTACCGCCCGCCCCCGTCGCGCTGTACGGGTACGGATCCGCGCGGATTCGCTACCATAGCCGGACCATGAAACTCGTCATCGATCACCTCGTCATCGCCGCCGCGGACCTGGACAGCGGCACCGAATACGTCGCAGCACTGCTCGGCATCGCCCCCTCGGGCGGCGGCGCGCATCCGCGCATGGGCACCCACAACCGGGTGCTGGGCATGGCCGGCGGCATCTACCTCGAAGTCATCGCCATCGATCCTCAGGCCCCGGCGCCTGCGCGGCCACGTTGGTTCGGGCTGGATCAGGACGCCGTCCGCGCCCGCATCGCCCAGGGTCCCTACCTGGCGCATTGGGCGGCGCGGGTCGAAGCGCCGCTGGATCTGACGCGTATGCGGGCGGAGCATCCCGCACGCATCCCGCCCGCCATTCCCATGGAACGCGGGCAGTTGCGCTGGCGGCTGACGGTGCCCGACGACGGCAGCCTGCCCGCCTGGCGCGAAGCGGGCCATGCGGCCGGCGACGGTCTGCTGCCCACGCTGATCCAGTGGGACGTGGCCGACTACCCCGGCGTCAGCCTGCCGCGCCAGCACCTCACACTCAAGCAACTGTCCGGCAGCCATCCGCAGGCCGGGCTGCTGCGCCAAGGGCTGGCCTGGCTGGGCGCGGACCACCTGATCCAGGTGGAACAGGTCGACGGCCCGCCGCGCCTGAGCGCACAGATCGAAACGGCCGGCGGCCTGAAGATCCTGGCCTGATCGTCCGCCCCGCCTTGCAAAAAAAACCAGAACATCCGGAGACCCTTTACATGAATGCCACCCGCAAGCGATTCGACGAAGACCCTTACCTGGACCGATGCGAGGCCACCGTGATCGCGGTCAGCCCCGAGGGCGTCGAACTGGACGAGACTGTCTGCTACGCGCGCAGCGGCGGCCAGGCGGGAGACAGCGGCACTTTGACGCTGGCCGACGGCCGCGCGCTGACGCTTGCCGACACCGTCTACGCCGAAGACCGCAAGCGCATCCTGCACGTGCTGGAAGGCGGCATCGCACCGCAAGTGGGCGACCGCGTCTCGGTGACCATCGACTGGCCGCGGCGCCACCGCCTCATGCGCCTGCACACCTGTCTGCATCTGCTGGGCGCGCTGGTGCCCGCCCCCGTGACCGGCTGCAGCATTTCACCCGACTCCGCGCGCGTCGACTTCGACCTGCCCGAATCCACGCTGGACAAGGCCGACCTGACCGAACGCCTGAACGCCTTGATCCAGGCCCGCACCGGCGTCAGCATCAACTGCATCACGCCCGAGGAACTGGCCGCCGAACCCGACCTGGTGCGTACCGTGGGCGCTGCGCCCCCGGCCGGCACCGCCAGCATACGCATCGTCGAAATCCCGGGCGTGGATCGCCAGCCCTGTGGTGGCACGCACGTGGCCAACACCGGCGAGATCGGCGCGGTGATCGTTACGAAGATCGAGAAAAAGAGCCGCACCAACCGGCGCGTGGTGGTGAATTTCGCGTAAGGCGTAGTCTGGAGCCCGCCCCTGGCCGGAATCATGTATGTGTTGTTCGGCCGCCCGCGCGGCCGAACAACACGGGCAGCCCACGACTCGCCCCCGACCACAGCTCCAGCAGCGCAACTAGCCAAGACGCACGTAGCCCGTCGTCGCGGGCGGCGTGGCAGCTCGCAACCTCGATGCGCCCGAGGGAATCTGAAGGAAAGGCCGAAGGCCTTGACGAAGATGACGACGGGGGAGTCCGGAGCGAACGCTCCGGACCGCAATCGTGGGCGCGAGCCGCCACGCCGCCCGCGACGACGGGCGACCTACGAAGCACAACCCAACGCCAGCAGCAGCGGACCTTACTTCTTCCACCAGCGCCAGGGCGCGCGCAGGGGCCATTGGTAGCTGGCGCCCAGCACGCGGGGCGCCAATACGTGCCCGACCAGCACCGCGATGCCCGCGGCCGTCATCACGTCCGACAGATAGTGGTCCAGGTTGACCAGCCGGCTCATCGCCACCAGCGCCGCCAGCAGCAGGAAGACCCAGCGCCAGCGCGGCGCCAGGATGCCCAGCACCACAGCCACGGCGAATGCCGCATAGGTGTGGCTGGAGGGGAAGGAGTTGTACAGCTGGGCGCGCGAGAACGACTCGCCCACCCCGTAGATGCCTTTTTCGAAGAACAGCTCGGGACGCGCCCGCGCCACCGAACGCTTGAGCACCAGCACCACCAGTCCGCCTACCGCCAGGGTCGACAGCATCAGCAGGCTGCCGCGCGCCATGCTGGCGTAGCTCATGCGTACCGGATTGCGCCAGCCGCGCGCCAGGCCGACCAACCCGATCACGTAGAAGGCCAGCGCCACACCAATATAAGGGCCGCTTTCGCCGAGTTCACCGATCCATTCGAAGGATTCGTTCACGCCTTCAGATACCGACTGCTTGATCCACACCGCCAGCGGCAGGTCCACCCACAACGCGCACGCGCTGGCGGCCAGCGCCAGGGCGCAGCCCAGCAGCACCCAGGTCAGCGCGGAAAAGGGGTTGCGGAACTGGTCCGGCGCGGGGCCGGCTGAGGCGTCGGATACGGGAGCGGCCGCCGAAGGCGTCAGGGGATTACTGTTCATCGATACCGCTATCGGGAAATGAGAAACGTTCCTGGGCTGCAAAATCAGCCCAGCACGCTATCGTAACGGCCTGCGCGCGCCAGACCAAGAAGCAAATGCGGGCAAGGGTTAAAATCCCGGGTTTCCTACCATTCTCTGCCCCCGGGATCTACACCCGTCACGGCGACCATCATGCAAGAAACCACCCTCAAGCGCGCCGACGCCGCGCCCGACGGCGCCAGCGCCGCCCTCCCCGCCGCGGACGCCGGCTCCCCCCGCAAGCTGTACATCCGCACCTTCGGCTGCCAGATGAACGAGTACGACTCGGACAAGATGGCCGACGTGCTGCGCGGCGACCAGGGCCTGGAACTCACCGACAACCCGGAAGACGCCGACGTCATCCTGTTCAACACCTGTTCGGTGCGCGAGAAGGCGCAGGAAAAGGTCTTCTCGGACCTGGGCCGCGTGCAGCACCTGAAGAAGACCAATCCCAACCTGGTGATCGGCGTGGGCGGCTGCGTGGCCAGCCAGGAAGGCGAAGCCATCGTCAAGCGCGCGCCCTACGTGGACGTGGTGTTCGGTCCGCAGACGCTGCATCGCCTGCCGGACCTGATCAAGCGCCGCCGCGACGAAGGCCGCTCGCAGGTGGACATCAGCTTCCCCGAGATCGAAAAGTTCGACAACATGCCGCCGCCCCGCGTGGACGGCGCCACGGCGTTCGTGTCCATCATGGAAGGCTGTAGCAAATACTGCAGCTTCTGTGTCGTGCCCTACACGCGCGGCGAGGAAGTCTCGCGCCCCTTCGAGGACGTGCTGGTGGAGGTCGCCGACCTGGCCGACCAGGGCGTGAAGGAAGTGACGCTGCTGGGCCAGAACGTCAACGCCTACCGCGGCCGCATGACCGACAGCGACGAGATCGCCGACTTCGCCATGCTGCTGGAATACGTGCACGAAATCCCGGGCATCGAGCGCATCCGCTACACCACCTCGCACCCCAAGGAAATGACCCAGCGCATGGTGGACGCCTACGCCCGCCTGCCCAAGCTGGTGTCCTTCCTGCACCTGCCGGTGCAGGCCGGCAGCGACCGCGTGCTGGCGGCCATGAAGCGCGGCTACACCACCCTGGAATTCAAGTCGGTGGTGCGCCGCCTGCGCGCCGCCCGCCCCGACCTGACGCTGTCCTCGGACTTCATCGTGGGCTTTCCCGGCGAAACCGAGGAAGACTTCGAAAAGACCATGAAGCTGATCGAGGACGTCGGCTTCGACACCTCGTTCTCGTTCGTGTATTCGCGCCGCCCGGGCACGCCCGCCGCCGACCTGCACGACGACACGCCGCAAGACGTGAAGCTGCGCCGCCTGCAGCGCCTGCAGGCGCTGATCAACGAGCAGGCGGCCACGATCGCCCGCAACATGGTCGGCACGCGCCAGCGCCTGCTGGTCGAAGGCCCCTCGCGCCGCGACCCGAACGAACTGATGGGCCGCACCGAGAACAACCGCATCGTGAACTTCGCCGCGCCCGCGCGGCTCATCGGACAAATGGTCGACGTCATCATCACCGAAGCGCACACCAATTCGCTGCGCGCCCGGGTCGCCGACGTGGACCGCACTCCCCAAGAGGCCGAATGACCACTCCCCGCTCCCGCGCCCGCCGCAGCATGCCCATCGTCGTCACCCTGGACGGCGACAACACCCATCTGGCCAATCTCTGCGGCCCGCTGGACGAAAACCTGCGGCAGCTGGCCGACGGCATGAACGTCAAGCTCTCGCGCCGCGGCAGCCGAGTCACCATCGAAGGCGAACTCGCGGAACTCGCCGGCCGGATACTGCGCCGCTTCCACGAACAGGCCGTGCACCGCGCCCTGTCGGTCGACGACATCCAGCTCGGGCTGGTCGAGATCGGCGTCGGGCGGCAGGAACAGGAACTGAAGGAAGAGCAGGCCCGCGAGGCCGACCCGCTGCCCGCCCTGGACGACGAAAGCGACAGCATCGCCCTGCGCACCAAGCGCAGCGACCTGCGTCCGCGCACGCCGCGCCAGCGCGACTACCTGAACAACATCCTCAAGCACGACATCACCTTCGGCGTCGGTCCCGCCGGCACCGGCAAGACCTGGCTGGCCGTGGCCTGCGCCATCGACGCAATGGAGCGCGACACCGTGCAACGCCTGGTGCTGACACGCCCCGCGGTCGAAGCCGGCGAACGCCTGGGCTTTCTGCCGGGCGACCTGGCGCAGAAGGTGGACCCGTACCTGCGCCCGCTGTACGACGCGCTGTACGACCTGATGGGCTTCGAAAAGGTGCAGCGCCTGTTCGAAAAGCAGACCATCGAAATCGCGCCGCTGGCCTACATGCGCGGCCGCACGCTCAACCACGCCTTCGTCATCCTGGACGAAGCGCAGAACACCACGCCGGAACAGATGAAGATGTTCCTGACGCGGATCGGCTTCGGCAGCAAGGCGGTCATTACCGGCGACCCGTCGCAGGTGGACTTGCCGCGTGGCCAGGACAGCGGCCTGGCGCATGCGGTGAAGGTGCTGCACGACGTGCAGGGCATCGCCACCACCCGATTCACCAGCCGAGACGTCGTGCGCCATCCCCTGGTCGCCCGCATCGTCGACGCCTACGACCGCGCCGCCGAAGATGAAACCTGAACTGTCCCTGTCCGTGCAATACGGCGTCGAGGAAGCCCGCCTGCCCCGCTGGCGCCTGCGCCGCTGGGCCGAACGCGCGCTGGCGGGCGCGGCCGACGACGGCCTGGTCGCGTTTTCCGCGGCGGAGCTGAGCTTGCGGCTGGTTGGCGCGGCCGAAGGCCGGCGCCTGAACCGCGACTTCCGCGGCCGCGACTATGCCACCAATGTGCTGACCTTCGAATACGGCGTGGATCCGCTGGGCGTTGCGCGCGGCGACATCGTCATGTGCGTGCCGGTGCTGGTGCGCGAGGCCCGCGAACAGCGCAAGGCGCTCCTGGACCACGCCGCCCATCTCACCATCCACGGCGTGCTGCACGCGCTGGGCTACGACCACATCAAGGCCCGCGACGCCAAGCGCATGGAGGCCCTGGAGACCGCCACGCTGGCCGCCATGCGCATCGCCGATCCTTACATGGCAGCCTGACTCGCGGACTCGGGTCAACCCTGAGAAAAATTGGCCCCCACGCTGCGCGCCTTAGGCGCTTGCTGCCCCCCGAGGGGGCGATTTTTGCCTTGGGGCGGCCCGGCGGCAAAAATTGCCGAAAAATGGCGTCCAGCAAGGCGCAGATGGCGGCGGTTCCCCTCATTTTGAGGGCCGCCGTTACAAATTGCAGGCCAGTATCGGTTATGCTGGGCCCTCCATAACTTGTCCTCCCGGACGATGTCTGACCCTTATCCTGCTCCCGAAGCGACGCCTGCTCGCTCCTCCAAACCTGCCGCCAAATCCCTTCTAGACCGCCTGCTTTCCCTCGTGCGCCGCGAGCCTGAGGACCGCGAAGGCATCAAGGCCGTTCTGGAAGCCGCGCACGAACGCCAACTGCTCGACGCGGAATCCTACAAGATGATCAAGGGCGCGCTCGCCGTGTCCGAAGGCACCGTGGGCGACATCATGGTCCCGCGTTCGCGCATGGATCTGCTGGACGTCACGCAGCCCATTCCCTACCTGGTCGCCTCGGTCATCGAGACCGCCCACTCGCGCTTCCCCGTCTACGAAGGCGATCGCGACAACATCATCGGCATCCTGCTGGCCAAGGATCTGCTGCGCTGCATGCTGGAACCCGGCATCGAGGTGCGCACGCTGGTGCGGCCCGCCGTCTTCATCCCCGAATCCAAGCGCCTGAACGTGCTGCTGCACGAGTTCCGCGCCAGCCGCAACCACCAGGCCATCGTCATCGATGAGCATGGCGGCATTTCCGGCCTGGTGACGATGGAAGACGTGCTGGAACAGATCGTCGGCGATATCGAAGACGAATTCGACGAAACCGAGGAAGACTCGATCTTCCCCGAAGGCGAAAACCAGTGGCGCGTCCTGGCGGCCACCGACATCTCGCACTTCAACGACGTATTCGGCTGCCAGTTGCCCGACGACGAGTACGACAGCGTCGGCGGCTGGATGGGCGGACAGCTGGGCCGCATCCCGCGCCGCGGCGACATCGCCGAATTCGACGGCCTGCGCCTGGAAGTGGCCCGCGGCGACGCGCGCCGCGCCATCTGGCTGCGCGTCAAGCGCAACGCCGCACCCCAAGCCCCCCGCTCCTCCGAAGACGCATGACCCAGTCCCCGCGCAGCCATAAACTGCGCGGCGCCGCCGGCCTGGTGCTGGCGGGCGCCGTGCACGCCCTGACTTTTTCGCCCGGTCCCCTGCCGGATTGGGCCTTGGCGGCCACACAGGTCCTGATGCTGGCCATCGTTGCGCGCGTGACCCTGTATGCGCCCTCGGCCAAACAGGCCTGGCTGCGCGGCTGGCTGTTCAGCTTCGCCAGCTACTCGCTGGGCCTCTACTGGATTTTCATCAGCCTGCACCGCTACGGCGATCTGGCCGCGCCGCTGGCCGTGGCCGCGGTGCTGGCGCTGTCGGCCTTCCTGGCGCTGTTCCCGGCCACGGCCAGCGCGCTGGCGCGCCGCTACGCGCCGCTGGAGCCGGGCTCTCCGCCCTCCCGCATACTGTCGGGCACGCTGGCCTGGGCTGCGATGTGGGCGGCCTTCGAATGGCTGCGCGCCGTGCTGCTGACGGGCTTTCCCTGGCTCAATATCGGTTACGCGCAAGTCGATAGCCCCATCGCAGGCTGGGCGCCGCTGCTTGGCGTGCACGGCATGGCCTTCCTGGCCGCCTTCGTCGCCGCTGCCCTCGCCAGCCTCTGGCAGCCCTCGCGCAAAAGCGGGACTGGCTCGCGCCACGCCCTGGCCGCCGGTATCGCGCTGGCCCTGGCCGCCGCTGGCTGGCCGCTGTCCCGCATCGACTGGTCCACGCCGTCCGGCGATCCGCTGAACGTGCGCCTGGTCCAGGGCAACATCGAGCAGTCGCAGAAGTTCGACCCTGCCCTGCTCGACCAGAGCCTGGTGCGCCACCTGGACCTGGCAGCCATGCCGCCGGCTCCCGGCGTGCCCGCGCCGCAGTTGATCATCTTGCCGGAAACCGTGCTGCCCATCTTCCAGGACCAGCTGGATCCGCGCGTCTGGGCGGTCTGGCGCGACCTGGCCGCCCAGCGCAATACCACCATCGCCATGGGCGTGCCGCTGCACGACCGCGTCAATGGCCGCGAGCGCTACACCAACAGCGTCATGGGCTTTGACGGCAATACCCCGGTCGAACAGCTCGTGGCCGGCACCACCGCCATGCGCTACGACAAGCGCCACCTGGTGCCCTGGGGCGAATACGTGCCGCCCGGATTCCACTGGTTCGTCGACATGCTGAACATTCCGCTGGGCGACTTCGATCGCGGCGCGGTACGCCAGACGCCCTTCGCGGTCGGCGGCCAGCACATCGCGTTCAACATCTGCTACGAAGACCTGTTCGGCCCCGACCTGTTGCCCGCGCTGCAACCCGGCCCCAACGGCGAACCGGGCGCGACGATACTGGTGAACGTGAGCAACCTGGGCTGGTTCGGCGACTCCTGGGCCTTGCGCCAGCATCTGCAGATCGGCCGCGTGCGCACCATGGAAACGGCGCGGCCCATGCTGACCTCCACCAACACCGGCATCACCGCCGCCATTGACGCCAAAGGCCGCGTCGCGGCCCAGCTTGCGCCGCTGCAGGCCGGTGTGCTGCCGGTGGCCGTGCAAGGCATGACGGGGCTGACGCCATACGCGCGCTTTGGCGACAAGACGGCGCTGGCCCTGATCGGCCTGGCGCTGATCGCCGCGTTCGGCAGCGGCCGCAAGACGCGTCGCGCCTGAGGCGCCCTCAAGCGAACAGATTCGCCGGCAGCGCGCCGCTCTCCCCGGGCGGGCGCAGCGGCCCGCTTCCGGCGCCGGTACGCTCGATCGCGTCCGCGATGGCGTCCATGTCATCGCCATCCAGTTCCAGCGACGCTGCGCCCAGCAGTCCATTCACCTGAGCCGCGCTGCGGGCGCCCACGATCGCGCCCGTGACGCCCGGCCAGGCCAGCGTCCAGGCCGCCGCCACGGCCGCCACCGTGGCGCCGTGGCGTTCGGCGATGGGCTTGAACGCATCGGCCAGCGCCAGGTTGCGCTCGATGCCGGGCGAGGCGAACTCCGCGTTGCGCGCGCGCCAATCATCCGCCGGCAGAGCACGGGCGCGCTCCACGCTGAAGGCGCCGGTCAGCAGGCCGGACTGCATCGGGCTGTAGACGATCACGCCCGTGCCGTTACGTTCGCACCACGGAATCAGCTCCGCGCCCGCGGCGCGCTGAATGGCCGAAAACGGCGGCTGCAGCGTATCCACATGCCCCAGCGCTTCTGCCTGCTGCAGCTGGGCAAGATTGTGGTTGGACAGGCCCACCGCCCTGACCTTGCCCTCCCGCTTCAGATCCAGCAGTTCCTGCCAGTACAGCTCCAGCGGCGTGCCATCGCCCGCCGGCCAGTGCATCTGGTAGAGATCGATGCGTTCGACGCCCAGCCTGCGCAACGAATCTTCGACTTCGCGCCGGATGCTGGCCGGCGCGCCGGTGCGCCGCGGCATCGCCTGCGGCTGTTCCGCAGACCAGGTCAGGCCGCACTTTGTGAACACGTAAGGCCGGGCGTCAGGCGCCATCTGCGCCAGCGCGCGGCGCACGATCTCCTCGGAATGCCCCAGGCCGTACACCGCCGCGGTATCGATCCAGTTGATGCCGCGCTCGACGGCCCGGCGGATCGCCGCCACCGAATCGGCGTCGTCCTGCGGCCCCCACCCCACCGCCCAACCGCTGCCGCCGATGGCCCAGGCGCCCAGCCCGATGCGGGTGATGTCCATGCCGCTCTGGCCCAGCGGGCGTGTGGGAAACGAAGTCTTGCTGCTCATGGCGATGTCCGTGTGTGCAGGTCCGGTGCAAAAAATGCCGGATCGACGAAAAAAATTTCCGCTCACGATAGCATTCTCACAAGTCTTTGATTTACTTGATTTCTGCATCAATAACGCTAGCTCAAGCTGAGCAATAAAAGCGCAAAATCGGCCCAAAAATGCCTTCCAGCCCCCTTTTTTTCACGACTTTTTAGCTTTTTGTCTCATCGCGACTTGCACACCCAATTTAGTTCGTGCATAATCTCGTTTCTTCGCCAACGGCACTAAACAAAACCGGCAACGAACTACGAAAAAGCACTCGGTAAAACGTGTGTTCGGTTTCGTAAAACGTTGAACGGGCTGATTAGAAAGACGGGGGTATAGCTCAGCTGGGAGAGCGCTTGCATGGCATGCAAGAGGTCAGCGGTTCGATCCCGCTTACCTCCACCAGTCAACGGCGAAGGATGCAGTACCAGTTTGCAAGTCCAAGTCCCCTTCGTCTAGAGGCCTAGGACATCACCCTTTCACGGTGAGTACAGGGGTTCGAATCCCCTAGGGGACGCCAGTTCTTCTGGCAGCAGTATGTAGTGATGCAGTTGAAGTGACAATGTAGTTGAGTACGCCGCTGCGGAGCGGTAGTTCAGTTGGTTAGAATACCGGCCTGTCACGCCGGGGGTCGCGGGTTCGAGCCCCGTCCGCTCCGCCAAAGCTCTCGCTCAGAGTCTTTCAAGAGCTCCGTTTTTCGGGGCTTTTTTGCTTTATATAGTGTGAGACCTTGTTGTCTGTAGTTTGGGGCATCGAGGATCCTGGGGGGTATAGCTCAGCTGGGAGAGCGCTTGCATGGCATGCAAGAGGTCAGCGGTTCGATCCCGCTTACCTCCACCAGTAAGCAGTACGGTAGTAAAGTAGTTCTGTTTTGTTCAGGTCCCCTTCGTCTAGAGGCCTAGGACATCACCCTTTCACGGTGAGTACAGGGGTTCGAATCCCCTAGGGGACGCCAGTCTTTCTGGCATGTAGTACCAAACTGCCTTGACACCGCAGTGCATTGAAGAAGTCAGAGTAAACCGCTGCGGAGCGGTAGTTCAGTTGGTTAGAATACCGGCCTGTCACGCCGGGGGTCGCGGGTTCGAGCCCCGTCCGCTCCGCCAAGCACATCACGCAGTTCGCAAGCGCCTCGGCCTTGCCAGCCATAGAAAGCTCCGGTTTCCGGAGCTTTTTTGCATTCCGGCCCGCATCATCTAGCGGCAGCCATCTTCCCCGCCATTGCCCCCTACGCTCAGACTCGTCCATTTCGCCATCTGGACAGCCTTTCAGTGCGCCTTCATTCTCTTTGCGTCGTGCCCTGCGAAAAGAAGAGGACTACGTGACCGCGAACGCCGCCGCTCCCCATCCGCACCGCCAGCATCTGCAACGCATCATCGCAGGCCTGAACGAAGGCATCATCCTGCTCGAAGCGGACGGCGCCATCGCCTGGGCCAATGCCAGCGCGCTCAAGCTGCATGGCACCGATAACCTGGATGAACTGGGCGGCACGCCAGCCGGCTACCGCAAGCGCTACAGCCTCAGCTACCGCAATCATCACCGCGTGCCAGCGCGCCAATATCCGCTGGACCTGCTGGCCGCGGCCGAGCCGTTCGACGAACTGCTGCTGGACCTGGAACGCAAGGACGATGACGCGTTCCTGCGCAACATACGCGCCAGCGGCCTGAACCTGGACGGCAGCGACGGGACCGACTACCGCGTCCTGATCCTGCATGACCAGACTGAGCAGATCAATGCCGAAGTACGCTTCGAGCGCGCCTTCGGCGCCAATCCCGCGCCCGCCCTCATCTGCCGCCTGTCCGACCTGCGCTATGTGAAGGTGAACCAGGGCTTCCTGGAGATGACCGGCTATGCACGCGACGCCATCGTGGGCAGGTCGGCCTATGAGCTGGACGTGCTGGACGGCGGCGACGACAAGGACAACGCGATCGCCAGCCTCAACGAGGGGCAGACCATTGCGCAGCGCGAGGGCGTGTTGAAACTGGCGGACGGCAGCGTGAAGTTCGTCATCGTCGCGGGCCAACCCATCGACATGCAGGGCGAGCCATGCATGCTGTTCACCTTCATCGACCTCGAGGCCCGCAAGCGCACCGAACTGGCCCTGCGCGAAAGCGAGGAACGCTTCTCCAAGACATTCCGCCTCGCGCCCGTGCCCATGGCCGTCTGCGAGGGCGAGACCCTGCTGGCGCTGGACCTGAACGACGCTTTTGCCACGGCCGCCGGCGCCTCTGCGCAGGACGGCATAGGCCAGACGCTGACCGGATTGGGGCTCCAGCTCGCCGAAGATCTGGAGGCCAGCCTCAAGCGCGGTGAAAGCGCCCGCAACCGCGAGGTGGCATTGGCTGCCCGGGACGGCAGCCGGCTGGATTGCCTGCTGTCGGCCGAACCCGTGACTATCGGCGGGCAGCCGCGCGTACTGCTGGCGGTCCAGGACATCACGGAACGCAAGCGCTCCGAGGCGGAACTGCTGACGGCGATCGAGGCCGTCATGCAGGACACTTCCTGGTTCAGCCGCAGCGTCATCGAAAAGCTGGCGCAACTGCGTGAGCCGGCGCCCGCCACCCGCGACGTGGCAGAACTGGCGCAGCTCACTTCCCGCGAACGCGAGGTGCTGGGCCTGATGTGTCAAGGCCATGACGACGAGGGCATTGCCCGGCAGTTGAAGCTGTCGCGCAACACGGTGCGCAACCACGTGGCCACGATCTACAGCAAGATCGGCGTGCACCGCCGCAGCGCGGCCATTGTGTGGGCGCGCGACCGCGGCATCACCGGGCATGAACAGGCGCAGACGCGAAACAAGCGCGCCAAGGGCTGACACCCCCCGACTATTTACAATTTGATTCAAAATAAACGACTGCCCGGCGTCCCCGAAGATGTGCGCCACTTAGAAGTCGACGCCCCTCAAAATCTTCCATTTCCCACAAAAATCACAGCAACAGGCCGTTAATTTCGGCCACGCAGCCTGCATTGCGCAAACCCTGCGCAGCTTCTTACGATCCGCCGATCCTGCCCTTGCCCGACAAGCGGCGCGATCCCCGCAAGACCGAAAGGAGCCCATCCGTGCAGACCGCCTACATTCCCGTCCCGACCGTCGCCAAACCGACCGCCGCCCCCGCCTGGAGCGCCGCCGACATCATGGCGCTCTACGAGTTGCCGTTCATGGATCTGGTGTTCCGGGCGCAGCAGACGCACCGCGCTCATTTCGATCCCAACGCCATCCAGCTGTCCAGCCTGCTGTCGATCAAGACCGGCGGCTGTCCCGAGGACTGCGCCTACTGCCCGCAGTCCTCGCACTACGACACCGGCCTGGACGCCGACAAGCTGATGCCCCTGGCGGACGTGGTGGCAGCGGCCCGCAAGGCCCAGGAAGGCGGCGCACAGCGCTTCTGCATGGGCGCCGCCTGGCGCAGCCCCAAGCCGCACCACCTGGAGGCGGTGGCCGAGATGGTCAGCGCGGTGAAGGCCCTGGGCCTGGAGACCTGCGTGACGCTGGGCATGCTGCGCGAGGGCCAGGCCGAACAGCTCAAGAGCGCGGGCCTGGATTACTACAACCACAACCTCGACACCTCGCCCGAGTTCTACGGCAAGATCATCTCCACCCGCACCTACCA
This sequence comes from Achromobacter sp. ACM02, assembly GCF_014851605.1. NCBI lineage: Bacteria > Pseudomonadati > Pseudomonadota > Betaproteobacteria > Burkholderiales > Alcaligenaceae > Achromobacter > Achromobacter sp. ACM02. Next base: position 282,233 of record NZ_JACUZY010000009.1, read on the forward strand.
GGACCGGCTGGACACGCTGGACCGGGTGCGCGACGCCGGCATCAACGTGTGCTGCGGCGGCATCGTCGGCATGGGCGAATCGCGCCGCGAGCGCGCCGGCCTGATCGCCCAGTTGGCCAACATGGAGCCCTATCCCGAGTCCGTGCCGATCAACAACCTGGTGCAGGTGGAAGGTACGCCGCTGGCCGGCGTCGAAGCCCTGGACCCGTTCGAGTTCGTGCGCACCATTGCCGTGGCCCGCATCGCCATGCCGCGCGCGGCCGTGCGCCTGTCCGCCGGCCGCGAAGCCATGGATGACGCGTTGCAGGCCCTGTGCTTCATGGCGGGCGCCAACTCCATGTTCTACGGCGACGCCCTGCTGACCACGGCCAATCCGCAGATGGAAGCCGACCAGCGCCTGCTGCAGCGCCTGGGCATGCGCATCGACGCCGCCCAGCACACGCACCACGACGCCACGGCATGCCGTTGACTCCCGGCCTCCTCTACCTGCTGGCCAGCGTCGCCTGCAGCGTCACCGTGGCCGTGCTGCTGAAGCTGGCGCGGCGCTATCAAGTCGACGTGCGCCAGGCCATCGCCATGAACTATGCGGTGGCCGCCCTGCTCTGCTGGGCCGTGCTGCGCCCGGACCCGGCGGCGCTGCTGACCCCACAGACGCCGTGGCTGGTGCTGGCCGCGCTGGGCGTATTGCTGCCCAGCGTGTTCCTGGCGATGGCGGCGGCCGTACGTCATGCCGGCATCGTGCGCAGCGACGCGGCGCAGCGCCTGTCCCTGTTCATCCCGCTGCTGGCGGCCTTCCTGCTGTTCGGCGAACCGGTAAGCGGCCGCAAGCTGGCCGCGACCCTGCTGGCCGCCAGCGCCTTGTACTGCCTGCTGCGCCGCGCCCCCCGCGCGCAGACGCCGGGCGAGGACACGGCCGCAAGCAGCCGCGCCATGTGGCTGTGGCCGCTGGTGGTCTGGGTGGGGTATGGCGTCATCGACATCCTGTTCAAGCAGATGGCGCGCGCGGGCACCGCTTTCGCGGGCGGGCTGCTACTGGCCTTCCTCGTCGCCGGCGTGCTGATGCTCTGCTACCTGCTGTGGCGCCGGGTGCGCTGCCAGCTTCGGCACCTGGCCGCGGGTGCGGCGCTGGGACTGGCGAACTTCGGCAACATCCTGACCTACATCCGCGCGCACCAGTCGCTGCCCGAGCACCCCGCGCTGGTGTTCGCGTCCATGAACATGGGCGTGATCACCCTGGGCACGCTGGTCGGCGCACTGGCCTTCCGCGAACCGCTGACCCGGCTGAACCTGCTGGGCATCGCGCTGGCGCTGGCTGCCATCGTGCTGATGGCGCCCTGGTAAGGACGCGACCCCGGCCTCAGGTGCCGGTGCGCCTCTGGCGGCCGTCTTCAGCCGCGTCGTCCGCCACATCCGCCGCGGCATCGCCAGGCGGTTCCGCAGCGGGCGGCTCAGTGGCTGCCACGGGCGCCACTTCGGGCTGCACCATTTCCATGGCGATGTCGGTTGCAGGATCCACGCGCGGATCCAGCACCGCCGCGGCGGGCGAGCTCTGCAGCGTGTCCGGCATGGGCACGAAATGCGTGGGCGCTTCTTCCACCTGATGCGCGCCGGTGACGCGCGTGGGACGCACATGCCAGACCAGGATCAGGGCGCAGGCGGAGATGAACACGTAGTACATGCTGGGGCCGGCCAGGGACATCAGCACCCCGGCAATCATCGGCCCTACGCATGCACCGACCCCGTAGGTCATGAGCAGCACGGCCGACAGGCTGACCCGGCGCTCGGATTCCACGTGATCGTTGGCGAACGCCGCGCCCAGCGGGTACAGCGTGAACTGCAGCACGCCGAAGACACAGGACATGGCCACCAGCGCCCAGTACGGCAGCACGATCCAGCCCCACATGACCACCGGCAGCAGCACCAGCAGCAGCGCATTGAAGCGGATCAGACCGGCGCGGTTGATGCGGTCGGAAAGCCAGCCCATGGGCCATTGCGACAGCAGGCCGGCGGTCACTGCGGCGGCCACGAAAATCGCCGCCTGCGAGGTGGACAGGCCATGCTTGGCGCCATAGACGGCCGCCAGGCCATAGAACGCGCCGGAAAGGTTGCCGGCCACGAACAACACCGTCATCGACAGCGGCACGCGCCGCATGAAGAAGCGTATGTCCAGCGGCGCCGGCAGCGGCGTGGGCGGGTGCGAGCGCGCGGTGACGGCGATAGGCACCAGGCACAGCACCAGGCACATGGCCACCAGCGTCAGCGGCCGCAGGTCCAGCGTGGCATAGGCCGTCAGGGCCAGTTGGCCCAGCACGGTGCCCAGGCCGGACACGACCATGTAGACGGAGAAGACGCGCCCGCGCTGGTGATTTTCGGTCTGCTCGTTGAGCCAGCTTTCGATGACCATGAATTCGGTCACCATCACGATGCCCGAAATGACGCGGAACACCAGCCACAGCGGCATGGATTCGACCAGCGTCTGGGCCAGGATCATGCTGGTGGCCACCGCCGCACAGGCGACGAACGCCCGGATGTGGCCCACGCGGATGATGAGTTTGTGCCCCAGGCGGGCGCCGCACACCAGGCCCAGGTAGTAGCCGGCGATCAGGGCGCCGATCCACACCTCGCTGACAGACTGCGCTGTCAGCCTGAGCCCCATATAGGTGTTGAACAGACCCGTGCCGATGAGCATCAGCAAGGTCGCGAAGTAAAGCGACGAAAAGGAGGAAATGGTGGCGAGCATGGCGTCGGCAACCGCTGCTGGCGGCAGCGCAACAGGCCGCGAAAGCGGCCCGCTGCGCTAAGCGGTAAAACAGGAACTGCGTGGGATCAGACTTGCGACAGCATCGTGGCGGCGTCGCTGACTTCGAACTTGCCGGGGCCTTCGACGTTCAGCTGCTTGACCACACCGTCGACGATCAGGGCCGAGTAGCGCTGCGAGCGCACGCCCATGCCGCGCTGGATCAGGTCCAGCTCCAGGCCCAGTTCCTTGGTCCACAGGGCGGAACCGTCGGCCAGCATGCGGACCTTGCCTTCGGTCTTCTGCTCGCGGCCCCAGGCGCCCATGACGAACGCGTCGTTGACCGACACGCACCAGATTTCATCGACGCCCTTGGCCTTCAGGGCCGCAGCCTGTTCCACATAGCCCGGCAGATGCTTGGCCGAGCAGGTGGGCGTGAAGGCGCCCGGCAGGGCGAACAGCGCAATGGTCTTGCCGCGGGTCAGGTCGGCGACCTGGAACGCGTTGGGGCCCAGCGAGCAGCCGGCGGTTTCGGTTTCGATGAATTCGGTCAGGGTGCCGTCCGGCACGCGATCGCCGACTTTGATCGTCATGTAGATCTCCAGGAGGAATAGGGGCAATGCATTGGGGCAGGAGCGCCCCACAGGCTCCATCATAGTTCCTGCGCGGCCGCCTTGCTGGCCAGCCAGCGTCAGGGAAAGAAAGATGCACAGTCTGAAACGACTCCACACCAAGGCTACACGGGCGCGAAACGGCTGATTGCCATAATGTTGTGGTTGCAATCACCGCCCGCGCACGCCGCGCTGCCGGCTGGCGGGCATCTAGCGGAGATTCATCGATGCGCAAGATCTTGACCGGCCTGGCCCTGGCGCTGACCTCGGCCGCCACGGCCTGGGCGGCTCCCGATGCCGCCGAACAGGCCCAATACGACTCCTTCGTCATCGCAGCCGGCGCCTCCAACGGCGCCGCCCGCGCCTGCGGGGCTTCCGAACCCGATCTGGCCCAGCACCAGGCCACGGCCCGCAAGAACCTGCTGCAGTATGCGCAGGAATATGGCTTTCCTTCGGGCGGGTATGACGGGCTGTTCCAGAAAGGACAGGCGCAGGGAACGGCGATGATGGAAGAGATGAAGCGATCGGGGGTGGACGGGTGCCGGGGGGTGTTGGGCGGGTTTCAGGGGGAGAGGGTGATGGAGTATGAGGATATGAAGAGGGCGTTGGCGGAGGTTAGTGATGGGTTGCCGGGGGAGAAGGCGCAGTAGCAGGTTCTGTTTCTGTTTCTGAAGGTTCAGGTTCTTGAGACGCCAGTCGCGGCGGCGGGGCCAGAGGCGCGGGGCAACGATTGCGGTCCGGAGCCTTCGCTCCGGACTTCCCCTTCGTCATCTTCGTCACCGCCTTCGGCGGTTCCTTCAGATTCCCTCGGGCTTATCGACGCCCCGCGCCTCTGGCCCCGCCGCCGCGACTGGCTCTGCTGGTTGAAACTTCCTGGCCCCGAGGACGAACGGTGTGCTTAGGGTTCTCGCCGCCGGTGGGGTTTGGCGATGGATCTTGCGGGGCCCGCCCCCGGCCGGCCGCGCGGGCGGCCTCTGGGGGCTTACGCGGTGTCTTGCGATTCCCGATGGCGCTGCGCGCTGGTGGGGAGTGATCGTGGATATCACGGGCACTTTTTCATGACGGCCCATCAAAGCCCGTTGACAAGTCAATCGCCACTTGAACTCCAAAGCCGGATGGGTGGCGCGCGTACGGGTCTTCATGCGCAAACGGCTGCCCGCCGCGCGCCACCCATCACCGCCCCTCCCCCCTGACGGCGACGCCAGAAGAAATCCAATCGAGGCATGCGCGCCAGCGATCACAATCACACTTCAAATAATGACGTATGTATTAATCGGCCGCCCGCGCGGCCGATTAATACGGGCAGCCCAAGACTCTCCGCCGACCACAGCTCTAGCAACGCAACAAGCCAAGACGCACGCAGCCCGTCGGCGCGGGCGGCGTGGCGGCTCGCAACCTCGATGCGCCCGAGGGAATCTGAAGGAAAGGCCGAAGGCCTTGACGAAGATGACGACGGGGGAGTCCGGAGCGAACGCTCCGGACCGCAATCGTGGGCGCGAGCCGCCACGC